>NZ_JAIZQO010000001.1:0-1149885 GCF_020419725.1 Burkholderia sp. AU38729 | reverse complement strand
GTTCAGGCGCCGACCTTCGACACTGCGTAATGCTCAAAACGAGGAAAAAGACGCAGCAAAAACAACCTTAAAACCGGACATTTTTAAATGGCTGGAAGGTGGACATCTGAATCCGGGTATGACATTGCTTGTAGCGGCCATATCCTAATGTCGTGTTCTGGCTATTTACAGATGTCGTGTTTTTGACTGCTGGCATGCTGGACGGCTCGTTGAGCAAGCGCGGAGCCGACCATGCAGCCAGCCGGATTGGTGACACTGACGATGCGCGAACTGGACCGATTCAAGGTCATTCAGGACGTGGCGGACAGTAAGCTCAAGCCATGGCGTGCTGCGGAACGGCTGGAGTTGACGACGCGGCAGGTTCGCTGACTGGTCATGCGGCTGCATCCTGCAATCGCGATCCGGCCGAGTTCGCCGGGCCGGTGTCCCCGCAATGACGTCACCGTTTCACGAGGCACCGGCGATGGTTGTATCCTGACCGGGAAGGATCTCGCGACGCGCATCGATTTGCGCACGCGTCCCGGCAGTCCCACCCGCGTGCCCGGCCCGCCAGCGCAACAAAGTTGATCGGACGCTCAGGCATGGAGCGCGCAATTGGAGTCGTCACCGTGAAAATGTCGGCCATTCCCTTTGGCACCACGAACTGGTCGCAGGTCGATCGCGTCGAATATCCGGGCGAACGCGGCGCGGCCTACTGGCGCACGCAAACCTTCGGGACGATTCGTGTCCGCATGGTCGAGTACACGCCGGGCTACCTTGCCGACCATTGGTGTTCGAAGGGGCACATCCTCTTGTGTCTCGAAGGAGAACTGCACACCGAGCTCAAGGATGGCCGATCGTTCACGCTGCTGCCCGGCATGAGCTATCAGGTTGCCGACGACACGGAACCCCACCGTTCGTCCACCGACGTCGGCGCCAAGCTGTTCATCGTCGATTGACGCGCACCGTCGGCTCCACGCGCAGATCAGACGCGCGTCATCGACGGGACCGCAGCGGTTTTGGCTGGCATCCGCACGAGCGAAACCGCCGGTTTCGGGGGCGCCGTCAAGATGCGCTTGACGGCCGGGCTGAAGAACAGCGCGAGCGTCTCGTCCTCGAACAGCCGGCCGAGCGGGGTCAACCGCAACCCTTCCCTGCCCTCGCAGTCGGCATACGGCTCGAGGGTGCCCAGCCCGGCCAGCCTGCTCGTCAGCGCCCGATAATGCGCCGAGAGCCGCGGCTTGCCGACGGCGATCGCGTGCAAGGCGGGATCCTCCACGCGGCCGCTACGCAACCCGGTGGCGTAGGACATCGCCAGCCACTCCTCGTCGTCGATCGCGCGGCCCGTGGCGATCGGGAGGTCGCCGCGCAGCACGCGGTCGGCGTACGCGCGAACCTGCGTGTCGTTGCGGAACGTATAGCCTCGACAGCAGTAACCCGCTGAACTTGCACCGACGTGCGAATACGACGCCACCCCGACGCCAAGCAGATCGCGCGACGCCGACGTGCGGACCTTCTTGAACGGATCGATATAGTGGTGCGCGCGCACGAAGCGGTTGCCGTCGCACTGGTGATAGCCGAGCGCCTCCATCCCGCGCCAGATCAGCATGCGCCCGAGCAGCGTCGCGAGTTCGTCCTCGAATTCGCCGTGCCGGTCGTCCGACTGATACCAGTCGCCCTGGGGCCGGTCGGCGAAACGGCCGTGATACCAGGTCAGATGCGCGGGCTGCAGTTCCGCGATCGTCTGGAGGTTCCGCCAGACTTCCGCCGGCGACCCCTTGTAAAGCCCCTGGATGAGATCGAGATTCCAGTTGTCGAAGATCGCGCCCGCGATTTGCGCGGCGCGAATCGGCACGTCGCGCTTGTAGCCGCGCCCCGCGTATTTCAGGACGGCGTCGTCGAAGGACTGCACCCCGAAGCTCAGGCGCGTGAAACCCTGCTCCTTCAGGAAATGCAGCTTGTCCTCGCCGCCGGGCGCCGTGATGGTGAGCGGGCTGCCCTCGATGCACACCTCCGCGCCGGGCAGGATGTCGAAGCATGCGCCGATCGTGCGAATCAGGTCGCCCAGCGACGCCTCGTCGAGCACCAGCGGCGTGCCGCCGCCGATATAGATCGACGACAGCGCGGTGCCCGATTGCGCGATCCTGGCGCCCCAGAGCGCCAGTTCGCACCGGAGCGCGTCGAGATAGCGCGCCACGTCGTCCTCGCTGGTCTGCGATGCCTTGCCTTTGCCCGCATAGTGCTGCACCGTGTAATGGCAAAAGGTGCAGCGCGTCTCGCAGAAAGGAATGTGCACGTAGAGACTGGTATCGCCGCCGAAGCCTATGGCGCGCAGGACCGAACGCGATTCGACCGGCGTCAATGAGTCGATCGGCGGATAGACCGCCACCGAATGGGAGCCGCCCAGCACGCTGCGTCGAATGCCCAGCCCCGCGGCGTGCAGCGCCGGCAGCGCGTCGGGGATGCCGAGCCGGTCCAGCGACGCGCGCGCGTCGTCGAAGGCGGCGGCCTGCGATCGTGCCTCGATCCCCGGGGCCGGTGCATCGGTCGTCATTGAACACGCTCCGCGATGAGGGTGAGGCACACGTCGGCGTGCGGGCCCGGATCCTTGTCCTCGGTGTAGGTCACGTCGAACGGATTGACGATGCGCGGCACGTAGTGCTTGCGCCATGCACTGGCTTTCTCGCCGGCCAACGTCGACACGGTTTGCCCCCACACGCGCTCGGTGACGATCGCGAGGTCCGGGCGATCGAAGGCCTCGCGCATCAACGCGTAGATGTTGTCGAACTGCACCCACGGCTGCCCGAGCCGATCGAGCGGGAGCCGCACCAGCCGATGCGTGACGGCGATTCGACCGCCGACGCGGACGACGCGGGCCATCTCGGCCACCATCGCCGGGCCGAGCCCCAGCTGCCAGATCGCGCCTGTCCACTCGTTGACGGCCGCATCGGCCGCCCCGGCGGGAAACGGGATGCGCTGCGCCAGGCCGACGCGAAACTGCACGTTCAGGTACCCCTGCTCGCAGGCAAAGCGGCGCGCGCGATCGGTCACGCAACGCAGCATCTCGATCGAAACGACGAGGCCGTCGGCGCCGACCAGCGGCGAGAGACGGCGCGCAACGCGGCCATTGCCGCCGCACACGTCGACGACCACGCTGCCCGGCACCAGGTGAAGCAGCTCGGGATGGTTGGGAAGCAGGTCTTCCCGAAGGCGAACGAGCTTTTCCTCCGCCTCGGGTGTCTGGCTGAACGTGTTGTCGCCTTCGAATGACTTCAGCAGCGGCAGACGCCAGCGCAAATAGGCGAGACGGAACCGTGCGGCGATGTCGGACAGCCCCTCGGGACCGGGCGACGACGCATTGCCGAGCAGGACCTCGTCACTCGGCAGGCTGACGATGGAGACATCGCCCAGGATCTCCTCCCACGCGCTCACGGCCTGGAAGACGCCGAGGAAATCGGCCTCGCTCGCCTCGCCTGCCGGCCAGAGCGCGTCGGCATCGAGCACGAGGCACCAGCCGGAGAACCCCGCCCTTTCGGCCCAGGCCAGCGCACGAGCGCGCGTTTCCGGGTCGACGAAGGAACGGTCCGGCGTTATCCGTGCATGCACGGGGATGCCCGCTCGCGTCAACACATCGACGCCCGCGATGGGCCGCTCCGGTGCCGGCCACGGCACATCGTCGACGATCACGCCGGCGCCGAGGCGGCGCAGCGACCGGACGACCTCGGCGTCGCAACCCGGATCGGTCGTCTGCACCACGGTGTCATGCAGACGCAACTGGCCTGCCTGACGCAGGCGCGCAAGCTCGGCGAAGGTCGGCGCGTGATCGCCGAGGTGCGCACAGCGCAAGTGCAGTTGCGGCGCGGTCGACTCAGTCTCGGCACGGGCACGAATGGCGTCGGCCGATGTGGCGTCGAGAGGCAGGTCGAGGGTGTGGCAAAGCCTCGCCCGGCGGCGCTCCGCGGCGGAGCGGCGCAACTGCGCCAACGCATCGGCCGACGGCGCATCCTGCGACGTCACGTGGAGGAAGCCATGCTGGCGCAACGCGGCGAGCATCGTGTCGATCAGATGCTGATCGTCGAAGCCCTTGCGCAGCGCGCCAACGCGGACAGGCTTGCCCGCGAGTTCGCCCACGAAGTCGGACAGTCCTTCGCCGGGCGGCACGGCCATGCCGACTGCGAAGTGGCCCTGGCACAGAAACCAGTGCCCGTCGATCTCCACGTCCAGTATCTCGACCGCCGGATCGAGCATGACGAACGCATCGCTGCTCAGGGACTCGTCCTGAAAGGCGCTCCGCTCGACGCGCCCGCCGGCTTTCTCGCCGACGACCACGCCGAGTTCCGTGAGCCGGTCGACCACCTTGAGCGCCTCGGCTTCGGACAGGCTGCCCAGTACCCGTGCCACGTCGGCGGCTGAATGCGGTGTGGCCAGCAGCTCGAAGATGCGGGCCGATCGCTCGGACAACTCCGCATAAGCCGGCGCGCTGTCCGCATCCGGGAAATAGACCAGCCAATGCCGCGGCGACGCGTTCAGGGCTTCGTCGGGATCGAAGCCATGCGGGTTTTCGATCCACCACGTGAGATCGTGCCGCGACCGGACAACGACGGCGGCTCGCAACGCGACGAAACGCACGGCCGAGCGATCCGAACCGGCAGTGTCGCGAATCCCGGCCGCGACGGCGGTTGGCCATGCATCGACCGTGCCTTGGCCGAGACGGAGGGCGAGCGCAACCCGCGCCTGATCGATCGCCAACACGTCCTGGTGCGTTGGCGCGTTGAATTCGGGACGCGTCGCGAGATAGGCGACGAAGGCGCCGGCGAGGCGCCAGAAATTCGGGCCGTCGTCGGCATAGCCGTTGACGCGGGCGAACTCCGCGCCCACTTCATCGACGTCGAGCCCGCTCATCAACAGAAGATGCTGACTCATCGGCACGCAACCGAGCGCGACGCGAGCGATCCGCACCAGGCTGCGGCGGTACATGCCGACATTGGTCTTCGTTGCGCGCGGTGTCGACGCGTAGTCGTCAACCACGGCCCGCTCGGCGGCGCCGAGGCGCGCGAGTGCCGCGTCATCGGCATGACCGGCCTGCGTGACGATCGCGACCAGACCGTCGTCGCTCAGGATTCGCCGCCACGTGTCCCATACCAGCCTGGCATCCATCCAGCCCCCCGTGTTCTAAGAGTGTGCTCGCTCGCGGCCACGGCGATCCCCTCGCAGGGCATCCCGATTGCCGGAAGGTCTGCTCGCAGCGACCTACTTGATGGCGAGGAATCCCTCGAAACACAGGTACTTCATGACGGTCGTGACGTCGACGAATCCCGCTCGCTTGAGCAGCCCCAGGTTGGCTTCCGTGGAAAACGGCTCCAGGACGCTCTTGAGGCTCGCTGTCTTGTTGAGGATCTCGTCGGCCGAGAAGCCCTCGCGCCGCTTGTAGTCGTTGTAAAGCGACACGGTCATGTCCTGGAACCGCGCATCCGGCGCGCGAACTTTCTCGAAGAGAATGAAGGCCCCGCCCCAGTGCAGGCGCTCGTAGATGTGGTCGAATACGCTCTGCCGGTCCTTCGGCGGGATGAACTGCATGCAATAGAACGAGACGATCAGGTCCGACTTCTCGAAGTCATACAACCGCGCGTCGCCGGTTTCAAGCTCGATGTTGGGCACCTCCACGCAGTGCTGCCGCGCCTTGTCGATCATCGACTCGACCGGATCGATGCCGACCCACCGGATGCCCGGCTTCGACGCATGATGTTCGGCCAGCTTCCGCAAAAGCTGGCCCGTGGATACGCCGATCTCGTAGCAGACGCTGTCGCCATGGCAGAAGAAATCGCTGAGCTGGCAAACCAGGTCGTGCCCGGCATCGTAGTACGGCACCGACCGGCGAACGTGGTCGACAAAGGTATCTGCGACGTTGCCGCCGAACGTCCAGTTCGCCGGCGCGACGTCGATCTCGTGGCCCACTTTCACGCTGCCTCCCGTTGTGTTGTTCTGCGGCTGGCGGGGCCGTAGGCACGGTCCCACGCCGCGCGTCCGCGCTCGAGATCGGCCAGGACGACGTCGATCGAGCGGGCAATGTCGAGGGTCTCTTCGCGGCTGTGCAGCGCCTCGGCTTCGTATTCGAGAATCACCGCGCCGGGGTGCGCGCGAGACAGCACGTCGTCGAGCAAGTCCCACACCGGCTCGACGACCTGAGTGTCGTGCAGATCGTGGTACTGGTCGTCGAACCAGCGGCCGCCGGCCATATGGATGCAGATGACGCGGTCCATCGGGATCGTGTCGAGGAAACGCGCGACCGAATAGCCGCTGGCGACATGGTTTTGCCCGTTGGCATACAGGTTGTGCAGGTCGAGGTGCAGATAGGTGCCCGACCGCTCGACGACGCGGGCGAGGAACTCCGCCTCCTGCATTTCGCTTCCCGGGCACGTCCGGTAGTAGGCCGCGTTCTCGTGCGCGAGCGGAACGCCGTACAGGTCCTGCAACGCGCGCGCGCGGTCGGCGACCCGGACGACCTCGGCATGCGAGAACTGCAGCGGACTGCTCCACACGTCGCACCACGATGCGTCGCTGTAAAAGCAATGGTTCGAGACCCACGGGACGTTGAATTTCCCGGCGAGGGGCACGTGGCGCCGCACCGCCGGCGTGCTCGCCAGATCATCGAACCCGAAGTCGCCGCCGTAGTTCGAGTGACCGACGAGCGGAAAGCGCGCGGCGACTGCGGACATCATGTCGACCGTCGCCGGCAGCATCAGCCCGGGCCCGTCGAGCGGCGTCATCACGCCGTCGAACAGGATTTCCAGCGCATCGAGCGACTGCTCGAGAAACGGAAACCAGCCAATCAGCGACGGATTGAACTGAAGTCCTACACCCAGCGTCGGGACGTTCATGGCGAACTCCTCCGGTGGTCCGCCATGAAGCCCGTATCCGTGCGAGGCATGTCAGTTTGCCGCGCACTTTGCCGCATTGGCCGCGCAGTGGGCCGCGTTCGCCGCGCACTTGGCGGCGGTGGCGGCGCATTTCGCGGAGGCTGCCCGCGCCACTGCGGCATGGTATGCCGCGGCGCATTTCGCCAGATTCGCCGCGCACTGGGCAGCAAGTTCGGCCGCCTCGGCCGATTGCACAATCAGCTTCTTCACGTCGTCGTTTGCCATTTCATACCCCTTCACCTGTAGTTGAACACTTTTGATTACACCCACTTCCGACCGACAGCTGAAATCCGTTATAGCAGTTATTTCGCGCAAATCCAGGAATCGATATTTTGAAAATTCATTTCAATGAGATATGGAGTCTTTACATAAATAAAGCGCAATACCGGGCGGAATCGCCCGTGTGGCGCGGCTCCTCGAGCCTTTCAATTCATTATCGCCGCGATTCAAAAAAATCAATTTCTGAAAATAAAACAAAGACGAAATTCATTGCATCAAATAACGGGGCACGCTTCGCACCGCCGCATTCGACAAAATTTTCTAAATGATTAAATCGATTGAGCGGACGGGGGTATTCAATCGATATTCCGCAAGTCTCGCGGACCAACTTCACGGAAGACCTGAAGGGCACAACGACTCCCGTGCTCGTGAGGCACGGCGACGACGACCAGATCGTGCCTTATACCGATTCCGGTCTCCGGTCGGCTGGCAGCCTGGCCTTCGGGGAGGGACAGCCAGGGCCGTCGTTTCGAGCGAGCGGTATGTCGACGCGAGCCGCCCACGAACACATCGAACCGCCAGCCACCCGTCATCATGTCGATTCAAACGATAAAAATATTCTGCAATCCTTTTAAATTGGCGCAATCCCCTGCCCCTTGCTCACCGTCACCTCGCTGTATCGAGCCACGCTCGAACGAACAGCGGCGCAGCGAGCCCGTTGACTCCCCGCTCGTCACGTTCAACCAGGGAACCGGTTCATGTCGCCTCGCGCCTTCAGCGCGACGCCCCTACGTTCCGCTTACGACTCCCGCAAGCTTTGAAATTTTTCTCGGCAACCCTGCCAAACCTCGATCTAAACATTTTAGATTCCATCAAAAAATATTTGACGCTCCGTTTTCTTCCTTGCTATCTTTTCCTGCAATAAATACCGGCGGGAGCTTGAACGGCGAAAAAATCAAAAACCCGACAAATAACTTCCATTTTAATTACGTTACTACGAGGTCGATATCCGGTTCGCAAACCGCGATTACCTCCAGCAGGGAAAGATTTTCGATTCACCCTCATCCAGCTTTGCTTCAGGCTGGACCGTTTCTTAGATGCGTCGCAAGGAAGTCACCGGCATCCAGGTCGTCTAACGGCATCTCGATATCGCCTTTTTTCGACTCCAATAAATTGCATTCCTAATCAACAGGGAACGAATCGAAGCTGTTCCATCCGCAAGCCGCGGACTGTACCCAAAGCATGTGTCGGACCACCGCACGCACGATCGCGGCACAGCCCGGCAAACAAGAGGGCCGAGCGCAGAATCCGCGCCCGCGATACGCGAGCCCGATACCGGACCGGCCTCAAATCCTGATGGTGGGTGGGGAGGAATACTTATGTCGCCTTGAATTCTGCTGATCGTTCTGGCTTGCGTCAGGTTGCATCGGCCGCCCTTCGCTACCCGCGATCCGGGCCGCGCGCTGTACCCGTTCTTCGTCGAAATCTCGGAGCTCACAATGCAGAGAACTCAATACCTCAATCGCAAACGCCTGCAACGCTTTGCGCTGACGGCAATTGCAGTTGGAGTAGCAGCCACGATGGTCCCGCTGTCCGCCCAGGCGGCAACCAACTGGGTCCAGACGCGCACCAGCGCGTTCCTCCTGCCGAATGCACCGGCCGCGGCCGCATCGCAGGCACTGGCCGCGTCCGCTGCGGCACCCGGTTATTCGCTGAACAGCGTCGGCACGCCGGCGCTCACCGATACGCACGTGACGCCGCTCGAATTGAGCCAGCCGCTGCACGTGACCGTGGTCCTGAAGAACCGCAACGCGGACCAGCTCGACACCTTCCTTCGCGACGTCAACCAGCCGGGTAGCGCGAGCTATCACAAGTACCTCACGCCGGCCCAATTCAAGGCACGCTTCTCGCCGACCGACGCGCAGGTCGCGGCGGTAGTCGCTCATCTGAAGGCGAACGGCTTCAGCAACATCACGGTCTCGGACAACAACACACTGATCGCCGCCGACGGTAATGCCGGTAACGTGCAGCGTGGCTTCCAGGCGAGCATCAAGCGCTTCAACTATCGAGGCAAGCCGGTCTACGCGAACGATTCGGCGGCGCTGATCCCGGCGTCGCTCGGCTCGGTCGTCGATTCGGTGCTCGGCCTGCAGAACGCTGCCGTGCCGCACCGCCTGCTCCACCGTTTCGCGCCGGCCGCCGTCGTCGAGCCGAATGCGATCTCGAAGAATGCGACCGCCGGCTCGCAAGTCGGCCATCAGCCGACCGATTTCGCAAAGATCTATGACGCGAGCGGCCTGCCCGCCGCGACCAACACCACGGTGGGCATCATCACCTGGGGCGACATGACCCAGACCATCGCCGACCTGAACACCTTCACGCAGAACGCCGGCCTGGCAACCGTCAACACGGCGGTGGTCGCGGGCGGCCCCGGCACGCTGGCCGACGACGGCGATCCGAGCGAGTGGGATCTCGACAGCCAGGACATCATCGGCACGTCGGGCGGCGTCAAACAGCTGATCTTCTACTCGGCCATCAACGGCGACAGCAACGACAGCGGCCTCACCGACGCCACGCTGACCGCCGCCTACAACAAGGCGGTAACCGACAACAAGGCGACCGTCATCAACGTGTCGCTCGGCCTCGACGAAACGGCCGCCAACTCGGACGGCTCGCTCGCGGCCGACGACGCGGTATTCAAGCAGGCGGTCGCGCAAGGGCAGGTGTTCTCCGTCTCGGCAGGCGACGCGGGCGTCTATCAGTGGTCGACGTCACCGCAGGGCGCACCCGGCTACATCGGCACGTACAACGGCACGTCGGTCAAGACGACGATCAACCTGTCCAAGTACAGCGTGTCGTCGCCCGCGAGCTCGCCGTACGTCGTCGCCGTCGGCGGCACCACGCTATCGACCACCGGCACCACGACGTGGGCCGGCGAAACCGTGTGGAACGAAGGCGTCGCCTATGCGGACCTCGACAGCAACGGCAACCCGGTCGACAACGCCGTGCGGATCTGGGCGACGGGCGGCGGCGTGAGCGCGTTCGAGACCGCACCAAGCTGGCAGACCGCAGCGCTTGGCAGCACGGTAACGAAGCGCGTACTGCCCGACGTGGCGTTCGACGCCGCGCAGTCGACGGGCGCATACATCGTCATCAACGGACAGACGAACCAGCTCGTCGGTGGCACGAGCCTCGCTTCGCCGATTTTCGTCGGCGGCTGGGCACGTGTCGAATCGACCAACAACAACAGCCTCGGCCTGCCGACTTCGGCGTTCTATCAGGGCCTCCCGACCCATACGTCGCTACTCCACGACGTGACGTCGGGCAACAACGGCTACAGTAGCCACGGCTACACCGCGAAGGCCGGCTGGGACGACGACACCGGCTTCGGCAGCCTGGATTTCGCGAAGGTCAGCGCGAGCTCCGTCAAGTAACGCGGCACGGCCCGAGGGGGCGCGGCAAGCTCGCCGCGCCTCTCGTTGCCCAGTCGGGCTCACGTGACGGCACGGCTTACCGGGGTTGGCCTCACGTTCATCCCGCGCCTCGATTGTTGCCACGAAACACGACCGCAGCCGCCTCGTTCGGCTGAATTCCCCGCGCCTGCGACGCGCAGGCAAACGCGGGGCCGACGACGGCTGCATCGCGCTATCCAACGCCGCGGCGCCACCGATCGGAACGGACATAAGCAAAGAATCCGCAACCACACAATGCGGATCCAAGTTAGCAGTATGGCCAAAGTGCTGTTGCTCGACGACGAGGTCGAGTTGCGCGAAGAAATCGCCGCGTTGCTGGAAAAACGCGGCTGGACCGTCGATCAGGCCGGTACGGTCGCGAATTTCCAGGAACGGGCGTCGGATCTCGCCTTCGCGATCATCGACGTGATGCTGCCGGACGGGAGCGGCTTCGATGCGGCCGTGTGGCTCGGGGCCCGGCATCGCGACTGCGGCATCGTGATGCTGACTGCGCGCGGAGAGACCCAGGACAAAATCGACGGCCTGATTGGCGGCGCCGATCACTATCTCGTCAAGCCGGTGAAACTGCTCGAACTCGACGCCATTCTCCAGGCACCCGGCCGTTGGGTGGCAAACGACTGGCGGCTCGACTGTCAGGCGCGCGTGCTGTCCGCGCCGGTTGGCGGCCGGCTCGAACTGTCGGCAAGCGAAATCGCCCTCCTCGCCCTCCTCGCCCTCCTCGCCCTGCTGGCGCGGCGCGTGGTACAGGCACCAGTGCGCCCCTTCGCGCCGCGCCGCCTTCTGCTCGACGTAGCGGCGCAGTTTCGCGCGATCGTCGGCGTTATCCTGGGCGACCGCGCCGGCGATGCAGTCGGTAACGCATTCGACCCGTTGCCGGCACGACAGTCCGCCGCATGTGACTGGCTGAGGTCGCAATGGAACGCCGGCGCCTACCTTGCGGCAAACTGCACCGGCAGTTTTGTCCTGGCCAACACCGGCCTTCCGGAAGGACGGCCCGCGACGACCACGTGGTGGCTGGCAGACCCGTTTCGCCGTCGGTTTCCCCGGGGCGACCTTCAACTGGAAGTCTGTAGAATCAGCGTGTTCGCCGTTCACGGCACGGTAAACGACATGATCCGCGGCCGCTGCCCCGGCGAAGACTGCGATCCTTCATCGACCCGGCCCGGGCGTCACACCCGCCGTTTCCGAGTCAGACGAGGCGGTCAATCCTGTTCAGGAAGGGGCCGGCGAGGCCCGACAGAATCGAGCGTCACCCGCACCACCCACCGGAGGGCACCATGGCGATTCACGAAGTCTTCCCCTATTTGCGCGCCAGGCGCGCGGACGACGCCATCGCGTTCTATGCGAAGGCATTCGGCGCGCAGGAGAAATTCCGTCTCGTCGAGCCGTCGGGACGCATCGGCCACGCGGAATTGCAGCTCGGGCCGTGCACGCTGATGATCTCGGACGAGTTCCCCGAATACGATATCTTCGCGCTCGACCCGGATGGCAAGGCGCCGATGTCGCTTCACCTGCATGTCGACGATGCCGACGCGACGATCGCCGCCGCGATCGCGGCCGGCGCGCAGCTGACACGCGCGATCCAGGACCAGTTCTACGGCGAGCGTTCGGGCAAGATTCGTGATCCGTTCGGCTACGATTGGCTGATCGGGCATACGTTCGAAGCGGTCGAACCCGATGAAATGCAGCGGCGTTACACCGCGCTGCTGTCCGGCGCCCCGCCGAAAACCTGAACGGCGCACCGCGCGCGCCGGTCGATCACCCCGACATTCGCGATGCACTATCACCCCGACGACATCCACCGGCTCTACCGAAGCGTGCCGACGCTGTTGCTGAATCGTCCCGCGCCGGCCGAACGGTTTCTCGCCGCTGCCGTCGAGACCGGCGCCGAACTCGGGCACGTGCTGCGCGACTACCCGCAGGTCCGCTGCCAGCCGCTCGACTTCCACTACCTGTGCCAGCAAAGCCTGTCCGTGCTGGACGACGCGCTGCTGGCCGACCTCACGCGCGACGAGGAACATGGATGGCGCGGCGCGCAATGGGCCGCGCTGTTGATCGCGTTGTCGGGCGACGCACGCCATCTGCCGCACCTTGATGCAGTCAGGCGCCATCGCGGCGTCGAGTGGACGGCCGGGCTTGCCGACGCCGCCGTCCACCCGCAGGCCGCGTCCCACGGTTTTCGCTGCTGCCGGCTGATCGTCGACCTCCGGACGCAGCTCGCATCACTGCCGCGCGTCGCCGTGCGCCTGCGAAAGTCACCCCCGCCGGAGGTCATCGCGGCCACGACGGCAGCCGTTCGGGCTGCATATCGCCGCGGCGATGTCGCGACGGCGTTGGCGATCGCCCGAGCGTAGACACGTAGCGACCGTCCGCCCGTTTTCATCACCTACCGCTTACTCGACGTTGTCCGACACATCCGTCATGCGGATCATGTGCGGCCTCACGCCGTCGTCGATGGCCACCGCCTCCTTCGGATGGATCAGCGCCTCGAGCCGCGCCTTCGTCGCGATGAATTCGGGCGTATTGACCTGCGCACCGTCGCGCGGCCTTGGCACGGGCACCTCGATCAGCTCCTGCACCGCCCCCGGGTTCGCCTTCAGCACGAGAATCCGGTCCGCCAGGAAGATCGCCTCGTCGAGGTCGTGCGTGATGAACAGGATCGTCACGTCGATGTTGCGCCAGATGTCGAGCAGGTGCGTCTGCATTCGCGCCCGCGTCTGCGCGTCGAGCGCGCCGAACGGCTCGTCCATCAGCAGGATGCGCGGACGGTTCGCGAGCGCGCGGGCAATCGCCACGCGCTGCTTCATCCCGCCCGACAACTGGTGCGGATAGACATCCGCGAAACGCGTCAGCCCGACCAGATCGAGCCACTGCAGCGCTTCGCGCTCGGCCTGGCCGCTGCTGCTTCCATTCATCCGGAGTCCGAACATCACGTTCTTCTTCACGGTGAGCCACGGAAACAGCGTATAGCCCTGGAACACCATCCCGCGATCGGCGCCCGGCCCCTGCACGGGCTTGCCGTCGAGCAGCACCTCGCCGCTCGTCTGTGCGTCGAGCCCCGCCAGGATGCGGATCAGCGTCGACTTGCCGCAGCCGGACGGGCCGATCACGCACACGAATTCGCGCCGGTAGGTACGGAAACTGATGTCGTCGAGTGCGGTGCACTCGCCCTGCGGTGTCGCGAAACGCTTGCCGACATGACGCACGTCGAGTATCACGTCGCGGGTTTTCAGGCGCGCGAAGCGCTCGCGCACCGCGTCGGACTGCATCAGGTAATCGGGAACGGCTTGCGGGTTCTGCATGATGGTCTCCGCGGAAATCGGTCGATGGGTGGGCGTCAACGGGCGTCACGCGTTCAGCGTGCGATCCCACGGAAACAGCCGGCGGCCGAGCAGCCCGAGCACGATGTCGGTGCCTAGGCCGATGATCCCGATCATCAGGATCGCCGCATACACGTTGTCGAAATGCTGGTAGCGCGCCTGCTGGCTGATGTACCAGGTGATGCCCGAGCTCGTGCCGACGAGTTCGGCGACGATCAGGTAGGTCCACGCCCAGCCGAGCAGGATGCGCTGGTCGCGATACAGGTCCGGCAGCACGCCGGGGATCACGACGTGCGTGAGCAGCTTCAGCTTCTTCGTGCCGAGTGTCATCGCTGCCTCGAACAGCCCGTATTCGAGCTTGCGCGTCGTGTTCGCGATGATCAGCACCTGCTGGAACAGCGTCCCGATCACGATGATCGCAACCTTCGGCGCATCGTAGATGCCGAGGATCGCGACCATCAGCGCGCCGAACGCGGGTGCCGGCAAGTAGCGGAAGAACTCCAGGAACGGCTCCTGCAGCCGCGCGAGCACGCTGAAGGTGCCGCAGACGATGCCGAGCGGCACGCCGATCGCGGATGAAATCACGAAGCCCCAGAAGATGATCCGGATGCTGTGCCACAGGCTCTCGTGCAGCCAGACGCCGTCGCGAGATGCCGGCGGAGTCGTGAACGCCGTGTAGAACGCGCGCAGCACCTGGTGCGGCGCGGGCAGGTACACCGGGTTCGCGCGCACGCCTTCGGGCACGGCCGCGTGGGTCGCTCGCGCATGGGCGAGCTCGTCGTCGAACACGTCGCGATCGATCTGCATGCCGGTCTGGAAGTAGTCGACGCTGCCCGGATTCGTGACGCGCATTTGCGGATGCCAGATGAACGGCACATAGCTGATCAGGCACCAGACGGCGAACGGCAGCAGGAAGGACGCCACGCCGAGCGTCCATTTTCCGCGGGTCGTCAGCTCGCGGCGCACGGCGAGCCATCCGTTCGTGTTGCGGGTCGTTGGCATGAAAATCTCCGTATCGTTTCAGATGCCGGTCGCGCGCATGCCGGGGCACCGCGCGACCGGGCGTTCATTGCAATGCGCCTGCGCCGGTCGCGGCGCTCGCACGGTAGGCACGCCAGCCGCCGAAGTGCGTGATGTCCTGCGCACCGGCCAGCGCCGCGCTTTCGCACAGGAAACCCTGCACCCGAGAGCCGTCCGCGAGCGTCAGCGTGCCGATGCCAAGCGGGCCGGCAATGCCGGCGACGAAGCTGCCGTACGCGTCGACCGGCATCTCCCAGAGCTCGACCGCGATCGACGCGCCGCCGTCCGGCACACGCACGAGACCCGGCTTGGCGACGCCGCCGGATGCCGCCGCGGACAGCGCGTAGAGACGATAGGCGGGCGCTGTCGTCGTCGCGGCGACGAAACGTCCGCCACGCTGGGTGAGCTGCCAGTTGAGCGCCTCACCGCTCAGATGCGCGCCGACGACAGCCACGCGCACGACGCCGGATGACGCGCCGGGCATCGGTACCGGCGTTGCGAACGCGTCACCGGCGACGTCCGTCAGCAGACCGCCACCCTCACCGCTGCCACGTTCCGCCGCGTCACCCCACGCCTGTGCAAGATCGAGCAGTTGCGCGTCGTCGTGCGCGCGCCCGACGAACGTGATGCCGAACGGCAGCCCGGCATGCGGCCCGGTTTCGCAAAGGCCGGCGGGCACCGCGATCGCTGCCAGGTCGAGCAGGTTGACGAAGTTCGTGTAATAACCAAAACGCGAATTGACGCCGATCGGGTCGGCTTCGAGTGCGTCGATGGTCGCTGTCGTCGCCGAAGTGGGCATGACGATCGCGTCCAGTCCGTCCCAGGCGCGACCGGCGTCGACGCGCAATGTCGCGAGCGTGTCGAACGCGGCGAACGCATCGGCCGCGCTGAAGCGCGCCGCGCCGCCGACGATTTCGCGGATCACCGGATGCAGCGCGTCCGGTTCCCGCGCGGCGAAGGCGCCGATCGCGGCGAGCCGTTCGGCGACCCACGGGCCTTCGTAAAGCAGCCGCGCGGCGGCCAGGAACGCGCTGAAATCGATCTCGACGATCCGCGCCCCGGTCGCGCGCAGGCGATCGAGCGCGGCACGCCACGCCGCGCCATACGATTGGTCACCGAAGAATTGCAGCTGATCGGCGCGCGGCGTGCCGAAGCGCAACTGCCCGAGCGGTCGCGCCGGTTGCGCGCGTAGCCCGTCCGCGCCCAGCAGCGGCTGCCATGCGCGTCCGTACGGATCGCCGTCGGTCACACCGTGCGCGGCGGCGAACACCGTGCGCGCGTCGGCCGCCGACTGCGCGAACACCGACACGCAATCGAGCGACCGGCAGGCCGGCACGACGCCGAGCGTGCTCAACACGCCCTTGGTCGGCTTGAGCCCGACGAGCCCGTGGAACGCGGCCGGCACGCGCCCGGAGCCGGCCGTGTCGGTACCCAGCGAGAACGACGCGACGCCGAGCGCCACGGCCACCGCCGACCCGGCGCTCGAGCCGCCCGATGCATAGCGCGGATCGAGCGCATTGCGGCACGCGCCATAAGGCGAGCGCTGGCCCGACAACCCGGTCGCGAACTGGTCCAGGTTGGTCTTGCCGATCGGGATCGCGCCGGCCGCGATCAGCCGCTCGACGACGGGCGCGCTGCGCGCCGGCGTGTACGCGTAGGCCGGGCAGGCTGCCGTCGTCGGGATGCCGGCGAGGTCGATGTTGTCCTTGATCGCGAACGGCACGCCGTACAGCGGCAATGACGCGAGGTCGCGCCCGGCCAGCGCGTCGGCATACGCGGTCATCTCGCCATGCGTCAGCGGCCGGATCCACGCATGATGCGGATCGCCAGCGGCGAAATGCGCGGCGATCGCGTCGACGAGCGCGTGCGGCGTCAGGTCGCCCGCCGCATAGCGCGCACGCAGCGCGGCGATCGAGCGGACGCCGGGCACAATCGAACGTTCCGTCGTGCTCATGCGACCTCCTCGGCGGCGCCCGCCTTCATCACCATCAGCCGCTGGCCGGCCACCACCGCCGCGCCCGGCGCGCAATCGATCGTCTCGATCGTGCCGTCTTCCGTTGCCGTCACCGCGACCTCCATCTTCATCGACTCGACGATCGCGACGACCTGCCCTTCGGTCACGCGTTCACCCGCTTCGACCAGCACCTTCCACACGCTGCCCGATACGTCCGCGGCAATCGCGCGCTGCGTGTCGGCGAGTGCGCCGGCTTCCCGCGCGGCATCCGCGTCACCCTGCGCCGCGTCGCCGACGTATTCGGCATGGCCGGCCACCCGCCACCGTTCGCGCTCCGCTTCGAACGCCGTTTGCTGCGCTGCCTTGAACGCGGCGATCGAATCGGCCTCGTCGCGCAGGAAACGGTTGTATGCGCCGAGATCGAACACCGATTCCTCGATCTTCAGCCCGGCGCGCCCCGCGACGAAATCCGCGCGCAGTTCCGCCAGCTCGGCCTCGCTGACTTCGTAGAAGCGAATCTCGTCGAAGAAGCGCAGCAGCCACGGCTTGCCGGCTTCGAATTCGCGAGTGGTGCGGTGGCGATTCCACATCTGGACGGTGCGGCCGACGAACTGGTACCCGCCCGGCCCCTCCATCCCGTACACGCACAGGTACGCGCCGCCGATGCCGACCGCGTTCTCCGGCGTCCAGGTGCGCGCCGGGTTGTACTTCGTGGTGACGAGCCGGTGGCGCGGATCGATCGGCGTCGCGACTGGCGCACCGAGGTACACGTCGCCGAGCCCCATCACCAGATAACGCGCGTCGAACACGATGCGCTTCACGTCGTCGATGCCGGCCAGGCCGTTGATCCGCCTGATGAACTCGATATTGCTCGGGCACCACGGCGCATCGGGCCGTACCGACTGCATGTAGCGTTCGATCGCGACCCGCGTCGACGGGTCGTCCCACGACAGCGGCAGATGCACGATGCGGTTCGGCACGCGCATGTCGGCGACTTCCGGCAGTTCGCGCTCGGCCGTCTGCAGATGCGCAAGCAGCGTGTCGAGCGGCAAGGTCCGCGCGTCGAACTGCACCTGCAGCGACCGGATGCCCGGCGTCAGGTCGAGCATGCCGGGCAGACGGTGCGCGTCGAGCCAGCACATCAGCGCATGCACGCGAAAACGCAGGTTCAGGTCGAGCACGAGCGGCCCGTATTCCACCAGCACGTTGCGGTCGCCCGAGCGCCGGTAGACGACGCCGAGGCCGCCGCCGGCCGACGGGTCGCGATGCAGCACGCAGTCGTCCGGCGTGCCGGTGGGTGCCGGACGCGCAACCGCCATGTCGGCGGAGCGCTTGGTCGACACTCGGGCGCGCACGAATTGCACGGTATCGCCCGGCCGCAGTTGCCCGAGCTTCCACAATTCGTCATGCACGACCGTCACCGGACACACGAAGCCGCCGAGGCTCGGGCCGTCCGGGCCCAGGATCACCGGCATGTCGCCGGTGAAATCGACCGCGCCGATCGCATACGCGTTGTCGTGGATGTTCGACGGATGCAGGCCGGCCTCGCCGCCGTCCGCGCGTGCCCACTGCGGCTTCGGGCCGATCAGCCGGATGCCGGTGCGGCTCGAGTTGTAATGAACCGTCCACTGCGTGCCGTACAGCATCGCGATGTCGTCCGGCGTGAAGAAATCCGGCGCACCGTGCGGACCGTCGAGCACGCCGAGCGTCCACGCGTGCGTCAGCGCGGGGATGTCCGCCGCGGCCAGCGTGGCGCCCGCGTCGCCGCGCCCGGCTGCCGCATCCAGATGCAGCACGTCGCCCTTGCGCAGCGCACGCCCCGCATGGCCGCCGAACTGGCCGAGCGTGAAAGTCGCCTTGCTGCCGAGATAGTCGGGCACCTGCAGCCCGCCTTTCACGGCCAGGCATGCGCGCACGCCGGCGCCCGTCACGCCGCCCAGCTTCAGCACCGCGCCGGGCCGCGCACGCAGCACCTGCCAGAACAGAGCGGGCTCGCCATCGAGCGATGCCGCGAGCGGCGCACCGCCGAGCACGAAGAGCGTCTCGGCGTTGAAGCGCAGCGTCGCGCCGACCATCGTGAATTCCAGCCCGGCCGCGTCGAGCGCGTTGTCGAGCAACGCGTTCGCGAGCGCGAACGCGCGATCGTCCATCGGCCCGGACGGCGGCACGCCGACGTTCCAGTAGCCGACGCGCCCGGGCGCCTGCTGCACGGTGGTCTGCACGCCGCCGTCGAGCACGTCGATCGTGTGCGGCGCGAACGCGAAGCGCGACAGGAAGGCGGTCGTCGATGCGCCGCGCGCGAAGGTATCCGAACCGGCAATCGCGCGCAGATAGTCGAGGTTGGTTTCGATGCCGTACAGTTCCGTGCGCGCCAGTGCGCGCTGCAGCGCAGCCAGCGCGTCGCGGCGCGTCTCGCCATGCACGATCAGCTTCGCGAGCAGCGGATCGTAGTACGCGCTGATCTCGGTGCCCGCCTCGATCCAGCCGTCGACGCGCACGTCGTCCGGAAACGCGACGTGCGTCAGCAGCCCCGCGCTCGGCAGGAACTGCTTGTGCGGATCCTCCGCATAGAGCCGCACCTGGATGCTCGCGCCGCGCGGTGCAACGGCGAGCGTGTCGAGCGGCGGCAGGTCGCCCTCCGCCTGCAGGATCATCCATTCCACGAGATCGATGCCCGTCACTGCCTCGGTCACGCAATGCTCGACCTGCAGCCGCGTGTTCACCTCGAGGAAATAGAACTGGCGCGCAGTCGCGTCGAACACGAATTCGACCGTGCCGGCCGACGCATAGCCGACCGCACGGGCCAGCCGCACCGCGCTCGCGTGCAACGCGGCGCGCTCTTCAGCGGTCAGGCCCGGTGCAGGCGTTTCCTCGATCACTTTCTGGTTGCGGCGCTGCACCGAGCAATCGCGCTCGCCGAGCGCGATCGCATCGCCACGGCCGTCGCCGAAGATCTGCACTTCGATGTGCCGCGCGTGCTCGACGAATTTCTCGAGATACACGCCCGCATGCGCGAAGTTCGCGGCGCCGAGCCGCACGACGGAATCGAACGCCGCTTCGAGCTGTGCGGCATCGCGGCACAGGGACATGCCGATCCCGCCGCCGCCCGCGGTGCTTTTCAGCATCACCGGATAGCCGATCGCGTCCGCTGCCGCGAGCGCCGTCCGCGCATCGTCGAGCAGGCCCGTGCCCGGCAGCAGCGCGACGCCCTGTGCGGCGGCGAGTTCGCGCGCGGTGTGCTTGAGCCCGAACGCGCGCATCTGGTCGCCGCGCGGCCCGATGAAGCGCAGGCCCGCGGCTTCGCATGCGTCGGCGAAACCGGCGTGCTCGGACAGGAAGCCGTAGCCGGGATGCACGGCTTGCGCGCCCGTCTCGCGCGCGGCGGCGAGAATCGCCGCGACGTTCAGGTAGCTGTCCGCCGCAGGCGCGGGGCCGACCCGCACGGCTTCGTCGGCGAGCGCCACATGGCGCGCATCGCGATCGGCGTCGGAGTAGATCGCGACCGACGCGATTCCGAGCCGCTTCAGCGTACGGATCACGCGGCACGCGATTTCGCCGCGGTTCGCGACGAGGATTTTCTTGAATCTCATGTTGCCTCCCGCCGGGCCGCCCCAAGGGGCGTAGCGGGGAATTCGCGGAGCATCGCTCCGCGCCCGCGCAGCCGGCCGGCTTTGCAAAGCCGGCCGTGGACGGCAACCGCCCCCTTGGGGGGCAGCGAACGATAGTGAGCGTGGGGGTCGTTCATTTCGCCTCCCAGATCGTGAGGCGCACCGGCGTCGGGTTGTACCCGTTGCACGGATTGTTGAGCTGCGGGCAGTTCGAGATCAGCACCGTGACGTCCATCTCCGCGCGCATCTCCACATACTTGCCCGGTGCGGAAATGCCGTCCTCGAAGGTCAGCCCGCCGAGCGGCGTGACGGGCACGTTCATGAAGAAGTTGACGTTGCCGACCAGGTCGCGCTTGGTGAGCCGCGCGCCCGCGCCGCACGTGCAGTGCGTGATCGCGTTGAGGAAGCTGTCGCGGCAGTTGTGCATGTGCCGCTTGTCGAGCGCATAGCGCACGGTGTTGCTCTCGGCCGCGCACGCGCCGCCGAGCGTGTCGTGACGGCCGCAGGTATCGGCGACGATCGTCACCATCGGATTGCCCCGGCTCGACAGCAGCACGCTGCCCGCGCTCAGGTACAGGTTGCGCTGGGCGCGGATGGTGTCCTGCGCGCTGTAGCGCTCCTCGGGGTCGTCGGACCGGTAGAACAGCGTGTCGACGGCCTGGTTGCCTTCCAGGTCGAGGATGCGGAAGACCTGCCCGCGCTTCAGGTCGCGCAGCCACGGTTCGCCCGCGTTCAATGTGGTGTCGTGAATGGCATCGCGCGGGTCGAGACGGCTTTCGATGATCGGCATGGCTCGGCGCTCCTTACGCAAACAGGCGATCGGTGTTGGCGAAGCCGCGCACGTTCTCGGCGCACGCGCGGCGGCACGGATCGTCTTCCGGCGCGGCACCGTCCGCCGGATACGCGCGGTACGCGATCAGCTTCACGGCCTTCGGCGCGTAGTCCGGGTGCGGGTCGAGCGGATGCGGCGCGGTCGAGAACGCGGCCAGCGTGTTCATCTCGAAGCGCAAATCGACGGCGCTGCCGGCCGGCGAATGTCCGGCGACGAAATCGAGCGCGCCGTCGTCACGCGTGTCGAGCTTGCTGAAGAAATTGACGTTCGCGACGAGGTCGCGCGCCGACAGCCCGTATTTCGCGAGTTCGAGCACGAGGCTGTCCCGGCCGTTGCGGATCATCGCGTTGCGATCGACCTGGTACGACGTCGTGCCGTACTTGTGCGCGAACAGCCGCGCATCGCCGACGCCGCCGAGCGGGTCGTGCCAGCCGAGCGTGTCGGCCGTGATCGACGCGATCACGCGCCCCATGTCGGTGTACAGCGCATGGCCGCGGGTGAGATGCGCGGTGTGCTGCGCCTTCAGCGTGTCGGCCATGTTGTAGCGTTCGAGCGGATCTTCCTGGCGATGAAACACGGCGGAAAGATTCGCACCGCCGTCGACATCGACGACACGCAGCGCGAGACCGCGGCGCAGGATGCCGGACCAGTGGGTTCCGGCGGGAATGAGCGTTTCCCACACGACGTGTGGCGGCGGGGCAAGGACGGCTTGGGGGCGCGGCGACATGGCGGCTCCGTGGTCGGTTGGACAAAAGGCGTGAGAGGGCGACCGAACGACATCGCGACCTCCCGGGCTTTTATCCCTCCGTGGAGCCTCGCCGTTTCCTCGAAACGAGGAGAAGACAAGACCGGATTGCTCTCGGACCAGCCATCGCGCGGCGCGAACGCCGCACGACCGGAACCCTAGCGATCCTGAAGATGATGCAAATTGCTTCGCACCTCTCGGGCACTGACTAAGCGAGTTGCGTGCCAGCGTGTGAGGAATCGCCGCGCCATGCGGCTTTCCGGCATGCGCGCGCTGACGGATACCGCACCGGATGCGGATGGCCGCCCTCGCGGCGGGCGTGCCGCGCACCATGCGAACGCGCGCCCGCACCGACGCAGTGCGCGCCGCGCCCGCCTGCACGACACGACCGGCGATGGCATGGGCATTGCTCGATGCATGCACCTTCACTCGATACGCGACACCTCATGAACAAGCTCGACCTGCTCCGGCGCGCGCTGAGCGCGCTCTTCTCCGCCCGCTTCATCGAACTGCAGCGCAGGTCGCGCCGCCCCTGAGCCGCCCCGCCGCGTGCCGTTGGCACGCTTCTCGCTCGGCATGACGCCGAGAGGTGCGGCGGCGTCGCATCTTAGGGGTGCTAGGGTTCCGGTTCATCGAACGTCTGGTCCGAGAGCAGCCCGGCGCGGATGCGTCCGATCGCGAGACCGGACGCGCACGCGCTACACGGCGGGACAAAAGCCCGGGAGATTGGCGATGGCAACGGCCGTCGCGCCTCTCCGTGGCCGCTTCATTCGTTCCGCCTCCGCAGGAACCGGCCACGCGGCCGGACCGCGCACGTGCACGCGCACGGTCCGTTTCGACGATCCCGATCCCGGTCTCCTGGAGAAAACGATGACCCGTCCCGCCCTGGCGCTCCGCCGCCTGCTGTCCCGCCGTTCCGTCCGTCACGCATTGGGGGCCGCCGCCGCGGCCGCCACGCTCCTCATGACGCCCGCCGCACACGCGGCAGCGCCGCTCAAGATCGGCTACAGCGACTGGCCCGGCTGGGTCGCGTTCCAGGTCGCACTCGACAAGGGGTGGTTCAAGGAAGCCGGCGTCGACGTCGATTTCGAATGGTTCGATTACTCGGCATCGCTCGACGCGTTTTCGGCAGGCAAGCTCGACGCGGTCGCGGCGACGAACGGCGACGCGCTCGTGACGGGCTCGGCCGGCGCGAAGAACGTGATGATCCTGCTCACCGACTATTCCGCCGGCAACGACATGATCGTCGCCAAGCCGCCGCTGCGCAGCGTCGAGGCGCTGAAGGGCAAGAAGGTCGGCGTCGAACTCGGCCTCGTCGATCACCTGCTGCTCGAAACCGCGCTGCAGAAGCACGGGCTGAAGGACGGCGACGTGACGCTCGTGAACGCGAAAACCAACGAACTGCCGCAGGTGCTCGGCTCGTCGACGGACATCGCCGCGGTGGCCGCCTGGCAGCCGAACGCGGGCGAGGCGTTGAAGCGCGCGCCGGGCGCACGTGCGATCTTCACGTCGGCGGATGCGCCCGGGCTGATCTACGACGCCATTACCGTCGCGCCGGCCAGCCTCGCCGCGCGCCGCGCCGACTGGGCCAAGGTGATCAAGGTCTGGTACCGCTGCGTCGCCTACATCAACGATCCGAAGACGCAGAGCGACGCGGTCCGGATCATGTCCGCCCGCGTCGGGCTTGCGCCGGAGCAATACCTCCCGCTGCTGAAGGGCACGCACCTGCTCGACGAAGGCGCCGCGAAGCGCGCGTTCCGCAAGGGCGACGGGCTCGATTCGATCTACGGCTCGACGCGCAACGCGAATGCGTTCAACGTACGCAACGGCGTATACAAGCAGTCGCAGGACATCGACGCGTATATCGATCCGCGCCTCGTGATGCCGCATTGACGGGCGCGGGGCCGGGCTTCGGGCGCCGGCCCCTCGCGCTCACTCCCGCCAAACCCGGCCGCGTCGATGCGCGGCCGCGGCCGCCGCCTGACCCACTCCCCGCCCCCGCTTCGCCGCGATTCCACGCGATTTTGCAGAGGACCTTTCCTGTGCAACGCCTTAATCGACCGCCGCACGATCTCCAATAATGGCCGCTCGATCCGCCGGCCACCGGGCCGGAAAAACGATAAAAACTCCTATGCATTCCTACAAGATGAACCAGCACGCCAGCACTCGACTCGCGGGGACCGCCATTGCCGCCTGCCTGACCGCCCTCGCATCGGACGGGGTACACGCACAGAGCAGCGTGACGCTGTACGGCCTGATCGACACGTCGATCACCTACGCCACCAACCAGCGCACGCACGGCGCCGGCTCGCCGGGCAGCGGCGCCGTCGCGATGACGAGCGGCGCACTGAACGCGTCGCGCTGGGGGCTGCGCGGCCGCGAGGATCTGGGCGGCGGGACGGCCGCGGTCTTCACGCTCGAGAACGGCTTCTCGGGCACCACCGGCGCACTGTCGCAGAAAGGCGTCGACCTGTTCGGCCGCCAGGCATGGATCGGCCTGAGCTCGAAGACGGCCGGCACGCTCACGTTCGGCCGCCAGTACGACCTGATCCTCGATTTCGTGACGCCGCTCGGCGCGTCCGGCCCCGGCTGGGGCGGCAACCTCGCGGTGCATCCGTACGACAACGACGATTCGAACCGCAACCTCCGCATCAACCACGCTGTGAAGTACACGAGCCCGACGTACCGCGGGCTGACGTTCGGCGCGATGTTCGGGTTCTCGAACACGGCCGGCCAGTTCGCCAACAACGCGGCATGGAGCGCGGGCGTGTCGTACGCGAACGGGCCGCTGAAGCTCGGCGCCGGCTACCTGAAGATCAGCCGCGACCGCAATGCGCCGAACCCGAACGGCGCGCTCAGCACGGTCGACGGCTCGGCGACGATCACCGGCGGCAACCAGCAGATCTGGGCCGCGGCCGGCCGCTACGCATTCGGGCCGCATTCGGTCGGCGCCGCGTGGTCGCACTCGACCACCGACGGCGTGACCGGCGTGCTCCAGGGCGGCGGCATCGCGCCGCTGAAGGGTGAATCGCTGGTGTTCGACAACTTCTCGATCGACGTGCGCTACGTCGTCACGCGGGCGTTGAGCCTCTCGGCCGCCTACACGTACACGATGGGCCGCTTCGACACGCGCACTGGCCAGACGCGCCCGAAATGGAATCAGGTCGTGGCGCAAGCCGACTATGCGCTGTCGAAGCGCACCGATGCGTATCTCGAAGGCGTCTACCAGAGCGTGAGCGGCGGCAACGGCAATCCCGCATTCAACGCAACCGTCTGGACGCTGACGCCGTCGGCGAACAGCAACCAGGTCGTCGTCGCCCTGGGGCTGCGGCACAAGTTCTGACGACGCAAGACGGAGCGACGCGGCGCAACGCTGCTGCGCCGACGGACGTATCAGGCAAGCGTTCCAGCACCACCCGATCGTCATGCTCCGAACCGGAATGGCCGCGCCCGTGCGCGGCCTTTTCCCTGTGGCATCGCCCATCACAACGGCAAAAATGCGGCCCGGACTGTCGCATCGGCGCAAAAAAATGCGGAGAAACTGGTCACGCTGTGACATTTTTCCTAATCTGTTTGCAGCGACGCCGAGATTTGGCGTTCCGGTCGCGACACTCTTTCATATGGCGCACCACCGGCTTACGAACGCGCTTCACGCCGTGCGTGCCGGACCTTTCGCGCCATGCCGGCCGGATACGGGCGTGCCCGTGGCACGCCCTACGCGTTCAACGCAGTCAACCGCTGGAGACGAACGATGAGCAAAACGAATCGATTTGCAGTCCTGGCAACCTTCGTGCTGCTGGCCGGTTGCCACAATGCGGCGAAGACGCCCGAGAATGCCGGCACGGAGCCAACACCCTCGAGCGAAGCCGTCGCAACGGTGACGGCCGACGATCTCGACAATCCGAACAGCCCGCTCGCGAAACGCAGCATCTACTTCGATTTCGACCAGTACTCCGTCAAGCCCGAATACCAGTCGCTGCTGCAGGCGCATGCCGACTACCTGCGCAGCCATCCGGCGCGGCACGTGCTGATCCAGGGCAACACCGACGAACGCGGCACGTCCGAATACAACCTCGCGCTCGGCCAACGCCGCTCGCAGGCCGTGATGAGCGGGCTCGAAACGCTCGGCGTGCCGGCCACGCAACTCGAGGCGGTCAGCCTCGGCAAGGAAAAGCCGGTTGCGCTCGGCCACGACGAGGATGCGTGGGCGCAGAATCGCCGCGCCGATCTCGTCTATCGTTGATCACAGGCCGCCGCGACGGCGGCGGCTTCTGCTTAAGGAACGGCATGCCAGACCACGGGCCGCAGAAGCGGCCGCGCGGTGCCGCCCGCTGCATGCTCGCGAGCAACGACACAGCGCCGGATGACGCACCGCGCCGCATTCAACGCCGGCGTGCGAGCCGCCGATGCAGCCAGTACGACAGCACGGCCGACGTCACGATCGCATCGAGCGTGGCGATCGCGTTGATGTCGCCGACCTTGTCGGATTTCAGCAGGTAGGCCACGAGTTCGACGAAGCCGATCATCGCGCCTGCCCCGACGATCATCCCCAGCAGCACGAACCAGCGCCGCCGGATTCGCGTGCCGATTGCACCCATGATGCCGCCCGCCACGGCCGCGGGCACGAAATAGCCGAACAGGAACGACGCGAAGAAGATCAGCGGCACCATGCCGGCGCTGACTTTCAGTACCTCCCACGACGGACCGTCGATCAACGACCACGCGATCAGCATCACGGCCGGCCAGACGAGCGATGCGACCAGCGGGCCGCCGACGGCAAACGACATGCAGCCGAACACGACGGGATGGGACGGACGCGACGGCGGACGTTCTGCGGTAGCACTCATGTTTTTGTAGTCGGAACCGGAATGGCGGCTGCCGGAGTGTACCAAGGCGGCAAGATGCATCCGGTCTGCGCCTTCGCGTTCAACGATCCACAAAATGCATGGAATAACCCGCCCGCCCGAAACGTTTCATGTTCCGTCAGCACGCAGACGCGCGGTTCACGCGAACCGGCCTTTCCAGCGTCCCGCGCGCGGCAAGGAGGCGGACATGAAATCGGCAAGGTGGGCCGCGGCGCTGATCGCCGCGCTGGTGCTCGTGCTGTCGGCGGGCTGTATGTCGTCGGGTAGCGGCCCTGCGCAGGGACCGGGCATGAGCCGGTATGGCGGTGGCGGCTCGGGAGGCAGCGGAGGCGGAGGTGGTAGCGGCTACTGAAGCGCCGCCGAAAAAATCGGACGACGCGTCGCCCACGAGCACCGGAAACCGGCTGACTCGCGCGCGACGCGCCGCCCTGCGGCACGACTTAACGCATGGCCTTCACGTCGGCCGGCGTGACGCTCGCGGGCTGGCCGCCCCACGTCGCACGCAGGTAGTTCGCGAGCTGCGCGAGTTCGTCGTCGCTCAGCGTGTGCGCGAAACCGGGCATCGGCTGCAGGTTCTCGAACCCGGCAAACTTCTGCTCGCCGATGCCGTCGAGCATCGCGACCAGCAGGTTGCGCGGGTCGCCCTGGCGCACCGTCGAATTGCCGTTCATCGGCACCGCCACGTGCGGCTTGCCTTCACCGTTGAAGCCGTGACAGCCCGCGCAGACCGCGAGATACACCGAGCGGCCGGCCGCAAGCTGCGCGGCGTCGGCCGATACCGGCTTCACCGGTTGCGGCGCGGGCGGCGTATCGCCCAGCAGGTACACGGACAGCGCGCGCAGGTCGTCCTTCGTCATGGTCTGCGTGCTCAGGTGCACGACCGGGTACATTTCGCCGAACGCCGAGCCTTGCGGCGCGATGCCGACGCCGAAGAACGTCTGCAGGTCGGCGCCCGTCCAGCCGCGCGCGGCGAGGCCGGCCGGCGTGATGTCGGGCGCGGCCACGCGGCCGAGCGCGGCGCCGGCGAACGGCTTCGCGCTGTCGAGCTGGCCCGTGAACGCGCGCGGCGTATGGCATTCCGCGCAATGGCCGAGCGCACCCGCCAGATAGCGGCCGCGCTGCCAGTCGGCGGACTGGCCGGTCGACGCATCGGGCAGGCTGTCCTTCAGGAACACCATGTCCCAGAAGACCATCCCGAAACGCAGGTTGTACGGGAACTTCAGCGCGTGCTCGCGGTTTTCCAGTGCGACCGGCTTGACGGTCTTCAGGTACGCGTACATCGCGTCGGAATCGGCGCGCGTGAGCTGACGGTACGACGTGTACGGCATCGACGGATACAGGCGCTTGCCCGGCGCCTTGCCGTCATGCAGCGCGGCGTAGAAATCGTCCGCGCTCCAGTTGCCGATCCCGTGATCCTTGTCGGGCGTGATGTTCGAGCCGTAGAACGTGCCGAATGGCGATTCGAGCGGCGCGCCGCCGGCGAACGGTGCGCCGTCCTTCGCGGTGTGGCACGCCGCGCAGTCGGCGGCCTTGACGAGGTAGCGGCCGCGCGCGATCGGGTCGGCACCCGGTGCGCCGGAAGCCGCGTTCGAGGCCGGCGCGTCATGGCCGCCGCACGCGGCGAGCAGCAGCGCGCAGGCGGCCGCGAGCGCGGGGAAGCCCGCAGCCCGCGCGACACGATGAGCGAATGTGCGTTTCATGCGGCGTCCTTCACGAGTCCCGGCGTCGTCAGCACCACGTCCTTGACGGCTTCGTAGTAGCGGACATAGCCCGTGCAGCGGCAGAGGTGCGCATCGAGCGCCTCGGTGATCGTGCGCTCGACGTCGGCCTTCGCGACCGGCTCGCGCTTCAGGCGTTCGATCAGCACGGTCGCCGCGTTGACGAAGCCCGGCGTGCAGTAGCCGCACTGGAAGCTGAAATGCTCGAGGAACTTCTGCTGGATCGGCGACAGCTCGACCACTTCGCCCGCTTCGTTGCGCTTCGCGTGGCCTTCGATCGTGCGGATCGAGCGGCCGTGGAAGAAGTGCGCGCCGGTGATGCAGGTGCGCATTTCCTCGCTCGTGCCGTCCGGCTTGTCGACGATCACGACGCACGCGTGGCAGATGCCCTGCCCGCAGCCGAGCCGCGAACCGGTGAGGCCCGCGTATTCGTGCAGGAACTCGATCATCATCAGCCCTTCCGGCACCTGCATCGGGCCGACGGACTTGCCGTTGATATTGATCGACAGCGGTTTCGACTGGAACCGGACGAGCGGACGCTCGACGGCAGCCGGGGCCGAAGCCGGCGCAGCCGGGGCCGATGCCGGTGCGGCCGAAGCCGCGCTCGGCGCGGAAGCGCCGGTCGCGGCGGCGCTTCCGCTCGCGGCGGAAGCCGCGGTTTGGGCGGTCGTCATGCGAGCACCTCCTGAATCTTTTGCGGGGTCACCGGCAGGTCGGTGAAACGATGGCCGATCGCGTGCGCGATGCCGTTCACGATCGCGCCGACGACGGGAATCATCACCACTTCGGCGACGCCCTTCGGCGGATCGGTCTCGGACAGCGGCGGCAGCACGTCGCCCGTCTGCGTCCAGACGGCGACGTCGGACGCGCGCGGCAGCTGGTAACGGTTGAAGTTCCACGTGCCGTTGCCGGGGCCGTCTTCATACAGCGGCAGGTATTCGTACAGCGCATGGCCGATCCCCATCGCGAGACCACCCTGCAACTGGCCCGACACGAGCTGCGGCGAAATCTGGTTGCCGCATTCCATGATCGAGTGGTGCGTGAGCAACTCGACCTTGCCGGTCGCTTCGTGCACGGCCAGCTCGACCAGCGTGCCGACTGCCGTGTAGTACGTGACGGCCGCGTTGTTGCGGCTCGTCGGCGGGATGAACACGCGCTTGCGGTCGAGCACGCGGTAGCCGTTCGCGGTCGGCGCCAGCGTGCCGCGCATCGTGGTCGCGCCGGCCGGTGCGGCGGTGCCGGGCACCGGGCCGTTGTCGCCCGTCTTCGGCGCGCCGACACGCAGCGACAGCCCGTCGATCGGCAGACGCTCGACCATGCCGCCCACTTCGAACTCGGCGTCGGTCCACTGCCAGCGGTTGAACACGTGCACGACGGCGCCGGTCGGCAGGCCGAGCGCATGGGCCTGCTTCGCGAGCTGTTCGAACGACAGCGGCTCGAGGCCGTCGGCGGTCAGCTTGCCGTCGACCCAGCGCGCGTCCTCGATGCGGATCGTGTACGGCGCGGCCTGGCCGCCGCCGAGGCCGCGCGTCCAGATCGACATCGCCGCCGGCCACAGGCCGTAGCGGAACACCGCGCGCGCGGCTTCGCGCGTGCTGTGCGTGAAGTAGTACGCGGAGTTCGTCGCGCTCGACGGCGACGCATAGCTCGGCGACCAGCGCGGATTCGCGCTCAGGCGATCCTGGTCGGCCTGCGACATGAGGTACGGATCGCCGCTGGTCTCGACCGGCAGGTCCGGCCATTCGGTCACAGCCACGCGCACGTCCGTGGCCGGACGGCCCAGCCATTTCGCGACCGCGACGGCCTGCGACGTCGACATCCCGGTGCCGATCTCGGCCGCCGTGTGCTGCAGCGACACCTTGCCGTTCTCGTCGAATTCGACCTTCGCGAACGACGCTTCCGCGCCCGTGCCGAAATCCTTCTGCACGCACGCGAAGCCGACGCCATAGCGCTTGCCCGGATGCGCAGCCTCGTATTCGGCCTTGCGCGCGGCGCGGCGCGTCCACAGCGGATGCTGCCTCGAGCGCTCGAGCACCTCGTCCACGCGCAGCGCGCCGGCGGGAATCGCCCCCTGCGTGTTCTTCATCCCGGAGCGCAGCGCGTTGCGCAGGCGGAAATCGATCGGGTCGATGTTCAGCTGCGCGGCGATCTCGTCGACCGCCATCTCGGTCGCCGCCATGCTCTGCAGCGTGCCGTAGCCACGTGCCGAGCCGGCATCGATCGCGCGCGACGCGATCGCGACCGCGGCCAGGTCGCTCTTCGGGAAGTAATAGATCGATTGCGCGGCCGTCGCCCCCACCATCGCCACCGACGGCGAGAAGTTCGAGCGCCCGCCGCCGTTCGCCTCGAAGTCGCCCTTGAACGACTGCAGCAGGCCCGTGTTGCGGTCCACCGCGATCCGGTAATGCATCTTGAACGCGTGACGCTTCAGCGACGTCTGGAACTGCTCGTAGCGGTCGTTCGCGAAACGCACCGGGCGGCCGTCCGCATACAACGCGCAGACGAGACCGTAGAACGGGACGTTGAAGTGATCCTTGGAACCGTAGCCGACCGTGTAGCACGGATGCACGAACAGCTTCTTCACCGGGAAGCGGCACTTCGCGACCATCGCGGCCGCGTTCTCCGCCACTTCGAGCGGCGACTGGGTCGGCACGACGAGGTGCAGCGACTGCGTCGCGGTGTCGTACCAGCAGTTCGCGTTGTCCGGTTCGAGCGCGGACGTGTCGACCGACTGCGTGTTGTACTCGCGGTCGAACACGAGCCAGTCGGCCGACGGATGGTCGAGTTCGCTGGCGATCTGCCCGGCGAGGAACATGCCCTGCTCGTCGAGCTTGCCGTGCTCCTTGCCGTCCGGCCACACCGGCAGGTGCTTGCGCATCATGCTCGGGAAGATCGGCGCGTCCTTCAGGCTCGAATAGACGTCGTCGTCGTAGGCCGTCTTGCCGCCCACGCGCACGTAACGGAAGGTGCCCCACGGATCGCGCTCGAGCGGGCCGGTGACCGCGCCGTAGCGGATCACGTCGTCGCGGAACTTGAGCGCGTTCTTCGCGAAGCGGAAGCGCGCGAAGTCGTGATAGATGAGGATCGCGACCGCATGGCCGAGATACGCGGGCGTCTTGCCGGCCGGCAGCAGCATGTCGTCGCCGTAGAACGTCGGGAACGCGACGCCGTCGCGCACGAGATCGTCGGCCGTGACCACGCGGTCCGGCTTCAGGTCGTCGCCGAGCAGCGACAGGTCGAAGCCTTCGTAGGTGCGGTCGGCCTGCGTGACGCGCAGGATCAGCGCATGCGACTGCTGCTGCGGCCAGTGCGGCATGTCGGCGGCGCGCACGTCACGGGCGAACACTTTCGAGCCGGTGACCTTCGCGATGCCGTCGATGCGGAATTGGGGGATGCCGGTGACGCTATCCCATTTGACGGGGGTGAGGAGTTTTTCTTCGAAGAGCGCCGCGAATGCGCGGCTGCCCAGGGGCGCGACATACACCGCGACACCCGCCAGCACGCTGGCTTTCAGAAAACCCCGCCGTGACAGGCCGTGGTTTTTCATTTGGGGGGGAACCTCCTGATGCGGCTCGGACGGCGATCGGGTGTCGCGACGTTCGGAGCGGCGCGCATTCTGGCATTGTTTTAGATATATCGCCTATAGTATTTCTCGCATGAAATACTTATTGAATTTCTTATAACGGTATTCAGCCGGGCTGCGGCAGCCGGTCGCGGGGGTTGATCCGACCGCGTCGCGTGCCCGGTTACGGCGGTTTCGATCGTGCGCCGTGCACGGCGAGCGATCTCACGCGGGTCTCCTGCCGGTCGCCGTGCCGCAATCCGTTCGCCACGATGCTGCCCCGGCGCCGACGAATGCGCAAGCCATTCGCGGGCGTGGTTGACGACGAGTGGCCGGCGCGGCGAGCGGTGCCGCGGGCCTCTCCGGGTATCCCCCGGGGCAACCCGCGCCGCCCGTGTTTCATGGTAATGTCGTGCGCATCCGGCCTGGCCGGGCGCCCGCCATGTGCCGTGCGGGCGCCGCCAGCCATCGCGACATCACGCGACATCGTGTCGAGGTTAAAAACCATGGCAGTCAGGGCATCTCTCCTGCACTCCGTTCTCGCCACTCCTCCCTCCGGCAACCACCGTGTGACGGCCGCGCTGCGCCCGTCAATGCTCGTTACGCTGTTCGAAGACGTCCGACCGATGGCGCTCTCCGGGCTCGCGAGCGGCTTCGTCGCGGCCGTTGCACTGATCCGGCTGCAGCAGCTGTGGTGCCTCGCGTGGCTGATCGCCGACGTCGGCCTCCTCATCACGCGGCTCTCGATCGCGCGCGCGTACACCGTTCAGCGCAACGCCGGCGACGACCGTGCCGAATACTGGGCGTTGCGCTATGCGCCCGTGTCGCTCGTCGCGTGCTTCGTGCTCGGCCTCGGCGTGATGGGCTGCGTGCAGGCCGTCGACGTCGAGCTCGGCACGCTGTCGGTGATGGTCGCGGGCGGCGTGTTCGGCGGAATCGCGTCGCGCAATTCGGCGCTGCCGCGGCTCGCGATGATGCAGGTCGCGCTCGGCGTGCTGCCGATCGGCGTCGGTGCGCTGCTGGCCCACCGGTCGGGCGCGTGGCTGCTGCTGCCGCCGCTCGCGATCTATCTCGCCGCGATGCGCACGGTCGTCCAGCGTCACTATCGCGTGCTCGTCGCGCTGATCGCCGCGCGCCAGCGCAACGCCGAACTCGTCGCGCGCTTCGACGCCGCGCTCACCTACATGCCGCACGGCCTGTGCATGATCGACGGCGAGCGCCGCGTGATCGTCGCGAACCGGCGCACCGCGCACCTGTTCGGCTCGCCGCGCGAAATCATGCTCGATACGCCGTTGCCCGCCGTCGTCGCGGCGCTCGGCGCGAACGACGCGACCGATCCCGGCGGCGCCATTCTCGCCGCGCAGTGCGAACTCTGGCTGGCCTGCGACGAACCCGCGCCGCTCGACGTCGTGCTCGCCGACGGCCGCCAGCTCGAACTGACGCGCCACCGCGTGCCCGACGGCAACGCGGTGATCATCGTCGAGGATGTCACCGCGCGGCGCCGGACCGAGCAGCACATCCGGCATCTCGCGCGGCACGATGCGCTGACGGGCTTGCCGAACCGTCATGAACTGCATGCCGAGCTCAAGCGGATGCTCGCGCGCCGGCCGCGCGCGCCGGGTCCCGCGCTCGCCGTCATGTATCTCGACCTCGACGGCTTCAAGGCGATCAACGACCGGTTCGGCCACCAGGCCGGCGACGATGTGCTCACGCAGGTCGCCATGCGGCTCGGCAAGACGCTGCCGTCCGGCGAGCTGGCGGCGCGCATCGGCGGCGACGAGTTCGTCGTCGCGATCGACGACACGACGATGCATGCGTGCTCGCTCCTCGCCGCGCGCATCATCCGGCAGATCTCGGCGCCGTACACGCTGTCGATCGGCGAGACGGTGAGCCTCGGGATCAGCATCGGCATCGCGCTCGACGACGGGCACGGCTCCCCCGACGAACTGATCCGGCAGGCCGACAGCGCGCTTTACGAAGCGAAGTCCGCCGGCAAGGGCATCTATCGCTTCTATTCGAGCGGCAGCAGCCGGGTCACGCCCGTGACCGCGAGTTGACCCGGCTGCACAAGCCCGCTTTCCCCCGCCTCCGCCGCCTCCCGACGATTCAATTCCGAAACGCTTTGCGTGGCCGCACGTGTCGTCGCGCGTTCGCGTGTCACGTGACGTGTTCCGTAACATCGCCGCCTGCCGCGCGTCACGTTGGCTGCAGAAGCCTGCACGATCGAAGCAGCGCAAGGCTTTTCAAGCCTGGCACTCTTATTGCTCCCTGTCAGGGAAACAGGTTGTCAGGGAGACCCAACATGAATACCGTCGAAGTCCTCAGCCGCAGCGAAACCATCGACGCACTGGACGTGATCGACGGCGAATCGCTGATCCGCCGGCTCGTGTCCGAAAGCCGCATGCCGGCCGCCCGCGAGGCCCGATGCGTCGACAATCCGCCGCTGACGCTGTACGGCGCATTTCGCCAGGGCATCGCCGATCACGGCGCACGCCGCGGGAATCCGTATCGCGCCGGCAGCCGTTTCTGGGCGCTGTGGGAAGAAGGACGTCTCGAAGCTGAAACATCGGGCCGGTAACGCGGCTGCGCGCGCCGGCCCTGTCTCGGCAAGGGCCGGCGCGAAACATCCCGCCGAACGCATGCCGGCCGACCGACCGGCATGCGTTCATCGCTGCAACATCGCACGGGGTCTCGCGTATCGGCTGCCGTGCAACTGGCCGTACCCGAGATCCATGCACGTGCCGCTTGATGGCGTTCGGCGTTGCGCACTCCCTGCGCGCCGCGCGGCAGTCGTTTCCCGATAAGATGGCGAATTCCGTTCATCGAACGATGCCGCCATGACCGCCTCTTCTTCCTCGCACCGCAATCCCATCCACTGCGAAATCGATCTCGACGCACAAGGCAAGCACGCGGGCTACCTGCGGCTGCCGCATTCCGTCCACCGCTCGGCATACGGCTGGCTGCCGATCCCGATCGCGTCGATCCGCAACGGCGACGGCCCGGTCGCGCTCGTGATGGCCGGCAATCACGGCGACGAGTACGAAGGCCAGATCATCGTGTCGCAACTGATGCGCGAGATCGAGCCCGAGATGGTCAGCGGGCAGTTGATCCTGCTGCCGATGGCGAATTTCCCGGCAGCGGATGCCGGCCTGCGCGTGTCGCCGCTCGACGGAGGCAACCTGAACCGCAGCTTCCCCGGCGACCCGACCGGCACGCCGACGCAGATGATCGCCCACTACATCGAGCACGCGCTGCTGTCGCGCGCGCAGTATCTGGTCGACCTGCACTCGGGCGGCAGCTCGCTGCTGTACCAGGGCGGCAACATGCTCGCGATCGATCCGCTCGACGCCGACGAAGCCGCGAAGCTCAACGGGCTGCTGGTCGCGTTCGGGCTGCACAATGCGCTGCTGCATGCGCCGAATCCCGTGCATTCGGCGTCGGCCGCGCGCCGCCAGGGCGCGATCTCGATCGTGACCGAACTCGGCGGCGCGGGCATGGCCGATCCGTCGCTGATCCGGATGGGCCGCCACGGGCTGCTGCACTACCTCGGCCATATCGGGCTGCTGCACGGCGCGCTCGTGCCCGATGCGCCACCCACCGTCACGCGCTTCATGCGCGTCGACGGCGAGCGCCATTTCGTCTATGCGTACGAGCGCGGGCTGTACGAGCCGCTCGTCGAACTCGGCGACCAGGTGAAGGCCGGGCAGCCGGCCGCGTGGGTGCATTTCCCCGATACGCCGCTGCGCGAGCCGGTACTGCACCGCTTCAAAGGTGACGGCGAAGTGGTGTGCAAGCGCGTGCCCGCGCAGGTGCAGCGCGGCGATTGCCTGTTCCAGCTGGCGGAGTTGTCGGCGCCGCCGAGCATCGGCCAGACGGCCTAAATCCGGACCTCTCTCCTTTCCACGCTGTCTGCCAGTCATGGCGGACGGCATGCGTTCGTCATTAACCAACTTGACAAATTAACTTACTTGGTTATGATCGCAGATGGAAAAGAGAACGCCTCATTGCAAGCTGCTGCGCGTGAAAGCGCTCGTCGAATCCGGCCAGGTCCGGCTAACGGCGAGCGCGGTACTCGGCGCCCGGCTATTGGGTTTCACGGAACGGGAGGCGCTCGGTGTCGTGCTGTCGCTGACCGATCTCGACTTCCACAAGAGTATGACGACGTACGCCGACCACACGATCTGGCAGGACGTCTACCGGCCTTTCACGGTGCGCGGCGACGTGTACCTGAAACTGACGGTGATCGACGATGTGCTGATCGTGTCTTTCAAGGAGCGTTGAACATGAAGTGCCCTGCCTGCGGTGCCGCCAAGCTGGTCCGCGACACGCGAGACATCCCATATACCTACAAGGGCCGGTCGACTGTCGTTCGCGATATCACCGGCGATTTCTGCCCGGCCTGCGGGGAATCGGTGCTGGATCTCGACGAGGCCACCCGTCTCGGCGAAGCGATCACCGAATTCAACAAGCAGGTGAACGCCACCCTCGTCGACCCGAAGTACATCGCGAAGGTGCGCAAGAAGCTGAAGCTGGACCAGCGCGAGGCGGCCGAGCTCTTCGGCGGCGGCGTCAACGCGTTCTCCCGTTACGAGACAGGCAAGACGAATCCGCCGCTTGCCCTCGTGAAATTGCTGAAGCTGCTGGATCGTCACCCCGATCTGCTCGCCGAAGTGCGAGCGGCATAGGCGCTCGCGCTTCAGGATCGCGCATACGTCCGGCACACGCCTCAACGCATGCGCGATCCCCCGTCACCCCACCCCACTCCCGCTGCAAGCCTTCTGACGCTTCCCGCGAAATCCTTATCGAAATTGCTTCGTTCGCCTTTGCCGGCCGCGCCGCTAACGTGTTCAAAACGGCGGCGGCCCGCCACCCGCATCCCAGCAGGACACGCACCGGCCGCCGCCATCACGACAACCGCGTCGCGATAACGGAACAGACCGGACGGGCCGCGTGCCCGCACCCCGCCAGGAACGTCCGCATCGCGCGCCTTTCGCGATGCCCATGGCCACGACCGACCGCATCATCGACACGACGCCGCTCGACGTCCGCGCGCAACCGCTGATCGACGCGCTGATCGACGAGTATTCGACCCGTTACCACGCGTATCGGCCCGACAGCGAGGCATCCGCCCGCGAAGAACTCGCACGCTACCCGGCCGACGTGTTCGCGCCGCCCGAAGGCGCGTTCGTGCTGCTGCTGCGCGACGGCGAGACGATCGGCGGCGGCGCGTTCAAGCGCTACGACGCGCAAACCGCCGAACTCAAACGCATCTGGACCCGCTCGGACCTGCGCCGCCAGGGCCTCGCCCGCGTCATCGTCGAGGCGCTCGAACTGCGTGCCGCGCAGCAAGGCTATCGCCGCATCTACCTGACCACCGGTTTTCGCCAGCCCGAAGCATGGGCGCTGTACGACCGCACCGGCTATACGCGGCTGTTCGATTCGTCGATCGACCCCGAAGCGTATTTCCACCTGCGGTTCGGCAAGGATCTCGCCGATCCGTCGCGCACGTCGACGCTGGCCGACCTGTGGGCGCCCGTGCCCGAACCGGTGCTGTCGCGCTGACCGCGACGGCCCCCGCTTCCCTCCGATTTCCGCTTGCCACTCCAGGACGCTTTCATGCAACGAGCCGTACCGCTTTCTTCCCGTGCCGTGCGCACGCTGGCCGCCGCGCTGATCGGCCTGACTGCGTTCGCCGCAGCCGCGGCCGCCGCCACGTTCGACCTGAGCCCCGAGCAGCGCGGCCGCCCGCGCGGCGTGGCCGATGCGGCCGTCGAGCGCGCGGTGCCCGCGTCGTTCAAGTTCGCCGAACCCGGCACGCTGACGATCGGCGTTGCGCCGAGCCTGCCGCCGATCAGCTCGTATGCGACCGACGCGCGCACTGTGATCGGCTTCGACGCCGACGTCGGCCAGCTCGTGTCCGACAGCCTCGGCCGCAAGCTGAAGATCGTCGCGCTCGCGTGGGCCGACTGGCCGCTCGCGCTCGAATCCGGAAAAGTCGATGCGGTGATCTCGAACGTCACCGTCACCGAGGAGCGCAAGCAGAAGTTCGATTTCTCGACCTACCGCAAGGACCAGGTCGGCTTCTACGTGCGCAACGACAGCAAGATCCAGGCGATCCGCGAGCCGAAGGACGTCGCGGGGCTGCGCATCGTGACCGACGCCGGCACCAACCAGGAAAAGATCCTGCTCGCGTGGGATCGCGAGAACGTCGCGCACGGGCTGAAACCCGTGCAGATCCAGTACTACGACGACCAGGCGATGCGCATCGTCGCCGTGCAGTCGGGGCGCGCCGATGCGGTGTTCAGCGTGAACTCGGTGCTCGCGTACCAGAGCGCGCAGCAAGGCAAGACGCGCCTCGTCGGCGCGATCAGCGGCGGCTGGCCGCGCACGGCAGACATCGCGATCGCGACGCGCCGCGGCAGCGGGCTCGCCGATCCGCTGACCGTCGCGCTGAACGGGCTGATCAAGAATGGCCGCTACCAGCAGGTGCTCGACCGCTGGAACCTCGCATCGGAAGCGATCGACCAGTCGCGCACGAATCCGCCGGGGCTGCCGAAGAGCTGAACGCCGCGCACGCGCACCGTCCCTTCACGCTCACGCCACGCTCACGCAGGAACGCCACTCACCATGTCTTATTCGCTTTCGTTGCTCGACAAGAGTCCGATCGCCGACGGCGCGAACGCCGCCGACGCGCTGCGCTTCACCACGACGCTCGCGCAGCGCGCCGAACAGCTCGGCTATGAGCGCTTCTGGGTCGCCGAACATCACGGCACGCCGGCCTTTGCAAGCTCGGCGCCGGAGATCGTCGTCGCGCACCTGCTCGCGCACACGTCGCGCATCCGCGTCGGCTCGGGCGGCGTGATGCTGCAGCACTACAGCCCGTTCAAGGTCGCCGAAACCTTCAAGGTGCTGGCCGCGCTCGCGCCGGGCCGCGTCGATCTCGGCATCGGCAAGGCGCCCGGCGGGCTACCGCTGACCACGCGCGCGCTGCAGTGGTTCCACGACAAGGCGCGCAAGCCGGATTTCGCGGGCCAGCTCGCGGAGCTCGACGCGTTTCTCGGCTGGGGCGTCGCCGAGGATCATCCGCTCGCCGGTGCCGTCGCGCTGCCCGTGCCGCCGCAGGCGCCCGAACGCATCCTGCTCGGCGGCTCGCCGGACAGCGGCGCGCTCGCCGCGCGCAACGGCTGGCGCTTCTGCTACGCGGGGCACTTCAACGGCGACGACGCGAACCTCGAACGCTCGCTGGACGCGTACCGCAGCGCGGGCGGCACCCGGCCGCTGGTCGCGCTGTACGCGGTGGCCGCGCCCACGCGCGACGCGGCCGAGCAACTGATCGGGCCGCTGAAGATCTTCAAGCTGCAGTTCGCGGGCGGCCAGAGCTTCAATCTCGCCAGCGCGCAGGCGGCCGCCGAATTCGCGAGGCAGAGCGGCGCGTCCGACTACCGGATCGACGAGTTGCGCCCGACGGTGCTGGCCGATACGCCCGAACGCGTCCACCGCGCGCTCGACGCGCTGAGCCGGCGGCTCGACGTCGATGCGTTCGTGATCGATTCGCCGGTGACCGACTACGCGGCGCGGCTCGCATCGGCCGAATGGCTCGGCGGCGCGCTGTCGGCCACGCCGTTGCAGGCGGCCCTCGCGGCCGACCGCTCCCTTTCCCCTGACCAGAACGCGTGACGCGCCCATGACGACCCGACGATCGATTCCCTTCGGCCTGATGCTGCAAGGCGCAGGCAGCCACATGAATGCATGGCGGCACCCGAGCAACCCGCCGGACGCGAGCATCAATCTCGATTTCGCGATCGGCATCGCGCGCCAGGCGGAAGCCGCCGGCATCGCGTTCGCGTTCGTCGCGGACGGCCTCTACATCAACGAGAAGTCGATCCCGCACTTCCTGAACCGCTTCGAGCCGCTGACCGTGCTGTCGGCGCTCGCGGTCGCGACGAAGAAGATCGGGCTCGCGGGCACGATCTCGACGTCGTACAGCGAGCCGTTCACGGTCGCGCGCCAGCTCGCGTCGCTCGATGCGATCAGCGGCGGGCGCGCGGGCTGGAACGTCGTGACGACGCCGCTCGAAGGCACCGCGAAGAATTTCGGCAAGGCGCATCCCGATCACGAACTGCGCTACGAGATCGCCGACGAATACCTCGACGTCGTGCAGGGCCTGTGGGACAGCTGGGACGACGACGCCTTCGTGCGCGACCGGGCGACCGGGCGCTTCTTCGATCGCGACAAGCTCCACACGCTCGACCACCACGGCCGCTTCTTCCAGGTCGCGGGCCCGCTCAACATCCAGCGCTCGCCGCAGGGGCAGCCGGTGATCTTCCAGGCCGGTTCGTCGGATACCGGCATCGGCCTCGCGGGCAAGTATGCGGATGCGGTGTTCACGCATTCGCCGTCGCTCGACGAAACGGCCGCGTTCACGCGGCGCGTGAAGCAGAGCGCGATCGAGCACGGCCGGCAAGGCACCGACGTGAAGATCTTCCCCGGCATCGGGCCGATCGTCGGCCGCACCGCGGCCGAGGCCGAGGACAAATACCAGGCGATCCGTAACCTGCTGACGATCGACGAGGCCCTCGCGTATCTCGGCCGCTATTTCGATCACCACGATTTCACGCAGTACGCGCTCGATGCGCCGTTCCCGGAACTCGGCGAGCTCGGCCGCAACAGCTTCCGCTCGACCACCGACCGGATCAAGGCCGACGCGAAACAGAAAGGCCTGTCGCTGCGCGAGACGGCGCTCGCGGTCGCCACGCCGCGCCCGAACTTCATCGGCACAGCCGAGCATGTCGCCGACGAGCTGATCCGCTGGCACGACGCCGGCGCCGGCGACGGTTTCATCCTCGGCTTCGCGGTGCAGGCGCAGGGCGTCGAGGATTTCATCGAACTCGTGATTCCCGTGCTCGAGGCACGCGGGCGCTACAGCCGCGACCTGCCCGGCGCGACGCTGCGCGACCACCTCGGGCTGCCGCGCAAGGCCAGCCGCTACGCGGCGCCTGGCGCGCCGCACGAAACGGCCGCCGAAGCGCACGCCTGACACCCGCCGCCGCGCCGCCCGTGCGCGGCGCGCCCGCCCGACCGATTCGAGGATTTCCACCGACATGAGCGACACGACCCACCTCGGCGGCGCGCTGCCGCCGCTCTCTTCCCCCGGCGCGCGCGACGCCGGCACGCGTTTCCGGATCGTGCCCGCGCGCCACCGGTCGCGCACGGCCGGCACCGTGCTCGCCGTCGCGCTGATCGCGATCGTCCTGCATTCGATTCTCGGCAACCCGCAATGGGGCTGGCCGGTGTTCGCCGAATGGTTCCTGTCGCCGCCGGTGCTGTCGGGGCTCGCGCGCACGCTGGTGCTGACGCTGCTCGGCGCGGTGTTCGGCCTCGTGCTCGGCGCGTTCGTCGCGCTGGCCCGGCTGTCGCGTTCGCGGCTGCTGTCGGCGAGCGCGTGGACCTTCGTGTGGCTGTTCCGCTCGATTCCGCTGATCGTGCTGCTGCTGATCCTGAACAACCTCGGCTACCTGTACGAGCATGTGCGGCTCGGCGTGCCGTTCACCGACATCGTCTGGTTCGACACGCCGACGACCGACCTGATCAGCCCGTTCCTCGCGGCCGTGCTCGGCCTCACGCTGCACCACGCGGCGTTTTCCGCGGAGGTGATTCGCGGCGGCATTCTCGCGGTCGACCAGGGCCAGCTCGAGGCGGCCGCCGCGCTCGGGCTGCCGCGCGGCCGACAGACCACGCGAATCGTGCTGCCGCAGGCGATGCGCGCGATCCTGCCGACCGCGTTCAACGACCTGATCATGCTCGCGAAAGGCACGTCGATGGTCTACGTGCTCGCGATGCCCGAGCTGTTCTATACGGTGCAGGTGATCTATCGCCGCAATCTGGAAGTGATTCCGCTGCTGATGGTCGCCACCGTCTGGTACCTGATCATCCTGACCGTGCTGTCGGCCATCCAGGTGCAGGTCGAGCGGCACTATGCGCGCGGGGCGCTGCGCAACCCGCCGCCGTCCGTCATCACGTTCGCGCTCGCGCGTATTGGCGTGCTGTGGCGGCGTGTGGCGTCCCGTCACGCGGCATCGGTCGCGCAGGCTCACGGCGATGGCGACGCGGCGACCGCCGTCGCACCGCGCGCCGGCGGCGAAGTGGCCGTGCATGGCGTGTCGAAGCAGTTCGGCATGCAGCGCGTGCTCGACAACGTGTCGTTCGTCGCGCCGCGCGGCAGCGTGACCGCGATCGTCGGGCCGTCGGGCTCGGGCAAGTCGACGCTGCTGCGCACGATCAACCATCTCGAACGCGTCGACGACGGCTTCATCGACATCGACGGCGAACTGATCGGCTATCGCCGCGACGGCGACGTGCTCTACGAGCTGAAGGAACGCGACGTGCTGACGCGGCGCACGGCCGTCGGGATGGTGTTCCAGAACTTCAACCTGTTCCCGCACCTGACCGTGCTCGAGAACCTGGTCGAAGCGCCGGTCGTCGTGGGCGGCATCACGCGCGACGCCGCCGAACGCGTCGCCCGCACGCTGCTCGCGCGCGTCGGCCTCGCGGACAAGGCCGATGCGTATCCGCGCCAGTTGTCCGGCGGCCAGCAGCAGCGCGTCGCGATCGCGCGGGCGCTCGCGCTGCGCCCGAAGGTGCTGCTGTTCGACGAGCCGACGTCGGCGCTCGATCCCGAGCTCGTCAACGAGGTGCTCGACGTGATCAAGGAACTCGCGCGTTCGGGCACGACGCTCGTGATCGTCACGCACGAGATCGGCTTCGCGCGCGAAGTCGCGGACAACGTGCTGTTCATGGAGCGCGGGCGCATCGTCGAAGCCGGGCCGCCGGCCGTCGTGCTCGATGCGCCGTCGCATCCGCGCACGCGCGCGTTCCTGTCGCGGGTGCTGTGATGCGCGCCGCTGCCTGCCTGCGAGGTGCCGCACGATGACCGACCGACGCCAGTTCATGACCGCCGCGCTGATCGCGGCAGCGGGTAGCCTTCCGTGGCACGCGGTGCATGCAGCCGCCGCGACCGCGGATCTCGATCCGCGCCAGGCCGGCCGCCCGCGCGCGCAACCCGACGACGCGGCGATCCGCGCGGCAGCCGGCTACCGCTGGGTACGCGACGGCGCGTTCACGGTCGCGATTTCACCGCACGCGCCGCCCGTGTCGACCTACGCGACCGACGCGCGCACCGTGGTCGGCGCCGATCCCGACTATGCGCAGCTCGTCGCCGACGCACTCGGCCGCACGCTCGTGCTGCTGCCGATCGCGTGGGCCGACTGGCCGCTCGGGCTGACGTCCGGCAAGTACGACGCGGTGATCTCGAACGTCGGCGTGACCGAGAAGCGCAAGGAGAAATACGATTTCACGACCTACCGGCTCGGGCTGCACGGCTTCTACGTGCGCACCGGCAGCCCGATCGCGAAGCTCGCCGAACCGAAGGACGTCGCCGGCCTGCGCATCATCACCGGCGCGGGGACGAGCCAGGAGCGTATCCTGCTCGAGTGGAACAAGCGCAACGTGGCTCAGGGGCTGAAGCCGGCCGAGCTGCTCTATTTCGACGACGATGCGGCGGCGCGCGTCGCGCTGCTGTCGGGTCGCGCCGATGCGGAGCTGAACCCGAACGCGTCGCTCGCATACGAGGCCGCCCGCACGGGCAAGATCCGCCGCGTCGGCGTCGTCAATGCGGGCTGGCCGGCCAACGCCGACGTGGCGATCGCGACGCGGCGCGGCAGCGGGCTCGCACCCGCGCTGACGCTCGCGACGAATGGGCTAATCGGCAACGGCCGTTACGGGCAGGCGCTCGCGCGCTGGGGCTTGCAGAGTGAAGCGATCGCGCGTGCGGAGACCAATCCGCCGGGGCTGCCGTCGTTTTGACGGCGTCGATGGGGCGATGCCCGACATGACCTCGCCCCGGCATGCCACGATGGCCATGCCGGGGCGCGTCGAAGCAACATCGTTGGCTGCAGGAGCCTACGCCGTCACCGCCGCGTGATACCGGTCGAGTTCCGCGACCTGCGCATGAATCGCCGGAATCAGCTCGCGCCCGTAATCGAGCGCATCGTCCAGCGGATCGAACCCGCGAATCAGGAACGTCGACACGCCGAGCCGGTAATACGCGCCGAGCGCCCGCGCGACCTGTTCGGGCGTGCCGACCAGCGCGGTCGAATTCCAGCGCGCGCCGGTCAGGTTCGCGACACCCATCCACAGCCGCTCGTCGAGCACGTCGCCTTGCGCGGCCGCCGCCATCAGCCGTTGCGAACCCGCATTCTGCGGCGCATGGCCGGCGATCGGCTGGCCGTTCGCGAGCCGTGCCGCGCGCACGCGCTCGCGGATCGCCTCGGCCTTCTCCCATGCGGCCGCTTCGGTAGCGGCCACGATCGGCCGGAACGACACGCTGATGCGCGGCGCCCGCCCGAACGGTGCGGCGGCTTCGCGCACGCGCGCGATCTGCTCGCGCACCGATGCGAGCGGCTCGCCCCATGTCATGTAGACATCGGCATGCTCGCCCGCGACCGCCAGCGCAGCCGGCGACGAACCGCCGAAATAGATCGGTACGTGCGGCCGCTGCGCGCCCTTCACGACCGGCGACGCGCCGCGCAGCCGATAGAACGCACCGTCATGGTCGACCGGCGCGTCGGCCTGCCAGATCCGTTTCAGCACGTCGAGATATTCGCCGGTGCGGCGGTAGCGCGCATCGTGCGGCGCGAAATCGCCGTCGCGCTGCAGGTCGGCATCGTCGCCGCCCGACACGACGTTCAGCGCGAGCCGGCCGCCGGAAAACACGTCGAGCGTCGCGATCTGCCGCGCGGCGGCAGACGGCACGATCACGCCCGGCCGGTGCGCGAGCAGGAGGCGGATGCGTTCGGTCGCGGCGGCCGCGAACGACGCGACGATGAAACCGTCCGCCGCGTTGCTGAAATGGCCGACCAGGATCTGGTCGAAGCCGGCGGCCTCGTGCGCCTGCGCGAAGCGGCGCACGTAGTCGGGCTGGACGGCCGCGCCGCCCGGTACGTCGACCTCCGCGCCGGGTGTCGCGGTGATCATGCCGATGATGTCGACTGGCATGTCGGAATGTCCTTGGGGTACTTGATCGAAAATCGCGGCGGAGGCAGCCCGCTTACTGCGCGGCGGCCGTCTTCTGCGCCGGCGCCGCGAACGCGCCCGCATACGAACGGTCGAGCAGCTTCGACGTGTCGTACGCGACCGGAATCACGCCGGCCTTGTGCAGGAAATCGGCCGTGTTCTGCGCGTCCTTCGCGGCCGTCTCGTCGACCGGGCCGACGCGCTGCTTCGCGTTGTTGAGCCAGCGGTACGCGACGTCGGGTTCAAGCTTCGCGCGCTTCGCCCACAGGTCCGCATACTCGCGCGGATGGTTGTCGACCCACTGGCGCGCGGCAACCACGCGCCGCAGGAAATCGGTGATCTCGGCGCGCTTGCCGGAGACGGCCTGCTCGTTCGCGGCGACGAAGCTCAGCGCCGGCATCAGCCCCTGCGCGGTCGTCACGGCCCGCGCGCCCTGCCGCAACGCGAGCGTGCTGACGAACGGCTCCCACAGCGACACGGCGTCGACCGAGCCGTTCGCAAGCGCGTTGGTCGCATCGATCGGCATCAGGTACGCGTACTTGACCGAATCGGCGCGCAAGCCCGCGTGTTCGAGCGCGCGCAGCACGAGCTGCTGGCTCCACGCGCCGCGCCAGACGGCGATGGTCTTGCCTTGCAGGTCGGCCACGGTGCGCACCGGCGAATCCTTCGGCACGAGAATCGCGACGCCGTCGAGGCTCTGCCGCGACACGGCGACCACCTTCACCGGCGCGCCGCGCGCGGCCAGCGTGAGCAGCGCGGAATCGCCGAGAAAGCCGACGTCGATCGCATTGCCGTTCAGCGATTCGGCGACGGGCGCCGCGGCCTGGAAATGCTTCCACTCGATCGTGTAAGGCAGGTCCTTCAGCACGCCGGACGCCTCCATCGACGCCTGGATGTTGAAGTAGTTCTGCTCACCGACGCGCAGCGTGACGGTGTCCTTGGCCATGCCCGGCTGCGCGGCAAGCGCCAGCAAGAGTGCCGTGACGATTCGACTCAACAACGTGATCTCCCGGTGGGTTGGCGGGCGGCCGCGCGAGAGCGGCGCCCGGTGGTCCGCCGTGCACGGTGACCGGCGGAACGGATGGAACCGCTGAAGATACGTCGATCTTCATCATGAAACAAACGCAATATTCTTCTATGCAAAGATGCAAATGTTTTATGACAAGGCAGGCGTCGCCGGATGCCGCCGGCCGCGCTCGAGGGAATCCGGTTCGAATGAATCCTCGACAGATATTTCGTGCGCGAAATAAATCACGGACTATATTTCGCATACGAAATAACTACCCGTCACGAGGACAGCCATGACCTCCGAGCCCATCGAGTTTTCCGCCGCCGACGGCTACGCGCTGCACGGCACGCTGTGGTCGCCGGACGCGCCGCCGCGCGCGCTGGTGCTGATCCATCCGGCAACGGCCGTGCCGGAGCGGCTGTATGCGGGCTTCGCGCGCTTCCTGACCGAACGCGGCTTCGCGGCGCTCACCTACAACTATCGCGGCATCGGCGCGTCTCGCCCCGCGCGCCTGGGTGCGTTGAAGGCCCGCATGCGCGACTGGATGGAGCTGGACGTGGGCGCCGCGACCGCGTGGGCGCGGCAGGCGTACGAAGGGTTGCCGCTGCTGGCGGTCGGCCATAGCGTCGGCGGGCACGCGATCGGGCTGTCCGCCGCGACGCCGCACCTGCGCGCGGCCGTGCTGGTCGCCGCGCATGCGGGCAGCACGCGGCTGATCACGCAGGCGGCCGAACGCCTGAAGGTGCGGCTGATCCTGCGCGTGCTCGGCCCGCTGCTGTCGGCGCTGCTCGGCTACGTGCCCGGCAAGCGGCTCGGGCTCGGCGAGGACATGCCGGCCGGCGTGTTCCGCGAATGGAGCCGCTGGACCACGCTGCCGCACTATTTCTTCGACGATCCGACACTCGGCGCGGCCGAGCGTTACGCGAAACAGCAGTTGCCGATCCTCGCGCTCGGCTTCGACGACGACCCGTGGGCGAACCCGCCGGCGATCGGGCTGCTGGTAAGCTATCTGACCTGCGCGACGGTCGAACGCCGCCAGATCGATCCGCACGCGGCGGGCAGCGGCCCGGTCGGGCACATGGGCTTCTTTCGCAGCCGCCCCGGCACCGTGCTGTGGCCCGACGTGGCCGAATGGCTCGCGCAGGCGCTCGACACGACGCGAACCGCGGGCCGCCCCTCCCTTTCCATTGCAGCCGGGAACCCAGCTTGAGCGAAGACCGACGACTGTTTTTCATGTTGAACATCGGCCAGCGGCGCGTGCAGCGCTGGATCGACCGCAAGGCGGAGACCGAGACGCGTGCGAGCGCCGCGCAGGCCGGCGCATTGTTCTGTCTCGCGAAACAGGATGGCGCGCTGATCGGTGAAGTCGGCGCCGCGCTGCAGCTCGCGCCGTCCGCGATGACGGGGCTCGCCGACCGGATGGCGAAAGCCGGCCTCATTACGCGTCACGCCGATTCGGACGACGGCCGCGCGACGCGCCTGTACCTCACCGATGAGGGCCACGCCGCGCTCAAGCGTGCGCGCGTGCTGCTGCGCGAACTCAACGGCAAGCTGTGCGACGGGTTTTCCGACGACGAACTCGATGTCGTCGCGCGCTGGCTGCATGCATTGCAGGAGCGGTTTCCGGCGGAGCGTTGAGCAGCGTGGTGCCGTCGCTCCATTGACGGCACGTGCGCGGCGCGCATCACGTCAATGCATGTCCGTCAGCACGATGCGCCCGTCGACCTTGCCTTCGCGCAGCTTTGCGAACACGTCGTTGATGTTGCCGAGCCGGTCGCGATGGATATGCGCGCGCACCAGGCCGTCGGCCGCGAAGTCGAGCGATTCCTGCAGGTCGCGCCGCGTACCGACGATCGACCCGCGCACGGTGATGCCGTTCAGCACGGTCGAGAAGATCGGCAACGGGAAATCGCCGGGCGGCAAGCCGTTGAGTGCCACCGTGCCGCCGCGCCGCACCATCCCGAGCGCCTGCGCGAATGCACTGCGCGACACGGCCGTGACGAGCACGCCATGCGCACCGCCGATCTCCTTCTGGATCACCTTGGCCGGATCGTCGATCGACGCGTCGATCGTCAGTTCCGCGCCGAGCTGCCGCGCCAGCGCGAGCTTGTCGGGTGAAATGTCGATGGCCGCGACGTGCAGGCCCATCGCACGCGCATACTGCACGGCCACGTGCCCGAGACCGCCGATGCCGGAGATCGCGAGCCACTGGCCCGGGCGCGTATCGGTGACGCGAATGCCCTTGTAGACGGTGACACCCGCGCACAGGATCGGCGCGATCTCGTCGAACGCAACCTGCGCGGGCAAATGACCGACGTAGTCGGGATCGGCCAGCACGTATTCCGCGTAGCTGCCGTTCACCGAATAACCGGTGTTCTGCTGGCCGTGGCACAGCGTTTCCCAGCCCGTGTGGCAGTACTCGCAATGGCCGCAGGCCGTGTAGAGCCATGGCACGCCCACGCGATCCCCCTCGCGCACGTGCGTGACGCCCGCGCCCACCGCCGCGACGATGCCCACGCCTTCATGCCCCGGAATGAACGGCAACGTCGGCTTGACCGGCCAGTCGCCATCGGCCGCGTGCAGGTCGGTATGGCACACACCCGACGCCTTGATGTTGACGAGGATCTGGCCGGGCCCCGGCGTCGGCACGGGCACTTCCTCGATGCGCAGCGGTTCGCCGAATGCGTGCACGACGGCCGCTTTCATGGTTTGGGTCATAGGTCGCTCCTGCCTAGTCGATGAGCGATCCAGTATCCGGTTCCGGAATCGAACGACGTTGATACGCATCAACACGCGGGCAATGCACGGCGATGGCCACCGCTACAAGGCGTCGCACCGTCGCGCGACGTGGAATCGTGCTGGCTCCCGACTCAGGAGCGGAGGTCCGCGCCCGCTGCATCGATCAGCGCAGGGCTGCTTCGGGCGGGCCGCTTCGACGGACACCGAACGCGGGCAGCACGCACCTGGCCGGCGTATCGGCAACGCGTCGGCCGTCGGCGTGCACATCGCGTCATCCGGTTCAGGCGATCGCTCCGAACACCGCGCAGGCAGTTTCCGCTCCCGCCGCCATTCCCCCCATCCGCCAGAAACCCGACAGGATCCCGCCATTCAGCTTGGATTTTGAAATGATATAACATATCATTTCGCGTGCTCGTCCGCCTGACGCCGTTCCACAGTGGGTGGCCGAGCCTCGCCGAGCCATGTTCCAACGGGTCACTGCGCGCCACTGACGCAACAATATATCGTATCCAGCCGTGACCTGCATCGCTCGTTATCCGATCCGATTCCAACCGATTCACCGACCATGCGCGACCTCCCTCGTCTACCGCTTCGCCCGCTCTCGTCCCTTTCGCTGATGCTGTTCGCCGCCGTCGCGCACGCGCAGACCGAACCGCCCGCCGTGTCCGGCACGCCGCCGACCACCACGCTCGCCCCGATCTTCGTGACCGCGAACCCGCTCGGCGACAACGAACTGATCGCGCCGACCGCCCAGCTTTCCGGCGATGCGCTGACGCGCCGCCAGGCCGATTCGCTCGGCGAAACGCTGAACGGGCTGCCCGGCGTGTCGACCACCACCTACGGGCCGATGGTCGGCCGCCCGATCATCCGCGGGATGGATGGCGACCGGATTCGGCTGCTGCAGAACGGCGTCGCGGCGTACGACGCGTCGTCGCTCTCGTACGACCATGCGGTGCCGCAGGACCCGCTGTCGATCGAACGCGTCGAGATCGTGCGCGGCCCGGCCGCGCTGCTGTACGGCGGCAATGCGGTGGGCGGCGTCGTCAACACGATCGACAACCGGATTCCGCGCGAAGCGATCCAGGGCGTGACGGGGGCGCTCGACGCGCGCTACGGCGGCGCGAACTCGGTGCGCGCGGGCGCCGCGCAGGTCGAAGGCGGCAACGGCCGCTTCGCGTTCCACGTCGATGCGTTCGACCGCGAGACGAGCAAGCTGCGGATTCCCGGCTACGCGCGCAGCAGCGCACAACGCGCGATCGACGGCCCCGACGCGCCGCAGCCGTACGGCAACGTACCGAACAGCGACGGCCGCGTGCACGGCGGCGCGGTGGGCGCGTCGTACACGTGGGCGGACGGCTTCGCGGGCCTGTCCTACAGCGGCTACGAATCGAACTACGGCTCCGTCGCGGAAAGCGACGTGCGGCTGCGGATGCGCCAGGAGCGCCTCGCGCTCGCGTCCGAGGTGCGCAACCTGAGCGGGCTGTTCACGAAGCTGAAATTCGACTTCGCGTACACCGACTACCGTCACAAGGAAGTGAACAACGGCGAAACCGCGACCACCTTCCGCAATCGCGGCTACGAGGCGCGCATCGAGGCAACGCATCGCAAGATCGGCCCGTTCGAAGGTGCGATCGGCGTGCAGTTCGGCCAGAACACGTTCTCCGCGCTCGGCGACGAATTGCTCGTGCCGTCCACGCGCACCAACAGCGTCGCGCTGTTCGGCCTCGAGGAATGGCAGGTCGTCCCGGCGCTGAAGCTGAGCCTCGGCGGCCGCTTCGAACACGTGAAGGTCGATCCCGATCCGGCCGGCGTCGAGAAATTCGCGGGGGCGCAGCCGCGCGAATTCAACGCGGGCAGCCTGTCGGCCGGCGCCCTGTTCTCGCTGACGCCCGTGTGGTCGGTGGCGGCCAACGTCGCGTACACCGAACGCGCGCCGACCTTCTACGAGCTGTATTCGAACGGCCCGCACGATGCGACCGGCCAGTTCCTGATCGGCAACCCGAACGCGTCGAAGGAAAAGGCCGTGTCGACCGACCTGTCGCTGCGCTACGCGAGCGGGCCGAATCGCGGCAGCGTCGGCGTGTTCTACAACCGCTTCTCGAACTACCTGACCGAGTACAACACCGGCCGCGTCGTGAACGGCGACGACGAGCCCGTCGCGCCCGGCACCGACGGCGCGCTCAACGAAGCGATCTATCGCGGCGTGCGCGCCGAGTTCTACGGCATCGAGCTGGACGGCAAGTGGCGTGCGTTCGCGCGGCGCGGCCATACGGTCGACCTCGAACTGACCGCCGACTACACGCATGCGCGCAACGTCGACACGGGCCAGCCGCTGCCGCGTATCGCACCGCTGCGCGCGACGCTCGCGGCCGACTACGGTTACGGCCCGTTCGGCGCGCGTGCGCAGGTCACGCACGCGTGGTCGCAGCATCGCGTGCCCGACAACGATTTCTCGACGGACGGCTACACGTCGCTCGGCGTGATGCTGACGTACAAGTTCCGCGTCGGCCCGACGCACTGGCTCGCGTACCTGCGCGGCGACAACCTGACGAACCAGGAGATCCGCTATTCGACCTCGGTCGTGCGCGGCTTCGCGCCGCAGGGCGGCCGCAGCATGATGGCCGGGTTGCGCACCACGTTCTGACCCTCTCGTGGTCCGCGGCGCCCGCCGCGGGCCTCTCTCCGGCGCCCCTCCCTGCGTCGCGAGTTTCCGTTGATCCGCGATAACCGCCAATCGTGCGGCATTCGCCGGCGACGCTCACCGGTTCCCTCCCCAATTAAATACAAATCGAATCCCGATATTCATCCATAAATCGGAACAGATTCATCAGACAATTATTAGCAAAACAAGTGCTTTTGTTTCACCTACGAAAACCGGTTTCAAATTCCACATATAAACCTTTTAATCACGGGCACTCCGCCGATTTTTGATCAAAATCAGGAACGCCCGCCTGGCAACGATTCCAGCGCTAAAAAAACTAATATCAGGGTTTTCGAAGGGTAAAGAATCATCCCGGATACCCGTTAATGCCGACACGAGCCCGTATCTGGTCGAACAATAAATTCAATTCGTCAACCACACGCACAGAGGCACACTGTGAAAATCGCCAGAATGAGCATCAAGACAAAACTCCTTGGCGGCTTCGGCCTGCTCGCCGCGGTCGTCGTGATCGTGTCGGGCATGGCACTCAAGGCGCTATCCGATACCAACGCCGAATTTTCCCGCTACATGAACGGCATCAATGCGCGGGCGACCGTTTCCGCGCAAATCCGCACCGCGGTCGACCGGCGCGCGATCGCCGCGCGCAACCTCGTGCTCGTGACCAAGCCGTCCGACGTCGAGCTCGAACTGGCCGAGGTGAACCAGGCGCACAAGGACGTGCAGGATCACCTCGCGAAGCTCAAGGACCTGATGGCGAACGCGACGGACACCTCCGATCGCGCGCGCGAACTGGTGGCCGACATCGTGCGCATCGAAGGCAGCTACGGGCCCGTCGCCCTGCGCATCGTCGGGCTCGCGCAGGCCGGCAAGAAAGACGAGGCGACCGCCGACATCGACGACAACTGCCGGCCACTGCTCGCGCAACTGGTGCGCGCAACCGATGCATACGCAACCTATACGCATGAACGCGAGCTTGCGATCGCGCAGCAATTCGCGGATCGCTATGCGATGGAACGCAACCTGCTGGCCGGCATCTGCCTGATCGCGGTCGTGGTCGCGGCATGCGGCGGCCTGTGGCTGACGCGCAAGATCACGGTGCCGATCGGCTCGGCCGTGGACGTCGCGCGCACGGTCGCGAACGGCGATCTCGGCAGCCGCATCAACGTGAGCGGCAACGACGAGACGCGCGATCTGCTCGACGCGCTGCGAACGATGAACGAGCGGCTGATCGGCATCGTCGGCCGCGTGCGCGATTCGTCGAACAGCATCGCGCATGCGGTCGGCGAGATCGCATCGGGCAACCTCGACCTGAGCCAGCGCACCGAGGAACAGGCCGCGTCGCTGCAGGAAACCGCCGCGACGATGGAGGAATTCACGTCGACGGTGCGCCTGAACGCGGAGAACGCGCAACAGGCCAGCTCGCTCGCCGCGAACGCGTCGGACGTCGCGCAGCGCGGCAGCGCGGTGGTCGGCCGCGTGGTCGACACGATGACGGAGATCGGCCAAAGCTCGTCGAAGATCGCGGACATCACGGGCATCATCGAAGGCATCGCGTTCCAGACCAACATCCTTGCGCTGAACGCGGCCGTCGAAGCCGCGCGTGCGGGCGAACAAGGGCGCGGCTTCGCGGTGGTCGCCAGTGAAGTGCGCAGCCTCGCGCAACGTTCATCGACGGCGGCGAAGGAGATCAAGGAACTGATCTCCGCATCGGTGCAGACGATCCGCGACGGTTCCGAACTCGCGGGCGAAGCCGGCAAGACGATGTCGGACGTCACGCAGGCCGTCGCGCGCGTGACGGACATCATGGGCGAGATCGCGGCCGCGTCGGCCGAGCAGAGCCGCGGCATCGACCAGGTGAACCTGACGATCACGCAGATGGACGAGACGACCCAGCAGAACGCGGCGCTCGTCGAGCAGGCCGCGGCCGCATCGAAGTCGCTCGAGGCGCAAGGCCGCGAGCTGTCCGAAACGGTGGCCGCGTTCCGGATGCCGTCCGGCACGCACGGGGCGTCGCCCGGCGAGTACGCGCATGAGCCCGCCGCGCATCACTGGCAACCGGCCACTGTGTAGCCACGGAACTGCGTAACCGATACCGCAAGGAGACGACGATGCGCCCGCTGTTCCGCCGATCCGCCTGCGTCACGCTCGCGCGCCCCGCGCGAAGCGCGGCCGCACGCGGCACGCGGTGCAGTTGCGTATCGTCGCCGTCCGGCGCGGCCGGTTCGCGTGCACGACGTCGCGCTTCGCCGATTCGCGTCGCGCATGCGCGGCACGCCTACGCGCCGCTCGGTGCCGCTCGCGCGTCGTCGCAGCCGCGGCATCGCCGGTTGCTGCCACCGACCGGCGCGGGCCACGGGCGCACGTCATGAAATGCCCATCGTCACGCTCGATCGCGCGTGACGCGCGCGCTTGCGCATCACACGGCGCACGCTGAATCGGCAGCGCTGCGCAAGTTTCGATCCCGCCCATGTTTCTCACGTTGCCACACCGGCGACATGGAGATCGCGCTGCATTCGCACGCGCATCGCTCGCCGATGCAGACTTTTAAAACAGCCGAATGACGAGTATGCTTAAAAAAGCACTCCCCGTTCGGACGGCGAATCGCGTGCCCTGATTCCCGTCCGATCGCATTGCGGCCCCATCGTTCTGCGCGCACCGCGCATCGATGGCGGCGTCTGCTTCTCGCGCCACGGCCGCACGAACCTTTCCCTCAACAATCGTCAGGAGAGCTGGTGAGCCGACTCGTCGTCGTATCCAATCGCATTGCAGATCCCCGTAAAGCCGCGGCCGGCGGGCTCGCCGTCGCCGTGAAGGACAGCCTGCAGGAATCCGGCGGCGTGTGGTTCGGCTGGAGCGGGAGGCTACGCGGCGGCGACGACCAGCCTGCGCACGGCGACGAGGTGCAGATCCAGAACGTCGGCGGCATCCAGCTCGCGACGATCGATCTCGATCCGCAGGACTACGACGCGTACTACCTCGGTTATTCGAACAACGTGCTGTGGCCGGTGTTTCACTACCGGCTCGATCTCGCGCAGTTCGACCGCCGCTTCGCCGACGGCTACCGGCGCGTGAACCAGCTGTTCGCGCGCAAGCTGCGCACGCTGCTGCGCCCCGACGACACCATCTGGGTCCACGACTACCAGCTGATTCCGCTCGCCGCCGAGTTGCGCGCGATGGGCTGCACGAACCCGATCGGCTTCTTCCTGCACATTCCGATGCCGCCGCCGCCGATCATGGCCGCGATCCCGGAGCACGAATGGCTGATGCGGTCGCTGTTCGCCTACGATCTCGTCGGCTTCCAGACCGAGTCGGACCTGCTTCACTTCGAGCATTACGTCGAAGCGGAAGCCGGCGCCGCGCGGCTGCCCGACGGCCGCCTGCGCGCGTTCGGCCGCACGCTGTCGGCCGGCGCATTCCCGATCGGCATCAACGTCGACGAGTTCGAATCGCTCGCGCGTGATCGCGACGGCCTCGACATGTTCGAGCGCATGCGCGATGAATACTCGCGCCGCCAGTTGCTGGTCGGCGTCGACCGCCTCGACTACACGAAGGGGCTGCCGCAGCGCGTGAATGCATTCCGCCAATTGCTCGAGCAATATCCGGAGAACCGCAACCGCGCGACGCTGATCCAGATCGCCGCGCCGAGCCGCGAGGATCTCGGCGCATACGACGACCTGCGGCGCGAGATGGACAGCCTGTGCGGCGCGATCAACGGCGACTACGGCGAACTCGAATGGATGCCGATGCGCTACATTCACCGCACCGTCGCGCGCAAGCGCTTGCCGGGCCTGTACCGCGCGAGCCGCGTCGCGCTCGTCACGCCGCTGCGCGACGGGATGAACCTCGTCGCGAAGGAATTTCTCGCCGCACAAGATGCCGCCGACCCGGGCGTGCTCGTGCTGTCGCGTTTCGCCGGCGCGGCCGAGCAGTTGAAGTCGGCACTGCTCGTCAATCCGTACGACACGCAAGGCACCGCGCAGGCGATCCAGCGCGCGCTCACGATGCCGCTCGAAGAGCGCCGCCAGCGTCACGCAGCGCTGATGGCGATCGTGCGCAAGACCGACGTGCACTGGTGGCGCACGCGCTTTCTCAACGCGCTCGCCGAGGCAGCCGAAGTCGCGGCCGCGGCAGAATCCTGACCCGCCCGACGCGCGTTCACGCGTGCGTCGCCGCGTGTTCGAGCGCCGCGCCGTTCACGTCGCACAGGTCGACCGACACCGGAATGCCTTCGCGCAGGCTCTCCGTCAGTACGCAGTACGCATCGAACTGATCGAGCACGCGCTGCGCGGCTGCGAGATCGGCCCACGTCTTGCCGATCGACAGCCGTACCGACATCGCGCCCACGCGCACCCGGCCCGCTTCGTTCTGCACCATGTCGACGTCGATATGCGCGGCAATCGGCTGCGGATCGACCTGCTGCTTTTCCAGCGCGAACTGCAGGCTCGCCGCGAGACAGGTCGCGACGGCCGCGGCCAATAACCGGATCGGGTTCGGCCCGCGTCCGTCGCCGTGCGGCGGCGGTTCGTCGGTGAGCACCGGTGCCAGCGTCGTGCCGGCGAATACCACTTCGAAACAGAAACGCGCCTGCTGCGCGACATCGACCGATACGTGCGCCTCGCTCATGGCGACTCCGTGGAGATCAACGGGGAAAGGAATGACGGCACGCAGTCGCTTCGACGCGCGCCGCTCGCCGGTTCATGACATCTTCAGCGCTCGGGTTCGCGTGGCGGCCCGTACGCGACGAAATCGCGCTCGATCGAGGACGCCTGCTCTGTCTCGACCGTGCCGCCGCGTGCGCCGGCTGCGTCGTCCGGAGCCGGCACCGACGCCGTTGCGGCCGGCGGTTCGGCGCGCCCGTCGATCAGCGCCTGCAGCGCATCACGTTCGAGCACTTCGCATTGCAGCAGCCGGCGCGCGATGCGTTCCAGCGCATCGCGACGTTCGCCGAGCGTCGCCGCGACGCGCGCATGCGCGTCGGTCAGCAACGTATGCACCTCGTCGTCGATCATCCGCGCGGTGTGCTCGCTGCAGCGGCCGTCGCCCGCATGCCATACGCCCGGCATGCCGGTACGCGTGTCGCCATCATCGAAAGTCACCAGCCCGATCTTCTCGCTCATCCCGTACTGCATGACCATGTGGCGCGCCATCGCGGTCGCGCGCTCGAGATCGTTCTGCGCACCCGTCGACACGTCGCCGAACACGAGTTCCTCGGCAGCGCGGCCGCCGAGCAGCGCATCGATCCGGTCGAGCAGCTCGCTTCGACGCAACACGTAGCGATCCTCGGTCGGTACCTGCTGCGTATAGCCGAGCGCCGCGACACCGCGCGGAATGATCGACACCTTCTTCACCGGATCGCAATGCGCGCGGCTTTCCGCGACGAGCGCGTGGCCGGCTTCGTGATACGCGATGGTCAGCTTCTCCTGTGCATTCATCACGCGGCTCTTGCGCTCGAGGCCCGTCAACGCACGGTCGATCGCCTCGTCGAAGTCGGCCATGCCGATCGCCGGCTTGCCGAGTTCGGCCGCATGCAGCGCGGCCTCGTTGACGACGTTCGCGAGATCCGCGCCGACGAAGCCCGGCGTGCGCGATGCGAGTTCGCCGAGATCGACGTCGGCCGCGAGCTTCACGCGCTTCACGTGCACGCCGAGGATCTGCCTTCGGCCATTCACGTCGGGCCGGTCGATCGCGATGTGGCGATCGAAGCGGCCCGGCCGCAGCAGCGCGGGATCGAGGATCTCGGGCCGGTTCGTCGCGGCCATGATGATCACGCCGGAGCCGGCCTGGAAGCCGTCCATCTCGACGAGCAACTGATTGAGCGTCTGCTCGCGTTCGTCGTTGCCCGACATCGGGCCGACGCCGCGCACCTTGCCGAGCGCATCGAGCTCGTCGACGAACACGATGCACGGCGCCTTCTGCTGCGCCTGCTCGAACAAGTCGCGCACGCGCGCCGCGCCCACGCCGACGAACATCTCGACGAACGCCGAGCCGCTGATCGAGAAGAACGGCACGGCCGCCTCGCCGGCCACCGCGCGCGCGAGCAGCGTCTTGCCGGTGCCCGGCGCGCCGACCACGAGCACGCCCTTCGGAATCTTGCCGCCGAGCCGCTGGTAACGGTCGGGGTTGCGCAGGAACGCGACGAGCTGCTGCAGCTCGGCCTTCGCTTCGTCGATGCCCGCGATATCGTCGAACGTGATGCCGGTTTCCTGCTGCACGTACACCCGCGCCCGGCTCTTGCCCATCCCGGTGAAATCCTGCAGCCCGCCGCGCCGGCGCAGCATCATGTTCCAGATGAACACGAACAGCACGAGCGGCAGCAGCCACGACGCCAGCGATGCGATCCAGCTCGTGTCGGACGCACCGTGATAGCGGATGCCGGCGGCGGTCAGCGTGTCGGTCAGGTGCTCGTCGGTCACGCGGTTGGTCGTGAAGCGCCACGGCGCGCCGGCCTGCCGCACGGCCGCGGCTTCGGACGCCGGCAGCATCGTGCCGGCCTGCGGCATCTTCAGCGTGCCCGAGATCGATACGGGGCCGACTTCGAGATCGTCGACGAGCCGGGCGGCGACGAGCTGGTGGAAATCGCTGTACGCGATCGGCGCCGACGTCGGGCGCAGCATCAGCAACTGCGCGGCGAACAGCACGAAGAAGCCCGCCGCGATCAGCAATCCCGGGTAGTCGAATTTCCTGTCCATGGCGTCGGGCCGGACGTGCGCGCTACGCTTGCGTTGCGCGGCACGGCGGACGGGTGCGGGCACGCGCGCAACCGGCGCGCGCCATCGGCGGCCATGCGGAAGCGGCATTCATGCGCGCCATCGTCGCCTCGCTTCATCGCCTCGTTCGTCGCATCAAATGGCTCCGCGGCGACGCCGTCGGCCGGCGCCGCCGGGCAATCCTCGCCCGGGCAGCACGCTGCGACGCGCCGCCCCTGAATCCAGTCTAGTTCGCGCGCGGGCGTCGCGCATGGCCCGGGACGCGCGTCGAATCGTCCGACAAACACCTTTCATCCGCCCCCGTTGCCGCGTTATAGTCGCGTTCATGACATTTTTGTGACAGATGGATCGCGCCAGCCCATCCGTAACCGGGGCCGTTGCTTTCCATCCCGCGGCGCGGCAGCCTGTGCGACGCCGCCGCGCATCACGCCCCCGTCCACCCGCCCATTCGAGGAACCCACGACGTGAACGACACCCCCGATCGCCCCGACGACCTTCCCGCCGATCCCGACCGCCGCCGCGTGCTCGGCGGCCTCGCCGCGCTCGGTGCGGGTGTCGCGCTCAGCGGCTGTGAAACCACCGGAGGCAGCGCGCCGCGTTCGGCCGCCGACCTGCGCATCGACGAAGCGTTGCGCCAGCGCGTGCGCCACATCGTCGTGATCTATGCGGAAAACCGCAGCTTCGCGAACCTGTACGGCGATTTCCCCGGCGTGCGCCATCCGCTTAGCGAGGTGCGCCCCGAGCACGCGCAGCAGCTCGATCGCGACGGCAAGACGCCGCTGCCCGTGCTGCCGAAGATCTGGGGCGGGCTCGTGCCGCAGGCACAGGAAGTGGACGGCAAGCGCTACGCGATCGCCGAGCGCGACATCGACAAGCTGCCGAACGCGCCGTTCCTGATCAAGGACGCGCAGGGCAACCCGCTGCCCAACAGCGTGATCACGCGCGACCTGTGGCACCGCTTCTACCAGAACCAGATGCAGATCGCGGCCGGCCGCAACAACCAGTTCGCCGCGTGGGCCGATTCGGGCGGCCTCGTGATGGGTCATTACCGCAATTCGGCCGACACGCTGCGGCTGTGGAATCTCGCGCGGCAATACACGCTGTGCGACAACTTCTTCATGGCGGCCTTCGGCGGGTCATGGATGAACCACATGTTCCTGATCTCCGCACAGCCGCCGCTGTATCCGGACGCGCACAAGCATCCGCATGCGGCGAAACTGCTGTCGAAGGTCGAAGGCGACGATCCAACCGGTACGCGCCTGAAGCTCGCCGACAATTCGCCCGCGTCCGCGCTCGACGGCCCGCCGAAGTTCGTGGCCGACGGCCCGCTGACGCCGGACGGCTACGGCGTGAACACGATGGCGCCGCCGTACCAGCCGAGCTACGTGCCGCCGCCCGATCCGGGCAACGCCGCGTATGCGGATCCGGCCGACCATCGCGTGATGCCGCCGCAGGGCTATGCGACGATCGGCGACCGCCTGTCGGAAAAGAACGTCGACTGGGCGTGGTACAGCGGCGCATGGCAATACGCGCTCGAGCATCGCGACACGGGCACCGTGCCCGATTTCCAGTACCACCACCAGCCGTTCAACTATTTCGCGAACTACGCGCCGGGCACCGACGCGCGCCGCAAGCACCTGCGCGACGCGGGGCTCGGCGACGCGCCGTCGACCAACCACTTCATCGCCGACATCGACGCGGGCCGCCTGCCGGCCGTCACGTTCTACAAGCCGCAGGGCAACCTGAACATGCATGCAGGCTACGCGGACATCGAATCGGGCGACCGTCACATCGCGACCGTGATCGACCATATCCGGCGCGGGCCGCAATGGGACCACACCGTGATCGTGATGACGCACGACGAGAACGGCGGCTGGTGGGATCACGTCGCGCCGCCGGAAGGCGACCGCTGGGGGCCGGGTTCGCGGATTCCGGCGCTCGTGATCTCGCCGTTCGCGAAGAAGGGCTTCGTCGATCACACGCTGTACGACACGAACTCGATCCTGCGCTTCATCAGCCGCGTGCACGGGCTCGCGCCGCTCGACGGCGTGGTCGCGCGCAACAAGGCGTTCGCCGCGCGCGGCGCGACGCCGCCGGGTGATCTGACGAATGCGCTCGATCTGGGCTAAGCGCCGACTGGCCTGACTGGCCGGCCGCCTGGCTGCTTGAAACGACGACGCCCCGGGCAATGCGATTGCCCGGGGCGTCGTTCATTGCGCGCCTGGAAACGCTACGCGGCGCGGCGCACTGCGTCGCACCCCGCTTGCGCGGCGTGACGCCCTGCCTGCCGCCCGAAGAACGTCGCGTCGGCCAGCGACAGCCCAGAGCTGTACCCGGCGCCCCAGCGCGGCAGCCCGCAGGTCGTGCGGCCCGCCGCATAGAGCCCCGGCACCGGCGCGCGTGTTGCATCGACCACCTGCCCGGTCGGCAGCGTATCGAGCCCGCCGAGCGTGAAGTGCGGATAGAACGCATAGTCGATCCGGCAATCGAGCGCGACGAACGGCGGCTCGATCAGCGGCTGCAGCCATTTCTTCGCCTTGTGGAACAGCGGATCGGTGCCGTCGGCCGCATGGCGGTTGTAGACGTGGATGGTCGCCGTCAGCGTGCCGGCCGGCATCTGCAGGTCGCGTTCGACTTCCTCCCACGTTTCGCCGGCCGCCGCGATGCCGATCCGCGCGATCGCGGGCGGCTCCCGATAGGTGGCCTGATCGACGAGCAGGTAGATCCGGTCGTCGGCCTGATGGAACGCGTGATGGCCCGTGCGGCCGTGATAGCCGTCCTCGTTGATGAAACGCTGGCCGCGCGCGTTCACGAAGATCCCCTTGATCAGCGCTTCGGGCGCGTAGAACGGCAGGCTGACGAAGCCTTGATCCATGTGAATCGCCGCGCCGCCCGCGCTCTGGCCGAGCAGGATGCCCGAGCCGTCGTCGCCGGGGCTGCCGATCGGTTCGTCCGAGCGCAGGAACTGCGGCGCGTGCCGGCGCACCATGTCGCGGTTCATCGCGAAGCCGCCCGCGCACAGGATCACCGCGCGACGCGCCCGTACGAATGCCGTCTCGCCATAGGCGCGCAGCACCACGCCGCGTACGCCGCCGCCGTCGTCGACGATCAACGCGAGCGCGCGCGTGTCGTAGCGCGTCGCGACGCCGAGCGCCGCCACACGTTCGGCCAGCACGCGCATCAGCATCTGTCCGCCGCCCCAGCCCGGCCATTGCGGCGTGTGCCCGCGCGGGCACGGCTTCGCGGCCTCGCTGAACGGCCAGGCTTCCTCGCTGCCCGACCAGATCAGGCAATCGTCGGTTTCCGGTTCGACGATCCGCTCGTCGACGAACGTGTTCTTGTAGGTCAGGCCCTGCGCGACGAGCCAGTCGTGGTGCGCCAGGCTGTCGTTCGCGTAGAGGCGCACTTTCGCCTCGTCGGCGTCGTGGCCGCCGGCCAGCATCAGATAGCGGTACAGATCCTCGGTGTCGTCGGTAAAGCCGGCCTGCCGTTGCGCGGGTGTGCCGCCGCTGCCGCCGAGGTAGATCTCGCCGCCCGACAGCGCGCTCGTGCCGCCGAAGCTCGACGCGCGCTCCACGATCAGCGTGTCGGCGCCGGCGCTCGCGGCTTCGATCGCCGCGCAGGCGCCGGCCGCGCCGAAGCCGACGATCACGACATCGTGTTCGGCGTCCCAACGATGCACGTCGCGGGTATTCAGGGGGTGAGTCAGGGAATAGTCGGATGACATGAGGAATGGGTCAGCGTTGGGGAAATCTGCGCAAAGCGATGGAGGTGGCGAGGGATTGACGCGGACGTTGCCGCAAGCCCCGTTGCCGAGACGGACGTACGACGGGTGCGCGTGCAACGCGCACGTCCGCCTCTCGTCCGGTTGAAGTCGAACCGCGTAAAGCGGGATCGGCGCGCGGCGACTCCACCGTTGCCGTAGCGAATCGCATCCGTACGCCATCGCGCCGCCACGGCTTCCGCGCTGCGCAACGCGCGGCCGCGCCGGTGTCACATGCCGCGCATCGCGGCGAAACCGAAGTGCGACGGATCGATCGGCACGCAACCGGTCGGCAGGCCGTTCACGTCGACCGAACGGCATTGCAGGATGCCGGCCGCATACGGCGGCGACGGGACCTGATCGGCGCCGTATCGCGCCATCGCCATGGCAGCGAACGTGCCTATCGCCAATACGCACAGCTTGCGAGTCGTCAGTCTCATGATCGTCGTCCCCTTCGGTTGTCCGCTGGTGCGGTTCGTGTCCGGCGTGCATCACATGCGGCACCGGATGACTGCACGGTAGCCAGCGCCCGGCCGCCGGCCATCGTCCATCTCGACTAGGGGCAAACGCTGAGCGGACGATTTGCGGCCTGACGCATCGCAACATCGCGCGCCGCGGCTTCGCCCACGCGGAGGAAACGCGGCACGTCGCGCGCCTGCCGCGGCCGGTCGCACGCATCGTCAGACGCATCTCGCACACCGGTCGCTGCGCCGCACCATCCCCGCGCCCTCACGTGACGCGTGGCGGCGTGCCCCGGTGTTTTCCCCGACCGTCGCCCTGCTCCGTATGGATGATGAATCCCGGCCTGCGCGATGCGAACCTGCGCGTCGACGTCGCAATGCCGTCACGTCGGCCCGCCTTGCGCGGCCCACGCGTTCCGTTCTTCCACGGGAGCCCACGCATGACCGATTCCAATCCCCGCCACGCGCTGTACGAACTGGCGTGCCGCTACGCGCAAGCCGTCGACCGGCGCGACTGGCCACGCCTCACCACGCTCTTCACCCCCGACGCCACGCTGGCCGGCCCCGGCTTCCGCTTCGACGACCGCGACGCGATCGTCGCGGGCATGCGCGTGATCGAGCGCTACGAAGCAACCCAGCATCACGTGCACAACCAGCTCGTCACGCTCGACGGCGGCGAGGCCGACGTCGAAACCTACGGCGTCGCCTGCCACGTCTACGTGCGCGACGGCGTGAAGCGCAAGCTCGACTGGGGGCTGCGCTATCGCGATCATTGCGTGGTCGACGGCGGCACGTGGCGCTTCGCCGCGCGTACGCTGCACGTCGACTGGGCCCAAGACCTGCCGCTGGAGGGCTGAACGATGCGCACCTCCGCTCCCCTCGCCGGCCGCACTGCACTCGTGACGGGCGGCGCCGGCGGCATCGGCGCGGCCTGCGCGCATGCGCTCGTCGCCGACGGCGCGGCCGTCGTGCTGATGGGCCGCCGCCGCGACGCGCTCGAACGCACGCAGCGGCAACTGACCGACGCCGTGCCCGGCAGCCGCGTCGCGATCCATGCGGGCGACGCCTGCGACGAAAGCGACCTGCAGGCCGCGCTCGACTGCGCGTGGGCGCTCGACCATCGCCTCGACATCGTCGTGCCGACGGTCGGCGGAGCGGGCTTCCGGCCGCTGCTGCTGCACGACGCCGACACCTTCCGCGCGGAAATCGACCTGAACCTGCACAGCGCGTTCGCCGCGATCCGTCATGCGGCGCCGCGGCTCGCCGACAGCGGCGGCGGCGCGATCGTCTGCATTTCGTCGACGGCCGCACAGATCAATTTCCGCTGGCTGTCCGCGTACTGCGCCGCGAAGGCCGCGCTCGAAGCGCTCGTGCGCGGCGCGGCCGAGGAACTGGCCGGCGCGAGGATCCGCGTGAACGCGGTGCGCCCGGGCCTCACGCGCTCCGAAGCCACCGCGCCGATGTTCGACAACCGCGCGCTCGTCGACAGCTTTCTCGAACAGATCCCGCTCGGCACGCTCGGCGAACCCGAAGCGATCGCGCACGCGGTGCGCTATCTCGCCGGCCCCGAGTCGGGCTGGGTGACCGGCCAGAGCTTCGCGGTCGATGGCGGCCATGAGCTGCGCACCAACCCGCGCGTCGACGACACGATCGCGCAGATCTACGGCACGGCCGCGCTCGACGCGATCAAGGCCGGCCGTGTGCCGGGCGCCGCATGAGCGCGCCTTCTTTCAACGTCAAAGGAATCCGAACGAACATGAATCGAGTCGCAAACAAGGTCGCGCTGGTCACCGGCGCGGCAAGCGGCGTCGGCCGCGCGGATGCGCTGCTGCTCGCCGCGGAAGGCGCGCGTGTCGTGCTGACCGACATCGACGAGGACGCGGGCCGTGCGCTCGCCCGCGAGATCGGCGACGCGGCGCTGTTCGTCCGCCACGACATCGCCGACGAAGCCGGTTGGCAGCACGCGATCGCATCGACGCTCGACCGCTTCGGCCGCCTCGACGTGCTCGTCAACAACGCGGCGATCTGCCCGGTCGGTTCGATCGAGGACACGAGCCTCGACACGTGGCGGCGCGTGATGCGTACCAACGCCGATGGCTATTTCCTCGGCTGCCAGTACGCGATCGGCGCGATGAAGGGCAACGACACGCCGGGCTCGATCGTGATGATGTCGTCGGTCGCCGCGCTCGGCGGGCTGCCGATGATGTGCGCGTACACCGGGTCGAAAGGCGCGGTGACGGCGCTCGCGCGCAGCGTCGCCGTGCACTGCAAGCGCAGCGGCTACCGGATCCGCTGCAATTCGATCCATCCGGACGGGATCTGGACGCCGATGACGCAGGCGCTGATGCCCGATCTCGACGCCGCCGCGCTCGGCATCGGCAGCGATCCGATGGCGCGCATGTGCGACCCGCAGGACGTCGCGAATCTCGTGCTGTTCCTCGCGTCCGACGAATCGCGTTTCGTGAACGGTGCGGAGCTGCGGATCGACAACGCGCAACTGGTGTCGTCGCTGTGACGCGGCTCACTGCCTTCCCGTTCAAAGGAGTCCATCGATGATTTCATTCACCGGCAAGACCGTGCTGGTCACCGGCGGCGGCGCGGGCATCGGCCGTGCGTGCGCGGAAGCGTTCGGCGCGGCCGGCGCGCGCGTCGCGGTAGCCGAGATCGACCCGTCCCGCGCGCAGGACGTGCGCCAGGCACTCGAAGCGGCGGGCGTCGATGCGCTCGTCGGCACCGTGGACGTCACGCGCCGCGACGAGGTCAATGCATTCGCGCGAACCGTCGACGCGCGCTTCGGCGGCCTCGACGTGCTCGTCAACAATGTGGGCGATTTCCTGCAGATCGCGAAACCGTTCGACGACTGCACCGACGACGACATCGCTCGGCTGTTCGACGTGAACCTGCGCCAGGTCTTCCTCGTCACGCGCGCGATGCTGCCGTTGCTGCGCAAGCGCGGCGTGGGCAGCAGCATCGTCGGCGTGTCGTCGATCGAAGGCTTCCGCGCGATTCCGAACTGCACCGTGTACGCGTCGTTCAAGGCCGCGCTGACCGGCTTCACGAAGAGCCTTGCTCTCGAACTCGGGCCGGCCGGCATTCGTGTGAACCAGATCGCCCCCGAAACCACCGAGACGCCGCAGGTGCCCGTCAGCGCGATGGTCGCGGCCGAGCACCAAGAGCACATCCCGCGCTGGATCCCGCTCGGGCGCTTCGGCGCGGCCGGCGATATCGCGGGCGCCGCGCTGTTCCTCGCGAGCCCGCTCGCCGCGTGGGTCACCGGCACGACGCTGCATGTCGACGGCGGCGCGCTCGCGGCGGCCGGCTGGTATCGCGACCCGAACGGCTTCTGGACCAACCTGCCCGTCGTCACGGGCAACGGCTTCAATTTCTGAGCGGCACCGCTCGCCTGTTCATTTCACGCGGCGACATTGCGCCGCTTTCGGAGACATCATGAAGATCCTGATAGTCGGCGGCACCGGCCTCATCGGCGGCCATGCCGCGCTGCACCTGCATGCGCAGGGCAACCTCGTCACGCTCGCCGCGCGCAAGCCGCCCGCACCCGGCAGCGCGCTCGCGCGGTTCGACGTGCTGCTGCGCGACTACGTGGCCGGCAACTTCACGCGCGACGACCTTGCACCGTTCGATGCCGTGGTGTTCGCGGCCGGCAACGACATCCGCCACCTGCCGCCCGGCACCGACGAAGCCGCGCACTGGGAACGCGCGAACGTCGACGCGGTGCCACGCTTCTTTGCGCTGGCGCGCGAGGCGGGCGTGAAGCGTGCGGTGCTGGTCGGCAGCTTCTATCCTCAGGTCGCGCCGGCGCTGGTCGACACGGTGCCGTACGTACGCTCGCGCCATCTCGCCGACGAACGCGTACGCGCGCTCGCGGCGCCATCTTTCGCCGTGTGCAGCGTCAACGCGCCGTTCGTCGTCGGGTCGGTGCCGGGGCTGCGCAACGAGATGTTCGCGGCGTACACGCGCTACGCGCAGGGCCAGTTCGCGGGGCTGCCCGTGTTCGGGCCGGCCGGCGGCAGCAACTTCATCTCGACGCAATCGCTGTCGGAAGCGATCTGGGGCGCGCTGCAGCGCGGCGAAGCGGGCAAGGCGTACCTCGTCGGCGACGAGAATCTCAGCTTCGCCGACTACTTCGCGGCGTTCTTCCGCGCGGCCGGCAATCCGCAGGACGTGCCGTCGCTCGACCAGGAGCATCCGCTGTTGCCCGACATCGCGATCTACACGGGGCGCGGCAATGTCGTGTCGTACGAGCCCGATCCGGCCGACAGCGCGCTGCTGCGCTACCGGCGCGGCGACGTGCAGCGCGCGGTGGACGAAGTCGTCGCGCATTGCCGCGCGCAGTAAGCGAACGGCGCGTGTGCGGGGCCGATGCAAAAACGTCCCGCCGCCGGCGATGCATGCCGGCGGCGGGACGTCAGGATGACTATACGAATGCGAACCGTCAGGCGCCGATGCGCTGCTCGATCTTCTTCATCGTGTCGGTCATTTCGGCCGGCAGGCGCAGCTTCAGCGTATCGAACAACGCCGCATGAAGCTTCAGCTCCTCGCGCCATTCATCGGCGTTCATCGACGTCACCGCATCGAACTGATCGCGCGTGAAATCGAGGCCGTCCCAGTGCAGGTCCTCATACGCGGGCGACACGCCGAACGCATGCTCGCCGCCACCACCGGTGCCTTCGAGACGATCGAGCATCCACTTCAGCACGCGCATGTTCTCGCCGAAGCCCGGCCACACGAACTTGCCGTTCGCATCCTTGCGGAACCAGTTCACGCAGTAGATTTTCGGCAGTGTCGCGCCCGCGCCTTCGAGCTGCTTGCCGAGCTTGAGCCAGTGCGCGAAATAATCGCTGACGTTGTAGCCGCAGAACGGCAGCATCGCGAACGGATCGCGACGCACGATGCCCTGCTGGCCGACCGCCGCCGCAGTGGTTTCCGAGCCCATCGTCGCGGCCATGTACACGCCTTCGACCCAGTCGCGCGCCTCGGTCACGAGCGGCACGGTCGTGGAACGGCGGCCGCCGAAGATGAAGGCGTCGATCGGCACGCCGGCCGGGTTCTCCCAGTCGCCGTCGATCGACGGGCACTGCGCGGCCGGCGCCGTGAAGCGCGAATTCGGATGCGCGGCCTTGCGGCCCGTCTCCTTGCCGATCTCCGGCGTCCACGGGTTGCCCTGCCAGTCGGTCAGCTTCGCGGGCGGCGTGTCGGTCAGCCCTTCCCACCACACGTCGCCGTCTTCCGTCAGCGCGACGTTCGTGAAGATCACGTTCTCGGTGAGCGTCGAGATCGCGTTCGGGTTGGTCTTCACGCCGGTGCCCGGCGCCACGCCGAAGAAGCCGGCTTCCGGGTTGATCGCATACAGTCGGCCGTCGCGGCCCGGCTTCAGCCACGCGATGTCGTCGCCGATCGTCGTGACCTTCCAGCCTTTGAAGCCCTGCGGCGGAATCAGCATCGCGAAGTTGGTCTTGCCGCACGCGGACGGGAACGCCGCCGCGACGTGATACTTCTTGCCGGCCGGCGACGTCACGCCGAGGATCAGCATGTGTTCGGCGAGCCAGCCCTGGTCGCGGCCCATCGTCGACGCGATACGGAGCGCGAAACACTTCTTGCCGAGCAGCGCATTGCCGCCGTAGCCCGAGCCAAAGCTCCAGATCTCGCGCGTCTCGGGGAAATGCACGATGTACTTGACCGGATTGCACGGCCACGGCACGTCCTGCTGGCCGGCTTCGAGCGGATGGCCGACGCTGTGCACGCACGGCACGAACTCGCCGTCCTCGCCCAGCACGTCGTACACCTCACGACCCATGCGCGTCATGATCCGCATGTTCACGACGACGTACGGGCTGTCGGACAGCTCGACGCCGACGTGCGCGATCGGCGAGCCGAGCGGGCCCATCGAAAACGGCACGACGTACAGCGTGCGGCCGCGCATCGAGCCGCGGAACAGGCCGTTGAGCGTCTCGCGCATTTCGGCGGGTTCGATCCAGTGGTTGGTCGGGCCGACGTCGTCGCGCGAGGCCGCGCAGATGAACGTGCGATCCTCGACGCGCGCGACGTCGGACGGATCGGATTGTGCAAGATACGAGTTCGGGCGCTTCGCCGGGTTCAGGCGCGTGAGCGTGCCCTGGTCGACCATCGCCTGGCACAGCGCGTCGTTTTCTTCCTGCGAACCGTCACACCACACGACGCGCTCGGGCTCCGTCAGCGCCGCGATACGCGACACCCAGTCGATCAGCTTGCGATGTTTGACGAAAGCCGGCGGAGCGATCAGCGGGCCGTGTGTTGCTTCGGCCAAAGTGTTTTGCGACATGAGAATGTCTCCAGATTATTGGGCGGGGATGGGGGTTGCGGGGCGAGCCCGCGAGATGGGGTATGCGATTGGAGCGCAGGGTGCGGCGGCGCGCAGGACGGGACGCGCGAGCGGAGCGCGCGTCGATGCCGCGATGCGTGCGAGAGAAGGTGATGTCTCTTTAGTAATTGCGAACGCGAGTTTCGCCATACAAGCAACCTGCCGTACAACTCCATGACGGCCAGCATACCATCGCCGTTATTCGGCAAACGTTGCGTTGCAACAAGAAACAACTATGTCGGCGAGCCGGCACGCCGGTTGCATGTGCGTGCTTTTTACAGCGCCAGGGCGCGCGCTTTGGGGACGAAACGGCCAGGACGGCCGTCCGGCAAGGGTTTCGCGGAAGCGGCAAATTTGCCGCGCCGCTCACGCGTGAGGCCCACGCGAGCGCGGGCCGGGCGAATTCACGTTTTCGCTACTCAGGCAAACCCTGAATTAGGTTGCGTACACAAACATCCGACGTGAGCGTGTCGCAAGCACCCCTGCTCAAAACGGCGCGCCGGGCAATCCGGGGTAATACGCGCCTGCCGCCATCCCGCCGTCGACGGCCAGCTCGGCGCCGTTGCAGTACGACGCTTCGTCGCTCGCGAGGAACAGCGTCGCGCGCGCGATTTCGTCCGGCAGGCCGACGCGTTGCAGCGGCACGTTCGCATAGTGCTGGTTGATTTCCTCGAGCGGCGCGCCGGTCGGGTTCGACATCGTGGTGTTCACGCCGCCCGGATGAATCGAATTCACGCGCACGCCCTGATGGCCGAGTTCGAGCGCCGCGACCTTCGTCAGCCCGCGCACGCCCCATTTGCTCGACACGTACGCGGCCAGCGCGTTCACGCCGCGCAGCCCGTCCACCGACGAGATGTTGACGATCGACCCGCTCTTCTGCGCGATCATGCGCGGCGCGATGGTCCGGATGCCGACGAACGTCCCGACGAGGTTGATCGACACCGCGCGCTCGAAATCGCGTTTCGACAGCTCCGTGATGCCGCCGAACGTCAGCACGGCTGCATTGTTGACCAGTACGTCGATCCGGCCGAACTGCTCCATCGTCGTGTCGGTCACGCGCACCCAGCTCGCTTCGTCGGCGACGTCGAGCCGCACGAAGCGCGCCGCGTCGCCGAGCTCGCGCGCGAGCGCTTCGCCTTGCGCATCGAGCACGTCGCCGATCACGACGCGCGCGCCTTCCTCGACGAACAGCCGGCACGTTGCCGCGCCCATGCCACGCGCACCGCCCGTGACGATCGCTACCTTTCCTTCCAGTCGACCCATGTCGTCCTCGCTTCGATTCCGGATTGCCGGCTACCGCACTACGCCCATGCGCGGGTTTGCCGTCCCATGTTTCGCGCGCGGCCCCAGTGCCGCGCACCTTCGATTCCCGCCTTCAACCCCAGTACGCCTGCCCGCCGTCGAGCGGCAGCGTCGCGCCCGTCAGGTAGGCGGCATCGCGACTCGCCAGAAACACGATCGCGCGCCCGATGTCCTGCTCGCAGTCGCCGACGCGGCCGAGCGGAATCGTGCGGAAAAACGCCGCGGCTTCCTGCGGATTTGCGTCGACCCAGCCTTTCAGGCCCGGCGACAACGCATGCGGCGCGACCGCGTTCACGCGGATGCCGTCCACGCCCCATTCGCAGGCCGCCGCGCGCGTCAGCGCACGAATCGCCTCCTTGGTCGCCGCGTACGTGCCGTAGCCGGACGCATCCCAGCGCACCGCGGCCGACGACGCGAAATTGACGATCACGCCGTCACCCTTCAGATGCGGATGGCACGCGCGCATCATGCGCAGCGTCGCGATCGGCCCCGATTCGAGCCCCGCCAGGAAACTCGCGTCGGTCACGTCGAGCAAACGGCCGAGCGGCACGACCTGCGCGTTGTTGATCAGGATCTGCACGCCACCGAACCGCGCGACGACGTTGTCGACGCATTGCGCGATCTGCGTCGCGTCCATCACGTCGCACACGAACGGGTCGGCCACGCCGCCGCGTGCACGGATCGCCTCGCAGGTCGCGAGCAGTTTGTCGAGGGTGCGACCGACCACCGCGACGTGCGCCCCTTCCGCCGCGAGCGCCTGCGCGACGCCCTGGCCGACGCCCTGCCCCGCGCCCGTCACGAGCGCGACCTTGCCTGTCAGGATGCCCATGCGTGCTCCTCAGGCGACGATCGCCGGATGCGCCTGCACGGGGCCGCCGAGCAGTTCGCGGTAGGAAGGCGGCTGCTTGCCGTCGAGATCGGCGATGCCGTACCGCAGCGCGGCTTCCGCGCCGACGAGCACCTGCCCCGACAACGCCATGCGCTGCGGATCGCCGTGGATCGCGTGAATCACGCGGCCCGTGAATTCGGGGCTTTCCGCGACGAGCGAGAATTCCTTGTACAGATTCGGGTGTGCTTCCCACACGCGCGTCGTGCGCTCGGTGCGCAGCGGGCCCATCCAGATCGACACGGCCGCGACGTCGAACGGCTTCAGGTCGACGGCCATGTCCTTCGCGAACTTGTCGACGCCGGACTTCTGCGCGCCGTAGGCCGCGCCGTGCATGTAGCAGCTCGCGCCGAACGACGACGTGAATGCGATCAGCCCGCTGCGGCGCCGCGCCATCAGTCGCGCCGCGTGCCAGCTCGCGACATAGGCCGAGCGCAGCCCGACGTCGAGGATGTTGACGAGATCGAGCGACTTCTCCCAGAACGGGCCCGGCAGGATCAGCTGATCGTGCAGGTAGGTCGCGTTGTTGACGAGGATGTCGAGCCGCCCGCTTTCGCGTTCGACACGCTCGAACAGCGCCTTCACCTGTGCGTCGTCCGCGTGGTCGCAGGCCACCGCGATTCCGCGCCCGCCGAGCGCATCGATCTCGCGTGCGGTCTCGTGGATCGTGCCGGGCAGCGGCGCATCGCCTTCGTTCTGCGAGCGGCCCGTTACATAGACGGTCATGCCGGCCGCGCCGAGCGCGCGCGCGATGCCCTTGCCCGCGCCGCGCGAGGCGCCTGTCACGACGGCGACCGGCGCCTCGTGGTTCTGTGTCATGTTCGATGTCTCCTGTGGAATGTGCTGGGCGCCACGTGGATGGCGTTCGCGTGCGTCAGGCGGCCGCCGGCGCGCCGGCGAACAGCACGCCCGGCGCGTCGCCTTCGTAGCGGGCCGACAGCGTCGACGTGACGACGCAGCGCGTGCCCGCGATCTTCCATTCGCCGTCGACCTTCCGGTATGCATCGTCGTAGTACGCGCCGAGCTGCGTGAGCGTGCGCGCATTCGTGTCGATCATCTGGTAGTGCAGGCCCCACGTGCCGCGTGCATGCGTCGCGTCGAGCACATCGATCTCGGGATTCACGCCGTGGTGCATCTCGACGATGTGCGGATGGCAGCCCAGTTGCGCGAAGACGTCGACGAGCGCGTCGCGTGTATCGAACGTGCCGATCCGGCCGTAGTCGATCTGCACGGGGCCGGGCGCGAAGCAGTCGCGCATCCCTTCCGGATCCTTGCGGTCGCAACAGGTGAAGTAGCGCGCCTTCAGCCGGCGGATTGCGTCGGCGTCCTCGAGCCGGCGCACGCGCGCTTCCAGCGATTCGATGAGGGTCATCCTGTCTCCTTGTTCGGTGCCTGCGCGGTTCGAACGCCGCGTCGATGCCACGTTACCGCCGCGCGATGGGCCGGCCATCACCCGTTCGGATGAAATCCGCAATTCGTTTCGGCCGCGCTGTTGGCGCGTGTCTACGGCGTTCGTCTGAACAGACGATGTGATGCAGGCGGCTTCGTTCCTACTATCGAACGACACCACCACGAGACCCGGCGATGGACGACACGACCCGCACGCTCCACGAGTACGAGCAGATCCGACAGTTGAAGTACCGGTATTTCCGCGCGGTCGACACGCACGATTGGGCACTGCTCGCCGATTGCCTGACCGAAGACTGCGAGGCGCGGCTGTATGGCGGCCGCTATGCGTACGATGGCCGCGACGCATTCGTGTCGAGCCTGCGCGCGCTGATCGGCAAGCCGACCTTCCTGACGATGCATCACGGCCATCACCCCGAGCTCACGCTGGTGTCGGCCGATCACGCGTGCGGCGTGTGGTTTCTCGAGGATCACGCAATCAATCTTGAGGATGACTACCTTCTGCACGGCACCGCGTTCTACGACGACCAGTACGTGAAACGCGATGGCGTGTGGCGCATTCACGCGACGCGCCACGAGCGGCTGTTCGAAACCGTCACGTCGCCGATTCCACCGTCGTTCACGCTGACCGCGAACCGGTTCGCGCCGGATGCGCATCGGACGGCCGGATCGACAGAAGCCGCTTCCTGAATCCCGGCGGCGATGCCGCCGATCCTGTCATTTCCTTCTGGAGCCGGAGCAATGGAGAAAATTATTTACGTGTTGTGGCGCGATACGCAGGCCGCGCCCGATCAGTGGAGCCGCACGGTGCGCGCTCAGCTCGCCGACAAGCTGCTGTCGCTCGGCGCGCACGGCGTGCAGGTGAACGTCACCGATGCGGATGTCGCGCCGGCCGCCGGCTTGAAGCAGACCAACACGCACCCTGCCATCGACGGAATCGTCGCGGTGTGGGTCGATAGCGCGAATGCGATGTTCCGTCAGCCGTTCGACGACGCGGTGCGCGCCGTGGTCCCGCACATGGCGGCGTATCTCGTCACCGAGTCGCAGCCGATTCCGAATACGCGCTTTCCGGCGCGGCCGGGCGAGCGGACGATGGGTTTTTCGCAGCTCGCGTTTTTGAAGCGGCCGCCGCGGCTGACGCACGAAGCGTGGCTAGACGTGTGGCACGGGCATCACACGCGCGTCGCGATCGATACGCAGGACAATTTCCTGTATGTGCAGAACGTCGTCGTGCGCGCGCTCACGCATGCGGCGCCGGGGTACGACGCGATCGTCGAGGAATGCTTCCCCGCTGCGGCGATGAGCGATCCGCATGCGTTCTTCGATGCAGTCGGCGATGACGAGAAGTTTCAGCGGAACGTGGCGGAGATGATGGACAGCTGCGGGCGCTTCATCGATTTCGACAAGATCGATGTGGTGCCGACGAGTCAGTATGTGGTAAAGGCTGTGCGGGGGTGAGGTCGGGGGATCGCTTTGTGCGGTCGCCTACGTCTGGATTGATTGCGGTTTTACGTTACGGGCCGGTGGAGCGCTTGTGCGCATCGCCGGCTTGCTTTTTGCTGCTTTGCGAATTTCCGCGGTTGGCGTTGATCGACCTGGAACGGTCCCTGCTGGCCACGGGGAGCCGCCGTTCGTCGTGGTTACGCAGCTTTCCCGGCCCTCTTCAATTCACTCGAACCTGCTGAAATCCACGTCTTCCTTGACGAACTTCCCCATCGACAGGAGTGCGCTTTCGACGTCCGCGACGACGTGCGCGTTGTCGAACGTCGCCGTGACGAACAATCCCCAGATATCGTCGTCTATTTCGTAGTTGCCGCGGGCATACGTCCAATAGCTGAAGTAACGGTCCTGGGACAAGGCGACCTCGGGTTCGTCAAGGCCATCCGGATGCGGAACCTGGACCGAATGCAGTGCGTCTTGCAGGATCGCGGCGACGTCTGGAAAATCCGCTGCGCGATGGTCGTCGAGTACCTCGACCAGAAGATCGCTGCCGTGAAATACCGGCCGAACGCGGAATCGAATGAGGTTTGTCATGGTTCGTCTTTTTGCGTTGACCGGTCGAATCTGCAACTCGATGCGGTCCTTCAACTAAGGCAGCCAAAGTTTTTTCAGCTCTGTCGTTCGTTGCTCCGTCAGATTGGTCAGACACGACGCTACGATCGCCGCACGCAATGTTCCATGTTGAAAGATGCGATCCTGAACCTGACAGTCAGCATCGCGGAACTTGATCCACTGTCGTTGTGCCGCCACCAACGCAGCTCTCGCATCGGCCCGCTCGGTGTCGGAACCCAAGAGATCAAGGGCGGCCCGGTAAGCGTCGTTTAGCTGCGCGTCAGCTCTAACGAAACCTTGATGCGCACAAGCAGCACTATCGGCACCCGATCCGTCGTCGTGACAAACGGGCGCTTGTGAGTTTGCCATCGTAGTGAAGCTGGCGGCAGCGAGGCAAAGGATCATCGATAGCGTGCGTCTCTTCATTTGGGAGCCTCTGTTCCGTGACGGTTACCGAACGGAAATAACGTGCTTCTGTCTTACTCCGGAACTAGCGCCGACTCGCTGGCGATGCGTGCACGAACGCCGCAATAGCCTCCACGACACCATCCGCCAGTGGCAGATCCGGGTTCGAATAAGCAGCGAGGTTTTCTTGCAGATCCGCCGTGCGGACGGCCTTGAGAACGTGATTGGCGTCGGCGATCAGCGCCATTTCGGCCTGCGGATTGGCTCGCTGTAACAGTTCCGCGTCCTGCACGGGAACCTGGATATCCCGCGCGCCCTGCACGATCAGCACGGGCTTCATGTAATCGGCCAGCAGTGCTGCCGGGTCGATGGTCAATTCGCTCATCAGGAAGCGCTGGACTTGCGGCCTGAACACCTGCATGAGCGCCGGATCGATATCGGTCGCGTCTACCCCATTCCCCGCTTCCAGAGAATCGAGGATCGACAGTGCGTTGTCCAGGATCGGCGCATTTGCAGGGTTCGACCGCAGTTGCTGCCGCAATACGGGCCCGAGCGGACGCCCCGCCGTGGCAAGCAGGATCAGGCCGGCAATGTCGGCCGATTGCCGCGCCGCCAGCAACGCCACCAAACCGCCCTCGCTGTGCCCCAACACCCATACGCTGGAAACACCTGTCCGCGCGCGGATGGCGGCTACCCACGAATGGACGTCGGCCGCGTAGTCGTCGATCACGACATCATTGGCATCCGGTATCGCCGACGCGCTGCCGTACATGCCGCGCTTGTCGATTCGTACCGACGCGATACCTTCTTCGCACAATCCTTCCGCGAGCAACCGGTACGTCGACGCCTGAAGCCAGCTCGGCGCGTCGCCATTTCTGTCGGTCGCGCCCGAGCCCGGCACGATCAGCACCACCGGCATGTCGCCGGTGTCCGGGGACAAGAGCGTGCCTTTCAGCGGGCCAGATGGCCCCGGCGCCTCGATTTCCGTCTGCATGGTTTGCAAAAGCCCCCTGGGAATGAGCTACCGACAATCGCTCCAACGGTGCAGCTCACGGCGCCTTGGCCAACGCCAGAATAGCCGTCACCGCATCGTCCTCGATTCCCTTGATATCCGACGGGAACCGATTCCTTTGCGGTATCAGCACGATGAGCCCCTCGATCTGCGCCGTCACGAGTGCCGCTCGCCGGATGCGCACCGCTTGTGGCAGCGCAGGGTTCACGGCTTCGATGAGCCCGGCGATCACGCCGCGTTGAAATTCATACCCCTCCTCGAGCATCTTCCGCGCGAACTCTTGCGTTTGGGCGAGTGCCCAGAAGTTCACGAACAGGCTTTGGGTCTTGGGCTGCTTTCCGTCTTCGAGCAACAGTCGGACCACTTTCTCCAGACGGCCCTCGGGCGTCAGCGACGTGTCCGCGCGCACGCCGTCGTATGTATTGGCGTACGCTTCCCGCGTCACGGCAAGGATGGCCTCGAAGATATCTTCGCGCGTGGGAAAGTAGTGCTGCAGGTTCGACAGCGCCAACCCGGCTTTTGCCGCGACCTTCCTCATGGTCAGCCCGCCGTAACCTTCGTCCACGAAGATCTCGATCGCACTGACCATAATCTTGTTCACAGCGTGCTTGCCGCGTTCGGTCAAGACGCGCCCGTTATCGAGAGCCGCCCTCTTCAAGAAATCCTCCTGCAGCCCCGTGAGCGCATGCCCGGGGCGATGGTGCTGATGGCGCGCCAGCGCCGCTGATGCCCGGTCGCAGACCAACCACGCCGCATCCGCTCCATGCACGGGGAGTGGTGATATAGGTTGGTCGACCGGATTTTGCAAAACATCGATGCCTGACTCAGGGTCGTGCCGGTTCCACTGCAGAGACCGAAAGGCCGAACCCGACGGCGACATTCTACGCAGGATTGGAAATCCGGGGAGAGGCACCGATGTCGATTGACGAGCCTACACATGACTTGTTCGATACCCGTCACAAAATGGGTCGAGCGACACATTCTCGTCGATGCGCCCGAACGCCCTCGACTCCCCGCTCTCCCGTCCCTTTGCCACGCCCATGACAAAACGTCTATACTTGGACACTCCATCGACCGGCACGCCGAAGCATTCGAACCCGAGCGCGTCCCCGATTCCCCGGCCCAGTTTGCCCGGAGCGACATGAGCGACTACCCCGTTTTCGACACGCTTTGCGATCTGCTGAACACGTCCGGCGCGCGGTTCCGTGTGCTGGAGCATCCGGCCGAAGGGAAATCCGACGCAATCGCCGCACTGCGCGGCACGCGCCCCGAACAGGGCGCGAAGGCGATGCTCTGCACGTTCAAGGATGGTGGCGACACCACCGCGCTCGCGGTGATTCCCGGCCATTTGAAGATCGATTTCCGCAAGGTCGCCGATGCGGTCGGCCGCCGCAAGGCCACCCTCGCGTCGCCCGACCTCGCGGCCACCGTCACGCGCTGCGTGATGGGCGCGGTGCCGCCGTTCGTGTTCGATGCCAGCGTGACGCTCGTCGTCGACCCCGCCCTGGTCGAACGCAACACCGAGATCGCTTTCAACGCGGGCCGCCTCGATCGCTCCGTCGTGCTCGACGCGGCCGACTACGTGCGGATCGCGCAGCCGCTGCTCGCCGACATCACGCGGCCTGAAGCCGCGGAAGGCGAGTAACACGCCGGTTGCCCCTTCCCCCCGCAGTCGTCGCCTCGATCCGAAACCTGACCGCGAAACCATCATGAACACCACCCGGAAACTCGTGCAGTCCGAACAGGCGTCGCTGATCGAACAGGTGCAGCGCATCGCCGAAGGGCTCGGCGCGATGTTCGCGCCGTTCACCGAGGTCGTGGTTCACGACCTGCGCACGCCGAAGCACGCGATCCTCGCCATCCACAACAACCTGTCGGGGCGCGCAGTCGGCGATCCCGCGACCGAGCTCGGCCTCGCCCGCATCGCGGACGACGATTTCCCGCCCGTGCTCGCGAACTACCCGAACCGTTTCGCCGACGGCCGCACCGCGAAAAGCACGTCGATCGGCATCAAGGATTCGACCGGCCGCTATGTGGCCGCGCTGTGCCTGAATGCCGACGTCACGCTGTTCCGCGGCTTCCAGGGCATGCTGAACCAGTTCTGCAGCACGGACGGCGAAGCCGTCGCGGAAACGCTCGATCCGGCCGGCGCGGACGCGATCCGCCAACGCATCGACGCATTCGCGATGCGCCTCGCGACGACACCGCGCGAACTGAAGACCGACCAGCGCCGCGAGCTGATGCAGACGCTGAAGGCCGACGGTTTCCTCGAGGTGCGCCGCGCGATGGAGATCGTGTCGCAACATCTCGGCGTCTCGCGCGCGACCGTCTACAACGATGCGAAATGACGCAGGCGCGATACCCGCGCCGCTTTCCCGCTGACCGATTCCTACGACCACCGGACCACCCATGAACGCTCCGACTCTCCCCACCTACGACGACGTTGCCGCCGCCGCGGCCCGGCTCGAAGGCCATGCGCACCGCACGCCGGTGATGACGTCGCGGACGATCGACGAAGCGCTCGGCGCGCACGTGTTCTTCAAGTGCGAGAACCTGCAGCGCATGGGCGCATTCAAGTTTCGCGGTGCGTTCAACGCGCTGTCGCGCTTCGACGCGGTGCAACGCCGCAACGGCGTCGTCGCGTTCTCGTCCGGCAACCATGCGCAGGCGATCGCGCTGTCGGCGCGCATGCTCGGCATTCCCGCGACGATCGTGATGCCGCAGGATGCGCCGGCCGCGAAGATGGCCGCGACGCGCGGCTACGGCGGCAAGGTCGTGACCTACGACCGCTACACCGAGGATCGCGAACAGATCGGGCGCGATCTCGCGGCACAGCATGGGCTCACGCTGATCCCGCCCTACGACCACCCTGACGTGATCGCCGGCCAGGGCACGGCGGCCAAGGAACTGTTCGACGAAGTCGGCCCGCTCGATGCGGTATTCACGCCGCTCGGCGGCGGCGGCCTGCTGTCGGGCACCGCGCTCGCCACGCGCGCGCTGTCGCCGCACGCGACGCTGTACGGCGTCGAGCCGGAAGCCGGCAACGACGGCCAGCAATCGTTCCGGTCCGGCGCGATCGTGCATATCGACACGCCGCGCACGATCGCCGACGGGGCGCAGACGCAGCACCTCGGCAACCTGACGTTCCCGATCATCCGGCGCGACGTCGACGACATCCTGACCGCGACGGACGCGGAACTGATCGACTGCATGCGCTTCTTCGCCACGCGTATGAAGATGGTGGTCGAGCCGACCGGCTGCCTGTCGCTCGCCGCGGTGCGACGGATGAAGGACGCGCTGCAGGGCAAGCGCGTGGGTGTGGTGATCAGCGGCGGCAACGTCGATCTCGAGAACTTCTGCGCGCTGGTGTCGACGCCGGCATGAACGTCGCGGCGCGCATGAATATTCCGTCATACGCGCCGCATCGCTCCTTCACGTCGCGTTAAGTTTCGCGCCCTAGACTGATGATGTTGTCCCGCAGTCAGTCGTGAAGGAGCCACCATGAAATCGCACGCGATCGTCGCCGCCGCCCTGACGGCTGCTTCCCTTTCGGCGTTCGCTCAACCGGGCGTGACGTCATCCGGTTTCCCCGCCGCGTCGCCGCACGACGCCGTCGCGCAAGCGACGCACCGCTCGCCCGGCGCGTTGCCGCACGCCGGCTTCGTGCTCGCGAAGATCGATCAGAACAATACGCCGCCCGATCGCGGCGGCGACCCGAGCGGCCGTTCGCACTCCGGCATGCGCATGTGACGGCACGCGCCGGGCGCGGTGCCGTGTCCGGCCCTCAGAACGCAGGCAGCGACGGATCGCGTGACGCGAGGATGTCGTCGGTACGCCGCTGCAGCGCGCCGTCGATCGTCTCCGGTTGCGGAATCAGCCAGTAGCGCCCTGCACGTATGCCGTCGAACACCCGCGCGGCGAACGCGTCGGGCGTGAGCCCGTGCGCGTTCAGCATCGCGCGCATCGTGTCGACGAAGCCGCGCACCTCGGGCCGGTCGTGCACCGCGCCGAACGGGTCGTTGAAGATGCCCGACTGCACGGGGCCCGGCGCAAGCAACGACACGCCGACCGGTGCGCCCAACATCTTCAGTTCTCCATACAGCGATTCCGTCAGCGCGACCACCGCGAATTTCGTCGCCGAATAAGGCGACATCAGCGGGCTCGGCAGGAACCCGCCGACCGACGCGGTATTCACGACGCGCGCCGGCAGGTTGCGCTCGAGCATCCGCGGCACGAAGCTGCGGATGCCGTTCAGCACGCCGTGCACGTTGATCGCGAAGCTGCGCTCGAAGCGTTCCGGCGTGATTTCCCAGCTGAAACCGGTCGCCATTACGCCCGCGTTGTTGAACAGCAGATCGACGCCGCCGAAGCGCTGCCACGCCGCTTCCGCCAGCGCGTCGACGGCTTCCGGCCGGCTGACGTCGGTCGGCACGCACAGGACGTCGGTGTCGAGCGTCGCGGCGAATGCGTCGAGCTTCGCCGGGTCGAGATCGGCCAGCACGACGCGCATGCCGAGCCCGGCGGCGTGGCGTGCGAGCCCGCTGCCGATGCCGCTGGCCGCGCCGGTGATCACGGCGGTGCCGCCGTCGAAGCGAATCGAGTTCGTCATGTCAATCAAAGTCCTGTCGGGTCGATGTGGGGATGCGCATACGCGGGAATCACCGGCGGCGGCAGCACCGTGCGGCCGTCGAGCGAGCGCACCGCGAGTTGCTGTGCGAGCGGGAAATGCAGGCTGTGCGTGACGAGGCCCGTGCGTTCGCGCGCCGGCAGGCGGCACAGCGCGAGCGCGGTCTCGGCGAGATACGCGACATCCTCGGTCGGATAGCCTTCGGGGATGTAGCGCGCGGCGCCCGGCGTGCGGATCGCCGTGCTCGGCGCGACCAGATTCACCGCGATTCCGTCGGCTTCGAGTTCGGCCGCGAGCCCCTGCGTGAAGCGCGACAGCGCCGCCTTCGCCGCCGCATAGACGGTCGCGCCGCCCGCGCGCGAGAAATCGTCGAACGGCCGCAGCGGCGGCAGCGCCGTCACCGAGCCGACGTTGACGATCCAGCCGGCGCCGCGGGCGCGCATCAGCGGGATCGCGGCCTGCGCCAGCGCGAACGGAATCCGCAGATAGTGTTCGATCGTCGTGTCGAACATCGTCATCGGCATCGCGTCGACGCACGCGTAGTCGGCCACGCCCGCGTTGTTGACGAGGATGTCGAGGCCGCCGGCGGCTTGCGCCGCGCGCCCGACGAGCGCATCGCGCTCGGCTGCGTTCGACAGGTCGGCCGCCAGCGCGATGGCGCGGCCGCCGGCGGCCTCGATCAGCGCAACCGTTTCGGCAAGCGTGCCGGCGGTCGTCGCCGATTGCGTGAGGCTGCGCGCCGTCACGACGACGGTCGCGCCTTCGGATGCGAGGCGCTGCGCGATCGCACGGCCAATGCCACGGCTGGCGCCCGTCACGAGCGCGCACTTGCCGGCCAGTACGCCGGTTCGGGTCTCGGTCATCGTTGTCTCCTGTGATGTGCGTGCGGGCCGCTCAGCGGGCGATATCCGCAACATGAAGCACCAGCTTCGTTTTCGCCTCGCCCGTTTGAACGAGATCGAGCGCGCGGGCCGCCTGTTCGAGCGGGAAACGGTCGAAGCGCGGCACGCGCAGCGCGCGCGTGTCCAGTTGCGCCGCGATCCGGCCGAGCGTGCCGCCGCTCGGCATCCGGCTGTAGGTCGTCGCGGTGCGCAAGCCGCGTCGTGCGGCAACGGCTGCCGTCGCGGCAAGCCGCTCCGCATCGCCGACCCCGAGCGTCATGATGTTCACCAGCGTGCCGCCCGGCGCCAGCAGGTCGAGCGCATTGGGCAGCGTGTCGCCGCCGACCGCGTCGAGCACGAGGTCGACGCCGCCGGGCGCCAAGGCGCGCAGCGCCGCGGCGATGTCCTGCGCGCGATAGTCGATGCTCGCCGCCGCGCCCAGCGATTCGACCGTCTCGCGGTTGCGCGCCGAACACGTTGCCGCGACGCGCGCGCCGGCCTGCACGGCCAGCTGGATCGCGAACGTGCCGACCGCGCCCGCGCCGCCGTGCACCAGCACGGTCTGGCCCGCCTTCAGCCCGCCGTCGTCGAACAGGCCGGCCCATGCGGCGAGCGCGGGCGTCGGCACCGTGGCGGCTTCCGCCAGGCTCACCGCATCGGGCACGCGCACGACCGAGTCGTGACGCACCGCGACGTATTCCGCAAACGCACCCCAGCGCCCCGCGCCGACGTCGGTCTGCGCGAACACGCGCATGCCGGGCGCGAAACCGTCGACGCCGTCGCCGACCGCTTCGACCACGCCCGCCGCGTCGAAGCCGATCACGAACGGAAACGTGTATTGCATGAAGGCGCCGAGGTAGCCTTCGCGGCATTTCCAGTCGGCGGGATTGATGCCCGCGTAGGCCACGCGGATCAGCACGTCGCCGGGGCCCGGCGTCGGGGCCGGCACGTCAGCCATGCGCAAGGTGTCGGAATGACCGACGCGGTCGATCAACAGGGCTCGCATCTTCGTGTCTCCAGGGTTGGTTCGATGTCAGCTCGATGTGGGCTGCGCGTCACGCCACCGTATCCGCCAGCAGGCTCGACGCGAGCGGACAGAACGCATGCGAGATCGCATCGACCGTCCAGTCGGGGCTTTCGGCGTCGAACCGGCGGTCGACCCAGCCCCAGTGATACGGATGCATCAGGTATTCGCCGAGCAGATCGCCGACGTGCGCGAATTCCTGCTGCCACACGTGCGTCCATGCACCGGGCGTCTCGATCCGGCTCAGGCGCCAGTTGCGGATGCCGGGCATGAACGCGGGCATCCGCAGCAGTTCGCGTTCGAGCGCGGCGATCCGCGCTGTGCTGGCCTGCGGCCGCACGCGCAGCATCAGCGTGCGCCATACGCCGTCGCGCAGCGCCGGTTCGCGCAGGCCGCCGCCGATCACGCGGCATTCGGCGCCGTCGATGCGCTCGATACCAGGCAGCTGAGCCAGCGCCACAAAATCCGCCGTGCCGCCGGCTGCCGAATCGGCGCGCAGCACGTCGAGCGTGTAGTCGCCCGCCCCCCAGCTGCCGTCCAGATTGCGTGCCAATGCCACGCGTTTCGTGCCGACCAGCGCGTGCGCGGCTTCGCGCAATGCAGGCTCGATCGCGCCCGCATCGCAATCCGCGGACACGAATACCTGTGCCGTGTCATGCCGCATGATCGGCCTCCGTGAGTGCAGGCAGCGGCGCATCGGCGTCCGTCATCACATGGCGGCGGCGCACGTCGCACAGCGCGTCGACCGCCATCCAGAATCCGACCACGTCGGCATCCGTCAGCGCGCGCATCCGGTAGTAGGCCGGCGCGTCGGCCACGTGCCAGGTCAGCCATAGCGTGCTCGGCTGCCCCGGCACCGCGACGGGCGGCGATACCCAGCGGCCGGCCGCCGTCAGCCCGCGCGCCGCGTGGCCCGGCAGGTAACGGTCGCGCAGCAGTGCAAGCACGTCGGGAATGCGCTCGGGCGCGAGCGTGATTTCGTCTACGATCTGGATCATTCGCGTGTCGTCCGTGGTCGTTCGTGACAGGGATGCGCAGCCGGCCTACGCCGTTCCGGCGAGGCCGAAGGCGGTCGGCGTGGATAGCATTCTTGCGTGGTGACGATTCACAGACCCCTACCGGCCCGCTCACCGCCCCCTGTCGCAACGATCAGATCGGGAAACTCATGAAACAGCGCGCCATCCCGGCCCGCGGCCGCGTCCTGCCGGGCCTCGGCGCGCGCCTGCTGAGCGAACTCACGCGCAGCGGCGCGCCACCGGCCGACCGCGATGCGCAGCCGCCGCCACCGGCAGCGACGCCGGGCGATTTCATCGCGCTGTACCGCGACGCGATCGAACGCCTCGAGGCGCAGGTCGCACGCGGCGACGGCCATCCGCCGATGCGCAAGCGCGAAGTCGACCTGATGTGCCGCTGCCTGCTGAGCTGCGCGACGCTGGCCGACGCGATCCGCTGTGCGCGCGAATTCGGCGAGATGCTGACCCCGCGCGCCGGCGCGTTGTCGCTCACCGTGCGCGACGGGCGCGCGACGTTCCGGATGGATTCGCTGCGCCGCACACGCAGCCCGGCCGCGTGCCTCGTCGACCTGACGGGGTTGCTCTGCTATCTGCAACTGTTCGGCTGGCTGATCGGGCAGCCGCTGCGGCCGACCGACGTATGGCTCGGCCATCCGCGCCGCGACGACGCGATGCCGCTGCTCGGGCTGTTCAATGCGCCGGTCGAGGTCGGCCGCAAGAGCTACGGCTTCGCATTCGATGCGGCGCGGCTCGCGTGCCGCGTGGTGCGGCAGCCGGCCGAGCTCGACGCGTTTCTCGTCGATTTTCCGTTTCGCCTGATCGATGCGGCGCCGGCCGTCGTGTCGTGGGCGCAGCAGGTGCGCGGTTTTCTCGACGCGGCGCTCGCGCACGAGCAGGCGTTGCCGGCACTCGCCGAGCTGGCCGCGTGGCTCAGCGTGAGCGAGGCGACGTTGCGGCGGCGGCTGGTGGCCGAAGGCAGCGGTTATCAAGTGCTGCGGGAGCAGTGTCTCGCCGAGGCCGCGCAACGCTGCCTGCGCGAGTCGGACTGGCCGGTCGCGCGGATCGCCGCGCATCTCGGGTTCGGCGGCGAGGAAGCCTTCCGCCGCGCGTTCGTCAGGTGGACGGGTGTCGCACCGAGCCGGTACCGGCGCGATTACATGGCAGCGAACCACGCCATTTCGTCAGACATGAAACGCGCCGTCGACGCATGAAAGACAGGATTTCGAAAGTTTTGGCGCGTCGATGACGTTTTTTCGCATCCGGGGGCTACCCGACAATTGACGCGCCGGCGCGCACGCCATTACCCTTGCGCGCTGATGGTTCCCAGGGATGGGATCAAAAGGGAACGCAGGCGAGGCAGTGCCTCGAATCTGCGGCTGCCCCCGCAACTGTGAGCGGCGAATCCGTGCCACTGCATGCCACTGGGAAACCGGGAAGGCCGGCACGAATCAGGACCCGCGAGCCAGGAGACCTGCCATCGACCCGAGGTCCAAGCAGCCGCACCGGGCGGGGTGTCCCGATGCGCCAGCACCGCCTTTGGCGGTGCCCGTTGCATGGACGGCCCGACCTCAGGATCCGCCCGATGTCCACTGTTACCGCATCCGCTTCCTCACCGGAAGCGTCGCGCCGGCACACCGCCGGCATGCACGGCCCGCCGGCTCGCGCGCGCCGTTCCCTGTCGATCGCGTCCGCCGGCATGTGCCGCGCCGACGCCCGCGATAACGACCTGGCCGGCCCGCTCGGCCCGGTCGCGCGATAGCCCGATCACCGATAACAAAACCGGCGCTGCCCGCCGCGCTCCCCCGATCGACGCATGCGCAGCCCGACCACAACGACAGCCTCATGAAGATTCGACACCTCCTTGCCACGTCCGCCGCGACCGCGCTCCTCTCGCCGCTCGCCCACGCAGCCGGCGACACCGCGGTTGCGCAACCGGCCCCGGCCGCCGAAGGCGCCGACCTGGCGACGATCAATGTGACCGACACACGCCGGCTGCCCGAGTCGTTCGACCAGCGCTATGCGACGACCCAGGTGCTCACGCGCACCGATCTCGACCGGCTGTCGCCGAGCGACCCGAGCATCACGCAGGCGCTCGCGACGCTGCCCGGCGTGACCGTCTCGCAGAACGGCGGGCCCGGCTCGTCCGCGTCGGTCAGCATCCGCGGCTCGTCGGCCAGCCAGGTCGCCGTGTTCATCGACGGCATCCGGATCGGCTCGCCGACCATCGGCATCGCGCCATGGGCGGACCTGCCGACCGAATCGTTCGAACGCGTCGAAGTGATCTCGGGGCCGGCCGCCGCGTCGTTCGGCGCCAATGCGATGGGCGGCGTCGTGCAGCTCTTCACGCGCCGCGCGGCCAACCAGCCGAACCAGACCACCGTGTCGTTCGGCGGCGGGTCGAACAAGACGTTCGACACGCAACTGCGCACGTCGGGCACGGTGCCGTCGACCGGGCCGCTCGCCGCGCTCGGCGGGCTCACCTACTCGCTCGGCCTGCACTCGTACAACACGGCCGGCATCGACGCGACGCGGCCCTTCGCGTACGGGCACGAGGCGGGCCGCAACCCGTACCACGCGCAGGATCTCGATGCGCGCCTCGGCTACGCGCGCGACAACTGGTCGATCTCGACGTTCGCGCTGTATCACCGGTCCGACCTGTCCTACGACAACCGCGGCTATGCGAACCGCCAGCTCGATCATCAGCTGACGACCGGTCTCGCGTTCCACCTCGATATCACGCCGGACACGCAGTTCGATCAGTCGTTCGGTTATGCGAACGATCGCGGGTTCATCTACGCGAGCGATCCGACCATCCCGACCGACCAGATCAATTCGCAGCGCATCAGCACGTCGACGTCGCTGACGCATCAGGCGCGCGGATTCCATCTGTTCGGGCTGCCGCTGTCGGGCGAAACCAAGCTCGCCTACGACTTCACGCGCGAGCAGGCATTCCTGCCGGTCGACATTCCGAACGGCGTGCCGACGCGCAACGATTCCGCGTTCTCGCTGCATCAATCGGCGACGCTCGGCAGCGTGACGATGTTCCTCGCGGGGCGTCATGAAATCATCGCCGGGCAGTCGGTGAACACGGGTAACGCGGCGCTGTCGTGGGCGATCACGCCGGTGTACACGGCGCGCGTGTCGTACGGCAATGCGTTCAAGCTGCCGTCGTTCAACGACCTGTACTACCCCGGCTACGGCAATCCGAACCTCAGCCCGGAACGCAGCACGTCGGTCGAGGCCGCGGTCGATGCGAACACGTCGTACGGCACGTTCACGGCCGCGATCTACGATACGCGCGTCAGCAACCTGATCGCGTACAACCCGGCGACGTTCTCGCCGATCAACATCGGCCGCGCGCATATTCGCGGTATCGACCTGTCGTACAAGGGGACGATCGGCCGCTCGACGCCGGTGAGCCTCGCGGTCGGGATCCTGAATCCGCAGGACGAGACCAACGACTCGTGGCTCAACCGCCGGCCGCGCCAGACGGTCGGCCTCAACATCGATCACACGTGGGATGAACTGCACCTGCATGCGTTGAGCACGGGGGCGTCGCTGCTTTATGGCGGCACGACGTTCGACGATCCGGCCAACTCGACCTATCTGCCGTCGTATCTGACGGTGGGCCTGCGTGCTTCGTACCGGATCAATTCGCACCTGACCGTGTCGGCGACGGTGTCGAACCTGTTCGACCGCCAGTACATGACCGCGTATGGGTACAACACGCTCGGGCGGACGGCGTTCGGGAAGGTCAGCTACACGTTCTGACCGGGATGGGGAGGCTTCGGCCGGATAGCTGGCGAAGCCTCCCATTTGAAAGGGCGCATCCGATGCCTGCGCCTCCGGATGCCTGAAACGGGTGATGCCGCCCTCAAACCAAGCGACAGACTGACGGCTGACGAGCCGTCGGTCTTTCGTCGCACTGCGCACGTTGCTGTCCGTATCAACACTGTTAGACTGCGGACACCTTCCCCGCCCATGTACTCACCATTCAGGACAGCGACATGACCGAATGCGCCCTGACATTCACCAGTCAGATCGAATGGGAAAACTGGTTGGGGCAAAACGGCAGCACGTCGGCCGGAACATGGTTGCGCCTCGCGAAAAAAGGGACCGGGCGGCGAACCCTCACCTACGAACAGGCATTGGAAAGCGCCCTCTGCTATGGCTGGATCGACGGTCAAAAACGGGCCGAGAGCGAGCAATACTGGTTGCAACGCTTCACCCCGCGCTCCGCAAGAAGCATCTGGTCCAAACTCAACACGGACCGGGCGGAAGCGCTGATCGCCGCAGGCAGAATGCGCCCGCCCGGCTTGTGCGAAATCGAGAAGGCCAGAAAGGATGGCCGCTGGCAGGCTGCCTATACGTCGCCCAGCAACTCGGCCGTGCCGGACGACCTGCTGGCGGCTTTGGACGCCAATCCGGAAGCCCGCACGTTTTTCGCGACACTGAACAGCCGTAACCGTTATGCCATCCTGTATCGGATACAGCATGCCAAGAAGCCGGAAACACGGGCGCGCAAAATCGGGGAATTCATCGACATGCTGAATCGCGGCGAAACCATCCATCCATAGATTTTTCGCCGACGGGAATGGCGCGAAATGGGGCAACTCGCCCTTCACTGCGGCTTCGGCTCGGCAGCCGGTAACGCAACGCGCAATCGTGACCGCAGCGACTGGGGGTGAACCATGGACCAAGGCGGAGACTTCATCGTGCGCACCATGTCGGCCGACGAGGTCGCCATGGCGGTCGAATGGGCGGCTGCAGAAGGCTGGAACCCCGGCCTGCACGATCCTGCCTGTTTCAGGGAAACGGACCCTGCCGGGTTCTTCGTCGGCGTATGGCGCGGCGAGCCGGTCGCGTGCATTTCTGCAGTTGCCTACGACGAGCGCTTCGGCTTCATCGGCCTCTATATCGTGAAACCCGGGTTTCGCGGCAAAGGCTTCGGCATCCGAACCTGGCAGCACGGCATGCGTTACCTCGGAGACCGTAACATCGGGCTCGATGGTGTCGTGGCCCAGCAAGCGAACTACGGGAAGTCCGGATTCGCGCTTGCGTACCGCAACATCCGCTACGAGGGGCGCGTGGACGGCATCGGGTGCGCGCACGTGGCGGCAGCGGCCGACGTACCCTTCGAGCAGTTGCTTGCCTACGATCGCCAGTGCTTTCCCGTGGCGCGCGAGCGTTTCGTCTCCGCCTGGATCGCGCAGCCGGATGCCGTTGCGCTCGCGACGATGGACGCCGGCCGTGTCGCCGGTTACGGTGTCGTGCGCCGTTGCAGGACGGGCTGCAAGATCGGCCCGCTTTTCGCCGACGACGCGGGCGTCGCCACCGGGCTGTTTCGCGCGCTGGCGGCGCGCATGCCCGGCGAGGTCATCGTGCTCGACGTGCCGGAAACGAATCCTGCGGCCGTCGCGCTGGCCGAGCGGCACGGCATGACGAGCGTGTTCGAAACCGCTCGGATGTACACGAAAGACGCGCCGGCGATTGCGATCGATCGCGTGTTCGGGGTGACGTCGTTCGAGCTGGGGTGATCGTCACGGACATGGCGGTGGGCGAATTCGGGAAATTGACATCGCCATCAAAACTAATAGAATTAGGTTTTTGACTAATTCGAGTAGCATCCGCCATGGCACGCGCCGGCATCACCCTGGACAAACTCGTCGAAGCCGGCGCGCAACTCGCCGATGAAACCGGCTTCGAGCACCTGACCGGTGCGGCGCTCGCGCGTCACTTCGACGTCAAACTGGCCAGCCTGTACTCCCACATCCCGAGCTTCGACGACCTCAAGAGCCGCATCGCACTCTTCGCGCTGAAGGAGCTCGCCGATCGCGCGACCGACGCCTTGGCCGGCCGCACCGCCAAGGACGCGCTCACCGCGCTCGCCAACGTCTATCGCGACTACGCCCGCGAGCACCCCGGTCGCTTCGCTGCCGCGCGCCACCCGGTCAGCGCCGAACGCGCCGCCGAAAGCGCGGGTGGCCAGCTCGTCAGGATGACCTCGGCCGTGCTGCGCAGCTACGCCATTCCGGAAGCCGAGCAGGCGCATGCGATCCGCCTGCTCGGCGGCTTTTTCATGGGCTATGTCACGCTCGAAAGCGCGGGCGGTTTCGCGCACAGCGCACCGGCTTCCGACGTGTCGTGGTCGCGCAGTCTCGATGCGCTGGACGTGATGCTGCGCCACTGGCCTGCTGCCACATGACTCGCCCAACGTCCAACGGAACCGAATCGATGAAAGACAAACCCGACGGCGTCGCCCTGCCGAGCCGCGTCGTCCCCTTCCCGACGTCGATCAGCGACGAAGCGCGAACCGCGTTGGAACGACTGGTCGGCAGCGACGGCGTGCCGCTGAACGCGCTGCACGTGATGCCGCCGCCGGACGATTTCGATGCATGGATGCGTGTGAAGGCAGCCGCCGACGCGCACTACGCGGCGGCCATCGAGCAGTTCGGCGGCTATCTGCGTTCGAGCGTGGAGACGATCCGGGCCGGCGCGGCGGACGTGCATGTCGCCACGCCCGAAGCTGCGGCGTCCGGCGAATGCGCGTACATCGAACTGCACGGCGGCGCGCTGGTGCTCGGTGGCGGCGCCGCGTGCCGCGCCGGCGCGCAGATGCAAGCCGACCGGCTCGGCATTCGGTGCTACGGCGTCGACTATCGCCTGCCGCCCGAGCATCCGTATCCGGCCGCGCTCGACGATTGCATCGCGACCTATGCGTATGTGCTGGAGCGCTACGCACCGGAAAATATCGTCATCGGCGGACGCTCGGCGGGCGGCAACCTCGCCGCCGCGATGGTGCTGCGCGCCCGCGACGAAGGCTTGCCGCTGCCGGCCGCGCTGGTGCTGCTGTCGCCGGAAGTCGACCTGACCGAATCCGGCGACAGTTTCGAAACCCATCGCCTCGTCGATGTCGTGCTGCCGGCGTCGCTGATGCCGAACAACCTGCTCTACGCGAACGGCGCGGATCTCGCGCATCCGTATCTGTCGCCGCTGTTCGGCGATTTCTCCGCCGGTTTCCCGCCGACCTTCATCCAGAGCGGCACGCGCGACCTGTTCCTGTCGAACGCGGTGCGCCTGCATCGCGCGTTGCGGCGCGCGCGGGTGCCGACCGAGCTTCACGTTTTCGAAGGGATGCCGCATGGCGGGTTCATGGGCGCGCCCGAGGACAGGGAACTGAGCGAGGAGATCGCGCGTTTCGTGCATGCGCATTTGCCGGCATCGGAGTTTGAATTGAATCCGCCGAGCATCGACCGATGAACGGGCAACGCGATGCACGCGACGCATCGGCCTAAATGACCCCGCGCACGCCCGCGACCACCTGAATCACGCCGAATACCGCGATCACCGCGGCCGACACGCGCGACAGCCCGTGCATGAACGCGAACGACATCTTCGTGCGCAGCGCGGCGGTCGTGCCGCTCAGGCACAGCCACCACGTCGCGGAACCGATGAACACGCCGGCGACCATCAACGCCACGGCCGGCCACATCGCCCCTTCCCGCGCGCCCGACAGCGGGCCGAGCGCCGCGAAAATCCCGACGAACGACAGGATCGTCATCGGGTTCGACAGCGTCAGGCCGAACGTCGTCACGAAATCGCGCAGGACGGTCGTGCGCGGCAGGTCGCGCTGCGCCGTCGACGCGGCCGGCGCCTGGCGCGCGATGGTCCACGCCAGCCACACGAGAAACGCGCCGCCGCCGATTTTCAGGCCGACGGTCAGCACCGGGAGCGCCGTGACGATACCCGCGATGCCGAGCGCGCCGAGCAGGCCGTAGATCGCATCGGCGCACGCGGCGCCGACGCCCGTCGCGAATCCCGCCTGAAAACCGCGGCTCAGGCTGCGCTGGACGCACAGCATGCCGATCGGCCCGACCGGCACCGCGATCGATAGCCCCATCACGACTGACTTGATGAACAGCATCGCCTGCTCCCTGCGACATGTAACGTGTTGAACAGGCATCGTAGGGAAAGTCCCGTCATCGCTGAATGCGGTTTTTAAGGAAAAATGGCCGCTCCGCCTTAAAAATTTCCGCCGCGATGGACGATCTGGACTGGAAGGTAGTGACGCTGTTGCAGGCCAACGGCCGCATCAGCTACACGGAGCTGGCGCGCCAGGTGCACCTGTCGGTGCCGGCGGTGACGGAGCGCGTGAAGCGCCTCGAAGCGGCCGGTATCGTCGAGGGCTACACGGCCCGGATCAATCCTGCCGCGGCCGGCTATCCGGTCAGCGCACTGATCGGCATCACGGTGCCGCAACCGGCAAAAGCAAAATTCCTCCGGTTGCTGGAGACCATTCCCGAAGTCGTCGAATGCCATCACGTGACGGGCGCGGACTCGTACATGATGCGGCTCGCCGCGATCAGCATGACCCATCTCGAACAACTGATCGAACGGATCAACCTGTACGGCGAAACGCGCACGTCGATCGTGATGTCGACGCCGCTGCCCGCACGCGGGTTGGCGCGGCCGCCGTCGCAGCGCGACGTCGTTCGCGATTGACACATCTGGAGGCCCCGTCCGATCCGCTTCCCGCAGGGGATCATCAAGCCATTCTGGTTGGCGGTAACCGGAGGCCGATTGGTCGGTTGGCCGGTTACCGCCGTAACGATCTCAATCGATCGGCTACTTGCCCAGCCCCCCCAGGCCGCCCAGCAGGCCGCCCACCAGCCCCGTAACGGGTGCGAGCGGGTTGGAAAGACCACCCAACGGTGAGCCGCCGCCGGTGCCGCCCGTGCCCGTCGTGGAACCGTTGTGGACGATCGCCGTATTACCGCCGACCACGCTCGTCACGAGGCCCGCGACGGGCACCGCGCCGTTCGCGCCGCCCGGGTTCACGAGGCCGCCCGCATTGGTCACGGTGTTGCCGACCGCGCGCACGAGGTCGCCGACGCCGCCGACCAGCGGCTGGGGCGACGTGGACGTCACCTTCCATCCCGCCGACGTGATCGCGCCGCCGATCTGTCCGAGCAGGCCCGCGACGGGCTGCCCGAGGCCGGTCGCCGTGCCGACCTGCTGCGTGACCTGGCCGACGGTCGTGACGAGCGGCGTGATCGCCGTGCTGATCGCCTGCGTCGTCTGCTGAACCGGGCCCGACGACAGGGCCGCGCCGAGCATCGTGCCGCCCGTCTTGAGGCCGCCGGCGACGGTGTCGAGCAGGCCGCCGACCGGCGTCGTGAGCGGCGCCAACGGCGACAGCGGGCCGGTGCCGAGCGCCTTCACCGTGTCGCTGAGGCCGGTGACCGGGTTGCTGGTCGAGCCGACGATGGAGCCCAGCCCGGCGACCGTCGTGCCGACCGGGTTCGCCGTGAAGCCGATCTGACCGATGCCGTTGCTCACGGCGTTCGACGTGTCGCGGATGATCGTGCCTGCGCCCGCGACCGTGTTGCCAAGGCCGGTGGTCACGCCCTTGGTCGGTCCCGGCGGGCTCTCGCCGGAAATCGTGGCGCCTGCGTCGATGACGACCGCGCCGACGGCGCTGATGATGCCGTTCGTGCCCGGGGTGCCGCTTGTGCCGCTTGTGCCACCGATTCCGCTGGTTCCGCTCGTGCCACTGGTTCCACTCGTGCCGCTGGTTCCGCTCGTGCCGCTGGTTCCACTCGTGCCGCTGGTTCCACTCGTGCCGCTGGTTCCACTCGTCCCACTCGTGCCGCTCGTACCGCTCGTACCGCTCGTGCCGCTCGTCCCGCTGGTTCCGCTGGTTCCGCTCGTCCCGCTGGTTCCGCTCGTACCGCTCGTACCGCTCGTACCGCTGGTTCCGCTCGTCCCGCTGGTTCCACTCGTACCGCTGGTTCCACTCGTACCGTTGGTTCCGCTCGTCCCGCTGGTGCCGCTCGTGCCGCTGGTTCCGCTCGTACCGCTCGTACCGCTCGTACCGCTGGTTCCGCTTGTGCCGCTCGTCCCACTCGTACTCGTCCCGATGGTGTTACCACCCGGCTTCGGCGCCGTAACATCGCTGCCGCCGCACGCAGCCAGCGCACAAGCCGCGGCAATGGCGGCGAGCGCAACGTTCGCCTTGATGAAATGATTTTGCATGGAAGCCCCCGTTCGCTTTTCAGCTCGATCATCCAGACAAGCACCTATCGTGCCATTGCGATCGGCATCAACGACGACTTCACACACACGCCGGACTGCCCTGTTCCAACGGCCGTCCGGGGCCCGACGCCTCGCATCCGGGCTCGCCTTCATCAGCGAGATCGAGCCTTGCGTTCCGGGTAACGCGTGCGTAACGCAGGCCCCGCGTTACGTAGCATCCCGCGGTGAAAGTGCCGGCATCGCTCGATGCAGGACCGGCCGCGGCCGGCCGTCACCCGTACACGGCGATACCACACGTCCGCACCCGCTTGCCCATGACGGCCCGTCACACGATCAACGTCGCACCGGCCCACGCAATCAGCACGACGCCCAGCGCGCGCCCGACACGTTCGCCGCCGGGCAGGATCTTCTCCGCGAACACGAAGAGCGACAGCGCGGCGATCCACACGACGTTCATCACGCCGCCGACGAACAGCAGCGCCATCAGCAACCAGCAGCAGCCGATGCAAACCATGCCGTGCCGCGCGCCAAGCAGGAAACCGCCGGTGACGCCCGGACGCCAGTGCGCGACCAGGAACCCGGCCGGCGCCCGGCATTGCCGAAGGCACGCGCGTTTCAGCGACGAGAATTGATAGAGCCCGGCGAGCGCCAGCACGATCGCGGAAAGGACGGCGCTCTTCGACCACAGCATCATCGCGGAGATCAGCCCGGCCGGCTGCAGCATCGCCTGAAGCAGCGCCGCGCCGATCGAGAACGCGAGCCATGCGGCCAGGTAGCCGGCCAGCAGCGACATCGACGTGAACGCCGAACCCGCCCCGTCCACGCCGCGCTGCCGCAGCACCCGCCGATACAGCATCACGAGCGGTGCCGCACTGGGCGTCATCATCGCGATCATCATCACCCACCACATCACGATCACGGTGGGCAGCGACGGATCCATGCTGCCCATGGCGCCCTTCAGGCGATGCGGAAAGAGCGCAACGGCGGTCATGTCCAGCGCCGACATGCCGGTTCCCGCGCCCGTCAAAAGATAGAACCAGCACAGACCGACGAGCGACGCGATGCCTGACCACCCCGTGGTTGTTCAGGTGCAGCCGCGCGAACTGCGCATAGCTGCCGTCGAGGGTCAGCGGAATGTGGCCTTGCGAGCGCGACGTGCCCGAGCCGATTTCGGCCAGCTCGTATTCGAAGCCGTGCGGCAGGTCGATTCGCGCGCGATGTTCGGCGCCCGACACCGGATTGAGGATGGGTTCGCCCGCGAGGTCGAACACGCCGTCGACGTGAATCCGGCCACGCCGCGCATCGACATCGACGTCGAAATCGATCTTCGCGAAGATCGGATCGAACGCCTGCTCGAGCGTCGAAGCGTAGACGGAGAACATCGTCGCGAACGGATCGGTATCCTGACCAGTCATGATCTTCAGCACCGCCTCGCGCTGGGCCGGGCCGGCGCGCTCGTCGACGATCGGCTGGCACCGGCCCCGCCCCTCGTGGACGGCCCCCGGCCACTCGAACACGACCGCGATCCTGACGCCGTCGAGCACCACGTCGCCGTAGTGGCCGCTATCGATCGAAATCGCCCCCATCGCCGCGCAATTCCCATGGGTCGGCAGCGCATTGAACTGGCACGGGCAACCGTATGAGCAATTGCAATTCATCAATTCGGTGCCCTGAATCTCCCACGGCGTCATGGCTCCACCTCGCGCTCGGCTACACAGGAATGTTTCGAATCTAGTGCACGGCACAGGGGAAATCAAAGCCGTCGTGGCGGCCTGAATCGACGCATCAAAACCGCCGGTCAAGCGCGCGTGGAAGACGCTTCGACACGCCCGTGCAAGACCGCACCGGCGGACGTCGGCGCATGCGAATCCTGCACGAAGCTCACACGACCAGCGACGCGACGATCGCACACCACAACGCACTCGCGCCGCACAGAAACACGCGCCGCGCGACGAACATCCTCGATTCGTCGTCGGGGGCCTTCATCGGCGACGTGGCGAGAAACGGCACGCTGACGAGGCACGCGAACCCGGCCAGCGCCGGCAGGATCACGACGTAGTCGCCGAACCGCCACGGCAGCGGCTCGTGCCAGCCCCAGTAGCCGAGAAACAGCATGCCCATCGAGAACATCGTCGCGGCGGCCGAACTGAGCGCGACCACCGATCCCGTCGGAAATTGCATGGGAGCCTCCCCTCGCGCGGCGTGCGCGACGCCGGACCATTATCCGGGCACGGCAGGAAAAAAGCACAACGGCGGCCGATGGATGGCAACGCTCGTACCCGCGTCCGAGCCGACCAGCGCGTCGACGGAGCGGAACCCGATCCTGTCGGGCGGTTGCGCCTGCGGCGCGGAGATCCGAGGCGACGCTGACGATTGCGGCGATGCCGCATGAATGATCGTTGTCACGGATTGACAGCGACCGGTTTCGCGTAACGGAAGCGCCCGCCTTCAACCCGGCTTCTTCGCGGCCTGCATGACGGAGATCCAGCCCACCAGCGCCGCGGCGACCCAGCAGCACGCGATCATCAGGTCGAGATCCATCCAGCCTTCGAAGTTCGTGCTGTTTTCGAAACTGCAGCGCTGATGGCCCCTGACCCACACGCAGCCATTGATGAACTGCTGGATGTGCATATAAACGCTGTAGACGGCGAAGGCCGACGCAATGATCGTGAGCCGCAAACGGACGTGCTTTTTCATGTGACGCGAATGCCGGTGGGAAAGTCTGTGCCGATCTTACGGCAACGGCAACCTGCCCGGCAATCCGTCACACCCTGGGTCGCCCGGATGCCCGCTGCTCACCCGTCGATCCGCCTGATCGTCCTCAGGCAGTCCGCCGCCAGTTGCTGATAGATGCGCGTACCGTTCGCCTTCGCGTCGATCTCCGCGTCGCTCAGCCGCCGCACGACGCGCCCCGGCACGCCCGCGAGCAGCACGCCGCGCGGCACGTCGTAGCCGGCCTTCACGAACGCGCACGCGGCGACGATCGTCGTCGCACCAATCGTCGCGCCGTCCATCACGACCGCGTTCATCCCGATCATCGTGTCGGGTTCGAGCGTCGCGCCATGCACGATCGCGCCGTGGCCGACGTGGCTGTTGATGCCGAGCCGGCACGTCTCGCCGATCCCGACGTGCAGCACGCAGCCGTCCTGCACGTTGCTGCCGCCTTCGACGACGATCGCGCCGAAGTCGCCGCGCAGGCTCGCATGCGGGCCGACGTAGCAGCGCGCGCCGATCGTCACGTCGCCGATCACGACCGCGCTCGGATCGACATACGCGGACGGATCGATGCGTGGCCGCATCCCGTTGAATTCGAACAGCGGCATCGGTCAGAGCGCCGCGGCCGCTTCCGGCACGAGCGTGAACAGGTCGCCGACCACACCGTAGTCGGCCACGCTGAAGATCGGCGCTTCCGGGTCCTTGTTGATCGCGACGATCACCTTCGAATCCTTCATGCCGGCCAGATGCTGAATCGCACCCGAGATGCCGACCGCGATGTACAGCTGCGGCGCGACGATCTTGCCGGTCTGGCCGACCTGGTAGTCGTTCGGCACGTAGCCTGCGTCGACTGCCGCGCGCGAGGCGCCCAGTGCGGCTTGAAGCTTGTCCGCCAGCGGCTCCAGCACCTTCGTGTAGTTCTCGCCGCTGCCCAGACCGCGGCCGCCCGACACGATGATGTTGGCGCTGGTGAGCTCCGGACGGTCCAGCTTCGTCACTTCACGGCTCACGAACTGCGACTTGCCTGCATCGGCCACTGCTTCGATCTTCTCGACCGTGGCGTTGCCGCCTTCCGTTGCCGCCGGATCAAACGCGGTCGCGCGCACCGTGATCACCTTGACCGGATCGCCCGACTGCACCGTCGCGATCGCGTTGCCTGCGTAGATCGGGCGCTCGAACGTATCGGCCGATACCACCGCCGTGATCTCGGAAATCTGCGCGACGTCCAGCTTCGCGGCAATGCGCGGCGCGATGTTCTTGCCGTAGGCCGTTGCCGGCGCAACGATGTGCGAGTAGTCGTTCGCGACGGTCATCACCGTCGCTTCGACGTTCTCGGCCAGACCGTCGGCCAGCTGCGGCGCATCGGCCAGCAGCACCTTCGACACACCGGCGAGCTTCGCCGCTGCATCGGCTGCCGCTTGCGCATTGTGTCCAGCAACGAGCACATGAACGTCGCCGCCGCCCACCACATTGAGCGCGTGTGCGGCAGCGACGGCATTCAACGTCGCGGCCTTGATCGACGTGTTGTCGTGTTCCGCAATCACCAGAATCGTCATTTCTTTCCGCTCCCTGTTACAGCACCTTGGCTTCGGTCTTCAGCTTCGCGACCAGCGTCTGCACGTCCGGCACCTTCACGCCGGCTGCGCGCTTCGGCGGCTCGTTCACCTCGAGCACCCTCAGGCGCGGCGTCACATCCACGCCGAGATCGTCGGGCTTCACGATTTCGAGCGGCTTCTTCTTCGCCTTCATGATGTTCGGCAGCGTCACGTAGCGCGGCTCGTTCAGGCGCAGATCCGTGGTGATGACGGCGGGCAGTTGAAGCGACAGCGTTTCCGCTCCGCCGTCGACTTCGCGTGCGACCGTCGCACGGCCGTCGGCCACCACGACCTTCGAGGCAAACGTCGCCTGCGGCAAACCCGCCAGCGCGGCGAGCATCTGCCCGGTCTGGTTCGAATCGTCGTCGATCGCCTGCTTGCCGAGGATCACCAGTTGCGGCCGCTCCTTGTCGACCAGCGCCTTCAGCACCTTCGCGACACCGAGCGGCTCGACGCCTTCATTCGATTCGACGAGGATCGCGCGATCCGCGCCGATCGCGAGCGCCGTGCGCAGCGTTTCCTGCGCTTGCGCGACGCCGACCGACACGGCCACCACTTCGGTCACGACGCCGGCCTCCTTCAATCGCACGGCCTCTTCCACCGCGATCTCGTCGAACGGGTTCATCGACATCTTCACGTTCGCGATGTCGACGCCCGTCCGGTCGGATTTCACGCCGACCTTCACGTTCGCGTCGACCACGCGTTTTACTGCCACGAGCGCTTTCAACTGCCTGTCTCCTGTTCCGTTGCGTACGTCGCGCCGCGTCAGCGCGCGGTAAAGCCGCCGTCGATCACGAGCTCCGCGCCTGTCACGTAACGGCCCGCCGGCGACACGAGATACAGGATGCCGGCCGCGATGTCGCGCGGGCTGCCGATCTTCGCCATCGGCACGTGGGTCTGCATGTACTCGAAGGCGCGATCGGGGTCCTGCCCCATCTGGCGGAACGCGTCCTCGAGCATCGGCGTGCGGATGTAGCCGGGATGCACCGAGTTCGCACGGATGTTCTTCGCCGCGTACAGCATCGCGTCGACCTTCGCCATCATCCGCACCGCCGCCTTCGACGCGTGATACGCGGGCACGTCGGGCCCGCCGACGATCCCGTACATCGACGACAGGTTCACGATCGAGCCGCCGCCAGCGGCGTCGATATGCGGAATCGCCGCACGCGTACACAGGAACACGCCGTTCACGTTGACGTCCTGCACACGCTGCCATTGCGCGAGCGTGAGCTCGTGCGTCGGCACGTTGTGGCCTTCGATGCCCGCGTTGTTCACGAGCACGTCGAGGCGCCCGAAGCGCGCGACGATTTCGCCGAACACGCGCGCCACATCGGCCTCGTGCGTGACGTCGAGCGACCAGAACGCCGCCTGGCCGCCCTGCGCGCGGATTTCCTCGACCAGCGCTTCCGCCGGTTGCGACAGCACGTCGAGAATCGCGACGCTCGCGCCGGCGGCCGCCAGCGTGCGCGCGGTCTCCGCGCCGATGCCGCGCGCGCCGCCAGTGATCGCGGCCACCTTGCCGCGCAGGTCGAACAGGTCTTCGATGAGCTTCATGTCGTCTCCAGGGTTTTGTTCAGGCAGGCCGCCTGCATCGAGGCCGGCCCTCAAGGGCATCCGGCGTTATCGCGTATTCCGCGTCGCAAGGAAATCGAGGCATTCCCGATTGAAATAGTCGGCGTGTTCCACCATCACCCAGTGGCCGCACCGGTTCATCAGCACGAAGCGCGCGTCGCGGCAGCGTTCGAGAAACTTCAGCGCGCCGCCGACCGGATTGAAGCGATCGTCCGTGCCCCAGAAACCGAGTACCGGCGTACGCAGATCGCCGAGCGCGTCGGTCAGGTTCGGCACGCTCATCGTCGACAGCACTTCGGTCGGCTGTTCGACGCACACCTTCATCCGCTCGGCGACGAGCGCGTCGGTGACGATCGCCGGATCGTGCACGAGCAGCGTCAACAATTCGCGCATCGTGTCGTCATTCATCTGGCGGTTGGTGAACAGCTTCACCATCCGCTGGATGCCCTCCATCCGGAAATAGGTGTCGCGATCCTCGACGCCGCCCGGCGCCATCATGATCAGCCCGTCGACTCCGTCCGGATGGTCGAGCGCGTACTTCAGCGCGATCGCGCCGCCGAGCGAGTTGCCGAGCAGCACGGCCGGCCCGATGCCGAGCGCGGTCAGCTGCGCATGCAGCGCGCCGACGAAGAAATCGAGCGTATAGGCGACGTCGGACGGCTTCGACGACTGCCCGTAACCGGGCAGGTCGACGACGATCGCGCGATAGCCGGCCGCCGCGAACGCGGGCACGTTGTGCTTGAAGTTGCTGAAACCGCTGGCGCCCGGGCCGCTGCCGTGGATGAACACCACCGGCCGGCCTTCGCCCGCCTCGTAGTGGTGCAGGCGCAGGCCGCCCGGCACGTCGGTGAAGCTGCCGGCCGGCGGCGTCGTGGGGATCGTCATCGCGGGTTGTCTCCTTCGTCGTTCGATGGCTGTCTGCCACGATGATTGCGCCGCCGGCGCCGGCCGGCATCATCCTTTCAGACTACGAAGCCGCGCGCGCTTCTTCCTATCATCGGCCCACCGAAACGGAGGCAACGATGAACGGATTCGACTACAGCGGCAAGACGGTGCTCGTGACGGGCGGCACCAAGGGCATCGGGCGGCGCATCGCCGATCGGTTTCTCGCGGCGGGCGCACGCGTGTTCGTCTGCGGACGCAGCGCGCCCGACACACCGCCGTCGGCCGGCGGCCGCACGGCGACGTTCGTCGCGGCCGACCTGCGCGACATCGAACAGGTCGACGCGATGCTCGCGACGATACGCGTCGCGGCCGGCCGCCTCGACGTGCTCGTCAACAATGCGGGCGGCTCGCCGTTCGCGCTCGCGGCCGATGCATCGCCGCGCTTCACCGAATCGATCGTGCGGCTGAACCTGATCGCGCCGCTGCAGCTCGCGCAGCGCGTGAACGCAATCATGCAGCCGCAGCCCGAAGGCGGCGTGATGCTGTTCATCGCGAGCGTCAGCGCGTCGCGGCCGTCGCCCGGCACGGCCGCGTACGGCGCCGCGAAAGCGGGCCTCGTCAACGCGGTCACGTCGCTCGCGGTCGAGTGGGCGCCGCGCGTGCGCGTGGGCGCGATCAGCCCGAGCCTCGTGCAGACGGAATCGGCCACCGAAGGCCACTACGGCGACGACGATGCGCTCGACGCCATTCGCGCGACGATTCCCGCCGGCCGGCTCGCGACACCCGACGACGTCGCCGCCGCGTGCCTGTTCCTCGCGTCGCCCGAAGCGTCGTATACGTCAGGCGCCAACCTGCGGCTCGACGGCGGCGGCGAACGGCCCGCGTTCCTCTCCGCCGCGCAGGCCGCCGCGCGCTGAATCGTTGCCAGTCCTAGGGAAGTCATCTAGTTCATTTTGACGATTCCCTGCTACCGCGATCTCCCTACTCTGCCTCTCACGACAACACACACAGTCGACCGTCGTCGATACCCCAAGAGGAGACACCATGCATCAACGGATTTCGCGCCGTACCGACAAGCGGGCAACCGCCACGCTGTCGACGCTGGCCGCCGCGCTGCTCGCGTGTGCCGCTCCCGGCGCACATGCAGGCAGCACGATCGAGCTGGGCGCCGACACGACGCTGGACTACACGTTCACGCTCAGTTACGGCCTCGGCATGCGCACCCGCGCACCGAGCGGCAATCTCCTCACGCCGGCGAACATCAACGGCGACGACGGCGACCGCAACTTCGCGAAGAACAAGCTGATCGAGAACCAGGTCAGCCTGCTCGGCGAAGTGAACCTGAAGCACGACGACTGGGGTGTGTTCGTGCGCGCCGACACGTTCTACGACCAGGCGTATCGCCGCCCGAACTACAACGACGCGCCTGGTACCGTGAACCAGTCGGGCCAGTACAACAACTTCACGAGCGACGCGCGCTACTGGTCGGGCGGCCACACGACGCTGCTCGCCGCATACGCGTACAACACGTTCAGGATCGGCTCGACGAGCCTGAACGTGAAGGTCGGCGACCAGGTCGTCGCGTGGGGCGAAAGCCTGTTCTTCCCGAACATCGCGGGCGCACAAGGGCCGTCCGACGCGACCAAGTCGTACATGGCCGGCGCCGAAGTGAAGGACATCCTGCTGCCGGTGCCGCAGATCTCGACGCAGTGGCAGATCACGCCGAACTTCAGCCTGCTCGGCTACTACCAGTTCTCGTATCAGCAGAACCGGCTGACCGCGCCCGGCACGTACTGGAGCTATTCGGACGTCACGGGCCCCGGCGCGCAGTTCATCATCGGCCCGGGCGGGATGATCATTCCGCGCGGCCCCGACGACAAGCCGAGCGCGCGCAACCAGTGGGGGATCGGCGCGCGCTTCCGCGTCCTCGGCGACACCGAGCTCGGCCTGTACCACCTGCACTACAACGACATGAACCCGAGTGTCGTCACGACCTACTTCCCGACGCTCCAGTACCAGCAGAAGTATTTCAGCAACATCAAGCTGACCGGCGCGAGCTTCTCGACGCAGGTCGGCCCGGTGAACGTCGCCGGCGAAGTGTCGTACCGCCAGGGCGCGGCCGTGCTCGTCAACACGCCGACCGGCCCGCAGTCGACCCGCGCGAACGTGCTGCAGACCAACCTGTCCGGCATCTACTCGATCGGGCCGAGCTTCCTCGCGAATTCGCAGTCGCTGATCGGCGAACTCACGTACGTGCATGCCGGCAGCATCTCCGAGCTCGACGGCTCGACCACGCTCGCGAATTCGCGCAATGCGCTCGCGATGGAGATCGCGTGGACGCTCAGCTACAAGAACGTGTTCAACGGCTGGGATCTCGACGTGCCGCTGACCTATACGCACGACCTGACGGGCACGTCGCCGCTCGCGGGCGCGCTCGGCTCGCTGACGGGCCAGGGCGACCATCGCGTGACGGCCGGCGTGACCTTCACGCGCCTGAGCAACCTGCAGCTGTCGCTCGTCTACGCGAAGTTCCTCGGCTCGCCGAACCCGGTCACGCGCCCGCTCGCGGATCGCGACTACGTGCTGGCCACGGCGACCTACCACTTCTGAGCGGCCCGGCCGCTCGTCATTCAGCACTATGAGGATAGATATGAAACGCATTCATCTCCCCCTCCTGCGCGCGTCGGTGATGGCCGCGTGCGCGGTCGTCGCGACGGCGTCGTACCCGAAGGTCACGCCGGACGACCTGAAGGCGCTCGACGGCCCGCTGACGCCGATGGGCGCGGTGCGCGCCGCGAGCAAGGACAGCGGCGTGCCCGAGTGGTCGGGCAAGTGGCTCGGCACGCCGCCTGACGTGCAGTACAAGCGCGGCAGCCGCTACCCCGATCCGTTCGCGAGCGAGAAGCCGGTCGCGACGATCACCGCGGAGAACATGCCGCAGTACGCCGAGCACCTGACCGACGGCCAGAAGGCGATGTTCAAGCGCTACCCGGCCACGTTCAAGATCATCGTCTATCCGAGCCATCGCGACTTCCGTTACGCGGATGCCGTGTACAAGGACATCCGCACGTACGCGCCGGATTCGACGATGACCTCCGACGCGAACGGCCTCACGAACGCGCCGCCGACGGTGCCCTACCCGATCCCGAAAACGGCCGCCGAGCTGCTGTGGAACCAGCGCTTCTCGTCGGCGATCGGCGCCGAGCAGGCGACCTACGACCAGGCGGTCGTGTACTCGGACGGCAACATCGCATGGGGCAAGGTGCGCTACGACATCTACTCGCCGCGCAACGCCGGCAAGTACGACGTGAAGAGCGACCTGAACAACCGCACGTACTACCGCAACGCGACGGAGCTGCCGCTGTCCGACCGCGGCTCGCTGATCGTCGGCTTCACGAACTGGGACAAGGCCGGCGCGGACAACTCGTCGCGCACGTGGATGTACAACCCCGGCACGCGGCGCGTGCGCCAGGCGCCGGAATACGGCTATGACCAGCCGCAGGGCCCGGGCGGCTTCCGCACCGTCGACGACGACCGCCTGTACAACGGCCCCGGCGACCGCTACGACTGGAAGATCGTCGGCAAGCGCGAGATCTACGTGCCGTACGACAACTACAAGGCGATGGACAGCTCGGTGAAGTACGCGGACCTGCTGACCAAGGGCCACGAGAACCCGTCGTATATCCGCTACGAGCTGCATCGCGTGTGGGTGCTGCAGGCCACGCTGAAGAGCAATTACCGTCACCAGTACGCGAAGCGCGTGCTGTACATCGACGAGGATTCGTGGATGACGCTGCTCGCCGACAACTACGACGCGCGCGGCCAGCTGTGGCGCACCAACGTCGCGACGACGCTGTACGCGTATGACGCGAAGGTGTTCTACCCGGGCGTCGTGTTCTTTCACGACCTGATCTCCGGCGCGTACATGGCCGACCGCCTGACGAACGAAGGCCCGATGCCGAAGCTCGACAACAGCCCGCAGTTCAACGAGGCGTACTTCTCGCCGGACGCGATCCGCAGTTCGGGTAACTAAGCAACCCGCCGACGCGGCGCGCCCGCGACCCATGCGCCGGAGCCTCGCTCCGGCGCCCGGCGCCGCCCGCGACGGCGGCCTGTTCCATTCGATTCATTCGAGATTCGAGGGCCCTTTCATGTCTTCCCGCCTGCATACGACGCTCGGCGACGAGCTGTACGCCGCGTGGCACGCGCGTGCGCCGGTCGCGCCGCTATCGAGCCGCCCGCGCCGCCTGTCGCTCGACGACGCGTACCGCATCCAGCAGCGCTTCATCGAACGCCGCATCGAACACGGCGAGGCCGTGGTCGGCAAGAAGATCGGCGTGACGAGCCAGGCCGTGCAGGACATGCTGAACGTGCGCCAGCCCGATTTCGGCATCCTGCTGTCCGGCATGCACTACGCGGCCGGCGAAGCGATCGCAGCCGATTCGCTGATCGCGCCGCGCGCCGAGGGCGAGATCGCGTTCATCCTCGCGCGCGACCTGCGCGGCCCCGGCATCGACCGCACCGACGTGATCGCCGCGACGGCCGCCGTCGCGCCCTGCTTCGAGATCGTCGATTCGCGCATCCGCGACTGGGCGATCCGCATCGAGGACACCGTCGCCGACAACGCATCGTGCGGCGTGTACGTGCTCGGCGATGCACGCGTCGATCCGCGCACGCTCGATCTTGCCGCGTGCGAGATGACGATCGACAAGAACGGCGAGCAAGTCGCGCAAGGTCGCGGCGACGCGGCGCTCGGCCACCCCGCCGACGCGGTCGCGTGGCTCGCGAACACGCTCGCCGCGTACGGCGTGCCGCTGCTCGCCGGCGAGATCGTGCTGTCGGGCTCGCTCGCGAAACTGATTCCGGTCACGGCCGGCGATGCGCTGTCGATGCGCATCTCCGGCATCGGCAGTTGCGACGTCCGCTTTATCTAAAGGAACCCTCTGATGAAGAAAATCAAATGCGCACTGATCGGGCCCGGCAACATCGGCACCGACCTGCTCTACAAGCTGCGCCGCTCGCCGGTGCTCGAACCCGTGTGGATGGTCGGCGTCGATCCGGCGTCCGACGGCCTCGCGCGGGCGCGCGAGTTCGGCCTCAAGACCACCGACAAGGGCGTCGACGGGCTGCTGCCGCACGCGGCCGCCGACGACATCCGCATCGCGTTCGACGCGACCTCGGCGTACGTGCACCGCGACAACTCCGACAAGCTCGCCGCGCTCGGCGTGAAGATGATCGACCTGACGCCCGCCGCGATCGGGCCGTACTGCGTGCCGCCGGTGAACCTCGACGCGCATCTCGACAGCGCGCAGGCGAACGTGAACATGGTCACGTGCGGCGGCCAGGCGACGATCCCGATGGTGTACGCGGTATCGCGCGTGCAGCCGGTCGCGTACGGCGAGATCGTCGCGACCGTGTCGTCGCGCTCGGTCGGCCCCGGCACGCGCAAGAACATCGACGAATTCACGCGCACGACGTCCGGTGCGATCGAACAGGTCGGCGGCGCACGCAAGGGCAAGGCGATCATCGTGATCAACCCGGCCGAGCCGCCGCTGATCATGCGCGACACGATCCATTGCCTGACCGACGGCCCGCCCGACGTCGATGCGATCACCGCGTCCGTGCATGCGATGGTCAAGGAAGTGCAGCGCTACGTGCCCGGCTACACGCTGAAGAACGGCCCCGTGTTCGACGGCAATCGCGTGTCGGTGTTCATGGAAGTTGAAGGGCTCGGCGACTACCTGCCGAAGTACGCGGGCAACCTCGACATCATGACCGCCGCCGCGGCCGCCACGGCCGAGCGTTTCGCCGAACAGATGCTGGCCGCGACGGCCGCCACCGCTTGAGTTGAGGAGCCACGCAATGTCACTTGCAGGCAAGAAGATCACCGTCCACGACATGTCGCTGCGCGACGGGATGCACCCGAAGCGCCACCAGATCACGCTCGACCAGATGCGCAACATCGCGCGCGGGCTCGACGCGGCCGGCGTGCCGCTGATCGAGGTCACGCACGGCGACGGGCTCGGCGGCGCGTCGGTCAACTACGGGTTCCCCGCGCACACCGACGAGGCATACCTCAGCGCCGTGATTCCGGAGCTGAAGCAGGCGAAGGTGTCGGCACTGCTGCTGCCGGGTATCGGCACTGTCGAGCATCTGCGCATGGCGCACGCACTCGGCGTCGGCACGATCCGCGTCGCGACGCACTGTACCGAGGCGGACGTGTCGGAGCAGCACATCGGCCTCGCGCGCACGCTCGGGCTCGATACGGTCGGCTTTCTGATGATGGCGCACATGTCGTCGCCGGCGCAGCTCGTCGTGCAGGCGAAGCTGATGGAGTCGTATGGCGCGAACTGCATCTACATTACCGATTCGGCCGGCCACATGCTGCCCGACGACGTGACCGCGCGCATCGGCCAGGTGCGCGACGCGCTGAAGCCGGAGACGGAGCTCGGCTTCCACGGCCACCACAACCTCGCGATGGGCGTCGCGAACTCGGTCGCGGCGGTGGCCGCCGGCGCGAACCGGATCGATGCGGCCGCGGCCGGCCTCGGCGCCGGTGCGGGCAACACGCCGATGGAAGTGTTCGTCGCGGTGTGCGACCGGATGGGGATCGAGACGGGCGTCGACGTGTTCGCGATCTCGGACGTCGCCGAGGATCTCGTCGTGCCGATCATGGATGCGCCGATCCGCCTCGACCGCGATGCGCTGACGCTCGGCTACGCGGGCGTCTACTCGTCGTTCCTGCTGTTCGCGAAGCGCGCGGAAGCGAAGTACGGGATTCCCGCGCGCGACATCCTCGTCGAGCTGGGGCGACAGCGGCTCGTCGGCGGGCAGGAGGACATGATCGAGGACGCGGCGCTGACGATGGTGCGGGCGCGGGAGGTGGCGGCCTGAACCTGCGCGGCCGGCATTTGTCCGGAAGCAACGGCAAACGGGGCGCAAGCCCCGTTTTCATTTCGGATGCGCGGATCGAGTCCCTCGATCATGCATCGCCCGTCGACTTCAGCGATGCTTCCCACCGTGCCGCTTGCGCCGATGCGCTTCACGCGCCTGCAACAGCGACGGCATCAGTTCCTCGATGTATTGCCGCGCCTGGCCGCGCGTCACGATCTCGCTGAAGCGCTGATGGGCCTTGTCATGGCCGACCAGCGCCGCATGCGCTTTCTTCAGGATGTGCAGAAACGCGATCAGGCTCGTGCCGTCGCGCACGGGCAGCGCGTCGCGCGGGTCGAAGGCCGGTGTCGTACTCATGATCCGATCCTTTGTGGGCAGTCGGTGCGGCACGTCGGGGAGACGAGCGCCAGCAGGTCATTCGCGAGGCGGTCGCGATCCGTCAGCGGCGCGAGGCCGAACAGCCGCTCGAGCGTCGCGGCAACCGACGCATGATCGTACGGCGTATGGTCGACCTGCCCGGCCGCGACCCACGGCGAAATCACGATCGCCGGCACCCGCACGCCGTACACGTCGAACCCGAAGCCGCTCGCGTTCAGCGTCGCCGCCGCGCCGTCGTTCGGCGGCGGCGCGACGCCCGGCCTGACCGAATCGTAGAAGCCGCCGTGCTCGTCGTAGCAGATCACGAGCAGGCTGCTGTTCCACACCGGCGATTGGCGGATCGCGTTGTACACGCGCGCGGCGAGCTGGTCGCCACCGGCGAGGCCGTCCATCGGGTGTTGCGAGCTGCCGTTCTGGTAAGTGCCGTGCACGATGTCGCCGTAACCGGGCTCGATGAACGTGTAGCGCGCCGTATAGCCGGCCGCAAGATCGGCCTCGAAATGCGCGAGGTCGTCGATGTCGAAGAAGCTGATGCCCTTCAGCGACGCGACCTGCGGCACGTGGCCGAGCGGGTCGCCGGTCTGGTCTTGGTAGATGCGCCAGTTGCCGTCGCCGAGCGCGGCGAAGATCGACCCCTTCGGATACGGAAAGCCGTCGAACGCGTCCCATCCGGCCATTTCTTCCTTGGTCGGCGAATGGTCGAGCCCGGCCGACGACGCGCCGTGCAGGAAAAAGCGGTTCGGCCAGGTCGGCCCCGGCATCGACGCATGCCACGCGTCGCACAGCACGAACGCGTTCGCGAGCGCGTGCAGCGACGGCGCCTGCGTCGCGATATCGACGCCCTGCATGATCTTGCCCGCGTCGACCGACTGCGGCGGCGTGCCTTCGGAATGCGAGGTCGCGTAATTCGACACGAACCCGGTGTTGACGACCGGCGGATACGGCTGCCCTTTCACGAACGGCACGCCCGCGCCGCACAGCTGCTCGAGCACGTCGGTGAATTCGTGGCACGGATCGGTCGGCATCCGGTCGGGCGCGCCGCCGCCGAACGGATAGACCGCATCGCCATACGCGTTGCTGTTGCCTGGCGACGCGGCGACGCTGTCGGGGTAGCCCGACAGCGCGAACAGGTGATCGAAGGAACGGTTCTCGAGCATCAGCACGAACACGTGCTGGATGCGGTCCTGAACCGACGGGGATGCGGGGGCTGCGTCTGCACTCATGGCGCCTCCTGGCGTCGCGCGACGAAAGTCCTGCTGGCACGGTCGTTGGCCCGCTGAAAGCTGCTGAAGGGATTGAAAGCCACGGCGCGGGCCGCGAATTGCCGACGAGTGTACGACCGCGCCGGCCCGCGCGTAAAGCCGCACGCGAACCGTGTGGCGGTGTGCGCGTTCGACCGCTTGCCGGCCCGTTGCACGAGGCCCTCCAAGACTAGGGCGTCGACCGTTTCAACTTCATCGTCGACCGTACGAGCAGGTCGCATCACGCGCCGATCGCCGAGACGACCGACGATGACGATGCGTTTCGCCGGCTCGTGCGATTCGCGACGGGGGGAGTGTCGGCGCGCTGGGCCGACGTGAAGCTGCAGCAGAACCGCGCGCGCGTGGCGCCGGCTTGCCGGCTCCCGTATCTCGACATGCTGACCGGCACGGATTTCGTCGACGACATCCGCGGGCTCGACACCCGCTTCCGGGTGATCGTCGGCGACAAGGATCCGGGGCTCGACGCAGCGGCGATGCAGGCGACGTTCCTCGCGCGGCATCCGAACGCGCGGCTCGTGACGACACCGAATTGCGGGCATTACCCGATGCAGGAATGTCCGCCGTATTTTGCGATGATCGTCGAGGATTTCCTGCGGGACGCGGCCGCCTGCGCGTTGCGCACGCGCGGCGGCCGGTAAAGGCGGTATTGGCCGCCGCGGCCTGACGATGCCGGCGGCGACCGGCGGACGGCACGCGATGTGTCGTCCACCCGGTTCGTCCGGCTTCGTCGGCCGGACGGGATTCGATCGGCGAGGCGGTGCGGCATGCCCGCGCCGATCGTTGCCGCTTAACGGCGCGGTTGGCCGGTGCGCGGCGGACGCGGCGAATTCGCGTCCTTGTGACGGAAGTTGATGCGACCCTTGGTGAGGTCATAGACCGACAGTTCCAGCGTCACGCGATCGCCCGCGAGAATGCGGATGTGGTTCTTGCGCATGCGGCCCGACGCGTACGCGCCGACCACGACGCCGTTTTCCAGCGTGACACGGTATTTGCTGTCAGGCAGCACTTCGTCGACGATTCCGTCCAGTTCCAGCAGTTCTTCTTTTGCCAAACCAATTCCTCCAGACAAGGTAATTGACCGCGGCCGCGGCGATCTGCCCGGCGCCGTGCCCCACAACGGGACGGCGGCCGGCAGGCTGCCGGGGATCGGTTCGTTCAGACGGGCCCAGGGCCTGTCTTGCGATCGGAGCCCGGCGCGTTGCGGCGTTCAGGCGGTCGGTGGCGGCGGCGCATGGCGCGCCGCGCAAGTCGGGACCGCGCCTGCAACGGCATGGCGGCGGTCTGCTCGGGTTGATGCGTTGAAGCGGTGATGCGCTCGCGAAGCGGCGGGCGCTTCACGAGGGCGTTGCGTCGCACGCGGGTCGCGCATGCGATGAAGGAGGCGTCACGACCGATGCATCGCGGATGTCGCGATGCATCGGTCGTGCGCATCGGAAACGCGCCGGCTGCCGCCAAAGCGGCGCCCTGCGCGCCAATCCATCCGGCAGCGGCCACCGCGTGGCGGCCGTTGCCGATGCGACTTACTGCGGCGTGATGTTCGACGCTTGCAGACCCTTCGGGCCGCGCTTCACTTCGAAGCTGACCTTCTGGCCTTCGGCCAGGGTCTTGAAGCCCGTGCCGCGAATTTCCGAGAAATGGGCGAACAGATCGTCGCCGCCGTTGTCCGGGGAAATGAAACCAAAGCCCTTGGTTTCGTTGAACCACTTGACGGTACCGGTATCCACAAATACTTCCTTAATACAAATGACGAATAATTGAACATGCGCCCGCGACGGGCACATAAAGAATCAAAAGAGGGAGAGACCAACGACCGCCGCACGGAGTGCGGCCAATGATGAGCAATCGAACTTCTTGAACACTTCGGTCATGGACACTACGCGCGAGCGGCCGTTTCGTCAAGTCTTTTTGATGCGATGCACAAGCATGCCCGCCGTCTACGCCTTATGCGGCGGGCGTTGCGGGCCGACGGGACGCATTTCGATGCGCCCCCTTTTTCAGCCGGCCCGCCGGGTTTTTACTGCGGCTCGAACACGTGATGCAGCGCCGGCGGCGCGGCGCCTTCGCGAATCCGCATTTCGAATGCCTTACGCGCGACGCTCGTCGGCCGCACGTCCGCCACGTCCAGATAGAACTGCGAATACCAGTCGCGCATCTGGTACAGCGGCCCGTCGCCTTCGCACAGCAGCGGGTTGTCGATCCGCGTCTTGCTGTGCCAGATGTCGACGTCCTCGTAGAACGCGCGCTGCGCCTCCTTCACGTATGCGTTCGCGATCTCCATGTTCTGCGCGTCGGTCAGCCCGGCCACCTTCTTCACGATCACGCCGTAACGCAGCTCGAAGCTGTTCATGTCGATCGGCACGTGGCAGTTCAGCAGCACCGAGTGGATCGGCTGCCCGCCGCTCTGCCCCGTCATCTGCGTGATGTGCACGGCCGGCCCGAAATACGTCGACAGCGCGGTCAGCGCATCGCCGCCAAGCTTCTCGCTGCGGCCGACCATCAGTTGCGTCGCCTTGTGATCCTCGAACAGGTTCGCGAAATAGTCGATCGGCGCGCGATGCACGGTCGCGAAGTGCGCGACGTCCGAGATGTTGTCGACCAGCTCGCGGCAGTTGGCCTGGATCACCATCGTGTCGACGACCCAGTCCGACCATTCGTCGGAGAAGCACACGTCGAGCCGCGGAATCGCGACTTCCGGCGGCGGCGCGTTGCCTTCCGGGTCGTTCCACACGAACAGCAGGTTGTTTTCCTCGCAGGTCGGCCAGGCGCCGATGCGCGCCTTCGGCGGGATCCGCTTGCAGTACGGGATCGATGCGCACTGCCCTTCGCCGCTCCACGCCCAGCCGTGGAACGGGCACACGAGATGGTCGCCCTGCACCGTGCCGAGGCTCAGGTCGGCGCCCATGTGCGGGCAGTACGCGTCGACGACGTTGACCTTGCCGGTCGAATCGGCGAACGCGGCGAGCTTGCGGCCGAACGCGTTCAGCGTGTGCGGCTTGCCGTCCTTGAAATCGCGGGCGAGCCCGAGGCAGTGCCAGCCGCGCGCATAGCGCTGCGCGAGCGGCTGGGCTTCGATCTTGTAGGGGCGTGCGGACATGTGGGTTGACTCCTCTTGTGGAGAGCGCACGGCGGCCCGCCGCGCGCGGGGGAAATAGGGGCGCCGGTCAGCGCATCGGATTGCCGGGTTCGAGCGCGGGCGACGGCTTCAGCGATGCCGGGGCCGCCGGCGACGGCTGCTGCCGGTGCGCCACGCGGCGCTCGGCCCGGTCGACGCCGAGCCAAGCGGCGAGCGCGGGCAGCAGGAACACCGCGCCGAACAGGTTCACGAGGAACATGAACGCGAGCAGCACGCCCATGTCGACCTGGAACTTCAGCGCGGAGAACGCCCACGTGCCGACGCCGATGAACATCGTGACGGCCGTGAACAGCGCCGCCGTGCCGCGCTGGCGCATCGCGTCGGCGAACGCGTCCGGCAGCGTCGCGCCGTGGCGGAGGTCGTGCTGCAGGCGCTCGTACAGGTAGATCCCGTAGTCGACCCCCACGCCCACGCCGAGCGTGATCACCGGCAGCGTCGCGACCTTCAGCCCGATGCCGAGGCGCGCCATCACCGCATTGCACAGGATCGACACGAGCGTGAGCGGCACGATGATGCACAGCACCGCGCGCCACGAGCGGAACGTGACCGCGCAGAGCAGCGCGATCGCGCCGAAGATCGACAGCAGCATCGCGATCTCCGCGTCGCCGACGGCCTCGTTGGTCGCGGCCATCACGCCGACGTTGCCGCCCGCGAGCCGGAACGCGACGTTCGGCGTCGGATTCTCGGCCGCGAAGCGCTTGATCTCGTCGACGACGTGCGCGAGGGTCGTGCCTTCGTGGTTCTTCGTGTAGATCAGCACCTGGATCGCCTTGCAGTTCGCGGTGTTCATCCCGTTGTCGGGGTCGAACGCGTTGGAACCCTGCGTGAGCCCGTCGCTGGAACGCGGCAGCGCGGCCCAGCGCGGATTGCCCTCGTTGAACGCGGCGATGAACACCTTGCCCTGCGACGACACGCTCGTCACCGACTGCACGCCGGCCACGCCGCGCATGTTCATCTCGAACTTCTCGATCGCGCTCATCACCGGGTAATGCAGGCACGCGTCGTCGAAGCCGGTCGTCTCGACGATCACCGACAGCACGTCCACGCCGATGTTGTACTGGTGCGTGATCGCCGCGTTGTCGAGGTTGTAGCGCGAGTTCGCGCGCAGCTCCGGCGCGCCGGTGCCGATGTCGCCGATCTCCAGCTTGCGCGATTCGAGCGTGCCGTAGGCGAGCAGCGCGAGCGCCACCGCGAACACGCCGAGCGCCGGCGCCGGCCGGGCGAACACCGCGAAGCGCGACCACATCCGGCTGCCGCCAGCCGCCGCGGTGCGCTGCGCACGCGCCAGCGTGCCGCGCTCGAGGCGCGTGTACGACAGCAGGATCGGCAGGAACACCTTGTTCGTCACGATCATCAGCAGCACGCCGAGGCACGCGGTGATGCCGAGTTCGCGCACGATGTCGATCCGGATCCGCATGATTACCATGAAGCCGAGCGCGTTGGTCAGCAGCGCAACCGTGCCCGGCACGAACAGCTTGCGGAACGCATCGCGCGCGGCATCGGCCGACGACGCGCCGCGCACCAGCGCCTGCTTCCACGCGTTGGTCATCTGCACCGCGTGCGACACGCCGATCGAGAAGATCAGGAACGGCACGAGGATCGACATCGGGTCGATGCCGAGGCCGAGCAGCGGCAGCGCGCCGAGCAGCCACACAACCGGCAGCAGCGCGACGACGAGCGCCAGCACGGTGGTCTTCAACGAGCGCGTATAGGCGAACAGCAGCGCGGCCGTCACGAGGAACGCGAGCGCGAAGAACGCCATCACGCCCGCGATGCCGTTCTCGACGTCGCCCACCAGCTTCGCGAAGCCGATGATGTTCACGTCGATGCCCTGCTTCGCGTACTTCGCGCGGATCTCCTCCAACTGGCGCGCGACCGCGCTGTAGTCGAGCCGCTTGCCGGTGGCCGGATCGGTCTCGCGCAGTTCCGCGCGGATCAGCGCCGACTTCAGGTCGTTGCCGACGAGGCGGCCGATCTGCCCGGAACGCGCGACGTTGCGGCGCACCTTCGCGAGATCGTCCGGGTTCGCGCTCGAGAACTGGCCCGGCACGACCACGTCGCCGCGAAAGCCCGCCTCGGTCACCTCGGTGTAGTGGACGTTCGGCGTGAACAGCGAGAACACGCGCGAGCGGTTCACGCCCGGGATGAAGAAGACATCGTCGGTCGCGTGGCGCAGCGCGTCCATGAACGTCCAGTTGTAGATGTCGCCTTCGCCCTTCCAGCGCAGGCTCACGAGGATCGTGTTCGCACCGGGGAACGCCCCCGCATAGCGCTCGAACACCTGCATGTACGGGTGCTGCATCGGGATCATCTTGTTGAAGCCCGGATCGAGCTTCAGGCGCGTCGCGGACAGCCCGAGCGCGAGCGTCACCGCGACGCACAGCAGCATCAGCAGCTTGCGCCGGCGGATGATCGTGTCGGCGCAGCGCTCGACGAACGCGGCGAGGCGCGACGCAGGAACGGCTTCAGGGGGGCGTGACAGGTCGTTCATGGAATTCTCTTGTCGATGCGAAACGAACGGGAGCAGGCAGCGGGACCGCCGCGCGTCAGGACGGGGTTGACGCAGCCGCGCCGGCGAGCGGCGCGACGCCGGCCTCGCCGCCGAGCAGCAGCGCGCCGTGGCCCATGTCGAGCACGGCCGCGAGGCTCTGCACGCCGCCGAGCTTGCGCACGTCGAAGGTCAGCCCGCCGTCGCGCGACGCGACGATCGCGCCGCCCTGGCCCACCAGCACGAGTTCGCCGTCGGCGAGCTGGGTCGCGCCGAAGTACGACACTGGCACGTGGCTGTCGACGTGCGTCCAGGTCGCGCCGCGATCGGTGCTGCGCACCACGTTGCCGCGCATCCCGTATGCAACCCAGTCGCCGTTCGCGAGCATCAGCGCGCCGAACAGCGAGCCGGCGTACGGCGACGGCAGCTTGTCCCACGTCGCGCCGTTGTCGGTCGAGCGCAGCAGCGTGCCGCTCTCGCCCGCGACCAGCAGGTTGCCGTGGCCGTCGCCGACGATCGCGTTCAGGTGACGGTCGCCGGCCGGTGTCTTCACGGTCTGCCAGGTGACGCCTGCGTCGTCCGAGCGCAACAGCTGGCCGAAGCTGCCGGCCGCGAACAGCGGGCCGTCGGCCGTACCCCACACGGACAGCAGCGGATCGGAATGCGCGTGGTCCATGTGCACGTCGCGCCAGTGCAGGCCGGCGTCGTCGCTGCGTACGATCCGGCCGTCGTGGCCGACCGCGATGCCGAGCGTCGGCGTGATGAAGCGCACCTGCGTGAGCGTCGAGGCCTGGTCGGGTGTGGTCGAGGCCGGCCGCCAGTGCGCACCCGCATCATCGCTCAGCAGGATCACGCCGCGTTCGCCGACCGCGACGATGCGCGCGCCGGCCCGGGCGAGCCCGTTGATCTGCAGCCGGTCCGCATGGATCGCGGTGACCGGGAACGCCGGCAGCGGGCGCGGCGAAAACGCGAACAACGCGGCGCCGAGCACCAGCGCCGACATCGCGAGTCCGGGCAAAGTTCGTTTCATCGCTTGTCTCCTGTGTCTGCGTTCGACGACGGTTCGCGCCACCGCGCCCACCGCCGTCGCCTGCATGTCTCCGGGCCGTCGGTCGTTGCCGCGGCCTCGAATGGTCCTGAATGGCGGGCCGCTCGTGCGGCGCGGCCCGTCCGCGCGCCGCTACGCGCCGACTTCGAACAGCGCGGCGGCGCCCATCCCGCCGCCGATGCACATCGTCACCACCGCGTGCCGCACACCGCGCCGTGCGCCTTCGAGCAGCGCGTGCATCGTCATCCGCGTACCCGACATCCCGAACGGATGGCCGAGCGCAATCGCGCCGCCATCGACGTTCAGCCGGTCGTCGGGAATGCCGAGCGTGTCGCGGCAGTACAGCGCCTGGCACGCGAATGCCTCGTTCAGCTCCCACAGCCCGATGTCGCCGACGGTCATCCCGAAGCGCGCCAGCAGCTTCGGAATCGCGAACACCGGGCCGATGCCCATCTCGTCCGGCTCGCAGCCGGCCACCGCGAGGCCGCGGAACGCGCCGAGCGGCGTCAGGCCACGGTGTACCGCCTCGCTGCGCGACATCACGACCACGGCCGCCGCACCGTCCGACAGCTGCGACGCATTGCCGGCCGTCACGAACGCGCCCTGCTCGACGACCTTGCCGCCGCTCCATGACGGCTTCAGCCCCGCGAGCCGCTCGGCCGTCGTATCGGCACGCACGCCTTCGTCGCGCGCGGCGTTCACGTCCTCGTAACCGGCCGGGTTGCCTTCCTTGTCGAACAGCGCGCGCCGCACGTCGAGCGGCGCGATTTCCGCGTCGAAGCGGCCGGCCGCCTGGGCTTCAGCCGTGCGCTGGTGGCTCTGCAGTGCGAATTCATCCTGTGCGGCGCGCGAGATCCCGTAGCGGCGCGACACGATCTCGGCCGTTTCCATCATCGCCATGTACGCAGCCGGCTGGTGGTCGAGCACGGCCTGCGAACGCGCGCGATACGCGTTCTTGTGCTGGTTCTGCGTGAGCGAGATCGACTCGACGCCGCCCGCGACGACGATCCGCGCATCGCCCGCGCCGATGCCGCGCGCGGCGCTCGCGATCGACATCAGCCCCGACGAGCACATGCGGTCGATCGCCATGCCTGGCACCGACGCCGGCAACCCGGCCGCCGCGGCCGACAGGCGGCCGATGTTGTAGCCCTGCGTGCCCTGCTGCGCGGCGCAGCCGATCAGCACGTCGTCGACGTCGGTCGGCGCGACACCCGCGCGTTCGAGCGCGGCGCGCACGACGTGGCCGCCCAATGCGGGCGCCTCGGTGTCGTTGAACATGCCGCGAAACGCCTTGCCGATCGGCGTGCGTGCGACGGAAACGATGACTGCGTCTTCCATGTGTCTGCTCTCTAGAAGTAATAGCGGCTGATCGTGTCGGCCACGCAACCGGGCTTGGCTTCGCCTTCGGTCTCGACGGTCACGCGAATCCAGGCCTGCACGCCGCCGTCGAGCGGCTCGACGCGCAGCAGCTCGCCGACGCCGCGCACGCGCGCGCCGACCTTCACCGGCGCCGGGAAACGGATCCTGTCGCAGCCGTAGTTGACGCCGAGCCGCGCGCCGTCGATCCGCACGATCTGCGGCAGGAAGCAATTGACGAGCGACAAAGTCAGGTACCCGTGCGCGATGCACGCGCCGAACGGGCCGTCCTTCGCACGCACCGGGTCGACGTGCACCCACTGGTGGTCGCCCGTCGCGTCGGCGAAACCGTCGATGCGGAGCTGGTCGATCGCGAGCCATGCGCTCGCACCGAGCGTGTCGCCGACGGCCGCCGCGAGTTCGCCGGGATGCGCGAACACGCGGGGCGTCGCGCGCACGGGGTCGAGGGTCGTGCTCATCATGCGTGCTGGCTGCTGACCGACAGCACTTCGCCGGTCATGTACGACGCGTAATCGCTTGCAAGAAACACCATCACGTTCGCGACCTCCCAGACTTCGGCGGCGCGCCCGAAGGCTTCGCGCGACGCCAGTTGATTCAGCAGATCGGCCGGGGCCGACTTCTTCAGAAAATCGTGCATCGCGATGCTCGGCGCGACCGCGTTGATGCGCACGCCGTACGGCGACGCCTCGAGCGCCGCGCAACGCGTGAGCGCCATCACGCCCGCTTTCGCCGCCGCGTAGTGCGCCTGTTCCGCTTGCGCACGCCAGCCGAGCACCGATGCGTTGTTGACGATCGCGCCGCGGCCTCGGGCCTGCATGTGCGGCAGCATCGCGCGCGTCATCCGGAACGTCCCGGTCAGGCTAATGTCGATCACGCGTGACCATTCGGCATCGTCCATATCGACGATGCGGGTCGAGCCGCCGAGCCCGGCGTTGTTGATCAGCACGTCGACGCCGTCGAGCTTGTCCTGCGCTTCGGCAACCAGCGCCTGCACGTCGGCCTCCACCGCGACGTTGCACAGGCGGCCGTAGACCTGTTGCAGCCCCGTTTCGGCGCGCAATGTCTCGACCGCCTGTTCGAGGCGCTTTTCGTGGATGTCGGAGATGAACAGCGCGCGGCAGCCTTCTTCCGCGCAGCGGCGCGCGGCCGCGAAGCCAATGCCGGCGCCGGCGGCCGCCGTGATCAGCACCGATTTGCCGGCGAGCAACTGGTGGCCCGGCACGTAGGCCGGCGCTTTCTGGATCTGGGGTTCGGTCATGCTGTTCCTCTGGCTTCCCTGGGCATGCCGAGCCCGCGCTCGGCCATGATGTTGAGCTGGATTTCGTTGGTGCCGGCGTAGATCGTGTCCGCACGGGAGAACAGGAACACGCGCTGCAGATGGGTGAGCTTTTCGTCGGCCGGATCGATCAGGTTCGCGCGCGGGCCGAGGGCATCCATCGCGAGCTGGCCGAGGTCGCGGTGCCAGTTCGACCAGAAATACTTGTAGATCAGCGCCTCGCGGCGCAGCGGCGCGCCGGCGCCGGCATCGGTGTCGTCCGCGCCGGACAGCATCCGCAGCGCGTTGTAGCGCATCACGCGCAGCCCGGCCCACGCGCGGCCGATCCGCTGGCGCAGCACCGGGTCGCGGTCCGCGCCCGATTCGCGCGCGGCGTCGATCACCCATTCGAGTTCGCGGACGAACTGCATCTGCTGGCCGAGCGTCGACATCCCGCGCTCGAAGCCGAGCAGCGTCATCGCGATCCGCCAGCCGTCGCCGGGTGCGCCGACGAGGTCGCGGGCTTGAGCGCGCGCGCCGTCGAAGAACACTTCGTTGAATTCCGCGCCGCCGTTGAGCTGCTTGATCGGCCGGATCTCGATGCCCGGCTGGTCGAGCGGCATCAGCAGGAACGACAGCCCTTTGTTGCCCTTCGATGCGGGGTCGGTGCGCGCCAGCACGAAGATCCAGTCGGAATCGTGTGCGAGCGACGTCCAGACTTTCTGGCCATAGACTCGCCACGTGCCGTCCGCATCCTGTTCGGCACGCGTGCGTACGTTGGCCAGGTCGGAACCCGCGCCAGGCTCCGAATAGCCCTGGCACCAGAACTGTGTGCCAGCGAGGATGCCGGGCAGGAAGCGCGCGCGCTGGTCGTCGGTACCGCATGCAACGAGCGTCGGCCCGAGCAGCCCTTCGCCGATGTGCCCCATCCGCCCGGGGCCGCCGGCACGCGCGTATTCCTCGTGGAAAATCACCTGTTCGGCAACCGAGAAGCCGCGCCCGCCGGCATCCGTCGGCCAGCCGAGCCCGGTCCAGCCGCCCTTCGCCAGTTCCTGTTCCCACGCCTTGCGCAGCTCGGGCCACGCTTCCTCGTCGCCGGGGCCGCCGCGGTATTTCAGGCATGCGAAGTCACCGGTCAGGTGCGATTGCACCCAGTCGGCCACTTCGTGCCGCAATTGCTGTTCGCGCGTTTCGCTGTTCATTGCAGGGCTCCTGCGCGTGCGGCCGATGGACGCGATGCCATCGCACCGGCGGGTGCGAATGCGGCGTCGCGATGCGATGCGCCGCCGTCGATCGCATGGGACGCGATCCATTCGAGCAGTTGCGGCGTGCTGCCGAACTGCGCTCCCGACGCCTGTGCGCGCTTGAAATAGAGATGCGGGTCGTATTCCCACGTAAAGCCGACGCCGCCGTGCAACTGGATCGCCTCCTGTGCGCAGAACGCATAAGCGTCGTTGGCGGCGGATTTCGCAGCGGCGATGTCGGCGCGCAATGCGTCGCTCGGCTGCGTGTTACCGGCTTCGGCATCCCACGCATGTGCAGCCCCGAGCACGGCCGAGCGCGCCGATTCGATCAGCACCATCATCTGTGCGCAGCGGTGCTTGACCGCCTGGAACGACGCAATCGCACGGCCGAATTGCACGCGCTGGCTCGTGTAGTCGAGCGTCAGGTCGAGGCATTGCTGGGCGCCGCCGAGCTGTTCGGCGGCGAGCGCGAGCGCCGCGAACCACGCGGTGCGCTCCAGCACCTGTGCAACCGCTGTGCCGCCAGCAAGCAGCGCTGCTCGGCTCACGCAGGCTTCATCGAGCGCCACGCGCGCAATCGGCCGTGTTGCGTCGAGCGTGTCGAGCGGCGTGACTTTGAGCCCGGATGCCGTAGCGACGTCGATTGCGAACAGGCCGATCGACTGCCCTTCGTTCGCGATCCGCGCGGGCACCAGCAGCAGGTCGGCGCGCGCGCCGTCGAGCACCTGTTCGAGCGTGCCGGACAGCGCGTAGCCGCCCGCCGTTTCTTCCGCGACGACCGGCAACGACCGCGAAACGGTCGGCAGGTCGAACGGCAGCGCCAGCGTCGCGCTGCACGCGCCTTCTGCGATCCTGGCAAGCCAGTCTTTCGCCAGCGGCGTCTCGGCACAGCCCGCGAGCGCGGTCGCCGCGAGGCACGCCGTCGAAAAATACGGCACGCACGCCACGCGCCGGCCGAGCTGCTCCATCAGCACCGTCTGCTCGACCGCACCAAGCCCCAGCCCGCCGGCTGCCTCGGGCAATGCGAGCGCATTCCAGCCAAGTTCGCCGGACAGCGCGGCCCACAACGCATCGTCGCGGCCGGCCGACTGCCCGAGCGCGCGACGCACGTCGGCGGACGCGCTGCGTTCGGCGAGCACGTCGGCCGCCGCGTCTCGGATCATCGCCTGTTCGTCGGTGAGCGCCAGATCCATTTCTCAGCTCCCGTACACGCGCTGCGCGGGGCGCGCAGCGGCGAGCAGCTGCGCCACCGCCGGGCCAACCTCGGCCGCTTCCCAGCGCGCGCCGCGATCGACGCTCGGGCCGGTACGCCAGCCTTCCGCGACCGCGATCATCCCGCCCGCGACCTCGAACACCTGGCCCGTCACGTCGGCCGACAGCGCGCTGCCGAGCCATACGACCAGCGGTGCGACGTTGGCCGGATCGAAATAGTCGAAGCCGCCGTCCTCGGGCTTCTTCATCATGTCGGCGAAGACGCCTTCGGTCATCGACGTGCGCGCGGCCGGCGCCAGCGCGTTCGCGCGCACGCCGTAGCGCTGCAGCTCGACCGCCTGCATCAGCGTGAGCGCGGCGATCCCAGCCTTGGCCGCGCCGTAATTCGACTGGCCGATCGAGCCTTGCAACCCGGCGCCCGAACTCGTGTTGACGATCCGCGCGTCGACCGGGTTGCCGGCCTTCGCCGCATCGCGCCACACACGCGCCAGCACGCTCGACAGGCAGAAGTGGCCGCGCAGGTGCACGCGCATCACGTCGTCCCAGTCGGTTTCGGTCATGCTCGTGAACATCTTGTCGCGGCAGATGCCCGCGTTGTTGACGAGCACGTGCACGTCGCCGAATGCTTCGCGTGACGCGTCGACGATCCGCTGTGCGGTGTCGACCCGCGTGATGTCGTCCGCATTGGCAAGCGCGCGACCGCCGCGCTGTGCGATCTCGTCGACGACCGCTTGCGCGGCGTCGTGCCGGATGTCGTTGACGACGACCGCCGCGCCTTCGGCCGCGAACGCCAGCGCGTATTCGCGCCCGAGCCCGCCGCCCGCGCCGGTGATGATGACGGTGCGTCCGTTACAGATTCCCATGCTGGTGCCTCGTGGATCGTGAAGGTGACGCGCTCACAGGCGCTCGATGATCGTGACGTTCGCGAGGCCGCCGCCTTCGCACATCGTCTGCAGCCCGTAACGGCCGCCCGTGCGCTCCAGCTCGTGCAGCAGCGTCGTCATCAGCCGTGCGCCGGTCGCGCCGAGCGGATGGCCGAGCGCGATGCCGCCGCCGTTCGGGTTGGTCTTTTCGTGCGGGAAACGCGTGTCGGCGAGCCAGGCCTGCGCGACCGATGCGAACGCCTCGTTCATCTCGACGACGTCGATCCGGGACCAGTCGAGGCCGCTCTTCTTCAGCGCAGCCTTCGTCGCGGGAATCGGCGCGGTGAGCATCCACAGCGGATCGTCGCCGAGCACGCTCAGGTGATGGATGCGTGCGCGCGGCGTGAGACCGTAGCGCTTCAACGCCTCCTCCGACACGATCAGCAGCGCGGCGGCCGCGTCGCAGGTCTGGCTCGCAACGGCGGCCGTCAGCGAGCCGCCCGGCGTCAGTGGTTCGAGCGTCGCCATCTTCTCCAGCGACGTGTCGGGGCGTGGCGTTTCGTCGTGCAGCACGCCTTCGAGCGGCACGATTTCCCGCTTGAAATGCCCGGCCTCGATCGCCGCCACCGCGCGGCGGTGGCTTTCGAGCGCATAGCGCTCCATCGCGTCGCGCGACAGGTTCCAGTGATCGGCGATCCGCTGCGCTGCGACGAACTGCGACACCGGCGCGTCGCCGAAGCGCGCGCGCCAGCCGGTGCTGCCCGAGAACGGGTCGTTGAAGCCGAGCGGCGCCGCGCAGGTCATCGCGGACGAGATCGGGATCTGCGTCATGGTCTGCACGCCGCCGGCCACCACCACATCCTGCACGCCGCTCATCACCGCCTGCGCGGCGAAGTGCACCGCCTGCTGCGACGAGCCGCACTGGCGATCGACCGTCACGCCCGGCACCTGCAGCGGCAGCCCCGCTGCGAGCCAGCAGGTGCGCGCGATGTTGCCCGCGAGCGGGCCGATCGTGTCGACGCAGCCGAACACCACGTCGTCGTATTCATCGGCGGGAATCGCGTTGCGCTCGACCAGCGTCTTCAGCACGAAGCCGCCGAGGTCCGCCGCATGCACGTGCGCGAGCCCGCCCTTGCGGCGGCCGGTCGGCGTGCGCAGCGCGTCGACGATATAGGCTTGTCTCATCAGTTCAATTCCTCGAGGTCGAAGGTCTGCGCGGGGCCGATCGGCAACGCGTCGCCGAGGATCGCGTCGGCCACGCGGGCCTTGTGGAACGCGCTGTCGCCCCAACTGCCGGACAGCGCCCAGATGCGTTTCATGAAGATCTGCAGGTCGAGCTCCCACGTGTAGCCGATCGCGCCGTGCACCTGCATCGAGTGGCGTGCGGCGAGCTGCGCGGCCGACGTCGCCGCGAGCTTCGCGTGCGACACGAACACCGCACGTTGCGGGTGGTCGTCGGCGATCGCCTGTGCGGCGCGCGCCACCACCGGCCGTGCGAACTCGTAGCGGATCGCGACATCGGCGAGCAGGTGCTTGAGCGCCTGGTACGAGCCGATCGCCTTGCCGAACTGCTTGCGCTGCGCGCTGTAGTCGATCGCGACGTCGAGCACGCGCTGCGTGAGGCCGAGCAGTTGCGCGGCGACCGCGAACGCGCCGTGGTCGAGCGCGCGGTTCAGCAGCGGCGCGGCTTCGTCGGCGCTCGCGATGCGGGTGGCCGCCGACGGCTCCCAGTCGAGCGTGAACAGCCGCCGCGACGGGTCGACGCTGTCGACCGCACGCCACGCGCACTGCGCGGGGTCGACGCGGTGCAGCTCGCCGCGGTGCTCGCACAGCAGCGTCTGCGCGACGTGCACGTCGGCCGCATACGGATTCACCGGATGCACGAGCGCGACGCGCGCACGCCCTTCGGCGATGTCGCGCAGCAGCGCATCGCGCCAGTCGCTCGCCGGCAGCCGCGCGAGCACGCCGGCCGACACGAGCGCCGTGTCGAGCAGCGGCTCGGGGCTGCCGAAATAGCCGTAGGCCTGCGCGAGCAGCGCCCATTCCGCTTCGGTCAGGCCGAGGCCGCCGTGCGCGTCGGGCACCGACACGGCGGTCAGCCCCTGCGACGCGAACAGCGCCCATAGGTCGTCCGAGCGCCCGGTCGGCGTGGCCCACAGCTCGCGGATCAGCTCGGGCGTCATCTCGGTCATCAGCAGGCGCTTCACGCTGTCCGCGAGCGCTTCCTGGTCTTCATCGAATACGAAATCCATACGATGTCCGTTCTGTAAGAGTGGCGCCGGCGCGCTTACGCGCGCGGCATGCCGAGCATCCGTTCGGCGACGATGTTGCGCTGGATCTCGTTGGTGCCCGCGTAGATCGTGCCGGCCTGCGCGAACAGGAAGCCGTCGAGCCAGTGGCCGAGCGTCGCGTGCTGCGCGGCCGTCTGCGGGACGACCTCGCCGTGCGCGCCGAGGATATCGAGCGCGGTCTGGTGCATGCGCAGGTCGAGTTCCGACCAGAACACCTTGTTGGTACTCGACTCCGCGCCGATATGGCCGCCCTTCAGCAGCCGGCTCGCGGTCGCGTAGGTCGACAGCGCATACGCCTGCGCATCCATCCATGCCTGCACCACGCGTTCGCGCAGCGTCGGATCGCGGTCGGCGCTGTCGCGGTGTGCGAGATACAGGTCGCGCAGCGCCTGCGCGGTGCGCTGGAAGCGTGCCGGCGAACGCAGCATCAGCCCGCGCTCGAACCCGGCCGTCGCCATCGCGACCTGCCAGCCCGCGCCTTCGGCCGCGAGCCGGTTCTCGACTGGCACACGTACGTCGTCGAAGAAGATTTCCGCGAAGCCGGTCTGCCCGTTCAGTTGGCGGATCGGCCGCACCGTGATGCCCGGCGCGGACAGCGGCACCATCAGGAACGTGAGCCCGTGGTGGCGCGACGATTCGGGATCGCTGCGGAACAGGCCGAACAACCAGTCGGCCCACACCGCGCGCGTCGACCAGATCTTCTGGCCGTTCAGCACGTATTCGTCGCCGATGCGGGCGGCCGTCGTTCGGATCGCGGCCATGTCCGAGCCCGCGTTCGGCTCCGACCAGCCCTGCGCCCACACGTGTTCGCCGGCCGCCATCGCGGGCAGGAAGCGCGCCTTCTGCTCCGCCGTGCCGAAATCCATCAGCGTCGGGCCGAGCAGGAAGATGCCGTTCTGGTTCACGCGCATCGGCGCGTCGGCACGCCAGTACTCTTCTTCGAAGATCAGCCACTCGATCAGGTCGCAGCCGCGCCCGCCGAGCTCGCGCGGCCACGTGACCATGCTCCAGCGGCCGGAATGCAGCGTGCGCTCCCATTCGCGGTGCGCGGCGAAGCCTGCCTCGGTGTCGAAGCTCGGCAAGCGCTCGCGCGGCACGTGCGCCGCGAGCCATGCGCGGATCTCCGCGCGAAACGCCTGTTGCTGCGGCGTATAGGTCAGGTTCATGCGCGTGCCTCCTCGGCGGTTGCCTGCGCATCGAAACGCGCGTCGCGCTTCTCGACGAACGCGGCCCGCGCTTCCGTCGAGTCGTTCGTCATGTACGCCTGCAGCGTGAAGCCCTGCTCCCAGCGGTACTTGTCCTCGAGATCGCCGTCCTCGACGCCGTTCAGCGCCTCCTTCGCGAGCCGCACCATCGCCGGGCTCTTCGCCTCGATCTTGCGGGCGATCGCGAGCGCCGCGTCGCGCAGCGTGTCGCGCGTCACGACCTGCTCGACCGCGCCGAGCCGGTACGCTTCGGCCGCGTCGATCATGTCGCCGGTGAAATACATCGCGCGCACCTTCTGCACGCCGAACAGACGCTGCAAATGCGCGCCGCCGCCCATCGCGCCACGGTCGATCTCTGGCACGCCGAAGCGCGCGCAGTCGGCCGCGACGACGATGTCCGCCGCGCCGCAGATGCCGATCCCGCCGCCGAGCACGAAGCCGTGCACGGCCGCGATCACCGGCTTCGGGTTGCGGTGCACCGCGCGGAACGTCTCGTAGTTGCCCGCGTTGACCGCCACGATCCGTTCCGGATGCGCGGCCAGCTCCTTGATGTCGACGCCCGCGCAGAAACCGCGCCCTTCGCCGCGCACGACGATCACGCGCACGTCGTCGTCCTCGCCGAGCGCGTCGAGCGCGCGAGAGAGCGCGTGCCAGCCCTGTGCGTCGAGCGCGTTCACGGGCGGATGGGCGATCACCAGTTCGGCGATGCCGCCGGCGCGATCGATCCGGAACGGCATCGCGCCGGCCGGTTGGTTGGATGCTGTCATCTCCTCTGCCTCCCTGTGATTGTGTTCACGCGGCCTGTGCGGCCGGCACGCCGCGCAGCGCGGCCAATGCATCGAGCCGCTCGCCGGCTTCCGCGACGATCCGCGCGATCAGCGCGTCGCACGATTCGATCGCGCCGATCATCGCGGCCGCCTGACCGCTCGGCAGCACGCCTTCATCCGGGCGGCCCTCGACGATCGCGCGCTGGATCAGGAACGGCGCGTTCGCCGCCATCAGCGTCTGGCTGGCCGTGTAGTCGTGCGAACGCAGCGCCTTGATCGCGAGGCCGAGCATGTCGCCCGTGCTCAACCCGTTCTGGCGCCGCCACGCTTCGGCGGTCTTCAATGCGAACCACGTGCGTCGCAACGGGCCGAAGCGTTCGAGCTTCAGCAGATACGGGTTGTCGATCATCCGTTGCGGCAGCCCGTCGAGCGCGTCCGATACGCGGATGCGCGCCGGGTCGCCGACCGCGACGTAGCGTTCGAGCGTCTCGCGCGGCACCGGCGATTCGGCGCTCATCAGGAAGCGCGTGCCCATCGCGATGCCGGCCGCGCCGTACGCGAGCGCGGCAGCCAGCCCGCGCCCGTCGAAGAACCCGCCGGCCGCGACCACCGGCACGCGCACCGCGTCGAGCACCTTCGGCAACAGCAGCGTGGTGGGCACCGAGCCGGTGTGGCCGCCGCCTTCCGCGCCCTGCACCGTCACGATGTCCGCACCGAGTTCGACCGCCTTCGCCGCATGCTTCGGCGCGCCGACGGTCGGCATGCAGACGATGCCGGCCTCCTTGAAGCGGCGGATCGTCTTCGCATCGGGCCCCCGGCCGTAGCTCACCGCGCGCAAGCGGTGCTTGATCGCCAGCTCGACGACCTGCTGCGCGTTCTTCTGGAACATGTGGAAGTTGATGCCGAACGGCTGGTCCGTCAGCGACTTCACCTTCAGGATCTCGGCCTCAACCTGCTCGGGTTCGAGCGTCGCGCCGGCCAGGAAGCCGAAGCCGCCCGCGTTGCCGGTGGCCGCGACGAGCCGGGCATCGGCCACCCAGCCCATCGCGGTCTGCACGATCGGGTAGCGGCAGCCGAGCAGGTCGCACAAAGGCGTATGCAGCGTCGTGCTCATGCGGCGGCTCCGTTGACGGCAACCGGTGCCTGCGCCTGAGCCTGTGTGTCGCCGCGGTCCGCGCCGTTCGGCTGGCGCTGCGAGCTGGCCATGCTGCGCGCGTCGTAGCCGCCGAGGCGGTCGCCGCTCACCAGTTCGTTGTGCGCATGCGCAAAGTGATGCCACGCGAACGCCGCATCCATCGCCGCGCGCTTGCCCTGCAGTTCCTCGACGTGGTTCAGCGCCTGCTTGGTCAGCGTGAGCCCGAGGCGCGGCATCGTCGCGATCTTCGCGGCGATCGCGTAGGTCGCGTCGCGCAGCCGCTCGCGCGGCACCACGCGGTTGACCATCCCCATCTGGTACGCGCGCTCGGCCGGCATCCGCTCGCCGAGGAACAGGAACTCCTTCGCTATGCGCGGGTTCAGCTCGTACGCATGCGCGAAATACTCGACGCCCGGAATCCCCATCCGCACGACCGGATCGGCGAAGAACGCATCCTCGGACGCGACGATCAGGTCGCACACCCACGCGAGCATCAGCCCGCCCGCGATGCATGCGCCCTGCACCATCGCGATCGTCGGCTTCGGCAGGTCGCGCCAGCGCCGGCACATCCCGAGGTACACCTCCTGCTCGCGCGCATAGAGGAATTCGCCGCCTTCCTTGTCGACGTGGTCGTACCACAGCGACGCGCGGTCGAACGATTCGTGGATGTCGCGGCCCGGCGTACCGATGTCGTGGCCCGCCGAGAAATGCTTGCCGGCGCCCGCGAGCACGATCGCCTTCACCGCGTCGTCGTGCGCCGCGCGCCGGAACGCCGCGTCGAGCGCATACGTCATCTTCGAGTTCTGCGCGTTGTGATACTCGGGGCGGTTCATCGTGATCGTCGCGATGCCGTCCTCCACCGCGTAGTCAACGACACCGTCGCCGAAGGTCACCTGGGTCGCTTCCATGTCGTGCCTCATCCCCGGCGCGGCGCCGGATCGTTGCGCACGATCGTCGCGCGCAGGTTGTGCGGATCGAGCGCACGGACGATGCGCAGGTCTTCCGCAGTCGGCGGGGCCGTCGTGCCGATGTCGGGCGCCGCGATCAGCGGGAAGCCCGTCGCGTCCTGCACTTCGTCGAAGCTCACGCCCGGATGCAGCGAACGCACGCGGATCGCATGGTCCGGCCCGCCGAAATCCATCACGCACAGGTCGGTGACGATGCTGCGCAGGTCGACGAAGGTCTTCATCCCGGGCAGCCGGCGCGCCGGGTTGTAGCCGACCGTGCACACCATGTCGACTTCGCGTTCGACGAACGTGCGCTTGCCGTGGCCGCTGACGAAGAACGAGTTCGCGTGGTTCGTCGTGTTGCCGGGGAAGCCGCGCGCGCCGAGCAGTTGGGTTTTCGGGCGCGCGTAGTCGCTGCCGAGCCACGAGATGTTGGCCTGGCCGAAGCGGTCGATCTGCGTCGGCATCACGAGTGCGTGGCGGCGGCCGTGCCACAGGCAGTCGAACACGCGCTCGTAGGTCATCCAGCCGCTCGCCTTCACGCGATAGCCGTCGGGTCGGGGCCCAAGCGGCACCGGCTCCTCGACGAGATACGCTTCGCCGTCCGTCAGCATCAGCCCGTTGTTGTACGCGAGCCGCGCGAGACCGGCCGCGAGCCGCGGGCCCGTGCCGATGCCGGTCGCCAGCACTTCGCCGTCGTCGCGCCAGAGTCGCGCGGACGCGACGATCATCAGTTCCGCGAGGGAATGGTCGAGAGATTCGCTCACAGGCGCTCCTTTACAGAATCGGCAACGGCAGCGTCGTCACGTGCGACAGGCCGCCGACGCCTTCGAGGTACTGGCGTTCGTCCTGGCCGACCACGTCGCGCAGGTACGCCGTCGTTTTCGCGTCGTCTTCCGCACTCGCGCAGTACGCGCGCAGGTGCGGCAGGTCCCAGCCGTAGGCCGGCCCGCACGACGTCGGGTGCGCGCCGCCCGGCGCAGGCACGACGCCGGTGACGAGCGAGCGCTCGAACGGATTGCGTTTGGCGGCATCGAGGTCCTCGCTCGCGAGCGACGCGTCGACCGTTTCCGCCGACACGTAGCAACGCTGCGCGGCACGGGCCATCCACGCATCGAAGAACGGATCGGGGCCATCGATGCGCGTGTTGCCCATCCGGTCGGCCGCGTTCACGTGCAGCAGCGCGACGTCGAGGTCGATCGCGGGCATCGCGAGCAGCGTCTCGCCGTCGTCATATGGCGATTGCACGGTGCGCAGTTGCGGCGCGTGATCGAGCAGCGCGGTGCCGAGCCCGGCGCGGGTCGGCAGGAACGGCAGGCGCGCGGCGGCCGCGCGCAGGCCGAGCTGCAGCATCCCTTCGTCGAGTTCGAGCACGTCGACGCGGCCGTGCTCGCGGGCCCGGCGGAAATGCGGTTCGAGCGGAATCACGTCGAGCGACACGAAGCCGAACACCACCTTGCGCACCTTGTCCGCCGCGCACAGCAGGCCGACATCGGCGCCGCCGTACGCGACGATCGTCAGGTCCTTCAGGTTCGAGCGCGCGATTTCGCGCACCAGCGCCATCGGCTTGCGCCGCGGCCCCCATCCGCCGATGCCGATCGTCATGCCGTCGGCGAGTTGCGCGACCACGTCGCGCGCGGACATCGTCTTGTCGAGAGGTTTCATCGTCATCGTGCTGGCTTACCGGTATCCGATGCTGAAATCGTGGCCCCACTGGCTCACCTTCGTGGCCTCGAACACCGCGTGCTTCGACCAGTCGACCGTGAGGCCGCCGAAGCCGTATTCGAGATCGAAGCCGCCGGGGGTCTTCATGTAGAAAGAGATCATCTGATCGTTGCAGTGGCGGCCCAGCGTCGCGGACAGCTTCACGTCGTGCGCGGCCACGCGATCGAGCGCGCGGCCGACTTCGTCCATCGAGCCGACTTCCGCCATCACGTGCACGCAGCCCGACGGCACGGCCATCTCGAACAGCGCGAGGCTGTGATGGCGCGCGTTGCGGCAGTGCATGAAGTGGATGCGCTTCTCGGGTTCGGCCGGATCGGGCGTGAACTTCACCCGAAAGATGTCGGACAGCTCGAAGCCGAGCACGCCGCGCACGAACGCGTCGGTCGCGTCGAACTGCGGCGCGGGCAGCACCGCGTGGCCGAGCCCCATGTCGCCGGTGACGAAGTGCGAGACGCCCAGCGGCGACACGAAGCGGCGGAAGTCGCAGCGCGCGCCCCAGTACAGCTCGTGGCGATTGCCGGACGGGTCGGTGCACCACGCCATCGCCTGCACGCGGCGCAGCGCGGCTTCGTCGCGGGTCGCGCGCACCGGCTCGACGCCCGCCCGCTGCAGGGCCGCCAGCGCGGCATCGAACGCGGCGCCGTCGGGCAGTTCCCAGCCCGACGCGAAATAGCGGTCGGTCGAGCCGGGAACGATCACGTAGCGGAAATCGCGCTCGTCCATCTTCAGGTACAACGCGCCGTCGGGCGCGTCGAGCGCCTGCATGCCCAGCACGTCTTCCGCATAGCGGCGCCACGCGTCGACGCGGGTCGCCTCGACGACGACATAGCCAAGCGCACGGACATCGATCATGTCGGCCTCCTCCAGGTTCAGAATCCGTTGTTCGTGAAAGGATTCTGGCCGGTCGGGGGTGGTGTTACATCGTCTGTTGGGACGAGAGGCGGCGGGGAATCGGCGCGGCGCAGGTGCGCGCGGAAGCCCGGTGGGACGGGCCATGCATGCGGGAGGAGACGGCGAGCAGGTGCGGGTCGCCGCGGCGCGGCAGCCCGGGTCAGTCGAACGGGTTCAGCAGCCGGACGCCGGTGCGGGCGAAATCCGCGACGTTGCGCGTGACCACGGTGAGATCGTTGATCAGCGCGGTGGCCGCGATCAGCTTGTCGAGTTCGTGCGTCGGATCGGGCACGCGCAAATGCCCCCACATCTGGCTGATCTCGATGTCGACCGGCAGGATGTTCGGCGCATAGCCGGACAGGATGGTCGCCATCCAGGCCTCGAGCGCCGACGCCTGAGGATGATCGCCGCGATGACGGATCAGATCGACGCCGCGGCGAAGTTCAGCAACCGTCACGACGGACAGGTAAAGCGGGCTTGCGTCCGCCGCGGCCTGCGTGAAGAACGCCCGCACGCCCCGGTTGGTTCGCTTGCCCTTCCTGATTTCGCTGATGATGTTCGTATCAATCAAATACACGCCTGGCCTCGCCGGAATCCTGAACACGTTGAAAATCCGCGTCGTCGCCAACATCGGGCATGCTCATCAGCACTTGCGCAAATGTCTTTCGCTTCGGCCGGCCGAGCGCATCGGCCAGGATGGCCCGATGTTCGGCCTCGGCACTCCTGCCATTTGCCGCAGCCTGCTCGCGCAGGCTCTGAACGATACTGTCATCCACGTTACGCACCAGTAGATTTGCCATGAATTCCTCCATCCGGGTTTGATATCAATGATAGCGCCACGAGGGCGAATTGCAATCATTGCTATCATCTCCATTCACGGAAAGAGGACGGTGATTGGCGTCGGCGAACGGCAACGGGCCGCATGAATCCACTCGGCATGCGCCGCTCGCCCGACGGGTCGAATTGCTGTCTGCAAGGTAAGCCGGAACGGAACGGCAGGAAAGACGGCCGATTGGCTATTCACCGCGTCTTGCGAAGACGCACGCACACGCTGCAGCGACGGGGCTGCATTCACCGCCTCCACGCGCCGTACTCGCGTCGGTCGTCAGACGGCAGTCTTGCCAACCCTCGTTGCCCCGCCCGTATCGGCAATGCCGGCATTGCCCGCACCGGCACACGCAACGACGTCTCACCCACTCAGAACCGATACGAGATCCCGATCTGCAACACCGGGTACCACCGATAGCGCGACATCACCTGCCGCAGCGAATCCAGCCCGCTCGAGGCCAGGATCTGGCTCTTCGCCGGCCCGGCCGCGGCCGCCAGTTCCGGCGACAGCGTGTACGAACATTTCGGTATCCCGTACGCCACGCCGAGGTCGGCAACGAAGCCCAGCCCCTTCGACGACGGCCGGTGCCCGTAGCCGATCCCGAAGTACGGCATCACGGTCGGGTAGCGCGCTTCCGCCACCGCGAACATCCCCGGCATCGCCGGATAGCGCTTGCCGCCGAACACATAAGCGCCATTGGTCGGCACCGATACGCCACGGAGATCGTCGTCGTTGAAGCGCAGGCCGAGGGTCGCCCGGAAGCCGCTGCCGCGCCATGGAAAGAGGTCCGCGTACAGGCCGCCCTGGCGCAGCTTCAGGTCGTCCTGATAGCGATTGCCGGCTACCGTGAAGTCATGCGAAATATCGATCGCATTGAAGTCCGCATGCGCACCCAGCATCGAATTGAAGCTCACGGCCGCGCCGATGCCGACGCCCTGCGTGCCGCCCTGCAGGTAGATCTCCTGCGCGAGGACATGCATGCTCGCGGCACACGTCACCGCGACCGCTGCCCATTGTTTCACCGTCGTTTTCACGGGCGCCTCCCCCGACATGTGCCGGGCGCGCCTCGCCAACGCACGTGGCCTGTGCCGCCACGCGTGACGCGAACCCCGGCACGACACCTTGCAAGCACGCTTGCTGTTCGACGGATCGGGAACGCGTTGCCCCTTGCGCATGACCAATACGACATGCGCGGCATGTACGCCGCTCCAGGCGGCGCCCACGCCCCGATCCGATTCCCCGTTTGTTTCGATGTCGTTACATGCCGCCGATGCCCTGATCGTTCTGGCGAGATTCGTCTGCACTGACGGCACCGGGTCCACCGCAAGGCACGTGCCATGCCACGCAAATCCATGCGCAGCAAGCGTCGCATCCAAACGCTCGCCGTCGTGCTGGGCGAAATCGGGAGAAACGTTTCAGGAACGTATCGATATCCGGCACGCGACGCCGCAGCGCGCGATTGTGTGCGCACGCATCGATATCGCGATGCACGCCGAACAAGGCCGGACGGCCGTCAGCGCACGTCCGTCTCCGTTACCGTCGATCGGACGTGGCCGCATGCATCGAAGAAACGTTGCAAAGGTGTGACCTCGCACAGGGCGTGGGCGAGGCCGATACGCAAGCGTGCCCGGCAGGTCAGGGGGAATACGGATGCCGGTTCACGCATGCTGCGCGAACGGGTCGTCGTGCGAGCCGCAACCGGTCACTACACCGCACCGATTCCCGCATCGCCCGAAGTTTCATCGACCGACGACAGCCGGCCAGCGGATGATAGAATCGTCCGTCCATACCCTCTGGACGGACACAATGCAAAAACTGCAGTGGTCTAGCGGAATCGATAACGAAATCGAATTCTGGTCGAAGTGGTTGGATACGAAGGGCGGTCCGTGGCCGGAAGATTTTCAGTTCCGCATCAACCCCGACACCGAAGTACATCCATGGATGGCCGAGCTGCTGAACGGCATTCCGAATCCGAAGATCCTCGACGTGGGTGCCGGCCCGATGACGGTGCTGGGCAAGAAGATGAACGGCATGCCGCTGGACATCACCGCCGTCGATGCGCTGGGCGATCTGTACAGCCGCCTGGATTTTCCCTCAGGGCTTCCCCTCATCAAAACCCGGCAGTGCGAAAGCGAATGCCTGACCACGATGTTTCCGGCAAACACGTTCGACCTGACCTATGCGAAGAACACGCTCGACCACAGCTACAATCCGGTCGAAGCGTTTCGACAAATGGTCGCCGTGACGAAACCCGGTGGCTTCATTGCGACCGAGCATGCTGCGAACGAGGCGCTGAACGAGAACTGGGAAGGCTTCCACCAATGGAACTTCCACGTCGACGGGCGCGATTTCCTGATCTCGAATCGAAACGAGACATTCAGTATCTGCCGCGAAATCGAGGGCCTGGCGACGATCGAAACGCTCTCCCCTGATCGCGCTGACCATATCGGTTGCGTGATGCGCAAACTCTGATCGGCGACGCAGGGTGCGGCCGTTCAATTCATTCGCACCCATCGGAACGATTCACCACTCGCGCATTCCCGCCCCCCTGAATTCCACAGTCCGAACCGGTCGGCCGGAATCGCGGCATGGCGACCGCAATCGGACATTGCTACCGCCTGCCGTGCAAATCCGGCAACGCTTTCCGGATGCAGCGATGCATTCGATCCGGGTGCGAACCCGCATCGTCATGGCATCGCTGTTCCTTCTGGGGACCCAGCGTTTCTGACCGCCAGGTTGATTTACACTTCGGCGTCCAACCCACCCACGTTATCGATGACGAAGTCCGCTCCGCCCCCCAATAGTCCGCGCGTATTCGGCCTGGATATACTGCGCGCGCTCGCGGTTCTCCTCGTTCTCGCCAGCCATACCGTGGCGCACGGGGCGCCGCCGGCGTGGCTGCGGTGGTACTTCTCGGCACAGGGGACGATCGGCGTAGAGATCTTTTACGTTCTGAGCGGGTTCCTGATTGGAAGCGTACTGATCCGGTCCCGGAAAGCGGGCAAGCTCAAGGCCCCGGGCGATGTTCTTGATTTCTGGAAGCGCCGCTGGGCACGCACCCTCCCGCTCTATGCCTTCTTCCTGCTCGTCTATCTACGCTTCGACTACCACGGCCCGGCATCGCTCGACGTCGCCTGGCCGTTCTTCCTCTTTCTCCAGAATCTGGCGTGGCCGATAGGACCATTCTTCGAGCACTCGTGGAGCCTGGCCGTGGAGGAATGGTTCTACCTGTTGCTCCCGTGCATATTTCTCGCCGCCGCAGGAATGCTGAAGTCGAACGGACGTGCGATGCTCGCAACGTGCGCCGTGTTCATCGTTGGCCCGCTTGTCGCAAGGATCGTTTTTGGTTGGCATGCCCAGTCGCTATCGGATGTCGATCGTCATGTTCGATCCATCGTCTTGTGCCGGCTGGATTCCCTGTTCATTGGGGTAATCGTGGCGTATATCCGCATCGAACGACCGAAACAGTTTGCGCGTCTTGCATCGCTCTGGAAATTTGCGTTGCCGATTTTTGCCGCCCTGACGCTCTACTTCGCGTGCGGTGCGCCTTATCTCGTCACCAACGCCATCGTCCGCACCATGGCATACCCGATGCTGTCCGTCGTCATCGCCGCGTTGCTTCCCGCAGCGATGACCATTCGCACGTCGGGCAGTCGTCTGCTCGATCGTTTCATCGACTGGACCAGTCGGATTTCGTATTCCCTCTACCTGGGACACATCTGCATGCTGACACTGGTGCTCGGCATGTTTGCAAAATACGGTTGGTCAATCGAAAGTCATCGCACGACACTCATCCTGTATGTCACCCTCGCCGGCTTCTATTTCGCATTCGCACATCTGACATACAAGTTCGTCGAGCAGCCCTACATCCGGCTTCGCGACAAGGTCATGGGGAACAGCGATGAGCGAAGCGGGTGCAATGCTGTGAGCGTTCCCGCAGTCCGGCCGGAAACCCCGGCAAAGCGTTCGCCGGAAGTGCTTGCGAACGTGCAACACATCGAGCATCGGTAGCAGGGCCGTCACGCGAATCGGAAATGCAAAGGCCGCTCGCAACGAGCGGTCAGCCCTTCGCGTTCGGTCGGCCGTGCTACAACCCATACCCACCCGACACATTCAACTGCTGCCCGGTGATGTAATTGGCCCGGTCCGACGCCAGGAACACCGCCGCCCGCCCGACGTCATGCGCCTTCCCCCAGCGCTTGAGCGCGAGCATCTTCTGCGTCTCGTCGATCCACGCCTGGTCGAATTGCCCCTGTTCGAGCAGCACCGGAAACATCCCGGCCTCGATCACGCCGACCAGGATCGAATTCGCGCGAATGTCGTAACGCCCTTCCTCGCGCGCCAGCCCCTTGACCAGCGCCTCGTTCGCCGCCTTCGGCGCGACCGACAACCCGTCGCGATCCGGCCAGCGCAAGTGCCCGGCCGAGCCTAGCGTCACGAACGATCCGCCGCCCGACGCACGGAAGTGCGGCAACGCAGCCTTCGCCGCCACGAAGAAGCCGACTGTCTCGACGTCGATCGCGCGGCGCCAGTCGTCGTGCGTCATGTCGCCGATGTAACGCTGGTTCACGAACGGCCCCGCCGCCCAGACGACCGTATGCACGCGACCATGCGCGCCGATCGCGGCCGCGAGCGCGGCCTCGACCTGGGCGGGATCGGTCACGTCCACGCAGTGCGTGGTGGCCGCAACGCCTTCGCCGCGAATCTCGCGCGCGACGCGCTCGGCCACGTCGGCCTTGCTCCGATAGCCCACCGCGACCGGCACGCCGGCACGCGCAAACTCGAGCGCGACACCCTGCCCGATCCCACCGCTGCCGCCGAACACCAGCACCGCGCCCCGCGGAAACCCGTTGTCGTTCATGCGTTCATCCCGTTCGTGTGTCGCGGCGCCGCTCAGGCCGCCGCCTCGGTCCCCGCCCGCAGGCGGTACTTCAGCACCTTGCCGGCCGCGCTCGTCGGCAATTGCTCGACGAACGTGAAATGCCGCGGCACCTTGTAGTTCGCCATGTTGCGGCGCGCCCAGTCGTTCAGTTCGTCGGCGTCGGCATGCGCGCCCGGCCGCAGCACGACATACGCATGCCCGACTTCGCCGAGCCGCGTATCGGGCACGCCGACCAGCGCGACCTGCGCGATCGCCGGATGCGCGGCGAGCAGCCGCTCGATCTCGGCCGGATAGCAGTTGAAGCCACCGACGATGAACATGTCCTTGATGCGATCGGTGATCTTCAGGTTACCGTTCGCATCGACGCAGCCGAGATCGCCCGTATGCAGCCAGCCGTCCGCATCGACGGTCTCGCGCGTCGCGTCCGGCTGGTTGAAGTAGCCGCGCATCACGTTGTAGCCGCGCACCCAGATTTCGCCGGTTTCGTCCGGCCCGAGCGGCTCACCGCCTTCGCCCGCGATGCGCAATTCGACCTCCGGCATCGGGCGCCCCGACGTATAGGCAACCGTCGCCGCATCGTCGCCCCGGCGGCACAGCGTCGCGAAGCCGCACGATTCGGTCAGCCCGTAGCCGGTCAGCACCGTCTCGAAGCCGAGCTCCGCGCGCATCCGCTCGATCAGGCTCGGCGCGATCGCCGCGGCGCCCGTCACCGCGATCCGCAGCGACGACAGGTCGCGCGTCGCACGATCGGGCGCATCGAGCAGCGCGTAGTACAGCGTCGGCGGGCCGGGCAGCACCGACACGCGGTCGTCGGCGACGCGCCGCAGCACGTCGGCCGGCTGGAACACGAGATGCGGCAGCACGGTTGCGCCGCTCGACAGCGCGGCGAGCCAGCCGGCCTTGTAGCCGAACGTGTGAAAGAACGGATTGACGATCAGGTAGCGGTCGTCGGCGCGCACGCCGGCGATCGCCGCCCATGCCTGCGCGGCGCGCAAGTTCTGGCCGTGGGCGGTCATCACGCCCTTCGGGCGGCCCGTCGTGCCGGACGTAAACATCAGGTCCATCACGGTGTCGGGCGTGACCTGCGCTTCGCGTTCGCGCACCGCGGCCAGCGGCACCTCGGCGCCGCGTGCGAGGAACGCGTTCCATGTCTCGTCGCGCGCGCCTGAAGGCAGTTCGCCGTCGAACACGACGACGCGCTCGAGCGTCGCGGGCCGGTGCGGCGCGAGCATCGCCGGATACGATTCGCCGAGGAAGGTGCCGCAGCAGAACAGCAGCCGCGCGCCGCCGTCGTGCAGGATGCCGCCCACCTCCATCCCCTTCATCCGCGTATTGACCGGCACGAGGATCGCACCGACGGTGTGGATCGCCAACGCCGCGACGATCCATTCCGGCAGGTTCGGCGCCCACACCGCGACGCGGTCGCCTGTCTCGATACCGCTCGCGAGCAGCGCGCGGGCCGCGGCGACGCGCGCCGCGTCGAGTTCCGCGTAGGTCAGCCGGCCATGCTCCGACTCGATCGCCGGATGCGCGCCGTGGCGCGCGGCTGCCCGGGCGATCAGCGCGGGCGTGGTCAGGATTTCGTTGTCCATCGTCATAGATCAGGGTGACCGTGCGCGCCGCCGGCGCGCGACGGCTCAGTCGGGAAACACCACGCGCAGCGCGTCGCTCGCGGGCCGTGCGCAACAGGCGAGCGTCCAGCCGGCCGCGATCTCGTCGTCGTCGAGCACGTGGTTGCTGTCGAGCGCGACCTCGCCGCGCTCGATCCGGCACATGCACGCGCCGCATTGCCCCATCCGGCAGGAATTCGGCGCCGGCACGCCCGCGCGCAGCATCGCGTCGAGCAGCGTTTCGCCGGGGGCACTGTCGAACGCGAACGCGTCGCCGTCCAGCACCGTCTCGATCGCCGCGCCATCGCCGGATGCCGAGGCCGCCGCTGCGACGCTTGACGCCGTCGTATCCGCCGACGCCGATGCCGGCGCCGGCGCATCGGGCAGCGAGGCGAAACGCTCGACATGGACCCGCGAGCGCGGCAGCCCGAGGCCGAGCATCGCGGCCAGCGCGTTCTCCATGAACAGCGCGGGCCCGCAGATGAACGTCTCCTGCTGGCTGAACGGCCGCGCGAGTTCCTCGAGATGGCGCTGCTGCGGAATGCCCTGCACGCTGTCGAGCCAGTGCATCACGCGCACGCGGCCCGGATGGCGCTGCGCGAGCTGCTGCAGCTCGGCGCGGAAAATCACCGAGCGCTCGTCGCGGTTCGCGTAGATCAGCGTCAGCATCCCGCGTCCGTGCACGAGCGCCGACTTCAGGATCGACAACACCGGCGTGATGCCGCTGCCGCCCGCGAACAGCAGCAGGTCGCCGTCGAGCGTGCGCGGCGTGAACACGCCGGCCGGCGGCAGCACGTCGAGCGCATCGCCCGCCTTCACGCGGTCGCACAGCCAGTTCGACGCGCGGCCGTCGCGCACGCGCTTGACGGTGATCTTCGGCGCGGCGTCGATGCCGGGCGCGCTCGACAGCGAATAACAGCGCGCGACGGTCGCGTCCGCGCACGGCACGTTCAGCGTCAGGAACTGACCGGGCCGGTACGCGAAGGCGTCGCGCAACGCGGCCGGCACGTCGAACACGAACGAGCACGCGTCGTCGCTTTCGGCAATCACGTCGGCCACGGTCAGCCGATGGAAGCGCGAATCGCTCATGGCCGGCTCCTCACGTCACGCGGCCGCACGGGCCACCGGCGCGCCGGGCGTCGTGTAGGCGCCGTCGAGATAGACGAGCGGGTCGACATCGCCGCTCATCAGCACCTCGCGGATACGCCCGATGAACACCGTGTGCGTGCCGTATTCGAAGCGGCCGTCCTGCTCGCACACGAGGCTCGCCTGCGCGTCGCGCAGATACGGCACGCCTAGCGCCGACGTGTGCCAGTCGCCGGTCGTGAAGCGCGCCTCTCCCTTCAGGCGGCCGCTGCAGTCGATCGCGATGCCTTCGTGGGCCGCCGACAACACGTTCACGCAGAACCCGGCGCCCGCGTCGAGCGGCGGATACAGCGACGCACTGCGGTTGATGCAGATCAGCAGCGAGGGCGGATCGGTCGACAGCGAATCGACCGCCGTCGCGGACATCGAATAGCGCCGGCCGTCGTGCGCGCTGCTGATGACCGTGACGGAGCGCGCGAGGCGGCGCATCGCGAGCAGCATGTCGGTGCGCAGCGGATGGGTGGTGAGATCGCTCATCATTGGACTCCGTCAAGTTCAGTCGTGGATGGCCGGGCGGATTGGCCGCCGGCGTCGGCCGCGCGAGCAGCCAGGTGGTCGGCGGCGAGATACCCGAAGGTCATCGCCGGACCGAGCGTCGAGCCCGCGCCGGGGTAGCTCGCGCCCATCATCGAGGCGCTGGTGTTGCCGATCGCATACAGGCCGTCGATCGGCTCGCCGTCGGCGCGCAGCACGCGGGCATGCACGTCGGTGACGAGCCCGCCTTTCGTGCCGATATCGCCCGCGTCGATCCGCACCGCGTAGAACGGCGCCTGGTCGACCGGCCCGAGGCACGGGTTCGGTTTGTTCTGTGGATCGCCGTAGTACGTGTCGAACAGGTTGTCGCCCTTGCCGAACGCTTCGTCGATCCCGGTTGCCGCGTAGCGGGCCATGTCGCGCAGCGTGTCGTGCAGGCCGGCCGTGTCGATGCCGATGCGCGCCGCGAGCGCGTCGATCGTGTCGGCCTTCACGATCACGTCGCGGAACGCGGCCGGAATCCGTGAATCGGGCATCATCGACGCCGGCATGATCGGCCCGCACGGATACTTGCGGCGAAACCGCGCGTCGAACACCATCCACGCCGGCACGTTCGCGCCGGTGCGCGCATGGTCGCGATACATCGCCGGCACGAATTCGGAATACGGCGCGGCTTCGTTGACGAAGCGCTTGCCGAGGCGGTTCACGATCACGCAGCCCGGCAGGTTGCGCTCGACGAACAGCGCGCGCTGCTTCTCCTCGCCCGCGACACCGACCGTCGGCGCGCCCCACACGTGCGTCATCAACGCCAGCGCGCCGCCGAGCCGGTGGCCTTCGGCGATCGCGTCGCCGGTGTTGGCCGGCGGCGTCGCGCTCCACTGCGCCTGCGTCGGCTGCGGCAGGTAGCGCTCGCGCATCGGCTGGTTGCGCTCGAAACCGCCCGCGCCGAGGATCACGCCATGCCGCGCGACGATCGTCACGAGCTGCCCGAAGCGCTGCGCGCGCACGCCGGTCACGCGGCCGTCCACGTCGAGCAGGTCGCGCATCGGCGTGTCGAGCCACACGGGTACGTTACGGTCGAGCAGCGCACGGCGCAGCCCGCCGATCAGCGCGTTGCCGAGCGTCAGGCGCCGGTCGCGCCGCGTGCGGCGGCGCATCCCGATATCGAGCCAGTAACGGCCGAACTGCGCGATCGCGAGCTTCATGAAGCCGGGCCCGCGCGAGAACAGCGTGTGCGCCTCCTTCGACGTCACCGCCACGCGCCCGCCGATCAGCGTGCCGGGCGACGCCGGCCGCAGCCGGTCGAGTTCGTCGCCGAGCAGCCCGCCGTCGAACGGCATCGGATCGAGCGCGCGGTAGCCCGGCATCGCACCCGGCACCTTCTGGAAGTAGTCCGCGTATTTCGGCAGCGACTGGTAACGCACCGGCGTCTTCGTTTCCAGGTAGCGCAGCATCTCCGGCGCGCGGTCGAGATAGGTGTCGATCTTCTCGGGCGTCGATTCGCCGGCCACACAGGCTTCGATGTAGCCGCGCGCGGCCTCGCGCGAATCGGTCACGCCGAGCTCGGCGATGTGGTGGTTGCACGGCACCCAGATGCCGCCGCCGGAGACGGCCGACGTGCCGCCGTACAGCGCCGTCTTCTCGATCACGACGACGGACAGGCCGCGGTCGGCCGCGCGGCACGCGGCGAGCAGCGCGCCCGCGCCCGAACCGACGACCACCACGTCGAACACGTATTGCTGTGCTTGCGGGTCGTTCATCGCTGCCTCGTCAGATGAAGAAGTCGGTGTTCTCGCGGCCGAGCATCACGGCGCCGAGGTTCTGGCCGAAGCGGTCCACGTTGTTCGCGTAGTGCGCGCGGGCCGCATGCAGGTCGAGGAAGCGGCGCACCAGCGGATTGCGGTGATAGATGCCGTTGCCGCCCGCGTAGCGCAGCAGCGCGTTCGCGGCTTGCGCGCAGCGCTCGGCGACCTGCGCGGACTGGTAGCGGAAATGCACGCGGCGCTCGATCGACACGGCCGGGCCGCCGGTGACCGACGCCATCAGTTCCGCGAAATTGCGCTTGAGCAGCACCTGCATCTCGTCGATCGCGACGGCCGCGTTCGCACACGCGTTCTGCGCGCCCGGATCGTCGGTCGTCTTCGCGCCGCTGTTGGCCGACACGCGCGTGGCCGCATAGCCGGTGAAATCGTCGAGCGCGCCCTGCAGCGCGCCGATGCACGATGTGCACACCGCGCGCACGAAGATCTGCGCGAACGGCAGCTTGAACAGCGGCGCGTCGTTGACGGCGAGGCCCGGGCTCGTGCCCATCATCCCGTCGATCGCCTTGTGCGTGCGGTACGCGGGCACGAACACGTCGTCGACGACGATGTCGTGGCTGCCCGTCGCGCGCAGGCCGAGCACGTCCCAGTCCTGCTGGATCCGGTAGTCGGCTTTCGGCAGCAGGAAGGTGCGGTATTCGGGCGGCTGGCCGGCAACGGCCGGCGGCACCAGCGCGCCGAGGAACACCCACTCGCACAGTTCGCTGCCGCTCGAGAACTTCCAGTGGCCCGACAGGCGGAAGCCGCCGTCGACCGGCGTCACGCGACCGACCGGCATGTAGGTCGACGCGATCAGCGTCGCCGGATCGCTGCCCCACACGTCCTGCTGCGCGCGTTCGTCGAACAGCGCGAGCTGCCAGTTGTGCACGCCGACGACGCCGTACACCCACGCGGTCGACATGCAGCCGCGCGCGAGCGCCATCTGGATGTCGAAGAACGCCTGCGGATCGAGCTCGTAGCCGCCGTAGCGCTTCGGCTGCAGCACCTTGAAGAAGCCGGCGGCCTGCATGTCGGCGATCGTCTCGGCCGGGATGCGGCCCTGCGCGTCCGCCTGCGCGGCGCGGCCGGCCAGCGTCGGCGCCAGTGCCTCGGCCCGGGCGATCAGCGTGGCGGCCAGTGCGTTCGAATCGTTGTCGCGATGCACGAATGTCTCCTGTGAAGCGGGTGATGCGCCGCGGCGCGTGCCCCGCTCTCGTTCAAAGTTGTTCGGCGCGGCCTGGCCGCGGGCGATGCTCGCCACCACCGATGGTCGGCTTCGCGCGAGCGCGCCGCATCGTCCGACCGGACGACGGGCGCGGCCCGGTGCATCACGCGCAGGCGCGTTCCTTCTCCTTGTTGAAGAACGGGATCACGTGCTCGCCGATGTTGCGGATCGTCTCCATCTGCGCGTCGTGCGGCACCGTGCCCATCTGGCACAGGAACAGCACTTCGTCGACGCCGGCTTCCTGCAGACGGCCGACATAGCCGATGCAGTCGTCCACCGTGCCGTATGCGTGGTTCGGGTTCATCATCGCGAGCGCCGGGTCGGCGAAGTTCACGACGACCTCCTCCGACGCGAAGCGCGAGCGGATCACCATCTCGCCGGTATCGGCCTGCACGAGGTCGTCGCCCCACTTCGCCGGGTCCGGACGCTCGCCGCCCGTGTACCAGTACGCGAGCGATTCCATGAAGTAGCGCTGGCCGCGGATGCCGATCTTGCGGGCGGCCTGGCCGTCGGCCATCACGACCGTCGGGCACAGCGCCGCGAGGTGCTGGGTCGGGCGGAAGCCGACCTGGTCTTCCGGCTTGCGGTTCGCCCACGCTTCGCGGTACACGGCGTTCTTCTTCGCGACTTCGTCGGGGCCGCCGAAGCCGAGCACCAGCGCGCCCATCCCGCGCTGGCCGGCGCGCAGCAGCGCGTCGGTGTTGGTACACGCGAGGTACATCGGCGGATGCGGATCCTGGAACGGCTTCGGGTGGATCGGACGCTTCGGAATCTTGATGTACTTGCCGTCGTGCTCGATCTCGTCCTGCACGAACATCTTCGGCACGAGGTACATCGATTCGTCGATCATCGGCTGCAGTTCGTTGAGGTCATAGCCGAACGCGCCGGCTTCCTGCTGGCTGCCGCCCTTGCCGACGCCGAAGTGCACGCGGCCGCCGGACAGGATGTCGAGCAGCGCGACGCGCTCCGCGACCTTGATCGGGTGGTTCATCGCCGGCGGCAGGCACACGACGCCGTGGCCGAGGCCGATGCGCGTCGTGCGGCCGGCCAGGTACGCAAGGAAGGTTTCCGGCGCGCTCATGTGCGCATAGTTGGTCAGCGACGTGTGCTCGACGCACCAGATCGTGTCGAAGCCGACCTGCTCGGCGAGCAGCGCCTGTTCGACCGTCTCCTTGAATACCCGGTGGTCGCCCTCGCGCGATGCGTCGGTGGTCTGGGCTTCGTAGATGAGGGAAAACTTCATTGCGTGCGTCTCCATGGTTGTTGGACGAGTCGGGTCGTGCAGCCCGCCCGCACGATACGGACGAAGCGCGACGGTCCACGAATGGGAGTGTCGGCGCGCGCACGGGCGCGGGCATCGTCTGTTCGGAGTACCGGCGCGCCCGCGAGGACAGAGGGGTTTCACCGTCATCCGATCGGACTGCGTGAGCGCGCGGACGGCGCGCTAGCATCGAACGGCGGGCGCGTAGCGCGCGCCGACCAACGACAAGGGAGAGAGGGAATGAAGGTATCGATGCTGCTGTATCCGGTCGACGACATCGACACGGCGCTGCCGCTGTTCGTCGACGGACTGGGCCTGACCGTGAAGTTTCGCGACGGCGACCGTTATTGCGCGCTCGACGGCGGCCCGCTGACGATCGCGCTGGTCGCGGGCGACGAGCAGATCGTCGAGCGCGCGGCGCTTACGCTGCGCGTCGACGAGGGCGACGACCTGTATGCGGCGATGGCGCGGGTCGTGAAGGCCGGCGCGTCGGTGCGCGTGCCCGTGCAGGCCGGGCCGCACGAATACCGCGCGGTGCTGGAGGACAAGAACGGCGCACTGCTCGTGATTTCGCAGAAACGGGCCACTTGACCGCACGCCGCACGGGCGCCGGAAACGGGCGCCTCGTGCGCGGCGAGTTGGCTAAGCGTGCGCGCCCGGCGTGCTCAGGTCGCTCGCTTCGAGCAATTCGAGCAGCGTGCGCGCCGGTTGGCTGAGCCGCTTCGCGGCCAGCGCGATGAATTCGATGTCGGGCAGCACCGGCAGCGCATCGCCGTTCACCAGCGGCGCGAGCCCGCGCGTCGACAGATAGTGCGACGTCGCGGTCAGCCCGAGCCCGGCGCGGGCGGCCGCGATGCAGCCCGGCTGGCTGCTGCTCGAACACACGACCTCCCAGCCGATCCCCTTCTCCGCGAGCGCGTTCAGGACGATCGCGCGCGTCACGCTCGGCTCGGCGACCAGCACGAGCGGCAGCGGCCGCTCCGGATCGACGACGGTGCCGGGCCGCGCGACCCATTCGAGCCGCGTGCGCAAGAGCGGCGTGCCGCGCCGTTCGCCGAGCCGCCGCTTGCCGATCATCAGGTCGAGCGCGCCCGCGTCCAGCCCTTCGCAGAGCCGGCTCGTCATGCCGGTGGTGATCTCCAGTGCGACGTCCGGGTGCGCGGCGCGAAACCCGGCGAGCACGTCCGGCAACGCGACGAGCGCGAGGTCGTCCGGCGCGCCGAGCCGCACCAGCCCCTGCAGCCTCGGCTTGCGGAACTGCGACTCCGCGCGGTTCAGCGCCTGCAGGATCACGTTTGCATGCACGAGCAGCGCCTCGCCGTCGGCCGTCATCGCGATCGAATGCGTGTCGCGCACGAACAGCCGCCGGCCGACGCTCTCCTCGAGACGACGGATGTGTTCGCTGACGCTCGACTGGTTGAGCCCGAGCTGCCGGCCGGCTTCGGTGAAGCTGCGGCAGTTCGTGACGGTCGCGAACGTGTTGAGCCAGACGGGATTGAGCATGGCGCATTGTCATCGGCATTACCGATGACAGTCAACGTCTTGAGGCCACTTCCCGATGACCATCGGAATCGGTACCATCGTGCGCTTGGAGACCGCAGGCGCCACGCAACCGCGTGAAGGCGCCCTCCGCGCCGGCCTTTGCACCACCGATTTCGCCATGTCCCGGGAACCCACACATTCCGCGCTGCTCTGGATCGTCGCCGCTGCATTCTTCATGCAGTCGCTCGACACGACAATCGTCAACACCGCCCTGCCTTCGATCGCGCAAAGCCTGCATGCGTCGCCGCTCGCGATGCAGCCCGTCGTGGTCGTCTATACGCTGACGATGGCGATGCTCACGCCGGCGTCCGGCTGGCTCGCCGACCGGTTCGGCACGCGCCGCGTGTTCTCGCTCGCGATTCTCGTGTTCGTGCTCGCCTCGATCGGCTGCGCGGCATCGCATACGCTCGGCCAGCTCGTCGCCGCGCGTGCGCTGCAGGGCATCGGCGGGTCGATGCTGCTGCCGATCGGCCGGCTCGCCGTGCTGCGCCGCGTGCCGGGCGAACAGTACGTCGCGGCGATCGCGTTCGTGTCGATCGCCGGCCAGCTCGGGCCGATCGTCGGGCCGACGCTCGGCGGCTGGCTCACGCAGGCGATTTCCTGGCACTGGGTGTTCATCGTCAACGTGCCGGTCGGCGTGGTCGGGTTCGTCGCCGTGCAGCGCTACCTGCCGCACGACCAGGCGCACCAGCCGCCGCCGTTCGACTTCGTCGGCTGTGCGCTGCTGTCGGTCGCGATGATCGCGCTGTCGCTCGCGATCGACCCGCCGATGCCCGCGCATCGCGCCGCATGGGCGGCCGGGCTCGCCGTGGTCGGGCTGGCGAGCGCGCTTGCGTACCTGCCGCACGCACGGCGCCGCGCGCAGCCGCTGTTCCGGCTCGGGTTGTTCCGTGAGCCCAACTTCGGCTCGGGCCTGCTCGGCAATTTGCTGTGCCGGATCGGCACGAGTTCCGTGCCGTTCATGCTGCCGCTGCTGATGCAGGTGCAGCTCGGCTATACGCCGCTGCAGTCGGGGCTGATGATGCTGCCGGCCGCGATCGCGGGCGTCATCGCGAAACGCTGGATCGCGCCGCTCGTGAAGCGGTTCGGCTACGCGGCATTTCTGGTCGTGAATACGGGGATCGTCGGATGTGCGATCGCGGGGTTCGCGCTGGTGTCGGCGCGGCCCGCGCCGCTGCTGGAAGGCGCGCTGCTGATCGTGTTCGGCACGGCGAACTCGATGCAGTTCGCGGCGATGAACGGCGTGACGTTGAAAGGGCTGTCGCATGCCGACGCCGGCAGCGGCAACAGCCTGTTCACGATGATGCAGATGCTGGCGATGGGGCTCGGCGTGTCGATCGGCGGCGGCCTCGTCAACCTGTTTGCCGCCTATTGGGGCTCGATGGCGCACGGGTTCATGCTGTCGTTCGCGTGCATGGGCGTGGTGACGCTGTTGTCGTCCGTCGTGTTCCGGCGGATCGATACGGCCGCGCCGCCGGCCAGCGCGGCCGCACGCCCGTCCGCGTGAGCGCGGCCGTCAGTTCGCCTGGCGGCGCTCGACGACGCGCTTGAGCACCCAGCGGATCGACGAACCGTCGGCCGGCGGCTGCGCGACGCGGTACTCGTCGATTTCGAGCGTGTACAGGTAGCCGGGCTGGTACGCGAAGCCTTCGATACCGGCGTACCACAGGCTCCACGGCTCGTTGGGGCTGTTGCGCACCTGCAGGCACTCCATCGGAGCGACGCCCGTGCAGCGCGCGGATTGCGGCGCGACGTACACGGTCTTGGTCACCGGTTTGCTGTCCGCCGGGCGCACCGCGTTCGGCTGCGTGGCGACCGCATCGGTCTGGCATCCGGCGAGGAGCGTGCTGCCGGCAATGACGGCCGCGCCGAGCAGCGTTCTGGATGGGCGAATCATCGGGTATTCCTCTGGAAGCGTTGAAGGGCCGATTAGAGGCCCCCACGACAAGAAAGTTCACAAATAGCTTACAGGAATCACACCCCCTTCATGCTCGGCGAGCCGCGCGACATCGCGGAATCGGTCACGTGGCTGTGCTCGCCCGCCGCGCGTTTCGTCACCGGTCAGGCGCTCGCTGGCGACGGCGAATTCACCGTGTGCTGATCGTGTACCATCGACGCTTCCCGATATGCCTGATCGCGCAGCGTTCGTCCGCCTTTTCACATGCGTGCGATCTGCACAGCGCACCTCGCCTCGCATGACCTCACCCGTTCCGTCCGACACCGCGCTGCGCCCGCTGCCGATCGATGCACTCACCGTGCCGGCCGCGCTCGACGGACGCACCGGCACCAACCGCTCGAGCAGCGCGCATCCGCAGATTGCCGCGACCAACGACCTCGACGCGGTGCGCGCGTGGCTCGCCCGCTTCGTCGATACGCCGACCACGTTCCAGAACTACCGCAAGGAAGCCGAACGCCTGCTGCTGTGGGCCGTGATCGCGTGCGGCAAGCCGCTGTCGTCGCTCACGCACGAGGATCTCGTCGTCTACCGGCAGTTCCTGCTCGCACCTGCGCCCGCCGAGCTGTGGTGTGCGAACGGCGGACGCAAGCATCCGCGCGACGATCCGCGCTGGCGGCCGTTCTACGGGCCGCTGTCGGCGGCCAGCCAGCGGCAGGCATTGGTGATCCTGAACGTGATGTTCTCGTGGCTCGTGCAGGCCGGCTATCTCGCCGGCAATCCGCTCGCGTTGTCGCGCCAACGGCAGCGCCGGCCCGCGCCGCGCGTCACGCGCCATCTCGGGCAGCCGCTGTGGCAGTCGGTCAAGGACGCGATCGCCGCGATGCCGCGCGACGACGCGCGGGCACGCTTCCATGCCGATCGCGCGCGCTGGCTGTTCACGCTGCTGTATCTCGGCGGGCTGCGCATCACCGAAGCGGCCGACACGACGATGGGCCAGTTCTTCTGCCGGCGCGACGCGGACGGGCGCGACCGCTGGTGGCTCGACGTGACGGGCAAAGGCGGCCGGCAGCGGCTCGTGCCGGCCACCGACGAGATGATGGCCGAGCTGTCGCGCTACCGGCGCGCGCATGGCCTGCCCGCGTTGCCGTCCGACGGCGAGGCCACGCCGCTCGTGCTGCCGGTCGGCCACGCGCGCAAGCCGCTCACGCGCGCGGCGCTGCACCGGATCGTGAAGCAGGTGTTCCGGCACGCGGCCGACCGGCTGCGTGCGAACGGCGAAGCCGGCGAGCAGCAGGCGCGCGTGCTCGAACAGGCGTCCGCGCACTGGCTGCGCCACAGCGCGGGTTCGCACATGGCCGACGGCCGCGTCGACCTGCGGCTCGTGCGCGACAACCTCGGCCACGTGTCGCTCACGACCACGAGCCAGTACCTGCACGCGGACGACGACTGGCGGCATCGCGAGACGGAGGAGAAGCACCGGATCGGGTGGTAGGCGGCATCCGCCCCGCCCGCCCGCCGCGTCACACTCGATCAGTACACGCCCACCCAGTGCCCGGGCACCCACGCCCAGTGATTGCCGGCCCACCGGTAATGCCCCTTCGCCCAGCGATAGCCCGGCGCAGGCATCGGAGGCGGCACCTCGACGACGGGCGCCGGCTGCGGCGGCCGCACGGGTTCGACCACGCACGCGGACATCAGCGCCGCACTGGCCGTCACCAGCATGGCGAGCGAAACGGATCGGATCTTGATCATCCTGGATTCTCCCTTTTGTGTCGTGAATGGATTCATTGCCGAAGCGGCAACGTCGCGCGTCACGCGGTTGCGCGAATCAGCCCGCTCATCGGCCGCGTCGCACCGCTTTCCGCAAACAGCGCGGACGCGGTACGGCGCGGATCGAGCCGCAGGCTGTCGGCGGCGGCGCCCGAGATCAGCGCGTCGAGCGACGCGGTCGGTTTCAGGTCGCGCCCTTCGTACAGGTCGCCCGGCCTCAACCCCGGCCAGTCGGCGATCACGCGGCCGCCCGCGACCGCGCCGCCCGCCAGCATCGCGACGGATGCCTGCCCGTGATCGGTGCCGCCCGTGCCGTTCGCGGCCGCCGTGCGGCCGAACTCGGTTGCAACCAGCACCGTGGTTTGCTGCCACGCGGGCCCGAGGCCGTCGCGCAACGCGGCGAGCATCGTGTCGAGCGCTTTCAGCTGATTCGCGAGCCGTGCGTTCTGCGCGCTGTGCGTGTCCCAGCCGCCCGTCTCGATCATCGCGATGCGCGGGCCGTCGTCGCGCGCGAGGAACGTCGCGGCGAGCTTGCCGACGCCCGCCGGATCCTGTCGCGCATGCGCATCGCCGGCGAGGCCGCGCGCGTCCATCGCCGACTGCCACAACGGGCCAAGCTGCGCATCGGCCTCGTAGAGCGCCGACACGCGTGCGAGCAGGTCGTCCGGTGCGGCCGGCAAACCGGACGGCGCGTACGACGCGGCCTGCACGGTGCCGCGCAACCCGAGCGGCACGGTCGGCGCGAACGCGATCGCACTTTCGCGCGTAGCCGGCAGCAGCGCGGCGAGCCGGTTCAGCCACCCGTCCTTCACCTGGTACGGCGCGCGGCCACCCGTCTCGAGCACGTTCTGCCCGTCGAAATGCGAGCGGTCGCGATACGGCGAGGCAATCGCATGAACGAACAGCGCCTGCCCGTCGCGGTACAACTGCGCGGTCTGCACGAGCGACGGATGCAGCGCGAACGTGCCGTCGAGCCGCGTCGCGGCCGACGTGTCGATCGCCAGCGCACCGCGCAGCGACGCATACGCGGGTTCGGCATACGGGACGACGATATTCAGGCCGTCGGCCGCGCCGCGCTGGATCACGAACACGAAGCGCCGATCGGTCTCGACGTTCGCGAACACGATCCGCGGTGCGACGAGGATCGCGCCTGCGCCGGCGGCGGCCACGCTCAGGAATTGTCGGCGGGACAGTGCCATGGTCATCTCCGTTGGAAATCGGGTGAGACGAGCAACAGCGCGAGCGACGTGGTCGCGCTTTCGGCGCGCGACAGCGCGGCCGCCGTCGGCGTGCTCAACGAACCGGCGAGCAGCGTGTTGCCGAGCGTGCGCGGATCGAGCCGGTCGCCCGTGCGCGCGGCCAGCCGCTGCGCGAGCTCGACACGACGCACGAGCGCGTCGGGCGCGGCCCAGCTCGCGGCCACATCGTCGTAACCGGCCGGCGAGCCGGGCCGCCACACCGGCTGGCCGAGCTGCGCGAGCAGCGGCGCGGCCTTCAGGTCGCCCGTGTCGCGCCAGCCGAGCCCGCGCAGCGACGACACGGCCCACTCCCACGGCGTCTTGAACTTGCGGTTGACCGGCGACCATGCATCCGTCGAATCGACGAGCGCGCGATAGACGCTCGGCAAATCGCCGCCGCTCGCGTCGAACGCACGCGCCAGCCGGTCGGTCAGCGCCGGCGGCGGATGGTCGGCGACGAAATGACGGGCCAGCTGGAACGCGATATGCCGGCCGGTCGCCTCCGAATGCGCGAGGTCGTGCAGGATCGCGCGCGCCTGCGCTTCGCCGGGCTGGTCGTAGCTGCGGCCCATCACGGTACGCACGCCGGGCTCGTGCAGTTTCGGGCGAAACACGAACGCGCCGGGCGCCGCATCGCCGGGCTGCGGGCCGCGCCCGCCGGCGATGCTCCAGCCGGTCAGCGCACGCGCGAATTCCGTCACGTCGGCCTGCGTGTATCCCGTGCGTACGCCGAGCGTATGCAGTTCCATGATTTCGCGCGCGAGATTCTCGTTGAGCCCGCGTTTGGCCGACGGATTGCGTGCCTCGGCACGCAGCGCGGCCGGGCTGTCGGGGCCGACCGAGCGCGCCTGGTCGAGGAAAAGCTGCATCGCCGGATGCTGTTCGACGGCGACCAGCATGTCCTCGAAACGGCCGAGCACGTGCGGGCGGATCGCGTCGCGTTCGAACGCGCCCGCGTAGGCCGCCACCGGCCCCTTGTCGACCGATACCGCGAAATGGTTCGCCCAGAAATGCACGAGGCGCTCGACGAACGGTGCGGGCGTATTCAGCGCACTATTCATCCGCGCAACGACGGCGCTGCGATACGTGTCGTTGCCGTCGCGCCGGATCGACTGCTCGGTTGCGCGCTTCGTCGCCGGATCGTTGGCCGTCATCGCATTGCGTGCGTTCGCGAAGCGTGTCGCGAGCGCGACCGCGTCGGGCTCGCCGGCCCACGCGGCCGGCCGCGCGTCGTAACGGTCGAACTGCGCGACGAGCGCCGCCTTCGGGTCCGCCGGCGGCGCTTCGTCGGCCCGCGCGCCGAGACCGAAACGGTTCAGCGCGATGGCGGCCGGTGTGATGTCGTTCGGGTGGTCCATGACAGGGCTCTCGCGATGCGTACCCGTGTTTAACGCTGGCCGGCGGGAAATCCGTCGCTGGGAAGACGAATATTTCCGGTGCGTCGCGCGGCTTTGAATGTGTGCGTGCTGCCGCTCGAATGCCCGTCGCGGATTCGGCTGACGCATGCAGCGAATCGGTGGGTCGCTCAGCGGCCGTATCGGGACCCCGCATCCCTGCGAAGGACGGGCCTGTTTCGACATTCGGTTGGCGGGCTTTCACTTGCCTGACCGGCCTCGATCTCACCGGAGGGCTCGCCGGCCGCCCCACCCGGATGCTTGCCGTTCCCGCAAAGCCGCCTAGACTCAATGGAAGGTATCGCCCCCGCGTCACGGCGTTTTGCCGTCCCGACCCAGCGACCACTACGATGCCCACTTTTTCCGTCAGCTTGCGTGCGCGGTTTCGTTGCGTCGGTGCGATGCGTGCGCGCTCGCGCTGGACCCGTGCATGGCTGCTTGCCGTCGCGCTGACGCTGCACGGCTATCCGGCCCATGCGCAGAATCCGCCCAAGGTCGTCGACATCCCGACGCGCCCCGGCGTGACTCAGCGGTTTCTCTTCATCGCGCCGGACGCGCCGAAGGCCGCGGCCATTCTCTATGCCGGCGGACATGGCGGGCTGCAACTGGAACCGTCCGGCCGGTTCGGATGGGGCGCAGGCAACTTTCTCGTCCGCACCCGGCAGATGTTCGTGAATGACGGTATCGCCGTCGCGGTCATCGATGCACCGAGCGACCGGCAATCCGCGCCCTACCTCAACGGCTTTCGGCTGTCGAAGGAACACGCCGACGACGCACGCGCCGTGATTGCGTGGTTGAAGGAGCAACTCCATGTACCGGTCTGGCTGGTCGGGACGAGCCGCGGCACCCAGTCCGCCGCCGCCATTGCGGTTGCGCTGGCCGGCGGCGGCGGGCCCGACGGTCTCGTACTGACGTCCACGATCCTCCGCGAAGAGCGAGGCGGGACCGCGGTCACGGACATGAACCTTGCCAGTCTCACGATTCCGGTTCTCATCGTTCACCACCAGAATGACGGGTGCAAACATTGTCCGGTGTCCGAAACGGATACGCTGCTGAAGAAGCTGGAGCAGTCGCCGAAGGCCGAGCTGATGATCGTGTCGGGCGGCACGTCCCGGGGCGATCCGTGCGAAGCCTTTGCCTATCACGGCTTCAATGGCCTGGAGAGCGGTGTGGTCGACGCGATCTCCGCGTGGATGCTGGCACGCTGAACGTGCGTGCCGCGTAGCGAAGTCGCGGTGGCCGCTTGCGATCCTTCGCCGAAGCCCGGCGTGAGAGCATTGCCGACCAACCTTTCGCGCGCGTACGCGTTGCGCATCCCTGAAAACGCACGCCGCCGCACGTTGCCCGTGCGGCGTTGGCTTACTTGCTCGCCGCGTCGCCCTGCTTCTTCTGCCACTTCGCCGGCAGCCGCCAGTTCCCGCTGCGCCGCAACCCGTCGACGAACTTCGCGCGCTCGTCCGGCGTCAGCGTCGCCGCGAAATCGACGACGCTGCGCTCGACCTGCGCACGCAGCGCCGTATCGGCCGCACGCGTGCGCTCGAGCGCCGCGTCGATCGCCGTGCGATCGAGTTGCGGCGCGGCGAGCAGATCCAGCACGGTGATCCGGTCGTCGCGCCCTTCCCGCGCGAAATCGCGGCCGTCCTTGCGCGCCGCCTTCAGCGCCGCAACGAATTCCTGCTGGCGCGCGTCCGGCAATTCGTCCGCGGCGAAACGCAATGCGGTGTGCGACGCCGGTGCGCCCGCGGCCCGCAGGTCGCGATGCGTCGAAAACCACTGATACGCACCGCCGCCGATCGCGCCGAGCATGAACACGTTCAGCACGACCGAGCCGACGAGGATGAATTTCCAGCCACGTTCAGTCATTCATCGCTCCAGTCGACGCTCGGCCCACCGAACGTCGTAGTCAGATAGCCCGGCTCATGCGCAGGCGGCACGCCGCCGAGCATCAGCATCGACACGGCCACCGCACCCGCGAGCGCGCCGGCCAGACCCACGCCCGCGAATGCCGCGCCCGACCACCACACGGCGCCCCGCCGCCGCGCGCGCCGCGGGGCGGGCGCCGTCGCGACGATGCGCTCGACGAGCGCCGGTGCGGGCGGTGCGACCGTATCGTTGGCGAGCCACGCATCGAGTTCGGCGGCATCGTCCAGCGCGGCCAATGCGTCGCCCGGATGCGCGCGCGCCCATGCCTCGGCGGCCGCGCGCTCGCCGTCCGGCCAGCGCCGCGCATCCGAGCCGTACGCGGCGACGATGGTACGAAATCGTTCGGGTGTCATCGGATGTCCTCGCTAGGTGAGTCGCCCGCCAGTTGCGCGCGCAAGTTTCGCCGCGCACGTGCAAGCAGGCTTTCCAGCGCGTCGACGGTAATGCCCATCAGGTTGGCCGCCTCCACGTTCGACATTTCCTGATAGTACTGGAGCACGAGCGCTTCGCGCTGCCGCGCCGGCAACGCCGCGAGCGCCTGCCGCACGCGCGCGTCGCGCGAGCGGATCTCCGCGCGCGTGGCCGGCTCCGGTTGCGGATCGGGCACGTCGGGCAACACGTCGACCGGTTCCTCGCGGCGGCCGCGCAAGCGGTCGTAGCACAGATTCAGCACGACGCGATGCAGCCACGTGTCGAACCGTGCCTCGCCCTCGCGCCAGCCCGGCGCCTGTTTCCAGATCCGCAAGAACGTCTCCTGTGCGACGTCCTCGGCTTCCGTGCGGTCGCCGAGCATGCGCGTCGCGAGTGCGAGCAGCCGCGGCAGCTTGCGCGCGACGAGCATGCGCACGGCCGACGCGTCACGCGCACCGACCCGTGCGACCAGGGACGCGTCCGGATCGCCGTCGCTCAACGCGGGGCGCTCCAGCGCATCGCGTGTCTGTGCCGCGGCGCGATCGTTGATGCGCCCGCCGGCAGACTGAAGCTCATCGTCGTGCTCTCCTTGCATGCGCCGCGCCATTACCCGGCCCCGCCCCAGTGGCGGTTCGGGATTGCCGCGCGCATCGCGCACGGCCTCGGCAAGGTCCGTTTCATCGGCATCCGTTTCAGGCTGCATGGCGATCGGGTCGATCGGGCGCCGGCCGCCCGTTTGCGCGCGCGGCGGCCGGCGTGCTCAATATACGACGACCGGCGCGGGCCGGTAATAGGCCGGACGCGCCGGCACCACGACACAGCCGGCCAGCACGACAACTGCGGCCGCGAGTATCACTACGGTTCGAACAGGCATGGCTGCGCCTCATGACGTTACGGGAAGGCGCCACCGCGCCGGCACCGCGTGCCGTGCGGCGGCATGCACATCAGGCCCAGTGACCCGGCACCCAGCGCCAGGCCGGGCCGCGCGCAGCCCAGTGGCCCGGCACCCAGTGATAGCCGACGCGCACCACTTGCCAGTGGCCCGGAATCCACACGTAGCGGCCCTGCCGCCAGTGCCAGTGGCCCTGGTCCCACACGTAGCCCGCGCGCGGCGCCGGCATCACTTCGACGCGAGGCGCCGGCGGCGCGTAAGGCGCGACGATGACAGCCTGCGCGAAGGCGGCCGACGCAGCCAGCGCGACCACGCATGCCGCTGCGAACCGCAATGGAATGGAAAGCTTCATGCAAGACTCCGAAGTAGCGGGTATCGACCGGAAGCGGCCGTTCATGCGTTAAACGGCGCGGGCGAACGGAATCCGTCGCGGAGTCTGCAAATAAATTTCGGTCGAACTTGGCGCGCGTCGGTGCTGGCCGGATGCCGCGATCCCCGAGTTCGTGGCCTGAGCCCACGCTTACGCGGGGTTGCCCTGCTGTCACAACCCGGCAAAACTGCCCTTCGACAATGTCTCGCACCGGGATCCCGCTCGTTTCCGGCTCACGCACTGGCCGCGCTCGCGCACGGCCAGGCGGTTCCACCTCTCGCGTCTCCACCCACGAAAACACCGACCATGTCGAACCAGGACAACTCCCCGATCCAGCCGAACGAGCCGGCCGCGTCCGTGTCGCGTCGCGGCTTCCTGAAACTCGCCGGCGTATCCGGCCTCGCCACCGCCGCCGGTGGCCTCGCGGCAGCCAGGGCCGCCGCGTCGAACCCGGACGGCACGCCCGAACAGGTGCACCTCACGTGGGGCAACGACCCGACGTCGGAAGTCGTGATCTCGTGGGCCTCGCTCGCGTCGGCCGTCAATCCGCGTGCGCGCATCGTCGCCGACGGCGAGCCGGCGCGCACCGTGCACGGCGTCCAGCGCGTGTACACCGACGGCCTGAACGGCGAGACGGTATTCGCGTACCACGCACGCGTGCACGGGCTCAAGCCGAATACGCGCTACCGCTACGAGATCACGGCCGACAACGACAGCAACGCCGCGCAACCGTTCTCCGCGCATTTCTCGACCGCGCCGCGCGGCCGCGCACCGTTCCGCTTCACGAGCTACGGCGATCTCGCGACGCCGAACGGCGCGTGGGTGCTGTCCTCGCCGCAGAGCCGCTTCGCGGTGCAGGCCGTCGAGCAATTCCAGCCGCTGTTCCACCTGCTGAACGGCGACCTCTGCTACGCGAACCTGAACCCCGCGCACCAGCCCGAGGTGTGGCGCGATTTCGGCAACAACAACCAGACGTCGGCCGCGAATCGTCCGTGGATGCCGTGCCCGGGCAATCACGAGATCGAGTTCAACAACGGCCCGCAGGGGCTCGACTCGTATCTCGCGCGCTATACGCTGCCGGAGAACGGCACGCGCTTCCCGGGCCGCTGGTACAGCTTCCGCGTGAGCTCGGTGCTGTTCGTCTCGCTCGATGCGGACGATGTCGTGTACCAGGACGCCGCCGCGTTCGTCGGCGGCCCCGCGCCGCTCGTGCCGGCCGCGAGCACTGGCCACCCGCCGATCGAACCGGGCACGTCGTTCTACGTGCGCGGCTACAGCAACGGCGAGCAGACACGCTGGCTCGAACACACGCTGCGTCATGCGGCGCATGACGACGACATCGACTGGATCGTCGTGCAGATGCACCAGGACGCGCTCAGTTCGTCGAAGACGGGCAACGGTTCCGACAAGGGCATTCGCGAAGCATGGCTGCCGCTGTTCGATCGCTACGGCGTCGACCTCGTGCTGTGCGGCCACGATCACGACTACGAGCGCAGCTACCCGGTGCGCGGCTGCAATCACCGCGCGGGTGTCGATGCGACGACCGGCGAAGTCGTCGAGACGCTGCAGCCGCGCCCGGTCGGCTCGAACGACCCGGACCGCACGACGTTCGACACGAGCCACGGCACGATCCACCTGATCCTCGGTGGCGGCGGCACCAGCGCGCCGCTCGACGTGTACGGCGAGAACCCGGCCACCGGCTTTGCGCGGGCGAAGGTGTTCACGAAGCCGAACCGGCCGGTGCCGGGCACGGCGCCGAATACGTTCGTGCGCGCGCCGGCCGATGCGCTCGAGGATGCGATCTGGTCCGCGCGCCGCGATACGGGCACCGGTTACGGGATTGCCGTGTTCGACCACGACCCGGGCAAGCCGGGCGGGCACACGACGATCACGATGCGCTACTACCACGCGCCGGGCGCCGACCAGCACCCGACCGCCGATTACGAACTGTTCGAGACGATCGAGCTGAGCAAGAAGCGGCGCGAGCGGTGATCGGGCGCGCGCCCGTTGCGACGGGCGCCTGATGCGGTGCGGTCAGGGCGTGTTGCGGCTTGGCACGCGCTAGACTGCCCGCCTCGCCCACCGGCCCGTGAAGTTGAGTTTCGAATACCGCATCCACACGACGCCACCGGCCGACGCATTCGACGCCATCGCGAATGCGTTGATGCCAGCGCATCACGACGTCGACATCGATTCCGACCAACGACAACGTGAAGTCCGCGGCGACGCCGGCGGCTGGCCGCTGATCGCCCTGTCGACCGACGAAGACGGCTTCTTCCTGGTCACGACGCGCGGGCCGACACGGGACGCGATACTCGGCTCGATCGGCCGCGCGTTGTCGGCAATCGGCGCGGCCTGGCGCATCGACGACGCGTGACCGGTTGCCGCGTGACGCCCATGCTCCCGGATGATCGGCCTCAAGCGCCGGGCGGATCACCACCGACGCCGCTGCTCGATCTCCGTCTCCCCGTTAAACTACGCGTTTCCGCCGGCAATGGCCGTCCCGCATGCCGAATGCGCGCGTGGCGCATGCAGGCGGAGCCGAATCATCCGAATTTGCATTGGCATGTTGAAACAGGCAGGAAGCATGAAGCGCAAGAACAAGGCCACGCTCGCCGGGCTCGGCGCGGTGTTGTTGTGGGCCTCCGTGGTCGCCCTCGTTCGTGGCGTGAGCGAAAGCCTCGGCGCGACCGGCGGCGCCGCGATGATCTATACGGTCGCATCCGCGCTGCTGCTGTTGACGATCGGCTTCCCCGATCTCAGCAAATTCCCGAAAAAGTATCTGCTCTGGGGCGGGCTGCTGTTCGTCGCGTACGAGCTGTGCCTGGCGCTGTCGATCGGTTATGCCAGCAACGGCCAGCAGGCGATCGAAGTCGCGATGGTCAACTATCTGTGGCCGAGCTTCACGCTGGTCGCGGCGATCGTGTTCAACAAGCAGCGCGCCAACCTGCTGGTCGTGCCCGGCGTCCTGCTGTCGATGCTCGGGATCTGCCGGGTGCTCGGCGGCAACCGGGGACTCGACCCGGCCGGCATGCTGCACAACGTCGCGGACAATCCGCTGAGCTACGGCCTCGCGTTTTTCGGCGCGCTGATCTGGGCCGGCTATTGCACGGTGACGGCGCGCCTCGCCGACGGCAAGAACGGCGTCACGCCGTTCTTCATGCTGGTGGCGCTGGCGCTCTGGATCAAGTTCGCGATCGAAGGCGGCGGCGGCATGACGTTCAGCCTGCATGCGGTCATCTATGTCGTGCTGGCGGCATCGGCGCTGGGGTTCGGCTATGCGGCCTGGAACACCGGCATCATGCACGGCAACGTGACCGTCATCGTCGGCGCGTCGTACTTCACGCCGGTGCTCGCCGCCCTGCTCGCCGCGACGCTGCTGCATGCGCCGCTGTCGATCGAATTCTGGCAAGGTGCATCGATGGTATGCGGCGGGTCGATCCTGTGCTGGCTCGCGACGCGCAGCCGGCGTCGTGAACAAGCCGTGCCCGTCCGGGTCGGCAACGAAGCGCAGGGCAACTGCCAGGGTTGACGATGCCGGACGCTTGCGTTGCGATGCCGCTTGAAAGCCCTCCGGTGGCCCTGCATACCGCCAACCATTCGGGCTAGCGCGACGCCAGTGCGATACGCACGGCCAGCCCGGCCAGCACCGTACCCATCAGCCAGCGCTGGACCGACGCCCAGACCGGCCGCCCCGCCAGAAAGCCCGCGATGCCGCCTGCCATGCAGGCAATCAGTGCATTCACGCTGACACTCACGGCGATCTGCACGCAGCCGAGCGCCAGTGATTGCGCGAGCACGCTGCCGTGCCCCGGCGAAATGAACTGCGGCAGAAGCGACAGATACATCACCGCGATCTTCGGATTCGCGAGGTTCGTGACGAAGCCCATCGTGAACAGCCTGGCCCGGCTGTCGTGCGGCAACTGCCTGACCTGGAATGCCGAGCGACCGCCCGGCTTCAACGCCTGCCAAGCCAGGTACGCCAGATAAAGCGCACCGGCGAAACGCAGCGCGTCGTACGCATACGGCACGGCCATCACCAGCGCGGTGATGCCGAGCGCCGCGCACACCATGTAGAACACGAACCCCAGCGCGACGCCGCCGAGCGACACCAGCCCGGCACGGCGGCCCTGGCAGATCGAGCGCGACACCAGGTAGATCATGTTCGGCCCGGGCGTCAGCACCATGCCGAGCGACACGAGTCCGAAAGCAAGCAAGGTGGGCAAGGCCGGCACGGCAATCTCCTTCGGGACGAAGCGGTCAGGGGCGAGTTCGAACACTGTATTGCATCTCGACTGTCATCGGCTTGAATAAACTTCAAGTCGCCCATGAGCGCGGTTCATCGCTGAAGCCGCTCGTTACCTGGCCTTTCTCGCGCGCGTGTCGACCGCCTTCGCCGCCTTCGCGCGTTGCGCGTCGACGAGCCGCACGAACTCGTCTGCGATCGCGTTGCCGGCCGTATTCCACGACAACCGCACCGAGCGATGCAGCCTCGGCGACAACTCCAGTACGCGGCCGCCGAACGGCGTGTACGTGAGCGTGATGCGCGGCACGATCGACACGCCCATGCCGGCCTCGGCCATCGACAGAATGGTGCGCATCTCGACCACGTTGAACGCGGCCCGTAGCGACACCCCGCCGCGCGCGAAGTAATCCGCGATCACCGGCCCGCAGCCTGCCTTCGAGAAGATGAACGGCGCCTTGGACAACTGCTTGGCCGACACGCGCTTGCGGCCGGCGAACATGCCGTCGGCCGCCACCGCGACAAAATTCTCGTCGAGCAGCGGCAGATTGTGTGCGAACGTCTTCGTGCCGGCCACCACGCCGATATCGGCCGTACCGTCGTCGATCCACCCTTCGACCTCGCTGTCCGTGCCTTCGAGCAGCACCGCCGACACGCCCTGGTGCATGTCCTTCAACGCCTCGAGCGCGGGCACGACGAACGCCAGCGACACGCTCGGCAACGACGCGACCACCAGCTTCCCTTCGAGCTTGCCGCGCGACAGGCTGAACTGCTGGCGCAGCTGCTGCGCTTCCCGCACCACGTTCTGCACGTACGGCCACAGGCGTTCGCCCGCCGCCGTCAGGACGACCGGCTGCCGGTCGCGCCACAGCAGCTTGACCTCCGTGAGGTCTTCCAGCTCGGTCAATGCATGACTGATCGCGGACTGACTGCGGCTCAACCGGTCGGCCGCAGCCGTGAGCGAGCCGAGTTCGACCACGGCCGCCAGTGCCTGCAACTGGGCCAGTGTCATCGACGCCTCCTTGTTCGAAGTTATGAATCTGGCACATGAAATGACAAACCGTCATGAATTATATTGAACCGCGAAAATGATCACGTCGACGCGCCCCATGACGCGCCACGGCCAGTGCCGACTGCCCTTCGCAATGCTCGGGTAAGATGCACCGTCGAACCGCCTGTCGATTGCCTGCGGCCCCGGCCGCACAACGGCGCGGCGCCAGGCGATCGCTCCGGTTCAAGCCAATCCAGAACACCTGCGTGCCAGACACACGCGACCGCCGCGGGCGCCATCGACAGCGCTCGCTGCCGGATATGCCGCGACATGCCATTCCATGATGCATTTCAATCTGACTGAAGGGGTGCTGGTCTCCAGCCTGCAAGGGCTCAGCGCGTTCGAGCTGGCCGGCATCGCCATCGCGCTATTGCTGGGCGGCATGGCCAAGGGGATCACGGGCATCGGCGTGCCGCTGATCGCGATGCCGATACTCAGCCAGTTCCTGCCGATCCGGCATGCGGTGCTGCTGTTGTCGATGCCGATCATCCTCGGCAACATCCCGCAGGCGCTGGAAGGCGGCCAGTTGCTGGCGACGGCACGCAAGATCGCCGCGCCGATCGCGGGCACCGTCATCGGCAATATCGTCGGCGTGGCGATCCTGCTGTCGCTCAATCCGGGTCATGCGCAGGCGGCGTCCGGCGCGCTGTTGATCGTGGCCGCGGCGCTGATGCTCGCCGCGCCGAAGCTCAACCTGCCGGAAGCATGGCGGAAGCCCGTCGGTTTCGCGCTCGGCTGCGGTGCGGCGCTGATGGAGAGCATCGCGTCGGTTCCCGGCCCGCTGCTCGCCACCTACCTGATTTCGTCCGGCGCGACCGGGCGCGTCTTCACGAAGCAGATCGCGATCATCCTTGTGGTGTCGATCGTCACGCTGATCACGACGTTCAGCGGCGCCGCGCATGCAAGCGGCGCCGACCTCGCGATCTCGGCGGCGGCGAGCCTGCCGGCGATTGCCGGCATGTGGCTCGTTCGCCCGCTGCGGGACAAGATGTCGCCGAAGCGCTTCCGGATGGTCGTGCTGCTGTTCGTGCTCGTCGCGGCATCGCAGATGATCTGGAAATCGGGCGTGTTCCGGCATGGTGGCTCGCACGTTACGCAGATGAACCACGCGCACACGGGCAAGAACTGACAGATGGCGCAAAGCCATCGATCGCGCATGCGTTCTGAAAGCTGCGAAGCGTAGTATTCGCGGACCCGGCGTATCGCCCCGCCCGACGGGCCGAACGATACGTCACCGACTTGGCTGCTCGCTCGCGGATGCCCGCATCGGCGCTGCCACGCTTTCAAAGGCATGACATGGAAACCTACGTATTGCTCGGCTGCGGACTCGGCCTTGGCCTGTTGATCGCCGTCTGGGGCATCTGGCAACTCAAGTAACGCGTGGCCGCCCGTCCACGCGCAAGCCATCCGTATGGAGACGGACGGGAAAATGGAGTTTGCGTTTGTAGTCGTCACCCAACTCCTTCGCACTCCGATTCAGCCATCCGACAGCGTCGGCTACCCGCGTCCGCTTCCGTTCGAAAGCAGATGTGAACGCGCGGCGTCGAAGTGCGTGCATTCGGCCTTGAGCCAATTCGAAAACGCCTCGGTACGCGGATCGTCGGGATGGCGTGACAACAGCACGTAGCGCGCCGGCGCACGCACGTGCCGGCCAAAGACATCCACGAGCCGCCCGCTCGCGATCTCGTCATGCACGAGCGCGCCGCGCCCCATCGCGACACCTTGATGGTTCAGCGCGGCCGTGATCGCCAGGCTGGAGAAGTTGAACTGCGGGCCGTCAAGATGCGCCGTCCACGCCGGACGGACTTCGTCGAGCCACGTGCGCCACTCCACGAACTCGGGCGCGCCGCCCCACGGCGCAGCGTCGTGCAGCAGGACGACGCCATCCAGCGATTCGCCGCGGGCAAAAGCCGGATGCTGCGCCAGATATGCCGGCGTGGCGACCGGAAACAGGATTTCGTCGAGGATGGCCTCGGCATGCAGCCGATCGTATTGCACCGGGTCGTAGCGCACCGCGACATCGATGTCGTCGGTCTCCATGGCCTGGCGATCCAGCACCTGAAACTCGGCCTTCACGCGCACCGGCACGTTCGGCTGTTGCCGGTGAAATTCGGACAGGCGCGGCATCAGCCACTGCAGCGCGAGCGACGGCAGGCAGCTGACCTGTAGCGGGGCATCCGGCATGCCGAGCGCCTGAAGCGTGCGGTTGATGTCGACGAACGCGCTCGACATCGTCCCGAGCAGGATTGCACCCTTCTCGGTCAGCTTCAGTCCGCGCGCCTGGCGCACGAACAGCGGATAGCCGAGCCGGTCCTCGAGGTTCCGGATCTGCTGGCTCACGGCGCTTTGCGTCAGGTTGAACGCCTGGGCCGTCTTCGTGAAGCTCAGCAACCGGCCGGCGGTTTCAAAGCAGAGCAACGCACCCAGGATCGAACCGTCGAGTCGCATAGATATCAGTCAGGCTAATGGATTCATTAGAAATCGGCGCTTTCGCGCAGGCGTCCAGGATCGTAGCATTCCGGCCATACCTGTCGCACAAGACCGATCCATGACCCTCACGCTCCAGCCCGCCGATCTATTAGCTCAACTGCAATCCCGTCACCCGCTGCTGTGGCTGAATCCCCATGCCGGCAGCCCGTTGCCGCACGACGCGCCGGGGCTCGGCGCCATTGCGATGGCCGAAGCGCGGCTGGCGCGCTGCGAACCGCTGATGGCCGCGCTGTTTCCCGAACTCGCGGCAAGCGCGGGAAAAATCGAATCGCCGCTGATGCCGGCAGACGACCTGCCGCGCAGGCTGGCGCTCCCGGCAGACACACACGGCGCCTGGTTCATCAAGCGTGACGACGCGTTGCCGATCGCCGGTTCGATCAAGGCGCGCGGCGGCTTTCATGAAGTGCTCGCGCTCGCGGAGTCGATCGCGATCGAACACGGGTTGCTCGATCTCGCGGGCGACCGGCGGATCCTCGCATCGGCCGCCGCACGCGAACGGTTTGCCGCGCACACCGTCATCGTCGGCAGCACCGGCAATCTCGGCCTGAGCATCGGCGTGATGGCCGCCGCGCTGGGGTTCGAATCGGTCGTGCACATGTCGACCGACGCGAAGCCGTGGAAGAAGGCGCGCCTGAGAAAGCGCGGCGTTCGCGTGATCGAACATGACGGCGACTATGCGCAGGCCGTCGCGGCCGGACGCGCACAGGCACGCGATCAGCCGCGCAGCCACTTCGTCGACGACGAAGGCTCGCTGATGCTGTTCCTCGGCTACGCGGCCAGCGCCCGGCATCTCGCCGCGCAGCTCGCCGACGCGGGCCGCCGCGTGGACGCGACGCATCCGCTCTTCGTCCATATCCCGTGCGGAGTCGGCGGCGCACCGGGCGGCATCGCTTATGGCCTCAAGGCGCTGTTCGGCGAGCACGTGCATTGCTTCTTTGCCGAACCCGTCGCGTCGCCGTGCATGCTGGTCCAGCTGGCCGCCGGCCCCGGCAAGCCCGTGTCCGTCTACGACGTGGGGCTCGACAACCGGACCGAAGCCGACGGCCTGGCCGTCGCACAGGCATCGCACCTCGTCAGCCCGCTGATGGCGTCGCTGCTGTCCGGCGTGTTCACAGTCAGCGACGCGCAGCTCTACGCGCAGTTGCTCGCGGTTCAGCGCGCGACGGGCGTGGAACTCGAACCGTCGGCCGCTGCCGCCGTCAGTGGCCCCGGCTGGCTGACGGCGTCCCCGGCCGGCCGCGACTACGTGCGTCGCCACGCGATCGATCTGCGCCGGTCGACGCATGTCATCTGGGCGACCGGCGGCTCGCTCGTGCCGCCGGAAGAGCACCGACGCTTCCAGTCGCATGCGAAAGCGCTCGCCGGCGCCGCAGCCAACCCGTGACGCAGCGGGGCAAGCGTTCAGCCCCGCTCGCGAAGACGCGTTAGACTGTCCCGATGGAACAATGCCGTTATTGCCAGAGAATCCGCGATGAATGGGATTGCCACGGTGACGAATGCCGCCGGGCAATCGCCAAGGCGCTGCGCCGGCAGCGCGCGGGCCTGCCCATGGTGCCCGATCGCATCCGCAACGAACTGCCGTCCGGCGCGCCGACCCAGCAGGTGATCGCCGTGCTGTCGCGCCAGCGCCTGCGCGCGCGCCGCGGCAACGAGGAACGCCGGGAACGCAAGGAAATCGACGACGACGTCTGATCGATCCGGCAGCGTCGCAGTTCGCCCCCCTCTCCGCCCTCGCCTTCGCCGCCGCGCGCCCGTCCGCGCGTGCGCGCGCATCCGCCGCCCTTTCCCTTGCAAATCCGACAACATCGATTAGGGACGGAAGGCATTTATCTCGAAATTATTGCCCCGGCTGCAACGATCTTTCGCCAAAACTCACGTTTACCCTAGGTCAACCGGCGCCTACGATGTAATCAACCGCTTACGACATGGTGTCGAACGCGGAAAGCCAAAAACATCGGAGGTCATCATGAAATCGCTCGTTTCCGCAGTCGTTGCCGCTGCCGCCCTGTCCGCCTCGTTCGGCGCCTTCGCCCAAAGCACCGTGACCCGCGCTCAAGTGCGCAATGAACTCGTCCAGCTCGAAAGCGCCGGCTACAAGCCGAGCCAGTCGAGCCCGTATTACCCGGCCGACATCCAGGCCGCGCAAGCCCGCGTGCAAGGTGCCGACAACAGCGGCTACGGTGCGCAACCGGCCGCGACCGTCCAGGGTGGCGCACCGGCCGTCAAGGCGCAAAACCCGCGCGACTCGGTCTACTTCGGCCACTAAGCAAGCCTGCCGCTGCGCGCGTTCGCGCGCAGTCCGAACCCGCCACGAGCCCGTCTTGCGACGGGCTCGTGGCGGGTGCAACGCGCGGACCCGCGAGCGGCCGTCACCGGCCGCCGCCCGACGCGACCCGGCCGGCCGCTTCGTCCGTCCCGCTGCCGGCGCCACGCCCGTTGCCGACCAGTTCCTGATAGCGCACGAACACGCGCTGCGCGGACGCCTTCGCCGCGTACATCGCCGCATCGGCCTTGACGAGCAGTTCCTCGGCCGACGCACCGTCGGCCGGAAACTCGCTGACGCCGATACTCGCGCCGACGGCCACGCGCCGGTCGCCGAACTCCAGCTCCTCGTCCATCACGCGCTGGATGCGCGACGCGACGTCGCCGATCACCGCCGGTGAACGCACGTCGGTAACCAGCACGATGAATTCGTCGCCACCGAGCCGCGCGACCATGTCGCCGCCACGCAGCACGAGGCTCAACCGCTTGGCGACCGCGACGAGCGTGCGGTCGCCGGCCGAGTGGCCGTGCTGGTCGTTGATCTGCTTGAAGCGGTCGAGGTCGACGAACATCACGGCCAGCCCTTCGTGCAGCGCGGCTGCCCGCCGGATCGCGGCATCGAGATGCTCCATGAACAGCAGGCGATTCGGCAGTTCGGTCAGCGCATCGTGTCCGGCGAGGTGCGTGAGTTCCAGCTGCTTCGCGCGCAACATCGCGACCTGCGTGCGGATCTCGACGCGCATGCTGTCGAAACAGCGCGCGAGCACGCCGATCTCGTCGGCACGCCCGACCGGCAACTGCTCGCTGGCCGGATCGTCGAACACGTGCGTCGCGGCGCGTGCGAGCGTTTGCAGCGGCCGCGTGATCGCACGCGCGAACAGGATCGCGAGGATCACCGCCATCAGGCTCGACACCAGCACCATCCGGACGATCCGCTCGCCGAGCATGCCCGCCGGCGACAACACGTCCGCCAGCGGGCGCCCCATCCCGAGCACGACGAAGCGGTTGCCCTCGTCGTGCCCGAACGGCGTGCGCACGAACGCGAACATCTGGCCCGGCGCCGCGGCGGGGTCGGCCAGGCCATCGAGGGTCACGTTTGTGCGCGCGCTGTCGAACAGCGCACGCGTGACGGCGAAGCGGTCCTGCATCAGCACGCGCCGGCCTCGATCGAAGCCGAACGTCTGCGTCGGATCGGGATGCACGAGGAAATCGCCCCACTCGTTCGCGAGGTACACCGTGTAGTCTTCCGGCAGATCGCGCTCGAGCCGGTCGAACACGCGCGACAGCTCGACGTCGACGACGAGCGCCCCCACCGTCTGGCCCGACGCGTCGACGACCGGCGTACCCACGCGCAGGATCGGCAGCCCTTCGGCCGCGTGCGCGCCCGTCTCGTGGTTGATCACGATCGGCGACAGGTAGATATGACCGGGCGCCGTGGCCAGCGTATCGAATACGTAGGAAAACTGTCCTTTCTCCTGCAACGCACGGTCCGGCAGGACGACGATGCCGTTCGCATCGCGATCGACACGGATGCGTTCGAGGCCGAAATCCCCGCGCGCGATCAGGCGGATCTGCAGGTACTCCGGGTGATTTCTCATGAAGCTGTAGAACACCTGCTCGAGCCGCGCACGTGGCGCGCCATCCCGGTTGTCGCCGCCGGAGACCCGCGCACACGACGGCAACTGTGCGAGCACGAGCGCATCGTCCGAGACGTCGGACAGCGCCGTGGTGAAGCGCTGCCCGAGCAGTTGCGTCGACATCAGCAGGCTGTGCTGCGCTTCCTGCACGAGCATCGTGCGGTTCGCGCGATACGCGTAATAGCCGGTCGTGCCGGACGCGATCACGCCGATGCAGGCGAACAGCACCGACAGTTTCGACGTGAGCCCGAGCCGGATCATTTTCCGAAACGCTCCGGCCGGTCGCCCGACACGATGCGGCTCCACAGCGATTCGCGCCGCGCGATGTCCTCGACGGGCTGGAGCCAGACGAGATGCTGGTGCCCGGTGTCGAGTCCCGGCGGCGACGCGAGCGTGTTCGCGAGGCCCTGGCGTTCGGTCAGCAGCGCGCCGATCGCCGGTTCGAGCATGTAATTGATCCACGCGAACGCGAGCGCCGGATGTTGCGCGCCGCGCGTGACAGCCCAGCAGTCGAGCCACGCGAGCGCGCCTTCATCCGGGATCACGTAGCCGACGTCCGCGCCGGCCCGTCGCAGCAGTTCGACCTGTTGCGTGCCGTAGTTGCCGAACATCAGCGCCGCACGATGCTGGACGAACAACGCGGTCGCCTCTTCAGGAAGCGTGTAGTACGTCAGCAGGTTGCGGCGCAGGTCGATCAGCTTGTGCGCGACGGCGAGCGTCTGCGCGGGCGACAGGCGAAACGGATCGCGATAGCCGAGCGCGAGCGCCGCGAACGAGAAATTGTGCTGCGCGCTGTTGAAGTCGAGCACCTTGCCGCGATAGCGCGGATTCCACATCTCCCGCATCGCGCGCGGCGCGGCCGGCACCTGCTTGCGGTCGTAGATCAGCCCCATCGACGAATACGTGAACGGAATCGCATACGGGGCGCCCGCTTCAACGAGCCCGTCGATCGCCGCGAGTTGCTGGAAGTTCGGCAACTGCCGCCGCCGGTTCGGGATGCGCGACAAGTCGATCGGCGCGAGCAGGCGTTCGTGCGCATAGCGCTGGATCTCGGCCGTATTCGCGGCCAGTACGTCGTACGGCGGCGGCGCCGCGCTGTGCATGCGCGTCCACAGTGCTTCGTCGGAGTCGACGAACGTCACTTCGACGCGCGCGTGAAATTGCGCCTCGAACGCACTGACGACATCGTCGTCCGCATAGCCGGGCCATGCGAGCACACGCAGCACGGTGTCGTTGACGGTTTCGGGAGAGGCGGCGAACGCTGGGGGAAGCACGGAGGCAAGTAAGCCCGCCGTCAAAATGATGAGCAGCCGGCGCACGGCGAACCGTACGCGCGTACGCGCGCCGATTCCCCTGATGAATAGGACCCCGTGTGAATCGCCCGGCTGCATTCGACTGTCCTTTTTCGAGTCGATGCGATATCCCGCAACAAGACCATAAAACCTGTGGTCGTGCAATCGGAAGAAGCCGTACCACGGGAGCGCGGGCGCCGTTGCTCACCGCCGTATGACGGTAACGTTACGCCGGCCTCTTTCCTCTGACGGAACGCGCGTCAGCGCCACGCCTGCGTGAATTCCGCGATCACGCGCGACAGGTGTGCACGCATCGCGTCGCGTGCCGCCGTTGCGTCGCGCGCCATGATCGCCGCGAAGATCCGCTGGTGATCTTCCTGCGACGCCTCACGCAGCGCGGTCGAGTGAAAATGCTCCTCGATCTTGTCCCACAGCGGATCGCTGCGCGCGCAGTCCCACATCGCGGTGACCATGTGCAGCAGCACCGTGTTGCCGGTCGATTCCGCGATACGCAGGTGGAACTGGCGATCGGCCGCGTCGTACGCGACCTTGTCGTCCATCTGCTCGCGCATCGTCGTCAGCGAGAAAAACAGCCGGTCGAGATCCGCATCCTTGCGTTCAGTCGCCGCGAGCGCCGCGACTTCCGCCTCGATCAGCCCGCGTGCGCGCAGCGTCTCGATCGGCCCCGGGCCGCGCGGCACCTCGAACGTCACCGGCCGCGCGGCGTCGGCCGCCGATACGTAGATGCCCGAACCGATTCGCACCTCGACGATCCCCTGCACCTCGAGCGCGATGATCGCCTCGCGCACCTGCGTGCGGCTCACGCCGAACTGGTCGGCCAGGCTGCGCTCGGACGGCAGCCGCGCGCCGGCCTCGAACGCACCGGCGGCCACCATCGCGTGAATCTGCCGCGCAAGGCCGATATAGGAGCGATCCGCGGCATCGGTATCGCGGCTGGCGGGCAGGCTGGAAAGATCGGTCATCGAAAGGCTCGCAACAGGCTGGCCGGCGCCGTCGCGGCGCCGGATCGCCAAAATGGTACACCAATTACGGGCCGCCTCCGATTCGGCGTGGTGGCCGGTGCGACGCGTGCCTTTCCGGTGATGCGCTGACGCTCCGATTTCATCTCGACAACTGGTAAACCACTATCCCGCGAAACTGGCATACCAATCATAATCCGCACACCGGAGACGGGGCCGCCACGCTGCCGCCCGTCCGTCCGATTCCTCAACCGCCCGTCAGGAGCCGCTCCAGTGAAGATGTCTTTCCGTTGGTACGGCGAGTCCGATCCGGTCTCGCTGCAATACATCCGCCAGATCCCGGGCGTCACGCATATCGTGTCCGCGATCTACGACGAACCGGTGGGCGAAGTCTGGCCCGCGCACAAGATCGACGCGCTGAAGGCGACGATCGAGCGCGCCGGCCTGCAGTTCGAAGTCGTCGAGTCGGTGCCGGTACACGAGGACATCAAGCTCGGCAAGCCGGGCCGCGACCGCCTGATCGACCACTACCGTCAGACGATTCGCCATCTCGGCGCGGCCGGCGTGCGCGTGATCTGCTACAACTTCATGCCCGTGTTCGACTGGACGCGCACCGAGCTGTCGAAGACGCTCGACGACGGCTCGACCTGCCTCGCGTTCAGCACCGACGCGGTCGAGCGGATCGATCCGGACGACGGCATCGCGCTGCCGGGCTGGGATTCGAGCTACCGGCCCGAACAGTTGAAGGCGCTGCTCGCCGAGTATCGCGACGTCGACGAAGCCGCGCTGTGGGCGAACCTCGAATACTTCCTGAAGGCGATCATCCCCGTCGCCGAGGAAGCCGGCGTGAAGATGGCGATCCACCCCGACGATCCGCCGCGCCCGATCTTCGGGCTGCCGCGCATCGTGAAGAACCGCGACGATCTCGCGCGGATCGTGCGCATCGTCGACACCCCCGCGAACGGGCTGACGCTGTGCTCGGGCTCGCTCGGCGCGGGCCCGCAGAACGATGTCGAGGCGCTCGTGCGCGAATTCGGCGCGATGGGCCGCATCCACTTCGCGCACATTCGCAACGTGAAGGTCGACGCGAACGGCGATTTCGAGGAAACCGCCCACCTGTCGAGCTGCGGCTCGCTCGACATCGCCGCGATCGTGAAGGCGTACCACGACACCGGCTTCACCGGCTACGTGCGCCCCGACCACGGCCGCATGATCTGGGGCGAGACGGGCAAGCCCGGCTACGGCCTCTACGACCGCGCGCTCGGCGCGGTCTATCTGAACGGCCTGTGGGAAGCGCTCGCGAAGTTCGACCGCACGCCGTCGCACGCCACGCGCTAACCCGCCCATCAAGGCCGCCGGCGCTGCGGATCGCCGGCGGCCCGTCACGATATTCCGCGCGGAGACACCGCATGCCACGCATCCGATGGGCCATGATCCTCATGTGCTTCCTCGCAAACGTCATCAACTTCATCGACCGCGCGAACCTCGCGATCGCGGCGCCCAGCATCCGTGCCGACCTCGGCCTCGACGCGGTCGGCATGGGGCTCGTGCTGAGCGCATTCTTCTGGACCTACGCGTTCCTGCAACTGCCGGCCGGCTGGTTCATCGACAAGGTCGGCGTGCGCGTGAGCCTCGCGCTCGCGGTCGGCTGGTGGTCGGTGTTCACCGTCGCGACGGGCGCCGCGCGCGGCCTCGCGCAGCTCGTCGGCGTGCGGCTGATGCTCGGCGTCGGCGAAGCGGCCGCGATCCCGTCGTTCGCGAAGGTCGCGTTCAACTGGTTTCCGCGCAGCGAACGCGGACTCGCGAGCAGCATCTTCGACAGCGGCTCGCGCGTCGGCTCCGCGCTGTCGCTGCCGCTCGTCGCGTGGCTGATCTCGATCGTCGGCTGGCGCGGGTCGTTCGTGATCACGGGCGGCATCGGCATCGTGTGGGCGCTGGCGTGGTGGTTCGTCTATCGCGACCCGGAACGCTATCGCGCGATCGCGCCCGACGCCGTCGATGCCCTGCTCGCGCAGCGCGGCGCCACGACCGTTGCGGCCGCAACCGATGGCCCGAAGGTGTCGTGGCTCGACCTGTTCCGCTACCGCACCGTGTGGGGCATGATGATCGGCCTGTTCTGCCTGAACTTCGCGATCTACTTCTTCATCACGTGGTTCCCGAGCTACCTGCTGCAGTCGCGCGGCTTCTCGCTCGCGTCGCTCGGCACGTGGGGCATGCTGCCCGCGCTGCTCGCGATTCCCGGCGGCTGGCTCGGCGGCTATGTGTCGGACAGCCTGTTCCGGCGCGGCTGGAGCGCGACCGCCGCGCGCAAGACCTGCCTCGTGCTCGGCATGCTGCTGTCTTCGTCGATCGCGCTGTCGGCCTTCGTCGAGAACGTGTGGGCCTGCCTCGGTTTGTTCGCTCTCGCGTATGCGAGCCTGTCGTTTGCAGGCGCCAACGTGTGGACGCTCGTCGGCGAAGTCGCGCCGACGCCCGCGCATGTCGCATCGCTCGGCGGCATCCAGAACTTCGCCGGCAATCTCGCGGGGATCTTCATCACGACGTTCACGGGCGTGATGCTGTCGATCACGAAGGGCTCGTTCGTCGTGCCGCTCGCGGTGGCCGGTGCGTTGTGCGTGGTCGGCGCGCTGTCGTACCTGTTCATCGTCGGCAAGGTCGAGCCGTTGCCGCCGCTGCGCGGCGCCGCGACCCGGCAGAACGTCGAGCCGAACGCGGCCTGACGCGGCAGGAAAGCGCGGCCCGCCTTGAACTGACCTCGCCTGCGCTTTCCTTTTCGGGCCGCGCATCGGACAATGAGCCGCGCCCGCCGGCGCGGCGCCACTCCGGCCCGCGCGTGGCGACGGCGCGCGCCACCCTCGCCGATGAAACGCTACGAAACCCTCGCCCACACGATCGCCGACGACATCCGCAACGGCAACCTCGCCGTCGGCACGCGCCTGCCGTCGCTGCGGCAGATCATCGCGCAGCACGGCGTGAGCCAGTCGACGGTGTTTCGCGCGTACTACCTGCTCGAACAGTGGGGGCTGATCCGCGCGCGCGAACGCTCGGGCTACTATGTCGCGCCGGGCGCCACGCCGGCGGCGAGCCCGGCCGCCAAACGCCACGCAAGCCGCGCCGGCGTCACGCGCAAGGTCGACATCAGCAGCCTCGTGTTCTCCGTCCTCGACGCGGCGACCCAACCCGGCATCGTGCCGCTCGGCTCCGCGTTCCCGTCGCCGCAACTGTTTCCGCTGCCGCGTCTCGCGAAATCGCTCGCGCAGGCCACGCGGCTCGTCAGCCCGTGGAGCACGGTCGTCGACCTGCCGCCCGGCAACGAGGCGCTGCGCCAGCAGATCGCGCGGCGCTATCTCGCGACCGGCGTCTCGCAGCCGATCGACGAGATCGTCGTCACGAACGGCGCGCTCGAAGCGCTGAACCTGTGCCTGATGGCCGTCACGCGGCCCGGCGACGTCGTGGCCGTCGAAGCACCCGGTTTCTATGCGGCGCTGCAGGCGATCGAACGGCTCGACCTGCGCGCGGTCGAGATTCCCGTCGATCCGCGCACGGGCCTCGATCTCGATGCGCTCGCGAACGCGCTCGACCGGCACGACATCCGCGCGTGCTGGTTCATGACCAACTTCCAGAATCCGACCGGCGTCACGCTGTCCGTCGAAAAAAAGCGCGCGCTCGTCGCGTTGCTCGCCGCGCGCGACGTACCGCTGATCGAGGACGACGTGTACGGCGAGCTGCACTTCGGCCCCGACTACCCGCTGCCCGCGCGTGCGTTCGATCGACACGGCCTCGTGATGCATTGCAGCTCGTTCTCGAAAACGCTCGCACCCGGCTACCGGATCGGCTGGGCCGCCGCCGGCCGGTTCGCGGAGAAGGTGCAGCGGCTCAAGCTGATGACGACGCTGTCGGCCAGCATTCCCGCGCAGGTCGGCATCGCGAACTATCTCGAGCACGGCGGCTACGACCGGCACCTGCGCAAGCTGCGCGGCGCGCTGCACACGCAGCTCGACCGGATGGACGACGCGCTGCGGCGCTGGCTGCCGGCCGGCGTCGAATGGGTGCGGCCCGAAGGCGGTTATTTTCTGTGGCTCGCGTTTCCCGACGCGATCGACGCGATGGAGCTGCATCGCCAGGCCATCGCACGCGGGATCAGCTTCGCGCCGGGGCCGCTGTTTTCGGCCGCGCACGGCTTCGAGCGTTGCGTGCGCGTGAACTTCGGCCATCCGTGGAGCCGCGACATCGAACGTGCGATCCGTGTGCTCGGCGAGCTCGTCGCGCAGCCGTCGGTCCGCAAGGGCGGTTGAATCTCACCCGGGGCGCGCCGCCGGCGTCACGGCGATGCGCGCAAGCCGCATGCGGGTTACAGTGCTGATCCCGCCGCCCTTCACGATTGCCCATGAGTCAACTGCCCTACCTCGATCACGACGCGCTGTTGAAACTGACCGTTGAAGCCGCGCACATCACGCAGTCGTGCCTCTGCACGAAAACGCCGCTCGCCGGATGGACGACCCTGCCGCTGTCGCTGCAGGACGCGCAACTGACCGAAGTCGCCACGCTCGCGCCACTTGGCGAGACGGAACCGACCTACGCCGAATATCATCCGGCCGGCACGCGCTACGCGTCGGACGACGCGCCGATCGCACTGCGCCATTTCCCGTACAACCGCTGCACCGTCAACCGCTGCCGCTCGTGCGGCCGCCTGTTCCTGCGCTATCAGGAAGGCGGCGGCTACTTCATCGACCAGCGCATCCGCGCGCTCGATCCGGCGCTCGTCGTCGACGCTCCCGCATAAACGCCCGCCACGGGCATGCACGCACGCATGCCCGGCCCGCGCCGGCGTCACGCCGGCTATCTGCTGCGCCCTTTTCGTCCCCATCTGCTGCTTGTCCCGCCGCACCGCGTTCCTTACGCTGTCCCCGGTTGCCTGACACCCGTCGCAACGTCTGTCCCGAGCCGCGCGCGCCGCGCCACGGCTCCTCTCGCGTATCACGTCATGTATCGATATACCGTTTTCGACCGGGCGCTCGTGCACAGCCGCGCCGCCCAGTTTCGCGACCAGCTCGAGCGCTGGCAGCACGGCACGCTGAGCGAGGACGCATTCCGGCCGCTGCGCCTGCAGAACGGCTGGTACGTGCAGCGCCATGCGCCGATGCTGCGCGTGGCCGTCCCGTACGGCGAACTGTCGAGTGCGCAGCTGCGCGTGCTCGCGCGGATCGCGCGCGACTACGACGTGCCGGACGACGCCACCTACCGCGCCGCATCGGACGCGCAGGCCCTGCTCGGCACGCTGCGCCTGCCGACCCGCAGCGCGCACTTCACGACACGCACCAACGTGCAGTTCAACTGGATTCCGCTCGACAAGGCCGCCGACGTGATGGACCTGCTCGCGACCGTCGACATGCACGGCATCCAGACGAGCGGCAACTGCATCCGCAATATTTCGTGCGACGAGCGCGCGGGTGTCGCGCCGGACGAGATCGCCGATCCGCGCCCGTTCGCGGAAGTGATGCGCCAGTGGACCACGCTGCATCCCGAGTTCGCATTCCTGCCGCGCAAGTTCAAGATGGCGATCACCGGCGCGACCGAAGACCGCGCGGCCACCGACTGGCACGACGTCGGGCTCAAGCTCGTGCGCAACGACGCAGGCGAGCTCGGCTTTCGCGTGAGCGTCGGCGGCGGGATGGGCCGCACGCCGATGATCGCGACGCTGCTGCGCGCGTTCCTGCCGTGGCAGCACGTGATGAACTACATCGAGGCGATCGTCCGCGTGTACAACCGCTACGGACGGCGCGACAACAAGTACAAGGCGCGCATCAAGATCCTCGTGAAGACCGAGGGGCAGCGCTACATCGACGACGTCGAGGAGGAGTTCCGCCAGATCGTCGATCACGACGGCGGGCTGCACACGATTGCCCAGGTCGAGTTCGACCGCGTCGCCGCATCGTTCGTCCCGCCGCGGCTCGAGCCGCGCACGGTCAGCCTGCGCGACGCGAACCTGCGCCTGTCCGCCCAGGCGGCACGCCATCCGGCCTTCGCGCGCTGGCTCGCACGCAATGTGGCTGACCACCGCGATCCGGCGCTGCGCATCGTCACGCTGTCGTTCAAGCGCCGCCTGCAGGCACCGGGCGACGCGTCGCCGGACCAGCTCGACGCGCTCGCCGATCTCGCCGACCAGTTCTCGGCCGGCGAGGCGCGCGTCACGCACACGCAGAACGTCGTGCTGCCGTGGGTGCATGTCGACGACCTGTTCCTGCTGTGGGAAAACGCGCGGGCGATCGGGCTCGCCAGCGCGAACGTCGGACTCCTCACGGACATGATCGCGTGCCCGGGCGGCGACTTCTGCGCGCTCGCGAATGCACGCTCGATCCCGATCGCCGATGCGATCGCCGAGCGCTTCCAGGATCTCGACATGCTGCACGACGTCGGCGACATCGACCTGCACATCAGCGGCTGCATCAACTCGTGCGGCCATCATCACAGCGGCCACCTCGGCATCCTCGGCGTCGACAAGGACGGCGCCGAGTGGTATCAGGTCACGCTCGGCGGCTCGGACGGCTCGACCGCGAGCGGCCCCGCGCGGCCGGGCAAGGTGATCGGCCCGTCGTTTTCGGCGGACGAGATCGTCGATGTCGTCGATGCGATCGTCAATGCGTATCTCGACGCGCGCATCGACGACGACGGCCGCAGCGAACGATTCATCGACACCGTCCGCCGCATCGGCACGGAACCGTTCAAGGCCGCCGCGAACGACGCGCGCCATCAGGTGGAGCACGCATGACGCACGAAGAGAATCCGACCGCACGCATCCGGCTGCTGACACCGGCCGAACACGCCGGCGATTCGCAGCAGCACGGCACGGCGACGCTGACGATCGGTAACGACGAGGAACTGCCACCGCTCGCCGAACACATCGCGCGGGCCGCGCGCATCGACCTCGCGTTTCCGTCGTTCACCGATGGGCGTGCGTACAGCCAGGCGTACCTGCTGCGCAAGCGCTACGGCTTCACGGGCGACCTGCGCGCGACCGGCGAGGTGCTGGTCGACCAGTTGCTGCTGATGGAACGCACGGGGTTTTCGAGCGCGGTGCTCGGCGACGGCACGGACATCACGGCCGCGCGGCGGCAGCTCGACCGGTTCACCGGCTTCTACCAGCACGATGCGCGAACGACAACGCCCGCCGGAAAATGAAACGGGCGGCCCGCGGGCCGCCCGTACGATGCACCGGAAGCTCCCGGCCGGCGCCCGCCGCGAAGCGGGCGCCGGCGTTCAGCGCGCCGCGACCGGCTTGCCGAACGCGCCGAGGATCTTCTTCTCGAGCGCGATGTAGTCGCGGCCGAAGTGGTGATCGCCCTGCGTCTTGATCACGTCGGCGCCCGTGTTCACGAGTGCCGGACACATCGTGTCCTTCTCTTCCGCGCCATAGAAGCACTGCACGAGCTGCGGCGGCACCTTCGCGATTTCGGGCGCGACCTTCAGCGCCTTGTCGCTTGCGGGCATGCCGAGCCAGCCCGTCACGCGGATCTGGAAATCGGCGGCCGGCGCGAAGCCGAGCAGCGACATCACGGCGACCTTGTCGCGCAGGTCGGCCGGCAGCCGGTTGTACGCGAACGGCATCACGTCGGCGCCGAACGAATAGCCGACCAGTGCCACGCGGTTCGCATGCCAGCGCGCCATGTAGGTGCGCATTACGCGCGCGAGATCGCGGCTCACCTGCGCCGGCGGCTTCTCGCTCCAGAAATAGCGCAGGCTGTCGATGCCGACCACCGACACGCCGTCGCGCTGCAGCGCCTCGGCGATCGTCTTGTCGAGATCGCGCCAGCCGCCGTCACCCGAGATCACGATCGCGAGCTGGCCGTTGCCGCCCTTGGCCGGCAGCTCGATGAGCGGCAGGTCCGATACGTCGAGTTCGTCGCCGCTGGTGGTGTCCCGCAGATGCGACGTGACGAGCGACACGAGCTTCGCGGAATCGCCCGTGGCCGCCGTGTCGACGAAGCCGGGCATCGCGCGGCGCACGATCGTCGGATCGGGCGGGCACGGCTTGAAGCGCGGATCGAGCTTGGCGGCCGGATCGACCGAGACGACACCGGCGATCGTGTTCTCCGGCGCCATCGACAGGATCTGCTTCGCGATCGCGCCGCCCTGGCCCACGCCCGCGACGATCGGCGTGAAGTAGCGCGACGACTGTGCAAGGCGCTCGAGCTGATGACTGACCGCTTCGGCGTCGCCGTCGAGGTGGTGGCAGGTCTCCTGCTTCGCGGCGAGATTCATCGCGTACCGCTCCGAATCGACACCGACCGTCATCGCACCGGCCTTCGCGAGCGCATCGGCGGCCTGCTGGTCGGCCGCATTCCAGCCGGCCTCGCGCGAGAACAGCACGACGAAGCCGCGCAGCGGCCCGCTGGGTTTGGTCACGGTCACGGGCCCGTAGCGGCCGCCCGATACGGTTTCGGCCTTCATTGCGGCTGGCTGGGTGGCGCACGCGGCGCCGGCCAGCATCATTCCCGCGCAGGCGGCTGCCGCCCGCGCGATTCCCTTCTTCAACATCATGAACGCCGACCTCCAGCCAGCAATGACAGATCCGCCAGCGTGACGAACACGCCGACCGTGCCCGAGGCCGCGAGGTAACGCGGCTCCCAGTGCGGTTCGAACTTGCTCTTGAATGCGCGCAAGCCGCGGAAGTTGTAGAAGCGGCCGCCGAAGCGCCAGACCATCAGGCCGATGCGGTGCAAAGGCGACGGCATCTTCGCCGCCCCCATCCCCGAGAACGGCGCGATGCCCAGGCTCAGCTTACGGAAACCCGCTTCCTTCAGATGCAGCGCGAGCTGCGTAAACAGATATTCCATCGCGTACGGCGACGCGTCCGGCAGATGGCGCATCACGCCGACCGTCGCCTCGGTGTTGAGGTCGGTCGTCATGAACGTGACGAACGCGATCGGCTTGTCGGCCTGCCGCACGAGCATCACCGACTGCGTCGCCAGATAGCCGTCGTGGAACGCGGCGACCGAGAAGCTCTTCTCGCGCGCGTCGCGGCTGTCGAGCCAGCCGTCCGAGATGTCGCGCAGCGCCGGCAGCGCGGCCGGCACGTCGCTCGGCGCGATCACCTCGACCGTCAGCGCGTCCTTGTCGCCGCGGCGCAGCGCGTAGCGCAGGTGCGAGCGGTTCGAACCTTTCAGGTCGAACCGGTCGAGCGCGATATGCGCTTCCTCGCCGAGCTTCATCAGCGTGAGCCCCGCGTCGAGATACAGCGGCAGCGCGTTCGCGCGCACCTGGTAGAACGCCGCACGGCCGCTATGCGCGTGGGCGAGCGCGATGAACTTGCTGATCAGCGCCGGCCATTCCTCGCGCGGCCCGACCGGGTCGTGCAGCGCGGCCCACGTGCGGCCGTTCTTCGCATACATCAGGAAGGCCCGGCGGGACTCCGAGAACAGGAACGACTTGTCGCCCATCAGCGCGAGGCCCGCATCGCTGCATTCCTGCGCGCGGATGATTCGTTCGGCATCCGACAGGTCCTGCTCCGCAGGCTTCACGAAACGGCCCGGCGCCGGGCGCAGCAGTTGCCACAGCGCGAACAGCGCGACGAATACGCCGGACGCGAGCGTCGCGCGCAGTGCCCGCGGCGCGCGCGCGTCGAACGAGAAATGCGACCACAGCTCGCGCGTGTACGGCACGTCGCGGAACGCGAAGAACAGCACCCACACGGCCAGCATCAGCACCATCGCCACCGACACGAACCAGCTCACCGTGAAGCGCTCGGCCAGCAGCGACGAATGGCGGTTGAAGCGGCGACGGCTGACGAGCAGCAGCACCAGCAGCGTGCCGAGCACGCCGGCCTCGACGAACGCGAGACCCTTCGCCAGCGACAGCGCGAGGCTGGCGAGCGTCAGCGCGAAGGTCATCCACCAGGCACCGTCGAGGCGGCGCAGCAGCCCGCGCGCGACGAACAGCAGCGCCACGCCGAGCACGCTGCAGATCACCTGCGAGCCTTCGAGCACCCACAGCGGCACGAGGTGGCGCAGGATCGCGATCCGGTGCCAGAACGCGGGCGTCGCGCTCGAGATCACCAGCATCCCGCCGACCGCGAACGTCACGAGGCTCAGGAACACCGGCGCGAGCTGCGACACGCGCACGGCCTGCCGCGTCACGAGCCGGCGGCGCAGCGCGCGGCCCTCGAAACCGGCCAGCAGGCCGGCCGACAGCACGAGCGGCACGCCGAAATAGATCGCGCGATACGCGATCAGCGCGGCGACCATCGCGTGCGGCGGCACTTCGCGGCCGAGCGTGAAGACCATCGCGGCTTCGAACACGCCGATCCCGCCCGGCGTATGGCCGATCATCCCGAGCAGCAACGCGGCGGCGTAAACCGTAATGAAGGTCGGGAACCCGACCGGCGCGGCCGGCAGCAGCACCCACAGCGTCAGGCCCGCCGCGACGACGTCGAGTACCGCGTAGACGACCTGCGCAACGAGGTCGCGCCGCGCCGGCACGTCGAACGACAGCCACTTGAAGCGCGTGACGACCGGGCGTGCGGTGTGGCCGCACATCACGACCATCGCGGCCAGCACCACCAGCAGCGCCGCGCCGGTCCACGTCAGCACGCCGGGCGCGACGTGCAGCATCGCGGCGAGCGCCTCCGGCATGCAGACCATGCCGACTGCCGTCATCAACACCATCGCGAGCGCCAGCGTGCCGCTCGTGAACACCGTCATCCGGCCGATCTGCGCGGGCGTGACGCCCGACACGCCGTACACGCGAGCGCGCACCGCGCCGCCCGTCAGCGCGCCGAAGCCGGTCGCGTTACCGAGCGCGGACCCGGCGATCGCGCCGATCCACAGCGCGACGCGCGGCACCTTCGCGGCGACGTAGCGCAGGCCGACCGCGTCGCGGGCGACGAGCGCGAGATAGCTGAGGGCCGTCGCGGCCAGCGACGCGCCCCACTCGCCGGCGGACATATGACGCAACTGGCGGATCACCGACCGGTAGTCGACGGATTCCGACAGGTGCTGGAAAACCACGATCAGCAGCAGGCCGATGCCGAGCGCAAGCAGCGGCGACAGCACGCGCTCGTTGCGGATCAGCGCCCGGGCACGGGCGATCACCGCCGCGGCACGACCAGGCGAACCAGAGTGGCGGGAAGACATAAGTTGTTCAGTGGTGGTGCATAGCGTGTCGCGGCGCGGGTTGGCCGGGCGGCGACGTATCTGTGGTTGTTCTGCGTGGGCGGCCGGCCGAAGACGGGCTCGGAGGCGCCTGGGTCAGAACTTACGAGTATACGGAATTTATATTACAGAATCTTTCACGTCGGCTTTGTGCGGATTTGTGGTATCTCGTCCATCAAAAACGCATAAAGAAACAAGGCGTCCTGCAACGCAAGGTGCGCATCATACCGGGAACCGGGATGGTTTTTTCATCTGATGAATGACTTCTGATGCATTTGGGAGAAAATCGCCGGGCGCGCCCGCGCGGACAGGGACAAATGCGCAATGCCGCGCGGCTTTTCGGGGACGGGACGCGCCGATCCCGGGCAAGCATCCCGCTTCCCCGTCACTTCGCCCGCTCATGCTCCCCCAACCCGATCGCCTTGTAGTCGTAAGTCGGATAGAACTCCGTCCGGTACGCGCCCCACGCCGTGTCCTCGAGCACGCGATTGACCTCCCGCAGCCGCGACGCCGGCAGCCGCAACACGACGATCTGCCCGATCCCCATCGTCACGGTCCAGCTCACCACTTCGACACCCGGTGGCGGAAAGGCCTTGTAGAACCCCTGCTTCGCAAGCTGCGCATTCAGCTCGGCCAACGGGCGCGACTGATCGTGTTTCAGGAATACCGTGAGCAGTATTGCGTTGTCGGGGGTCGCGGCGGCCGAGCCGACGGGCGACGACGCGCCCTGCGCGGCAGCGGACAGGTTCCATGCCGCTGCCGCCATCAGGATGCCGATGGTCGCGGCCCGGGCCGCCGCCCTGACGAATCTCGTCTTCATGTTTGCTCCGGTCGATCGTGAAGGAAGGTGTGTGCCGGCCGCGAAACGAACCGGCCGTTGCCGGCGCCGACGCCTGTGCTACGCTGCGACGATCGATTCCCGCCTGCGGCCGCGACGCCGCCAGCCGAGCGCAAGCCGCATACCCGCCGCCGCGAAGGAACCCATCGGAATGAAAATGACTTCGCTGAAGAATATGCCGATTGTCGGCGGAGATACGCCGGAAACGGTCCGGGTGGCCGTCACGCTGCTGGCTGGCGCGTGGTGCATCTTTTCGTACCGCGTCGCCATTTTCGAGTCGGCCATCGTTCCGGCCCTGCTCGACCGCGTCTCGGGCGACGCGTTACGCGTCAGGATCGTCCAGATGCTCGCGGCGGCCTTCATCGCGATCGCCCTCGTCCTCGCGCTGCTCGTCGTGCAGATCGCGCGCCGGAAGAACTGGGCGCGCCTCACGATGATCGGACTGGTCATCGCCATGCTCGCGTTGATGGCCTTTACGGTCGCCCATCGGCCGGCCGATTTCCTGAGCGCCGTCTACTGCCTGTTCACGCTGGCGACCTTGCTGTTGCTGTCGCGCTCGAGCCGGCAGTGGTTCGGCCGGCCGCAACCGGACGATCACGCGTAAACCGCCGGGCCCGCGTCGCCGGCGTTCAGTACACGTCCCGCATGTAGCGCCGCGCCTTCGAGAGCCGCGCGACATAATCGTTCGCGGCTTCATCCGACATCCCGCCGTGTTCGGCGACCACCGCCTTCAGCGCCGTGTCGACATCCTTCGCCATCCGCGCGGCATCGCCGCACACGTAGAAGTGCGCGCCTTCCTCCAGCCACGCGAACAGCTCGGCGCCCTGCTCGCGCATCCGGTCCTGCACGTAGATCTTGTCGGCCTGGTCGCGCGAGAACGCGAGGTCGAGCCGCGTCAGGAAACCGCTGTCGTGCATCGCACCCAGCTCGTCGCCGTAGTAGAAGTCGGTCTGCGCATGCTGCTCGCCGAAGAACAGCCAGTTGCGCCCGCGCGCGCCGCGTGCCTGCCGCTCGTGCAGAAAGCCGCGGAACGGCGCGACACCGGTACCGGGGCCGACCATCACGATCGGCACGTCGCCGTTCACCGGCGGCCGGAAATGCGCGGACTTCTGCACGAACACCGGCACGCGGCCGTCGTCCGCGCGATCGGCGAGGAACGTCGACGCCACGCCTTTGCGCGCGCGCCGGCCGTTGTGATAACGCACGGCCGACACGGTCAGGTGGATCTCGCCCTGGTGCGCGCTCGGGCTCGACGCGATCGAATAGAGGCGCGGCTGCATGCGCTTGAGCATCCCGACCAGCTCCGTGCCCGACAGCTCGACCGGAAACTCGTGCAGCACGTCCGCAAGCTGCTGCCCCCACAGCCACTGCTTCAGGTCGCCCTTGCGGTCGTCGGCCAGTAGCGACTTCAGCGCGCCGTTCGCGCTGCGCGATGCGATGAACGCAAGCGTGTCCGGATGCGGGCGCGTGATGTCGAAGTGGCGCGCGAGCGCGTCGCCGAGGCGCACGTCGCCGACGCCCGCCACCGACACCGGCGCATCGGCCTTCAGCGCGGTGACCGACAGCAGCTCGTCGACCAGCTCCGGGCAGTTGGTCGGCCACACGCCGAGCGCGTCGCCGGTTTCGTATTCGAGGTTCGCGCCTTCGGTCGACAGCGACACGTAGCGCGTGTCCTTCGCCGCGCCCGGGCGGTTCAGCCGCAGGTTCGCGACGAGCTTCGACGGCGCCGGATGCGCCTTGGTCGGCAGCAGCCCCGACGGGCTCATCCCGCCGGTCGGCACCGCGTGCAGCGCGGTATCGGCCTCCTTGATCCGCGCGACGACGCGTTCGAGCCACTGGTCGGCGTCGCGCTGGAATTCGACGTCGCAATCGACGCGTGCGCAGAGGCGCGCCGCGCCGAGCTCCGCAAGCCGTGCGTCGAGCCGGCGGCCGTGGCCGCAGAACTGTTCGTAGTTGCGATCGCCGAACGCGAGCACCGCGAAGTGCACGCCGTCGAGGCGCGCGGCGCTGCCGGCCCGCAGCGCGTCCCAGAATTCGCTGCCGTTGTCGGGCGCATCGCCGTCGCCGAACGTGCTCGTCATCAGCAGCACGTATTGCGCACCGGCCAGCGACGCCACCGGATAGTCGGACATGCACGCGGTGCGGATCTCGAAGCCCGCGTTCATCAGCTGCGTCGCGTAGTCCTCGGTCAACGATTCGATGTTGCCGGTCTGCGACGCCCACAGCAGCACGACCTTGGGCCGTGTACGCACGATCCGCACGCCGCCGGACGCAGCGGCATCGGCCGTCGGCGCAGGCGCCACGGCACCCGGCACGCTCGCCGGCAGCGAGCGGCTGAACAGGCCGGCCAGCATGCCGTCGAGCCAGAACCGCACCGGCGGCGTGAGCGGCGCGCCGGCCGGCAGCACGGGTACGCCGCCCTCGCGCCGGCCGGCGCTCGCCCTCAGCCCGCTGACGAGGCCGGCCACGTACAACCGTTCGGTGTCCGTCAACGGCGGCGGCGCGAGGTCGGCCACGCCGAGCGCGGCCGCGAAAGTGTCGAGGTCTGCCATGTCGGATTCCTGTGAAGCAAGCGCCGGCGCGGACACCGGCCGCGCGTCGTCGGCGCGGGCGTCGGGTTGCGCCGTCTCGTCGTCGGCGGACGCGAACGCATCCGTCTCGACGCGCCGCAGCGCGACCGCGCAGTATTTCAGTTCGGGTTGCTGCGATTCGGGATCGATCGCGTCGTTCGTCACCGCGTTGATGCACAGGTCGTCGCCGTACACGTCGTTCCAGTGCATCGGCGCGAAGCAGTTGCCGCGCCGCACGCGCTCGGTCACGACCGCCGGCAGCACCGCGCGGCCGCGCGCCGAGCGGATCTCGACGCTGTCCTTCGCGGCGATGCCGAGCGCGCTCGCATCGTCCGGGTGCAGCTCGACGAACGGGCGCGGGTTGAGCTTGTTCAGCATCGCGACCTTGCCCGTCTTCGTCATCGTGTGCCATTGATGCTGCAGCCGCCCGGTGTTCAGCACGATCGGGAACGTGTCGTCGGGCCGCTCGGCCGGATCGACGTGCGGCCGCGCGAAGAAGCGCGCCTTGCCCGACGGCGTCGGGAACGCGAGGCGAGGCGCGTCGGTCGCGTCACCCTCGGCCGCCGCGCGCAGCGTCTGGCTCACGCCGTCGTTCAGATAGCGGATCGGGTGCCTGTCGCGCGCGGTGCCCGGCGCGACCGGCCACTGCACGGGCCCGTCGCGCAGCGCCGCATGGCTCGCGCCGCGCAAATCGTAGCCGGTCGCCGGATTCGAGAAGCGCACGATCTCGTCGAACACGTCGGCCGCCGACGCATAGTCGAACGCATCGCCGAAGCCCATCGCACGCGCGACGTCCGCGACGATGCGCCAGTCGGGCAGCGCGTCGCCCGGCGGGGCGACCGCCGCGCGCATCAGCGTCATGTTGCGCTCGGAGTTGACCATCACGCCGTCGCCTTCCGCCCACAGCGCGCCGGGCAACAGGATGTCCGCATAGCGGTTGGTTTCGGTGTCGAGGAAGGCGTCCTGCGCGATCACGAGCTCGGCGGCCTGCAACCCGGCGATCACGTTCTGCCGGTTCGGCACCGTGGCGACGGGGTTCGTGCAGATGATCCAGCAGGCCTTGATGTCGCCGGCCGCCATCCGCGAGAACATGTCGACCGTGCCTTGCCCTGTCTCCTTGCGCAGCGTGCCGGCCGGCACGCGCCACAGGTTCTCGACGAAACGGCGATCGTCGTCGGACGCCACCGAGCGCTGGCCCGGCAGCCCGGGGCCCATGTAGCCCATCTCACGCCCGCCCATCGCGTTCGGCTGGCCGGTCAGCGAGAACGGGCCGCTGCCGGTGCGGCAGATCTTGCCCGTCGCGAGATGCAGGTTGCAGATCGTATTGGTGTTCCACACGCCGTGCGTGCTCTGGTTGAGCCCCATCGTCCAGCAGCTCATCCACTCCTGCGCGTCGCCGATCCACTCCGCCGCCGTGCGAAGGTCGGCTTCCGCGAGCCCGGTGATGTCGGCGACACGCTCGGGCGTGTAGTCGGCGAGGAACGCAGGCATCGCGTCCCAGCCTTCGGTGTACGCATCGATGAACGCGGCATCCGTGCGGCCGTTCGCATGCAGCAGGTGCAGCAGCCCGTTGGTCAGCGCGAGATCGGTGCCCGGCCGGATCTGCAGGAACAGGTCGGCCTTGTCGGCCGTGCCGGTGCGGCGCGGATCGACGACGATCAGCTTCGCGCCGGCCTTCACGCGATCCATCATCCGCAGGAACAGGATCGGATGACAGTCGGCCATGTTCGCGCCGATCACGAAGAACAGGTTCGCGCGATCGAAATCCTGGTACGACCCGGGCGGCCCGTCCGCGCCGAGCGACTGCTTGTAGCCGGTACTCGCGCTCGCCATGCACAGGCGCGAATTCGACTCGATGTTGCGGGTGCCGACGAAGCCCTTCGCGAGCTTGTTGACGAGGTATTGCGCCTCGATCGACATCTGCCCCGATACGTAGAACGACAGCGCATCGGGCCCGTGCGTATCGAGCACCGCGCGCAGGCGGCGCGCGGTGTCGGCGATCGCATCGCGGGCCGGCAGCGGCACCAGATCGTCCTCGCGCGCCCGGCGCACGAACGCGCGGTCGAGCCGCCCCGAACGGCGCAGCGCGACGTGCGCCGACGCGCCCTTCGTGCATAGCCGCCCGAAGTTGGTCGGATGGTCGGCGTCGCCGGACACCTTGACGACTTCACCTTCCTCGACGTGCAGCACCATCCCGCAGCCGACGCCGCAGTATGGGCACACGCTCTTGACGGGGGTGGCGGTCATGCGCGCTCCGGGGCGGTCAGGCCGCGATCCACACGAAACCGTCCTCGACCCGCGACGGATACGCGCTCACCGACTGCTCGGGCGCCTCGAGACATTCGCCGGTGCGCAGGTCGAAGTGCTGCTTGTACAGCGGCGACGCGACGACGACGCGCTCGCCGAGGCTGCCGATCAGCCCGCGCGACATCACGGCCGCCTGCGACACGGGATCGATGTTGTCGATCGCGAACACGCCGCCGGCTTCGGCATGCGCGACGTGAAAAACCGCGACCTGCTCGCCGTTGACGAGCGCACACACGCCGGTGTTCGGCACGATGTCGTCGAGCGGGCACACGCGGGTCCAGGACAGCGGAAGACGATCGTTCATGATGGACTCCTTGTAAAAAACGCGGGTGTCGGTCAGGGTCAAACGGTGGCGGGTTCGGTGGCGGCTTGCGTCACGCCTTCGGCCACGACGGGAATCGACACGCGCTTGCCGCCCGCGCGTTCGCCGGGTGTCGCGGGCCGGATCTGGCCGCGCGTCTCGACGAATTCGATGGTCGTGTCCGGCGCGTCGCTGTTCACGAAGTGGCGGAAGCGCTTGCGCGTTTCCGGATCGGTCACGGCCTTCTTCCATTCGCACTCGTAGGTGTCCACCACGTGCTGCATGTCGGCTTCGAGTTCGGCGCCGAGCCCGAGCCGGTCGTGCACGACGACGTCGATCAGGTAGTCGAGGCCGCCTTCGAGGTTGTCGCGCCACACGCTCGTGCGTTGCAGCCGGTCAGCCGTGCGCACGTAGAACATCAGGAGACGGTCGATGTAGCGGATCAGCGTGGCGCGGTCGAGATCGGACGCGAGCAGTTCCGCGTGGCGCGGCTTCATCCCGCCGTTGCCGCACACGTACAGGTTCCAGCCCTTCTCGGTCGCGATGATGCCAACGTCCTTGCCCTGTGCTTCCGCGCACTCGCGCGTGCAGCCGGACACGCCGAACTTGATCTTGTGCGGTGCGCGCAGCCCCTTGTAGCGGTTCTCCAGGTCGATCGCGAGGCCGACCGAATCGTCGACGCCGTAGCGGCACCACGTCGACCCGACGCACGACTTCACGGTGCGCAGCGCCTTGCCGTACGCGTGGCCCGATTCGAAGCCGGCGGCAATCAGTTCTTCCCAGATCGACGGCAGCTGCTCGACGCGCGCGCCGAACAGGTCGACGCGCTGGCCGCCGGTGATCTTCGTGTACAGGCCATATTTTTTCGCGACCTGGCCGACCGCGATCAGCCCTTCCGGCGTGACTTCGCCGCCCGGCATGCGCGGCACCACCGAGTACGTGCCGTCGCGCTGGATGTTCGCGAGGTAGTAGTCGTTCGAGTCCTGCAGCCCCGCATGTTCCTTCTTCAGCACGAATTCGTTGAAGCACGACGCGAGAATGCCCGCCACCGCCGGCTTGCACACGTCGCAGCCGAGGCCGTGGCCGTGCTTCGCGAGCAGTTCGTCGAAGGTCGTGATGCGCTCGACGCGGATCAGGTGGAACAGTTCCTGGCGCGAATGCGGGAAGTGCTCGCACAGATGGTTGTTGACCGCGAGGCCCTGCTTCTTCATCTCGGCCTTCATGATTTGCGTGACGAGCGGCACGCAGCCGCCGCACGACGTGCCGGCACCGGTGCACGTCTTCAGCGCGCCGAGGCTCGTCGCGCCGTCGGCGACCGCCGTGCAGATCTGCGACTTCGACACGTTGTTGCACGAGCAGATCTGGGCGGCCGCGGGCAGCGCCTCGACGCCGATCGCCGGCTTCGCGACGCCGTCCGACGACGGCAGGATCAGGAATTCCGGCGATTCGGGCAGCTCGATGCGGTTCAGCATCATCTGCAGCAGCGTGCCGTACTCGGCCGCATCGCCGACCATCACCGCGCCGTGCAGGAACTTGCCGCAGTCGGACACCACGAGCTTCTTGTAGACCTGGCGGCGCTCGTCCGCGTACTGGTAGGTGCGGCTGCCGGCCGTCGTGCCGTGCGCGTCGCCGATGCTCGCGACGTCCACGCCCATCAGCTTCAGCTTCGTGCTCATGTCGGCGCCGGCGAAGGCGGCTTCGACTGCACGGTTCGCATCGCCGCCGAGCTGCTTCGCGACCACGCGCGCCATGTCGTAGCCCGGGGCGACGAGGCCGTACACCATGCCGTTCCAGGCCGCGCATTCGCCGATCGCGTAGATGTCGACATCGCTCGTGCGGCACGCGTCGTCGATCGCGACGCCACCGCGCGGGCCGACGTCGAGCCCGCATGCGCGGGCCAGTTCGTCGCGTGCGCGGATGCCGGCCGAGAACACGATCATGTCGGCGTCGAGGTGCGAACCGTCGGCGAACGCCATCCGGTGCGTGCCTGCCTCGCCATCGACGATTTCCAGCGTGTTCTTGCCCGTATGCACGGTCACGCCGAGCGCCTCGATCTTCGCGCGCAGCATCCGGCCGCCGCCGTCGTCGACCTGCACGGCCATCAGCCGCGGCGCGAATTCGACGACGTGCGTGTCGAGCCCCATGTCGCGCAGCGCCTTCGCGCATTCGAGGCCGAGCAGGCCGCCGCCGACCACGACGCCCCTTTTCGCGTGCGTGCCGCACGCCTGCATCGCTTCGAGATCCTCGATCGTCCGGTACACGAAGCAGCCGTCACGATCGTGCCCCGGCATCGGCGGCACGAACGGGCGCGAACCCGTCGCGAGCACCAGCTTGTCGTACGCGAGCGTTTCGCCGGACGCGAGCGTGACTGTATGCGCGGCGCGGTCGATCGACGCGACTTGCGCGTTCAGCCGCAGGTCGAATTGCGGATGACGTTCGAAGAAGCCGGGTTCGACGAGCGACAGGTCGTCCGCCGACTTGCCCGCGAAGAATTCCGACAGGTGCACGCGGTCGTACGCCGGACGCGGTTCCTCGCCGAGCACCGTGACCTGCAGCGCGCCCGCGGCGCCCGCTTCCGCCGCGACGCATTCGAGGAACTTGTGGCCGACCATGCCGTGGCCGATGACGATGAGTTTCATGGTGACGTTTCCTCCGGTCGATCAGTTCGCGACGCCGCTGGCAGCCAGCGCGCGGTCGCGCAACTCGGCTTCGCGCGCCTTGTGTTCCGCGCTGAAGCGCACGGCCATCGCGCAGAGCGCGGTCGCGGTGACGGCCAGGCCGAGCAGGCTCAGCGTGTGCTGCACGTCGCCGACACCCTTCAGCAGGAAGCTCGCGGCCACCGCGCCGACGTTGCCGCCCGCGCCGACGATCCCCGCCACGCCGCCGAGTGCCTTGCGGTCGATGAACGGCACCAGCGCGTAGGTCGCTCCGCAGGCCATGTGCGTGAAGAGGCCGAAGGTGAGCATCGCGACGAGGGCGATGCCGACGCTTTGCGCATGCGAGAACCAGATCAGCCCGAGCCCTTCGCCGACGATCAGCCCGCACAGCAGCGTCGCGCGCACGTCGAGGCTGCGGCTTGCGGCGATCTTGTCGGACAGCCAGCCGCCGAGCGCACGCGCGAACAGCGCGAGCAGCCCGAACAGGCCGACCGCGAACCCGGCGTCCTTCAGCGACAGGCTGAAGTGATCGACGTAGTACAGCGCGGCGATGTTGTGGATGAACACCTCGACGCCGAAGCACGCGCCGTACGTGACGAACAGCATCCACACACGATAGTTGCCGCAGGCCGCGAAGAAGCTCGCCCAGCCGCCCTTCTTGCCGCTGTCGACCGTCACGCCTGCGTGGCGCAGCGCGATGATGTCGCCTTGCGGGCAGTCCTGCGTGAAGCGCCAGTACGCCCAGGCCATCACGAGCATCGCGGCGCCCGGCACGACCAGCGCGATGCGCCACGACGAATCCTCGCCGAAGCCGAGCATCAGGCCGGCGGCGACGAGCAGCGGCATCAGCGCCTGCGTCGCGCCTGCGCCGGCGTTACCCCAGCCGGCCGTCGTCGCGTTCGCGGTGCCGACCACGTTCGGCGCGAACATCACCGACGTGTGGTACTGCGTGATCACGAAGCCCGCGCCGATCGCGCCGATGCCGAGCCGGCAGATCAGGAACGACAGGTAATCGTGCGTGAACGACACCGCGAACACGGGGATCGCGCCGAGCAGCAGCAGGCCGACGTACACGCGGCGCGGGCCGAAGCGGTCGCACAGCGGGCCGACCAGCAGCCGCACGGCGATCGTCGCGGCCACCGCCGCGATGTTGATGTTGGCGACCTGCGCGGCCGTCAGGTGGAATTCGCGTGCAATCAGCGGCATCAGCGGCGCGCACGCGAACCACGCGAAGAAGCACACGAAGAACGCCATCCACGTCAGGTGGAACGCGCGCATCGGCGCGGTGCGGAAGCTGAAGAGATCGATACGGGTAGCTTTGTCGGTCATGTCATCCGCCAAACGAAAAACGGCGTCCTGCGCACCCGGTCTCGTCGAGACCCGATGCGTAGGACGCCGTTGCCCATGAAGCCCGTTGCCGGGCGCGTCGGTAATCGGTACTGCCGGACGAATCGCCATTGATCCGCCCGAAGCCCCTGACGCAAACGCCGTGCCATGTCGTCGCTAATCGGGCCCGCAGCCCCGCCACGCAAGGCTCGTCGGGCGTTGCACGATGCGCGGCTTCGTGCGACCCACGATGCGCCGTGAGGCAGCGAGGCACAGATGTGGTGCGCTGCAGCACTGTCGCCGTGCGACATCGCGGTGCGCGCTGACGGGGCACGATGCACGCCGATGCGGCATCGCGGCTGCCCGCGCGCGGCGGCTGCCTTCACGCTCGGGGGCATCGCGCGGCGCAATGCGCGCCGTTGCCGCCGCCCCGGCGCGACGCGTCATGCCGGTTGGCCCGGATATTGCTGAATCCGCTGATGACACCGGCAACGGCGCCGGTGGGCAGTCCCCGCAAACCCTGCCCGTCATTCAGGCGGGCCGATCAGGACAACGGCGTCCTTCCGTGCGCGGCACGGCCGGATGCCGGTGCGTTTCGACCGCCCGCCGCCGCCGCGCAAGACATACGCGCTATCGACCGCCGCATGCCGGCGGCACTGGAACACGACATGACGACAGGCAAAGTCACGCTGCTGGGCGCCGGCCCCGGCGATCCCGATCTCCTCACGCTGAAGGCCGTGAAGGCACTGGCCGCCGCCGACGTGCTGCTGCTCGACGATCTCGTCGCGCCCGGCATCGTCGAACTCGCGCCGCAGGCACGCGTGATCCGCGTCGGCAAGCGCGGCGGCTGCCGCTCCACGCCGCAGGCATTCATCGAGAAGCTGATGCGCCGCCACGCGCTGCGCGGCGCGCACGTGGTGCGCGTGAAAGGCGGCGATGCGCTGCTGTTCGGGCGTGCCGGCGAAGAACTCGCGACGCTGCGCGCCGCCGCGATTCCGGTCGAGATCGTCAACGGCATCTCGTCGGGCTTCGCGGCCGCAGCGAGCCTCGGCATCTCGCTCACGCACCGTGCGCATTGCCACGGCGTCACGTTCGTCACCGCCCACCGTCAGGACCACGGCGAACCCGACTGGGCGCGTCTCGCGGCGACCGGCACCACGCTCGCGATCTACATGGGCATGAGCCGCGTCGACAGTATTGCCGCCGGCCTGCTCGCCGTGCTGTCGCCCTCGACGCCGGCCGCGGCCGTGCAATGGGCCGGCACGCCCGACGAACGCCGCTGGACCGGCACGCTGGGCGGTCTCGCGCGCGGCATCGACGCCGCGCGGCTCGGCAGCCCGGCCGTGATCCTCGTCGGCGGCGCGATCGGCGAAGCGGCCGTGCAGCACGTGCCGGACGCGGGCACCGCGATCGAAACGGCCTTGTCCCGGGCCGCGTAGCATGCGCGACGCCACGCGGCACCGGCCGCCTACCTATCATGAAGACAGCGGCGCCGGCCGCCGGGCCATCGCGCGCGGCACCGACCCGAGGTCCGCACGGGGCCGCCGCCCCCGATCCGCCCATCGCGCCACGATTTCGCCGCCGCCGTCCGCGTCATGAGTCCGTCTGCTTCTTCCCCCCGCCTGCGCGTGCTGCTCGTCACCGACACCGACAAGCCGATCGGCGAGCTCGGCGAGGCGCTCGCGCACCTCGGCTACGAGATGCTGAACGACGTCGCGACGCCCGCGCGCCTGCCGGCCGCCGTCGAGGAGCAACATCCCGACGTCGTGATCATCGATACCGATTCCCCGTCGCGCGACACGCTCGAGCAGCTTGCCGTGATGCACGCCACCGCGCCGCGCCCCGTGCTGATGTTCAGTCACGACGCCAATCAGTCGCTGATCCGCGCGGCGGTCGGCGCGGGCGTCAGCGCGTATCTCGTCGAAGGGCTGTCGGCCGAGCGCCTCGCGCCGATTCTCGAAGTCGCGCTCGCCCGCTTCTCGCACGACGACGCGCTGCGCCGCCGGCTGGCCGACGTCGAGCGCGAGCTCGCGGAACGCAAGCTGATCGACCGCGCGAAGCGCCTGCTGATGGACGAGCGCAAGGTGTCCGAACACGACGCCTACGCGGCGCTGCGCAAGCGCGCGATGGATCAGGGCCTGCGCATCGTCGACGTCGCGCGGCAACTGCTCGACGCGTCACCCCAGTCATGAATGCCATGGATACCTCCTCTCCCGCCGCGCCGGAACGCGCACATCTTCGCCTCGGGTTCGTCGCGCTGAGCGACGCGGCCCCGCTGATCGTCGCGCAGCGCCTGAACCTCGGCGAACGGCACGGCCTCACGCTCGAACTCAGCCGCCAGCCATCGTGGGCCACCGTGCGCGACAAGCTGCTGAGCGGCGAGCTCGACGCCGCGCATGCGCTGTACGGGCTCGTCTGCGGATTGCAGCTCGGCATCGGCGGCCCGCAGGCCGACATGGCCGCGCTGATGGTGCTGAACCGCAACGGCCAGGCGATCTCGTTGTCGCGCGGCCTCGCCGACGCGTATCGCGCCAGCGGCAGCGTGCGCGACGCGTTCGCGACGCTCGGCCGCAAGCCGCTCCTCGCGCAGACGTTCCCGACCGGCACGCACGCGATGTGGCTGAACCACTGGCTCGCGTCGCACGACGTCGATCCGCTGCGCGACGTGCGCAGCGTCGTGATCCCGCCGCCGGAGATGGTGGCCGCGCTCGCCGGCGGCGAGCTCGACGGCTTCTGCGCCGGCGAGCCGTGGCATGCGGTGGCCGAGGCCTGCGGCGCGGGGCGGACCGTTGCCGTCACGAGCGAAATCTGGCCCGATCATCCGGAGAAGGTGCTCGCGACCCGGCGCGATTTCGTCGCGTTGTATCCGGCCACGGCCCGCGCGCTGATCCGCACGCTCGTCGATGCCTGCGCGTGGCTCGACAGCGCCGCGCACCGTCGCGAGGCGGCCGACTGGCTCGCGTCGCCCGATGCGCTCGGCGTGCCGGCCCGGCTGATCGCGCCGCGCCTGCTCGGCGACTACGGCTCGGGGCCGTTCGCCGTGCCGCCGCTGCCGATCCGCTTCCACGACGGCGGCGCCGTGAACCGCCCCGATCCGCGCGATGGCGAGTGGTTCCTGTCCCAATACCGGCGCTGGGGCATGCTCGACGGCGCGCACGACGACGCGGGGATCGCCCGGGCGATCGCGCAAACCGCGTTGTATGATGCTGCCGTCGCCGAAAGCGGTGCACCGGGCCTGTCGCAGGCGTGATGCGCACCGCGTGATGCAGGCGGCGCGCGCTCCCGCGCCTCGCCTTTCCCTGGCCGCCTGCCGGCGCCCGGCACGCGGCCCCGGGTGACGCCGCATGACCACTCCGTCCCCGATCCGATTCGATGCCGAAACTCACGCGCGCGCCGCTCGACGTGCTGCTCACCGAAATCCGCGCGTGCCGTGCCTGCGAAGCCGACCTGCCGCTCGGCCCGCGCCCCGTCGTGCGGGCCCATCGCGACGCGCGCATCCTGATCGTCGGGCAGGCGCCGGGCACACGCGTCCATGCGAGCGGCATCCCGTGGGACGACGCGAGCGGCCAGCGGCTGCGCGGCTGGCTCGACGTCGATGCCGACACGTTCTACGACGAGACGCGCTTCGCGATCGTGCCGATGGGTTTCTGCTACCCGGGCCGCGGCGCAAGCGGCGACAACCCGCCGCGCCCCGAATGCGCGCCGCTGTGGATCGACCGGTTGCTCGCCGAGCTGCCGTCGATCCGGCTCACGCTGCTGATCGGCCAGTACGCGCAGCGGCATTTCCTGCGCGAGTCGCGCAAGGCCACGCTGACCGACACCGTGCACGCCTGGCGCGACTATGGCCCCGACGTGTTGCCGCTGCCGCATCCGTCGCCGCGCAATCAGGCGTGGTTCAAGCACCACCCGTGGTTCGACACCGACGTTGTGCCCGAGCTGCGGCGCCGGATCGCGCCGCTGATCACCCGATGAACGCGCACCGTTGCCCTGTCGCGACGCTTCGCGGCACCCTGTTATCCGTATCGAATCAAGCATGAACGACACCCCCACCGATATCGACTTTGCCTGCAACGGCTGCGGCGGATGCTGCCGCGACCTGCGGATTCCGCTGACGATCGACGAGGCCATCGCGTGGCTGCAGCGCGGCGGCCACGTGGAGCTGCTATGCGATGCAATGCCGTGGCTCGTCGAGCCCGAGCCCGACAACGCGTTCGCCGCGTACAAGCGCGTGCGCTCGAGCGCCGCGCTCAGCGGCTCGCTGCCCGTCCGCATCACGGTCATGCTCACCGCCACCCATGCAGGGCCGTGCCCGAACCTTGGCGATGACATGCGGTGCGCGATCTACGACGCGCGCCCGCTCGTGTGCCGGATCTATCCGGCCGAAGTGAATCCGTTCGTGCCGCTGGTGCCGGACGGCAAGCAATGCACGCCCGATGCGTGGCAGCAGGCGCCGTTCGTCCGCGGCGGCACGATCGTCGATGCGGCCACCCGCGAGAACATCGCGCTCGCGCGTGCGGCGAGCGAAGCCGAGACGCCGCTGCGAGCGCGGTTGTGCAAGGTGCTGGGGATCGATACGGCGGCGGTGGCCAACGAAGGGTTCGCGGTCCACGCGCCGCCGGCTGCCGCGCTGCTTGCCGCGCTGACGGCTTTGACGGCGCAGCGCGCGTCGGAGTCGGCCCCGGCCGGCGCCGACGAGGCCATCGCCTGGATGTTGGTGTCGAACCGTACGTCGACGCTGGATGCGCTCGGGTCGGTTGGCGCGGCAAGCCAGCGTGCCGATAGCGCCACCCCGCACGCCAGTTATCTCGGCTTCCATCCGGACGAGTAATCGCCGCGCGGCATGCCGCGAGCGACACCGGGCGAAGCCATGCGGCCGCACGGATCGCCGCCGCGCCCGGTTCGCTGTACCATCGCGGCTCAACCGCGTCACGAACAGCAGAATCCTTCATGCCCTCCATCGCCCCGCCGCGCCTGTACGGGATGCCCGAACGCAGCGACCGGCTCGACTTCTACATCCGCGACCAGGCGTCGCGCCAGGCGATCACCGAGCCGCACCGGCACGCGTATTTCCAGATCCAGTTCAATCTCGGCGGCGACACCGAGCAGCGGATCGGCGGCGTCACGCGGCCGTTTCCGCGCGGCGCGCTCGCGTTCGTGCTGCCGCACCGCGAACACCTGATCCCGCATCCGGAAGGCGCGCACTTCATCGTCATCAACTTCAGCCAGGCGTTCCTGCGCGCCGATCTCGACGTCGACCCGCTCGATCTCGAGGACGTGCCCGCGCATCGCTTTCCCGAGCTGACGCCGTTCCGCTTCCAGGAGCACCTCGACTTCATCCTGACCGGCGACACCTACGAAGAAGCGCGCCGCCTCGCGCTGTGCATGCTCGACACCGATCGCGTGCGCACGTTCGGCTCGACCACGCTGCTGCGCGGCTACCTGCTGCAGCTGATCGGGCTCGTCTGCACGCAGTACGCGGGTGCGCTCGACAAGCTCGCGCAGCGCGGCGCCCAGCGCGCGGGCCGGCGCGACGCGCTCGCGCGCGTGCTGCGGCACGTGCGCGCCAACCTGACCCGCGAGGACCTGACGCTCGCCGCGACCGCCGAGGCCGCGTTCCTGTCGCCCAACTACCTCGCGCACCTGGTCCGCAAGGAAACCGGCAGCACCTTCACCGATCTCGTGACCGAGCGCCGGATCGCGCTCGCGCAGTCGCTGCTGGCCCATACCAGCCGGCGCATCGCCGATATCGCACGCTCGGTCGGCTTCCGCGACGAAGGGTATTTCGCGCGGCGCTTCCGTGCACGGGTCGGCGTGTCGCCGAAGGCGTACCGGGACGCGAACGCCGCGCTGCCGGACGGCGACGATTCCCCGGCGGCGGCCGACGCGTAGTTTTGTCCCGGTAAAACGCAGTTGCGTCGCATCCGGCCGCACGGCTGTCGGGTATCGTTGCACGCATGCCGGCCCGTGCACCGCACGGGCGCGGCATCCGTCTTATCACCGAACGAGGCCATCCGATGTCCGCTTATGTCATCGACGCTGCCGAGCGTCCTTCCGTCGAAGTCGACCAGTCGTCCGCGCGCTTTCCGGTACGCCGCGTCTTCTGCGTCGGCCGCAACTACGCCGACCACGCGCGCGAAATGGGCGCCGATCCCGACCGCGAACCGCCGTTCTTCTTCACGAAGCCGGCCGACGCGATCGTCCCGGCCAGCGGCACCGTCGCCTATCCGCCGCTGACGAACGACCTGCATCACGAAATCGAGCTGGTCGTCGCGATCGGCAAGGACGGCCGGTCGATCGACCCGGCCGACGCACTGTCGCACGTGTGGGGCTACGGCGTCGGCGTCGACCTCACGCGCCGCGACCTGCAGGCCGAAGCGAAGAAGCTGAGCCGTCCGTGGGACTGGGCGAAAGGCTTCGATGCATCAGGCCCCGTGACTCCGCTGCGCGCGGCAGCGGCCACCGGCCACCCGGCGACGGGCCGCATCTGGCTCGCGGTCAACGGCGACACGCGCCAGCAAGGCGACCTGGCCGACATGATCTGGGCCGTGCCCGACGTCATCGCGTATGTGTCGCGCTCGGTCGAGCTGAAGGCAGGCGACCTGATCTTCACCGGCACGCCGGCGGGTGTCGGCGCGCTGCAGCCTGGCGATCGCGTCACGGGCGGCGTCGACGGCGTCGCGACGTTCGAATTCGTCGTGGGCGCGAAGCCGTAAGCCGTCACGCAGCACGCATGGCGGTCGCCCGTCCGGGGCCGCCGTGCAATATACCGATTTCGGTCAGTCGTAGCGGCGCAGGAATGCGCCGGCGACGGCCGGCGGATTCAGCGCCTTCGCCGATTCGTTTTCCAGCGCCTCGGCCGCATCGTCGTCGCTGATCGACACGAACAGCGTGATCGCCGCCCTTTCGTCGCCCGTGCCGAACAGGCCTTCGCGGTCGAGCAGGCGCAACGCCGCGATCATGTCGGCGTGCAGTTGCCGCGCGAATTCCGGGAATCTCGATCGGACGAACTGCGGGCTCAGCACGTCATCGGCGAGCTTGCCGCAGATCGCATTGAACGGCGACGCTTCCGCCGCCGCGTACGCCCATTCGGAAAAGCCCCACGCATACCACGGGTCGTCGTCCGGGACGGCCTGTTGCTCACGGATCCGGCGCAGCCCCTCGACCGAATTGGCCGCCGGCACCACCGTCATCGCACCGCTGTCGGTATACAGCGCGAACGCATAGAAATGCTCGTCCGGATGTTGCGCCCGCAGCGCCCTGAATGTCGCTCTCGCGGCGTCGGCAATGTCTCGCTGGAAATCAGAAAAGTCGCTCATCGCATCCTCGTCCAGTCGCCCTTCACGCGTTGGAGCATGCCCGGCGCGCGGCGGGTTCGTCGTCTCCCGATAATCGATCGATTGTCCGCCAATCGTCCACGGCACGGTAGCCGTGCCCACCCCATGCCCGGCTCCGCGCGGTGCTGCCGCGCGTTTCCGTTCACCGCCCGGCGTCGCGCGCATCGAACACCCGCACGCAGACGGCCGCCGCCAGGGCGATCGCGGCCGACAGCAGCATCATCGCGAGCGGCGCATAACCCGCGTTGCCGGCTGTCAGCACCGCCCCCGTCAGCGACGAAAGCGCGGCGCCGCCAGCGATCGTCATCGCGCCGGCCAGCCCCGACGCGCTGCCCGCCAGTTCCGGGCGCACCGACACCGCGCCGGCATGCGCGCCGGGATTGGTCAGCCCGTTGCCGATGCCGACCAGCACGCACGGCCCGAACCACGCGATCGCCTGCGTCACGCCGCCGAACCTCAGCGCGAGCCCGATCAACGGCCCCGCGCATGCGACCACCCGCCCGAACAGGATCGTCGTGGCCAGCGCGTAGCGGCGTGCGTAGCGCGCGGCCAGGAAGCTGCCGAACACGAAACCGGCCGTGATGGTCCCCATGAAGAAGCCGATCTCCGCCGGCGCGATGCCGAACACCGTTTGCGCGGCGAGCGGCGCGCCGGCCAGGAACGCGTAGAACGAGCCGGTCGAAAACGCCATGCAGAGCGCATAGGCCCAGAAACGGCGCGCACGCAGCAGCGCCGGGTACGCGCGAAGCTGCTGCCCGAGGCTCGACGACCGGTTCGCATGGGTTTCGACGAGGTCGAACGCACACCAGACGAACAGCGCGATGCCCACCGCGCCGAGCAGCCAGAAGCTCGCGCGCCAGCCCAACGTCTGGTCGAGCGCGCCGCCGAGCGTCGGGCCGAGCATCGGCGCGAACGCGGCCGCCATCGCCGCATAGCCGATCCGGCTCGCCGCGCGCGCCCCGCCGCCGGTGTCCCGGATCGTCGCCATCGACACGGGATAGACCGACGTGATCGCCGCCTGCATCAGCCGGCACGCCAGGAATGCACGAATATCGGTCGCCATCGCGCAGCCGAGCGAGCCGAGCGCGAACACGCCGACGCTCGCCAGTACGACCGGCCGCCGCCCGAACCGGTCCGACAGCGGCCCCATCACGAACTCCAGCGACGCCGCCACCGCCGCGTAACCGCCGAGCGACAGCGCGACGAGCGCATAGTCGGCGTGCAGGTCGCGCGCGATGGCCGGCAGCGACGGCAGGAACAGGCTCAGCGGCAGCACCGAGCACGCACACAGCAGGATCAGCGTCGCGAGTCTCGGCGACGCCCGTTCGGAAGCGATCGGCAGGTTCGATTGCAAGCGGATGCCCTCCATGCACGTGCCGCACGGCCGTGCGCAATGCAAAAAAAAGCCCCCGAACGAGTCGGGGGCGCATGGGTGCCGGCGCGGTGCCGCTACCGGACCCTGCGCCTGGGTACTACTACGATGATGAATGCTGCGTGCATGCCGGATGGCTCCTGAATGCCTCGTTGACTACGTGTGAGATCGAACGATGGTAGGCGGACGATACCGACCGCGTCAACGCCCTAACGCGCTCGCACCGACACGAATTTCCGCGCGTTGTTGCGCTGGATCAGCACCGCGATCACGCTGCCGTTCGCTTCCAGCGTCGGTATGTCATCGGGCGTCTCGAGCAGCGTGTCGTTGAGCTCCAGCACGACGTCGCCCGGCTGGATGCCGGCCTTGGCTGCCGGGCCGTGCACCGCGTCCACCATCATCCCGACGGCGAGCCCCGTCGAGCGGCGCTCGTCGTCGCTGAGCGCATGCATCGTCAGCCCGAGGCGGTCGCCGCCGTCGGCAGCCGCTGCGCCCGCCGCTGCTCCCGCCGCCGGTCGTGCAGCCGCCTTCGGCGCAGCCATGCCGACGGTCGCACCCGCGTTGCCGGCGGCCTCGTCGGCGCCCGTGATCGTCAGCATCACCGGCGCGCGGTTGCGGATCAACCGCAGCGGCACCTTCTGGCCCGGCGGCAGCGCGGCAGCCAGGTCGTTCAGCTCGGCCGATCGGCCGATCGTCTTGTCGCCCAGCTTCACGATCACGTCGCCGGGCTTCACGCCGGCCGCGGCAGCCGGCGAGCCGGGCGCGACGCCATTGACGAGGGCGCCCGCCGGACGCGGCAGCCCGAACGCCGCGGCCAGCCCGATGCCGACATCCTGCACGTCGACGCCGATCGCATTGCCGGACGACGACGCATCCGGCGCCTGGGACTGCTGCGCCTGCGCCTGCATCTGCTTCTGCAGTTGCGCCCGCACCTTTGCGGCCAACGCGATCGGGATCGCGAACGTCGTGCTCGCGTAGCGGTCCGGGCCCGTATAGACCTGCACCGCGATGCCGATCACGTCGCCCGCGCGATTGAAGACGGGGCCACCGGAATTGTCGGGGTTCGGCGCGATGTCGGTTTCGAAGAACGGAAACGCGCTGCCGTCCGGCATCCGGTGCGACGTGGCGCTGACGATGCCGGCCGTGACCGTGTTGCCTGATCCGTCCGGCGCGCCGATCGTCATCACCGGCTCGCCCGCGCGCACCTTCGACGAATCGCCGACGCGCACGAACGGCAGCTTCTTCCCGTCGATCCGTAGCACCGCGACGTCGCTTTGCGGGTCGACGGCCAGCACCGTCGCCTTGAATTCGCGGCGGTCGGTGAGCCGTACCGTCACGTCGGTCGCTTCGTCGACCACATGCGCCGACGTGAGGATCAGGCCGTCGGCGCTGACGATGAAACCCGAGCCGCTGCCCGATACCGCGCGAGGCAACATCTCGGGTGCCTGTACCTGTGCCGGTGCACCTTGTGCCGGCGGCGGTACGTCATGCCGGAAGAACGCCGCGAGCGGATCGTCGGGATCGAGGATCGCGAAGGACGGGCCGCTCGCCTGCTGGTCGGGTGCGGCGGTCATGACGGTCACGACGGCCGGGCCGTAGCGGTCGACGATCGCCGGAAAATCGACCGGCATCGCGTAAGGCGCGGCAGCCGGCCGCTGCTTCATCGGGTGCGGCGTGACGGGCGGCGAGAGGGTTCCGGCAAAGGCGTCCGGCGGCGGCAACAAACAGCCGGCAAACACGCCCCCGATCAACGCGGTGCAAAGCACGGCGCGAGCAAGCGTCTGGCGAACCACGGTGCACCTCCCCCGGGGAGTCACGGCGCCGACATGCGCGAGACGCGCAGACGCTCGACAAGGCCCGGTACACCCATCCATTTATAGTCCACGCGGCCTGTTCGAACATACGAATCGAAACCCGAATGCCGGGCGGAGCGGCAGGCGCGGAGCCGCGACGGTGGCCGTTTCGAACAAAGTGCGCGGTTCGTCAATCCGCACAAGTCCGATCGTCATCCGTCGCACGAGAGCGCCCTGCTCACGCAGCGAAAGTAGCCGGAGCAACGACGGTCATCACCGATCCAGTTCGCATCTTCATGACTTGATTCTCCTGTCGGGATGCCGAGACGAATGCGAGATCGAAAGCGAAATCGATACGGTCGCGGAAATCACCGGCGACGGGTGACGTCATCCCCGCGCCCCGCCACCCGCAGGTGACGCCCCACCCACCCGCTCCGCGATCGCCGACAACATCCGCAACATCGGCTCGAACGCGTCGGCCGACGTATTACCGAAGCCGAGCACGAGCCCGTTGCCCGCCGATCCCGCCTCGATCGAAAAACCCGACAACGGAAACGGCCCGATGCCGTGCGCACGCGCCGCGTCGACGATCGCGCGATCGCGGTAGCGCGCCGGCAGCCGCAGCGCGAGATGCAGCCCGCACGGCCCGCCCTCGATCTGATGCGGCACGCTCAGGTTGCCGTCCAGCGCAGCCAGCAGCAACCGCCGCCGGTCGCGATACAGCCGGCGCATGCGGCCGAGATGGCGGCCGTACTCGCCCGTCTCGATGAAATCGGCCAGCGCGAGCTGCACGTGGCGCGTCCCGCCGCGCAGCATCTCCGGCAGCACCGGCCGCACCGCGGCCAGCAGCGCATCGGGCAGCACGAGAAAACCGATCCGCAACGCCGGAAACATCGTCTTGCTGAACGAGCCGAGATAGACGACGGGCGAATCGGGCGCGAGCCCGTGCATCGCGCCGATCGGCTCGCCGGTGTGGCGGAATTCGCTGTCGTAGTCGTCCTCGATGATCCACGCGCGATGCCGGCGCGCGGCATCGATCAGCGCGAGCCGGCGCGAGATCGACAGTACGGCGCCGGTCGGGAACTGGTTCGACGGCGTCGTGTAGACGAGACGCGGCGTCCGCTCGCGCCAATCATCCTCGTCGGTGCGCAGCCCTTCCGCGTCGACCGGCATCGGCACGACGTCGAGGTCGGCCGCCTGCATCGCGGTGCGCGCACCGCGATAGCCGGGCTCCTCGACCCACACCGTATCGCCCGGGTTGGTCAGCAACTGCGCGCACAGTGCGATCGCGCCCTGTGCGCCTTCCGTGATCACGATCTGCTCGGGATCGCAGCGCACACCGCGCGTCACGGCCAGGTGGCGGGCGATCGATTCGCGCAGCGCGGGCTCGCCGAGCGGGTCGCCATAGCCGAGCAGGTCGCGGCCGGCGCGGCGCAGCGCGCGGTCGATCGCGTGGCGCCATGCGTCCGCCGGGAAATGCGTCAGCGCGGGCACGCCCGGCCGGAAGCCCTCCGATTCACCGGTGCCGATGCGGCTCGGGCGAATCCGGCCGAGCCGCTGCGCGACGGCCGGCGGCGCGGCACGCCGGCGCGGCGGCGCCGGCCGTGACAGCCCGACCACGCGCGTACCGCGGCGGTCGGACTGCAGGAAGCCTTCGGCCACGAGCTGCTCGTAGACGGCCGCCGTCGTGTTGCGCGAGACGCCGAGCGTCTCGGCCAGCGCGCGCGTGCCGGGCAGCCGCGTGCCGGCCGGCATCGCGCCGCCGAGAATCGCGTCGCGCACGCGACGCAGCAACTGGCGCTGCAGCGAAGGCGCGCCGGGTGTGCGCGCCAGCGGCGCGTCGAGCGGCAGCAACGGCGCATCGCCGGAAGGAAGGACAGTCGTCATCGGAACTTCGCAGCGTGAAAATGTCGGAACGTGGCGCACGGCTGGTGGCGCACGGCGCGTGGCGCGCGGCTGGTGAACGACGGCTCGCGATTCGCGCCCCATCAATCGTGGCACCATAAATTTGCCGATCTCTGGCGCTTCTCATGGTACCTCGTCGCGACTACGATCGTCTGCATGCCGGCATGTCGCCGGCCGCCAACCGAAGCGAGATCGACCTTGTCCACGCTCACCAACGCTTTCCAGCAACCCATCGGCCACCCCGTTCCCGACTGGTCCGCGCGTCCGCGCCCGGAGCGCATCGTGCTCGAAGGCCGCTACTGCCGGCTCGAACCGCTCGACGCCGAGCGCCACGCGGCCGACCTGCACGCCGCCTACTCGCAGGCGCCGGACGGCAGCGACTGGACCTATCTCGCACATGGCCCGTACGCCGACGAAGCGAGCTACCGCGAGTACGCGCGTACCGCGCAGGCGAGCCCGGATCCGCTGCACTACACGGTGATCGACCGCGCCACCGGCCGCGCGGTCGGCACGCTCGCGCTGATGCGCATCGATCCGGCCAACGGCGTGATCGAGGTCGGCTCCGTCACGTTCTCGCCGCTGCTCAAGCGCACGCCCGTTTCGACCGAAGCGCAGTTCATGCTGATGAAGTACGCGTTCGACACGCTCGGCTACCGGCGTTACGAATGGAAGTGCGACGACCTGAACCTCCCGTCGCGCAAGGCCGCCGCCCGGCTCGGCTTCCGCTACGAGGGCACGTTCCGGCAGGCGGTCATCTACCGCGGCCGCAATCGCGACACCGCGTGGTTCTCGATCATCGACGGCGAATGGCCGGATGTGCGCGCCGCATTCGACGCGTGGCTCGACCCGGAGAACTTCGACGCGCAGGGCGAGCAGCGCCGGTCGCTCACCGCGATCCGCCACGCGCAGGCAAGCGCGCGCGATGCGGCCAGCCGCGCGAACGACGCGACGCGCGTCACGGTGCGCCCGCTCGTCGCCGCCGACGAAGCCGCGTGGCGCCCGCTGTGGCAGGGTTATCAGAAGTTCTACGACACCGCGCTGAGCGACGCGGTGTTCGCGACGACATGGGCCCGCCTGATGGATCCGGCGGAGCCGATGTTCGTGCTGGGCGCATTCGACGCCTCGGGGGCGCTGGTCGGGATCGTGCATGCGATCTACCACCGCTCGTGCTGGACCGAAGGGCCGTACTGCTACCTGCAGGACCTGTACACCGCGCCCGACGCACGCGGGCAAGGCGCAGGCGGCGCGCTGATCGAAGCCGTGTACGAACACGCCCGCGAAGCCGGTGCGAGCCGCGTGTACTGGCTCACCCACGAAACCAACACGACGGCACGCGCGCTCTACGACAAGCTCGCGAACAACGCCGGGTTCATCCAGTACCGGCACGACGTGAAGAAGTAACGAACGCGTGTCGCAGCCGGCCGGCGTTCAACCGGAAACGTCGGCCGGCTCGCGCGCGTCGTCGCCCTCCGGCGCGGCGTCACGTGCGTGGCCCGCCGCCCCCGGCACCGCCGCCGGGCAGATCATCTCGTCGCCATTGGCCGGCACGGGCCTTCGCACCGGCCGGAACACCGGCTCGCCCGGCTCGATCGGCTGCCCCGAGATCGCGCAGCGGCCCGGCTGCAACGCGACGCGCAAGCGCCAGCGCTGCTCGCCGTAATGGCACCGGCCGCTCTCGACCCAGCGGATCAGCAACGCATGGTCGTCGGCCTCCAGCACCGTGACGAACAGTTGCGGGCGCAACGGCGAGACGGCCGCCGCCGCGTGCTCGGGAACCGGCGCCCGGCCGATCGTCACGAGCGGACGCGCGACGCCGCCACGCGGCGGCATCGCATCGTCTTCGACCCAGGCCGGCGCATCGCACGGCGGGTCAGCTTCACAAATCAGGCTTTCCATGGTGTTGAGCATGCTTGACGGATTTCCGTGCAGGTTGAACGGCGCCGCGCTCAGCGCCGGCCCATCGGTTCGCGCAGCAGCGACAGGCCGATCACCGCACCGGTGACGGCAGCGGCGAGCATCAGCCCGATGCCGCCCGACCAGCCGAATGCGCCGACGATCGAGCCGATCGCGAGCGGCCCGATCACCTGCCCGAGATAGTTGCCCTGCACGACCCAGCCGATGCTGAGCGGCGCGAGAGACGGCGTCGGCGCGGAGCCCGGCGCACACGCGAGGATCGTCGCGGGCAACATCCCCGCGATCGCCGAAAACGCAAAACCCAGCGCGACCGCGAGCGGCGCCGGCGTGGCCGCGCTGAAGAGCCCCGCGCCGGCCGCGCCGATCGCGACCGACGTCGCGGCCATCACGATCCCGGGCCGTGCGCCGCGCGACAACAGCCAGCCGGCCGTCAGGTTCCCGATCACGCACGCGGCGACGATCGCCGCGCTGATCACCCCCGCTGCACCGACCGCAACGCCGAGGCGCCGCATCAGGAACACCGGCAGGAACGTCATCGCCGCGAAGAACTGCACGTTGTAGGTGGCGAACCCCAGCGCCAGCAGCGTGGTCGAGCGCGACGCGAGCACGTCGCGCAGCGCGGGCCCGATACGCGGCGCGCCGGCCTGCCGCGACGGCGCATCGGCCGACGTCGTGACGGGCACCGCGGCCGCCGCGGCGAGCGTCAGCGCCGCGGCCGCGAGCCAGCCGTTGCGCCAGCCGCCGAGCAACGGCCCGACCAGCATCGACAGCGCCATGCCGACCGGCATGAACGTGCTCCACAAGCCAAATACGAGATTGCGCCGCTCGGCCGGCGTCACGCGATTCAGCACGGCCGGTGCAGCGACCACCACGATCACGAAACCGAGCCCTTCGGCGAAACGCGTGGCCAGCAGCAGCGCGAAGCTGTCGGCCCATGCGCCGGCGACACTCGACAGGCCGAGGACGACGAGGCCCGCGATCAGCAGCAACCGGTCGCCCCAGCGTCGCACCAGCAGGCCGGCCGCGATGCCGCCGAACACGCCGACGAGCGGAAACACCGACATGATCCCGCTCAGCGACGCGAGCGAGCCGCCGAATTCGTGCTGGAGCGACGGCAACGCGATCGTCGCCTTGCCGACGTGCAGCGCCGACACGATGCTCGCCAGCACGACGTTCGCGACGGCGGCCCCGTGGCTGCGCGACGGCAGCGTGGCGGCATCGGCCGCGACAGGCGATTCGGTCATCTTCCCCTCCGTTGAAGCGGCCGCGTGCAACGGGATGCATCACGCGTCCGGGATCGGACTGGCGCACATGATACAAATTGAAGTTAACTTCAAGTAAAGGGGTAATGTGCGCAACGATCCGTTCCGCCGATCGCGGCAATGGATCGGCGTGGCAGCGTGCGTCTCGCGATTCGTCTCATTGCGCTGAGACGAACGTCCCAGCGTCTCACCCCGCCGGAGCTTTTGCTTTTGCAGCAAATCTCACCACCCTCCTCCGTCAAATCGTTTCCCGTCAAAGAGCCGGCAAATGGTGCATCGCATCGCGCCTATCCCGTGTAATCGCCGCCTGGCGCCCCCACTCGAGCTGGCCCCGTTCCTGCATACCGGTCGTTCGCGCACTCGCGCGACGGGCGCACCGGCAACCACGCCTCGCGCCCGACGACAACCTGATGGAGACAGCAACGTGAGTACACCGGCAACGACCCCAGCTCCCAGCATGAAAGCCGCCGTCTGGCACGGCCGCCACGACATCCGCGTCGAACAGGTTCCCGTTCCCGAGCGCCCGCCGGCCGGCTGGGTGACGATTCGCGTGCACTGGTGCGGGATCTGCGGCTCCGACCTGCACGAATACGTCGCGGGCCCCGTCTTCATCCCGGTCGATGCGCCGCATCCGCTGACGGGCCTGAAGGGCCAGTGCATCCTCGGCCACGAGTTCAGCGGCGAGATCGCCGAACTCGGCGCGGGCGTGACGGGCTACGCGGTCGGCGATCGCGTGACGGCCGACGCCTGCCAGCATTGCGGCACCTGCTGGTATTGCAAGCATGGGCTGTACAACATCTGCGAGAACCTCGCGTTCACCGGGCTGATGAACAACGGTGCATTCGCCGAATACGTGAACGTGCCGGCCGAGTTGCTGTACAAGCTGCCCGACGACTTCCCGACCGAGGCCGGCGCGCTGATCGAACCGCTCGCGGTCGGGCTGCATGCGGTGAAGAAGGCCGGCAACATCGTCGGGCAGACCGTCGTCGTGGTCGGCGCGGGAACGATCGGCCTGTGCACGATCATGTGCGCGAAGGCCGCGGGCGCCGGGCGCGTGATCGCGCTGGAAATGTCGGCCGCGCGCAAGCAGAAGGCGCTGGAGGTCGGCGCGAGCGTGGTCATCGATCCGAAGACGTCCGACGCGATCGCGGAAGTCAAGGCGCTGACCGGCGGCTATGGCGCCGACGTGTCGTTCGAGTGCATCGGCCACACCACCACCGCGAAGCTCGCGATCGACGTGATCCGCAAGGCCGGCAAGTCGGTGATGGTCGGGATTTTCGAGGAGCCGGCGCCGTTCAACTTCTTCGACATCGTGTCGACCGAGAAGGAAGTGATCGGCTCGCTCGCGTACAACGGCGAATTCGCGGACGTGATCCGCTTCATCGCGGACGGCCGCATCGACGTGCAGCCGCTCATCACCGGGCGCATCGCGCTCGGCGACATCGTCTCGCATGGCTTCGAGGAACTCGTCAACCACAAGGACCGGAACGTGAAGATCATCGTCCAGCCCGCCCTCGCCTGACCGCGCGCGCGGCCGCGGCAGCGATTCGCGCCGCGGCACGCGGGCTGCAAGCGTCACCCTGGCGCGTCACCCTTGCGCGGGCGGCGCGCCTGCCTGCCGTTTCCTTCCAGCGCGCCCTCCTTGCCGCCGTCGTCCGTCGCGAACTTCGTGCCGCGCATCGATCGAATACGACGGCCATAAACATTCGCAATCCAAACCATCCGTCGTAACGCGCCACCGGTCCGATGCGCGTTCAGGGTTTCTCCGGATCAATCGCGACTCGTCCGATGTCGACAGCACACTGACGCAAGGTGATCCTGTGCAAGGCACGGTCCGGCATCCCTGCCAGGATCGTTGCCGCCCCGTTGAAGGCGGCCCCCGCCCCCCACAAAACCTTACGGTATCGCGACGCCGACAGGCCGAGAATACGGGCCCACCCGGGATAGCTTGCAAACATGGTGTGTCATGAATCGTACATTCTCGTCTAGCCGGGAACGCGCATACAACATTCGATCGCTGACGATCCAGCAGAAGACCCATATCGGCTTCGCCCTCGTCACCACGCTGCTGGCCTTGCTGTGCGGCACGATCATCTGGGGGAGTGTCCGGCAATACCGGCAGGAGAACGCCGACCTGCAGCGCTTCGAATTCGTCCGCGGCGCGATGAGCGCCGCCAACGTGATCTCGGCCGAACGCGGCCCGACGAACGACCTGCTGGTGCGCCCGCAGGACGACGGCGCCACCGAGGTCCGCCACCTGCTCGCCGCGCGGGTGCGTTCCGACCAGGCGCTCGAACGTTTTCGCGGCGGCATCGCGCAGGCGACCGTGCTCGACGATCGCGAACGCGGCAACCTGCTGCATGCCCTCGACTCGGTCCGGATCACGCTCGCCGATGCGCGCACGGAGGTCGACGCACTCGGCATGCGGCCGCGCGCGACACGCAGCGTTCACGATATCCAGCACGCGCAGGCGCGCCTGTTCCGGATCGTCGACACGCTGTCGCTGCTGATCGACGGCGCCATGACCGACACCGCGATGGGCGACCCGCGCACATCGGGTGCGATCCTGCTCGCGCGGCTCCTCGGCGATCTCCGCGAATACGCGGGCCGCACGGGCTCGCTGCTGATCGCGCCGATGTTCGCGCGGCAGGCGCTCGACCGCACGCAGTTCGCGGACATCATGCGGATGCGCGGCCGCATCGAGCAATTGCGCGCGCTGATCGACGGCTCGATCGGCGCGAAGCTCGACGACCCAGACGTGGCGCGCGAATACGCGCAGCTCAACGGGGCCTTCGACGCGCACATCCTGCCGCTCGTCGACGCGGCGGTCGCCGGCGGCAAGAACGGCGTCTATGCGATGAGTGCGGCCGACTTTTCCCGCGCGATCGTGCCGCATTTCCGGCCGAGCGAGCGGCTGCGCGACCACGTGATCGATCTGGCCCGGCATCGTGCGATCGGCGGCCGGAACACCGCCCGGATCAAGGTCGCGTCGTCGGCATTCGCCGCGACACTGTGCGTCGCGATCCTGGCCTCGCTCGCGCGCGGCGTGCAGCGACTGCTGTCGAAACCGCTCGATGCGCTCGGCCGCCGGATCGTCGCACTCAGCGATGGCGATACGTCGCACGTCGCGATGCCGCGCGGCATCGGGCCCGAACTCACGCAGATCCACCACGCGCTGGAAACCTTGCGCCACGCGACCGTCCGCCGCGACATGCTCGAACGCCAGCGCAACGACATGCTGACGCTGTTCTCGCACGACATGCGCGCTCCGCTGACCTCGCTGATCATCCTGATCGACACGCAGGCGCGACGGGCGGGCGACGTGCAGATGAAGCAGCAGTTCGCGAGAATCGGCAAGCTGGCGCGGCACACGCTGGCGCTGGCCGACGGCTTCGCGCAGCTCTCGCGTGCGGAGGCCAGCGACTACGAACGCGTGCCGGTCAACCTCGCCGACCTGATGAACGAGGCACGCGACGCGGTGTGGCCGCTCGCGCACCGGAAATCCATGTCGATCGACGACGTGCCGCGGCACGACGACACGATCGTACAAGGCGACCCGGCGCTGCTGTCGCGCGCGCTGATCAACCTGCTGGACAACGCCATCAAGTACAGCGCATCGCTGACGAGCGTCGAATGCCGGGTCGAGCCGGGCGCCGACGGCAAGACCGTGCGCTGCACGATCCGCGACAGCGGGTGCGGGATCAGCAGCGCGGACCAGACGCGGCTGTTCGAGCGTTACCGGCGCTTTCGCACCGCCGGCCAGCCGGAAACCAGCGGCGTCGGGCTCGGCATGGCGTTCGTCAAGGCCGTCGTCGAACGGCACGAAGGCACGATCCACGTGCACAGCGTCATGCTGCAGGGCACCACGGTCACGATCACGCTGCCGGCCGCGGCGCTTCCATGACGATGGCACCGGCGCCGCCGGCGGCACGCGGCCGACACGGCACCGCAGCACCGCCCGATTCTTCGATATACTCAATCGAACCCTTTTCGGGGCAACCGCGGGCCACCACGCCCTTCGCGGGTTCGCCCCAACCTGCGTGGAATTGCTCACCGTGAAACCGCGAGCCGGACTGATCCTCGAACTCTTCGTCAACCTGGTGCTGCCCTGGGTTGCCTACCGGGCCGCGCAGCCTTATTTCGGCGAAACCGGCGCGCTGTACGCGTCGGCGGTGCCGCCGATCATCTGGTCGATCGTCGAATTCATCCGCTCGCGCCGCATCGATGCGGTGGCGGCCATCGTGCTGCTCGGCATCGCGCTGTCGATCCTCGGGATGGCGCTCGGCGGCAGCGCGCGCACGCTGCTGATGCGCGAATCGCTCGCGTCGGGCACGATCGGCGTCGTGTTCCTGCTGTCGTTGTTCCGCGAACGCCCGCTGATCTTCTACCTGGCCCGCGCCACGGTGGCCCGCGAGATGGATGGCGGCGCCGCGCATTTCGAAGCCGTCTGGGAAGCGCAGCCCGGGCTGCGGCAGATGCTCCGGCGGATGACCTTCGTGTGGGGCGCGTTCATGACGCTGGAAATGCTGCTGCGCCTCTGGATGGTCGTGACCTGGCCGGTCGAACGCGTGCTGGTCGTGTCGCCGGTCATGGGCTACACCGTGTTCGGCTGTCTGCTGCTGTGGACGTTCTGGTACCGGCGGCGGATGCGCGAGCGCAACAGCGTCCACGTCCCGGGCCGCGACCGCGCGACCGAAACCGCCGGCCGCTGACCGCTCTCCACCGGCATCGCAAGCCGGCTGCTGTATGATGCGCGGCGTCTCGTCCGACGAATGCCGCTCCTGTCATGTCCCTTTCGCTTCTTCCGTCCGCCACGATCTGGCTCGCGCTGTTCGCGGCCGCCGCGTTCGCGTGGCATCGCCCGCAGCACGGCCTGAGCGTCGGCCTCGCCGCGCTCGGCTATGCGTGCGCGCTGGCGTTCGGCAAGCTCGGGCCGCTCGCGCTGGCCCCGCTCGCGTTGCTGGCCGCGGCCGCGTGGGGTGTGATGCCCGAGCGCCCGCGCGCGGTGCGCCTCGCCGCGCACGTCGTCTTTGCCGCTGTCGCGATCGCGCTCAGCCTGCACCTGATTCCCGGCTTCCACAATCCGCGCGTGATCGGCCCGACGCGCTTCACGCCGGATGCCGTGCCGTTCACGATGTACCTGAATCTCGACAAGCCGCTCGTCGGCTTGTGGCTGGTGTGGGTGTTGCCGTGGGTCGCCCCCGACGTCCCGCTGTCGCGCGCGCTGCGCACCGGCGCGGTGGCGGCCATCGCAACGGCGGCCGCGTGCCTGGCCGGCGCGCTCGCGATCGGGATGGTCGGCTGGGCGCCCAAATGGCCGCCGTCGGGCTGGCTGTGGCTCGTGAACAACCTGCTGATCGTGACGCTCGCCGAGGAAGCGCTGTTCCGCGGCTACGTGCAGGGCGGACTGACGCGCGCGCTACGCGCGTTCGCATGGGGGCCGTGGGCCGCGCTTGCGATCGGCGCAGTGCTGTTCGGCGCCGCGCATGCGGCCGGCGGCTGGCAATGGATCGTGCTCGGCACGGTGGCCGGCATCGGCTACGGCCTCGCCTGGCGGCGCGGCGGGCTGCTCGCGTCCGCGCTCGCGCATGCGGGGCTGAACGTCGTTCACTTCGGCCTGTTCACCTACCCGATGCTTGACGCCGCGCGCTGACGGCCGCGCGGCGCCGCCGCTCAGTTGATCCCCGCGACCGCGTGCGGCACGTACGGGCGTTCGAGCGCGGCGATCTCGTCGTCGGTCAGTTTCAGTTCGAGCGCGGCCAGCGCATCGTCCAGCTGCCGCGGCTTGGAAATGCCGACGATCGGCGCGGTGACTCCGCGCTTCTGTGCAACCCACGCGAGTGCGACCTGCGCACGCGGCACGTTGCGTGCCGCCGCGATCGTCGCCACGGCATCGACGACCGCCTTGTCCGCCTCCGCCGTCGCATCGTAAAGCCGCTGGGCGACCGCGTCGCTCTGCTGCCGCCCGGTCGACTCGTCCCAGTTGCGCGTCAGGCGGCCGCGCGCGAGCGGGCTCCACGGAATCACCGCGATCCCTTCGTCTTCGCACAGCGGCAGCATTTCCCGCTCTTCTTCCCGGTACAGCAGGTTCAGGTGGTTCTGCATGCTGACGAAGCGGGTCCAGCCGTGCTGCTTCGACGTGTGCAGCGCCTTCGCGAACTGCCACGCGAACATCGACGACGCGCCGATATAGCGCGCCTTGCCGGCCTTCACGACGTCGTGCAGCGCCTCGAGCGTCTCCTCGAGCGGCGTGCCGTCGTCCCAGCGGTGAATCTGGTAGAGATCGACGTAGTCGGTGCCGAGCCGCTTCAGGCTCTGGTCGATGTCGGTCATGATCGCCTTGCGCGACAGCCCCGCGCCGTTCGGCCCGGGCCGCATCCGGTAGAACACCTTGGTCGCGATCACGATGTCGTCGCGTTTCGCGAAATCGCGCAGCGCGCGGCCGACGATCTCCTCCGACGTGCCGTCGGAATACATGTTCGCGGTATCGAAGAAGTTGATGCCGGCTTCGACCGCCCGCTGGATGATCGGACGGCTCTCCGCTTCCGGCAGCGTCCACGGATGCGTGCCGCGTAACGGTTCGCCGAACGTCATGCAACCCAGCACCAGCTTCGACACCTCCAGTCCTGTCGATCCGAATTTCACGTATTCCATTGCACGCCTCGCCATTGAAGTTGAGCTGACGGCCGGATGCGCGCGCGCATCCGCCGGACCGTCGCATGGTATCCCGGGCGGCAAAAATGCGTGCGGCGGCGCCGCAAGGTGCGAAGGAAGCGCTCGCGAGCGCGAGGTCGTACGGCGCCGGCCGCACAGCACGTGCGCAGCGGCGCGGGGCGCTTGCTTACTTGGCCTGGTCGGCGATCGGTTGCAGGAACGCGGAAAAACCGGTCAGCATGATCTGCACGCCGATGCACAGCAGCAGGAATGCCGACACGCGCTTCGCGACCTTGGTGCCTTCGCTGCCGAGGTAGCGCGACAGCAGCGCGGAGCGGCTGTAGACCTGCCAGATCACGATCGCCACCAGCACCGAGACGGCGATCGACACGATGCTCGACAGCGCGAACTCCGACAGCTTGTGCGTGCGGTTCGCGTTCAGCGCGATCGCGGTCGCGATCGAGCCGGGGCCGACCGTCAGCGGCATGGTCAGCGGGAAGAATGCGCGCGTCATGATCGCGTTCGCGTCGATCGGCTTGACCGGCGTGTCGCCGCCGCCCGGCCCGTCGGGCTCGTTCAGCATCTGCCAGCCGGCCACCGCAACCGCGAAGCCGCCGCCGATCCGCAGCGCTTCCATCGAGATACCGAAGAAATGCAGCACCGGCGTGCCGGCGAAGAACGCGACCATCAGCACGACGAACGCGTTGAACGCGACCTTCCTCGCGAGCAGATCGCGTTCTTGCTCGGTGAGCGCCTCGGTCCGTTCGAGAAACAGGAACGCGATGCCGATCGGGTTGATGATGCCGATCAGGCCGGTGAAGCCGAACAGGATCTCGGAGATAAGGCGATTGACGATCATCGGATGAAGAATCGGTCGGGGCTGGGCCGGCAGCGCGCCGGAGGTCACGCATTGTAGAGCAAGCGCCCGCGCCCGAGCCGCAAAATTCGGCCGGGCCCGCTGCCCCGCCGCGCGCCGCCGTTTCGCCCTGGTTTCCCCTCGGTTTCCCCTCAGTTTCCCGTTACTCGGCGCCCGCCTCCCAGGCCGGCGGCCGCTTCGCGAAGAACGCGGCGAAGCCTTCCTTCGCTTCCCGCGTCGCCCGCACGCGGGAGATCGTCTGCGCGGTGAACGCCGCGCGCGCGTCCGACGGCGGATACTCGCCGATCGCATCGAAGAAGCGCTTGATCTCCATCAGCGCGTCCGGGCCGTTACGGCCGAGTTCGGCGAGCGTGCTGTCGAGTGCTTCGTCGAGCGCATCGAGCGGCACGGCGTGGTGGATCAGGCCGATCGCGACCGCTTCGCCCGCTGCAAGCTGGGTCGCCGTCAGTGCGAGCCGGCGTGCCTGGCGCTGACCGACCGCCTCGACCAGATACGGGCCGATCACGGCCGGCAGGATCCCGAAGCGGGCCTCGCTGACCGAGAAGCGCGCGTGATCGCTCGCGATCACGATGTCGCACGCCGCGCACAGGCCGACGCCGCCACCGAACGCATGGCCCTGCACGCGCGCCACCGTCGGCTTCGGGCATTGCCGGATCGCGCGCATCATCGCGGCGAACCGCTCCGCGTCGCGCAGGTTCGCGGCCGCGTCGTTCGCGCTCGCGCGCTGCATCCACTGCAGGTCGGCGCCCGCGCAGAACGCGCGGCCCTCCGAACGCAGCACGATCGCGCGCACGTCGTCACGCCGGCCGAGCGTGGTGAACGCATCGGTCAGTTCGGCGATCATCGTCTCGTCGAATGCGTTGAGCACGTCGCCGCGCTGCAGCGCGACGGTTGCGATCCCGCGCGCATCGACCGTGACGGCCAGGGTCTTCAATCCATCCATCGAACAGGTTTCCTCGGGTTGAACGGCAAACAGGGGAATCAGGCGGCCTGGCGGCGGTCGATCACGCGCCGGGCCTTGCCGGTCGCGGTGGCGGGAATGCCGCCCGCGGCCAGCACCGTCACGCCGGACGACACGCCGACCATCGTCTTGATCCGGTGCTGCAGCTCGCGCGCGAGCGCCGCGCGATCGCTTTCGCTGACGGACGCGGCCGCTTCGGAGCGCAGTTCGACCGCGAGGTCGAGGCGGTCCATGTGCCCGTCGCGCGACAGCGTGATCTGGAACTGGCCCGACAACTGCGGCAGCGCGACGACGATCTCCTCGATCTGGCTCGGGAACACGTTCACGCCGCGCACGATCAGCATGTCGTCGGAGCGGCCCGTGATCTTCGCGAGCCGGCGCATCGCGCGCGCGGTCGGCGGCAGCAGCGCGGTGAGGTCGCGCGTGCGGTAGCGGATCACCGGCATCGCCTCCTTCGTCAGCGACGTGAACACCAGTTCGCCCTGGCTGCCGTCGGGCAGCACTTCGCCCGTGACCGGGTCGATGATCTCCGGATAGAAATGGTCTTCCCAGATCACCGGGCCGTCCTTCGTCTCGACGCATTCGCACGCGACACCCGGGCCCATCACCTCCGACAGCCCGTAGATGTCGAGCGCGTCGATGCCCACGCGCGTCTCGACTTCCTCGCGCAGCGCCTGCGTCCACGGCTCGGCGCCGAAGATGCCGATCTTCAGCGACGATTCGGCCGGGTCCATCCCCTGCCGCACCATCTCGTCGATCAGGTTCAGCATGTACGACGGCGTGACGAGGATGATCTTCGGCTCGAAATCGCGGATCAGCTGCACCTGCTTCTCGGTCTGCCCGCCCGACATCGGCACGACCATGCAGCCGAGCCGTTCCGCGCCGTAGTGAATCCCGAGGCCGCCGGTGAAGAGCCCGTAGCCGAACGCGTTGTGCAGCGTGTCGCCCGGGCGGCCGCCGGCCGCGCGGATCGAGCGCGCGGTCACGTTCGCCCACGTGTCGATGTCGCGCGCGGTGTAGCCGACCACCGTCGGCTTGCCCGTCGTGCCGCTCGACGCGTGCACGCGCACGACCTGCTCGCGCGGCACCGCGAACAGCCCGAACGGATAGTTGTCGCGCAGATCGTGCTTGGTCGAGAACGGGAATTTCGAAAGATCGGCGAGCGACTTCAGGTCGTCCGGATGCACGCCCGCCGCATCGAACGTGCGCCGATAGTGCGGGACGTTGTCGTACGCGTGGCGCAGCGACCACTTGAGGCGCTCGAGCTGCAGCGCCTGCAGTTCGTCGCGGCTGGCGGTCTCGATCGGCTCGAGGGCGGCGGCGGGATGCGTCGGGTGAGTCATCGGGGTGCTCCTCCAATGGAGTGATGTCGTTGTCGTGTTCGAAGTAACGGGGGCGACGGCTACGACCGGAACGTGCGGCCGGCCGCATGCAGCGCGGCGATGCGCGGCGACACGCGATAGCGGTCCTCGCCGTAGCTCGCCGCCAGGTTCGACAGCACGCGATGCACGCGGCCGATGCCGATCGCATCGGCCCACGCGAGCGGGCCGCACGGGTAGTTCACGCCCTTCTCCATCGCGAGATCGAGATCGGCGGGCGAGCACACGCCCTGGTTCACCGTGTCGGCCGCCTCGTTCGCGAGCATCGCGACGGTGCGCATCGCGACCATGCCAGGCACGTCCGCGACGCCGACGACGCGAAAACCCGCCTGCTGGAACAGGCCGACCGCGTCCGCATAGGCCGCGTCGCTGCACTGGAGCGCGCGCGTCAGTGCAACGAGCCCGGCCTGCGCGTAATCGCGCGCCAGGTCGACCAGCACGAGATCGGCCGCGCCCGTCTGCGCGGCGCGCTCGGTCGCGGTACGGCCGTCGGTCAGCGCGATCGATGCGCGGCCGGCCGTCGCGAGCAGGTCGTCGGCATGCGCGCCGGCCTGCCGGACGCCCGGAATGCGTTCGGCGAAGCGAGCCTGCAGCGCGGCGGCCGGGCCGTCCTGCGCAAACAGCGCGACGTCGGCCGGCGCATCGTGCGGGGCTTCGAGATCGGGTGCAGGCGGCGTCGCGCCGTCCGCATACGAATAGAAGCCGCGGCCCGACTTGCGCCCGAGGAAGCCCGCGTTCACGAGTTCCTGCTGGATCAGCGACGGCGTGTAGCGCGGATCGTTGAAATACGCGCGGAACACCGATTCGGTCACCGCGAAGTTCACGTCGTGGCCGATCAGGTCCATCAGCTCGAACGGCCCCATCCGGAAGCCGCCGGCCTCGCGCATCACCGCGTCGATCGATGCCGGCGCGCCGCCCTGCTCGTTCAGCACGCGCAGCGCCTCCGCGTAATACGGCCGCGCGACACGGTTCACGATGAAGCCCGGCGTCGATTTCGCCATCACGGGCTGCTTGCCCCACGCGGCGGCGGTTGCAAATAGCGCCTGCGCGACTTCCGGCGCGGTCGCGAGCCCGCTGACCACCTCGACGAGCGCCATCAGCGGCGCCGGGTTGAAGAAATGCAGGCCGGCGACGCGCTGCGGCACACGCAGCCCGGCCGCGATCGACGTGATCGAGATCGATGACGTATTGGTGGCCAGCAGGCACGCGTCGTCGACATGACGCTCGAGCGTCGCGAAGATCTCGCGCTTCACGTCGAGCCGCTCGGCCGCTGCCTCGACGATCAGCGCGGCGCCCGCGAAGTCGGCCAGCGCACGCACCGCGCGAATCCGGGCGCCGGCCGCGTCGGCCTGCGCCGGTTCGAGCCGGCCTTTCTCCGCGAGCCGCGCGAACTGCGCGCGGATGCCGGCCAGCGCCTTGTCGCAAGCGGCTTCGTTCAGGTCGTACAGCAGCACCGCATGGCCGGCCGCCGCCGCGACCTGCGCGATGCCCGCACCCATCGCGCCGGCACCGATCACGCCGACAACGGCCGACGGCGCCAGCGCGCCCGAGTTCACCGAATGTGCAGAAGAAACAGCCATCGCTTGCGATCCGTCATGAAGTGGAGGTGCGAGCGATTATAAACCGACCGGTCGGTAGATTTATGTCAGGGCGAGCCCGAATGTGTCGTGCAAGAGACCGTTACGGAAACGGCAAAGACAAAAAAATCGACAGGTCGGGGCACTTTTTGTAAACAGAAAGGTCTATGAAAGCATTCGAATATGAGATAGTGACCCCCGAACGCCTGATAAAATTCGACAAACCGCCGGATTTCAGGGGGAAACCGCGTGTCACGTCGCCACCGCCGTCCATTGCCGGCCGCCCTTCCAGGGTCGGAACCGAGCCTCCGGCCCGTGCGTCGTCACACGTGCTCGCCTCGTCGTTCGCGGCCGGCCGCATCGAATCGTTTCATCCCGCGACGGGCTCCAGCCCGCCCGCGCCCCTCGCTGCCTCATGGCGGCGAACCCCGGGCAGCACCGTTACGTGCCGCCCTCCTTCGGTTTCATCATCCTCGTTCGGCGGATAGTACGGCCGGGCTTCGTCAACCCGTGACGGCGCGTCGCGCGCCGCCACTCGCATAAGGAAACCCTCCATGCCGCTCTCGTCCAACCAGCTCCCGCGCTGGACCCTCGTGGCCCCGCTTGCCGCCTGGCTGGTCCTCGCGCTGTCGCGCGTCGTACCGGCCGAAGGCCTCGTCATCGCGGTGTTCGCCGCCGCCCTCGCCGGCGCCGTGTTCGCCGCCGTCCACCATGCCGAAGTCGTCGCGCACCGCGTCGGCGAACCGTTCGGCACGCTCGTGCTCGCGATCGCCGTGACCGTCATCGAAGTCGCGCTGATCGTGTCGGTGATGCTCGGCGCGGGCCCGGAGAAATCGGGCCTCGCCCGCGATACCGTATACGCCGCCGTGATGATCATCTGCAACGGCATCGTCGGCATCTGCCTGCTGGTCGGCGCGTGGAAGCACGGCGAGCAGGACTTCCAGGGGCGCGGCGCCAGCAAGGCGCTCGCGGTGCTGGCTTCCCTGTCGGTACTGTCGCTCGTGATGCCGAACTACCTGAGCGCCGCGCCGGGCCCGTTCTTCTCGAAATCGCAGCTCGCGTTCGCCGGCGTGGCGTCGCTCGTGCTGTACGGCGCGTTCGTGTTCGTGCAGACCGTGCGCCATCGCGACTACTTCCTCACCGGACACGACAGCGCGAACGAATCGGTGCATGCGGCGCCGCCGAGCGGCCGCACTGCGCTGATCAGCCTGGTGCTGCTGTTCGTGAGTCTCGTCGCGGTCGTGCTGCTCGCGAAGCTGCTGTCGCCGGCCGTCGAGCATGCGGTGATGAAGCTCGGCGCGCCCGAGGCCGCGGTCGGTATCGTGATCGCCGCGCTCGTGCTGCTGCCGGAAGCGCTCGCGGCCGTCACCGCCGCGCGTGCGAATCGCCTGCAGACCAGCATGAACCTCGCGCTCGGTTCGGCGCTCGCGAGTATCGGGCTCACGATCCCGACCGTCGCGGCCGTGTTCATCTGGGTCGGTCAGCCGCTCACGCTCGGCATCGGCCCGATGGAAACCGTGCTGCTGGCGCTCACCCTGCTGGTCAGCACGCTGACGCTCAGCCAGGGGCGTACGACGGTGCTGCACGGCGTCGTGCACCTGTCGCTGTTCGCTGCCTACCTGTTCCTGTCGATCACGCACTGACGCAGAAAAGCGCGCGGCCCGGCGGATCCTCTCCGCCGGGCCGCGCGCCGTCCTTCACGTCCCTTCACGTCCCTTCAGCTTCCTTCGTTCGCGTCACGCCGCCGTCACCGCACCGGAATCACCAGATGCTGGCCCGCCAGGATCAGGTTCGGGTTGGCGAGGTTGTTGCGGCGTTGAATCTCGCGATAGCGCTGGCCGCTGCCGAGCTTGCTCGCGGCGATCATGTTCAGCGTGTCGCCCGCCTTCACCACATACGTATGCTCGCCCGACGCGGCCGCGGTCGTCACCGCCTGGTCGCTGACGAAGTACTTGCGCAGCAGGTCGAGATACTGCGGCGACTGCTTGAGCTTCGCGATCGCGGCGTTCAGGTAGATCAGCAGATCCTGATCGTCGGCGCGCACGCCGATCTTGTACGCGATGTTCGAGCCGTCGAGCTTGGTCACCGCGAACTTCAGGTCGGTGTCCTTGATCGAGCTGACCGCGAACGGATAATCGTAGATGAACGCGTCGACCGCATGGCCGTCGATGCTCTTCGCGATGAAAGCCGGATCGGAATCGTCGACTTCCACGAACTTCACGTTCGGGTACTGGCGCGTGACGAACGCACGCACGTCCGGGTCGCCCTTCAGGATGCCGACCGTCTTGCCCGCGAGATCGTCGGTCGAGCGGATCGCGGAGCCTTGCCGCACGATCAGCGAATAGCCGAAATCGTCGACGTACGGCACCGAATAGACGACGCCCGACGGCGTGTTGTCCGGGAACGTCAGCCCGTCCATCGCCACGTCGACCACGTGGTTCCCCTTCGCATCCGTATCGAGCAGCTGCTTCGGCACGCCCGGATACGTGTCGACCTCGTGACGCGTATCGACGACCACCGGCTTGCCGCCGTGCGAGAACGACGGATCCGCGAACAGCAGCCGCGCGAATTCGACGTTGAAGCCGTGCGGCGTGCCCTTGTCCTCGCCGAAGAACGGTTCGCTCGGGTTCTGCACGGAAATCCGCACGATGCCGTTTTCGGCAATCGATTTCAGCGCGCTGGCCTGCGGCGTGAAGCCGGCCGGCAGCACGCTGGCTGACGGCGACGCCTGCGTGGACGGGCCGCTGTCGCCACCTTGCGCGGACGTCGAGGCCGGGGCCGCGTCATGCGCGGGAATCAGCGTCGACAGGCCGCCCTGATGCACGATCCATACGCCGACGAGCACGACCAGAAATGCGATGGCGCCAAGAAGTTTTTTCATGGTTGCGAGCCTGCAGGAGGTTATTGTTGTTTCGACGGCAGTTGCGCGGGGGGCGTCGCGTCGAGCCCGGGCGCGTGCGGCGCGTTCATCACCGCCTGCTGCTGTGCCTGCTTGACCTCGGGGTTATCCATCAGCGACGTCTCCATTTCGGAGAACGCCTTGTTGACCGAGCGCATCACGGAATCGACGGCCACATCGGTCTTGATCTGCTCGAACGTGTCGGACGCCTGCCGGCCCGCGAGCTTGTTCATCTGCTGCGCGGCCTGCGACATGTCCCACATCGCCTTCGCACGGTCGATCGCCGACGCGAAATTCTTCAGTTCGGCCTGCACCTGCTTGTAACGCCCCTCGCGAAACGAGAGCAGCTGCTTCATCGTGTCGAGCTGCTGCCGGAAGCGTGGCGCGTCGTCCGGATACTGCTTCTCGAACAGCTCCGTCTTGTTCTCGAAGTTCTTCACCTCGGTGCGGAACGCGGTGATGCTGTCCGCGAATTTCTGGGCCGCCTGGCGTTTTTCCGCGAGCTGGTTGATCAGCGTCTCGATCGGATTCGCCTGCGCCTCCTGGACGATCATCTTCACCTTCTGGTTCGCGAACTTCATCGCGACGACCGGCGCGAAATAGATCGCGCCGAGGCCGATCACGCCCGCCGTGACCAGCGCGATCACCCCCTTCAGGATGAACAACGCCGCCGGTGCCGCGATCGCGACGCCGGCGATGATGATCGCCCACTTGATCAACTTGACCTTGCCACTCCCCGAACTGCCGTTTGCTTCTTCATTCGAAAGCTGCGACATGAGTTTTTCTCCTTGAACCTCGAACCGAACTGCTTGCGTTTGCTTTTTCAAGCTCAATCGAAATGCTTCGGACTCCGGTGCCGCCGGGCAGTCAGGCAGGCCGGCGGCGCAATACGAGGATGGGCGCGACGGACGTCACGAGACGCCGGTGTAGGCGCCGTTCAGGATGCGATGGTGAGGAGCGGCAGACGACGCTGCGATTCGGCGCGCCAGACGGGCGCCGTTCATCGTCGCGGCTCGCGCGCGGACGGGAAAGTGTACCGAGGCACGGTACGAAACGGGATGACGGATACGTGACGCGACGGGCGTCGGATGAAGCGTGGTTCCGGCGGGCCGACAAACGCGGGGCCGGTATTCCGGTACGAGTGCGTAAAGGCTCATCGTTGTTCTTTTGCGTATCGCGGGTGCAGGAACCGCGCGGCCGGCGCGTCCCGCTCCACATGCACGGACGTATCCTGCGCCGACCGGCATGCAGCGTCAAGCAGTTGTCGCAGTGCAGCGAAACACCGCGTTCCTCCGTTGGAACACCGGCAGCGAACCAGCTTTCAGCACGGTAAGGATTGGCAGGACTGCGACCTGTCTGGCTCGGTCAGGATTGCTTGGCATCGCTTGCGCAAGCTTCCGGATTGAAAGCTTGTGACGCTCGGCCTCGTCCTGGCGGACGACTCAGAATCCGTAAAGTACGGTCGGGTTGTCGACCAGAATCGCGCGGCTGACCGCGTCGTCCGCCGTGCAATCGTCCAGCCAGCCGAGCAGGCGCAGGTCGTCGGGGACCGGCGACGCGTTCGGGTGCGGCCAGTTGCTGCCCCATACGCAACGCGCCGCGTGGTGGCGCGCCAGCACGGCGGCGAGACGCGCGACATCGTCGTAACCGGGCGCGCCCGAGCGCGACGTCTCGTAAGGCGCGGACAGCTTCACCCAGGCGTGGCCGCGGTCGAGCAGGCGCCGCAGCGCGAGAAACGCAGGCGCGTCCGGCTCGACGGGCGTCAGGAACTTGCCCGTGTGATCGATCACGACCCGCGCCGGTAGCGAGGACAGCAACGGCACGACCTCGGGCAGCGTCCGGCCGTCGAGCTGCAGGTCGACGTGCCAGCCAAGCGGCGCGATCCGCGCGGCCACTCGCTCCAGTTCGTCCCATCGCGCGAGGCCGCCCGCCAACGTCATGAACCGGACGCCTCGCACGCCCGCCGCGTGCAACCGCGCCAGTTCGGCATCCGGCACGTCGGCCGGCAACGTCGCGACGCCGCGCGCCTGCGGGCCGAATGCAGCCAGCGCGTCGAGCAGGCAACGGTTGTCGACACCATAGCCGGTCGGCTGCACGATCACGACGCGGGCCAGGCCGAGCGCCTGCTGCACCCGACGATACGCGTCCACCGGCGCGTGCGGTGGACGGAACGTCGCCGTCGGCGCGAGTGGATACGCGTCGTCATAGATGTGGATGTGGCAATCGCACGCGTCGGCCGGCCGCCCGGTGGGTGTGTCGGGTCTCATCGCGCGCCCGGCCCGGTATCGGCCCCTGCCGTGCGCCAGCGCGCCAGCCGCGACGCGTGCGCCGCGTTGACGGCACCGCGCGGCACGCTTCCGGCGAGCAGCGCGGCGAGCTGATCGACCGTCTCCAGCGCCTGGTGCTCGACCGCGGGCAGCGTCAGGCCGCCGACGTGCGGCGTCGCGATCACGCGTGGATGGGCGGCGAGCGCGGGCGTCGGCATCTGGTCCGCCGCGCGCCCGACGTCGAGTGCACAGCCCGCGAGCCGGCCGGTGTCGAGCGCATCGGACAGCGCCTGCTCGTCGACCAGTTCGCCGCGCGACGCATTGATGAAATACGCGCCCGGCTTCATGGCCGTGAACGCGCCCGCATCGATCAGGTTCGCGGTGGCCGGCGTCGCCGGTGCGAGGCACACGACGAAGTCGGCCGCCTGCAACAGCGCCGCGAATTCGACCTGTTCGAGCATCGGCGCGTCGACGCGCACATACGGATCGCTGACGAGCACGCGCATCCCGAGCGCCGTCGCGATCGGCGCGAGGTGGCGCGCGATCTGTCCGTAACCGATCAGGCCGAGCGTGCTGCCGCGCAATTCGCGCCCCATCTGCGGCACGAGCGGCATCCCTTGGTGGTAGGCCGACGCATAGCGGCCGATACCGCGCGCGAGATCGATCATCGCGCCGATCACCCACTCGGCGACCGCCGGCGCGAAACCGGGGCTCGCCTGCGTGACCAGCACGCCGAACGCGCTCGCCGCGTCGACATCGACGGTGCGGATATCGACCGCGCAACGCAGGAACGCCGCCAGTGCGGGCAGCCCGGCGAACAGCGCACGCGGCGCGGGCGTCTGCCGGTACGCGATCATCGCATCGCAACCCTGCGCGGCCGCGATCAGTTCGTCCGTGCCCAGCTCGCGATCGAGCGGATTGCACGTGACGTCCGCGATCGCCTGCAGCGCGCGCATGGCCTTCGCGCCGAAATAACGGTCGAGCATCCCCGACGGATGCGTGACGAAGACGCGCGTCATGCGGCCCCTCCGCGCGAGTGATCCGCTTGCGGCGGCGACGCGACCGAGGCGCGCTCGATGAGCGTCACGCCGGAGAATATGTGCGGCTCGGGCGCCAGCGGCGTGTCGCGGCCCGGACGCATCACGCGCCGCACCATGTCCTCGGCCATCTCGGTGACGGGCAGTTGCACCGTGGTCAGCGCCGGATTGGAAATCGCCGACAGGAAATGACCGTCCATCCCGACGATCGACACGTCGTCCGGCACGCGCAGGCCGCCATCGCGCAACCCGGCCATCAGGCCGAGCGCGAACAGGTCGTTGACCGCGACGATGCCGGTCGGCCGCGCCGGATCGGCGGCAAGCGCGACACCCAGCGCGCGGCCCACGTCGACGATCACGGCGTCGCCGTACTCGTTCGCCGGACCGCCGTCGAGCACCCGCGCGTGTGCGTCGACGCCCGCCTCGCGCGCCGTCTCGAGAAAGCCTCGAATCTTGTCGCTGCGGCTCACCGTCATGCCGGCGACCGTCGCGAACGCGAGCCGCCGGTGTCCCGCATCGACCAGGCAACGCGTCGCGAGCCGCGCGGCGGCCTCGTTGTCGGCCGTGACGTGTTCGACCTTCGACCGTTCGCCGGGCGTCGCGCGCCGGTCGTAGCTCACCACCGTCATCCCGCGCTCGGCCGCGCGCTCGAGGTGGCTTTCGTCGGCCAGCGACGAAATCACGATCACGCGCCGCACGCCATGCGCGAACAGGTCGTCGAAGAACGATGCTTCCTTCTTCGCATCGCGATACGTATTGCCGATCAGCACGCGATGGCCGTACCGTTCCTGCGCGCAGGCCTCGACCTCGCGCGCGATGTAGCCGTACATCGGGTTCGCCATCGACGGCACCAGCAGCCCGACGAGCGGCGTCTGCCCGGTCTTGAGCTGGCGCGCGAGCGTGCTGGGCCGGTACTGCAGCGCTTCCATCGCGGCCTTCACGCGTTCGAGCGTTTCCTGCTTCATCTGGTCGGTGCGGCCGTTGAGCACGTTCGAAACCGTGCTGACCGAAACGGCCGCATGACGGGCCACGTCCTGAATCGTACTCATGTCGTCTTGCTGTAAAAGGCGGCTACAGGCCGAAATGGGCCGGCAGCCACAACGAAAACGCCGGCACGAGAATCAGCGCCACGAGGGCGGCGACCAGCACCAGCAGATATTTCACCATCGGCCGCGCAACGTGCCGGACTTCGGTGCCCGTGATCGCGCAGGTCGTGAACAGACCGAGTCCGACCGGCGGCGCGAACAGGCCGAGCCCCATCGCCACCACCACGACCGTGCCGAAATGCAGTGGGTTGATGCCGAGCTGCAGCGCGATCGGCGCAAGCAGCGGCCCGAAGATGATCAGCGCCGGCGCCCCCTCGAGCACCGCGCCGAACACGATCATGACCAGCGCCGCGAGCAGCAGGAACATCGTCGCACCGTACTGGTGGGCGAACGCGGTCATTGTGCCCGAGACCAGCGCCGGAATTTGCTCGATCGACAGCGCGAACGACACGCTCGACGCCGCGGCGACGATGAACAGGATGCCGCCGGCCATCGACGCGGCACGCACGAACACGCGCCCGACCGACCGCCAGGTCAGCTCGCCAAACGCGAGCCAGCCCGCCACGAGCGCATAGACCACCGCGAACGCGGATACCTCGGTCGACGTCGCGATCCCCGACGTCACGCCCTTGCCGATCATCGCGACCATCACCAGCGCAACCAGCGCGCCGCCCGCGAGCGGCAGCCACGCGCGGCGTTCCGTGAACACCGCCGAGACGTCGATCCTGCGCCCGGTGATCACCGTGACCACCGCGAGCGACGCGGCCAGCACCGCGGCCGGCACGATGCCCGCGACGAACAACCCGGCAATCGAGATGTTCGCGACGAAGCCCATGATGATCATGTTCACGCAGGGCGGGATGGTCTCGGCCATCACCGCGCTGCACGCGAGCAGCGCGGCCGTTTCGTCGGGATCCTGGCGCGCACGGCGCACGGCCGGCATCACGACGCCGCCGACTGCCGCGATGTCGGCGAGCTTGGAGCCCGACACGCCGGAAAAGCAGGCCGTCGCGAGAATCACGATCAGGCCGAGCCCGCCGCGCACGCGCCCGAAGATCCGCAGCAGCAGCTCGACGAGCCGCGCGGACATGCCGTTCGATTCCATCAGCAACCCGGCCAGCACGAAGAACGGCACGGCGAGCAGCACGAAGTGATCGGCGCCGGCCATGACCTGCTGCGAATAGACGAGCAACGGCAGCGTCGGGTCGGCCAGGAAATACAGCAGCGCCGAGAACGCGAGCACGAAGCCGATCGGCACGCCCAGCACGAGGCCGCCGACGAAACCGGCCGCCAGCAGCAGGCCCGGCGCGATCGCGTGCGCCGGCACCAGCGCATTCCATCCGTACAGCGCGGCCGCGAACCCCGCGCAGCATGCCAGCGTGCCGATTACCCGGCGGCGCGGTGCGTCGAGCGCGTTCGCCAGCGCGAACACGGTCATGAACAGCGCGCCGAACATCATCGGGTACACGTTGATCCAGCCCGGCAGCCCGCCCGGCGTCAACTGGTCGTACGAATCGGCCAGCAACTGGCACGACGACACCAGCAGGTTCAGCGAGACGGCCGCGACGATCCAGTGGCCGATCTGCACGAGCGCGCCCTGCCAGCGCGCGGGGAACGCGCCGCGAAACAGGTCGATGCCGACGTGCTGGCTGCGCCCGAGCACCGTCGCCGCACCGAAAAACACCAGCACGATCATCAGCGCGCTCGCGACCTCCTCGGTCCAGTCGAGCGGGTCGTGCAGGAAATAACGACACACGACCGACACGAACACGACGAGCACATCGACGGCCAGCACCGCCGCGGACACGTATTCGATCGCGCGCAGCATCGCGTCCAGCACGCGCGCGACGCGGCGTGCCGGGCGGCCGGCGCCAGGCGCCGCCGCGGCGCCCGAAACGGAACAGGTCTCCATCGTTCAGCCCCGCCCGGCGGCGATCGCCGGAAACAGCGGCGCGGTCGCCGGATACTGCGCGGCGAATGCCGTATAGAGCCGGTCGTGCATCGTCTGCCGCACCGCCGCGCGTTCGGCCGGCGCCATCGGATGGAAGCGCATGCCGTGCTGCTTCAGCGCCTGCTCGGCCTGGTCGGCCTTCTGCGCGGCAATCGCGCGCTGCTGCGCGGTGGCGTCGGCCACCGCGCGATCGAACGCGGGGCGCAGGTTCGCCGGAATCCGGTCGAGCGCACGCCGCCCCATCACGACGGTCATCGCCGCAAACACGTGCTGCGATTGCCAGCACGACTTCACCACTTCGTCGAACTTGCTCGCGAGCACCGTGGCCGGATCGTGCTCGAGCCCGTCGACGACGCCCGTCTGCACGGCCATGTACAGCTCGCCGAACGGAATCGGTGTCGGCACCGCCCCCATCGCCTTGAAGGTGTCCATGAACGCCGGCGTCGGCAGCACGCGAAGCTTCGTGCCTTTCAGCCCCTGCAGCGCCAGCACGGGCTGCTTCGTGAACACGCAGCGCCCGCCGAAATGCGAGCCCCAGGTCAGCACCGAGCAGCCCGCGCGCTTTTGCAGCAGCGCGTTCAGGCTGGCACCGACCGGGCCGTCGAGCACTTTCGCGACATGCGCATAGCTGTCGAACAGATAGCCGAGATCGAGCATGCCGAGCTCCGGCGCCACCGTCGCCCAGATCGACGAACCCGCGATCATCATGTCGATCGCGCCGATCTTGACCTGCTGCACGACATCGCTTTCCTTGCCGAGCTGGCTGTTCGGAAAGTAGTCGACCCGGATCGCGTCGCCGACACTCGCCTTCAGGTTCGCGGCAAGACGCTCGTACCACACGTAGTGCGCGGCGTTCTGGTCGGCCGGCATCGACGACGAGCAACGCAGCGTCACGACCGGCTGCGCGCGCACGGCTTCCGGCAAGCCGCCTGCAGCCGCGAGCGTGGCGGCGGACACCGTCTGCAGAAAGCGCCGCCGGGTGTAGGTATTCATGGGCCGTCTCCTTTGCGATGGCGTCTCACGACGCACTGTATCGATTTAGTGTATCGATACAGTAATACGACGACCGATGAGATAAAAATGAGGGTTTTCCCGTGACAAAGGTAAAAATGGAGGATCCGCGGCGTTGATTTCAGTCCGATCTTCTTTGCAAATAACGGAATTCCCGCTGATTCCGGACGACCCGGAAATGATTCGAGCGGGCTTCTCGAATCATCAGACGACAGACTTTTAATCCGGCATGCGGGCAGGACGCTCGCGCGAGTCGCCCCGCGCCTCTATGCGCCCGCTTCGTCGGCGCTCTCGGTCAGGAACCGCTCCACCATCGCGTTGAACACCGGCAGCGCCGGGTTGTCGTTGTCCGCGCGCCATGCGAGATACAGCTCGGCCGCCACGTCGGCGCCGGCCAGCGGCCGGAACACCACGCCGTCCACATGCAGTTCGCGCGCTGACGCCGGCACGAGCGCGGCGCCGAGCCCCGCGCGCACGAGGCCGAGGATCGTATGCGTCTGCCCGACGTAATGCAGGTAGTTCGGCAGCCGCCCCGCGTTCGCGAACAGGCCCGAGATCAGGTCGTGGAAGTATTTCCCCTCGTTCGGCGAATACGCGATGAACGGCTGCCGGTCGAGATCGTCGGGGCCGATGCGCTCGCACGCGGCAAGCGGCGCGCCCTCCGCGACCGCGACCAGCATCGGCTCGCGCTGCACGAGCCGGTATTCGAGCGGCTGGCGCGCGGCGCGCTGGCGCACGAAGCCCGCGTCGAGCATCCGCGACGCCAGCGCATCGATCTGCACGGTCGACACCATCTCGCGCAATTCGATGTCGACGTCCGGCAGCGCGTGCGCGGCGTGCGCCAGCAGCATCGGGATCATCCGGTATGCGCTGACCGCCGTGAAGCCGAGCGTGATGCGGCCCGCGCCGCCATGTGCGACGCGCTGCGCGGCCTGCTCGGCCCGTGCGGAGAACTCGAGGATGTGCCGCGCGTCGCGCAGAAAGCGCTCGCCCGCGGCGGTCAGGCTGACCTGCCGGCTGCTGCGTTCGAGCAGCGCGATGCCGAGCGCATGCTCGAGCAGCTGGATCTGCCGGCTGAGCGGCGGCTGGGTCATGAAGAGCCGCCGCGCCGCGCGACCGAAATGCAGCTCCTCGGCGACCGCGACGAAACAGCGAAGCTGATGCAGTTCAATCATCCAATTCTTGAATCAATCGATAGTCTTTTGATGTTAGACGCATATCGATGCGATTTCTATACTCGGTTGCACCTGATGCGCGGCACGGCCCGCGCAGCGCATACCGACCGAGACCTTCATGACCATCGACATCCTCCTCACCCAGCCGCTCCCCGACGCCATCGACGCCGAACTGTCCGCCCGTTACGCCGCGCACCGGCTGTATGCGGCCGAGCAGCCGGACGCGTTACTCGACCGCGTGGCCGCCCGCATTCGCGGTGTCGTGACCGGCGGCGCGAACGGCCTCGCCGCCGCGCTGATGGACCGGCTGCCCGCGCTCGAGATCGTCGCGATCAGCGGCATCGGCACCGACGCCGTCGATCTCGACCGCGCGCGGGCACGCGGCATCCACGTGACGACGACGCCCGACGTGCTGACCGACGACGTCGCCGACATGGCGATGGGGCTGATCCTGATGACACTGCGCGACCTCGGCGCCGGCGAGCGCATCGTGCGCGCCGGCCGCTGGGGCAAGACGGCCCAGCCGCTCGCGACGCAGGTGACCGGCAAGCGGCTCGGCATCGTCGGGCTCGGCCGCGTCGGCCGCGCGATCGCACAGCGCGCGCAGGCGTTCCGGATGCCCGTCAGCTACTTCGGCCCGCACGAGCATCGCGACAGCGGCTATCGCTTCGTGCCCGACCTCGCCGCGCTCGCGCGCGACAGCGACGTGCTCGTGATCGCGGCATCGGCCGATCACGGCAACGTGCTCGTGACCGCCGACGTGCTCGCCGCGCTCGGCCCCAAAGGATTCCTGATCAATGTCGCACGCGGCAAGCTGGTCGACGAAGCCGCGCTGATTCGCGCACTCGCCGACGGCACGATCGCCGGCGCCGGCCTCGACGTATTCGCGAACGAGCCGCACGTGCCGGCCGAATTGCTCGAGCTCGACCGTGTCGTCGTGCAGCCGCACCGGGCGAGCGCGACCAGTGAAACCCGCGAAGAGATGGGCCGGATCGTGCTGGCCAACCTCGCCGCGTGCTTCGCGGGCCAGCGCCCGCCGACCAGCGTCACACGCTGATCGCAGCCCACCGCACGGCTGCCCCTCGTTACAACACCGGATGCCTCCGCATGACGGAGGCCAGGAGACACGCATGCCCAATCGATCCAGCGGCGCCGCCGTCGCCGCGTCACCCGCCGCCTCGCGCACGATCGGCCGCGTCCGCTATGCGGTCCTCGCGCTGATTTTCGCGGTCACCGTCATCAACTATGCGGATCGCGCGACGATGTCGATCGCCGGCACCGGCGTCGCGCACGACCTCGGGCTGACGCCCGTGCAGCTCGGCATCGTCTTTTCCGCGTTCGCGTGGGCCTATGCGATCGGGCAGATTCCCGGCGGCTGGCTGCTCGACCGCTTCGGCGCACGGCGCGTGTATGGCCTGAGCCTGCTGCTGTGGTCCGTCTTCACGATGCTGCAGGGCACGGTCGGCTGGCTCGCCGTGCAAGGCGCGTCCGCCACGCTCGCGCTGTTCGTCATGCGCTTCATGCTCGGCCTCGTCGAATCGCCGGCGTTCCCGGCCAATTCGAGAATCGTCGCGTGCTGGTTCCCGACCGCCGAACGCGGCACGGCGTCGGCCCTGTTCAATTCCGCGCAGTACATGGCCGTCGTGCTGTTCACGCCCGCGATGGCGTGGCTCACGCATGCGCTCGGCTGGGAGCACGTGTTCCTGTGGATGGGGATGCTCGGCATCGCGCTCGCCGCGCTGTGGTTCGCGTGGTATCGCGAGCCGCACGGCCACCCGCGCGTGAGCGACGCGGAGCGCGACTACCTGCGCGCGCACGGCGCGCTCGTCGATCTCGAAGCGAACCGCGTGCGCCATCGGCCGCGCGTGTCATGGCACGACGTGTCGCAACTGTTCCGCCACCGGAACCTGTGGGCGATCTACATCGGCCAGTACTGCATCACGGCACTCACCTACTTCTTCATCACGTGGTTCCCGATCTACCTGATCAAGGGGCGCGGGATGACGATCATGGAGGCCGGCTGGGTCGCCGCGCTGCCGGCGATCTGCGGCTTCACGGGCGGCGTGCTCGGCGGCGTGCTGTCGGACTGGCTGATCCGGCGCGGCATGCACCCGTCGAAGGCGCGCAAGACGCCGTTCGTCGTGGGGATGGCGATGGCGACGCTGCTCGTGCTTGCAAACGGCGCATCGTCGAATGCGGTCGTGATCGCGCTGATGACGATCGCGTTCTTCGGCAAGGGGCTCGCGGCGGTCGGCTGGGCCGTGCTCGCCGACACCGCGCCGGAAGGCATGGTCGGGCTGAGCGGCGGCGTGTTCAATGGCCTCGGCAACATTGCCGGGATCGTCACGCCGCTCGTGATCGGCTATTTCGTCGCCAGCACCGGCTCGTTCGCCGGCGCATTGTGGTTCGTCGCCGCGCACGGGCTGCTCGGCATTGCCGCCTACGCGTGGCTCGCGGGACGCTTCGAGCGGATTCGCATCACGCCGCGCGCATGAACTCGCCGCGACCCGAGCGGTGCGTGCGGCGCACGCCCGCGCCGATCGTCACGCGCGCTTGCGGCCGCCCGGCGTCAGTTCGGTCGTCAGCCGGTCGAGTTCGCGCAGGTCGTTCTCCAGCGCGGGCGTGAGCGTCGTGCGCAGGTGGTCGAGGAACGTGCGGATCTTCGCGTCGAGATAGCGGCGCGTCGCGTAGACGGCATACACGCTCACCGTCTGCAGCCGGTACTCCGGCAGCACGCGGATCAGCCGCCCTTCGCGGATGTCGTCGAGCACCGTATACAGCGCGACGCACGCGATCCCGCGCCCGGCGCGCACCGCGACGCACAGCGCGTCCGGCACGTTGACCTGGAACGGCGCGGGCTGCAGCTCGTAGACGGCCTCCTCGCCATCGCTGCGCTCGAGCCGCCATTCGCCGGCCGGCGACGCAGGCGTGTCGAGCCGCAGGCACACGTGGTTCGGCAACTCGTCGGGCGACTGCGGCGTGCCGTGGCGCGCCAGGTATTCGCGCGACGCGACGAGCACGCTGCAGCTCGTGCCGCAGGTCTGCGCGACATAGCCCGAATCGGGCAGTTGCGACGCCGTCACGATCGATACGTCATAGCCCTCCTCGACGAGATTCGGCATCCGCTGCGCGAGCGTCAGTTCGACCGACACGTCGGGGTTGTCCTCCTGGTAGCGGACGATCGACGACACGACATGACTCTGCCCGAGCCCCGTCATCGCATGGATGCGCATCTTGCCGCTCGGCCGCAGCAATGCATTGCGCGCCTCCGCGTTCGCGTAGTCGATCTCCGCGAGGATCGATTTCGCGCGCTCGAAATAACGTTCGCCGCTTTCGGTGAGGCCGAGGTGGCGCGTCGTGCGATGCAGCAGCCGCGTCTGTACGTGCGCTTCGAGGTTCGATACCGCGCGCGACACCTGCGCGGTGGTCGCGTCGATTTCCTTCGCGACCGCAGTAAAACTGCCGGATTCGACAACGCGCACGAACAGGCGCATGTTTTCGAGCATGTCCATTGAATTGGCTTGGGGGAGTCAGTGGGGAGGCGTCGGCAGCGCTCGCGTCAGGTGGGGAACGGAACGCAGCCGCGAACCACGTCGAATCGATCACCGTGCCGGGAGAAAGGCGGGAGAGCGGGCATCGCGTACGGGGTTCTGGCATGACGGGGGATTCAGTGGCCCGAATTGTACGCCGCTGCAGACAAATTTGCGCGATTGCCCGACCCCAAGCTCTCATCATATGAAAGGTTTTTGCAAGCAAGGCGCACTGCGCACGGGCAACGGCTTGATGCATCGCGACAATTTGTATCACAACGCGATATAATTCGCGGCTCGTCGCTGCGTGCCTCCGCGCCGTTACTTTTACCGCTTACCGTCCATGTCGTCAGGCTCCCCTTCGTCGCGCCGCACGTTGCGGCAATGGCTGCACAGCTTCATTCCCCATCCGATGTCGCTGGGCTGGCGCGAGCGCCTGCGTTCGTGCACGGGCGCGCTCGTCGGCATCGCGACGGTCGGCGTGACGATGCGGCTGCTGCCCGGCGTGCCGGGGCTCGTGCCGTTGCTCGTCGCGCCGATGGGCGCGTCGGCCGTGCTGCTGTTCGCGGTGCCGGCAAGCCCGCTCGCGCAACCGTGGTCGATCATCGGCGGCAATCTCGTCGCGGCGACGGTCGGCGTCGCGTGCGCCCAATGGATCGCCGATCCGATCACGGCCGCCGCGGTCGCGATTGCGTGCGCGATCGGCGGCATGTTCGTGCTGCGCTGCGTGCACCCACCGTCGGGCGCCGTCGCGCTCACGGCCGTGGTCGGCGGCCCTGCGATCCATTCGCTCGGGTTCAGCTTCGTGCTCGAGCCGATTGCGCTGCAATCGGCCATCCTGCTGTCGGCCGCGCTCGCCTATCACGCGCTGACCGGGCACCGCTACCCGCACGGCGGCGTGCGCCCCGACGCGAAACCGCAGGCAGGCGGCGCCGCACCCGCGCGCGGCGGCTTCACGCGCGGCGACCTCGATGCCGTGCTGAAGCGCCGCGGCGAATGGCTCGACGTCGATCCGGACGATCTCGAAGCGCTGCTGCGCGAAACCGAGATGCAGGCTTATACGCGCACCTTCGGCCAACTCTCGTGCGCCGACCTGATGACGAAGCATGCGATCGAAGTCGCGCCGTCGACGTCGGTGACGGCCGCGCTCACGCTGCTCGACCGCCACCGCGTGAAGGCGCTGCCGGTCGTCGACGGCGAAGGCCGCCTGACCGGCATCGTCACGCGCGCCGACCTCACGCGCCCGCCGCGCCGTCCGACCCCGCTGTGGCAGCGCCTGTCGGCACGGCTGCCGCAATCGTTCGGCGGCCAGCCGGCGAGCGTCGCCACCGTGATGACGCGCGACGTCGCGTGCGTGCCGGAAACGATGCCGATCACCGCGCTCGTTCCGCTGTTTACGCATTCGGGCCACCACCACATTCCGGTCGTCGATGCATCGCGCCGGCTCGTCGGGATCATTACGCAAACGGATCTCGTCACGGGCCTCTATCGCCAGACGCAGATGCTCGAGGCGGCGTAGCGCATGCGACGCGCGTAACGCGCCGGCACAACACGGAGGGCATTTTATTCGCCTCCATTCGACCATTTATATCATGTTGTGATATATTCATCGCTACCGAAACTGACTGTCCGACCGCCCCGATGAACGATACCCGACGCGCGCTGACGAAAGGCGATTTCCAGCAACTGTCCGAGTTCCGCTATCAGATGCGCCGCTTCGAGCGCTTCTCCGAACGCGCCGCGCAAAGCGAAGGCGTGACGCCGCTGCAATACCTGCTGCTGCTGCACATCAAGGGCTATCCGCATCGCGAATGGGCGACCATCGGCGAGCTCGCGGAACGCCTGCAGGCGCAGCATCACGGCGTCGTCGCGCTGGTCACGCGCTGCGAAGCGCTCGGCCTCGTGAAGCGCAAGACGAGCGAAGCGGATCGGCGCCAGGTCGAGGTCCACCTCGAGCCAGCCGGCGAAACGCTGCTCGCGCGTCTCGCGGCCATGCATCGCGCCGAGCTGAAGTCGCTCAAGGACGCGTTCCAGGTTCCCCAGATCGATTACTGACCCCTGCTCTTTCCACTCCGATGAACGCACCCCACAAACGCGATTTCGCGACCAACGACCGCCTGCCCAGGATCGCGTTGCTCGCCGCCGGGATCGGCCTGCTCAGCACGCTGGCCGCATTCGTGCTGTTGAGCCTGATCCACCTGTTCACGAACCTGTTCTTCTACCAGCAGTTCTCGTTCGCCGACCGCTCGCCGGCGAACAGCACGCTGGGCGCATGGGTGATCGTCGTGCCGGTGATCGGCGGGTTGATCGTGGGGTTGATGGCGCGCTTCGGTTCGGAAAAGATCCGCGGCCACGGCATTCCGGAAGCGATCGAGGCGATCCTGTTCGGCAAGAGCCGCATGTCGCCGAAGGTCGCGATCCTCAAGCCGCTGTCGTCGGGCGTCGTGATCGGCAGCGGCGGCCCGTTCGGTGCGGAAGGCCCGATCATCATGACGGGCGGCGCGCTCGGCTCGCTGATCGCGCAGTGCGTGCACGTCACCGCCGCCGAGCGCAAGACGCTGCTCGTCGCCGGTGCGGCCGCCGGCATGACGGCCGTGTTCGGCACGCCGGTCGCCGCCGTGCTGCTCGCGGTCGAACTGCTGCTGTTCGAATGGCGCCCGCGCAGTTTCCTGCCGGTCGCGCTCGCCTGCGCGGTGGCCGGTTTTGCCCGCGCCGTGTTCTTCGGCGTCGATCCGCTGTTTCCGTTGACCACCGCCGCACCGACGCCCGTCGCGCTGCTGTCGTGCATCGTCGCGGGCCTGCTGTCGGGCATGCTCGCGTGCGGCCTGTCGGCGGCACTGTATCGCGTCGAGGACACCTTCGCGAAGCTGCCGGTGCACTGGATGTGGTGGCCCGCGCTCGGCGCGATCGTGATCGGCATCGGTGGCTGGCTCGAGCCGCGCGCGCTCGGTGTCGGCTACGACGTGATCGGCGACCTGCTGCATCAGCACATCGCCTTGAAGATCGCGCTCGCGCTGCTGATCGTGAAGGCCGTGATGTGGGTGATCGCGCTCGGCTCGGGCACGTCGGGCGGCGTGCTCGCCCCGCTGCTGATGCTCGGCGCCGGCCTCGGCACCGTGTTGTCGCCGATGCTGCCGGGCGGCGACCCGGCGCTGTGGCCGCTGGTGTGCATGGCCGCGACGCTGGGCGCCACGCTCGGCGCCCCGCTGACCGCGATCGTGTTCGCGTTCGGCCTCACGCACGACGCGAACGCACTGCTGCCGCTGCTCGCGGCGACGCTCGTCGCGCACGGCTTCGCGACCATCGTGATGAAGCGCTCGATCATGACGGAAAAGATCGCGCGCCGCGGCTATCACATCTATCGCGAATACGGCGTCGATCCGCTCGAGCGGCACGACATCGGCGAAGTGATGACGTCGGCCGACCGGCTCGTCGCGATCGACGGCGCAGCAACGCTCGAGGCCGTCGAGTCGCAATACTTCGGCGCGAAGCAGACGCACCGTGCGTACCCGGTCGTGCAGAACGGCCGCCTGCTCGGTCTCGTCGATCGCGCGACGCTCGACGCGCAGCGCGCCCAGGCCGCGGCCGACACGCCGATCGCGGGCGCATTCGCCGACCGCGCGCCGGCGGTCGCGCAGGCGCACGAAACCTGCCGCGTCGTCGCGTCGCGACTCGCGATGCTCGGCCTCGAACGCCTGCCGGTCGTCGACGACGAACAATCGATGCGCATCACGGGCATCGTGTCGCGCAGCGACCTGATCAAGCCCGCCCTCCAGCACTTCGACGACGAACAGAAGCGCGAACGCTTCCGCCCGATCGTCCCGGCCAACCTGCGCGACATCGGCACGCGCAAGGCCGGCTGACCCACTGCACTGCGCGGCACGCTCGCCGCGCACGCTCCGCTCGATGCGGCACGCCCCTCGCGTGCCGCATCGTATTCCGTCGCTTCCCGTGTTTAAAGTTGGTTAACAATTCGACGGGCGAAAGTTTGTCATCATGGTGCTCATGCGACGGGGCCATCCATCTAGCCATTCCACTTCGCGATCCAATAAAGAGTCACGGCACGGCATGCAGACACATGCCGTTCGCCGCGGCCGTCACGTCACCACACGACCGGGCAGCGCGCCGACCACGCAGCGCATGACGTCGTGCCGCACACGATGCATGCCGCGCCGCAGCAACGCTGCAGAGCATCGGAGCCGCCATTTGGCAAGCGCGTTAACAACTTGTTTCGGAATAGCCGGAACCGTGCTCCGCCGATGCAATCTCACTTGTACGCAGTCCTGTGCTGCGCATCCCACTCAATCAATCACGACTCGAGGGAGATAACGTGAACGCGAAATACTTACCGCTCATCGCATTGACCGTGGCATTTTCTGCTCATGCAGCCGATTCTGCCCTGCAGAACGTGGGACAAAGCCAGAAACCCGCCGACGAGGTCGCGCAGTGCATCGCGAAGACCTGGGCCGACAAGTCGCAGCAGCAAGTGACGTCGCAGTATGAACTCGCGAACGGCCTCGCCATGGCCGTGTATGCGCCGGGCCAGCAGCCGCCGAATGGCGCTGCCGCCGTCGTGCGCCCGGCCAACGCCGCGAATGCGAAAACCTGGGTGGGTTTCCGCGGCGGCGATGCATCGTCGGCCGGCGACATCAACGCCTGCCTGTAACGAGAACAGGCGCTTCGGATGGCCTGTGCGCCATCCGCTTGCGACACGCCCCGCTTCGGCGGGGCTTTTCTTTTGCAGCGCGGCTGCGTGTTACAGGTAGCTGCAGACGTAATCGAGCGTCTCGAGCACTTCGATGTCGAAGCGGCTCTTGCCCGGCACCGAGAACGATTCGCCGGCGCCGTAGGTCTGCCATTCGCTGCTGCCGTCGAGCTTCACGCGGCACTTGCCGGCCTGCACTTCCATCAATTCGGGGGCGTCCGTGCCGAAGTTGAGCGCGCACGGCAGGATCACGCCGAGCGTCTTGCGCGTGCCGTCCGGGAAGAGCACGGTATGCGACACGCACTTGCCGTCGAAATAGACGTTCGCGCGCTTGACGACCGATACGTTGTCGAATTGGGTTGCACTGGTCATGAAATGCCTCTGATTGCTGGATGCCGGATGGCGATGTTGTTGGAGGCCGGCCGGAGCGGCGGGCCGGCCGCTATGATACCGGCTCGCGCGGCATGCGCCGGATTGGCGTGCCCGCTGCGCAAGCCGCGTGCCCGTCAAACGACGACAACGCCGCACGGATAATCGTCAGGATGACGATGCATTGAAGATCGCCCGCCGCGGGCGCCGGCTCACCGCAGCCCCTTGCGCCGCGCGGAATCACGCAGGCAGTCGAGCAGCATCGCCGCTGCCGGTGTCAGCGGGCTGTCGCGACGCGTGATGACCTGCATCGAGACGCCCGGCAGGCGCTCGCGGATCGGCAGCACCGCGAGCTGGTCGCGCGCCCATTCGGCCTGCAACAATTGCTCGGGCATCGACGCGATCAGGTCGCATTCCATCATCAGACTGCGCGCGAGCCCGAAGCTCGGGCACTCGACGACACGCGCCGGCACCGGCAGCCCGTAGGCGACGAACGAATTGAACAGTACCTGCGTCGAGCTTTCCGGCGACGGGTTCATCAGCCAGTCGGCTTCGACGAGCTCGGCGAGCGACGTGGCCGACGCGAGCGGATGCCCCTTGCGGGCGACGATCAGCGACCGGCTCGCATAGAGTTCCGCGTGATCGAATTCGGCCGCCAGCAGTTCGGGCACGACAACGGCCACCGCGAAATCGAGCGAACCATCGTGCAGGCGCGGCAGCGCGACCCCCGGAAACCCTTCGATCAGGTTGACGCGCGCCACCGGAAAGCGGCGCCGGAATGCGCGAAACGCATCGGGCAGGATCGTCACCGCGGCGGCCGGCGTGATCGCCGCCGCGACGGAGCCCGTCATCGCGCCCTGCGCCTGCTCGATGTCGTCGCGGGCGCGCTGCATTTCGGCGACGATCAGCCGCGCGCGCACCTGCAACTGCTGGCCGAACGCGGTGAGCTGCACGCCGCGCGCGGTGCGCACGACGAGCGACACGCCGAGCGCGATCTCCAGTTCCTTGACCGCCTTCGTCAACGCCGCCGGCGACACGTTCAGGCGCCGCGCGGCCGCGCGAATGCTCCCCTCTTCCGCGACGGTGACGAACGCTTTCAGCTGATGGTATTTCATGGCGGCGACGCGTGATCCGTGGAAACCCTGTGCTGCGCGGCACACGCCGGCTCAGGGTATTCCCGAGCGGCAACCGGTGGTGAGCACCAAAGCAATTTATCAGCTTCTGGTACACAAAAGAAATTTATATGCTTGCTCGTCATATGTGCGTCAAACGCCCACCTGCCCCCCAGGAGATACCATGCTGCAAGCCGTGAACCCCGTCATCCCCGGTATCGCCGCGATCGCACCCGAGCTGGTCGAAGTGCGCCGCCGCATTCACGCTCATCCCGAGCTCGCGTTCGAGGAAACGCTCACGAGCGATCTCGTCGCCGAACTGCTCGCCGGCTGGGGTTATGAAGTGCATCGCGGCATCGGCAAGACGGGCGTGGTCGGCGTGCTGCGCGAAGGGCAAGGCACGCGCACGGTCGGGCTGCGCGCCGACATGGACGCGCTGCCGCTCGCGGAAGCCACGGGCCTGCCGTACGCGAGCCGCCACGCGAACAAGATGCATGCATGCGGCCACGACGGCCACACCGCGATGCTGCTGTGCGCGGCGCGCCACCTCGCGGCCACGCGCCAGTTCTCCGGCACGCTGAACCTGATCTTCCAGCCGGCCGAGGAAAACTTCGGCGGCGCGAAGGCGATGATGGACGACGGCCTGTTCGACCGCTTCCCGTGCGACGCGATCTTCGCGATCCACAACATGCCGGGCCGCGCGGCCGGCGACATGGCCTTCCGCACCGGCGCCGCGATGGCGTCGGCCGACCGCGTGACGATCACGCTGCGCGGTGTCGGCGGCCACGGCGCGATGCCGCATTTCGCGCGCGATCCGATGTCGGCCGCGGGCAGCATCATGGTCGCGCTGCAGACGATCGTCGCACGCGAGGTCGATGCGCAGCATGCGGCCGTGATCACGGTCGGCAGCGTGCAGGCCGGCGAGACGTTCAACATCATTCCCGAAACCGTCACGATGAAGCTGTCGGTGCGCGCGTTGAACGCCGACGTGCGCGCGCTGCTCGCGCGCCGCATCGAAGCGCTCGCGAAAGGCCAGGCGGAAAGCTTCGGCGTCACGGCGGAAGTCGACTACGACTACGGCTACCCGGTACTCGTCAATCACGCGGAGCCGACCGCGTTCGCGGCCGACATCGCGCGCCAGATGCTCGGCGCCGAACGCGTCGAAACCGACGCCGCGCCGCTGATGGGCAGCGAGGATTTCGCGTTCATGCTCGAAGCGCGCCCCGGCTGCTACGCGTTCATCGGCAACGGGATCGGCAGCAAGGGCGGCTGCATGGTGCACAACCCCGGCTACGACTTCAACGACGACATCCTCGCGATCGGCGCGAGCTACTGGGTTCGCATCGCCGAAGCCTGGCTCGCGGCCTGACGGCCCTTCACCCCATCGTTTCGCGCCCAACGGGGAGCCCCACATGGAAACGTCCGCCCTTTCGTTCGCCGGCACGCCGGTCGATGCACGCGCCGCCGCGAAGAAACGCCGGCTGATCGCGGCCGCCGCCGTCGGCAACGCGCTCGAGTTCTACGACTTCACGGTCTACAGCTTCTTCGCCATCCTGATCGGCAAGCTGTTCTTTCCCGTGCATTCGCCGTTCGGGCAATTGATGCTCGCGGTGGCGAGCTTCGGCGTCGGCTTCGTCACGCGTCCGCTCGGCGGGCTCGTGATCGGCATGTATGCCGACCGCGCCGGCCGCAAGAAGGCGATGATCCTCACGCTGCTGCTGATGGCGCTGGGCACCGCGACGATCGCGGTCGCGCCGACCTTCGCGCAGATCGGGCTCGCCGCACCGCTGCTGCTCGTGCTCGCGCGCCTGCTGCAGGGGTTCGCGTCGGGCGGCGAAGTTGGCGCGTCGACCACGCTGCTGCTCGAACAGGCGCCGCAGCAGCGTCGCGGCTTCTACGCGTCGTTCCAGTTCTCGAGCCAGGGGCTCGCCGCGCTCGCCGGCGCGCTGACCGGCGTCGCACTGACGTCGACGCTGAATGCCGCGCAACTCGAAAGCTGGGGCTGGCGCGTGCCGTTCATCATCGGCACGCTGTTCGTGCCGCTCGGCTATTGGCTGCGCCGCACCGTCGAGGAAGTGCCGGCCGCCGCGCCTGCCGCCGCGCACGACGAGCCGGTTGCATCGCTGCCGCTCGCCGACGTGCTGCGCCATCACGGCAAGGCCGTGTTCGCAGGCCTCGGCGTGACGATCGGCGGCACGTCGATCCACTACATCATCGTGTTCTACATGGCGATCTACGGCGTGCAGGTGCTGCACCTGCCGACGTGGCTGTCGATGACGGCCGGCTGCGTCGCGGGCGCGATCCTGATGCTCGTGACGCCGATCGGCGGCCACCTGTCCGACGTCTACGGGCGCAACCGGATCGTCTGGTGGACGCGCATCGTGCTGATGGCCGCGATCTACCCGGCGTTCATCGCACTGAACCGCTGGCCGGGCGCCGCATCGCTGCTGTCGATCATCGCCGCGCTGTCGATCGTGCATGCGATCAACATCGGCGCGACGGGCGCGATGCTCGGCGAGCTGTTCCCGCGTGCGGTGCGCGCCACCGGCGGCGCGCTCGTGTATAGCGTCGGCGTCGCGATCTTCGGCGGTTTCGCGCAATTCTTCGTCACGTGGCTGATCGCGGCGACCGGCAATCCGAATGCGCCCGCGTGGTATGCAATCGGCTGTGGCGCAATGACGTTGCTCGCGATTCGCTGCATGGACGAGAAGGCCGGAAAGGCGCTCGACTGACTAGTGGCTGATGCACGATGCGCGATTGACGTGGCGCGCGCGCATCGTGCATGATCGCTTCATGCGCCACATCACGACCACCGCTTCGACCACGACGCGCACGACCGCCTTCGGCGGGCTCGTGCGGCGAGTGCGCGCAAGGTCGTAGCGCCATTCCTCACAGGCCCCGCCGGTTCCGGACGGGGTCTTGTCGTTTCTCCGTCCGTATCGGCCACTCAGGAGAAACGCAATGCCAGAAATCTGTTCCCCGAAACGCGCACTGCTCGTCATCGACATGCAGGTTGGCCTGTTTCACGGCCCCGAGCATCCTTACGACGGCGAACGCGTGCTCGCGAACATCAACCGGTTGATCGGTCGCGCGCATGAAGCCGATGCACCGGTGTTCGCCGTGCGCCACACCGGGCTTGCCGGTTCGCCGATTGCGGCGGGAACGCCGCTGACCGCGCTGGTGCCGGAACTCGAGATCGATATGAAGCGTGACATCGTGTTCGACAAGGCGCAGTCGAGCAGCTTCGCCGGTACGCGGCTCGCCGAATGGCTGCGCGAAGCCGGCATCGGCGAGATCGTCATCGCGGGAATGAAGACCCAGTACTGCGTCGATACGGCCTGCCGTGCGGCCGCCGATCACGGCTTTCGTGCGGTGCTCGTGACCGATGCACATACCTGCATGGACACACCGGAGCTGCCGGCCGAGCGGATCGTCGCGCATCACAACGCAACGCTTGGGGGGCCGTTCGCGACGCTGACGACGACCGAGCTGTGCGGGTTTTGATCGACACCGTTCATACCCCGTAAACACAACAACGGACGGGCAGCCACCGCCCGTGCGTTGCGTACCGGTCGCGTAACCGCCTGCTCAGAACGTATGCATCATCCCCACATACGCCCCCGTCTGCGACTCGCCCGTCATCGGGCTCGTCCCCGACGTCGCGTCGCGCGGCGTCGCGAGCAGCGAGAAATTCGAGTTGCCGCCGTTTCGCACATACGCAACCGTACCATACAGGAACGTCCGCTTCGAAAGGTTGTACGTCGTGCCGAGCACATACATCATCGCGTGCCCCGACGGATCGTGCGACGCATCGCCGCCGCCATCGCCCACCTTCACGTAGTACCCGCCGCCCGTCACCGCCCACTGCGGCGTCGCGGTGTAAGTCGCGCCGAGCCAGTAGTGATCGGCCCGATCGGCAACACCGGCCGGACTATCCGGCGCCTGGTAATGCGTATACGCGCCCTGGATCTTGAACTTCGACACCTTCACGTTCGCGCCGACGAAATACTCGCGCGACGCGGTGAAGATGTTGCTGAACTTGCCGTTGTTGTCGCGCAGTTCGTCGTAGATGCCGCGCACGTCGAGCAACGGCGAGTGGTACGAGATCATGATCCCGTCCGAGCGGCCAAAATCGTCGGCCGCACCGTAGTTGAAGCCGCGTGATTGATTGCCGAACGCGTATTGCGCCTGCACGTCGAAGCCGCCGATCACCGGGCTGTGATACTCGATGTTGTTGCTGGTCTGCTGCCAGTTGCGACCGCGCACGAGCGAGGCCGACGAAAACGCCTGCTGCACGAACGGGTCGAATTCCCACACGCCGTCGCTGTCGATGAACAGGTTCCGGCCGGCCTGCAGCTGGCCCCACGTGTTGCTCTTCAGCCCGACGTACGCACGCCGCGACCACATGCGGCCGCCGCCCGTCTGGCCGTTCATCACCTGGAACGCGGTTTCCAGGTTGAAGACCGTCGACAGCCCGCCGCCGAGATCCTCGATGCCCTTCAGCCCGAACATGCTGGTGCCCCAGTCGCCGCTTTCGGCGCTCCAGCGGGTCCCGCTGCCGCCATTCGGCTTCGCGATGTGGTTCAGGTATTCGATGCCGCCGTCGACGCGGCCGTACAGCGTCACGCTCGTCTGCGCAAAAGCGGCCGCCGGTGTGGCAGCCGCGATCAGCCATGCGAAATGTTTGAGTCGCAAAATGATGCCCCCTCGGAGTCTCGACCTTCCAGCGCGTGCCCCATGCGCGCGCCCCGGGTCCGTTTATCCGCGATCGATCGAAAAACGACCGGGGCCCGCCGCGCAAAGCGCGAGCAGGCCGCCGGCGATCGCGATGTTCTTGTAGAAATGAATCATGTTGTTGATCTGCTCGCCGCCCGTCATCGTCCAGTAGTGGTGGCCGATGATGCCGGTGCCGATCGTATAGAGCGCCAGCAGCAGCGCGAGCGCCCGCGTCTGAAAACCGACCAGGATCGCGATCCCGACGAACAGCTCCATCACGACGGAAATCGCGGCGGAGATGATCGGCGCGGGCGCGCCTTCGGAACCCATGAACGCGATGGTCCCGGGGAAGTCGACGATCTTCTTCCAGCCGAACATGACGAACAGGATCACGAGCAGGATCCGGGCAAGCAGCAGCAGCACATCGCGCTGGGACGCGAGAAACGGTTGGTTCGGTGTCATGGTGTCGATCAACGAAAGCGATGCGCATGGCGAAAACACGCCCGGCGCACCGGATTGCGAATGAACCAGGACGGGCGGCCGCCTGCGCCGCCCGCCCCGCTCTGCAACAACCGGCATCGGGCAACAACCCGATGTGCTGTGCTCCTCCTCTTGTCAGTTATCGCCCTGCTTCGTCACGCGCCGCCTCAACGCAGCTTCGCGACGTCCTGCTCGGTCACCTTCGCGGCCGGATTGCCGAACTGCCCGGTCAGGTAGTTCGTCAGCGCGGCGATCTGCGCATCCGACAGCTCGTGGCGGAACGCCGGCATCCCGACGTCCTCGCTGCCGGCCTTGCGCTGCACGCCGTTCAGGATCACCTGCACGAGGTTGGTCGGATTCGATGCGCCGACCGTCGAGTTGTGGAACAGCGGCGGGTAATAGCCGTCCGGCGTGCCCTTGCCCTGCATCTGGTGACAGGTCGCGCAGTTGCCGAGATAGAGCCGGGCCGGATCGATGCCCGACGACGCGAGCGCGACGCCGCGCAGCGTCAGGCCATCTTCGGCCGGCTTGCCCCACGACGCGCGCGACTGCTTCGCATCGCCGCTGGCGACGGCCGGCACCGTGCGAATGTACGTCGAGATCGCGCCGATGTCGGCTTCCGTCATCTTCGAGAAGCTGTGCTCGATCGCCTCGGCCATCGGGCCGGCCGCCTGCGCGAGACCCGGCACGCTGCCGGTGCGCAGGTACTGGACGAGCTGCTGCTGGGTCCAGCCGCCGATCCCCGCGTTGGCGTCGGACGTGATGTTGTAGCCGTCCCAGCCCGCGAGCACCGAGCCCGACAGGAAGCTGCCGCCCGTCTCGTCGAGCGACTTCTCCTGCATCGCGATGCCGCGCGGCGTGTGGCACGTGCTGCAGTGCGCGAGGCCCTGCACGAGATACGCGCCGCGGTTCCATTCGGCGCTCTGCGCCGGCTTCGGCTGGTAGACACCGTCCTTCAGGAACAGCCAGTTCCAGATCTTCAGCGGCCAGCGCATGCTCAGCAGCGCGGGGATCTCGTTCTTCGGCGGCGCCTGCTTGACCGGCTCGACGCCGTGCATGAAGTACGCGTACAGCGCCTGCACGTCGTCGTCGTTGATCTTCGCGTACGACACGTACGGCATCGCCGGATACAGGTTGTCGCCGTTCTTCGACACGCCGTGGCGCACCGCGCGCTCGAAGTCCTCGGCCGACCAGTTGCCGATGCCCGTGTCGGGATCGGGCGTGATGTTGCTCGTGTAGATCTTGCCGAGCATCGGGACCGGCATGCCGAGACCGCCCGCGAACGGCTTGCCGCCCTTCGCGGTGTGGCACGCCATGCAGTCGCCCGCGACCGCGAGATATTCGCCGCGCTTGACCAGCGCCGGATCGGCCGCATCGGCCGCGCGTACGAGACCCGGCAGCGCGAGACAGCCGGCGAGGAGGAAGGTGAGAGTAGATTTCCGCACGGTCAGACTTCCTTCTTCAGCGTGTCCGACATCCGCAGCGCCAGCGCCGCGATCGTCAGCGTCACGTTCACCGTACCGACGGTCGGCATCGTCGAGCTGCTCGAGATGAACAGGTTCGGATGGTCGAACGTGCGGCAGTCCTTGTCGACGACCGAGTCGCGTGCATCCGCGCCCATGATCGTCGCGCCCGTGATGTGGTTGTTCGGCGCGAACTCGTCGTTGAAGACGACTTCGGTGCCGCCCAGCACCTTCGCGGCCGTCGCGTAGACCTCGCGCGTGTGCACGGCGCCGCGCTTCACGTAGTCGTCGATCGCATACGTGATCTCGGGGCGCGGGATGCCGACCGCGTCGGTGGCCGTCTTGCTCGGCACGATGCGGTTCTCGGGTTGCGGCAGGATTTCGTGGAAGCAGTCGAACTGCACGTAGCGCGCGGAACGGTCGCGGATCTGCGCGTCGAGCTCCTCGGGCTTCATCAGCTTGCCGGCCTTGAAGATCTTCTGCGTTTCCTGGTTGATGCGCGACATGTTCGACAGGTGGATCTTCTTCGCGGCTTCGGTCGCGCGGAACGGGCCGTCGCGGAAACCGATCAGCGACGTCATCTCCTGCGGGCCGCGGCCCGGCCACAGCTTCTCGTTCGCGTAGAACGACACGCCGGTGCCCGGGTGGTCCATCAGGTTGCGGCCGACCATGTCCGAGCTGTTCGCGACACCGTTCGGGAAATCGCGGTTCGCGGACATCAGCAGGATCTTCGGCGTCTCGATGCCATTCGCGGCGATCACGAAGTACTTGCCTTCGACGCGATGGTCGGCGCCCGTCTTGTCCTTGTAGACCGCGGCGGTGATGCGCTTGTCCGGCCCGGTCTCGAGCTTGTAGACGACCGCGCTGTCGATCAGCTTCGCGCCGGCCTGCTCGGCCTTCTCGACGTGCACGATGCCGTTGTACATCGCGCCGATCGGGCAGATCGGCATGCAGTTGTTGTTCCCGCAACACGTCGGCCGGCCGTCGTACGGGCGGCTGTTGCGCGCGACCGGCTCGGTCACCACGTGGAACTTCGGGTCATAGCCGTTGAGCGCGCTCTTGATCGTCTGCTCGTTGAACGACAACGGCAGCGGCGGCATCGGGTACGGCTCCTTGCGCGGCGAGTACAGGTCTTCCTCGGGGCCCGGGCCCCACACGCCGAGTTCCTCTTCGGCGCGCTGGTAGTAATGCTCGATGTCGTCGTACTGGATCGGCCAGTCGCGGCCGACGCCGTACACGGTCTTCATCTTGAAGTCGCTCGGGATGAAGCGCCATGCCGACGCGGCCCAGTGCCACGTCGTGCCGCCCACCGCACGGATGTACTGCGAGTTGAACTTGTGCTCGCCCTTCAGGATCAGGTAGTCGTTCGGCGGGCCGTATTCCGGATGCGGCGCCCACGCGCTCGACGGGTACGGCGCCATGAAATCGGTCTTGTCCACCTGGTTGCGGAAGCGCTCGACGATTTCCCAGCGCGGCATGCGCGGGCCGGCTTCCAGCAGGATCACGGATTTACCCGCCATCGCGAGCTGGTGTGCAACGATCGCGCCTGCGACACCCGATCCGACGACGACGACGTCGGCCTTTTGCGTATCGGTATCGGCCATCAGGCTTGCCTCTCGATCGGTTTTTCGGCCCAGAAGCCGGGTTTGTTGGGGCAATACGAAGGGATCACGAGCGTATCGGATACGACGCTGAACATTAATGCTTCTTCGTAGGTAATCACGACGTTGTCGACGATGCCGAGATACCACGCTTCAAGAATCTTCAGCGCGAGTGCTTCCTGGTCGGGATTCAGCGAACCGGACGCGAGTGCGCCGGCGAGTTGCGACAGGCTGTCGGCCGTCTTGAACGAACCCTTCTGCAACGCCTGCAGGAAGCGCTGGCCGAGCACGCGGCTCAACCCCTTCTTGCCTGTCACTGCTTCGGAGAGCGTCATGAACGTATCGAGCGGCGCGGTGCCGGGATCGTCGGCCAGGGCCCGCAACGCCAGCGAGCCCGTGAGGCCCGCCGCCGTCAGCGCCAGTGCGCCCTGCAGCCATTGACGCCGTGTGATGCCTGTTACGGCTGCGTCGCCCGAGCGACGCGAGTGGGGAGTGTTGTCGTTGTGCATGTTTCCTTCTCTCGAACACCGGATTCGGGAAAACCACGCTTGATATTTCTCAAACATTGGCGCGGACCTGAAATGTACGCGCACAAATCGGATCGAACAATCTTTTTATAGTCCATTAAATGTTCCGCAATCCGAGACAATCGACATTTCGCTGCATTTTTGTGTCGTTGACGCGACAAATCTGCGGCACGCACCCCAGTGTCGCACGCCGACGACACACTGTGCAGCGCGATGCGCGCGCAGGTCGGTCGGTTAGAATCGCGTGCAATCAAACAGAAAGCTTCCCTCCGAGGGCGATCGAGCGATGAAGCAGCACGACAAACAGAACAAAGCAAACCGAACCCACCCCACCACCCGGCTGCTCTGGCGCATCGGCGCCGTCGCGGCGCTCGGCGGCGCCACCGCACTGTCGCTGCATGCGGGCGCGGCGCGCACGGTGAGCGTGTCGCCGCAAGGCACCGTCACCGAGGTCCGACAGACCGTCGTCAAGTTCGACGAACCGATGGTCGCGTTCGGCTCGGCCTCCGCGCCGAATCCCGCACGCGTGACCTGCAACGATTCCACGGCCGCGCGCGGCCAGGGCCACTGGCTCGACGACAAGACCTGGGTTTACGATTTCGAAAACGACCTGCCGCCCGGCGTGCGCTGCTCGGTCGCGCTCAACGACACGTTGCGCTCGGTCGCCGGCAACGCGGCCAGCGGCCCGCGCCGCTTCACGTTCCAGACGGGCGGCCCGTTCCCGGTGAACGTGCGCCCCGGCTCGCGCGAGATCGAGGAACGGCAGATGTTCGTGCTGAAGCTGAACGGCCCGGCCGAACCGCGCTCGGCGCTCGCGAACATCTGGTGCGAAGCGGCCGGCATCGGCAACCGCATTCCCGTCACGGCCGCCGACGACGATGCGCGCAACGCGCTGCTCGATCACTTCGGCCTGAAGAAGGATGCCGCGCGCGTGCTGACGCTGTCGTGCGCGCAGGCACTGCCGGCGAGCGCGAAGATGCAGCTCGTGTACGGCAAGGGCGTCACGAGCCCGAGCGGCATTCCGAACGAAACGGAGCGCCGCTTCGACTTCACCGTGCGCGCCCCGTTCGCCGCGAGCTTCTCGTGCGAACGCGAGAACGCGAAGGCGCCCTGCACGCCGCTGCGCCCGCTGACGCTGTCGTTCAACGCGCCGATCTCGCGCAAGCACGCCGAGGCGATCAAGCTGCGCGGCCCTGACGGAACGCTCGCGCCGACCTTCGCGGCCGACGACAAGAGCGAGGAAGTCACCACCGTCACGTTCAACCCGCCGCTGCCCGAACAGGCCGCCCTGACGATCGAATTGCCGTCGGGCCTGCGCGACGTGACCGACCGGCCGCTGTCGAACGCCGACTTGTTCCCGCTCGCGACGCGCACCGCGCCGATGCCGCCGCTCGCGAAATTCTCGTCGGGCACCTTCGGGATCGTCGAGCGTTTCGCCGAACCCGATTCGCCCGCGCTCGTGCCCGTCACGCTGCGCAACGTCGAGGCCGACCTGCATATCGACGGTCTCAACACCCAGGGCGCGCAGTTCTCGAACCTGAAGGTCGACGACGACACCGCGATCCGCCAGTGGATGCGCACGGTCGACCGCTTCGACAACTGGTCGATGACGGCCGGCGCGATCGACCGCCAGATTCCCGGCCTGCTCGAACGCAAGGGCCAGCATCCCGTGTACGTGCCGCGCGAAGCCGGCGAAAAGGCGCCCGCGCCGAAGGATCGCCGCATCGACGTGCGCTCGCTGACGCTGCTCAAGGGCCAGCCCGGCGTGCAGGCACTGACGCTGCCGAAGGCGGACCCGAAGGCGCTGCGCCCGTTCGAAGTCGTCGGCGTGCCGATCGACAAGCCCGGCTTCTACGTGCTCGAACTCGCGTCGCCCGCGCTCGGCCGCTCGCTGCTCGCGAAGCCGTCGAGCATGTACGTGCGCACCACGGTGCTCGTCACCAACCTCGGCGTGCACCTGAAACAGGGCCGCGAAAACAACCTCGTGTGGGTCACGACGCTCGACAAGGGCAAGCCCGTGCCGAACGCGCAGATCCGCGTGTCGGACTGCAACGGCGACGAGATCGCGTCCGGCAAGACCGATGCGCAGGGCCTGCTGAAGATCGACGGCGCGTTCGAATCGAAGCGCGCCTGCAGCTCGTCCGATTCGGAGCAACGCTTCGACGACTACTTCGTGTCGGCCCGCGTGAACGATCCGAATACGGGCCCCGACATGGCGTTCGTCAGCTCGGGCTGGAACCGCGGAATCGAATCGTGGCGCTTCAACGTGCCGACCGACACGGACAGCGCACGCACCGTGCGCGCGCACACGGTCTTCGACCGCACGCTGCTGCGCGCCGGCGAAACCGTGTCGATGAAGCATTTCATCCGTGCCGAGACGCTGCAAAGCCTCGCGTTCCCGTCGCAATACCCGACGCGCGTGACGATCCGCCATCTCGGCACGGGCCAGACCTACAAGCTGCCGCTCACGTGGGCAGCCGATCACAGCGCGGACACGCAGTTCACGCTGCCGGCCGCCGCGAAGCTCGGCGAATACAGCGTCGAGCTCGAAGGCGGCCCGGAAGACGCACCGACCGCCACCTACTACAGCGGCAGCTTCCGCGTCGAGGCGTTCCGCCTGCCGGTGCTGAAGGGCTCGATCGGCGCGCGCGACGCGCAGAAGAGCCCGCTCGTCGCCGTGAAGGAAGCGCCGCTCGCGGTGCAGATCGATTACGTATCGGGCGGCGGCGCATCGAACCTGCCGGTGCAGGTATCGGCGCTGATGAAGTGGGCGTCGCCGCCGTTCGCCGATCGCTTCGAGGATTTCAGCTTCACGCCGTATCGCCCCGAAGCGAGCGACGGCAATGCCGACGACGATTCGCAGGACGGCGACAACGCATCGACGTCGAACAACGATCCCGACGCGACGAAGCTGATCGCCGACAAGCTGCCGCTGACGCTCGACCGCAACGGTGCCGGCTCGGTCACGCTCAAGGGCCTGCCCGACGTCGACGCGCCGAAGCGCATCGCACTCGAAGCGACGTTCGCCGACCCGAACGGCGAAGTGCAGACGATTCGCGGCGACGCGATCCTGTGGCCGGCTGCCGTCGTGGCCGGCATCAAGGCAGGCCGCTGGGTATCGGTCGGCCAGCGCGTGCCCGTGCAAGCCCTGGCGGTCGACCTGCAAGGCAAGCCGCGCGCGTCGGTGCCGATCGAGATCAAGGGCATCGCGCGCATCACGACGTCGTCGCGCAAGCGGATGGTCGGCGGCTTCTATGCGTACGACAACAAGAGCGACACGCGCGACCTCGGCGTGCTGTGCTCGGGCAAGACCGACGACAAGGGCCGCATGGCCTGCGACGCGACCCTCGAACAGGCCGGCAACGTGCAGCTGATCGCGGTCGCCAAGGACGGCGACGGCCACACGTCGAACGCGTCGACGTCGGTGTGGGTCACGCGCGAGGACGAACTCTGGTTCGGCGGCGACAACACCGACCGGATCGACGTGATCCCCGAGAAAACCGCATACGAGCCAGGCGAAACCGCCCGCTTCCAGGTACGCATGCCGTTCCGCTACGCGACCGCGCTGGTCGCGGTCGAACGCGGCGGCGTGATGGAAACGCACATCGTCGAGCTGAACGGCAAGAATCCGACGGTCGACCTGAAGGTCGGCGAATCGTGGGGGCCGAACGTCTACGTATCGGTGCTCGCGCTGCGCGGCCGGATTCGCGAAGTGCCGTGGTACTCGTTCTTCACGTGGGGCTGGAAGGCGCCGGTCGAATGGGCGCGCGCGTTCTGGCGCGAAGGCCGTCACTATGAAGCGCCGACCGCGTTCGTCGACCTGTCGAAACCGGCGTTCCGCTATGGTCTCGGCGAGATCAAGGTCGGCACGGGCGTGCACCGTCTCGGCGTGACCGTGACGACCGACGCGACGCGCTACACGGTGCGCAGCAAGGCGCAGGCGCACGTGAAGGTCACGCTGCCGAACGGCCAACCGGCGCCTGCCGGCACGCAGATCGCGGTCGCGGCCGTCGACGAGGCATTGCTCGAACTGATGCCGAACAACAGCTGGGACCTGCTCGACGCGATGCTGCGCCGACGCGCGTACGGCGTCGAGACATCCACGGCACAGATGGAAATCGTCGGCCGCCGCCACTTCGGCCGCAAGGCCGTGCCCGCGGGCGGCGGCGGCGGCAGCGCGCCGACGCGCGAGCTGTTCGACACGCTGCTGCTGTGGAATCCGCGCGTGACGCTGGATGCCAATGGCAGCGCGACCGTCGAGGTGCCGCTGAACGACGCGCTCACACGCTTCCGGATCGTCGCGATCGCGGCAGTCGGCCCCGACCGCTTCGGCACCGGCAGCACGTCGATCCGCAGCACGCAGGATCTGCAGCTGATTTCCGGCCTGCCGCCGCTCGTGCGCGAAGGCGACGCGTTCCGCGCGCAGGTCACGCTGCGCAACACGACCGACCGCGCGATGCAGGTCGTCGTGACGCCGCGCGTGACGGGCCTCGACGTCGCGCCGCAAACCGTCTCGCTCGCGGCCAACACGGCCACCGAGGTCGCGTGGACGATCACCGTGCCCGAGCAGGCGCTCGACGCGGCCGGTGCGCTGAACTGGCGCATCGAAGCGGCCGAGCAAGGCGGCAAGCGCGCGTCCGACGCGCTGGCGGTCGCGCAGAAGGTCGTGCCCGCGCTGCCGGTCACGGTGCAGCAGGCGACCCTCGCGCAAGTCGACGGCACGCTGACGGTGCCGATCGCCTCCCCGGCCGGCGCCGCGAACAACGCGCAAGGCCTGCCGCGCGGCGGCATCGCGGTGTCGCTGCAGTCGAAGCTTGCCGACGGGCTGCCCGGCGTGAAACGCTGGTTCGAGCGCTATCCGTACCGTTGCCTCGAACAGCAGACCTCGCGCGCGATCGGCCTGCGCGACCCCGCGCAATGGCAGGCGCTGATCGCACGCATGCCCGTCTATCTCGACAGCGACGGGCTCGCGAGCTACTTCCCGCCGTCGTCCGACGATTCGCATGCCGGCAGCGCGACGCTGTCGTCGTACCTGCTCGTGGTGTCCGACGAGGCGAGCCGTCTCGACCCGCGCTTCGCGCTGCCGGAAGACCTGCGCTCGCAGCTCGAGGCCGGGCTTGCGCGCTTCGTCGACGGCCGCCTCGAGCGCAACCCGTGGGCGCCGCGCCAGGATCGCGACCTGCGCAAGCTGGCCGCGATCGAGGCGCTGTCGCGCTACGGCGCCGCGCAGGGCCGCATGCTCGGCTCGATCGAGATCGCGCCGAACCAGTGGCCGACTTCCGCGGTGATCGACTATCACGCGATCCTGACGCGCGTGAAGGACATCCCGCAACGCGACGAGAAACGCGCGCAGGTCGAACAGATCCTGCGGGCCCGCCTGACGTACCAGGGCACGCAGCTCGTGTTCTCGACCGCCCGCGACGACGACTTGTGGTGGCTGATGACCAGCAACGAGACCAACGCGGCACGGCTCGCGCTGGAATTCGCCGGCGACCCGGGGTGGAAGGACGAGATGCCGCGCGTAACGGCCGGCCTGCTCGCGTTGCAGCGCCAGGGCGCATGGCAGACCACGACGTCGAACGCGCTCGGCCTGCTCGCGGTCGAGCGCTTCTCGCGCACCTACGAGAGCACGCCGGTGGCCGGCGCGACGAAGGTCGCGCTCGGCGGCGACGCGCGCACGATCTCGTGGTCGCAGGCGTCGGCCCCCGCGTCCACGCCCGCCGACACGCCGGCGTCGGCCACCCCGGCCACCCCGGCCACCCGCGCCGCCGCGGCCCGCAGCGTGATGCTGCCGTGGCCGCGTGCGTCGCAGGCGCCGGCCACGCTGTCCGTCACGCAGGACGGCACGGGCCGCCCGTGGGCCACGATCGAAAGCCTCGCGGCGGTGCCGCTGCGTGCGCCGTTCGCGGCCGGCTACCGGATCACGAAGACCGTCACGCCCGTGTCGCCTGCTGTCAAGGGCGTGCTGACGCGCGGCGACGTCGTGCGCGTGCATCTCGACATCGATGCGCAGAGCGACATGACGTGGGTCGTCGTCAACGATCCGGTGCCGGCCGGTTCGACGATCCTCGGTTCGGGCCTCGGCCGCGACTCCGAAGCCGCGACCCAGGGCGAGAAGACGCCGGACGGTGCGTGGCCGGCGTTCATCGAGCGCGACTTCGACGGCTATCGCGCGTACTACGACTACCTGCCGAAGGGCAAATTCTCGGTCGAGTACACGGTGCGGCTGAACAACGTCGGCACGTTCGGGCTGCCGCCCACGCGTGTCGAGGCGCTGTACGCGCCGTCCGTGTACGGCCTGTGGCCGAACCCGCCGATGACCGTGAAGCCGGCTGAAGCGGGCAAGTAACGAGTAAGCGATGATCGATCTGGTATTGCCGCGGCCGGCGCGTTTCGCCGGCCGCGTATTCGTCGCCATCGTGCTGGCCGCCCCGCTCGTCGCGCATGCGCTGCCGAGCTACGACGACGTGCGTCGCAACTGGCGCAGCTCCGACTGGGTGCTGCTCGCGCGCGACGGCACGCCGCTGCAGCGCACGCGCGTGGACCTCACCGAACGGCGCGGCGACTGGGTGTCGCTCGCCGACGTGTCGCCCGCGTTTCGCGAGGCGATCGTCGTGTCCGAAGACAAGCGCTTTTTTGACCACAGCGGCGTCGACTGGCGCGGCATCGCCGGCGCCGCGTGGGGCAATCTGTGGAACGAGCGCACGCGCGGAGCATCGACCGTCACGATGCAGCTCGCCGGGCTGCTCAGCGATTCGCCGCGCCGCTCGGGCCAGCGCTCGCTGCCGCAGAAGGCGTCGCAGGCGGTCAACGCGCTGCTGCTCGAACGCGGCTGGCGCAAGGACCAGGTGCTCGAGGCATACCTGAACCTCGTGCCGTTCCGCGGCGAGACGATCGGCCTTGCCGCGCTGTCGCAAGTGCTGTTCGGCAAGGCGCCGTCGGGCCTCGATGCCCGCGAAGCCGCGATCGCCGCCGCGCTCGTGCGCGCACCCAACGCAACCTCCGCGAAAGTCGCCGAACGGGCATGCCGGATCCTGCGCGACATGCATGCCGAGCAGGGCTGCGCGTCGCTCGACGGCTACGTGCAGCTCGTCATCGCGCGTCCGTCCGGCGCCGCGCGCGACGACGGCGCCGCCCTCGCCCCGCACTTCGCGCGACGCATCGCGGCCGAGGTCCGGCCAACGGCCGGCGCGCAGATACGCACGACCCTCGATGCGCCGCTGCAGCGCTTCGCGCGCGACACGCTGGTGCGCGCGCTGACCGAACTCAACGCGCCCGCGCACCGGCGCAACGTGCAGGACGGCGCGGTCGTCGTGATCGACAACGCGACCGGCGAGATTCGCGCGTGGGTCGGCTCGTCCGGTGCGCTGTCGGGCGCACGCGACGTCGATGCCGTGCTCGCGCCGCGCCAGGCCGGCTCGACGCTCAAGCCATTCCTGTATGCGCAGGCGATCGACGAGAAACGGCTGACGGCCGCGTCGCTGCTCGACGATGCGCCGATCAACCTCGCCGCCGGGGGCGGACTGTACATTCCGCAAAACTACGACAAGGATTTCAAGGGCTGGGTGAGCGTGCGCAGCGCGCTCGGCGGCTCGCTGAACGTGCCGGCCGTGCGCACGCTCGTGCTCGTCACGCCGCACCGCTTCGCGCGCACGCTGACCGCGCTCGGCCTGCCGCTCGCGCAGGAAGGCGACTACTACGGCTTCAGCCTCGCGCTCGGCAGCGCGGACGTCACGCTGCTGTCGCTGACCAACGCGTACCGCGCGCTCGCGAACGGCGGCGTGGCGCGCAAGGTCGTCGATGTGCCGGCGCCGGCGGCCGGTGCGGCCGGCGCATCGGCCGCGTCACCCGCCCGCGCGGCCGACGGTACGCGCGTGTTCAGCGAGGCAGCCAGCTTCGTCGTGACCGACATCCTCGCCGACAACAACGCACGGGTGCGCACGTTCGGCTTCGACAATCCGCTCGCGACGCGCTTCTTCTCGGCGGTCAAGACCGGCACCAGCAAGGACATGCGCGACAACTGGACCGTCGGCTTCACGTCGCGCTATACGGTCGGCGTGTGGGTCGGCAATGCGGACGGCTCGCCGATGTGGGACGTGTCGGGCGTCACGGGTGCGTCGCCGGTGTGGTCGGCGGTCGTCGGCTACCTGCACCGCGACCAGCCGAGCCGTGCGCCGCGCGCGCCGGCCGGCGTCGAGACGCGCCGCATCACGTTCGAACGCGATATCGAACCGTCGCGCAACGAGTGGTTCATCGCGGGAACGGCGGTCGACACGATCCGGCTCGCCGCCCCCGTCACGCCGGGCAAGGACGGCGCGCGCGCGCCGCTGACGATCGGCACGCCGACCGACGGCACGATCTTCGCGATCGATCCGGACATTCCGCCGAAGAACCAGCGGATCTGGTTCGAGCGCTCGGCCGGACGCGCGACGAAGTTCGCATGGCGGCTCGACGACAAGGTGATCGGGCATGCCGATCGCGTCGCGTGGATGCCATGGCCGGGCCGCCACCGGCTCGAACTCGTCGATGCGCGCGGCAATGTGGCCGATACGATCCGCTTCGAGGTGCGCGGCGCGTTCGCGAAGGCGGCCGCGCGCAAGCCCTGAATACGTGAATGCGTGAGCCGGCCTTACTCGCCGGCCACCTTCGCCTTCGGCGACTGCGGCTGCGCGGAGAAATCGAGCGCCGGCGCGGTCGAGATCGCCGCTTCGTTCGCGACGCCGAAATTCGGGCGCGGCTGGTAGCCGAAGATCTTCGCGATCACGACGCCCGGGAACTGGCGGATCTGCACGTTGTAATGCTGCACGGTCTTGATGTAGCGGCCGCGCGCGACCGCGATGCGGTTTTCCGTACCTTCGAGCTGCGTCTGCAGATCACGAAACGCTTCGTTCGCCTTCAGTTCCGGGTAGCGTTCGGACACCACCATCAACCGGCTCAGCGCCCCCGACAGCTCGCCCTGTCGCTGGTCGAACGCCGCGAGCGCGGCCGGATCCTTCGCCATCTCCGGCGTCATCTGCACGCTACCCACGCGCGCTCGGGCCGACGCCACCTCGGTCAGCACGCGCTCCTCGTGCGACGCGTAGCCCTTCACCGACGCGGCGAGGTTCGGCACGAGATCGGCCCGTCGCTGGTACTGGTTCAGCACTTCGGACCACGCGGCATTGATGTCCTCGTCAGACGACTGGATCGCGTTGTAGCCGCACCCCGCGAGCGGAGCGAGCACGCAGCACACGAGCAGGATTCGAAACCATTTCATCGTCGGTTGTGTCCGGTTGAACGCTCCAGACGGAGCGGTAGTTGAAAAGAATCGGGTGCGCGGACAAGCCGCACGGCGTGGCTACCAGCGGCCCGATGCGCCGCCACCGCCGCTCGAACCGCCCCCGCCGCGGAACGAATCGGAGCTAGAGCCCGACCGGGAGCCTGACGACGATGACGACGACGAGCCGATGCCCATCAGCTTCGCCCAGATCGCGGCGAGCACGCACAGCACGCCGAAAATACCGGACAGCACTTCCCCGACCGAATAGTCCATCTCGCGCCCGATCGCGATGATCATGAACAGCGTTCCGCCCACGATCGCCGTGGTTTTGCGCACGCGCGCCGACAGGAACAGGTGGATGCCGAGCAGGCACGGCGCGACACCGGCCGCCGCAGGAACGAACGCCGCGGCACCCAGCATGGCTTCGAAATTGCCGTCGAAGATCGCGCCGACCGGCAGCATCACGATCGGCACGACGGCCGCCACGAGCCAGGCGGCCAGCAGCGCCACCCTGCGGCGCAGCTGGCGCCACTGCGCGATCACGCCCAGCACCACATTGGCCACCCCGAGCAGGAACCAGAACCGCACGCCGCCGGCGTTCGCGCGTTTCCGCACGGGCAAGCCGTTCGACTGGTACTGTTCGCCGCCGGCCCGTGCGGCACGAGTTGGCTCGGTCGCGGCATCCGTCGTGGTCGCCGCGGCCGTTTCGTATGCGTCGTCGCGCCCGCCGGGCGTTGCCGCGGGTGCGGCCTGATCCGGCGTAACGACGTCCGTCGGCAACATGTTGCGTATCAGTGCGTCGACCGCATCGCTGATGCCGGCTTCAATGCGGTTCTCGCGGAATGCCGGCACGATCCGCTCGCGGATGATCCGGCCCGCGACGATGTCCGGAATCGTGCCTTCGAGCCCGTAGCCGACTTCGATCCGTACGGTGCGGTCGTTGAGCGCGGCGACGAGCAGCAGGCCGTTGTTGACCTCGGCCTTGCCGAGTTTCCATTGGTCGAATACGGTGGTCGCGAACTGTTCGATCGTCGACTGCCCGGTCGACCCGACCAGCAGGATCGCGATCTGCACGCCGAGTTGCTGTTCGAGCGCAGCAAGGCGGTCGGTCAGCTCGGATGCGCACGCGGCGCCGAGCACGCCCGTCGTGTCCGTCACGCGGCCTTTCAACGGTGGGGCGGCTTCGGGCTTTGCGGCGACCGGATAGGCCGCAGCAGCAGCCACGTGCGTGCAGGCCGACTGGGTCGGGGTGAAAAGCGTGGCGGCCGGCGAAGCCGCGACGGTGGTGCTGCCGTCTTCGGCGGACGCTGCCGTGGCCGCGCCGCCGAACAGAACGACCGCGCTTGCCAGCAAGGCCGTGGTGGCCCTCCAGATGCCGCGCGCCTTCGTACTGCCTGTGTGCCGAATACCGCGCTGATTCGTGCCTGCCGACGATGCCGGATCGCCCTCGCCACCCGGCGGGCACGGCCGGCCCGTCTGTCGTTTCAAGTTCATGTCGGAAACGGCGCGCCGGCTTCATTGGAAGCGGCGCGATCTCTCATCGTTTTAATCGTCCCGCAGCATAACCAATTGCGAAGGGAACTGAAAGGTTTCCGACCGGCTTCCGGACTTCGTCATTTCAGTCTGTCGTCGTCACGTCGCGATGCCGGCAAAGCCGTGCAGCGCATGACACGCTCGGTGGCGGCCTGCCCCTGGCCACAACCGGGCCAACCGGGCCAATCGGGCAAGCAACCCTCCCGATTCGAGACATAGAATATGAACGGCACCCTCTCTGCGGTGCCCACCGGTTGCCCCACTCTCCTCAAGGCCCGCGACCATGAACATTCGCCCCACGCGTTTCATCCGCCCCGCGCTGGGCACGCTCTGCGTCGCCACCCTCGCGACGCTCCAGGCATGCAACGGCGACGCCTGCTTCGGCGTCGATGCCTGCTTCAACAACAACAACAACAACAACACGCAGACGGTCGCGCTTTCCGGCACGGCCGCGACTGGCGGCGCGCTCGCCAGCGCGCAGGTAACCGTCAGTTGCGCGGCAGGGTCGGCAACAACGCTGACGGATGGCGGCGGCAACTACAACGTGACGGTCAATGCGGCGCTGCCGTGCGTGATCACGGTGACGTCGGGCGGCACGAGCCTGCATTCGCTCGCATACGCGGGCGGCACGTTCAACACGACGCCCGAGACCGAGCTGATGCTGGTCTATCTCGCCGCCCAGCTCGGCACGAACGCGGCCACGTTGATCGGCAATTTCCAGGGGAATTCGCGCTATCAGCAGGCGATGAACAGCGCGAACACCGTCCAGGCCGCGCAATCGGCCGTGGTGACGAACCTGCAGCAGCGCTATTCGGTGGCGCTCACCGCGCCGGCGTTCCTGACCACATCGTTCACGGTCGGGCAACCGGGTGTCGACAGCGATCTCGCCGCACTCGCGAAAGCCGGTGCAATCGACTCGAACGGGATGCCGGATCCGGCGGCCGTTTCGCTGCTGACGCAGGCCGGCACGGCGCATCCGCTATAGACGGCCGGTGGCGGGAAGAAGATCGCCCGGTATCGGGCGTTAGGCGCGCGCTTGGGGCTCACTGTCGGCCAGCAGCGCCCACCGTTCGTGGTCGCGCCATTCGCCGCCGATGCGCAGATAGCGCGGCGAAAAACCCTCTTTCGTGAAACCGAGCCGCCGAACCAGCGCAATCGACGCGTGGTTGCCGGGCTGGATGTTCGCTTCGAGCCGATGCAGCCCGAGTTCGCCGAACGCGACGCAGATCGCCGCGCGCAGGGCTTCGGTCATCAGCCCCGTACGGCTGAACGCCGCCATCCCGTAGTACCCGAGATACGCGCTCTGGAACACGCCGCCGACGATCTCGTTGAGGTTCACCACACCGACCACCGCCCCGGACGTGCGTTCGCGCGCGACGAGGCCGACGTTCGGCCCCGTCAGGCAGCGGCCGAACCACTGGTCGAATCCCGCCTGGTCGGTGAACGAATCGACCCACGGCAGATGGTGGCTCCGGCTCGCGCGGTTGGCGGCGAGCAGATCGGCGGCGTCGGTCAGGGCGACGCGGTTCAGCAGGATCGGGCTCACGGCCCGGTCGACAGGCGGCACTTACGCGGCCTCTTCGCGCCCGCACGCAACGGGCGCGGCCTGGGCCTGCTGCTGCGACAGGTACCGCAACAGCTTGGTGACCATCCACACGACGATGCACGACAGCACGACGAAGAACACCGCGAGCGGCGTCAGCACGTGAATCGACACGAAGCCGGCCAGCCCCATCATCGCGGACGACACCAGCAGCAGCGCGCATCCGAGGATCGCGCTCGTCAGGCCGGCGATATGCGGAAACAGCGAATTGCCCTTGGCCATCAGCGTCGGATACATCGCGCCCGCGCAGAAACCCATCACGAGCACCGGCGTCGCGAGCGTCCATACGCGCAACCCGACGGTCAGTGCCAGCACCAGCATCGCGACCGACGCGCCGGCCATCACGCGCGCGCCGATGCGCAACCGTTGCTCGGCGCTCGGCAGCCCGGGCCGGTGAATCCGGTTCGACAGGCCGCCGAGGAAATACATCAGCCCGATCCCGAGCGCGAGATAGCCGAAGAAGGTCGGCGGCTTGTGCAGCGTGGTCTGCACCATGAACGGCCCGACGATGTTGAACACGAGCAGGATGCTGTAGCACAGCCCCTGTGCGAGGAAGCAGCTCTGGAACACCGGGCTCGCCAGCACCTTGCCCGCGTTCGTCATCAGCGTGCGCGGCTCGAGATGCACCGGTTTCGGCAAGGTTTCGCGGTATCGCCACAGCAGCGCCCACATCACCAGCGAGTACACGAGCAGGAACACGAGGCACGCGCGCCAGCCGAACCATTCCTGCAGGTGCGCGCCGATCACCGGCGCGACGATCGGCGCGAGCCCCCACGCGATCGACATGTACGTGAACGCGTGCATCAGCGCCTGGCCGGAGAACGAATCGGTGATGATCGCCTTCGCGAGCAGGTTGGTGGTCGCGATCCCGAAGCCCTGCAGGCAGCGCGCGAGCACGAACGTCTCCAGGTTCTGCGCGCCGAGCGACAGCAGGCAGCCGATCGTGTAGATCACGAGCCCGAACGCGAGCACGCGCTTGCGCCCGTAGGCATCGGCGACCGGTCCGAAAATCAGCTGGCCGAGCGCGTAGGCCGCCATGTAGCCGGACACGCTCGACTGGATCGCCTGCGGCGTGGTGGCGAACGAACGTGCCATGTCGGGCAGCGCGGGCACGTAGATGTCGATCGCGAGCTGGCCGGCGGACGCGAACAGGCAGATCAGGAACAGCAGGAAACGCGGCGAATTCGACTCGCGCGCGGGAGTGAGCGTGGCGTTCATGACGACGGGGAAGGATGTCGGACAGCAGCGGCGCAGCCGTGCGATGTTCGAATGACGAACACGCGTGCGTGTCGTGGCGAATTCCGTATTGTGCCTGTTGTTGCATCGGGCGACAGGATTCCCCTGGCACGGGCGAGGTTGAATGCCGATTGCGGAGCGTGTCCTGACATACGCCGACCGGGCCGGCCGGCGGCGGTTTTAATGTTGATTTAAGCCGACGGCTGCATTGTCCCGGATGGCTCACTCGGTGAGCCGCACGTCATTGTTGATTCGATCAGTCTCGTTTGATGGAGATACGAAGATGCGATTCCGTTCGTATATGGCGGTGGGCGCGCTGGCGCTGGCGCCCGTGTTCGCCCTGGCCGGGCAGGCCGGCGCGGCGGCCGCCCAACCGATGTTCGTCAACGTCGACGGGCAGGCCGTGCCCGTGAAAGCCGAAACGCGCGTCGTCCAGACGGCCGTCGGCCCGATGAAGGTCAGCACATGGAGCTGGCACAGCCCGCAAGGCGGCGCGAGCTTCGAGATGCAGACGTCGTCGTCGGACGGCCTGCCGCCCGCCGCAGCGCTGCGGCACATGCAGGCCGCGCAGTACCGGATGCAGGCGGCCCAGGCGCAGATGGTCGCGATGCAGCAGCAGATGATGGCGCTCCAGCACATCGCGCTCGCCCATGCATTCGCGATGCCGGTGCCGCAGCCCGTCGGCTTCGCGATGGCGCCGTGGGCCATGCCCGAGCCGGTGCTCGTCATCGTGCCGGCGCAGCCGTCGGTGCGTTCGACGGCCCCGGCAACGCCGGCCGCCCCTGCCGCCCCCGCCGCGCGCGGCCCGGAAATCAAGGCCTGACACGCTTCGCGCCGCTCGGCGCGGCACGCGCGAACCGCCGGCATACGCCGGCGGTTTTTCATTGCGACGGCAGAATCAATACTGCGCCTGATCCGTCGGATTCCTGAACAGCTGCTTCATCTCCGCCGACAGCGGATAGTTCAGGCTCACGCCCTTGGGCGGAATCGGTTGCGTGAACCACTGGTTGTAGAGCTTCTCGGCCGCGCCCGACGTCTGCATCTTCGCGATCACGCCGTCGACGACATGCTTGAACGCCGGATCGTCCCTGCGCATCATGCACGCGTAGTTCTCGTGGACGAGCGGCGTGCCGGTCACCGTGTACGCGCCCGGGTTGCGGTCCTTCGCGATCTCGCCGTACAGCAGCGGCTCGTCCATCACGAACGCCACCGCGCGCCCGGTCGTGACGTTCATGAACGCTTCGGCATGATCCTTCGCGCTGATGATCGTCATGTTCATCGCCTTCTCTTCGTTGAGCTTGCGCAGCAGGCGCTCGTCCGACGTGCCGGCCGTCGTCGCGACCGTCTTGCCGGCCAGGTCCGCGAAGTCCTTCACGCCGGAATCCTTGCGCGTGCTGAAGCGGATGCCATAAAGAAAGATGCTGTTCGAGAACGCGGCCTGCTTCTGCCGTTCGAGCGTGTTCGTCGTCGATCCGCATTCGAAATCGATCGTCCCGTTCTGCAACAGCGGAATCCGGTTCTGCGACGTGATCGGGATTTCCTTCACGGCGAGGTTCGGCGCGTTCAGTTCCGTCTTCAACTGGTCGATGATGCGCGACGCGATGTCCCGCGAATAGCCGATGTTCTTCTGCTGGTTGTCCGAATACGAGAACGGCACCGACGATTCGCGAATGCCCAGCGACACGACGCCCGTGTCCTTGATCTTCTTCAGCGTGCCGGTGAGGGCCTGCGCGTGCGCGGCGCCCGCCAGCGCACAGGACAGCGTAACGGCCAGCCAGCGTAAGCGGCGATCCATGCCTTTCTCCCGACGAAACGTTGATCGAATCGCGATCGTACGCCCGACAAAATTCGCGTCGCATCAGGGAAAGCGTAATCAACCTTCCACGGCGACCGGGCCGTGAAAGATGTTTTCCGTGCCGCGCAAATGTACCTGCGCCGCACGTGTCGCCCGACCAACCGCGCACGGACTCGCCCCACCTTCTGTGCCATGCGTTCCAAACACGCGTTCATGCTGCAACGCAGCAACGTAATCGTTTGCGCCCGCCCCGGTTTTTCTCGTGAAACGCACTCAAGAAGCCGCCGCGCTGGCCGTTACCCAGTGCATGGCGCGTCGCAGCAACCTGGCTGCAACCGTCAGACAAAAAAGACAAGGTCCGGGTCAGCCGGACCAGCGCCACCGCCGGCACGACGGTTATCTACGAGGATCGAGTTTCAACATGAGAACCAAGCGTTTCAATTTCGCGCTGGCGCGCTCCGCACATGCGCGCATGCTCGCCGGCATGCTGTCCGCCGCCGCCCTCCTGCCCCTCGCCGGTTGCGGCGGTGGAGGCGGCGGCGACGGCAGCAACCCGTCTTCTTCCAACGCAGCGCCTGCCCCTGCCCCCGCGCCGTCTCCCGCGCCCTCCAATCCCACGGCCCCGCCCGCGTCTTCCGGCAGCAATGCGTGCACGACGCAGCAGGCCGCCGTGCAGATGGCCGCGCAGACCGCGCCGACCGAACCGCCGATCGATCACCTGATCGTCAAGCTGAAGACGCTGACGGCCACGCGTGCGATGGCGGCCATCGACAACGGGACGCGGCTCGACGCGGTGATCCAGCGCTCGCTGACGCGCTGGACGGCGCCGGTCGCCGGCAGCGCACGTGCGTATGCGAGCACGGTCGGGCAAACGCCGGTGAACGTGCAGGTCGAGCGGACGATCTCGAACGGTGCGACCGTGCTGTCGCTCGGCCAGCGCATGGCCGCCACCGACGCAGCCGCGCTCGCGCAGGCATTCGCGGCCGATTCCGACGTCGACTACGCGGAACCGGATCATCCGATGCAGATCCGCGACACGCCGAGCGACCCGCTCTACAGCCAGCAGTGGTACCTGTCCGACCCGACCGCCGGGATCAACCTGCCGCCCGCGTGGAGCGTGACCAAGGGTTCGCCGACCGTCGTCACGGCCGTGCTCGACACGGGCTACCGGCCGCACGCCGACCTCGTCGGCAACCTCCTGTCCGGCTACAGCTTCATCAGCAACGTCAACACCAGCAACAACGGCCTGACCCGCAGCCCTGACGCAACCGACCCGGGTGACTGGGTCACGCAGCAGGAACTCGACAACGCAAACGGTCCGTACTATCACTGCGCGAGCCAGCCGAGCGACAGCAGCTGGCACGGCACCCGTGTGATGGGCGTGATCGGCGCGACCGCCAACAACGGCACCGGCATCGCCGGCGTGTCGTGGCTCGGCCAGATCCTGCCGGTGCGCGTGCTCGGCAAGTGCGGCGGCACGACGAGCGACATCGCCGACGGGATGCGCTGGGCTGCCGGCATCGCGGTGAACGGCGTGCCGAACAACCCGCGTCCCGCGAAGGTCATCAACCTGAGCCTCGGTGGGGTCGGCGCGTGCAGCTCGACGTTCCAGCAGGCCATCGACGACGTGACCGCGAAGGGCGTGACCGTCATCGTCGCCGCCGGCAACGACGGCCTGTCGACCGGGCTCGACCAGCCCGCGAACTGCCGCGGCGTGATCAGCGTCGGCGCCACCGACGCGACCGGCCGCCGCGCGTCGTTCAGCAACTTCGGCCCCGATGTCTCGCTGAGCGCACCGGGCGTCAACATCCTGTCGACGTCGAATACCGGCACGACGACCCCGGGCTCGGACACCTACGGCCTCGCGAACGGCACCAGCCTCGCCACGCCGCAAGTGACGGGGGTTGCCGCGCTGATGTTGTCGGTGAACGGCAACCTCACGCCCGCGCAGATCCAGCAGAAGCTGCAGGGCGGCACGCGCACGGCCAAGCTCGCGGCCGGCACGTCGTGCACCGCGATGCCGGCGGGCTCGGGCATCCTCGATGCAGGGGCCGCCGTCGCATCGGCTCACTGATACGCCACCCTGCTTCGACGCGGCCGCGCGCATGCCGATATCGCATGCGCGCGGCTGTTTCATTGGCGTCGATCCGACGGCGCGCCGCGCACCCATCACCCCGATTACGTTTCTCGAAATAACGACTGACAAAAGGGTTGACGCTTCGCACAGCGACCCATTACCATCGCTCCCGTCTAATTACATGGAGTGTTCTGTGAACACCGATGCGAGTTGTAGTTGGTCCTCGACCAACTTGACTGCTGCCTGAGGAAAACGCGCAGAGCCTCGTCTTCTGCCGCATCCCGGGAAGCAGGATGCGGCGTCCTTCCGGCCTGACTTGACTGGCCAGATCTCCCGCCGAATTTTCATGGTTGTCGAATGCACGCGATGCGCCGTCGCGCGCGTGCGTTCGTGTTGCGCGCAGCGTCAGCCGCGTGCGTTTTCCGTTCGCGTGCCGTCCGGCCGCGCGCCTTCGTGCGTGCGTCGCCGTCGATCGCCCGTGCCGACTATCCGCAACCGACAGGAGTGCAGATGAACTCAGACGACAGTAGTCGATTACCGCTCGCCGGTGCGACGCTGCGCATCGCCCCTCTGGCCGCACCGCACGCGCCGGCGAGCATTCCCGCCTTCACCGATTCACAGCCGATCGCGCCTGACGCGACGCGGCGGGGAGCGCTCGTGCGTCGATAACGTCACGGTCGCTCCCCGCCCGCCGCCTCGTGCGCAAGGAGCGACTCATGACGACACGACACAACACATCGCACAAGAAACAGCGCGGCTTCATCAAGGCCGGCGGCGCCCAGCAGAACGATCCGCGCATCATGCGCGCCGCGCAGGAAGCGGCCCGCCCGCTCGAAGAGACGCTGAAGTCGCTGAACACCAGCACGCGCGGCCTCACCTACGACCAGGCCGCCGACCGCCTGCAGCACTACGGCCCGAACGAAATCGCGCACGACAAGCCGCCGCACTGGACCCGCCAGTTGCTGCTCTCGTTCCACAACCCGTTCGTCTACGTGCTGCTGGTACTCGCCGCCATCAGCTTCTTCACCGACGTCTACTTCGCCGCGCCCGACGATCGCGACTACGTCGGCATGACGATCCTGCTGACGATGGTCACGATCAGCGCGCTACTGCGCTTCGTGCAGGAATTCCGTTCGCTGCGCGCGGCCGAGAAGCTGAAGGCGATGGTCCGCACGACGGCCACCGTGCAGCGCGCCATGACCGACACGTCCGAGCCGACACGCCGCGACGTGCCGATGCGCGAAGTCGTGGCCGGAGACATCGTGCACCTGTCGGCCGGCGACATGATCCCGGCGGACGTGCGCCTGCTCGCGTCGCGCGACCTGTTCATCAGCCAGGCCGTGCTGACCGGCGAGGCGCTGCCCGTCGAGAAGTACGACACGCTCGGTGCGGTCGCCGGCAAATCCGCCAGCACGCGCGCGGCCGACTCCGCGACCGATACGTCGGCATCGCTGCTCGATCTCGAGAACGTCTGCTTCATGGGCACCAACGTCGTCAGCGGCACGGCGACGGCCGTCGTCGTCGCGACCGGCGAGGACACCTACTTCGGCTCGCTCGCGCGCAACGTCGTGAGCCACAAGCGCATCGAGACGAGCTTCGACCGCGGCGTCGCGAGCGTGAGCTGGCTGCTGATCAAGTTCATGTTCGTGATGGTGCCGATCGTGTTCATGATCAACGGGCTGACCAAGGGCGACTGGCTGAGCGCGCTCACGTTCGCCCTCGCGGTGGCCGTGGGCCTCACGCCGGAGATGCTGCCGATGATCGTCAGCGCGAACCTCGCGCGCGGCGCGGTGGCGATGGCGCGCCGCAAGGTCGTCGTCAAGCGGCTGAACTCGGTGCAGAACTTCGGCGCGATGGACGTGCTGTGCACCGACAAGACCGGCACGCTCACGCAGGACAAGATCATCCTCGAGCATCACCTCGACCTGTCAGGCTACAAGGACGAGGAGATCCTGCGGCTCGGCTGGCTGAACAGCTTCCACCAGAGCGGCCAGAAGAACCTGATCGACATCGCGGTCGTCGCGCGTGCCGACGAGATCGGCGAGCGCGTGAAGCCGCAGGGCTACAAGAAGATCGACGAACTGCCGTTCGACTTCGTGCGGCGCCGCCTGTCGGTCGTCGTCGAGGACACGCGCGGCACGCACCTGCTGATCTGCAAGGGCGCGGTCGAGGAAATGCTGGCCGTCTCCACGCACGTGCAGGATGAGGACGGCGTGCGCCCGCTCGACTTCGTCGCGCGCAAGCGGCTGCTCGAACAGGCCAGCGCCTACAACGAGGACGGCTTCCGCGTGCTCGTGCTCGCCACGCGCACGATCCCGCGCGGCGACGAGCGCCAGCAGTACCGCACCGCCGACGAACGCGACCTCGTCGTGCGCGGCTTCCTGACCTTCCTCGATCCGCCGAAGGAATCGGCCGCGCCGGCGCTCGCCGCGCTGCGCGAAAACGGCGTCGCGGTGAAGGTGCTGACGGGCGACAACCCGGTCGTCACGATGAAGGTGTGCCGCCAGGTCGGCCTCGAACCCGGCAAGCCGATGCTCGGCACGGAAATCGAAGCGCTCGACGATGCGACGCTCGCGGAAGTCGTTGAACGCACGACCGTGTTCGCGAAGCTCACGCCGCTGCAGAAGGCGCGCATCGTCAAGGCGCTGCAGGCGAACGGCCACACGGTCGGCTTCCTCGGCGACGGCATCAACGATGCGCCCGCGCTGCGCGATGCCGACGTCGGCATCTCGGTCGACAGCGGCGCCGACATCGCGAAGGAAACCGCCGACATCATCCTGCTCGAAAAGAGCCTGATGGTGCTCGAGGAAGGCGTGATCAAGGGCCGCGAGACGTTCGGCAACATCCTGAAGTACCTGAACATGACGGCCAGCTCGAACTTCGGTAACGTGTTTTCGGTGCTCGTCGCCAGCGCGTTCCTGCCGTGGGAGCCGATGCTCGCGACGCAGCTGCTCGTGCTGAACCTGATCTACGACACGTCGCAGATGCTGCTGCCGTGGGACAAGATGGATCCCGAGTTCCTGAAGAAGCCGCGCAAGTGGGAAGCCGGCAACATCAGCCGCTTCATGCTGTGGGTCGGGCCAACGTCGTCGGTATTCGACATCACGACGTACATCCTGATGTGGACCGTGTTCGGCGCGGGGGCGATGTATCACCTGAACGGCGGCACCGGCGGCCAGATCGTGATGAACTCGGGCTGGTTCATCGAGAGCCTGGTCTCGCAGACGCTCGTCGTGCACCTGCTGCGCACGCAGAAGATCCCGTTCCTGCAGAGCACGGCCGCGCTGCCGGTGCTGCTGTCGACGTTCACCGCGATCGCGATCGGCTGCTGGCTGCCGTTCTCGCCATTCGCCGAATCGCTCGGCTTCATGCACCTGCCGGGCACCTTCTGGCTGTGGCTCGCCGCGACGATGGTCGGCTACATCCTGCTCGCGCAGATCGTCAAGACGATCTACGTGCGCCGCTACAAGCAGTGGTTCTGAGCGTCCCCGCTTGAAGGCATCGTGCCGGCCCGCGCCATCCGCGCGGGCCGGCAGGCACGCCACGCACGACAGGTGATCTCCCATGAAAAGAATGCTTCCGCTCGCAGCCGCGAGCGCCTTCCTCGCGCCGTTCGACGCGTTCGCCACCCACCCGCTCGTCAGCGACGATACGGGCACGCAGGGCAACGCGAACTGGCAGTTCGAGTTCAACGCCGAGGAAACCTCGAAACAGGAAGAAAACGGCCGCCACCAGCTGTGGAACGCGACGCTCACGCGCGGATTCGGCGAGCACGTCGATCTCTACGTGAATGCGCCTTACACGCATCTGCAAACGCGCACCGACCAGAATGGCGCCGGCGTCGGCGATGTCGAGATCGGCATGAAATGGCGGTTCGTCGAGCGCGGCCCGCTGTCGATCGCGCTGAAGCCGAAAGTGACGACGCCGACCGGCAACGACCGGCGCGGGCTCGGCACCGGCCGCGTGGGCGCCGGCGCAACGCTGCTCGCGCAGCTCGACGTCGCACGGTTTTCGTTCCTCGCGAATGCGGGCATGACGTATCAGCCGAATCGCCAGGGCGACCGGACGTCGATCTGGGCCGTGTCCGGCGCGGCGATCTACAAAGCGACCGACACGCTGCAGATCGTGGCCGACATCGGCACGTCGCGCCACACGGCAAGTGGTGCCGGCACGAATCCCGCCTTCGTGATCGCGGGCGCGATCTATTCGCCGAAGCCGTGGCTCGATCTCGACCTCGGCTACCGGCGCGGGCTGAACGACCAGACCTACGATCATTCGGTGATGGGCGGCGTGACGGTGCGGTGGTAACGCATCGACGCCGCGCGTCGAACCGCAAGACGACGGGCCGCTTCCAGCGGCCCGTTTTTCATTGCGCGTCGTTCGCGCCGAACAGTTGCGCGCACACCGCGCGCCCTTCGTCGGTCAGCGCGGCGCTGCCGGTACCGTCCTCGTTCAGCGTCGTCGCGCTCAGGCCCGCGGCATCGAGCTGCGTGAGCACGCGGCGCAGCGTGCTCATCGGCAGCTGCGTGCGTTTCGCGATCTTCGGCAGCGACCAGGCCTTGCCGGCCGGATCGCTGGCGGCGTCGTTCAGCGTCGCGAGCGTCGCGACGAGTGCGGGATCGAGCGGGGCGTCGTCGGATTCTGAAGTCATGGGTGGCAGTTGGTGAGCGAGACTGGGGCTTGCGATCGGGCGACCGCTGCCGGCTGAGGACACTATACCGCTTCGTCCCTCATGCATTCCTGATCGCGGCACGCATGAACGACACGAAGCGTGTGGTGACGGGATCGTCGCGATCCGACAGCCACGCGAGCCCGACGCGCCACTTCGCGTCCCGGCCGTCGAGCGGCAATACCGTCGCGTCGCGCAGCAGATATTGCGCACGCGACGGAATGAACGCGACGCCCGCGCCGGCCGCGACCGACGCGAGCACCGACTGCACGTCCTCGGCCTGCTGCGTCACGTGCGGCACGAAGCGGCGCTCGACGCACCACCGGTCGACCTGCGCGGCCAACCCTTGGCCGCGTGCGCGCTGCAACGCGATGAAGCCAATCTCGTTGAGCGTGCCGAGATCGGCCGGCACGCGCTTCAGGCCGAGATGCGGCGGCACCGCCAGCGCCAGCGCCTCGTCGATCACCTTGAACGACGACAAACCTTCGTCCGACGGCAGACGCAGAAATCCCGCATCGAGCTTGCCCGCGCGCAACCGGCGCGTCTGCTCCGCGGACGACAGGTCGCTCAACGTAACGGCAATGCCGGGATTCCGGCTGCGAAATTCCGCGACGAGCTTCGGGACGAGCGTCAGCACCGACAGGCAGATGCCCAGCCGCAAATGGCCGCGCTGCCCGCTCGACAGCTCACGCGCGCGGGTGAGAATCTCGTCCGCATCGCGCACCAGCGCCTGTGCATCGGGCAGGAAGCGCTCGCCGAACGCGGTGAGTTCCGCGCCGTGCCGGCCGCGCTCGAACAGCTTGCCGCCGAGGCTCGCCTCGAGCGCGCCGATCTGCTTGCTCAGTGCCGGCTGGCTCATGTGCAGCGCATCGGCCGCGCGGCTGAAATGGCTCAGCTCGGTGACCGTCAGGAAGGTTCGCAGCAGTTTCAATTCCATTCTTAAAAGGAATCGTAACGATCGAAACATTCATTTTACCGATCGAATGCGATGACGTTCAATACGGACATGCCCTTTCAGGAATCGACCGCCATGTCTGTAGATCTCGTCTGTGAATGTCCGCCCGACGACACGTCGTGCGCACCGACCGCCCTCGATGAGCGCGCCGCAACGGCCGATCCGCGCGCGCCGAAACGTAGTGCCGTACGCGCCGACGGCCGCGGCCGCCGTTTTCGTTTCGGCGATGCGGTGGATGCGATGACCGCAACGAACGACGCGCCGCCGCGCCCCGTGACCGGCTCGATCGCGATCAGCTTCGCGGTGGTGTCGCGGCGTAACTGGCCGCGTTGAGCATCGGCGCTATCGATCCACGATCGCGCCGCGTATCGCGTCATATATCGAGCGACCTCAAGCGCGCAGGCCACTGCGCCCTCCTCGAATCACCGATCAGCGTCTCCCGATTTCACCGAATCGCGCATCTTTTCCCGCCTTCAATCGTCATCGCCCCGCGATCGACCGTATAATTTTCCGCATCCCGCCGACCACCACGCATTTCACGCAGCCTCGCCACGCGTGAAAAGGAGACTTTCGCTTGACCGGCCTCATCGCGCGCCTGCCTCTCGCCCGGACCATCCTGCTCGTCGCCCTGTCGATGCTGATGTTCGCCTTCTCGACGAACGCGTCGTCCGCACAACGTCACGCGCCGCAGCGCGTCGCGCATGGGCAGCCGCATGCAAAAAAGGTCGTCAAGAAAGCCGTCAAGAAAAAACCCGCGCAGCGTAAGCAGAAGGCCGTCAAGCACCGCCGCCCGCGTGTGAAGCACCAGGCGGTCAAGCGTCACGCGGCACCGGCGCCGCAGCAGCGTCGCGCCAAGCGCACGACCGCCGTGCGCCCGCGCCCGGCGGCCGCCAGGCCGCGCCTGATGGCGAGCTGCGGCTACACCCCGCGCGCAGTCAACTCGCTCCACTCACGCGCCGCCTACGTGCTCGACGTCGACTCGGGCACGCCGCTGCTGGCCCGCAACGCACGCACGGTGCGGCCGATCGCGTCGATCTCGAAGCTGATGACGGCCGTCGTCGCGCGCGACGCGGATCGCCCGCTGAACGGCGTGCTGCGCGTCACCGCGCACGACCGCGACACGATCAAGTTCACCGGGTCGCGCCTGCAGGTCGGCTCGGAACTGTCGCGCCGCGAGATGTTCCATATCGCGCTGATGTCGTCGGAAAACCGTGCGGCCGCCGCGCTGAGCCGCGACTATCCGGGCGGACGCGCCGCGTTCGTCAAGGCGATGAACCGCGAAGCGCGCCGCCTCGGCATGCGCCATACGCACTTCCGCGAGCCCACCGGCCTGTCGCCGCACAACGTGTCGACGGCCGAGGATCTCGCGAAGCTCGTCGGTGCAGCGGCACAGGATCCGCTGATCCGCTATTTCTCGACGGATACGTCCACCACCGTGCGCCCGGGCGACGGCGAGCTGCTGTACGTGAATTCCGACCCGCTCGTCCGCTATCGCCGCCTGCCGATCCGGCTGCAGAAGACCGGCTTCATCAACGAGTCGGGGCACGGCGTCGTGATGCGCATGCGCGTGAAGGGCCGCCGCGAAACGGTCGTGCTGCTCGGTGCGCCGACACGCGCGGGCGTCTCGAGCGATGCCATCAAGATCCACCGCTGGCTGTCCTGCTCGATCCAGTAAGCGCGCACGGGCGGCCGGCGCGTCCATCCTCACGGAGCGATGCCATGCAGGACGAATACCGCTTCAACGCATTTGGCCGGCTACTCGCCGTCGTCCGCAAGGACGACCGCTGGATCGTGTTCGCGCTCGGGGCCGAAGGCAAGCGGCGCCCGGCAGACCTGCACATTCCGGCCGCGCTTGCCGCCGACGAACTCGCGCAATACCTCGGTGACCTGCTGCACGAGAACGCGACCCCGCGATACAGCGAAGTCGTACCGGTCCCGCTCCCCGGCGCGTAACCACCCACCCGGCCACACCGCGATCCGGCGATCAATTCAACAGTTAAACTTGCAAGTTTAACTGTCGTGTCCTATGATCCGCCGCATGAACCCGCCACGCAAATCCGGCGTTTCCGCCGATATCGTCGCCGCCGATCTGACCCTCGCGGTCGGCCAGTTGATCCGCCGGCTCCGCTCCGAAATCGAATCCGGCGGGCTCGGCATGTCGCAGACGAGTGCGCTCGCGCGGCTCCAGCGACACGGGCCGATGACGACCGCCGACCTCGCGCGCGCCGAAGCGATGAAGCCGCAGTCGATGAAGGCAACGCTTGCGAGCCTCGAGGAAGACAGTCTCGTCGAACGCGAACCGCATCCGACCGATGGTCGGCAGATCCTGTTCCGACTGACCGCGGCCGGCCTCGACGCACGGCTCAAACGCAACGCCGCGAAACACCAGTGGCTCGGCGCCGCGATCGCGCAGCTCGATCCCGAAGACATCGCCACGCTCGCCGCCGCGATCCCGCTGATCCGCCGCATCGGCGAGCAATGAATCCGGCCGGCGCGCCCGGCGGCATTCGCGCGCACGGCTTCCTTCGTCCCTTTCACGGAGTCCCATCATGAGCGCAACCCGTCTCGACACGAACACGGCACTCGTCGTCATCGACCTGCAGAAAGGCATCGTCGCCCTCCCCACCGCGCACCCGGTCGAACCGGTGATCGCGCACACCCGCACGCTGCTCGACGCATTCCGCAGCCGCGGCCTGCCGGTCGTGCTGGTCAACGTCGCGGGCGGCGCACCGGGCCGCACCGAGCAACCGCCGCGCACGGCACAGCTCCCGGCCGACTGGGCAGAGCTCGTGCCCGAACTGGACCGGCAGCCGGGCGACCACCTCGTGACGAAAAAGACCTGGGGCGCCTTCACCGGCACCGACCTCGACGCGCACCTGAAGGCCGCCGGCGTCACGCAGATCGTGCTGACCGGCGTCGCGACGAGCATCGGCGTCGAATCGACCGCACGGCACGCGCATGAACTCGGCTACAACGTCACGCTCGCCATTGACGCGATGACCGACCTCAACGCCGACGCGCACGTGAACAGCATCGAGCGTCTGTTCCCGCGCCTCGGCGAGACGGGCACGACGCAGGACATCGTCGCGCTGCTCGACCGGCGCGGCGCGTGAGCGATCCACGCACTCGGCCGGCGCGGGCCCCCGCGGCCGGCCGGCTCGATCCGTCGATCTGGAAGGTCAGCGCGGTCGCGGTGCTGGGCTCGTTGCTGTCGCAACTCGACGCGACGATCGTCAACGTGTCGCTGTCGAGTCTCGCGACCGACCTGCACGCGAACCTCGCGACGATCCAGTGGGTGACGAGCGGCTACCTGCTCGCGCTCACGCTGGTGCTGCCGCTGAACGGCTGGCTCGTCGACCGGATCGGCGCGAAGGCGCTCTATCTGTGGTGCTTCTCGGCGTTCACGCTCACGTCGGCGCTGTGCGGGCTCGCGTGGTCCGCGCCGTCGCTGATCGCGTTCCGCGTGCTGCAAGGCGTGAGCGGCGGGCTGCTCGCGCCGATGGCGCAGATGATGATCGCGCGCGTCGCCGGCCAGCAGATGGCGCGCGTGATCGGCTACGCGGCCGTGCCGGTGCTGCTCGCGCCGATCCTCGGCCCGGTCGTTGCCGGCGCGATCCTGCAGCACACGTCGTGGCGCTGGCTGTTTCTCGTGAACCTGCCCGTCGGCGTGCTGGCGCTCGCGCTGGCCGCGCGGTTCCTGCCCGGCGACCGCGACGACACGCAGCCGCGCGAACTCGACTGGGTTGGCCTCGCGCTGCTGTCGCCGGGGCTCGTGCTGTTCCTGTACGGGATCGAGCGGATCAACGAAGCGCTCGGCATCGCGGCGATCGTCGCGGCCGCGCTGTTGCTCGCGGCGTTCCTGCGGGTCGAAACGCGCAAGGGCGACCACGCGCTGATCGACCTGGCGCTGTTTCGCCGGAAGGTGTTCGGCGCGGCCGCGTCCACGCAGTTCCTGTCGAACGGCGCGCTGTTCGCGGGCCAGATGCTGATCCCGGTGTTCCTGATCCAAGCGTGCGGCCGCACGCCCGGCGAAATGGGCTGGCTGCTCGCGCCGATGGGGCTCGGCATGCTGGTTACCTACCCGTCGATGGGCACGCTCACGAGCCGGTTCGGCGTGCGCCGGCTGGCCGCCGCAGGCGCCCTGCTCGCGCTGTTCGCGACGCTGCCGTTCGTGTTTCTCGCGCTGACCGGCTACGATCCGATCCTGCTCGTGCCCGCGCTGTTCCTGCGCGGCATGGGCCAGAGCGCGATCGGCGCGCCGTCGATTTCCGCCGCGTATGCATCGGTCGAGCGCCGCAACCTGCCGATGGCGACGACCTCGCTCAATATCGTGCAGCGTCTCGGCGGCCCGACGTTCACGACGATCTGCTCGCTGTTCCTCGCGTGGCGGCTGCAGGCCGAATCGGTGGCGAGCGGCGGCACGCAGGCAAACGCGTATGCGTGGGCGTTCGGCCTGCTTTGCGTGCTGCACGCGGCAAGCTTCGTCACGACGCTGCGGCTGCCGTTGTGGTCGGCCGGTGCAGGCGGCAAACCTGCCGGCGTCGCGCGCGCCGGTTCGCGCTGACCGCGGGCGCCGCACCGCGCTACGTCACGCCGCGCCCCGCGCGCGGCGTGGCTACGGCAGCCACATCGGCACGATCGACGCCACCAGCAGCGCGCCGAGCCCGGCATTCAGCCAGCGCCACTGCCGCTCCGTACGCAGCACGCGCGCGAACAGCAGCCCGGCGAAACACCAGAGCGACAGCGACACCATCGCGGCCACGCCGAACGCCAGCCCGAGCAACACGCCGAGCCGCGCCGGGCCGGATGCAAGCGCGGCGAACGACGCGGCCGCGCCGAGCGTCATCGCCCAGCCTTTCGGGTTGTGCCAGAGCATCCAGACACCGCTGACGAACCCCTGCGGCCGGTGCACCGCGGCATCAAGCCGCGGCTTGCCGCCACGCCCGATACGGACAGCCAGCCACACGAGGTACACCGACCCGACCGCCTTCATCGCGAGCTGCAACGCGGGCCACGCCAGCAGCACGCCACCGAGCCCGGCGGCGGCAGCGGCCGCCATCGACGCCAGGCCGGCCGCGATGCCCGCCATCAGCGGCAGCGAACGCCGATAACCGAAATGCGCGCCCGAGGCAGTCGCGAGCGTCGTCGCGCCGCCCGGCGTCACGGTGGATACGATCACGAACAGCATCAACGGCAGGTAGTCGCGGAACGGCACGGAAGCTCCCGGTTGTCGTCGTCGAAGCCTCGTTTTACCCGCGACCTTCCCATTACGACAGCGAAATCTTTTTATGCCTGCCATTAGCGCTCATAATGCGTTGCATGGTACGCAATCTCGACATCGCGCTGCTGCGCGCCTTCGTCACGGTCGCCGAGCATCGCAGCATGACGGCGGCCAGCCGAGCGCTGCACCTGACGCAAGGCGCGATCAGCCAGCAGGTCGCACGGCTCGAAACGCTGTCCGGCCCGCTGTTCGTCCGCGAGCATCGCAACCTGCTGCTCACGGCGGACGGCGAGCGGCTGCTCGGGCAGGCGCGCCGGCTGCTCGCCGTGCACGATGCGCTGCTGACCGACCTGACGGCCGGCGCGGTCGAGGGCACAGTTCGCCTCGGTGCGCCGCAGGATCTCGTCGGCAGTTGCCTCGCGCCGATTCTCAAAGGCTATGCGCAGGCGCATCCGCGGGTCGCCCTCTCGCTCGTGTGCGCTGCGTCGCCGGAGCTGCGCCGCGGACTCACGCAGGGTGAACTCGACGTCGCGCTGATCGAGGCGCCGGTCGGGCCGTCACGCGGCGAGTGCATCGCCATCGACCGCCTGGCCTGGGTCGGCGCGAAAGGCGGCACCGCGTACCGGAACACGCCGCTGCCCGTGTCGATGGTCGCGCAGACCTGCGCGTTCCGCCCGACGGTGCTCGACGCGCTGCGCGGCTGCGATCGCGCGTGGCGCACCGTGTTCGAGAACGGCAGCATCGATGCGACAGCCGCGACCGTGCGCTCCGACCTCGCGGTGACGGCCTGGCTCGCGTCGACCGTACCGGCCGACCTCGACATCCTGCCGGCCGACAGCGGCCTGCCCGCGCTGCCGAACTTCGCGATCAACCTGCATCTGCCGCGCGGCCAGCGCACGCCGGCCGCGACGGAACTCGCCCGCCATCTGCGCAACGGCTTCGCGCGCGTCCGGGCGGCGGCCTAGCGCCCGCTCCCGCTACACGGTGCCCGGCTCCTGCGGCGCCGGCGTCGTGCCTGCAGCCTCCAGTGCCTGGTGCAGTGTCGGGAAGATGCACGACGCGCCGACGATCTCCGTGATCCGGTGACGATCCATGTCCGCGCGCAGGTAACGGTTGACGCGCCCGAACAGAACGCCGACCCCGCGGGCCTGCAGCATCTTGATGAGATCGGTCAGCGTCCGCGCGGCCGAGTAGTCGATATCGGTGATCGCGCCCGCATCGACGACGAACCAGCGCGTCGGCGCCGGCGCCGCCTCGACGAGCTCGGTCACTTCGGCGGTGAACAGATGATCGTTCGCGAAGAACAGGTCGGAGCCGAACCGGTAGACGATCAGCCCGGGCGCCGTCATCGCGCCTGGCCGCGTGGGCACCGGCTGCCACCGCCCGTTGCCGTCGACCGGTTCGAGCACCATCGTGTGCGGCTGGTAGCTGTGGCGCACGTGTCGCATCAGCGACAGCGCGACGGCCAGCAGGATGCCGTGCTCGACGCCGACCGTCACGACGGCCAGTGCCGTCACCAGCGCGAGCGTGAACTCGCCGGGGCTTTCCTTGCGGATCGCGGCGAGACTGCGCACGTTGATCAGCCCGAGCGCGATCGTGAACACGATGCCGGCCAGCACCGCATGCGGCAGGTACTGCAGAGTGGTGCTGAAGAACAGCAGGACCACCGCCACCACGGCCGCGAATGCGAGGTGCCCGATCTGGCTGCGCACGCCCGCGCCGTCGGCCATCGCCGTCTGCGTCGGGCTGCCGTTGACGACGAACGCGCCGCCCACCGCCGCCGCCGCATTCGCGGCCGCGAGGCCGAGGATGTCGGCGTTGGTGTCGACCTCCTCGTCGTACTGCTGCGCGAATACGCGTGCGGCGGCCGCACTCTGCGCGATGATCATCACGAAGCAGGAAGCCGCGACCGGCACGAGATCGAGGCACTGCTGCCACGTGACGGACGGCCAGCGCAACGGCGGCAGCCCGCCGGCGACCGGCCCGAGCACCGCGATGCCGCGCGCGGCGAACCCGAACGCGTAGCTCGCGGCGATGCTGCCCACGACCACGATCATCGGCATCGGCACGCGCGGCAGGAACCGCTTGCACGCGAGAATCGCGACGACGACGAGCACCGCGAGCGCGAACGTCGGCCGGTTCGTGTGGACGAGATGCGTGACGACGTAGTCGAGCTGTGCCAGGCTGCGCGACGCCGGGTACGGCACGGCCAACCCGAGCATGTCGCCGAGCATCGCGATCGACACCTGCACGCCGACGCCGGCGAGAAAGCCGACCAGCACCGTGCGCGACAGGAAATCGGCGAGAAAGCCGAGTTTGAAGAGGCGTGCGAGCAGCAGCATCGCGGCGGTCAGCAGCGCTGACCATGCCGGCCAGCGCCGCATACTCGGCGCTGCCGGCCGGCGCCATCGACGACAGCCGGCTCGCGAAGATCGTCGCGGTCGCGGAATCGGCGGCCACCACCAGATGCCGCGACGCGCCGAAGCACGCGAACGCGACGAGCGGCAGGAACACCGTGTAGAGGCCCGTGACGGCCGGCATGCCGGCGATGCGCGCATAGCCGAGCACCTGCGGGATATCCATCGACGCGAGCGACATGCCCGCGAACACGTCGCGGATGGCCCCGCCACGGCGGATCGGGAGGATGCCTTTCAGCAGCCGCACGCCTGGCGGGCGGCTTTCGTTGGAATATTGCATGCGTGGAATGCGTGAATACGGGGTGGCGGGGTTCGCGAAGTCGTTCGTGCATCGTGCCCCGGGCAGGCGTCACATGGCAAGTGCGCAAAGGTGGCACGTGTCGCTCACCGTCGGCGATGAGCCGCACGCGAAGGCGAGCGTCACACGCGCCGGCACGGGCGACGCCCGCATGATTGCATGGATCGCCGTTCACGCGCATCGAAGCGCGAAGGCCCGCTGGAGCGGGCCGCAGCCGATCCCCGGCCAGTGCGCAACGCATCCGGCCACGCGCGCGCGGCGGCTCGCGGTGATGCGCTTTCACCACCCGCCCTCACCCGATTGCAGAGGAAGCCTATGCAATGGTGAGGAGGTTCGGGAGCCGCGCACCATGCACTCGCGGTAACGCACCCGGAACCCGATGGCACAATCACGGTCCCTTTCATGTGCCCTTCACCGGGCGCGCGCCGCGCCGCGGCGCCGATTCAACGCACGAGAAGGCCCCTGTTTGCCCCTATGACCCTGAACGAATCCTGGTTTGCGCCGCTCGTCGGCACCCTCATCCTGCTCGCCGCCGCCGGTGCGATCACCGCCGTCGTCCATTTCCTGCTGTTCCGCGTGGTCGCGCGGCTCGCCCGGCTGTCCGCCACGCGCGTCGACGACGCGCTGTTCGAGTTCGGCGCATTCAAGTGGCTGAACCGCATCGTCCCGTTCGTCGTGATCAAGTTCGGGCTCGGCGCGGTGCCCGGCATCCCCGAGACGGCCGCGGAGGTCGCCGACAAGGTGCTGTTCGCGCTGATCGTGTTCCTCGTGACGATGACCGTCAGCGCGACGCTGTCGGCGCTCGAACACACGCATCGCACGTACCAGCGCGATCAGCGCGGCCAGCCGCACCTGTCGCTGAAAGGCGCGATGCAGCTCGTCAAGCTCGTGATGTTCATCACGGCCGCGCTGGTCGTGATCGGCGACGCGACCGGCAAGCAGATCGGCCTGCTGCTGTCGGGCATCGGCGCGATGTCCGCGGTGCTGATGCTGATCTTCAAGGACACGCTGCTCGGCCTCGTCGCGGGCGTGCAGCTGTCGTCGAACGACATGCTGCGGATCGGCGACTGGATCACGATGCCGTCGGCCGGCGCGGACGGCACCGTGATCGACATCACGCTGAACACCGTCAAGGTCGCGAACTTCGATCACACGATCATCACCGTACCGACGTGGAAGCTGATCACCGAGAGCTACCAGAACTGGCGCGGGATGACCGAAGCGGGTGGGCGCCGCATCAAGCGCGCGCTGTTCGTCGACGCGACGAGCGTGCGCTTTCTCTCCCACGACGAGATCGAACGGCTCGAACGCCTGACGCTGCTGAAGGACTATCTCGAGGACAAGGTCGACGCGATCGAGCAATGGAACGGCACGCTCGGCGCGGCCGGCGACTGCCCGGCGAACCGCCGCCAGCTGACGAACCTCGGCACGTTCCGCGCGTATGTCGCGAACTACCTGAAGGGCCATCCGCGCATCCGCCGCGACATGACCTGCATGGCGCGGCAACTGCCGCTCACGGCCGAAGGCATTCCGCTCGAACTGTACTGCTTCACCGACACGACGACGTGGGTCGACTACGAGGCCATCCAGTCCGACCTGTTCGATCACCTGATCGCGGTGCTGCCGGAGTTCGGGCTGCGCGTGTACCAGCACCCGTCGGGCTTCGACATGCGGCAGATGGTCAGCGCCGCGCAAGCCGGGCTGCAGGCGCCGCACGCGGGGTGATGCATGCGGTGGCGGCCGATCGTCGGCCGCCGCTTGCCGCGCGGCCCCCGGTACTCAGCGCGCCGCGCACTCCGACGCGAGCCGCCCGAGTACCTTCAGCGCATCCTCGATCTGCCGCGACCACGGATAGCTGTAGTTGAGCCGGATGAAATGCCGGTAATCGGTGCTCGCCGAGAACATGTGCCCGGGGCCGACCGTGATCCCTTGCGCGAGCGCGGCCGCATACAGCTTCATCGCATCGACCTGCCGCGGCAGCTCGACCCACAGCACGTACCCGCCCTGCGGCTGTGACAGCCGCGTGCCTTCCGGGAAGAAACGCCGCACCATCGCGCTCATCAGGCTCGCCTGCTGCGCGTACTGCTTGCGCATGCGCCGCAGATGGAAATCGTAGCCGTCGTATTTCAGGTACTCGGCAATCGCGAGCTGCTCGATCGCGGGCGTGGCCAGCGTGTTCAGGAATTTCAGCTTCTCGACCTGATCGCGGTAGCGGCCCGGCATCGCCCAGCCGATCCGGTAGCGCGGCGACAGGCTCTTCGTGAACGACGCGCAATGCAGCACGAGCCCGTCGCGGTCGAACGACTTCAGCGCGCTCGGCGTCGTGTCGCCGAAGTGCAGCTCGTGATAGACGTCGCTTTCGATCGCCGGCACGCGGTGCTTCGCCAGCAGTTCGACGAGCGCGCGCTTGCGCGAGTCGGGCATCTGGAAACCGAGCGGATTCTGGAAGTTCGGCATCACCATGCACGCGGCGATGCGCTCGCGTTCCAGGACCCGTTCGAGCGCGTCGAGATCGATGCCGTCGACCGGGTGCGTCGCGACTTCCAGCGCGCGCATGCCCATCCGCTCGATCGCGTGCAGCATCGCGTAGAACGTCGGCGACTCCACGGCGATCGTGTCGCCCGGCTTCGCGACGGCCTGCAGGCACAGGTTGATCGCCTCGGTCGCGCCGATCGTCACCACGATCTCGCCGGGTTCGACCACGATCCCGCGCTCCGCGTAGCGCCGCACGATCTGGCGGATCAGCTCCTGGTTGCCGGGCGGCAGATCGTCGATCACGCCCCAGCGCGTGCGGCGGCGGCCGATCGTCTGTGCATAGCGCGCAAGACGCTGCACCGGAAACTGCGACGCATCGGGATACGGCGAACCGAGCGGCACCGCATCGTCGCGCGAGATCGAGCGCAGCGTCGACAGCACGAGCCGGCTCACGTCCACGGCCGACGGCTCGGCGGCCGGCGCCGACATGTGCAGCTCGGCCTCGGCCGGCGCCGACGCGCGCGCACGGACGAAATAACCCGATTGCGGCCGGCTCTCGATCAGGCCGCGGCTTTCCAGCACGAGGTACGCGCGCAGCACGGTCGTGACGCTGAGTTGCTGCTGCCGGCTCGCCTGCCGCACCGACGGAATCCGCTCGCCGGGCCGGTACACGCCACGCTCGATCTGCGCCTGGAGATCGTCGGCCAGTTGTTCGTAACGCTTCACGCGCCTCCCTTTCAACTTCCCTTCAACAATACAGTTGCGATCCGCACTGTCTGAATGGCCGAAACTGTACTCTTTTTTGGAGTGAACAGGTGTACACACAGCCGGACGGGGGCCGCGCGTACTCTGCACCCATCGACCCCGACACCCGCTGCATCATGAAAAAGAAATCCGCCACCGCGCGCATCGAACCGTACACCCACCCGGCCGCCGGCTGGGGCGCGCTGAAAGCCGTCACGATCAACCTGATCAAGGAAAAGGTCGCGGGCGGCAATTACCGTACGCTGCTGCGCCAGAACCAGCCCGACGGCTTCGACTGCCCGGGCTGCGCGTGGCCCGACCGCCAGCACGCCTCGACGTTCGAATTCTGCGAAAACGGCGTGAAGGCCGTGGCCGCGGAAGCGACGAGCAAGCGCGTGACGCCCGAATTCTTCGCCGCGCACACGGTCACCGAGCTGCTCGAACAGTCGGATTTCGAACTCGAGCAGCACGGCCGGCTCACCGACCCGATGGTGTACGACGCGCAGACGGACCGCTACGTGCCGATCGCATGGGACGACGCGTTCGCGCTGATCGCGCGCCACCTGCGGGCGCTGCCCGACCCGAACCAGGCCGCGTTCTACACGTCCGGCCGCGCGAGCAACGAAGCGGCGTTCCTGTACCAGCTGCTCGTGCGCCTGTACGGCACGAACAACTTCCCCGACTGCTCGAACATGTGCCACGAGGCGACGAGCCGCGGGCTGCCGGCGTCGGTCGGCGTCGGCAAGGGCACGGTCACGCTCGACGATTTCGAGCATGCGGACACGCTGCTGATCTTCGGCCAGAACCCGGCCACCAACCACCCGCGGATGATGGGCGAGCTGCGCGAGTGCGCGAAGCGCGGCGCGACGATCGTGTCGATCAACCCGCTGAAGGAGCGCGGCCTCGAACGCTTCGCCGATCCGCAAAGCCCGATCGAAATGCTGACGATGTCGGGCACCAGGATCGCATCGACGTTCATCCAGCCGACGATCGGCGGCGATTTCGCGCTGATCAAGGGGATGGCGAAGCGCGTGCTCGAACTCGACGACGCCGCGCGCGCCGCCGGTGCGCCGCGCGTGCTCGACACCGCGTTCATCGGCGAGCACACGGCCGGCTTCGACGCATTCGCCGACGATCTGCGCAACGAAAGCTGGTCGGCGCTGACGGCCGAAAGCGGCGTGCCGTACGAACAGATCGACAGCCTCGCGCGGCTCTATGCGCGCAGCGAGCGCGTGATCGCGACGTGGGGCATGGGCATCACGCAGCACAAGCATTCGGTCGCGACCGTGCAGATGCTGACGAACCTGATGCTGATGCGCGGCAACATCGGCCGCCCGGGCGCGGGCCTGTGCCCGGTGCGCGGCCACTCGAACGTGCAGGGCAACCGCACGGTCGGCATCGAGGAAAAGCCGTCGCAGGCATTCCTCGACCGGCTCGGCCAGGTGTTCGACTTCGAACCGCCGCGCCATCACGGCCTCGATGTCGTCGAGACGATCGAAGGGATGCTCGAGGGCCACGTGAAGGTGTTGATCGGCCTCGGCGGCAACTTCGCGATGGCGACGCCCGACACGCCGCGCACGTGGGAAGGCATGCGCCGCTGCGACCTCTCCGTGCACATCACGACGAAGCTGAACCGCAGCCACCTGATCCACGGCCGAGACGCGCTGATCCTGCCGACGCTCGGCCGCACCGAGATCGACCTGCAGGACAACGTCGCGCAAGGCGTGACGGTCGAGGATTCGATGAGCATGGTCCACGTGTCGTACGGGATGAACAAGCCGGCGTCGCCGAACCTGATGTCGGAGCCCGCGATCGTCGCGCACATGGGTCATGCGCTGTTCGGCAGCGGCAAGATCGACTGGCTTGCCTACAAGGACGACTACGCGAAGATCCGCGACGCGATCGAGGCGACGCTCGACGGCTTCTACGACTACAACACGCGCATCGCGCGGCCGGGCGGCTTCCACCTGCGCGTCGCGTCGCGCGACCGCGAATGGCTCACGCCGACGGGCAAGGCGAACTTCATCGCGCACGCGCTGCCGGCCGACACGCCGATCCAGCGTGCCCGCGCGCTGCACGGCGAGCGCCTGATGACGTTGATGACGACGCGCTCGCACGACCAGTACAACACGACCGTCTACGGGCTCGACGACCGCTATCGCGGCGTGTTCGGCCAGCGCCGCGTGGTGTTCGCCAACTGTGACGACCTCGCGATGCTCGGCCTGAAGGCTGGCGACTGGGTCGACATGGAAACCGTGTGGCACGACGGCATCGAGCGGCGCGCGGACGGCTTCCTGCTCGTCGAGTACGACATCCCGCGCGGCTGCATCGGCGCGTACTACCCGGAAACGAACCCGCTCGTGCCGCTCGACAGCGTCGGCGACGTGTGCAACACGCCGACGTCGAAGTCGATTCCGGTGCTGCTGCATCGCGCGGCCGCGCCGGCGTCGATCGCCGCCTGACGGAGCGCCGCGATGATCGTTCGTCCGCGCGAGCACTGGCTGCGGATGCTGCTCGTCTGGAACGGCTCGGTGCTGCCGACCATCCTGCCGCAGCTCGTGCTGACGCTCGCGATCAGCCTCGTCGCGGTCTGGGGCGGCGGCCGCGTGCTTGGCGAGAAGGTACCGCTGAACCCGACGCCGTTCACGCTGATCGGCCTCACGCTCGCGATCTTCGCGGGGTTCCGCAACAACGCGAGCTACGAACGCTACCGCGAGGGCCGACAGCTGTGGGGCGGCGTGCTGACCGCCACGCGCACGCTGGTGTCGCAGGCGCTCTGCTACGGTGCGATCGACCGTGACGACGCATCGCGGCGCGCGTTCGTGCGGACGGTCGTCGCGTTCGTCTATGCGCTCAAGCATCAACTGCGCGACACCGATCCGGCCGCGGACCTGCGCGGGCTGCTCGACGGCGCCGCTTACGCGCGCGTTGCCGCTGCGCGCTTTCGCCCGGTCGTCATCGTGCACGCACTGCGCGAAGCGTTCGCCGCACGCGCCGATGCGGGCCATCTCTCCGACACGCGACTGTGGATGCTCGACGCGCGCCTCGACGATCTCGTCGCGATGGTGAGCGGCTGCGAACGGATTGCGTCCACGCCGATCCCGTTTTCATACGACGTGCTGCTGCACCGGACCATCTACGCGTACTGCGTGCTGCTGCCGTTCGGTCTCGTCGATTCGATCGGCGCGGCGACGCCGTTCGTCAGCGTATTCGTCGCCTATACGCTGATCGCGCTCGACGCGATCGCGCATGCGATCGCCGAGCCGTTCGGCGACGGGCCGAACCATCTCGCACTCGATGCGATGACGCGGCAGATCGAGCGCACGCTGCTCGAACTGAACCGCGAGCCGCTGCCGGCGGAGGTGACGCCGGGCAAGGCCTATCGGCTCAGTTGATCCGGCCGACTCAACTCGACAGTGGCGCCCGTGACGGCTTCCGCATCGGCTGCCCCACGGCGAAGTCCTGCATAGCGCACGCGGATGATGCAGCAGTACCTGCGCCTTGTTTGACAAGGGTCAGCGCATAAACCTACGCCGCAACCAACGCCAACCTTCTCGGAATCGGCAATTATCGACGCCGAAGCGTACCCGGCACTTCCGGTCGGGAGCGTTTGCCACGACCCTGTGATCTCAGTGCGAATCGCCCCGCCTGCCCTGAAAGAGTTGATAAAGGCACTGGTGGTGGAGTATTAATATCGCCGTGGTAAGACGCTAAACGAGGCGCATCACGCCAAGGGGGCGAGCACCATGAGCGAGACCAACAACAAGAGAAAAATGCTATCGGTTCCGCGCACATCAGGCGGAACGTTCTTTTTGATTGTGATGTTGTCCGGGGGAATCATGGTGACCATGGCGCTCCGAAAAGGCCATCTTATTGATGCCGCGGGAACCATTGCCGCCGTCGGATTGTGTGGAACGATGAGTTTGCTCTACCTCTTGTCGAAAGAAGTCTGCGTATTCACAGGCGACCCACGATCGATGCAAATCGAGAGACGGATTATCGGGAGACTGCTACAAAAAGAACAGGTGGACATCCATGCGGTAACGTGGATCCGGTCTCGTTGGACGATCCAAGGCATAACGTTGGAACTCGGAAGCGAAAAATCCTGGGAAACGATCGAGGTGCAAACAACGTACATGCGCCTACAGCAACTATCACTCGCGTCTGCCCGCGACCAGCAGGAATCACGGGTGACTGAAATTCGCGCTTCTATCGCTGGGCTGCTCAACATAAGAGACGCAGGATGGGAAAAGTATCCATCCCAACGGAGTCTTACTTAGTGCGTAGCGCTTCGGGGGACGGAAACGGCAAAGCCTGCCTAACGCAGACTTGTAGATTTCCTTCGTCAGTTCTTTCCACGCCCTTCAAACGACCATTCAAATCCGCCTTTCATGCTAACAGGATGCTTCAGTCTAGGTGATGGATCTGGGTTCGGGGCAATATATGCGCTCAACACTTGGTTAGTCGCGAAACAATGGAGACGGAGATGGTGTTTTTTGCATGCTCGAAGATCGGGGTTGCCGCATTCGAGAGTTTATGGCGCGATAACACTGACCACCAATTATGGGTGGACGCGGGCATCCTAACTGAAGAAGAAATTGCGGTGCTTCGCTCTACAGGAGCACGCATCACGAATTTTACGGGCCATGCTCGCGCGGGAGACGCCCACGAAATGGCGTGCGCAATTGCCGTAATTCAAGAGCACCATCCTGCGGAACAGATTTGGGTCGAGGCCGCGTGAACTGAAGGAGGCGTTTTCTCGTTCAAGGTGTTCCGCATGCGTTTTTACACAGTCTCGGCCGATAGCTGCCGGGCACCATCGCCGACAACTGGCCGGATGGCGAACTTCAACCGATCCCGTGCAGGCCACTGGTAACCTCGGGTAGCCAAAGCAACTTTTCCTGGTCACATGAGCATGAGCATGCAACCCACCGCAGCACCTGCACCCGTCACCTCAATGATGCAGCAGTACCTGCGTCAGGCCTGACAAGACTATAGAGAAAAAGCTGCGCTAAAGCCCACGCCGCCGAATTGACGGAGGCACCTTTCCCTCTCCATGCCTGCAAGGTGTCGGTGTGCCTTCGGTCACTGGATCAGAGCCGCTCGAGAAATTCGAGGAAGAGCAATACGACGATGAGGGCGCCGAGCCATTTCACCGTTACATTGAGGTTGGCAAGCTTGAGGCCCAGCGTGACCATGGAATCCGCGACGAGTTTCGTCGCACCATTGTCTTTCTGGTCTACGCCCTGCTCGGTGCCACGTAATGATGTTGTCGCAAAGTCGATCCGAAGGCCGGTGACATAGCCCGTGGCAATAGTCGGCCACTCGATCGTGTCGTCGCTGTCGTTGGGTTTGAGAAAAAGTCGAGACTGCCGTACGACGGCAGCGGTCGGGCGTTCGGCCAAATACAAATGCCGCATGGTCAATCCCAACTCTACCGCGCCAAGCTGGCCATCCGAGCTTGCCTTCGCGAGCACCTGCAGGCAGGCGTCGGGAATATGGCAGGCGAGCCACCATTGATCGGGCTCGTCGACTTCGTCGTCGGCACGATTGAAGCCTAGCCGGGCACTGCCGAGCGCGACGTCGGACAACGAGGTACCCAGCTCGTCTTCCAACGCACGCAGACCCAGCCGGTCGGCCGTGGTGACGTCGCGCGCCTCAAAAGTCACCTGAAGCGTGCGCGTCGAACCTTGCGTGTCGCCCAAGATCGACAACTCCTGCCCCTCGATACTCGCCACGCCGTGTAGCGAGGTGGAAAGTGTCGGCTGCTTGCCCATGTCCAGCGGCTCGACGAGCTGTTGCACGATCTGAAGCTGCTCCAGCTTCAACCACATGGACGTCGCCGCGTAGTACGTCTGTTTCTGGTTGTCGGACCCGACATGTTCAACGGTGTGAGCCCTCTGCCCAATGGGACTCACCGCAACCCCTTTTTCCAGAGAATCCATGACATGCCCCCGCTGCCGCCTATTGCATCAAACCCCTCGCCGGCGAAAAAAGACGCGAGTGTTATCCGTCTGACCACGTGATTGGATCATCCGTGGTTTCATGGCGCTTCGCATTAGGGGAATACGTGGCATTTTTCCCGCCCCCCGCCTTCGCCAATCGTGTACTGAATTGGCACGATTTTGAGGCTGGCCCAATTTCCGTCCCAGTCTTAGCTGGAAAATTCCGGCTCTTCGGGGCGGGCCGAATCGGCCCGATCGGTGCACTGGCGGGCGAAGCACGCCGGCCACGACAGCCGCGCCGCGCGTCGAGCGCTCCGTCAATCCTGGCGGCCTCGCAGGAAGCCATCGTGCGCGGCTGCCGTCTCCGCGATCGTTCTCAGCAGCACCGCACCGCGCAGCAGTGCGCGGCCGTCGTCGCTGTCGACTTCGGTCACGCGCCGCAGCAGCACGCGCGCTGCCGCGTTGCTGGTGCGCGCAAGCCGCGCGAAATCCGCCTGCCCGACCCGCCCCCGCACGACCGCGACCGCACGGCGCGCCGCCGGCTCGCGTGCCGCCAATTCCGCCAGCGCCAGCAGGCTGTCGCCGATCGTCCAGGTCGCGAGCAAATCGCGCAGGTCGCGCTCGATGAGCGTGGGCGACAGACGGCCCGCGAAACCGAGTTCGCGCCCGAGACGGTCGGCCGTGCGGCTCAGCCACGCACTCGCCCGCCACGCGCGTGGATTGCGTGCGATGCGCACCAGATCGTCGCGCACCGCGCGATGCAGGCGCCGCCGGCTCGTGCCGGGATCGCCGGGAAACACGAGCGCGAACACCAGCGCCCCGAACGCGATGCCGAGCAGCGTGGCGAGCGCCGAATTGAGAAAGGCGGCATCGCCGATGCGCGCCGTATTGTCCGGCGACGTGAAATTCCAGAAGAAGATCGAGAAGCCGCTGCCGATGCCGGCCGTGCGCGGATTGCGCATCGCGATGCCCGTGCCGATCATGAACACGCCGAGGATATACGCGAGCATCTCGAAGCCCGACACCGCCGGCAGCAGCACGAAATTGCAAAGGGCACCCGCGACCGCCGCGCAGGCCGCCCCTTTCAGGAAGCCGACGGTGGCGCCGACCGAGTTCGGGCGCGTCGAGAACAGCGCGCAGACCACGCCCGTGATCGCGACGAACCCGGCGCCCGACGGCCACGCGGTGACGATCCAGAGCGCCGAGGCGACCAGCACGGCGACGAACGCGCGAATGCCGTTGTGCCATGCGAGCACCGGATCGTGGTGGAACGCATAGCGCACGCGCGACGCCGGCGGATTCGGTCGATCCAGCTGCGCCTTGCCCGCAAAGGCGGCGTCGAACCCGGCAAGCAGCGCCGCCAGCCGGTCGAGCGTGAGCAGGCGCGACGGATCCGAGCCGGCCGGCTCCGCGGCCTCGGCACGCACCGCGTCGTCCACGCGCGCACGCAATGCGGTCAGCGCAGGCCCCGCTTCGCCCGACGCCGCCACGCCATCGAGCACCTGCGCGGCATCGGCGACCAGCGGGTCCGGCGTGCCGCCGCTGCGCGCCGCGTGCTCGTGCAGCGCCTGCCCGGCGGCTTGCGCGGACAGCACGCCCAGCACCGCCGCGCGTAGATGGCCGATCGCGTTGCGCACCGGCGGATCGCCGGCGGCCGCATATTCGGCCGCCGTGTCGAGTTCGAGCGCGTCCGCGAACAGCCGGTGCACGGCGGCGCCGTTCGGCTCGCGGCGCAGCGCGCCCGCACCGACGGCCACCGCGCGGTCGAGATAGCGCGCGAGCCGCGTGCGGACGTCGGCCAGCGGCGAACCGGGCGCGAACACCGTCTCGAACGCCGCGCCGCAGAGAATGCCGACCACCACGTACAGAAAGCGCGCGGTCGCGATGTCGAAGGCGTGCAGCGGCGCGGCGACGGCGTCCATCGCGATGATCGCCGCCGTATAGCCCGCGAGCACCGCCGCATACGCGCGGAAATTGCGCAGGAAGGTCGCGACGCCCGCGCACAGGCCGATCCACGCGGCGAGCGCCGGCAGGAACAGCTCGGGCGTCTGCGCGAAGGCGCCGGTCAGCACGAGCGCGACGGCCGCGCCGATCGCGGTGCCGAGGATCCGGTACTGGCTCTTCGACAAGCCCATCCCGCGGCTGCCCTGCGCGACGATCCACACCGTCGACGCGGCCCATTTCGGGTCGTCGAGATTCATCCGGAACGCGAGGTAGAGCGCGAGGAGCGACGCGGCCGTGTTGCGCAACGCGAAGCCGAGGGCGCCGGGCGGCAGCGTGGGCCGGGCGTCGCGCAGCGCGGTGCGCACGGCAGCGAGCGGCGGTAGAGGGGGCAAGACGAATTTCATGCGGCGAGCATACGGGGGCACGCCGCCGCCACTAAGCAGCGCGGACAGGATGCGTTATTGCACCGGGCAGGATAATCGCCACCGCGCGAAGCAATTCGGCCGGCAAAGGTAAGATGCGCGCAGGTCGAACACTGAAGCACCTCGTATGGACTTCGAAAGCATCCGGATATTCCTGCGCGTGGTCGAGCGCGGCAACTTCACCGCCGCCGCCACGCACCTCGACATGCCGCTCAGCCGCGTGAGCCGCAAGGTCAAGCAACTCGAGGACGATCTCGGCGTCCAGCTGCTGTACCGCACCACGCGCCGTGTGTCCGTCACCGAAGCCGGACGCGACTACTACGAGCGCTGCCTGCGCGCCGAGGACATCCTGCTCGACGCCGACCGCCAGGCCCGCGCGCTGCGCACGGCGCCGGAGGGCATGCTGCGCGTGCTGGTGCCCTATTCGATCGGCCTGTTCGAGCTGGAGCCGGCGCTCGCCGAGTTTCGGCGGCGCTATCCGCTGGTCCAGCTCGTGCTGATCTACGACAACAACCCGCTCGATCTGGTCGAGCACGGCTTCGACGTGGCGCTGCGCGCGGGCGTGCTGACCGACTCCAGCTACATCGCGCGCTCGCTCGGCTGGTCGCAGGCGAAACTCGCCGCGAGCCCCGCGTATCTCGACCGCGTCGGCCGGCCCGCCACGCCGCAGGATCTCGCGCAGCACGACCTGCTGCTCGTCGGCCGCGACGCGCCCGGCCTGACGCTGCGACTCACCAATGCGGCGGGCGACGTGGCCGACGTGCCGGTGCGGCCGGTGCTGATCACCAACGAATCGGTGACGGTGCTGCGCCAGGCCGCGAGCGGCGGCGGCATCGCGCTGGTCTCGACCCACTACACGGCCCGCCGGCTCGAGCGGAACGAACTCGAAGTCGTGCTGCCCGACTGGCACCGGACCGACGACGTTGAGCTGCACGTGCTGTATCCGCGGCGCGCGACGCTCGACAGCAAGGTGCGCGCATTCGTCGAATTCCTCGCGGAAGTGTTCGACGATTGGCGCACCGCCCCGTAACCGGCACGGTTCGCCCAGCGATTGTTGCAGCAAGCGAAATCGATTAATGAGCCGGCACGTGTTGATGGCGGCTCGCCACATCGTTAGCCTGTCGCGATGCAAAACCATTCCACACGCGACGGCAGCCGCCTGACCGCTGCCCGCAGGCGCGTCACGCGCGTCCCGCCTTCCTGACCGCAGCATTCCGCCCCCGAAGCCCGCCACGGCTTCGTGCATTCGATCGAGCAGCACGTCGCACGCGTCGGCCCCCTCTACCGGGCCGCGTCGCGCGCGCCGTGCTTCCTTCCGTTCAGCAGCCGCGCCGTCCGTGCGTCGCCTCCGCGCGCGGGGCCGCGCGTGCCCGCCGCAACGGGTCGCATCCGTTCCGCCCCTTACGTCCCTTACGCAGGAAACCCATGTCCTCTCCGTCCACTCCAGCCCCGCTATCGGGCGGCCGTCTCGCGATCGGCACGATCGCGGTATCGCTTGCGATGTTCATGAACGTGCTCGACTCGTCGATCGCGAACGTCGCCATTCCGACGATCTCGGGCGACCTCGGCGTGTCGGTCGACGAAGGCACGTGGGTGATCACGATCTTCGCGGCCGCGAACGCGGTGTCGATTCCGTTGACCGGCTGGCTCACGCAGCGCTTCGGCCAGGTGCGCCTGTTCGTCACGTCGATCCTGCTGTTCGTGTTCGCGTCGTGGCTGTGCGGGATCGCGCCGAACCTGCCGACGCTGCTCGCCGCGCGGATCCTGCAGGGCGCGGTCGCCGGGCCGCTCGCGCCGCTGTCGCAGGCGCTGCTGCTCGGCGCGTGGCCGCGGCAGAAATCGTCGAGCGCGCTGGCGCTGTGGTCGATGACGGCGCTCGTCGGCCCGATCGCGGGGCCGTCGCTCGGCGGCTGGATCACGTACGACTACAACTGGTCGTGGATCTTCTACATCAACATCCCGGTCGGCTTCTTCGCGGCCGCCGTCACGTGGATCGTGTTCCGCGACCGCGAATCGGCCACGAAACGCATGCCGATCGATACGATCGGCCTGTTGCTGCTCGTGCTGTGGGTCGCGTCGCTGCAGATCATGCTCGACAAGGGCAAGGATCTCGACTGGTTCAACTCGCCCGTCGTGGTCGCGCTCGGCATCGTCGCGCTGATCGGCTTCGCGTTCTTCCTCGTGTGGGAGCTTCACGAGGCGAACCCGATCGTCGACCTGCGGCTGTTCACGCAGCGCAATTTCGCGGGCGGCACGATCGCGATCTCGGTCGCGTACGGGATGTTCTTCGGCACGCTGGTGCTGCTGCCGCAGTGGATGCAGGGCTATCTCGGCTACCGCGCGGTCGATTCCGGGCTCGCCACCGCGCCGCTCGGCGTGTTCGCGATCCTGCTCACCCCGGTCATGGGACGCCTGCTGCCGCGCACCGATCCGCGCTACATCGCGACGCTCGCGTTCGTCGGCTTCGCGGTCGTGTTCATGATGCGCACGACCTTCTACACCGACGTGTCGCGCTGGGATCTCGTGCTGCCGACGCTGCTGCAGGGCATCCCGATGGCGATGTTCTTCGTGCCGCTGACGTCGATCATCCTGTCCGGGCTGCCGCCGGAGAAGATCCCGGCCGCCGCCGGCCTGTCGAATTTCGGCCGCACGTTCTGCGGCGCGGTGGGCACGTCGCTGATCAGCAACGCATGGAACGACCGCACGATCCTGCATCACGTGCGGCTCACCGAACAGGCGAGCGTCACCAATCCGGTCTTCACGCAGCAGGTCGACACGACGCGCTCGCTGCTGCACCTCGGCCCCGATTCGGCACTCGCGTTCTTCAACGCGTCGGTCGATTCGCAGGCGGCCGTGATGGGATTGAACGACATCTTCTACGTGTCGGCGATCATCTTCATCGCGATCATTCCGCTCATCTGGATCACGAAGCCGAAGCGTTCCGGCGGCGGCGATGCCGATGCGGCGGCGGCCGGCGCGCATTGATCCGCGTGCGCGACGGCCGGGCCCTGCGCCACGCACGCCGGGGCCCGCGCCGTCACACGCCGACGTAATAAAGACTTGCAATCGATACAGGCGGAAACGTCAACAGCCGGTGCCCGCTCCGCGTTTTTTGGACAAGCGCCCACGATCCGGAGCGCAACGACAGGAGAAAACGCCATGCGAGCCCTGACCCGCCATCTCGCGATTGCCGCGACCCTGATGTCGGTGCTGACCGGTACCGCGTTCGCCGATACGCCGTGGCAACAGGCGCATCCGCGCCGCGAAGCGGTCAACCAGCGCCTCGCCAACCAGAATCGCCGGATCCATCACGAAGTGAAGGAAGGCGAAATGTCGCACGCCGAGGCCGCGCGCCTGCGCCGTGACGACCGCAAGATCCGCCGGGAAGAGCGGGACATGGCTGCGCAGGATCACAGCCACATCACGAAGAGCGAAAAGCACGTGCTGAACCAGCAGGAAAATGCGGTCAGCCACCAGATCGGCCAATAAGATCGACAACACCGGCAAGTGCCCATTCGCCATCACCTGAAACGCCCGCTGCCGCGATGCGGTAGCGGGTGCTTGTTGTGTATCGAATCGTTTCAACGCGCCGACGGCTTCAAACGCTGCGGGTATACTCCGTCGTCAGCCGCCTGTCGCATCGTCGTCCGTCAAAAACGGCCCGATTCCGGGCGGTTTCGTCGCGAAGCTTCGCGTTTCGCCTACCCCGCGCCCCAGCCTCGATACGAGACCCACGACGACCCATCATGAAACGATTCCTGCTGCTCCTTCCCGCCGCCCTGCTCGCCGCCTGCGGTTCCGCGCCCTCGTCCGACCCGGGCTCCGCCTCCGCCTCCGGTGCAGCGCCGATGATCTACGTGTCGTCGCAACGTCCGGCCTACGCGGTCGCCAACTGCCTCGACAGCCGCCTGTCGGGCACCGAGCAATCGCAGCACAACGGCGTGACCGACATCGCCATCGGCTCGAACTCCTACTTCGTCACGCTGACGCCGTCGGGCAACGGTTCGGTCATCAAGGTCGTGCGCGGCTCGGGCAACGAGCCGGCCGAGGAAGCGATGCGCTTCGCGATCGCGCGCTGCGCGATCTGATTCGAACCCGCCGACGCCGGGCGCCCGCCTGGCTCGCGGCTGCGCGCCACCCCGCCGGCGCGCACGCCGAATATTTTCATCCGGGCAGCCGTCGATGAGAGAATCGCACCCACGATTCCCTTTCAACGGAGCCCGCATGAAGCACCTGCTGTCCCGCCTGTTCGTCAGCGCCGCGCTCGTCGCGCTTGTTCCGGCACTCCCGGCGCAGGCGGCCACGCCGCCCGGCATCTTCGTCGTCGCCACGCAGCTCGGCGAATTCACGACCCTCGACCCGAGCGGGATCTACGAGCTGGTGCCGTCCGAATACGTCGCGAACACCTACGAACGCCTGGTGCGGGTCGACCTGAAGGACCCGACGCGCTTCGACGGGCAGATCGCGCAATCGTGGACGGTCGGCGCCGACGGCGTGACCTACACGTTCAAGCTGCGCCCCGGCCTCACGTTCCACTCCGGCAACCCGGTGACCGCCGACGACGTCGCGTGGTCGCTGCAGCGTACCATCCTGCTCGACAAGGGGCCGGCCGGCGTGCTCGCCGATCTCGGCCTCACGAAGGCGAACGTGATGCAGAAGGTGCGCGTGGTCGATCCGCAGACCGTCGTGCTCGAAACCGATCGCAAGTACGCACCGAGCTTCGTGCTCAACGTGCTGAGCGCGTGCCCGGCGTCGGTCTTCGACAAGAAGCTGCTGCTGTCGCATCAGCAAGGCAACGATTTCGGCAGCGCCTGGCTGCGGACCAACGACGCGGGCTCGGGCCCGTACCAGCTCGTCAAGTGGACGCCCAACGAGACCATCGTGCTGCAGCGTTTCGAGAAATACCGCACCCCGTACCCGATGAAGCGCGTCGTGCTGCGCCACGTGCCCGAGGCATCCGCGCAACGGCTGCTGCTGGAGAACGGCGACGCCGACGCCGCGCGCAACCTGAGCCCCGACAGCCTCGCCGCGCTGACGAAGGCCGGCAAGATCAAGGTCACGTCGTGGCCGGTGTCCGCGCTGCTGTACCTGAGCCTGAACACGAAGAACCCGAACCTCGCGAAACCCGAGGTGCAGCAGGCGATGAAATGGCTCGTCGACTACGACGGCATCCAGCGCAATATCGTCAGCACGACCTACAAGGTGCATGAAACCTTCCTGCCCGAAGGTTTCCTCGGTGCGTCGAACGCGCGGCCGAACAAGCAGGACGTCGCGAAGGCGAAGGCGCTGCTCGCCAAGGCCGGCTTGCCGAACGGCTTCGACGTGACGATGGACATGCCGAACGACTATCCGTACCTCGAGATCGCGCAGGCGTTGCAGGCGAACTTCGCGCAGGGCGGCATCCGCGTGAAGCTGATTCCGGGCGATGCGAAGCAGGCGATCGGCAAGTATCGCGCGCGCCAGCACGACATCTTCGTCGGCGAGTGGTCGCCCGACTACATGGACCCGAACAGCAATGCGCGCGGCTTCGCGTGGAATCCGGACAACTCCGACCAGTCGCCGACCAAGATGCTCGCGTGGCGCAACAGCTGGGACATTCCGCAACTGACGAAGGACACCGAGGCCGCGCTCGTCGAGCCGTCGCCGGCGAAGCGCGCGCAGCGTTACGAAGCGCTGCAGAAGGCCGTGCTCGCGAACTCGCCGTTCATCATCATGTTCGAGAAGGTCGTGCAGGTCGCGACGCGCCCCGGCGCGACCGGGCCGGAAATCGGGCCGATCAACGACCTCGTGTCATACCGCACGCTCGCGAAGTAATCGGGGCTGCCCGCGCGGCCGGCCCTGCCGGTGCGCGGGTAATCGCCGCCACCGCCGCGCCGGCGCTAGGGCGTGGGGCGGCCGGCGATCTACAATGGCCGGCACTGCCGGGGCCAGCCGATCCCGGCGATGGCACCCACCACCGAATCCGGTTCGCGAAGGAAAACAGGATGCGCACGCTACAACAACTGAGACTGGAATTCCTGCAGTACCAGATCGAACCGATCGGCTGGCTCGGCGACAGCCCTTCCCGCTTCGACTTCTATACGGAAACGGCGATCGGGTGCGACACCATCCTCGAGCTCGGCGTGTTCACCGGGTTGACCACGACGGCCTTCATGCTCGCGCAACCGAAGCGCCTCGTGTCGGTCGACATCTCCGACGAGCACTTCCGCATCCGGCACGAACTGGAGCAGGCCGCGAAAGACCTGTCGGTCGACTTCGAATTCAGGATCGCCGACGATCTGGCGATGGAACCGCTGGCATCCGACCTGCTGTTCATCGACACCACGCATACGTACGAGCAGACGCTCGCCGAACTGAACCGCTTCGGCCCGCTGGCGCGCAAGAAGATCGTGCTGCACGACATGACCACGGCCGGCGTATATCAAGCCGTGTTCCAGTGGCTGTGGGACAACAAGCAGTTTCATATTACGTATCACGACAGCCGCGGCTGCGGCGCGGTCGTCTGCGAGCGCCACGTCGGCTACTGAGCCGGGCACGCCCACCGGGGAAAGAACATGCATTCGAGCGAGCACGCGGTCTGCGTGGCGATCAACGACAACAATCGCGCCTGGTACGAAATGCTCGTGCCGTTCCTGCTGTCGCTGCGGCACACCGGCTACGACGGCCGGATCGCCGTGATCGGCTACGGCCTCACCGAACGCAAGCGGCAGATCCTGGCGAGCCAGTCGGTCGACGTGATCGAGGCATCGGGCGCGTATGCGCTGCCGGTCGGCCGCTTCATCGAGGCCGCCGAGTATTGCGCGCGCCACCCGCAGATTCGCAAGCTCGCGCTGTACGACGCCGACATCTGGTTCTGCGCGCCGGGGTTCGACCTGTTCTCGCAGATCGGCGACGACCGGATCCACGCGTGCCCCGACCCGCTGTTCTGCACGTTCGTCGTCACGCCGCTGATCGGCGAGCGGCGCGACCATCACTGGCGTCTCGTCGTCGACGAAGTCTCCGCGCGCCACGGCGGCGCCTTGCAGGCCGGGCTCGTGGCCGGGACCGCCGATGCCTGGACACGCTACGCCAGCCACCTGCGCGACTGCATCGCCCGCATCGGCACCGATTTCCAGGAATGCTTCGGAATCGATACGACCTTCCTGCACCTGTGGAGCGCACAGGGTGAAACCGCGCTGCTCGATCCGGTCCAGAACTTCGTCAGCAAGTACGGCATTCACGAAGCGTTCGATGCGAGCACCGGCACGACGACGCTCCGGTATCACGGCGAGCCGATCCGCGCGCTGCACATGACCGGCGATATCCGCTTCCTGGACCGGTGGCGCTACTACGCGAACCACACCGACGCCGCGCTGCGCGACGGCATGCCGTTCGCGCTGTCGGACGGCACGCCGGCGCAATCCGGCACGGTTGCCGCGCGCATCGCGGCGACCGGCTACGTCCGCTCGGCCGGGCTGGCCGTCACGGCCGCGGCGATCGAGGAAAGCACCGGCGCCTACCTGCAGGCGATCGACGAACCCGGCGGCACGATGCTGATCGGCAGCGGAAACCACGAAATCGTGCTCACCGCGACCCGCGACATCGCGCGGTTGAACGTCTACGTCACGCATCCATCCGGCTCGCCGTCGCCGCTGCTGTGCGAGGTGCTGGTCGACGGGCAGCCCCAGCGCAAGGGCACCGAGCTGATGGCGCATTTCTCGTATCGGATCGTGGCCGGCACCGTCATCACGCTGCGCTCGACGAGCCTCGGCGGCCAGCAGTGCAACGTGATCTGGCGGCTTCGCGAGGCGCCGGACATGCAGCAGTAGGCCGCCGGCCCGCGGCCGTTCAATTGAAGGCCGCCCACACCAGGTACGCATTCAACCCGACGATCACGACCGTCGTCGCGCCGGCGACGATCCGTAGCGGCAGCCGCATCGCGTAGGCGCCCATCACGTCCGCGCGCGCCGACAGCAACAGCAGCGCGATCATCGGCAGCGGCAGCACGAAACTCAGCACGACCTGGCTCGCGACCATCGCGCGCGTGACGTCGCAGCCGAGCGCGACCACCGCGAACGCGGGCACGACCGTCACCGCGCGCCGCACCCAGACCGGCACGCGGCGATGGATGAAACCCTGCATCACGACCTGCCCGGCCATCGTGCCGACCACCGAACTCGATACGCCCGACGTCAGCAGCGCGACGAGAAACAGCGCGCCGGCCGCCGGCCCGAGCACCGGGATCAGCGTGTGATACGCGTCGCCGATGTCGGTCATGCCCGGCGCGCTCGCGTGAAACGCCGACGATGCCATCATCACCATCGCGAGATTCACGAACCCGGCCAGCCCGAGCGCGACGACGACCTCGCGGTTCGAGAAGCGCACGAGCCGCCGCCGCTCCGTGTCGTCGCGCGGCGCGGTGCGATCCTGGGTGAGACCCGAATGCAGATACAGCGTGTGCGGCATGATCGTCGCGCCGATGATCCCCACCGCGATCGTCAGCGCCGCGTGATCCGGAATCTGCGGGACGACCAGGTGGAACGCGGCCGCACGCCAGTCCTGCGGCGCGATCAGCAGCTCGCCGAGATAGCACGCGCCGATCACGCCGACCAGCGCCGCGATCGCGGCTTCCAGCGGCCGGAAGCCGCGCTTTTCGAGCGCGAGGATCGCGCCGGTCGCAAGCGCCGTCGCGATCATTCCCGCGAACAGCGACAGGTGGAACAGCAACCCGAATGCGAGCGCGCCGCCGAGGAATTCGGCGAGGTCGGTCGCCATCGCGGCGATCTCGGACGCGATCCACATGCCCCACACGACCGGCGCGGGAAAACGGTCCCGGCACAACTCGGCGAGATTGCGGCCGGTCACGATGCCCAGCTTCGCGGACATCGCCTGGAACAGCATCGCGATCGCGTTCGCGGCCAGCACGACCCACAGCAGCCGGTAGCCGTATGCGGCGCCGGCCTGGATGTTGGTCGCGAAGTTGCCGGGATCCATGTAGCCGATCGACGCGATCACGGCCGGGCCGACGAACGGCAGCAGCGCGGCGACGCCGGTGCGGCGCCCTTCCAGCGCGGCGCGCGCCGCGCCGTCGGGGTGCGCGGTGGACAGGTCGGGCAGCGCGAAGCCGCCGGCACGTTTGCTCGTGACGGGAATCATGGTGAGGTTCCGTTCGAATGAGGAAGGATTCCTGAAGTTCGGGCGCCGTGGCCGGCATGCCGCCTGCCGGCCGAGGCGGCGGCTTTACAGCGGCACGACGTCGGGACGGTTGCGCGGAAACTGCGCGATCACGTCCGGCGCGACGTTCAGGTGCGCTTCGACGAGCTGCGGCGGCGTATGCGCGAGCCAGTCGGACAGCGACACTTCCGCATAGCGGTCGGTCTTGAAGATCTCGAGGAACACCAGATCGGTGCTGCCGGTGTTCTGCACGTAGTGCCCCAGGCTCTTCTTCACGTAGCCGACGTCGCCCGCGCGGAAGTCGGCCGTCTGCGCCTTCGGCCCGGTGTCGAACACGGTCATCCGTGCGTCGCCCTGCAGGTAGTACTGCCATTCGTCCGCGTTCGGGTGCCAGTGCAGCTCGCGCATGCCGCCCGGATGCACGGTGACGAGCGCCGCCGCGACCGTGGTCGACACGTTGAAGTTCGTGCTGTCCGCGATCCGCACTTCGCCGCCGCGGGTCTTCCTGACCGGCTTCATGTCGCCGAGCGAGAAGATGAACGGATGCGGCGGCGCCCCGGCCGACGACGCCGATGCGCGCTGCGCTTGTGCGAGCGGGCCCGGTTCGTCGCCCTGGAAGATCCACAGGTTGTCGAGCGGAATGTTCTTGAACGCGTCGGCCGGCACGCCGAAGTTGAGCGCAAGCACGTCGGGCGGCGTGTGCGCGATCCAGTCGGTCAGCAGCAGCGTGTTGAATTCGGACGCGCGGCCGTTATCGAACGCGAGCAGGAATTCGGCGCCGTCGGTGCCGAGGCCCTGCAGCGAATGCGGCAGGCCGGGCGGGAAATACCAGAGATCGCCGGTTTTCACGTCCTGCACCGATGGCCTGCCGAGTTCGTCGAGTACCGTGATCCGGCAGCGGCCGTCGAGCATGATGGCCCACTCGGCCTGCTGGTGCCAGTGCATCTCGCGAATGCCGCCGCGTGTGAGGCGCATGTTGACGCCGGAAATGGTTTCGGAAATCGCAAAATCGTCCTGCGTGACTTCACGCGCCCATCCGCCATTTTGAATGCGTTTATGGGCGTTATTGAATGACGCCCAGAATAACGGCATCCCATTGATATCGGTGGCCGGCGGATCCTGAAAGGACGGGAATTGATTGGCGATTGCCGGGTTTTGGGGCCCCGGGTCGGTCAGGCTCTGGCGGTTGCGCGCATTCACCGCGCCTTCCGGCGGGCGGTCCGGATTACCGAACGAAGCAGCCTTGGCCGATACGGCGATACCCGCCGCTGCAATGGCGCCGGCCGTTCCAGCCAGCATCTTGCGTCGAGAAAGATTCGTCATGATTTCCTCTTCATGCCTGCGATTGAGCGAATTTTCATTTACGGAACACATGCCGTTTTTCGGATTATCGAAAATCGAACATCCCGTGACGCAAGTTAAATCCATATTCATCTAAAAATTAAATGAATTATTAACCTGAATTGATGAGTTAATCTGATTCTCTTTAGTTTTGTAATGATTGAGGGATGTGGGACGCAGGCGAACCGGTCGGATCAAGTAAGGGTGGAAATTCAACCGTCGGTGGCTGCTCAAATATTCCTGTCAGGCATAAACGCAAAATATGCCTGTCAGGAATAATCCACCGCCCTGCTCACGTCCCCTTCGCCCCTATCACCTATCCTCACACCATAGTTTTTATCCGCTGGCGCGGATGATTTTGGCTTTGTTAGATGGATGACATTCGATGACCCGACGACAACGATCTAACAGCCGATGACCTGCGCGTTTGCCCGTACCGTCGAATCCCGCTATGCCGAGCTGACGCCGACCGCCAAGCGCATCGCGAGCTACATGCTCGCGAACCTCGACCGGCTCGGGCTCGAGACGGCCGACCAGATCGCGCAGCAGGCCGGTACCAGCGGGATCTCGGTCGGGCGCTTCCTGCGCAGCGTCGGCTACCGCAACCTCGACGACCTGAAGCGCGAACTGCGCGGCGGCGGCGACCGCCCGTGGATGATCACCGACCGGCTCGACGAATACCGCCGCGTCGCCGGCACGCAACCGGCCGAACCCGACGGCAACGGCCGCGAGGGTCCGCTCGCGTCGTCGCTCGAGCGCGAGCTCGATGCGATCCGCCACGTGTACCGGCTCGCCGAAGGCGCGGTGTTCGCGCAGGTGGCCGACCGGATCGCGCAGGCGGACGCCGTGTTCATCCTCGGCATCCAGTCGACGCGCGGGATCAGCAATGCGTTCAGCAGCTACCTCGAATACCTGCGCCCGCGCGTGTTCTATTCGGACGGCCAGTCGGGCTCGTACGTCGATTCGCTGAACTCCGAATTCGAGCGGCCGTACTGCATCGTCACCGATACACGCGCGTATTCGCGCAGCGCGCGCCGCTATTGCCAGGCGGCCGCCGAGCGCGGGCAGCCGTTCGCGCTGGTCACCGATCTCTCGTGCCCGTGGGCGCGCGACTGGCCGGCCGACCTGCTGCAGGTGAAGACCGACGTCGGCCAGTTCAGGGATTCGCTCGCGCCGCTCACCTGCCTGTTCAACCTGCTGATCACGGCCGTGGTCGACCGCCTCGGCCCCGCGATCGACCGGCGCGTCGCGCGCAACCGCGAACTGCAGCGCACGTTCGATCAATTCGAATCCTGAATGCGAGTGCCTGCCGAACCGCCGATGAACGCTCCCCGTCTCGTTGAAATCACGTCCGCCACGCATCGCGTCGACATCGATCTCGTCTACGCGACCGACCGCAACCTGACGGGCAAGCCGATCTACCGCCGCGCGCACTGCCTGCTGCTGGCGCCGGCCGAAGCCGCGCTGCGCCGCGCGGTGACCATCGCGGCGCAAGCCGGCTTCACGCTGCGCCTCTACGACGCGTACCGGCCGCCGCAGGCGCAGCAGGTGCTGTGGGACTTCCTGCCCGATCCGAACTTCATCGCCGATCTCGGCCGCGGCTCGAATCACAGCCGCGGCACCGCGCTCGACCTGACGCTCGTCGGCGCGGACGGCGCGCCGCTCGACATGGGCACCGGCTTCGACGAGATGGTCGCCGAGTCGGGCCACTTCCACGCGGGGCTGCCGACAGCCGTGCAGCATAACCGCCTGCTGCTGCTCGGCGTGATGCACGCGGCCGGCTTCGTGCACATCGACAGCGAGTGGTGGCACTACGAATTGCCGGGCTCGCGCGCGCTGCCGCAGATCGACAATGCCGACAGCGGCCCGTGGCACCTGATGTGATGCACGTCCCCCTTCCCGTTCACGTTCGACAACCGATGGAGCGTCCATGAATTTCCTGACATCCCGGCTCGTCGCGGCGCTGGCCGCCGCGTCCGTTCTCGCCGCCGTTCCGCTTTCCGCCGCGCGCGCGGAAACGCCGAAGGACATGTTCGTGATGGCCACGCTGCTCGACGAATTCACGACGCTGGACCCGGGCGAGATCTACGAGCTGGTGCCGGAGGAATACGTCGCGAACACGTACGACCGGCTCGTGCGCGTCGATCTGCGCGATCCGTCGAAATTCAACGGCGACGTCGCGCAGTCGTGGACGGTGAGCGCCGACGGCCTGACCTACACGTTCAAGCTGCGCCCCGGCCTCAAGTTCCACTCGGGCAACCCGCTGACAGCCGACGATGTCGCGTGGTCGATCCAGCGCGCCGTGCTGCTCGACAAGGGCCCGGCGGCCGTGCTGACCGGCATCGGGCTCACGAAGGCGAACGTCGTCGCCAACGTGAAGAAGCTCGACGACCTGACGGTGTCGGTCACCACCGACCAGAAGTACGCCCCGACCTTCGTGCTGAACGTGCTCGGCTCGTGGCCCGCATCGGTGGTCGACAAGAAGCTGCTGCTGTCGCACCAGCAGGGCAACGACTTCGGCAATGCATGGCTGAAGACCAACGAGGCAGGCTCCGGCGGCTACAAGCTCGTGAAATGGACGGCCGGCGACAGCGTCGTGCTGCAGCGCTTCGATGGCTACCGTCTGCCGCTCGCGATGAAGCGCATCGTGCTGCGCCACGTGCCCGAAGCCGCCAGCCAGCGCCTGCTGCTGGAAAACGGCGACGTCGACGCGGCGCGCGACCTGAGCCCCGACGATCTGGCGTCGGTCGTGAAATCCGGCAAGGCGAAGGCGTCGGCCTCGCCGCAGGCGACGCTGCTGTATCTCGGCCTCAACACGAAGAACCCGACGCTCGCGAAACCCGACGTGCAGGAAGCGCTGAAATGGCTGGTCGACTATGCGGGCATCCAGGGCAACGTGGTGAAGACGACCTACAAGGTGCACCAGACCTTCCTGCCCGAAGGCTTCCTCGGCACGCTGAACGCGAACCCGTACAAGCTCGACGTCGCGAAGGCGAAGGCGCTGCTCGCGAAGGCCGGCGTGCCGAACGGCTTTTCGGTGACGATGGACGTGCGCAACGACTATCCGTACACCGAAATCGCGCAGGCCGTGCAGGCGAACTTCGCGCAGGCCGGCATCAAGGTGCAGCTGATCCCCGGCGACAACAAGCAGACGCTCGCGAAATACCGTGCGCGCCAGCACGACATCTACATCGGCGAATGGTCGGCCGACTACATCGACCCGCACAGCAACGCGCAGGGTTTTGCATGGAACCCGGACAATTCCGACAAGTCGAGCTATAAAATGCTGGCCTGGCGCAACAGCTGGGACATCCCGCAACTGACGAAGGAAACCGACACCGCGCTCGCCGAACCGACCGCCGCGAAACGCGCGCAACGGTATCAGGCGATGCAGAAGGACATGCTCGCGCATTCGCCGTTCGTGATCATGTTCGAGAAAGTCGCGCAGGTCGCGACGCGGCCCGGCGTGAGCGGGCTCGACGTCGGGCCGATCAACGATCTCGTGTCGTACCGCAACCTGAAGAAGCCATAAGATTCGCCGCATGTCGACTCCCGCCTCCTCCCTCGAAGCACTGCGCACGCTGCCCGCGCGGCGCCCGGCCGTGCGCTGGGCCCTGCGCGTGCTGCGCTGGGCGCTCACGCTCGCCGTCACGTTCGCGGGGCTGCTCGCGCTGACGTTCGTGATCGGCCGCAAGGTGCCGATCGACCCCGTGCTCGCGATCCTCGGCGATCGCGCGTCGGCCGACGCGTACGCGGCCGAGCGCATCGCGCTCGGCCTCGACAAGCCGCTCGCCACGCAATTCCTGATCTATGCGCGCGACGTGCTGCACGGCAATCTCGGCGTGTCGCTGCTGACCGCGAACCCGGTGCTCGACGACATCAGGCGCGTGTTCCCGGCCACGCTCGAACTGGCGACGATCGCGACGCTGATCGGCATCGCGATCGGCGTGCCGCTCGGCGTCGCGGCCGCCGTGAAGCACAACCGGCCGATCGACCACGTCGCGCGCTTCGTCGGGTTGATCGGCAATTCGGTACCGGTGTTCTGGCTCGGGCTGATGGGGCTGCTGCTGTTCTACGCGCGGCTGCACTGGGTTGGCGGGCCCGGCCGGCTCGATCCCGTGTACGACGGGATGGTCGACACGCGCACGGGCAGCCTGCTGATCGACGCAGCGCTCGCGGGCGAGTGGGACGTGTTCCGCAACGCGGTGTCGCACATCGCGCTGCCGGCCGCGATCCTCGGCTACTACTCGGTCGCGTACCTGAGCCGGATGACGCGCTCGTTCATGCTCGACCAGCTGAGCCAGGAATACATCGTCACCGCACGCGCAAAGGGCTTGTCGGAACGGCGCGTGATCTGGCGGCATGCATTCGGCAACATCATGGTGCCGCTGCTCACCGTGATCGCGCTCACGTACAGCAACCTGCTCGAAGGCTCGGTGCTGACCGAGATCGTGTTCGCGTGGCCCGGGCTCGGCTCGTACCTGACCGGCGCGCTGCTGAACGCCGACATGAACGCGGTGCTCGGCGCGACGCTCGTGATCGGCGCGATGTTCATCACCGTCAACCTGCTGACCGACGCGCTGTACCGCGTGTTCGATCCGCGTGCGCGCTGAGGGCCGACCCGACATGACCGCTTCCACTCTGCTTCTCTCATCGCCCATGCCGAAGGTCGTCCAGTCATGAATGCCGAGCGTCTCACCCTGCGTGCGTGGCTGCTCTCCGACGCGCCCGCATCGCGCTCGCAGGCCGCACTCGGCCTCGCGTACCGGCGCTGGCGTCGTTTCGCCGCGAATCCGCTCAACCTGTTCGGGCTCGCGATTCTCGTCGCGCTGATCGTCGTCGCGATCGTCGGCCCGCTGATCATGCCGCACGATCCGCTGCGCCAGGTGCTGTCCGACCGGCTGCTGCCGCCCGGCTCGCCGTCGCACTGGCTCGGCACCGACCAGCTCGGCCGCGACATCCTTTCGCGGCTGATCGCCGGTTCGCGCCTCACGCTCGGCATCGCCATCCTCGTCGTCGTGATCGTCGTGCCGATCGGCCTGCTGATCGGCACGACGGCCGGCTATTGCGGCGGCTTCGTCGACAGCGTGCTGATGCGCATCACCGACATCGCACTCGCGTTCCCGAAGATCGTGCTCGCACTCGCGTTCGCCGCCGCGCTCGGGCCGGGCGTGATCAACGCGGTCGTCGCGATCTCGATCACCGCGTGGCCCGCGTATGCGCGGCTCGCGCGGGCGGAGACGATCCGCATCGCGCAGGCCGACTTCATTCACGCCGCGCGCCTGCAGGGCGCGTCGGGCCCGCGCATCCTGCTGCGCTACATCGTGCCGCTGTGCATGTCGTCGGTGATCGTGCGCGCGACGCTCGACATGGCCGGCATCATCCTGACCGTCGCGGGCCTCGGCTTCCTCGGCCTCGGCGCGCAGCCGCCGAGCCCCGAATGGGGCTTCATGGTCGCGTCGGGCCGCAACGTGCTGCTCGACGCATGGTGGGTCGCGACGCTGCCCGGCTGCGCGATCCTGCTCGTGAGCCTCGCGTTCAACCTGCTCGGCGACGGGCTGCGCGACGTCTTCGATCCCCGCCATGGAGCATGACATGCCGATGAATCCCGCCCCCTCGCCCGCGCCGCTCTGCGAGATCGACGGCCTGAAGATCGGCTTTCGCGGCCACGACGGCACCGTCACCGACGCGGTGCGCGACCTGTCGCTGACGCTCGCGCCCGGCGAACGGCTCGGCATCGTCGGCGAATCGGGCTCCGGCAAGTCGCTGACGGGCCGCGCGCTGCTCGGCCTGCTGCCCGACGCCGCGCGCTGGTCGGCTCGCACGATGCGCTTCGCGGGCCACGACCTGCTCGCGATGCCGCCGGGCGAACGCCGGCGGCTGTGCGGCAGCCAGATGGGCATGATCCTGCAGGATCCGAAATATTCGCTGAACCCGGTGATGACGGTCGCGAAGCAGATGGGCGAGGCGTTCCGGCTGCACGAGCCGGGCCTGCGCGGCCGCGCGCTGCGCGAACGGATCGTCGACGCGCTCGCGGCCGTGCAGATCCGCGACCCGGCGCGCGTCGCCGATGCGTATCCGCACGAACTGTCGGGCGGCATGGGCCAGCGCGTGATGATCGCGATGATGGTGTCGACCGGCCCGCGCCTGCTGATCGCCGACGAGCCGACTTCCGCGCTCGACGTCGCCGTGTCGATGCAGGTGCTCGCCGTGCTCGACGCGATGATCGCGCGACACGACACGGGCCTGATGTTCATCAGCCACGACCTGCCGCTCGTGATGTCGTTCTGCGATCGCGTCGCGGTGATGTACGCGGGCCGCGTGGTCGAAACCTGCGCCGCGCGCGACCTGCGCGACGCATCCCATCCCTATACGCGCGGGCTGCTCGCGGCGAACCCGCCGCTCGCGAACCCGCCGGACGAACTGCCCGTGCTGCGGCGCGATCCGGCGTGGCTCGAACCCGCGTCGCCTGCCGGCACGCCCGCCGATCGACAGGAGGCCGCACGATGATCGACGTCGATCACGCATCGATCCGTTTCCCGACCCGCACGGGTCACGTCGACGCCGTGCGCGACGCGAGCTTCGCGGTGCGCGACGGCGAGGTGTTCGGGCTCGTCGGCGAATCGGGTTCCGGCAAGTCGACGCTGCTGCGCGCGCTGACGGGCCTCGTGCCGCTCGCGTCCGGCAGCCTGTCGATCGACGGCCGGCCGGTGGGCGGCACCCCCGATCGCGCCTTTCGCCGTCACGTGCAGATGGTGTTCCAGGATCCGTACGCATCGCTGCATCCGCGCTTCACGGTCGACCAGACGCTGCGCGAGCCGCTGTCGATCCATCGCATCGGCGACACCGATGCGCGCATCGCCCGCGCGCTGTCCGAGGTCGGCCTCGGCCCCGCGTTCCGGTTCCGCTATCCGCACCAGTTGTCGGGCGGCCAGCGGCAGCGCGTCGCGATCGCGCGCGCGCTGATCGTCGAGCCGCGCGTGCTGCTGCTCGACGAACCGACGTCGGCGCTCGACGTGTCGGTGCAGGCGGAGATCCTGAACCTGCTGCGCCGCCTGCATCGCGAACGCAACCTGACGATGATCCTCGTCAGCCACAACCTCGCGGTGATCGGCTTCCTGTGCCAGCGCGTCGCGGTGATGCAGCATGGCCAGATCGTCGAGCAGCTCCGGATCGAGGACGTACGCGCCGGGCAAGTGGCACGCGACTACACGCGCACGCTGCTGAACGCGACCGAAGGCTATCGCCGTCTCGACCCGGTGGCGGGCGCGCCGGCGGCCTGACATCTGCGCGCCGAGCCGGCGTGCGATACTCCGCACGCCACGCGGCGCCCTGCCGCGCATGGAACCCTTGTGCGCCGCACGGGTCAACTTTCTTTCGTCAACAGCTCAACCGCAATAGGGAGGCGTTCATGCTGCAATTCATCGAAACCCTGGTCGTCGGGCTCATCGTCGGCCTCCTCGCCCGCGCGCTCAAGCCCGGCGACGACAAGATGGGCATCCTGATGACCACCGTGCTCGGCATCGTCGGCTCGCTGGTCGCCGGCTACGTCGGCCGCGCCGCCGGCTGGTACGCACCGGGCCAGGGCGCGGGCTGGATCGCGTCGATCATCGGCGCGATCGTGCTGCTCGTGGTCGTCGGCGCGGTACGCAAGCGCACGGCCTGAACGACGCACCTTCCGCTTCAACGCAAAACGGCCGCCCGGAAACGAGCGGCCGTTTTCTTTTGTATCGCCGATATTCACCTGCGCATCATTTCCACGATCCGTAAACTCGTTGACTTCGCAACGACCTGTCGTGACGACCGGCACTGGGCGTCCGCTTTCCGGTCGAGCGTACACCACCGGCATTACCCTGATTTGATATCTCGCAAATCAGGCATAGATTGAATTCAGCAATACGAAATCGTTTGCTCCTATCCCAAATTGGTAATTTTCCACTCAAGAGTTTCGATGGTTTTGCCGTTTACGCATACAGCATCGCAGCGTTAGACGGACTGCCACCCGAGCGGCCCCGCTGCGATGCGCTTCCTCTCTGGAGCCTGTCATGAAGCATCGCCCTATCGCCGCCTCGTTCGTCCTGGCTGCTTCGCTTCTGGCCACTTCCTCGTCCTTCGCCGCCGGCGCGTCCGGCACCATCTATTTTTCCGGCATGATCGTCGAGCCGCCCTGCTCGTTCGCGGTCGATACGGCCGATGTCGCCCGCGGGCAGGTCCGTCCTGACTGTCCGCGCCCGGCCTCCGGCCAGATCGCGTTCGTCGACGCGGCGAGCCAGCAGGCCATCAAGACCACGACCTTTACTCAGGCCTCGCGCGCAATCGTTTTACCGAACCGTTCGGGCAACAACCAGGCGCCGATGATCGCCGTCGTGACGTACCAGTAAAGCCGTCCGCCGGCGCGCGGGATCCCACGGATTCCGCGCGCCGGTTCGGCGTACCTGCGTGATCGCCGGTCAATCGCGATGGCGCGCGATCCAGTCGCTGAACGCGCGGATCTTCTGCTGGTTGCCGAGGTTCTCGGGATAGACGAAGAAATAGCGCGCGCCCGTCTCGAGCACGATGTCGAACGGGCGCTCCAGCCGGCGCGCGCTGACGTCGTCGTCGACGAGCGTCACGTCGCCGATCGCGACGCCGAAGCCCTGCATCGCCGCGTTCGTCGCGAGATCGAGCGTGTCGAACGTCGGCCCGCGTGCCGGATCGACGCCGCGCTCGCCGGCGTGATCGAGCCACGCGCGCCAGTCGCGGTGGTCACGCGTCGGATGCAGCAACGTATGGCGCGCGAGATCGCCGACCGCATCGAGCGGCGACGTCTGCCGCAATTCGGGCGCGCAGACGGGCGTCAGCCGCTCGTCGAACAGCGGCAGCGCGAACACGCCGGCGCCCGGCGACGTGCCGTAGACGACAGCCGCATCGAACGGCTCGGTCGAGAAATCGACGACGTGCTGCCACGCGGTGGTGATCTGCACATGGAGATCGGGATGCTCGCCCTGGAAGCGCATGATGCGCGGCAGCATCCAGCGCATCACGCAGGTCGGCACCTTCAGCGCGAGATCGGTGCGCTGCCGCGTGAGCCGCATCGAGATGTCCTCGATCCGCGCGAAGCTCTCGTTGACCACCGGCAGCAACTGCTCGCCCTCCGCCGTCAGCGTGAGGCCCTTCGCATGCCGCTTGAACAACGGGAAACCGTAATGCGCCTCGAGCGTCTGGATCTGCCGGCTTACCGCGCCCTGCGTGATGCACAACTGCTCGGCCGCGCGCGTGAAGCTGCGGTGGCGGGCCACCGTCGAGAAGATCTGCAACGCGTGCAGGGGCGGAAGTCGGCGCATGAAGAAGGCAAACGGAAAAACGGCGCGGAAGGACCGCGCGCCGACCCCGGCGCGCACTGTCCGACACGATAAGCCAAACGCCGGCTTTGCGCGAGGCGCGGGACGCTCAGGCCGTCGCGGTGAGCGCGCCCGCCACGATGCGCGCCGCCGACGCGACGACGTCCGCGCGGGCCGCCGCGGCGGCCTGCGGCTGCGTGAACGACACGGCCATCACGATCGGCGCACGCGACGGCGGCCACAGCACCGCGACGTCGGTCGTCGTGCCGTAGCCGCCCGTGCCGGCCTTGTCGGCGATGCGCCAGCCGGGCGGCACGCCCGCCGCGATGCCGGTCGCGCCGCGCGCGGCGCCGACCATCCATTCCGTCAGTCGCGCGCGCTGCGGCTCCTGCAGCGTGTTGCCGAGCAGCAGCCGCTGCAGCGTGTCGACCATCTCGACCGGCGTGGATGTATCGCGTTCGTCGCCGGGCGCGGCATTGTTCAGTTCGGGTTCCCAGTGATCGAGGCGGAACGACATGTCGCCGCTTGTGCGCGCGAACGCCGTGACGGCCTGCGGGCCGCCGAGCACGCCCATCAGCAGGTTGCCGGCGCCCTTGTCGCCCGACTGCAGCATCGCCGCGCACAGCTGCTCGATCGTCATGCCGGTGTCGACGTGGCTTTCCGTGATCGGCGAGCCCGCAACGATTTCGTAGCGGCGGTACAGGATGCGGCGCGGCAGCAGCGACGCGTCGAGCGAGCCGCGCGCGAGCATCGCGGCCGCCGCGGCGACCGCATACGTGCCGCACAGCGGGAAGCGCTCGCGCGCATGGTGCGCGATGCGCACGCCGTTCGACGTATCGAGCGCGGCGACGCCGAGCCGGCCATTCGAGGCCTTCTCGAGCGCGGTCAATTCAGCCTGGGCGGTGTGGGCGCGCCCCTGGTCGGCGACCGGCGCGGACGTGCACGCGGCAACGAACGGCGCGGCAACGGCGGCAAGCAACAGCGAGCGGCGTGTCGGAGAGTGTTCCATGAATGTCGTGAGTTCTGTCGGTATCGGTGGCACGAAGCAGCTCGGGCACGCGTCGAAGCAGCGTGCCCGTTCACGCCGGCGGCCGGCCCGCGACGGCCTACGCCGCGCATCCCCGAAAGACGACCGCCGGCCCCGCGAAGCGCGGGACTTGCATGAACAGACCCTAGCGTAGCAGCGACCGCCGCGCCGTTCCAGCGAAACGGCCCGGCGTCACCCTTGCGACGAAGGCAGATACGGCATCGGATTGACCGGCTTGCCGTCGCGTCGCACTTCGAACAGCAGCGCGACACGCGAGTTGTCGAGGTCGCCCATCTCGGCGATCTCGTCGCCCTGACGCACGATGTCGCCCGTCTTCACGAGCAGCTTGCGGTTGTGCGCATAGGCAGTCAGGAAATCCGCGTTGTGCTGGACGATGATCAGGCTGCCGTAGTCGTTCAGGCCGGTGCCCGCGTACATCACGCGGCCGTCGGCCGCGGCGCGGACCGGGTCGCCCGGCCGGCCGGCGATCTGGATGCCGCGGTTCTGCCCCGGCCGGAAGCCGTCGACGATCTTGCCGCTCGCGGGCCACTTGAGCGCGACGCCGCCCGCATGCCGCTTCGTTTCCTTGACGACCTGACGGTCGCTCGCATTCGACGCGATGGTCTGCGTAGCTGCCGGGTTGCTCGCCGCGCCATTGCCCGACGCCGACGATGCGGCTACCTGCGTGCCGGCCGCGCCCGGCGCCGGCAACGGCTGCTGCTTGACGATGCGCAGCACCTGCCCCATGCGCAGCCTGCCGTTTGCGCCCAGCTTGTTCCAGGTGCGCAGGTCGGCCATGCTGCAGCCGTTTGCGGACGCGATGCCCGTCAGCGTGTCGCCGCGCTTCACGACGTACTTCTGCGCGACGAGAATCGGCGCCGGCGGCGGTGTATTGGCCGATGGCGCAGCGGCGGGCTGGCTCGACGGCGAAGGCATTCCCGCCAGCGTGTCGCTCGGCGGAACGGACTGCGTGCTTGCACAACCGGCCATGACGAGCACGGCTGCCAAGCCTGGCAGCCACGCCGCGTTGCGGTGAATCTCGCGCGTTTTCATGGACGATCCGACTCCGGTTTGACAATCTTTCAAGCATCTCAAAAACGGAACGGCCGACGTGTAACCGGATGCAAACAATGATGACAAACGATCACGAACCGGATGCCGGCCGGCATTCGCTACCGGTAATACGGTCCGATTCAGGAAAACTTGATGGTCTTTTTGCAGGAAAACGGAAGAATTTTCGCCTCGGGAAACTATGACGGATTTGTTTCAATAGGCACGAGGCGGCGATCGCCGCGACGTTCAACGCAACCACGCGGCGAGTTCGGAACAGGCCCACGCGATGCCGATGCACAGGAACAGCACGTGCAACGCGATCTTGAACGACACGCCCCACGACGGATCGATCTGCATGACAGGCTCCCCGGTTGATGTGCGGCCATGATCCGCCATCGATCGCGCCCCGAAAATGCGGAACCGGCGAATCGGGCCTCAAGCTGTGCCTGAGACCCGGGCCGCGGTTCCCTGCTAACTTATCGGCCATTCCAATACGATCGCCCCACCCATCATGCGCTTCGACCTGACCGACCTGCGGCTCTTCCTGAACATCTGCGAGGCCGGCACGATCACGAGCGGCGCCGAGCGGACCCACATCACGCTGCAGGCCGCGAGCGAGCGCATCCGCGGCATGGAGGACGAGCTCGGCGTGCCGCTGCTGCACCGGACCAAGTCGGGCGCGCAGGCCACCGATGCCGGCCGCGCGCTCGAACACCACGCGCGCACCGTGCTGCAGCAGATCGACCACATGCGCGGCGAGCTGCAGCAATACGGCCAGGGGCTGCGCGGGCATATCCGGCTGCTGTGCAACACGGCGTCGCTGAGCGAATACCTGCCCGACGCGCTGGCCGACTACCTGCCGCATCATCCGAAGCTGTCGATCAGCGTCGAGGAGCGCTCGAGCCAGGAGATCGTGCATGCGATCCGCAACAAGACGGCCGAGGTCGGTATCGTCGCCGATTCGGTCGGGCTCGGCGGGCTCGAACAGAAGCCGTTCCGCGAGGACTGGCTGATCGTCGTCGTGCCGGCCGCGCATCCGCTCGCGTCGCAGGAGAAGGTCGCGTTCGACTCGATCGCCGATGCCGACTTCATCGGCCTCACCGACGGCAGCGCGCTGCAGGTGCATCTCGCCGACCAGGCGCGCGCGCTCGGCAAGCGGATCCGCTATCGCGTGCAGCTGAAGAGCTTCGATGCGATCTGCCGCGTGATCGCGAGCGGGGTGGGCATCGGCATCGTGTCGCGTCATGCGGCCGAGCGCGCGATGCAGACGATGGACGTGCGGCTCGTCGAGCTGTCCGATACGTGGAGCCATCGTCGGCTGAAGCTGTGCGCGCGGTCGTTCGATGCGCTGCCGAAGTACACGCGGGAGTTCGTCGCGTTCCTGTCGGGCGAAACCACGCCGCGGTGACGCGCGCTGCATCCGACTCATCCCGTCGACACACGGAGGCACGGCCATGACCGACACCGATCTTGCAACCCGCTACCGCGCGTACATCGACTGCCTGAACCGGCAGGACTGGCCGGCGCTCGGCGAATACGTCTCCGATAACGTGATTCACAACGACCGGCCGCTCGGCCTCGCCGGTTACCGCGCGATGCTGGAACAGGACTTCCGCGACATTCCCGATCTCCGTTTCGACATCCGGCTGCTCGTGTGCGAGCCGCCGCGCATCGCCTGCCGGCTGCGCTTCGCCTGTTCGCCGAGCGGGACGTTCATGGGGCTCGCCGTCGACGGCCGGAAGGTCACGTTCTGCGAGAACGTGTTCTACGAGTTTCATGACGGCAAGATCCGCCAGGTCTGGTCGGTGATCGACAAGACGGCGATCGAGGCACAGCTTTAGGCTCGACGAAACGGCGTGGCTGCCCGTCGCCATCGCGCCCCGATGTCGGTCGAATTCGTCTCGACCCTTATGGATAACGTTTTCTCTCTCGATCCAGCGAGCTGGCATCGACGGACATTCCTTCCGGCCGTCATTTCCGCATTGATATCCTTCGCCGCCCGCTGCCTTATCAAGAAGAAATCCCGGTAAATTCTGCAAGATTTCGCCCTCCCCCTTCACTCCCGCCTTCCCACCCTACGGGTTTTTCCCGCCCCTTCCGACGTGAAAGTTCATTGACATCACGCCGATGGCTGCCTAAATTTGGAAAACGTTTTCCAATACATCCGCACGACGCCGGTCACGGCCCGTGCAGGGAGAGCGCTTGCCCGCTCGACAAGTGAATCAGGCCGTCCGTCTTCAGGGATCAGGGTTGCAAGACGGCGGCCGGGTACGGGCATCGAGCGCGGCAACGGCCACACCCGCCCGTGCTTCATCACTATTCAAAACTGGAGACACAATGCATCCGCGCAGCAGATTCGCGCTCGGCGCCGCGCTCAGCGCCCTTTCCGTCCTGTTCGTCAGCGCCTGCGGCGGCAACGACGTGACCGACACGCCGCCACCGTCGTCATCTTCGCCGCCCCCGTCCACGACACCGACGCTCGCAGCGAACTCGCTGCAGGCGCTCGTCTACGGCGCGCCCGACACCAGCGTGCCGGCCGGCGCGAACATTCCGGTCACGATGATGGGCCAGATGCGCGCACTGTTCGACCTGATCCGGAAATCGTCCGACTTCACGCAGGTCGTGATGGATCTCGGCGACGGCACGCCGGTCCACGTGCTCGACACGAACACCGGCGACAAATTCCTGCCGGGCAAGCTCGCGCTCGGCCTGTCGTACATCCTGATCGACATGAAGTCGAAGAACGATCCGCAATACGCCAGCTACCTCGCGACGTACCAGACGATCACGACCGCGATGATGGCGCAGTCGGGCAGCAACTACACGTATGCGAATACGTCCTGGGGCGAGTACTACTACCTCGTCGCGCTGAACAACCTGAAGGCGCACGGGATGCTCAACGAAGTCTTCAGCGACGCGATGCTCGCGACGCTGCAGCGGCGGCTCACCTTCTGCGACATGTTCGGCCCCGATGCGAGCGGCAAGACCGATACGTGCCCCGCGGCCGGCACGCCGATCGACATCGCATCGCTCAACACCGCGCAGAACTACTATGCGGTGTCCTACGGAATTGCCGGGCTGCGCCAGAAGCTCGGCTGGAGCAGCCCGTCGTTTGCATCGAAGACCGATCCCTCGGTCGCGACGATGGGTGCGCGCGACGCGCTGCTGTACACGCTGACGAACCATATCCGCAACGACTCGTCGGGCGGGTTCTCGGACGAAGCGTCGAACACGCACACGACCTACTACGACCAGGCGCGCTTCGACCGCTACAGCACGCTGCTGATCGGTGAAGTGACCGAGCGCACGTTCGAGATGGGCAACGAGGCGAACCTCACGCCCGAGCTGAAGGGCTATCTGCGCAAGTCGGTCGACCTGATCCTGCCGCAGTTGAACGCGAACGGCCAGGGCTTCAACTACGGCCGCTCGATCGGCCCGTACGGCGATTCGGCGTTCATGGAAGTGCTGACGGCCGCGGCCAATGCCGGCGTGCTGTCCGACCAGGAGAAGCAGGTTGCATACAAGTTCATCTATCAGGCCGCGCAGCGTTTCGACACGTACTGGTACGACCCGTCGCTGCCGACGCCGTCGGTGAACATGTGGGTCAAGGGCCGCGGCACGGACGCGTATCGCGGCAAGCCGCGCGTGATGGGCGAAAACTTCAGCCTGCTGCACCAGTACCTGTACGTGAACGCGTGGTGGAACAAGCTCGGCTTCGGCGGCAAGGCGCCGATAGCCGATACGGACTACAACGCGTGGCTCGACGCGCTGCCGCACTACACGCTCACCTGGTACAACCAGCCGGGCGACGCCGCGCATCCGTACAGTGCGGCGCTCGTCACCGTGCGCGACGGCCGGCGCGTGATCAACCTGAACCTCAGCCAGGCGCCCGACTACAACTCGTACACGCCGTACTACCCGGTACCGTTCTCGGACAAGCTGATCTACGGCACGACCGATCTCGGCTACGCGCTGCTGGTGCCGCAGGTGTCGTACAACGGGAAGACCTACATTCCCGTCACGTACTACAAGAACCTGAACGTCCAGCAAAACAACGGGCAGGTGATCGTGTCGTTCGATACCGCGAAGTTCCGGCTCGCGTCGAAGAACGCGGCGTACACGACGGATCTCGACCTGCAGGTGCATACGGTGCTGACGTTCGCGCACGGCTCGGTCGCCCGCAGCGACACGCTGAGCACGGGCTCGCTCACCGGCAACCTGTCGATCGAGACGGACTTCACGTCGTTCGCGGATTTCGCGTCGACGCAGGCGAACGGCGACGGCGTGTCGGTAACCTACGCGAACAGCGCCGCGACCGGCTATGCGGCGTCCGGGTTCGACACCTGCGCGCTGTCGGCCTTCGACACGGCGAACGGCACGACGAATCCGCTGTCGACGACGCCGATCGGCCAGCTGCATTCGAACTTCGCGTGTACGACGAAGCCGTTTGCCCTCGGCGCGGGCGCGACCCGCACGTTCGGTTGGACGCTGAAGTACGCCGACCCGGCCTGAGCGAGGTGACCTGCGCCCGGTGAACGCGCCTGAAGCCGGCTGATGTCGAAACCGGCTTCGGGCGCGTCACGGACAGCGGACCGCGGGCATCGCGCTCGTCAGCGAGGCTCGCTTACAGCCATCCCGAAGCCGCCATGTATGCGCCGAGCGCGATCAGCCCGACGAAGAAGCAGTGCTTGAACGCCTTCTCGCTCATCACACGCCGAGCATATTGCCCGCCGGCCATGCCCGCCAGCGCCGGCACGAGCGCAAGCGCCGACACGCCGAGATCGACCGTCTCCAGTGTGCCCGTCACACGCAACTGCAGGCCGAGCACGATCGTCGATGCGGTAAACGACAGCCCGAGCGCCTGGATCAGGTCGTCCTTCGACAGCCGCAGCGCCTGCAAGTACGGCACGGCCGGCACGACGAACACGCCGGTCGCGGCCGTCACGACACCCGTCAGGTAGCCGACCACGGCCGACAGCCATGTTTCATGGCGACCCGGCGCGGGCAGCCGCGCGGCGGCCAGCCCCCACAGCCCGTAGAGGATCAGCACCACGCCGAGCGCCGCATGCGTCCAGGTGCTGCCGGCCGCGAGCGCGGGCAGCCCGCCTGTCAGCGTGCCGATCGCCAGGCCGGCGAGCAGCGGCCACAGCCGGCGCAGCAACGGCCCGAACGACGGGCCGAGCCACAACTGCCACACATTGGTGACGAACGACGGCACGAGCAGCAGGCTCGCGGCGGCCGACGGCGGCATCGCAAGCGTCAGCAGCCCCATCGCGATCGTCGGCAACCCGAGCCCGATCATCCCCTTGACCGCGCCGGCCAGCAGGAAGACCACCGCGATGATCGTCAGCGTATGAAGGTGCATGAAAGGCATTCCGTCCGGTTGAGTACGGCGCCGATGGTGAACTCCGATCGCGCCGCTCGCCATCTGGTTTTGCCTGAGGCTGGCTAGGGCTTGCCGGATGGGGCGGCGGCGCGGTTGTGCCGATGGGCTGGCGCGCCGTGGGCCGGCGAAACCTGCGCCGCCGACGTCAAGTCGGGCCAGGCCAGCCATGCACCGCAATCGGGGTTACCAGCCCGGCCTCAGCCTCAGCACCAGCCTCAGCACCAGCACCAGCACCAGCACCAGCACCAGCCTCAGCCTCAGCACCAGCACCAGCACCAGCACCAGCACCAGCCCCAGCACCAGCCCCAGCCCCAGCCCCCAGATTCGAGCCGAATGCAGAGGCTGTTCCGAAACCATTGCCGATCCGCGCCGATCAGTCCCCGTGAGATGACCCCCGGCCTTGCTCGCTGTCGAGGTGCGCCATCTGTGCGGCCGGATAACGCTCACCGGCAGCCGCCCCGGCGGGAACCGCCGCTTCGATGCGAGCGATCTCATTGACCGTTAGTTGCATCCCAATCGCCTTCAGCGCGTCCTGAAGCTGCGTGCGCTTGCGCGCGCCGATCAGCGGCACGATATCGCCGCCGCGCGACAGCGCCCACGCGATCGCGACCTGCGCCGGATTGCTGCCCTTCTCGTCGGCGATGGCGCGCAGCGCATCGACGAGCGCGAGGTTGTGCGCGAGGTTCTCTCCCTGGAACCGCGGGCTCGCCGCACGGAAATCGCGCTCGCCTTGCCGCGCCGTGCTCCAGCGTCCGCCCAGCAGCCCGCGCGACAGCACGCCGTAGGCCGTGACGCCGATCCCGAGTTCGCGGCACGCGGGCAGGATCCCGGCCTCGATGCCGCGCGACAGCAGCGAATACTCGATCTGCAGGTCGGAGATCGGCGCGACGGCCGCCGCGCGGCGGATCGTGTCGACGCCGGCTTCCGACAGGCCGATATGGCGCACGTACCCGGCCTTCACGAGATCGGCGATCGCGCCGATCGTCTCCTCGATCGGCACCGCCGGATCGACGCGCGCCGGCCGGTAGATGTCGATGTAGTCGGTGCCGAGCCGTTTCAGCGAGTACGCGACGAAGTTGCGGATCGCCACCGGCCGCGCGTCGTAGCCGGCAAACCCGCCGGCCGGATCGCGCAGCGCGCCGAATTTCACGCTGATCAGCACCTGGTCGCGTGCCCGGCCGCGCAGCGCGTCGCGGATCAGCATCTCGTTGTCGCCCATCCCGTAGAAATCGCCGGTGTCGAGCATCGTGATGCCGTGGTCGAGCGCCGCGTGCAGCGTCGCGATGCTTTCGTCGCGGTCGGCCGGGCCGTAGAAGTCCGACATCCCCATGCAGCCAAGTGCAATTGCCGACACCCGCGGGCCGGTCCGGCCCAGTTCACGCGTTTCCATATCCGTTTCCTCGAGTGATGAATGAACAGGCCGGATTCTGGGCGCATCGCGGCGCGCGATAAACGCGAAACACTCAACCAAACCATTCGACGCTGATTAACAATGGAGCCTGCTCTCCACCCACGCACCCGCCCCGCATGGATCATCTGCAAGCAATGCGCATCTTCGCGCGCGTCGCCCATCTCGGCAGCTTCACGAAAGCGGCCGAGCAGTTGCAACTGCCGCGCCCGACGGTCAGCAACGCCGTCCAGTATCTGGAAAGGCACCTGAAGGTCCGCCTGCTGCAGCGCACGACGCGGCGCGTCGCGCTGACGGCCGAAGGCGCGACCTATTACGAGCGCTGCATGCGGCTGCTGGCCGATCTGGACGATGCGGAAACGCTGTTCGAGGACGCCGGCACGACGCCGCGCGGCGCGATCCGCGTCGACCTGCCCGAACGCTTCGCGCTGAACCAGGTGATTCCGGCGCTGCCGGGTTTCCACGCGCGCTACCCCGACCTGCGCGTCGTGATCGGCACGACCGACCGCTTCGTCGACCTCGTCGCCGACGGCATCGACTGCGCGGTGCGGGTCGGCGCGATGTCCGATACGTCGCTCGTCGCACGGCGCATCGGCGAACTGGCGCAGATCAACTGCGCGGCGCCCGCGTATCTCGAGCGGCACGGCACGCCGCGCTCGCCGGACGAGCTGCCGGACCACGTCGCGGTCGGCTATTTCTCGAGCCGCACGGGCCGCGAGCTGGACTGGGAATATGCGGATATGGATTCGGGCCAGCTGCACGCGGTCAAGATGCGCAGCGTCGTGTCGGTCAACAGCTCGCAGGCGTATCTCGCGTGCTGTCTGGCGGGCCTCGGGCTGATCCAGGCGCCGCGCGAAGGGCTCGGGCCGCTGCTCGCCGACGGCTCGCTGGTCGAGGTGCTGCCGGAATGGAACGCCAGGCCGCTGCCCGTGTCGGTGGTGTTTCCGACCGGCCGGCATCTCGCGCCGCGCGTGCGGATCTTCGTCGACTGGCTCGCGGATACGCTCGGGGGCAACCCCCGGGCAGACTGACGGCAGCGGGCGCCGAGGCGCTCGGCCTCGGCACTCCCCGCCCCCCGATCAGAACTTGTGGCGGATCGCGGCGCGCACCGCGAACTGGTTCGACGACGCCGACGGGCCGTCCGTGCCGACCACGTAGCCGCCGTCGGCCGCCGTGCCGGTCTTGTCGCCGCCCACCTTCTGCCACGCGCCCTGCAGGTACACGTCGGTGCGCTTCGACAGGCTGTAGTCGGCCATCAGGCCGACCGTGTGGTATTTCGGCTTGAACGTCCCGGCCGCGGCATCGTACTTGCCGTCCGTGTACACGTACTGCGCGCCGAGATAGAAATCGGGGGTGAGCTGGTACTTGCCGTTGATCTCGAAGTTCTGGAACTTCGTCGCGGTCAGCCCGAGGCCGGCGAACGTCGAAGCCGGCAGGTAGACGGTCGACACCGGGTTCTTCACGTCCGTCTTCGTGTAGACGAAGCCGACCGTGGCCGGGCCGAACGTGTAGTTGACGCCGCCGCCGAAGATCCGCAGGCGGTCGGCGACGAAGTTCGCATCGTCGGCCGAGATCGCGCCCGCGCTGCCGATGCCCGGGTTGTTCGCCTGCAGGTACGCCGCCGCGACCTGCAGCCCGGCCAGCGAGTACTGCGCGCCGAGGCTGTATTGACGGTTGTTCGAGAAGCCGGTGCTGTTGCTGAAGCTGTACGTGCCGCCGAACGTCAGGCCGTTCCAGTCGGCGCTCGCATACTTGACCGTGTTGTTGACGCGGAACGAGTTGTCCGTGTTGTCGTTGTCGAACGGGTGCGAGAACAGCGTGCCGCCCCAGTTGCCGTTGGCGGTGAGCGGCGCGAGATAGTCGACGACGGAATCGTACTGACGGCCGAAGGTCAGCGTGCCGAAGCGCGGTGCGCTCAGCCCGACGAACGCCTGTCGGCCGAACATGCGGCCGCCCTGGCCGAGCCGGCCGTTGTTCACGTCAAAACCGTTTTCCAGCGTGAAGATCGCCTTCAGCCCGCCGCCGAGATCCTCGCTGCCCTTCAGGCCCCAGCGGCTGCCCTGCGCGTAGCCGCTCGCGAGCTGGTAATTCGTTTTTCCGACCCCATTGACGTTCACGTTGTTCGTGTAATTGAAGCCTTCATCGATCACACCGTACAGCGTCACGCTGTTCTGGGCGAAGACCGGCGCGGCGAAAGCGGCCAGCGCGGCGGTAAAAAAGATGTGCTTCTTCATGACGGTTCTCCGGAGCCGGGTGGCCGGGCATGGTCGAGCGCCCGGCGAATGTTTGGTCTGTTATAGGTATGGCCCGCAGGGCGGACGACGCGGTGTGCGGCCGCGTGAGGTCAAAATGGTGTCACGTCGGAAACCGTCCGTCCATCGGGGTAGATGAACCCTGCGCAAACCGTTGCGCTCGTCCAACTGCCCCGTTGCGTGGGCTGCCTGACCCGGCTTATCGGCAGCAGCACGACGGCCGACCATTCGCGTAAACCCGATATGCACCGCATCGGTGGCACAATGCGCATCCGTTCGTCATTTCTTCACGAAGTCATGCTTCCCCCCGATTCATGCGCGGCGCGTGCCGGCCGCGCCCGCGGCCCGCGCCGGGAGGCGGTTCGATGACCGCACCGGCCCGGGCCGGCCGCTACGCCGAGCTCGATTTCTTCCGCGGTCTCGTGCTGCTCGTCATCGTCGTCGACCACATCGGCGGCAGCATCCTGTCGCGCGTGACGCTGCACGCTTACGCGCTGTGCGACGCGGCCGAGGTCTTCGTGTTCCTCGGCGGCTTCGCCACCGCGATCGCGTACAACTCGCTCGCCGAACGGCACGACGAGGCTGCCGCGCGCCAGCGCTTCATCAGGCGCGCGTTCGAGATCTACCGTGCGTTCCTCGTGACGGCCGGCCTGATGCTGCTGATCACGGCCGCGCTGAACGCGTTCGCGATCGACGGCCCGAACATGCCGACCAACGATCTCGACGGCCTGCTCCACAAGCCGCTCGCCGCGCTACGCGACATCCTGCTGTTCCGCCGCCAGCCGTACCTCGCGTCGGTGCTGCCGATGTACGCGTTCTTCGCGCTGCTCGTGCCGCTCACGCTGCCGCTCGCGCGCACGCAGCCGTGGCTGCTGCTCGCGTTCAGCGGGTCGCTGTGGGTCGCCGCGCCGCACGTCGCGCGCTTTTTGCCGACCGTGGAAGGCGCGCCGTGGGACTTCAATCCGTTCGCATGGCAGTTCCTGTTCGTGCTCGGCGTGATCGCGCGCTGCCAGCCCGTCTACCAGACGCTCGCGCCGAAGCCGCAGGGCTGGCTGCTGACGGCCGCGGCGCTCGCGATCGTCGCGGCCGGCGCGTACTACCGGCTGCGCATCGAGCCGTTCCCGACCGATCCGTCGATCAAGCAGAACCTCGGCGCGCTGCGGCTCGCGAACTTTCTCGCGATCGCGTGGCTCGCGGCCAAGCTGGTCCACCTCGGCTGGATGAAGAAGGTTGCGCACGCGATGCCGTGGATCGGCACGATCGGCCGGCAGGGGCTGCTGTGCTTCGTCGCGGGCACCGCCATCTCGCTCGCGGTCGATTCGGTGCTCTACCAGGCGACCGAAGGCTATCTCGACGTGAAGCTCGGCCTGATTGCCGACGTCGTCGCAATGGGCCTGCTGTATCTCGTCGCCAAACTCTACGGGCCGCTCGTCGCGCGGTTGCCGTTCCGTTCGCGGCGATGACGCGCCGCGCCGTCATGCGCCGCTGCTACGATAGCCGGCGCCTCTCCTGAAACGATTCGACATGCGCCGACTCGCCCTTCCGCTCGCCCTCGCCCTGATCGCCGGCTCCATCGCCACCGCCCGAGCCACGCCGCCCGCGCCGGTGGCAGCGCCCGCGCCGCCGCCGACCGTCCAGACCGCGACGACCCCGTCGGCCGCCCAGGAGAGCGCGCTCAATCCGGGCAGCAGCGTCGTGCTGCGCACGTTCCGGTCGGCGTCGCTGAAGCGCGACTGGTCGTACACGGTCTACCTGCCGCCCGGCTACAACCCGGAAGGCGCGCGCTACCCGGTGATGTACCTGCTGCACGGCAACGCCGGCAACGCGAACGACTGGGTCACGCAGGGCCGGCTGCAGGCCACCGCCGACACGCTGATCGAGCGCCGCGAGATCCCGCCGGTCGTGATCGTGATGCCGCAGGGCGGCACCGACTGGTACGTCGACCGCAAGGAAAAGATGCAGAGCGCGTTCCTCAACGACCTGCTGCCCGAGGTCGAAGCGCACTTCGCGGTGTCGAACCAGCGCGCGGGCCGCGCGATCGGCGGCGTGTCGATGGGCGGCTTCGGCGCGCTGCGCTTCTCGCTGCTCGAACCCGGGCTGTTCTGCGGCGCGATGCTGCTGAGCCCCGCGATCTACGCGAACGAGCCGCCGCTCAATTCCGCCGCGCGCTACGTCGGCGTGTTCGGCGAACGGCAGTTCGACCCGCGCGTGTGGCACGAGCTCAACTACCCGGCGCTGATGCGCGGCTATTTCGCGCGCAGCTGGCGGATCCCGATGTTCATCGCGGCCGGCGACGACGACCTGACCATCCAGGCCGAATCGAGCGTGCTGTACACGCAGCTGCGCCGTGCGCAGAACCCGGCCGAGTTGCGCATCGTCGACGGCGGGCATACGTGGGATGTATGGCGCGGCCTGCTCGGCCAGGGGTTGAAGTACGCGCTCGAATGCGTGAAGTGACGGCGGGCGGGCGTTGCCCCGCCCGTTTTCGTCAGGCTGGCCGGTGACCGGCGGGCCGACGGCCGTCGACCCATGTCATGCCCGGCGCATGCAATCCCGGCGAGCCGGTCGCGCCTGAGGGCGCACGCGTGGCGCTGGCCGCCGCACCCCTGCTCCAGATTGGCAGACTCAAAGCCAAGTGCCGCCCTGCCGCTCGCTCGGCTCCCCCGCCAGCGCGTCGAAACCGTGAATCCAGTCCAGGTGATGCAGCACGCTGTCGCGCTCGGCCAGACGCGCATTGCGCGCCTGCGCGGCCGGCCCGTCGGGCAGGTGCAACACATCGGCCACGGAGATCGACGCGTACTGCACCTTGCGCGTGCGGCCGCGACGCAGCCGTTCATACGCTTCCTGTGCTTCGCGCCAGTTGCCCGGCCCGGCCTGCGCCAGTTGCGCGGCCAGCACCACCGCATCCTCGATCGACTGGTTCGCGCCCTGCCCGTGATGCGGCACCAGCGCATGCGCGGCGTCGCCGATCAGCGTCACGCGCCCGCGGCTCCAGCGGCCGAGCGGCGGCCGGTGGAACAGCCCCCAGCGCTGGCTGATCGGCACGGCGGTGATCATCTGCACCACCGCCGGATGCCAGTCCCTGAACACGCGCAGTTGCTCGCCCTCTTCCGACGGCATCACCCAGTCGCGTGACGGCCACGGTGACGGATGGCGCTCGACCAGCAGGAAATTCTGGTCGCCGTCGTCGCCGATCGGATAGTGCAGCAGGTGCCCGTGCGGCCCGATCCAGTACTGCAGCGTCTCGGGATCGGGCAACAGGTTCAGCCGCGCGGCCGGCACCACGCCGCGAAACCCCGAACACCCCGAATACAGCGCATCGTCGTAGCCGAGCATCCAGCGCCGCGTGATCGAGCGCGCGCCGTCCGCGCCGATCACGAGATCGGCGTCGACGCGCACCCCGTTGTCGAACGACAGCGTGACGCGATCGGGATGCTGCGCGAGATCGGTCAGCCGATGGCCGAGATGGATGGCGTCGAGGCCGACCGCCTGCGACAGCACGGCCTGAAGATCCGCGCGATGCACGCCCCAGTACGCGCCGCCGAATTGCCGGCGATAGTCGGGGTCGCCGCGATGATGGCCGATCACCGCGCCGCTGCGGCCGTCGCGATAGACGAGCCCCGGGATGTCCGCGCACACCGCATCGAAGGCCGCCCGCAATCCCATCCGTTCGTAGAAGCGCGTCGCATTGGCCGACAACGCGACGGCCGCGCCGACTTCGCGCAACACCTCCGTCTGTTCGTAGAGCTGCGCGTCGATGCCGTGCTCGCGCAGGGCAAGCGCGAGCGTCAGGCCGCCGATCCCGGCGCCGACGATCGCAATCTTCAGGTTCGTCTGCATGATGAAGGTGTCTCCGATGTTCCGATGTTGGGTCTGCGGCGTGCGCAGCGGTCATGTCGAATGCATGGACCGTATCGGTATTCTCGGGAGCGGACTTTCATCCCGCAATAAAATGACCGGAATCTGCTTCATCACTGGATGCAATGAACCCGGCGAGGCCCAACCCATGGAACTGAGCGATATCGACCTCAACCTGCTGCTGCTTTTCCAGCGGCTGATGCAGGAACGGCGCGTGTCGAGCGTCGCCGAGCAGATGAACATGAGCCAGCCGGGCGTGAGCAATGCGCTCGCGAAGCTGCGCCGCCGGCTCGGCGATCCGCTGTTCGTGCGCGGGCCCGGCGGCGTGGTGCCGACGCCGTTCGCGCTGCGCCTCGCGGAACCCGTGTCGCACGCGCTCGCGACGCTGCACGCCGCGCTCAACCCCGAGACCGGTTTCGATCCGCAGCGCGCCGCGCGCACGCTGACGATCGGCATGACCGACATCGGCGAAGTCGTGTTCCTGCCCGCGCTGCTCGAACACCTGTCGCAAGCGGCGCCGGGCATCGCGCTCAATACCGTGCGCGACACGAGCGTCAATCTCGGCGACGAAATGGCCGATGGCCGCGTCGATCTCGCGATCGGCCTGCTGCCGCAGCTCAAGGGCGGCTTCTATCAGCGCAGGCTGTTCGATCAGCGTTATGTGTGCCTGTTCCGGCGCGGCCATCCGCTCGAGGATGCGCCGCTGACGGTCGACGCATGGCGCAATGCCGAACATCTGGTCGTGGTGTCGGCCGGCACCGGTCACGGGCAGGTGGACGAATGGCTGAAGCGCCGCCGCGTGGCGCGCCAGGTGCGGCTCACGGTGCCGCACTTCATGAGCGTCGGCTACATCCTGCAGCGCACCGACCTGATCGCGACGGTGCCCGAGCATCTCGCGCAGCAGCTTGCCGCACCGTTTTCGCTGAGCTGGCGCGCGTTGCCCGTCACGGTGCCGGGCGCGCCGATTCACATGCTCTGGCATACGCGGGTCAATCAGGACGAAGGGAACAAGTGGCTGCGCGACGTGGTGGTCGATCTGTTCGCGGAGTCAGGCACGCGGGCGCGGAAGGCCATACCTGGCCGCAAGAAGTAGCCGAGGTCATCACGTTGTCGAGCGTGCCTGACGGTGTCGCTTGAACATGGGCACCGCGCATTTCGACTACATTGCCGAAGTGGCGATGATCCCGGTCGTCGGCCACCTCGCCCCTCTTTCAACCCGCAGGAAATCAAGCCATGTCTGTTTCGAAGAAATTCGCAGCCGTCACCGGCGCCGGCTCCGGCATCGGTCGCGCGGCGGCCATCGCGCTCGCCCAGGCCGGTTTCACCGTCGCGCTGCTCGGACGCACCGAGGCATCGTTGCGCGACACGCAGGACGCGATCCGCACCGCCGGCGGCGACGCGCACGTGTTTCCTGCGGACGTCACCGACGAAGCCTCGGTCGACCACGCGTTCGCCCGGATCGCGCAGCAGTTCGGCCGGCTCGACGTGCTGTTCAACAATGCCGGCCGCAACGCGCCGCCGGTATCCCTCGACGAATACGAATTCGACGTGTGGAACAGCGTCGTCGCGACCAACCTGACCGGCGTCTTCCTGTGTGCGCGGGCCGCGTGGCGCCTGATGAAAGCGCAAACGCCGCAGGGCGGCCGGATCATCAACAACGGCTCGATCTCGGCCCATGCGCCGCGCCCCGACACGATCGCGTACACGGCCACCAAGCATGCGGTGACCGGGATCACCAAGTCGCTGGCGCTCGACGGCCGCCGGTACAACATCGCGTGCAGCCAGATCGACATCGGCAACGCGGCGACGTCGCTCACGGACCGCATGACGCAAGGCGTCCCGCAGGCCGACGGCAGCCTCGCGCCCGAGGCGCGCATGGACGTCACGCATGTCGCGAACGCGATCGTCCAGATGGCGAACCTGCCGCTCGACACGAACATCCTGAACATGACGATCATGGCGACCGCGATGCCGTTCGTCGGCCGGGGCTGAACGAAACGCACGCGACGCCCGATCCAGTCCGGCCCGCATCGCGAGACGTCACCCGCGCCATGATTGCGGACGACATCACGTGCTGTCGGGCGAACGCGAATTGCACGTCGAGCATGGCGAGCCGACGCGATTGCGCGCCGGTGTGAACGCGCTCTTCTAGTCGCCTCGGCCGCATGCGTACGTGGCGCCGTCGCCGGCAGGCGCGACGCTGCGCGTGGTGCTCACGCCGCCCGGTCAGGCATCGGCGAAGCCGCTGTCGCCGTAGCCCGACGCCCGCGGTCAGCTGCGCCTGCTTTTCTTGCCGGCGGACGGCGGCTTGACGACGACGAACTGACGACGATCCTTGCCCCTGATCCAGAGCGGCGCATTGCCGCGCCCGCTCCACTCCTTTCCGCTCACCGGATCGCGATAGCGCGCCGGCAGCACTTTCACGACGTACGAACCCCGGCTGCCGTTGCGGCCGACCAGGTCGCGATGCTTGATCGCATAGGTATCCATGAGCGAGTGAACCTCCGCGATCGCATCGACGCGTTCGCGCGCGCGTGCGCGCTCGATTTCCTCGTCCAGTTCGGCCAGCTCGACGACGAGCTGTGCATAGGTCTTGCTCGCGTTCATCTTCTGCTTCCTGCCCCGCATCCGCATCTGCATGCGAACCGGCATGATTCGCATGACTAACCGACTGTTTCACGACGTCCCGTGACGGCCACATTCACTCGATCGGCAAGCAGCTCGCGCCGGCGCATCGAAGCACGCGACAAGAGAACAGCGACACGCCGCCACGCACCGGCACACCGTGCGCGCCCCCGCGTCGACCCGATCGCCCGCCCGGGGCCCCCGCTGCAGACGTTCGGCGACACAATCGCGCCCGGCATTTCAAATATCGAGTGATATCTGAAATGCGATCGTAATGGTATCCATCTCAAATATCAACTGATATCCTGCCGGCCATGAACATGGTTCCCCCTCCCCCGCGGCTGAGCCGCGAAGAAAGCCGACAACAGACCCGCGCTCATTTGCTCGCCGCGGCGAAGCGGCTGTTCGTCGACCGCGGGTTCGGCGGCACGTCGCTCAGGGATATCGCGGCCGAGGCCGGCTATACGCAAGGCGCGTTCTATTCGAATTTCGCGAGCAAGGAGGCATTGTTCGTCGAGCTGATGCGGGAGCGCTCGCAGACGCAAGTGGCCGACATCGCCCGGGTGCTGAGCGACCCCGCGGCGTCCGGGGAGGACATCCTGAATGCGCTGGATGTCTGGTCGCGGACCGTCGATGCCGAGCCCGAGTGGTCGGTGCTGGGTGTCGAATTCAAGCTTCAGGGGCGGCGCAACCCCGCTTTCGCCATCGCGTCGCAGGCGTTGCTGGACGCCCACCGCGATGGCCTCGCCTATTGCATCGAACAGATTTTCGCGCGGCTGAAGAAGGTGCCGCCCGAACCGCCGGCCGTCCTGGCCGTTGCGTTCATGGGGCTCTCGCAGGGCCTGTCGCTGCAGCAGTCGATCCTGTCCGAGGTGCCGATCGGGCACATGATCATGGTGTTCCTGCGCAGCCTGCTGGCCACGGCCGAGCCGGTGCGTTGACCGGGGAAGGTCGCCGCTTTCGCACGGGCGCCGATCCGGCGCGAGCGCACGCGTGACGATCCTGCGTACGGGTCACCGCGCCGGCAGATCGCGCGGGAAATGAAACCTGTGCGCGCGACCGCTCACGCCACAGGGAAATCATCATGCTCGGGCACGAGGACAAGGTGCGCGAGGAGTACGGGACGGCGGACGACGACCTGAACCAGTTCGTCTGCGAGTAGCTTGCCGCTCCCGTCGCGACGCCCCCCCGGCAGCGGGCCTGGCACTTCGGCACGGCAACCATGACGACCGACATCTTGGGTTGTCAAGTTGATGTTGTCGTCCGACGCGGCGTCGCTTCGGCATTTCTCGGCAAGAGCATCATCGCCGCTCTCCAAATGTTCTACTCCACCGCCGTGCGCTTCAGGAACCCGCTCTCGCCCCGGGAGCGGCTGGTCATCGAGGTGCGACGGTCAGATACCGCGAAGGCTCCGTTCGTTCATCGCCAGCCGACGCAACCGGGTTTCGCAACACGCCAAGCCGTTCAATTTCGACTTCGCATACGTCACCAGACTTCATCCAAAGCTGAGGATCGCGCGCCATCCCGATCCCGGCCGGTGTCCCGGTGACGATCACGTCGCCGGGTTGCAGTGTCATCACGTCGCTTAACAATGCGACCAGCGTCGCGACATCAAATATCATGTCGGACGTCGACGCGTCCTGGACGACTTCCCCGTTCAGGCGTGTCTGGATACGTAGTCCATCACAGCCTGCCGGCAATTCGTCCGCAGTAACGAACCAAGGCCCGAATGCTCCTGTTCCATCGAAGTTCTTGCCCATCGTCCACTGCGGCGTACGAAACTGATAGTCACGCAGTGTCGCATCGTTGAAGATTGAATATCCGGCAACGTGATCGAGTGCCCGCTCACGCGAAATTCCGCGGCCACCTTTCCCGATCACTGCTGCCAGCTCGCCCTCGTAGTCAAGTTGAGTGGACTGCGCCGGCAGCGCTATTGGTTCGCCGTGTCCGATCAGGCTCGACGTAAACCGGGCGAATACGGTCGGATATGTCTGCTTCGCAAAACCTGTTTCGTTCGAATGGTCAAGGTAGTTCAAACCCACGCACAAGATCTTGTTGGGATGCGTGAATGGCGGCAGCAGACGCACCGAGTCGAGATCGATTCGCGCTCCGCGCGCAAGGCGATCAGCCACCTCGACAAGATCGACACCCTGAGCCAGCATCGTGTCCAGATCCCAGGGAGCGTCCGACTCCTCGGCCGATGAGCCAAACCATTCTCCATTTCGTTCGACGGCCAAACCACGAAAGCCATTCATTTCATACGCTGCAAATCGCATAGCTTGCTCCTTGTTCGACATCTGAAAAGATGTCGGTGACCTCGTCAACATCCTGTCCGGGCATATCACTGGCGCAGCCGACGGTATGCCCCCGCATTCCCGACATGTCGGGATATCATTATTCGGCGTGGCACGAGCCCCGCGACTTGATCACGTCTTGCAATGCGCCGGGCAACGGCCCGCCAGTCGCCCAGTCGAGCAACTGCACGGTATGCACGAACGGGATGCTGACCGCGCTAGCGAGCTGGGTCATGCAACCGATGTTGCCGCTCGCTGCAATTGTGGCGCCCGTTGCCGCGATCGCCGCGACCTTGCGCTGCTTCAACTCGTCCGCGATCTCGGGTTGCAGCAGGTTGTATACACCGGCCGACCCGCAGCACATGAAGTTGTCCGACGGTTGGACGACGTCGAACCCTGCGGCATTCAGCAAGTCGATCGGCTGATGCACTATCCGCTGGCCGTGTTGCATCGAGCACGCGGCGTGATAGACAACTCGCAACCCAGGCACGATCACCGGCATCCGAAGTCCCAGCTGCGTCATGAACTCCGAAATGTCCCTGGCAAGTGCACTGATGCGCGCGGCCTTATCCTTCCACGCAGGATCGAGCCGCAATGCATGACCGTAAGCCTTGAGCGAGGTACCGCATCCAGACGTGTTGACGATGATGGCGTCGAGCCCCTCCGGCCCGTCGGCCTCACGCAGCCACGCATCGATATTCGACTTTGCCAGCTGCAGTGCCTGCGCTTCATGTCCCATGTGCTCGGCCGGTGCCCCACAGCACCCAGCCCCACGCGCGATAACGACTTCGACACCATGCCGCTGCAACAGCCTGATCGTCGCTTCGTTGATGGCAGGATCCAGTACAGTTTGCACACAACCATTCAGCAAGCTCACGCGCGCACGCCGCGGCCCTTGCGCGGGAAACACCTGCGGCCGGTCGACTGGGCTTGCCTTCGGAAGCGGCTTGCGGGGGATCGTCTCCAACATCGCACGCGGCGCGCCGCCGAACACCGACCGCAGCGGCCAGAACAGCCGACCGACAGCCAGTGCGGCACGAAACATTCCGCGCCTCGGAATCAGTGCGGCCAGTGCGCGACGGATCGCACGCTGCACGAGCGGCCGACGATAATGGTTCTCAACGTATTCGCGGCCATGTGCGATCAACTTCGAATACTGTACGTCGGACGGACAGATCGCCTCGCACGCGAGACAAGTAAGGCAGCGATCGAGGTGCTCGACTGTCTTCGGGTCCGGTGCACCGCCCGACTCGTACATGTTCCTCATCAAGACAATGCGCCCGCGCGGGCTGTCGTTCTCGTCGTGGCGAACTTGATAGGTTGGGCAGTGCGAAAGGCAAGTACCGCAATGTACGCAACTACGGATGATGTCGTTCGACAGTGCGATATCAGGGTCGATCAGTGCAGTGTCGGGAATGCGGGTTCTCATGTCACGCCACTCCCGCAGCGAAGGGTACGAGCCGGCCTGGATTAAGCACTCGGTTCGGATCGAAGATTCCGCGCACCCGTTCACCGAGCACACGCAGCGCTGCGGGATGACGATGAAACGCGCCGACCGTACGCCGCAGCGTCGCAGGCGCTCGCAACAAACAGGCACGTCCGCCTACTGCATCAGCAGCGCGCCTGAGCGCCTCCGCTTGGACCGCAGCATCTGCCTCGCCGGTTCGCAGGAACACAAGGCTACCGCCCCAATCGTAGATCGCGTCACCCCCCATTGATTCGACGATTCTCGCGGCTTGTGTGCCAGGTAGCATGAGTCGCCATATGCATGCGTTCGGGTCGTCAGCGAACTCCTGCAGATTGCGCAACGCACGCCAAAATTCACGACTCGCGTCGGTGCCTATCGATTGAATTGTGAAGGATCGCCCCAGGTGCTTCACGAGCGCCTTCGCACGCGCCGCTAACGACACACCGAAACCTTCCAGCCTTAAAGCCGTGGTCCGGGCCTCACGACGCGCGCCGCCGATATGAGCTGCGGCACTAACGTCGAAAGGCAACTGCAGCGCATCGGTCAACAGTTCGATCGCCGCCCCGTCGTCGAGCCCGTCGACCAGCAAAGTGATCTCGTCCAACCATGCCGGCTGCAGTTTCAAGGTGACAGTCGTCAGCACAGCCAGCGTTCCGAACGAGCCGGCCATCAACCGAGGCAAATCGTAGCCGGTCACATTCTTGACGGTGCGCCCGCCCGCCTTGAACGCCTCCCCTCGACCGTTCACGCCCTCCACGCCAAGCACCGCGTCGCGCACCCCACCCGAAGATACCCGGCGCGGTCCGGAAAGATTGGTGGCGACAATACCGCCAATCGTGCTGCGTCCCGCCTGCTCCCCAAACAACGCGCCGTAATCCGGGGGCTCGAACGCGAGCTGTTGCCGGTGTGCGGCCAGAGTCTCGTGTACCACCTCGATAGGCGTGCCAGCCCGCACTTTGATCACAAGTTCCTCGGGTTCGTAGAAGTCGATCCCGGAAACTGCAGACAAATCCAGCAGCGCGTCGGCGCTGATCGGCTCGCCGAATCCGCGCTTTGTCCCACCTCCGACGATCTCGAAGGAGCGGCCATGAGTATCCGCGTCGACGACGATGTCGACCAGATCTTCCGCATCACGCGGGCGGATTCGATCTAGTGTTAGGGGATTGTCGGTCGGTATCATTTGCATATCCTAGAAGCGGGGAACATCGGCAAAGCGCACGTTGCCGTCGCGCATACGGGTGCGGCCCAATTCGACGCAACGGCAAGCTGTCGGGAACACCTTGCCAGGGTTGAGCAACTCATTCGGATCGAATGCACACTTGAGCCGTTGCTGCTGCGCAATGTCGTTCGGGTCGAATTGGTAATGCAGCAAATCACGCTTCTCGACACCAATGCCATGTTCACCGCTCAGCACACCACCGAGATCGACGCAGGCTCGAAGAATGTCCGCGCCGAATGCTTCTGCCTTCTCGAGATCACCTGGAATGGCAGCATCGAACAACACCATCGGATGCAAGTTGCCATCGCCCGCGTGAAAGCAGTTCGCGTACTCGAGCCCATGCCGTTTCGACAACGCCTCAATCCGATTCAATATCTCCGCGAGACGGCGACGGGGAATCGTTCCGTCCGTTACGTAGACATCCCGCGCGATCTTTCCCATCGCACCGAATGCAAGCTTGCGGGCACGCCACAGACGTTCGCGTTCAGCTTCTGTCCGGCTGACCTTCAGGTCGACAGCACCAGCGTTGCGGGCGATGCGCTCCACCTGCTCGACCAGCGCATCCACCTCGCTTTCGGTGCCATCCAGTTCGCACAGCAACAACGCCTCGACACCGGGGGACGGCATCTCACCGAGCAACGACGCCACCGCTCCGATCACCCTGCGGTCGACGAATTCGAGTCCGGCCGGCACAATGCCGCTCCCAATGATGTCGCCGACACAACGGCTCGCGTGGGCGACATCGACGAAACCCAGCGACACGACGCGCGCTAGCGGTGGTTCAGGCGTCAGCCGCACCGCGATTTCAGTCACGACGGCCAACAGACCTTCGGAGCCGATCAATGCACCACAGAGGTCGAACTCGCCGTCCGCGCCACCAACAAACGCACCGCCCAGCCTGAGTATTTCGCCCGTCATCAACACGATTTCCATTCCGGTAACGTGATTCGACGTGACACCATATTTCAGGCAATGCACTCCTCCTGAGTTCTCGGCGACGTTTCCCCCGATCGTCGAAATTGCCTGACTGGATGGGTCCGGCATGTAGCAGAGGCCAAGCGAACGAACCGCCTCGGTCACCCGGATGTTCTGCACACCAGGCTGAACACGCGCGACACGATTTGCGGCGTCGATATCGACGATACGGTTCATGCGGGCTGTGCCGAGCAAGATGCCATCCTCAAGCGGCAACGCGCCGCCAGACAGCGACGTACCCGATCCTCGCGGCACAACCTTGATGCGCGCGGCGTGGCAGTACGTGAGTATTCGGCTAACCTGCTCCGTCGTGTCGGGGAGAACTACAAGTAACGGCAATGCCGTATATGCGGTCAGACCATCGCACTCGTACGGGCGTCGCTCCGCCTCGCTATCGAGCACCCATTCTTCTCCAACGATCTCTCGCAAGTCTTCCGCAATCGTGGCGCGGCGATCGATAACGGACGAATCGACAACAGGCATTTTCACGTTGGAAGCTCCTTCGGCGACTGGTTGTCCAGACATGCGGGCACGACCAACTTCGGGCGCACCGTCCATTCAATAACTTACCTGCCAATTAGATAACTCAACCCAATCAAAAACAACTTAATCTTTATTAATTCATTGACGAACTTGTCGAATACAAACTGGCTCGAATCGATGAAAAATCGCAACCAACCTTTCAGTTGATAGAATTTCTTTGGCGAAAAATAATTTTTTGCACAGATCTATAACCCATCAACCAGCGATCATCTTCTAAAAACGAAGAATATTCGACCGCATAACAGGCGGATACTTTTTTGATCGAGACAGAATACGAATCAATCAATCCGATTTATTTTCTGAATTCCGCCACTCGATCTGGCGTAACTTGCCCTCTCTTTCCGCTGAATTGAGCGATCGTGTAGTTTGCGACTGCAGCAATCTCGACATCACTGTATGCGGCACCGAACGCAGGCATTGATGTGGAAGGGGCGTCGTCGCGGCTGTGCGACCCATCGAGCAGCAAGCCTATGAGGTTGTCGCCGGCCGGGTCGCTCAGGGCATGGGCCCCGGCTAGACTGGCACGCTTCATTTGCTGCCCATTTCCATCGTAATCGTGACAACTCACGCAGGCAGCTTCGAATATGCGCTTGCCGACACCGTCACCTCCAGGTACGGTTGCCCATCGCCCCGATCGCGCGAGTGTTGACGATGCCACGGAAATGGCCGCCTCCGGATCGCTACGCTGTGATGGGACGGTCCGCAGGTATGTCACCATATCCTCAATGTCGCGCCGTGGTAGTCGACCAAGACTCATCTCGACCGCCTCTCGCATACTGCCCGACGCCGCGCCATGGCCGACTGCATATCCGCTTGACAAATACTCGACGAGATCCGAATCGCTCCATCCACCGATTCCGGTGTCGGGATCAGAAGTAATGTTCCACGCTTTCCAACCATCCACGACACCACCCGACAACATTTTCGCGGTCTTCGTGGCGAACAACATATTTCGCGGTGTGTGACATTCCCCGCAATGGGCAAGGCCATTGACGAGATAGTTTCCACGGTTCCAGGAGATGCTGCGCGTCGGATCGGGAGTGAATACCTTGTTATCGAAGAAAAGTAACTTCCAGGCCCGCATCAATCGACGCTGATCAAAAGGGAAGGCGAGGTCATTCGACGGTGCCGGCGTATGGACCGGCTCCATCGTTGCGAGAAACGCTCGGATCGCCAATGCGTCATCATTGGAGAGCTTTGAATACGACGTATATGGAAACGCAGGATAGAGATCTTCGCCATGCCGCCCCACGCCTTCGCGCAAGGCTCGTACGAACTCCGCGTCGCTCCACGCTCCGATGCCGTAGGTTCTGTCTGGCGTTATATTGGGTGCGTATATTTTGCCGAATGGGAGCTTGAAGCTCGTACCGCCCGCGAACGGCCGACCGTTCGGTACCGTGTGACATGCAGCACAGTCTGCAGCGGTAGCAAGATAACGACCTCGAGCTATTAACGCATCGCCTCGTGGCAACACCGTACTTGTCGAGACTGGCTCAAGGCGATGCGGCCAGAAAAAGACCGACGCCAGGCCGGCGAACGCCGCACTTCCCAGGGCGATCGCGACCACCCATTTTTTTTGACGGAGCATCATGCGCGTCTCCCGTCGAATGCAGAAATCGATGGTGGACGTCGATTTTCCCCTTTGATCGCCAACGCCGGCCTGTTGATAGGCAGACTACGCTGCCGCACCCCGGTCGCCGCGAATATGGCATTCGCCAGCGCTGGGGCAGCCGAGACCGTTCCGACTTCACCGAGTCCGCCCGGCGACTCCTCGCTCGGCATGACGATTACCTCGAATGGAGGCACTTCGTTCATGCGGATCTGACGATAGTCATGGAAGTTGCTCTGCTGGACCACACCATTTTCTATCGTGATCGCGTTATAGAGCGCAGCCGAGAGCCCGAACAACACGCCACCCTGGACTTGCGCCACAACGCTGTCTGGATTGACGGCGATGCCACAGTCAACGACCGCCGTAGCTCGCCGCAACCGAATATCTCCTTGTGGATCCACCTCGATCTCCACCACGAGTGCAGCGTGCGTGCCGAAACTGTCATGCAGTGAGACACCTCGGCCGCAGCGTGGTGGTAGCGGGTCTCCCCAACCGGCAGCCTTTGCCGCTCGATCGAGCACGGCTAGCGAACGGGGGTTTTGGCGCAGGAGCGCACGGCGGTATTCGATCGGATCGCGTTTCGCGGCATGCGCGAGCTCGTCCAAAAAGGATTCGACAACAAATACGTTATGAGTCTCCCCGACCCCGCGCCACCAATTCAGTGCGACAGGCCCATCCTGCCTCACCCAATCGGAGCGCATCGCGGCAATTTCATAAGGCAGGTCTGCCGCACCGGCCACGGCATCATGATCGAGTTGACCCTGTGGCCACGGCTTGCGATCGTAGTATGGACGGACGGTCGAGCATCTCGTGCGGTGTATCCAAGCTGCCGGCATACCGTCCGCTCCGAGCGTCGCGGAGATGGTGTCGTGATACGCAGGACGAAAGCGATCGTGCTGGATATCCTGTTCACGCGTCCAGATCACCTTGAGCGGATACGTGACTTGGCGCGCAAAGCGCACCGCTTGCTCAATCGTATCGACAGCCAGTCGGCGGCCAAATCCGCCACCAATCAGGTGATTGCGAACAACGACCTGTTCCATCGATAGACCGGTGATCTGTGCAGCAACAATACGTGCTGTCTGCGGCACCTGCGTGCCAACCCAGATATCGCACCCGTCTGGCCGCACGTGAACCGTCGTGTTGATCGGCTCGAGTGCTGCATGCGCCAAGTATGGCAGCGTATAAACGGAATCGATCCGGTGATTGCCGGCCTCATTCAACTTGCGTTCCGGCTCGCCGACCTGCTTGCCGAGTATAGGTGTACCCCGCGCATCTCGTAGCTCGTTCGCGAGCGCGCTCGAGGTCAGCGCAGCATTGGGCCCGGCTTCCCATTCGACCTGCAATTGCGCCAGCGCACGACGCGCTATCCAATAGTTTTCACCGACCACTGCTACGGCATCGTCAATTCGCAACACGTCAATCACGCCTGGCATTGCACGAGCGGCCCGGTCGTCGACGCGGTGGACCTTGCCGCCGATGGTCGGACTCATCACCAGTGCTGCAACACGCATTCCTGCGACATGTACATCGATCCCGAACGTAGCGGTCCCGTTAACCTTGGCCGGCGTATCGACCCGCTTGGTTGATTTGCCGATGAGCCGGAAACGTGAAGGTGGCTTCAACGCGACACGCGTCGGCATTGGCTGCCGGCGTGCGGCCGACGCGACTGCTCCAAAAGACAGCGTTCGCCCGGTCGGATCGTGGGTGATGATCGCGCGCGATACGGAACATTCCGTTGCAGGAACATGCCACCGCTCGGCCGCGGCCCCTACCAACATTGTGCGCGCGGCCGCACCGGCACTTCTTAGCGGACCGAAATAAGCCCGAACCGATGTAGAGCCCCCTGTGGCCTGTGCTTTCAGGAGCGACTGAGTATAGGCATGAGCATCGGCGGGCGCCATCACGACCTCGACCTGGTCGAGTTCCACCTCGAGTTCCTCGGCCAGCATCATCGCCTCGCCGGTAGCGATACCCTGCCCCATTTCGACGCTCGGCACCACAAGCACGATTCGCCCATCGACACCGATGCGAATGAAACCATTTGGGACAAAACCATCAAAACCCGTACCCGACGCGTCGAGGGCACCGACAGCAGCAAGATCCGGTTCTCTCATAAACGCACGCGCCGGCGCCGCAAGGGAAAAGCCAACCAGCAACGCGCCTGCCGTCAAGAACCGACGGCGTGCGATGTCAGGTAAGGTAGCTTCGTCAACAGGCCCATACGTTTTCATGTTGCCACCTTGATTGCTGCACGAATGCGCGGGTACGTACAGCATCGGCACAGATTTCCTGACATCGCTGCGTCGATGGCCGCATCGTCGGGATGGGGGTCGCGCATCAGCAGGCCAGCAGCCGACATGATCTGCCCAGACTGGCAGTAACCGCACTGGACTACTTCAAGCTTGAGCCAGGCCGCCTGGACCCGCTTGCCGATATCGGTTTTACCGATTGCTTCGATTGTCGTCACTGGCCCGTTGACGTCAGACACCGGCAAAACGCACGAGCGCACCGGATTTCCGTCCAGGTGCACCGTGCAGGCACCGCACTGTCCGATGCCGCAGCCGAATTTCGTACCGCACAAACCGACGATCTCGCGCAACGCCCACAGGAGCGGCATGTCAGGGGGAACGCGAAGTTCAGTGCGCTGCCCGTTGATGACCAGTGACGTAACCGGCCACGGTGAATTCGTCTGTTGCTCCAGTATTGGCACTTGCTTTCCCATTGGCAGTCGTCCTTGATCAGCGGATGCGGTTAATCGCACGCCTTTGTCACCATGTCCCGCGAGTCATGGAAATTGACACTCACAGATTAGGGGATTCCATAACGAGACTCCTGAATCTGCCTGAATCGTTCTTGGAGAATGAAACGAATCGACTGGACGAGGAAGAAGGTCCGGCAATTGGGCATTGATCTTCGAGTACCGTCGGACACGCCATCGTCGACCGTACGCCAATTGCAAACCGATCGGTTCGCCGGCAGACAGACCTGTAGCGCCTCGACACAACAGACCTACAAGTGGCAACCGCATGCGGCTCATCTGAAATGCGGATTGGGGATGTACCGCGATAACGCGCGATTCGAGGACAACGCTCAGGGTTTTAGCAGCGTCCGATAAGCTGCGCCGGCACATGCAGTCCGATACGCGCGCACCGCGTCATCGAGGTCAAACATGTAATCGTCGTGAATTGGAAAAGGTCTCAACGCGCCACGCTCAAATGCGGGAAGCAGCTTGTCCAGGATGACCGCACTTTTGCGTGCATCGAGACCGAGCGTGTTGGCTCCAACATAGCTGTGCTGGTCACGATAGAACGTGGAGATATCGAACGGCACCGTCCCCTCGGCCGTCGAAATGAAGATCTGTGCACCACCGGCCGCCATTACCAAATTGGCTTGCTCGAAGTACGGGCTGCCGATCGCGTTAAATACGATGTCCGCACCATGTCCATGTGTGACATCACGCACCATCGCTTCGAAATCGCTCGAAGACGCATCGATCATACGTACCTTGTTGTTCGCATGACCAAGGTAGGCCGGTGCTGCACGCTCGGCAGCTACCGTGGTGGCGCCCACCATCGTCGCGAGTTGAATCGCAGCTTGTCCGACAATTCCGTTGGCACCGATGACCAGCACCACATCCCCTTTATTGACCCCACCAGCCCGACGAAAACCCTCGAAGGCCGTAACAAACGGCACACCGACTGTCCCGGCTTCGTCCAACGTCAAGTTAGCAGGCTTTTCGCGCACGCTATGGAGCGGAATTGCAAGATAGCGCGCGTGCGTGCCGTCACGCCGGATTCCCAGATCGGCGCCGCTGCCCCAAACCGACCGTCCAACAAGCGCCGGTGGCCCATCGATTACTCGACCGGCATAATCGCGACCTGGTGTGCGCGGCCACACGGCGTGTTGCATTAGGCCAAGCAATGCGTTCACGTCGCTTGGATCAACGCCGGCACTTACAATTTCGACAATGCATTCCGAATCATTCGTTTCGGGAAGCGATTGCGTCTCAACTTCCAGGCGCAAAGTGTTTACATCGTTGCTGCTCTCAAGGACGCGAACTCGCCTCATTCGTCTGCCTCTCCAGGAAGCTCCAACTGCCGAAATGACGTTCCGAGTACAGCCGCATGCGATTGGTCACGAACTCGTGGATAGTCGCTTACGACGGGGCTAGCATCAGAACCTGCGATGACCGTGGGAGCGCCGCCCGGCACCTCGCACCAATGAAACTCCCGAGATGTCGACCCGACCACTGACTGTGCGACAGTCGCACTTGCGGTGTTCAGCTGCTCACTCATGCAGCAGCTTCGAGAAGCTCACGGTGTGCGTGACATTGCTCATCCAGGCCGTTGCGCTCGAACGCAACGGCCATCCTGGCTATCAATACTCCGAGTTCTCGTCGCCATCAGGTCTGGCACAACGCTCAGCTGCCGCCTTCGGTAAGCGTCAGTCGGTTGCTCACCGATGTCACGCCCGGTACCGCACTCGCGCGCTTTTCTGCAAGCTGGATCTGCGCGTCGTCCGCAGTCTCACCGGTCAACGTCACTGCGCCGCCTTTGGCAAACACGACAATGCGTGCCGAATCCAGCGCGTGATCCTGCTCGAAACTTTTCCGCACGCGCTTTGCAAGAGCCCGATCGGCGGCTTTCGCTTTCTTGCGCGAGGCGACAACAGCAGGATCCTTATGTTTCCGGGCAATGGCGGAAGATCCTGGCTCGGCAGGTGCATACGCAACCGATGCGGACGCTATCGAAGGAGCCGCAACGACTGCAGCAATAAAAACGGAAAGAAGGCTAGATTTCATGTGATTTCCTCAGGGCTATGATGAACCTTGCAGAGCCTGCTACGCGACGCAGAAATCGAATTCCACTGAGCGATCACCGTCGTCAAGTGCACTTACATGCGGCTGGAGTGTTCGTTCGGATTCGACACAGATCGCGCTATTTTTGCGGCCCAACCGAGTGCGGTTATTCGTGCGCTCGCACGAAAGCAAGCAGATCTTCATTCAGTTGCTCGGCATGCGTCAGGTACAGTGCGTGTGGACCACCTTCGTATTCGCGTAGAGTCGCGTGAGGCACGCGATTGGCTGTCGCTCTTGCCGTAAGCCCGATCGGTGCGGTCTGGTCATCATCGCCGTGCACGATCAACGTCGGTACATCGAGCTTGTCCAGATCTGCACGGAAATCCGTTTCCGAGAACGCATGCACACAATCGAGCGTTGCGTTCAGTCCTGCCTGCAGCGCCATGTACGTCGTTGCGTCAAGCGCCGCGCGTGAGACTGTCGAACCGGCTCGGTTGGAACCGGTGAACAACGGCCAGAAATTCTCGAGAAAGGTGGCGCGGTCGGCGAGTATTGCCGTGCGCATGCCATCGAACACTTCGACCGCGACGCCCTCCTGATAATCGTCGCGCTGCGCAATCAAAGGCGTGACCGCTCCGATCAGCACGGCCTTCGCCACGCGGGCGGTGCCGTGTCGAGCGATGTAGCGCGCAACCTCGCCGCTCCCCATCGAGAAGCCGACGAGCGTAACCTCGCGCAGATCGAGCTGATCGAGCAAGGCGGCGAGATCGTCAGCCAGCGTATCGTAGTCGTAACCTTGCCACGGCTGGCTGGACCGACCGAACCCGCGCCGGTCGTATGCGATGCATCGAAACCCCCGCGATGCGAGGTGATGCATCTGAACATCCCACATATCAGCATTCAACGGCCAGCCGTGAATGAAAACAACCGGCTTACCGGAACCCCAGTCCTTGTAGTAAAGCGAAACGCCATCGTGGGTGGTGAACAGACTCATAGTTATTTCCCGACAGGTTGGCGGTCGGCGGATTGGCCCGCGACCTGAATAAATATCAATGGCGACTCAGTTCGACGATCAGCCGTTCTAGTTCGGTCGTCAGAATCATCTCCGCACCGTTCGCCGGTCTTCTTGCGCCACGCCACTGCGGCTTGTAAACAGGATCGCCCGGGCGAATGACGCGTCCACTCAACGCGCAGAGCGCTCGCATTCGGGACTTCGCGTTGATCCAGCGTTGCTCGTCGTAGCGACAGCACGTCGGATCACTCCAAGATACGAGAACGGACGACTCGGTCTGGCGCTCGACGGAAACGATTGAGCTCCGCGCTCGCACGTTGCCGAGCGATTGCATAGATGCGACATCGCGTCGGCATCGTCCGGCGACATCGACACTTTGACAAACCGGCAGATGACTGTCCGTGCCGAACAACGGGGCGAACTGCGTAATCATCCGCTCCCAGCGACTGATCTCATTCATGGCAAGGCATCCTCGCAAATGACGTGGGTGACGCGTCCCCGTGTCTGACCGCTGCGTCAGTCGTGACGCCTCCTGGCGTGAAGCGATACGGGTAGGGGGGACGATTCGGGACCAACGATAGCGAGACTCCGTTGAAGCGTCCTTTATCGTTTCTGAAACTTTCTTGCCGGCGCGCTCGCACGGCGTGACCGTGGCGCTTTCATGAAGATTGAGACAGCTTTCAGTACTTGCCGCCTCAACACGATCTAGGCTGCCTACCGCGCTTGTCAGTACTCGGACGAGGTCCGATTTCGACGGCGCATCACTGCCGACCCGGTGCCACCGCCTCGCGCCGGCAGCCTTACCCGCTCGTTCAACGCGGCATCATCCGCCGCACGCACCTGGAGCCCTTGGATGCGCATTCCGCAAACTGAAGTTCCGCCCTCGCCACGGCGACGCGACATGATGCTCGCCGGCGCCACAGCCCTGGCGGCGGCAGCCCTGCCCGCCGCCGCGTCGGCCGTCAGTCCGACGAAACATTCTTCTGCCACCTCGGCCCATCACGGAGTCAACGCAATGAACACGATCACCACGAAAGACGGCACCCTGATTTACTACAAGGACTGGGGCACCGGCCGTCCGGTTGTTTTCTCCCATGGCTGGCCGCTTTCCGCGGATGCGTGGGACGCGCAGATGCTGTTCCTCGTCCAGCGCGGCTTTCGGGTCATTGCGCATGATCGGCGCGGTCATGGACGGTCGAGCCAGCCGTCCCAAGGCAACGACATGAACACCTATGCCGATGACCTCGCTGCGCTGATAAACGCCCTCGATTTGCGCGAAGCGACGCTCGTCGGCCACTCCACGGGCGGCGGCGAGATCGCGCGCTACATCGGTCGCCACGGTACGGAGCGGGTCGCCAAGACCGTCCTCATCGGCGCGGTGCCTCCGCAAATGGTGAAGTCGGCGAGCAACCCCGGTGGCTTGTCGATGGAGGTGTTCGACGGCATCCGCAAGAACGTCGCCGAGAACCGCTCACAGTTTTACAAGGAACTCGCAGTGCCGTTCTTCGGCTTCAACCGGCCGAATGCGAAAGTCTCGCAAGGGACGATCGACGCATTCTGGAGCCAGGGCATGATGGGCGGCGCATACGGTCAGTATCTGTGTGTCAAGGAATTCTCGGAGATCGACTACACCGAAGACCTCAAGAAGATCGACGTGCCGTCGCTGATCTTGCATGGCGATGACGACCAGATCGTGCCGATCGGTGACTCGGCCGAGCTATCGGCCAGGATCGTCAAGGACGCCCGGCTCAAGGTCATCGCCGGAGCGTCGCACGGGATGTGCGTCGTCAACGCGGACCAGATCAACGCCGAACTGCTGGCGTTCCTGCAAGCCTAATCGTGCGATACCGCGCAAGGGGCCGCTGGAGCCGGCGCGCGCGGCTGCAGCAGCCTCGGGCCCCGCTTTTGCGTGGCGACATTGCCGGGTTGCGCGCTGACGCCGCTCCAACTGGAGCGGACAACCCATAATCCAGTCGGCATGCATGACGCGCGATGCGCAGACCGGAACGCACACGTTACCGACCCGCGCACCGCGGCCATCCGATCACGGCTCCACTGGCAGTGGTGCGTACGATGCTCTACGTTCAGCGAACCCTTATGTCGGTAGGTTCGACTTCGGTTGCGGCCCGAGGTCATGCGCCAAACTCACCGATGACTCCCTGCACGCTCGCGCTCTGTCGGGGCGCGGTCGTTGCCACCTGTACTAAGCTCAACGGCGACCGGAACGATAGCGCCATGTCTTCACATGTCGGGTGACACGGCAAGCCTCGCCGTGTCGCTCACACAGATCGGCCGTGCGTTTCACCTGTTCGTCAGAGAATCGCTCGGCGATCCGCTCCAAAACCGCAAGCTGACGATAGCGACAGCGCTCGGCGCGAGCGTGAGCCGGGTGGCGGCTTTCGTGCCAACGCCTTGATCTCTCCTCGACATTTCGCTGCCTGTCGGCTTCGGTTCTATGGCCGTGCAGTTCCTGATCCAGCTCGTCGTGCATTTTCGATCGGACGATGCGCGTGGACGCGTGGTTGCCGCAATCATGACCGGTCGATCGGTCATCGGGTGACAGTGCGACATTGGCTGGTCGATGTTCGGCAGGTGTAGCCAACTTAGACACATGGATAATAGCGACATACCGGCTCCCGAAATACGATGGCGACAAGTTCTCGGACCGCCTGCCACGCGTCCGGGCGAGTGCTCAACAGACGGCGCGCCTGCGCTATTTCATTGAATGAGCAAAACATGCATACATTCGACCGGGTAGCGGTATCCCTCGAAAGCCGCGAAATTTTCGTGAACGGCGACGTACACCATATCAGCATGCGGGCATTCGACATCCTCGAGTTGCTGATCAAGGCGGACGGACGACTCGTCACGAAGGACGAGATCATGGACACGGTCTGGCCGAATACCTTCGTCGTTGAGAACAATATCCAGGTTCATATCTCGGCGCTACGCAAGATTTTTGGGGGTGGTAAGCATGGCATCATCAAGACGTGTGCCGGACGCGGCTACCGGCTCGCCCGCCCGGTAGAAGCACCGTCTGGCGGCGGTTCGATCGATAGGCCAAGCCGCATCGCGGTCGTGCCGTCCGTCCTCGTCGGTCGTGATTCCGTGATCGCCGGCGTGCTCGATTCCATCACGTCCGAGAACATCGTGACGCTCTGCGGCCCAGGCGGGATTGGAAAAACTACCATCGCCCACGAATGCGCCCGGCAGTTCTCGGCCGGCTCAGGCATGGCCGCTTGCTTGGTCGACCTGTCCGACGGTCACCCGTACGAATCGGTGTTGCATGCCACCGGACGCGCCTTGAAGGTGACGCCGACCGATCTCGACCACTTGCTTGCGACGCTCGACGCGCGGCCGACTTTGCTGTTCTTCGACGGCTGCGAGCACGTCGCCGACGAAGTCGCGGAACTCTGCACTACCCTTCATGCTCATCTCCCTGACACCCGTATTCTTGTGACAAGCCGCGAGCCGCTGCGGATCGCACGCGAACGGGTGTACCGGATTCCTCCGCTGGATTCACCGGCCGCGGGCGCCTCCGGCGAGGACGTACTAGCCTGTAGTTCGGTCCAGATGTTCCTGAAGCGCGCGACTGCGACTGGTTCGGACATTTCGCTCGATCCGTGTACGCTGCAACTCGTCGCATCGATGTGCCGCGCGCTCGACGGCATACCGCTCGCGCTGGAACTGGCAGCTTCATGTGTCGCTTCGCTCGGGATTCCGACATTGAGCGCCGAACTCGATACACGACTCCTGGAGTTGCCCAACCTGTTGCGCGCCGCCCCGCCGCGACATAAGACGATGGGAGCGGCGCTTGACTGGAGTTATCGGTTGCTGGACGATGACGAACGCACGCTACTGGGACGCTTGTCGGTCATCGATGGCCCATTCGAACTGGCAACCGCCCACGCAGTCGCCAGTTGTGAGCGCTTTGGCTCATCGCGAATGCTGAGTGGTATCGTCGGGCTGGTGGAGAAGTCGCTGATCCTGACCAGCCCGACCGCCAAATCGCAGCGCTACCGGCTGCCGGGGCCGACACGGGCCTACGCTCTGAAAAGACGGATGGAAGCGGGCGAACGCGGCGAACTCGAACATCATCGCCCGTATCGCGAACCCGCAACCTACGCCCCTGCCTCCGCATCGGCGTCGCAGGCCACAAATTGACGTTGCCGCAAGTCGCGAACCCGGTCGATTCAGGGCTAGCCCGGTTTGTCCGTTCGGTGCAATTATACGAACGACTAATCGCGGCGAGCCGAATCTGTCTTTATTATTACAGCCTGCCTCGTAAAGTTCGCGCTCATGGCCTTCGTTTGCATTATCGATGATGACGCGTCGGTACGGAAAAGTCTCGAAAGCCTTCTCAAGGCGGCTGGACATACAGCCTTGTCGTTTGCGTCGGGCGAGGACTTTCTGCTTTCCGACCAACGATTTCACGCCGCCTGCATTCTTCTCGACTTCAAGATGAAAGGAATGAACGGCCTGGAAGTCCAGCGCGCGCTCAAAGAAAAAGGGGCGCGTACGCCGGTCATCATCATGTCCGCCCAACGCGACGAAGATGTCGTCAAGCGTGCACTGGATCAAGGTGCGTTAGATTTTCTGCGCAAGCCCTTTTCGGATGACGATCTATTGAATCTGGTCGACCAAGCGACGTCCTCGGGCCCCGCCGGGTCCTGCTGATTCCGCGTCGAATCGCTGTGATATTTCAACTGCATAGAATGTCGGGAGCCGTGGCGACATGATGCACGCCGGTTTAATCACCCCGAAGGAATCCAGAATGACAAGCGAAACAAGCACGATATCGCCGCACGTGCCAAACCATCCGCCTGTCGTTTATATCGTCGACGACGACGAAACTTTGCGTCGCTCGCTCGACTCTCTGCTGCGCTCGGTCGGACTGCACGTCGAAACGTTTGCGTCGTCGCGTGACTTTCTCGCCTTCGATCGACCGGACGCTCCGAGCTGCCTGCTACTCGATGTGCGCCTCCGCGGAGAAAGTGGTCTCACCTTTCAGGAAGACGCCACGCGAAACGGGTTGAACATTCCAATCCTGTTCATGACAGGTTTCGGCGATGTCCCGATGTCGGTCAAGGCAATGAAAAGCGGTGCAGTCGACTTCCTGACCAAACCGTTTCGCGAGCAAGATCTTGTCGACGCCGTCACGCACGCCCTCGCGGTCGATGCCGCGAGGCTCGATGCAGCGCGCTCACTGACCGGCCTACGCGCCGCATACGCTTCTCTGACGCCGCGCGAACGCGAAGTCATGGGATACGTCATCACCGGCCTGATGAACAAGCAGATCGCGGGGCACCTGAACCTGCACGAAATCACCGTGAAGGTCCATCGCGGTCAGGTGATGCGCAAGATGGGCGCACGCACGCTGCCCGATCTCGTCCGCATGGCGCAGGCGCTCGGCGTCGAACCGCACGACATCCGGAAATAATAACGAGCTGCTGCCACGACAGTCTGTTCAGTGCGCGATGTCGGCAAGCGGCAGCCGGAACACGAATGCCGCTCCTCCGGACGGTCCGGGCGTGGCGGTCAACATTCCGCGGTGCACCTCCATGATCGATTTGCAGATGGCGAGCCCCATGCCCATTCCGTGAGACTTGGTCGTAAAGAAGGGGTCGAAGATGCGCTCCATCAGCGACTCGTCGATCCCTGGGCCGCTATCGAGCAAGCTGACAACAACATAGCCAGCCTCGATCGTCGACGCCACATCGAGCAGGCGTGGGTGTTCGACACCGTCCATCGCGTCCAGCGCATTGGTAATCAGATTCAGAACGACTTGCTGGATCTGGATCCGGTCGGCCAGGACCTCGGCGCTGCCGCTTTCCAGCCGGACCCGCAGCCGGACACGCTTCGAGTCGATCTCCATCGCCGTCAGCTTCAGCATCTCTTCGACGAGGTCATCGATTACGACCGGCGCGAGCGCGACGGGTGTCTGCTTCGCCAGCGACCTCAGCGCTCGCACGATCTCCGCCGCGCGAACGCCCGACGAACGGATATCTTCGAGGTTGGACAGCGCCTCGGCAATGTTCGGCTGCGCACCGCCCAGCCAGCGCAGGCTCGCACCGGCACTCGACACGATGCTGGTGAGCGGCTGGTTGATCTCATGAGCGATTGATGCGGCGAGCTCCCCCATCACCGTGACGTGGGCCGCATGAGCCAACTCCGTCCGGGCGCGTCGCAACGCCTCTTCCATTTCCTGGCGGCGCGCATTCTCCTCGATGAGTTCGGTATAGAGCCGTGCGGTTTCAAGGGAATTCGCGGCCTGAGGCGCGAGCACCTCGAGCATCGCGGTACGCTTAGGCGTGAATACGCCGTGCACCAACGCGTTCTCAAGATAAAGCACGCCGATCAGGTCTCCCTGCTTGAGCAACGGCAAGCAGAAGGCGGATCGGGTCGGGCGAACGGCGAGGCTCGCCGCATGCTCGGGCATACCCTGCGTCGACGCGTCGTCAAACACGAGCGGCTTGCGCGATCGCATGACGCGATTCAGCATCGATGTCGGTATGTCCTTGTCGACTGGCCGTGTCCGCGTGAAATCGACGACCACGTCGTCGCCATGGACACGGGCCGATGCCTCGATCCTCGGCACGCCGTTGCGCACCAGGATCAGTACGCCGTACTGTGCGCCGGCATGTACGACCATGTTAATCATGAGCGACTGGACGAGGCGCTCCAGGTCGAGCTCTTCGGATAGCGACTGCGCGGTACGCATCGCGACCATGAAATCGAGGTCCGTGCTGCCTTGGATCTCCAGCGGCGTCGCTGCCGGTAAAGCGTCGGTCGCGACAAACGAATGCTGTGCCTCGATCCGCGCCGCCTTGCCAAGCGCGCCCCACCGCCGATAGCACGCGTGGGCGATGCGCAAATGATGGCGTGCAACGCCAGAAAGGGACGATTCGGTCGCGTGACGACTCGCCAATTCGTGGGCAAGCGCCTGTTCGTGCACAAAGCCTTGTGCAGCTGCCATGTTGGCCGACGCCTCGTACAGCTGCATCGCGCGCAGATCGTTGCCTCGCACACGCTCGAACTCTGCCTCGATCAACATCAGCTTGTTCCGGAACGTACCCGGGTTCAGAGCCGACCAAGTCACCATCTGTTCTCGATGAATACTGACTTTCGCGAGCAGTTGCTCCGGCTCCAGCCGCCCCCGATTCGCATGGATCGCGGTCAAAGTCGCGAACAAACGAAAATCTGACAGCATGATATGCGCTGGTGTGGACCAGCTCAGCGGCACAGCCGCTTCGAACGCGGACTCGGCAGTAACCAGATCGCCAAGCAAGAACGCGGATTGTCCGCGCAGAACGAGCGTCCAAAACGACAACACAGCCATGGGGGGGTTCTCACAGCATTCGGTGTGCCCGCTTTCCCTGCCCCGGGATTGCCATGTCCCGATCGTCCGCCCGCTGTCTGTCTGGAGCGATTCGATGAACTCGGCCTGAGTCGTCACCAAGTCGACTATATCGTGGTAGCCGGCACCGCGCGCGATCGTCAACAGCGATTCGATTTCGTCACGGATTCGGGGCAACGTCTCGCCCATCGCGATCAAGTCCGACACGATGTGGTTACAGCTATAGCACTGCCACCGCAATTCCGCACTTTCGTTTCCGGCCGCCCTTGCCTGACGTGCATAACCGAGCGCAGACGCGAGCGGTTGGGTCCACACGCTGACCTGGTCGAGCGCGACCAGGGTTGCCGTTCGATAGCGCTCGAAGCCATGCTTGTCGACGAGCGCAAGCGCGACTTTCGCGAATGCGAACCCCTCTTCGTACGCATCGTAGGCATCCGCAATATAGACGCCGTACCACGCGAGGCCTTGCACGGAGGCACCCGTGACGCCGTATTGCAATGTCAGCCGTACCATGGTCGCCAACTGCAGCAATGTCAGCCCCGCACTCGGATAGAACATCGCCGCCTCAAGGGCGGTCAGCAAACCCATCGCCGCCTCGATGCGAGCGTCATTCATCTTCTCGAGCGCGACGAGCTGCGCGATCGAACGCCCGGCGAGTTCGGCCTCAATTTCACGATACGCGTCTGTCAGATCGTCGATCGACGGTTGGGCGGGAAAATCGATGTCGAACAACCTCAAGCCTTCGAGCGCGACATCGACGGCCCCCGCATAATCCGAATTGACGGTCAGCAGTGCTGCCTTGAGCCGATAAGCTTCCGCGGCATCGATCGCCGAACGCATGCGGGGCAGCAATGCATCGATTTCCCGTGCGGCGCTCTCTAGGTGACCAGTGGCAAGCAATGTGCGACAACGCAGCACGGTCAGAGCCTTCGCGAGATCGTACGTATCACTCCAGGCGCTCTTGCCGAGCAAGGTTTCGGCCGCTGCGAGAAATGCAAGCGTCCTGTCGCGCGCGGCGGCTGCCGCGGTGCGCTCCGCCGCGAGAATCAGCGTGCTTGCAAACGAAACTGCCCGTGCACGCTCGACCGGGATGCGAATCGCGCGCTCGATCTGCGCTGCGATATCGAGCACATTGTCCGGATTACCTGCAGACGACAGCGAAATCATTGAGGCAGCAATTTGCTCGTGCCGCGCCGCGCGGGTAGCCGGATCGATCAGCCCGTAAGCCGCCTCGCGAATCCTGTCGTGGGCGAATCCCCATTGCTCGCCCTGCCGCCAGACGAAACCCGTCCGCCGCGCTTGCTCCAGCCGATACAGTACGTCGCCCCGCGACGTTCCCAGTATGCAGGCGATGCGGCCGGAATCACACTCCGTCCCGATACACGCAAGCCAACTGAGCATATCCCGCTCGGCCGGCGACAATCCCCCCAGTCGATGCTCCAACAATTCGACGACGTTTTCCGCGTCGTGGTGTCGTTTGATTGCCTCTCCGTCCCAGGACCACTCATGACTGTCCCCATCGAAGCGAACTAGTCGGGCATCGAAGAGCGCACGCAACAGTTGCCGCACATGGAGCGGATTGCCTTCCGCCTTCGTATGGATCAGTTCACCTAGATCGCGCACACGATCGAGCGGTTCGTTCAGAAAAGATCCGATCATTCGAGCGACGTCGGATACTTGCAGCGGCGTGAGATCGATCGCAGTCGTGCAGACGCCGCGCAGGCGTTCGACGAACGCTCGAAAACGGGCTGTCTGATCGTACTCGGGAGGCCGACAGGTGACGACAACGCACAGGTTCGCCGGCGCATCGGCAATTAACGCCTCGACGAAGTCGAGCGTCGCGTCATCGGCCCATTGGACGTCGTCGATCGCAAGCAACAGCGGCGAACCTGGTGACGCGAAGGCGGAAAATGCGCCGGCCAGTATCTGGTGAACGCGCGATACCGGCATCGTGCCGGTCCCATCCGCTTCGACTTCCTGTATGCCCATCGTCTGCGCGAACTCGGGGGCCAATTGAGCTAGCAAGCCAGCGTGTTCGTGCAGACGCTCACGGATTCCCTGCGTCAGATGTACGCGTGCGTCGTCTTCCCGCGGGGCGACATGAGGTAATAGCGAGCGCAACGCGCCGACGATCGGCGCATACGGTTGCGAAGACTGATATTGATCGACCTTTCCGATGCCGCAGAACTGCGACGACAGATTCAACCGCACCTTGAGCCGGTTGATGAGCATCGTTTTTCCCAGCCCGGCCCCGCCCTCGATCAGTACCATTGACGAGCGCCCCGTCAGCGCAACATCGTCATAGGCATCGACGAGCTGGCGCAGTTCGCCTTCGCGCCCGACGAATGCACCGGACCCAGCCTCCTGCAAGAAGCGGTCGGCACGTGCGAGATCGAACGGTGCTACCGCACCGGACGCCGTCCACGCTGCCACAATGTACGCGAGATCGTGATGAAGCGATTTGGCGGTCTGATAGCGGGTATTCGGATCTTTCGACAACAGCTTGAGGATGACCTCGTCGAGTATCGGCGGCACGTCTGCCCGGTGCTTGCCCGGTTTCGCAGGCTCGATTGCGACATGTGCATGCAACCATTCGGCCAGCGAGGACACCTTGAACGGATACGTGCCGGTCAATAGCTCGAATAGCGTGACGCCAAGCGAATATAGATCACTTCGTTCGTCGTCGAACGCATCTTCCCACATGGTTCGCTCAGGCGCGGCGTACGGCGCCGCAGCCTCGCTGGGCTGCCGTCTGAAACGTAGCTCGCCAGTCAGGTCGCAAGCATGCATGAACGAGCGAATACGGACGATGCCATTCGAGTCACGTACGAAATTCGCAGGCTGAATATCGCCATGTACAAGACGCTGCTCATGCGTCTTCGCGACGCACCGCGCCATTCCAATCGCGATCGAGAGAAACTGAGCAACGGACAATTTTCCGCACAGCGCCGATAGCGACGTGCCAGCGCTCATCTCGTAAATCAATGCCGGTCCGTCCGCGGTCCGGACCAGCGCATGCGGTACGACGGCCCAGTCCTGTGACAGCTTGGCTCGGACATTGAATTCGCGTTCAAGGTGGCTGCACGACACCTCATTTGACCATTCCGTCTGCAATGCAAGCCAGGCTGTGTCCGACGCGAGATCGACAATCTGAAATTCGACAAACTTGTCTGATGCCCGAATGAAGTTCTGCGTGGCTTGCGCGTATCGTCTCTCGTCCCAGACGATCCCTTCAGCGACGTGATTCTCCATGCTTCGTTTCACTATTCAACACATAGTCACATACGACGAATCGCTTCCCCGACTCGTCCCTCCCACCCAGTGCCGCTAGCGGCACGACACTTCAAACGACACGTCCCGTCGGTTATGTGTATCTTGTCCGGTCACAATTTTTGGGATGTTCTGGCGCCATTGTGAGCGCATGTCGGCAAACGCAAGCTGATTGTCTGCGCGCTTCGAATCGCGGCGCTTTCGGGCCGAACCTTCGAAATTGCTTTCAACGTTCACTTACCCTGCACCGCAACGATCGATGCGGTCCCGACTTTATCTCAAAAGAGGAGGCTGTTCTTGTACTTTTGGTACGTGAATTGAAGGAGAGTTACGTCACAGCGCACCGATACGTTCATCGTAGGTTGCAAGCACCGATCGTGCGCACCGTGGCTTTCATTGATTCGAGGTTTTTTTGTGCGGCGCAACAGTGTAATCTTCACTCTTCGCCAACCTTCCTTATTTTGATCCGAGGTACGCCGCATGCTGCTTACTGCCCAGCCCGCCGCCGGCCCGATGAAGAAGGATACGCTTGGGTGCACGTCAAGCCAGCTGCGCACAAATCTGGAAATGCGCGGCACCGATGTGACGTTCTACCGAAAATGCATGGACAACGGTACCGTCCATCGGGTTGCCATGCCCGCCTCGGATCGTGGGTACTTGATTGGCGTATCGATGAACAGTGGTCATCGGCGCGACATTTTCCGTGGGCAACGCAAGATTGCACGACAATTCAGCGACGACTCGATCTATATCCGCGATATGTCCGACGACTATCGCGCCGATCTTCACGGCAATTTCGATTTCGTGCTCATCGAGCTGCCTGGATTATTTTTTGATCGTCTCGATGCCGAACGCGACGCGGGCCGGTTCGCCGGACTGACATGTTCGATCGATCAGCGTGACCCGGTACTGGGCCACCTTGCCCGCGCGGTCGCCGGGTGTTTCGATACCGCGGGCGCGCTGAACGCGCTCTTCGTCGAACAGATGGGGCTTGCCATCGGCATCCATCTTTCGAAGCAATACGGAACGCCTTTGCTTCCCGCAAGCCGTATGGGTGGCATGCTGTCGCGCGCGCAGGAAGCACTGGCAAAAGAACTGCTGATCGCGAACCTGAATGAAGGCATGGCAATCGCGGACGTCGCTCGCGAATGCAATCTGTCACGCGGCTATTTTATTCGCGCATTCGCCAAGACCACCGGTCGCACGCCGCATCAGTGGTTACTGGATCAACGCATTCAGAAGGCCCGCAAGCTCGTCGAGTCATCGGAGATGACGTTAACCGAAATTGCCACTTGTTGCGGGTTCGCCGACCAAAGCCATTTAAACCGCACCTTCACCCGGGTCGTTGGCAAACCGCCCGGCGCCTGGCGACGTCGGGGCGGCCGCTGACGCGATAAGCAAGCGGGTAATCAACGCTCGGTCCAACCGCTCAGAAAATCGAGCAGCAACGCATTGACGCGCTCGGGCTGCTCTTCCTGCGGCAGATGACCGCAACGTGAGATCGGCTCGGCGCGCAGATTGGTCGCCATCCCCTCCCACACCGCCTTCATATCGAACATTCCACCGACCGCGTAAAAGTCCTCGCCCCATATTGCCATCGTCGGGCAGGCGATCCGGATGTCGGCGTCCGCCTGATCTTGCTCGACGTCCTGCGCGTTCGCTCGGTAGTCCGACATCGCGCCCCGTACGGCGCCTGGTCGCTTGTACGCTTTCACGTACGTCTCGAAATCCGTTCCCTCGATCGTGTGCGGGTTGTAACACCAGTCGGAGAAGAAATGGCGCAACCAGGCCTCCTCATTGCCGGCGATCAGCGTCTCGGGCAAGTCCACTACCAGATGGAACAGGAAGAACCAGTATGCGCGCGCCGTTTTCGGACTCATGTTTTCTGCAACGATACGCGTCGGCACATTGTCCATGACCACCAGCCGGTCGACACGTTCCGGATGATCCTTCGCGAGCCGCGTAGCAACCCGCGCGCCGCGATCGTGCCCGACCAGCACGACTTTCTCGATCCCCAGCGCGTCCAGCAGGCGGATGATGTCCAGCGCCATGTTGCGCTTGTCGTATCCGGACGCCGGCTTGTCGGTTTCGCCGTAGCCGCGCAAATCCGGCGCAATCACGCGATACGTTCGGGCGAGCACCGGAATCTGGTGGCGCCATGCGTAGCTGGTCTCCGGAAAGCCATGAAGCAACACGACAACCGGCCCGCTGCCAGCGTCGAGGTAATGTTGCCTGATGCCGTTTGCGACCAGCGTATGGTGAGTGACTGCAATGTTTTCCAACGTTTCCACGATCGATCCTTCAAAAAGTCTTGGAAAATTGCCGCTGCCTGCGCGGCATCAAGGGCCAGGCGTTACACTGGTCCTGGGCATCGGCGAAGCGTCGTAGTTGACAGGCACCCAGTCAAAGGTGTCACCATCCTTCCGCACGTGCCCGAGTCCCGGAAACGAAACATGGGCCGCACCGACGAGGTAACGTCGGTCCGCAACTTCACGCAGAATTTCCTGTCGAGATTCGTGCGCTTCCGATGGATCGCTGTCGTACTTGACGGTAGCTTGCAGTTGCCGAAGCTGAATTGCAGCGACATGCACGACATCCCCCCAGACCAGCAGGCGCGCGGAGCCGCTTTCGACCAGATAGGCCATCTGGCCAGGTGTGTGGCCAGGAAGTGAAATCGCACGAATGCCCGGTTCGAGTACGCCGTCGCGATCGTACGTCTTGAACCGCCCAACAGCACGGTAAGGTTCTATTGCCGCTGTTGCTGCGTCAAAGAACGGCGCGAGAAGCGGCGACGCTTGAGTCTTGTTGGCCGGATTGAGCCAGTAGTCGGCCTCCTTGCGGCTTACCCTGACAACTGCATTCGGAAACACGGCCACACCTTTCGAAGCGATACCGCCGATGTGGTCTTCGTGCATGTGGGTAAGCAAAACCTCGTCGACCTGTTCTGGTCGATAGCCGGCTGCACGAAGGTTGTCGACCAATCGTCCGCAGCAATCACCATACAGCGAGCCAGCGCCAGCATCGATCAAGATCAGTTTCTCTCCGGTATTCACCAGAAACGCATTGATCGATCCTTGCACGGGCGGCGCAAGGAATGCGCGCTGCAGATCGTTCTCGATGTCTGCATTCGACACACCTTCGACCACCTTGTCGATCGGGAACGGATGGGTTCCGTCCGACAGCGCTGTAACTTCGAACGTCCCCACCATCGTTCTGTAGAAGCCCGGCGCCTGTTTGCCGGCAAACGGTGCGGCAGCAAAGGCAGCAGCTACCCATGCCGTCGCGAACCCAGCCAGACACAGCTTCAAGCACTTGCGCGCGTGCATCCAGGCTCTTTCTCGAAAGCTTTCCATTCAAGTCCTCTGGTGTTTGGTCATGTGCATCCAGCATAACGACCGCCGCACGCTGCGTCCCTAAACTTCCTGAATCGTTCTGATTCGTTTTCTTTAGTCGCTAACGCGAGACCCGGCACCGCGACCCCGAGGTCTCCGATCACTTCCGTCGCTTCCGGAAACGAGATATTGCGGTCGCCCTGATCACTGAGGAGCGTCGTCGCTGACGCGAGTCTCGATCGATATGTGTACAGGGAATTGCATGCCTATACGCAAGGAGTATCGACTGTGCCCGGATGTCTAAACCGACCTCCGCATGTATGGATAGCTTGATTGCCAGCACCCATCTATCTTTTGTCTGAAGCACGGCAGTTGATTGACAAGATCACGTGAGCGGAGGCCTGCACCAGCGGTGCATCACCGGTGACGAACCGTGCCACCCTCGACCGTTCGACCAGGACTGAACGTATCCATGGACAAGATCACAAACATGCGCATCTTCGCGCGCGTCGCGGAAGTCAAGAGCTTCACTGCAGCGGCGGAGCATTTGCAATGCACAACAGGCAGCGTTTCGCGCGCCGTGTCGACACTCGAAATCCAGCTACGAGCCCGACTGCTGAACCGCACGACGCGTTCAATTTCGCTAACCGAACCAGGTGAACACTACTATCGGAAATGCAAGAAAATCCTCGCTGATCTCGAGGATGCGGAGACTGAAGTCGGCACGGCGCACCTGTGTGCGCGAGGTCAATTAAAAGTACATTGCATGCCTGAAGTCGGACGCGTGCCCTTGACGCACGCAATCGTCGACTATCGACGAGATTTCCCCGCCGTTTCCGTCAATCTCCGATTCGCGCCGAGAACTGGAAATCTGGTTGAAGAGCATGTCGATGTCTCAATCGTCTCAGCGAAGTCGCTGCCGAATTCAGAAAACGTCGCGAAGCGGGTCGGGGAATGCCGCCGAGTCCTAGTAGCAGCACCATCGTTCGTCCGTGAGCATGCGATCGAGACAATCGACGATCTATCGCAGCATGCACTGACTCCGATCCCGCTAGCAGCCCGTTCTGTACGACCGGCGATCCAGGCTACTGTGCCCGGACATGTCAGCCGAGATTCCCATGCGCCGTTCGTCGTTGACGACCCGGAAGCTATCCGGATCGCGCTGCTTGCAGGAATCGGCGTCGGCGTGCTGCCACTTCATTGCATTGCGGACGACATACTTGAGGGTCGCCTGATACCACTATTTCCCGACCACACCATCGAAGGTACGAGTATTTTCATCGTCTATCCGTGTCGTCAGTTTCTCGATGCCAAGATTGCCACGTTTGTTGATTTTCTGACGGTGCGGTTGCGAGAAATACTCAGCGCGGCAACGACAACGCAGCAAGCAACTCGCACCGCGTTCAGACGCTCTGTCCCGCAGGCTCAAAGCTGACGACCGAATACAGTGGCTTCCAGGCGTCAAGAATTTCACCTTTCCGATAGCGGGTTAGGAGACTCGCCCAGCCCCATCACCAATTGCTTTTCCATGAGCGATCAGTCGCGTGATCGACCAGACCCTGGAGTTCTCCGGCGAAGCACATCAACGTGCCACCGGAACGCGTGGCGCTGGTATGCCGAGTTGGTAAGTGAGCGTCGCGCCGTATGCGAACACGACGGCGAACACTGGCAAATTTCGATTGACGGCCGTCGTCTGGCGGGCGATCACTCGTTCGATATGGCCCTCCTCAACGCATATGCAATCACAAAGGCGCGGGAGGCTCTGGGGCAAACGCAGACCGTCTTGCCGTAACCAGACCGCTTTCATTTCCTATTGCACAAAATCGCTGCCGGTCGCTCCGGTCGTGGGTACTGCCGGCACGCGCTGGACTGGGCATACACGCAAATACGAGCCGACTAGGTGCTCGACAGCCATCTAACGGGAGCGGTCGAGGGCGTCTATTACGCTGTCGGCAACACGATCCAGGCATCCGGCGGCCATGACGGCACGTATCTGGGTGCCGAACTCAAATTCGGATGGTAGGTGTGGCCGATTTATTGAAATCGTTGAAAAACATACCTGTTGCCGCATGGATGCCACCTAACCAGGCTTCGAACCATCGATTCCAACGAGGATCGAAGTGGCTTGATGCGGATTCCGGACGCCTACACGACGCCCATGCAGTGCGCACCGATAAGAATTTTCCTAAAAATGAAATATATCAACGCACTGAATTAGTTTATTTTTTCCAGTCCAATCTCCTCAAACATCCGGATCCGGAATCCGCGCCGACTGGATCACGACCAGCGTGTCCCCTTTCTCGATCCGGCACGGCGGGTCTTCATAGAACGAAAAGATCTTCCCGCACCGATCGAGCCCGACGACGATCGCGCCCGGCACGACGTTCGTCATGCAGCCGACTTCCTGCGGCATCGCCTCGCGCTCCAGCAGCGTCGCGCGGCCGCGCGTCGACAGCATGTCGTTCACGAACGGCACGATATAGCGGCTATGCACGGCGTCCGCGAGCAGCAGCGCGCCGATCTTCGTCGACGACACGATCACGTCCGCGCCCGCCTGCCGCAACTGCCGCTGGTACAGGTTCTCCTGGATCCGCACGACGATCTTCGTATCGGGCGCGATGCTGCGCACCGACAACGTGAGCAGGATCGCGGTCGGATCATCGGTCACCGAAATGATCACGGCCTTCGCTTCGCGCACCTGTGCCTGCTGCAGCAGATCCTCGTGCGCGGGATCGCCGAGCAATCCCGCCACGCCGAGCGACGTCGCGGCCTCGATCGCCTGCTGCTGCGAATCGATCACGATGAGCGTCGCCGGATCGACACCGCTTTCGAGCAGTTCGCGCACGGCGATCGAGCCGGACAAGCCATAACCGCAGACGACGATGTGATCGGACAACTGTTTCTGCAGGCGTTTCATGCGGAATTCCTCGATGACGCGCTGGATCACGAACTGATACGCCGTGCCCAGGAAAATGAACCAGATGACGATGCGGATCGGCACGATGAAGAACGCATCGATCAGGCGCGCCCGCGCGGTGACGGGCACGATGTCGCCATAGCCGACCGTCGCGACCGTGACCATCGTGAAGTACACGAGATCGGCGACGGTCATCGGCGTGCTCTTGGTCGAATCGCGCAACCCGTCGCGATCGAGATACAGCACGAGGAACGCGAGCGTGCACAGCAGCACGACCGCGCCGATACGGAACAGCAGCGTGCGCCGCGGCGACGTCGCGGGACGCGTGAACAGCGTGCGCGCACGCGGCGCCTGCCACGGATTGCGGGCGCGACGCAGGCGTGAGCGCAACGAGCGGCGCTGGGCGGAGGGCGAAGCCAACGGGGAATCTCCTGAAGGATGCGGGCTCGATTCTACGATGGGTCGGCCGCGACCGGCCGGCGTCCTCGTGTCGATGCGCCGATGCGGCCGTTACAGCATGCTGCGCGGCCGCACCATCGTGCCGTCGACGAAGCGCTGCGCACGAAACGCCGACAGGTCTAGCGACGGCGCCCCCGTGTCGATCCATTCGGCCAGCAGCCGCCCGACGATCGGCCCCATCGCGAAACCGTGTCCGCAGAACCCCGTCGCGATCGCGAGCCCGGACGGCGTGCCCGGCGCATCGATCACCGGAATGCCGTCGGGCAGCACGTCGATCAGGCCGGCCCAGGCCTCGACGATCTGCGCGTCCTTCAGCGCGGGAAAGATCGTCTTCAGTTTCGCGAGTGCGCGCGGCGCATGCGCGCGATTCGGCTGCGGCTGCGGATCGCGCGGCTCGATCGGCCCGGTCGCCCCGTTGATGCGTGCCAGCGCATCGCGCCACGCGGCCCCGTTCACGTGCAGCCGGAATTTGTCGCGCTGCGACCAGAACTCCGGCCAGAACAGGCTCAACCCGCGCAGGTGGCCAAGCGTCAGGTCGACGTCGACCTGCATGTCGTCGGCAAGATTGATCGCACCGTTCTTGCGCTGCCGGATACCGAGGCCGTGGCCCCACACCGTCGACGCCGACACCGGCGGCACCACATTGGTGCGCATGCAGGTGCCGCGCACGGCCTGTTGCGGGAGCCGAATGCCGACGCCATCGAGCAGCCGGAAGCTGGTCGCGCCGGCCGCGCAGATCACGCGCCGCGTGCGGATCGTGCCGCGCTCGGTCACGACGCCGACCACCGCACCGCCGGCCGTCTCGATCGCGGTCACGCCGCAGCCTTCGAAGAAGCGCGCGCCCGCCTCGGCGGCACGCGCGGCGAACGCGGCGGCCACGCGACGCGGCTCGGCCTGCCCGTCGGTCGCGGTGTACAGCCCGCCGAGCGTGCGTGCGTCCTGCGAAAGGCCGCTGACGCGCGCGTCGATCTGCGCGCGCGTCAGCGTACGCGTGTCGAGCCCGTGGTCGCGCGCGACGGCGAGCCACGCGTTGAACGACGCCCAGTCCGTTTCGTTGTCCGCAATATAGAGACAGCCGCCCTGCCGCCATTCGAGATCGAAACCGAGGGTTTCCTCTAACTCCTCCCAGATCCTGATGCCGGCCATCATCAGCGGCACCTCGGCCGCTTCGCGCCCCTGCTGCCGCACGAAGCCCCACGCACGGGTCGACTGCTGTCCGGCGAGGCGCGACTTGTCGAGCACGACGGCCTTCAGGCCGCGCAAGCTCAGGTAATACGCGGCTGCGCAGCCCATGATGCCGGCGCCGGCGATCACGATATCGGCTTCTGCCGGGAAGGCGGTATCGGCGAGGGTCAGGGCATCATGCAGCGGATAGGTTGTCGTCATTGTTTCCTGTCAGGCGTTAATGCATCCGAATGTGGGCGGCGGTGGTAACGTCGTGACACACCTTTCACACAAACGCACCTTTCGCCACGCTGAATAACGACCATTTTGCGGTAAAGTTATCTTTTCCGCGCGTGGCCGGTCGGCTCGCCCCTGGACGTCATGAAGACTGTCCGTCGAGACTGCCGCAAGGCGTCGTTCTGAACGTCACGATCCGTTCCCGTAGCATGACCACTGAAGCAATCACCACGGATTCCCTCGCGGTTGCCGAGCGCGTGCGCGAGCTGATGACCCGCAACGGCATCGGCAAGCGCCAGCAGACCACCGAGCTGTGCCGCATCCTCGACCTGAGTTTCTCGCAAGGCCACCGCAAACTGCGCGGCAGCAGCCCCTGGACGCTCGCGCAGATCAAGAAAGTCGCCGAAGCGTACGGCGAACCCGCCGCGCAGCTGTTCGGCGCGCAAACGCTCGACCCCGGCATGGTCGGCGCCTATTCGCAGGAGGCCGTCCTTTACGCGGGCGTCGCCGAGATTCCGTGCACCGCCTGGATCGGCGCGCCGCTCGAAGCCGGCGCGCGCCCCGAATTCGTCGCGTACGAACAGAACGGCCGCTGGCGCGTGCTGCGCCACACCGGCGTGCTGTACCAGAACGCGTACGACGTGCACAAGATCGAGATCTATCCGCGCCGCGCGGAAAGCGACAAGCTCGTCGTCGCGGTGATCGACCCCGATCGCGTCAGCGCGACCGAGCTGTGCCGCTATCTCGAACGCCAGGGTTTCGCGACCGCCGCATTCGACGGCCTCGCGCCGTTCGTCGATGCGCTGCAGGGCCAGGCGTTCGACGCGGTGCTGACCGAATGGCTGTTCGACGACAGCACGGCCGCCACCGCGATCAAGGCCGTGCGCACGTCCGACAACCCGGGCGCACCGATCTTCGTGCTGACCGGCGACCTGCTCACCGGCCGCGCGAGCGAAGCCGACATCAGCGAAGTGATCCGCGCGTTCGACGTCGTCTGCTACGAAAAGCCCGCGCGCATGGCGATCCTCAGCGCCGATCTCGCGAAACGGCTCGCCCGCGGGTAACGTCCCAGGGCCGTTCTTCCTCCTGACGGCCAACGTCCGCGCGGCACGGCGGTCGTGAACCGGTGCATAGCTCAGTACAATAGCCGCACCCGTTCACGCCCACGCCGGCTTCCGCCGCCCGACGCCATGGCCCGCCTCGTCCCCGACGACTGGAAAAGCCTCGCCGCGACCGGCGCGGCCGAACGCGAGCGCGAAACGCTCGCCGCGCTCGAACACGCGCTGCCCGACAGCTACACCGTGTATCACGGCGTGCACTGGACCCGCGCCGACCAGGCGTTCTCGGTGTTCGGCGAGGCCGCGTTCGTCGTCGTGAGCCCGGCCGGCCGCGTGCTGCTGATCGAACAGAAGGCCGGCTTCCTGCGCGAAACGCCGAAGGGGCTCGTGAAGGTCTATCTGCAGAAGGAACGCAATGTCCCGATCCAGCTCGCGCGCACGCAGGAAACGCTGCACCGGCGCCTGACGGCCGCGCTCGGCGCGGGCGTCTACGGCGTCGAGGCGCTGCTGTACTGCCCCGACTACTCGATCCGCGACGCATCGATCGCCGGCGTCGCGACCGACCGCATCGTCGATGCGTCGCGCAAGGCGCAGCTCGCGCAGGTGATCCTGCAGATCCTGCCGGAAGACGACGAGCACTTCCCGAACGCGCCGAAACTCCACCACTTCCTCGCGGACGAGCTCGCGCTCACGCCCGACACGAGCGCGCTCGTCGGGCAGGCCGGCACGCTCGTCACGCGGCTGTCGGGCGGGCTCGCCGCGTGGGCGCGCCAGCTCGAATTCGCACCGTTCCGGCTGCGCGTCACCGGCACGGCCGGCTCGGGCAAGACGCAGCTCGCCGTGCAGGCGATGCGCGATGCGGTCGCCGCCGGCAAGCGCGTGCTCTACGTGTGTTTCAACCGGCCGCTCGCCGACTACATCGCGCGCATCGCGCCGCCCGGCGCGAAGATCGCGAACTACCACCAGTTGTGCGACTGGGTCGCGCGTGACGGCGGCTATACACCCGACTTCCAGGTGCCCGGCGAATTCGAACGGCTCGAAGCGCGCTTCGGGGCAACCCTGATTCCCGAGCGCTGGCGCTTCGACGTGCTGGTCGTCGATGAAGGACAGGATTTCCATGCGCCGTGGGCGGCCGCCCTGGCGCGCCTGCTGGCGCCGGAAGGCGCATGGTGGTGGCTGGAAGATCCGCTGCAGAATTTGTACATGCGCGAGCCCGTCGCGCTGCCGGGCTGGGTCACGCTGAAGGCGCTCACGAACTACCGCAGCCCGCGCGATCTGCTCGAATTCGTGCGCGACATCGTCGGCCGGGTCGAGCCGCTGGCGGCCGAGCTACGCTCGGGCAGCCCGTTCGACGGTTCGGATCCGTCGGTGTCGTCGTACGGGGAAGAAGGCGCGTCGGCAGACGCGCTGGCCGACGCCTGCATCGACGCGACCAAGCGGGCGATCACGCACGCGCTGTCGCTCGGCTTCCGCAAGCAGGACATCGCGGTGCTGTCGTATCGCGGTCGCGAAGGCTCGGTGCTCGCGCCGCTCGACCAGCTCGGCCCGCACCGGCTCAAGAGCTTTACCGGCAAGTACGACCTGTTCGGCAACCCGGAGTATCGCGAAGGCGACGTGCTGCTCGATTCGATCTACCGCTTCAAGGGCCAGTCGGCGCCGTGCGTGATCCTCACCGAGGTCGACTTCGACACGCTCGACGCGCGTGCCGCGCGCAAGCTGTTCGTCGGCGCGACGCGTGCGACGATGAAGCTGCTGATCGTCGCGTCGTCCCGCGCGGCCGCGCAACTCGCGGCCGTCTGATGTAACGGGCGGACGGCAGGCGGGCCAGCGCCCGCCCGTCGCCGCCCACGGTCGATCAGGCGACGCGGAACGCGCCGACCGCGCGGCGCAGCCCGTCGGCCTGCTCTTCCAGCGACGCGGCCGCCGCCGCGGCCTGCTCGACGAGCGCCGCGTTCTGCTGCGACACCTGGTCCATCTGCGACACCGCGCGGTTCACCTGCTCGATCCCGTCGCGCTGCTCGTTCGACGCCGCCGCGATCTCGGTCATGATGCCCGTCACGCGGCCGATCGCCTGCTGGATGTCCTGCATCGTCGCGCCAGCCGTGCCGACGAGCCGCGAGCCGGTCGCGACGCGCTCCACCGATTCCCCGATCAGCGTGCGGATTTCCTTCGCCGCCGACGCCGAACGTTGCGCGAGCGTGCGCACCTCGCCCGCGACCACCGCGAAGCCGCGGCCCTGCTCGCCCGCGCGCGCGGCTTCGACCGCCGCGTTCAGCGCGAGGATGTTGGTCTGGAACGCGATGCCCTCGATCGTGCCGATGATGTCGGCGACCTTCTGCGAGCTCTGGTCGATCTCGTTCATCGTGCCGATCACTTCGCCGACCACCGTCGCGCCGCGCGTGGCGATCTCGCTCGCGGTATCCGCGCAGGCCTGCGCCTGCATCGCATTGTCCGCGTTCTGCTTCACGGTCGCGGTGAGCTGTTCCATGCTCGCGGCCGTTTCCTGCAGCGCGGACGCCTGTTCCTCGGTGCGCTGCGACAGGTCGGTGTTGCCGGCCGCGATCTGGTGCGTCGCCGTCGAGATCGCTTCGGAACCCTGGCTGACCTGGCGGACCGTATCCGCGAGGCTGCGCTGCATGCCGGTCACGCCCTTGACCAGTTCGGCCATCTCGTCACGCGACGACCAGCGCACTTCCGACGTCAGGTCGCCTTCCGACAGGCGGCGGAAATGCGACAGCAGCCGGTTCACCGGCTGGGTGATCGCGTAATGCAGGCCGATCGCGCAACCGAGGCACGCGGCCAGGCCGAACGCGATACCGGCGATCGCGCCCGCGCGCATCCAGCCGTAATAGGTCTGCGCGGTGTCGTACACGTCCTTGCCGCGTGCGACCTGGTACGCATCGAGCGCATCGGTCGCCTGCGTGAGCGCGACCGACAGCGGCGGCGCAACCGACATCAGCAGCCGGTCGGCCTCGTCGCGACGGCCGTCGCGAACCGCGTCGATCATCGGCTTCAGCGCCTGCCCGATCAGCGCCTGGCGCGCGGCGTCGAGGCGGCTCGCGAGCGGGCCTTCGTCGCCGTCGTGCGGCATCGACGCGTAGCCGCGCCAGGCAGTGTCGGCCTTCGCGAGATAGTTCTCGGCCTTCTTGACGAGATCGGGCACTTCCGGCGCTTCCGGATGCAGCATCGCGCGGTCGAGCGTCGTGCGCACGATCGTCAGGTTCAGGCTGGCCGCCGACAGCGCGGTCTTCGCAGCCAGTTGCTGCGTATAAGCCTCGTCGAGCGCGCGGTTCGAGCTCTGCATGCCGGCGAGGCCGATCAGCCCCGATACGACGAGCAGCGCGGCAACGAGGCCGAGCGTGGAGAAAATCCGCGTACGGATCGAGAAACGGGAAAACAGGGCGTTCAGGTTCATGACGGGACGTGAGCGGTGAAAAGAGCCGCGGCAATCGGTCCGCAGCACTCTGGATTACGGTTTGCCTGCAAAAAACTTGAGTCCGTCCCCGCTTTCCCGTGATCTCGGTCAATTTTCCGGGCCGGCAATCTCCTGTTACGGTTGCAACACATCGAGGCTGGGCAGAAATTGACCAGTCAACTATCTGTCGCTATAGTTCGACACAATTCCCTGCCATGGCAGATATCTCGATGACAACCAACATCCTCCTCACTCCGCCGGCCGCCGAAACGGCCCGCCGCGACGCGCCGACCGGGCTGATCGTCGCCGCGCTGCTGCTCGTCATGCTGCTGTCCGCACTCGACCAGACGATCGTGTCGACCGCGCTGCCGACGATCGTCGGCGAGCTCGGCGGGCTCGACCAGTTGTCGTGGGTCGTCACCGCTTACCTGCTCTCCTCCACCGTCGTGCTGCCGCTGTACGGCAAGCTCGGCGACCTGTACGGCCGCAAGATCGTGCTGCAGGCCGCGATCGTGCTGTTCCTCGCGGGCTCCGCGCTGTGCGGCGTCGCGCAGGACATGACGCAGCTGATCGTGCTGCGCGCGCTGCAGGGGCTGGGGGGCGGCGGCCTGATGGTCGTCACGATGGCCGCGATCGGCGATCTGGTGACGCCCGATCGCCGCGCGCGCTACCAGGGGATGTTCGGCGGCGTGTACGGCCTCGCGACGATCATCGGCCCGCTGCTCGGCGGCTTCCTGGTCGAGCACCTGTCGTGGCGCTGGATCTTCACGATCAACCTGCCGCTCGGCTTTCTCGCGCTCGCGGTGATCGGCGTCGCGTTCCGGCCGCACGGCGCGCACGTGAAGCACCGGATCGACTACATGGGCGCCGCGTTCCTCGCCACCGCCCTCACCTGCGTGATCCTGTTCACGAGCGAAGGCGGCTCGCTGCTGCCGTGGACGTCGCCGCAATTGTGGATGACGCTCGTGCTCGGCATCGTCGCGATCGGCGGCTTCATTTATGAAGAGCGGCTCGCGGCCGAGCCGATCATGCCGCTCGAGCTGTTTCGCCATCGCACCTTCGTGCTGGTCAGCCTGATCGGCTTCGTCGTCGGCATCGCGCTGTTCGGCTCGGTCACGTTCATTCCGCTCTACCTGCAGGTCGTGAAGGGCTCGACGCCGTCGCAGGCCGGGATGCAGCTGCTGCCGATGATGGGCGGAATGCTCGTGACGTCGATCGTCAGCGGCCGGCTGATCTCACGGCTCGGCTCGTACCGGATGTTCCCGATCCTGGGCACGCTGACCGGCGGCATCGCGATGGCGCTGCTGTCGACGCTGACGCTCGATACGCCGCTGCACACGATGTATGCGTACATGGCGCTGCTCGGGATCGGCCTCGGCATGGTGATGCCCGTGCTCACGCTTGCCGTGCAGAACACGGTCGAATTCCGGCACATGGGCGTCGCGACGTCGGGCGCGACGCTGTTCCGCTCGATCGGCGGCTCGCTCGGTGTCGCGGCGTTCGGCGCGCTGTTCTCGCACGGGCTGCAGTCGCGGGTGATGGCTGCGCTGCCGGCCGGCACGGAACTGCCGCCCGCGCTCGGCCCGGCCGCCGTCCACCAGTTGCCGGATGCCGTGCGCGACGCGTACCTGCATGCGTTCGCCGGTTCGCTGCACGTCGTGTATCTGGCCGCGGCGACGGTCATCGCGATCGCGTTCGTGCTTGCGTGGTTCGTCGAGGATGCGCCGCTGCGCAGCAAAAACTAAACGGGTCATTCCGACCCAGGCTTTCTTTCGGCTCCATTCCATCATACGATATTGAAATATTCGTAAGAATTGGAGCGTAGGGGACCATGGATCTAAGCGAAGTCAAGCACACCGAGTTGCATTCAAATGACGAAACTGAAAAACCACCGCAGACGAACACCTTAACTCCAGATCAAATTGGAAAAAAATGGGCGTGGGCGTTCAGAATTACATGGCTTGTGCTTATAGGTGCCGTCTACATCATCGGCTATCTTTTTCGCACCGGTTACTTTTCCCTATTTCACCTCGACGCCGGTTCATTTCCGCTTGCCACACCTGAATACTTTGTTCGCGGCGGTTATGCCATCTATCTCACTGCGAGCTCGATCTTAAATGTTGAGGGCAACGGAGCGTGGCAAGTCATTGGCATAACTGTAATATGCACCATCTCAATGGGCGCCTATTTGGCAGCAGTCTCGTTTATCATCGAATGGCTTTCAACCATCATAATAAAAGACAAAAACATCAATAGAACCGCAGAAAAAATAAAACTCACACTAAACAAAAGATTCCTCAAGAAATTTCCAGTAAAGCTTGGCATCGGTGGAATAGTGGCCGTCGCAGTAGGCGCATATTTTTTTGTTGCAATATGCATGATCTCCGTTTTTCTATATGCAATACCGAGCGCGATCGCAAATGCTGCCGCAGAGCGGCAATACCGCACCGAGCTAACCTATTTCGGCAACGGTTGCAAAGATCCGCGAGCACGATATTTCTGCTTTTCAGTGCAAGACAGCAGTGGCTCGACAATCGCACGTGGTTTCATGATTGCTGCCGCACCAGACTACGTTGCACTTAGTGACGACGGCCGAACGCGTTTGGTCTCGTTACTAGGACGCCAGTTGGTCCAACTGGACATGCCTCTGAAGGAGTAAATCGCCGTCCGTACCATCGCCAATTTAACGCGCCACCCCATCACGGCACCAGCACGACCCCGCCCGTCGTCGCGCGCGACTCCAGCAACCGGTGCGCATCGGCTGCCTGTTCGAGCGGCACCCGCGCGCCGATCTCCACATGCATCCCGGCCGCCAGCCGTTCGAGCGTCGCGCGCGCAGCCTCCCGATATCCGTCGACGTCGCGCGCGATGAAGCCCAGCACGCTCGGCCGCGCGAGCGCGATCGACCGCGCCGGCCCCAGTTCGTCGAGATCGAACGTCTGCCGCGCACCGATCGCGGCCACCTGCCCGATGCTCGCGACCATCCCGAACGGACGGACCGCGCCGAGCGTGCGCGTCAGCACGTCGCCGCCGATCCCGTCGATCGCGTAATCGACCCCCGCGCCGCCGCCGAACGCGCGTGCCGCCGCGACGAAATCCTCCTCCCGGTAATCGACGACCGCGTCGGCGCCATGCTTGCGAACAAGCGCGGCTTTCGCGGCCGACCCGACCGTGCCGATCACCCGCGCGCCGAGCGCACGCGCCCATTGCGTCGCCAGCAAGCCGACGCCGCCGGCCGCCGCATGCACGAGCACCGTGTCGCCGGCGCCGACCTGCCGGACGCGATGCAGCAGCATGTAAACGGTGATCCCTTTCAGCAGCCCGGCCGCGGCGGCTTCGTCGCTCAGGCCGTCGGGAATCGGCAGCACACGCCCGGCCGGCATCGTGCGCAGGCTCGCATAGCTGCCGGTCGGCATGCCCGCATACGCGACGCGCTGGCCGGGAACGAGATCCGTCACGCCCGGCCCGACCGCATCGATCACGCCGGCCGCTTCGACACCGAGCGCATCCGGCAGCGCCGGCAACGCGTGCGCGCCCGACCTGAAATAGATGTCGACGAAATTCACGCCGATCGCGGTCTGGCGAATCCGTACTTCGCCCGCGCCGGGCGGCGCGACGGGCGCATCGACGCGGCGCAGCACGCCGGCGTCGCCGTAGCGGTCGATCCCGATCCGGATGGCGGTGGCAGTCTGGGTCATGACGTTCCTCGTAATCGAATGAAGTGACACGATCATCCCATCGTGCATAATCGAACGGAATTACCGTCAATCGCCCATCTACTGTGCAAAATTCGACCGATCACGATCCCGGTTCCGCGTCCGCGCTGCCGATGAGCTGGGACGACATCCGTTATTTCCTCGCGGTGATGCGCGGCGGCAGCCTGTCGGCCGCCGCGCGGGCGCTGCAGGTTCAGCACTCGACGGTCGCGCGGCGCATCGACGCGCTGGAGTCCGCGCTCGGCATCCGGCTGTTCGACCGGCTGCCGCGCGGCTGGCCGCCGACCGACGAAGGGCTGCACCTTGCCGAGCACGCGGCACGCCTCGAAACCGACGCACATGCGTTCGCGCGCGCCGCCCAGGGCGCGGCGGCGCTCGACGGCGTGGTGCGCGTATCGGCGTCGCCGGTGTTCGCCAGCCACTTCCTCGCGCCGCGGCTCGCCCGCGCGCAGCGCGCATGGCCGGCGCTGCGCATCGACCTGCTGGGCGAGATGCACGCGGCGAACCTGTACGCACGTGAAGCCGATCTCGCCGTGCGGCTGTCGCGGCCGACCGAGCCGGGGCTCGCCGCGCGCCGGCTGGGCACGATGCGTTTCGCGCTGTGCGCAGCACCGGAATGGGCGGATGCACCGCCCGACACCTGGCCGTTCGTCGGCTACGACGACGCGCTCGCTCAGACGCCGCAGCATCAGTGGCTCGCCCGCTTCGCGGCCGGCCGCCGTTTCGCGTTCGTCACCAACGATCTGGCCGCGCAGCATCGCGCGTGCGCGGCCGGCGCCGGCGTTGCGCTGCTGCCGCGGTTTCTCGTCGACGATCCGGCCGCGCATGCGGGCGCGCCGCTCGTCGAGCTGACGGCTGCACCGCGCTGCGACATCGAGCGCGAGATCTGGCTCGTGGTGCACCCGGACGTGCGCCGGTCGCCGCGCGTGCAGCGCGTCGCCGACGCAATCGCCGAAGCCGTTCACGCAGCGGCCGGCCGGCTGTAGCCGGGTGCCGCCGAACAACGCTTTGCGATCCGCTCCAGCGACCGGCATAGTGACGCTTTGAATTCACCGGACTGCCGCCATGCCGACCGCCCCCGCCTGTGTCGTTCGCGACGCAACCGACGCCGACCTCGACGCGATCCGCGCGATCTATGCGCACCACGTGCACCACAGCGTCGCGTCGTTCGAGGAAACGCCGCCCGATGTCGCCGAACTGCGCGCGCGCCGCGACGCGGTGCTACGCGACGGGCTGCCGTATCTCGTCGCCGAATGCGACGGCCGCGTGGCCGGCTACGCGTACGCGACGCCGTACCGCATCCGCCGTGCGTACCGCTTCACGATCGAGGACTCGATCTACATCGACGATGCGCAGCGCGGGCGCGGAATCGGCCGCGCACTGCTCGCGGCGCTGATCGAACGCTGCGAGGCCGGCCCGTGGCGGCAGATGATCGCGGTGATCGCCGACGGCGGTACCGGCGGCTCGACGTCACTGCATCGCGCGTTCGGTTTCGAGCCGGCCGGCGTGCTGAAGGCGGTCGGTTTCAAGCACGGCCGCTGGATCGATACGGCGCTGCTGCAGCGCCCGCTCGGTGACGGCGCGCGCACGCTCCCCGTCTCGCCTGAGCCTGTCGCGTCGCGCTAGAATGGCTGCATGTCAAAACAGACTCATTCCACACCCGACGAGGCAGCGCCGGACGCCCGCAACGAGTACACGGTCGACGAACTCGCGCGCGTGTCCGACACGACCGTGCGCAACGTCCGTGCGTACCAGGATCGCGGTTTGCTCGCGCCGCCGGAAAAGCGCGGCCGCGTCGGCATTTACGACGACACGCACGTCGCGCGGCTGAAACTGATCAACCACCTGCTCGCGCGCGGCTACACGCTGTCGAACATCCAGGACCTGATCAAGGCGATCGACGAAGGCCACGACCTGCGCTCGATCCTCGGTCTCGAAAACGCGATCGGCGGCCGCTGGTCGCACGAACTGCCGAAGACCTATTCGCTTGCCGCGCTCGCGCAGATGTTCGGCCCGCAGGCCACCACGCAGCTGTCGCGCGTGACCGAACTCGGCCTGCTCGAACGGCGCGGCCTGTCGTTCGTCGCCAAGAGCCCCGCGCTGCTCGAAGCGGCCGCCGCGATGACGAAGGAAGGCATTCCGCCGCGCGAGCTGCTCGACGTGATCAGCCTCGCACGGCCGCATTTCGACGCGATTGCGCGGCTGCTCGTCGATCTCGTCGTGAAGCGGCTCGACCGCTACGACGCGGGCACGCTGCCGCCCGCCACCGACGTGCCCGAACTGGTCGACGCGATCTGGCGCCTGCGCCCGCTCGCGGCCGTGTTCGTCGAAGGCGAGACGAACCGCGCACTGGAAACCGCGGCGAGCGCGTATCTCGGCGGCCGCGTCGCGACGATCCTCGACAAGAAGCTCAGCGACGAGGCCGCGCGGCAGTCCGGCACACCTTCACCGGAAAACGGCGGCGACGAAGCATAGGCGCGCCGCCGTCATATTGATATCGGCAATGCTTCGTTTGCGGGCGTGATTGCCCATGCGACGATTCTTCCAACCGAGCGGCACCGCCGCCCGCCCGAAGACGTTTTGCATGGAGTCCGTTCGATGATTCGTTTCACCCGCTGGATCGCCCGCACCGCCGCCGTCACCACGCTCGTCGCGCTGTCCGCCGCGTCGGCCTTCGCGCAAGGCGGCGCCGACAAGGTCGTGCGCATCGGCTACCAGAAGGCCGGCCTGCTGTCGGTCATCAAGGCGCAAGGTTCGCTCGAAGCGCGGCTCAAGCCGCTCGGCTATGGCGTGCAGTGGTTCGAATTCCCGGCCGGCCCGCAGCTGCTCGAAGCGCTGAACGCGAACAGCATCGACTTCGGCTATACGGGCGCGCCGCCGCCCGTGTTCGCCCAGGCGGCCGGCGTGCACTTCGTTTATGTCGGCGCGGAACCGCCGGCGCCGCACAACGAGGCCGTGATCGTGAAGGCCGATTCGCCGATCGGTTCGGTCGCCGGCCTGCGCGGCAAGAAGATCGCGCTGCAGAAGGGCTCGAGCGCGAACTACCTGCTGCTCGAAGCACTGAAGCAGGCCGGCGTGCGCTACGACGAAATCCGCCCCGTGTATCTTCCGCCCGCCGACGCGCGCGCCGCATTCGAGAGCGGCAACGTCGATGCGTGGGTCGTCTGGGATCCTTACTATGCGGCCGCGCAGAATGCGCTGAAGGTGCGGACACTGTCCGACTACACGGGCCTCGCGGCGACCAACAACTTCTACGAAGCCACGCAGGACTTCGCGCAGCAGCATCCCGACGTGGTCGGCGCGATCCTGAAGCAGGCGCGCGAGACGGGCCAGTGGGTCAACACGCATCCGGCCGACACGGCGGCGCTGATCGCACCGAAGGTCGGCCTGCCGCAACCGATTGTCGAGACGTGGATCAAGCGTGTCCCGTTTGGCGCGGTGCCGCTCGACGAAAAGATCGTCGCGGCCCAGCAGGGCGTCGCCGATGCGTTTTATGCGGCGAAGCTGATTCCGCAGAAGCTGAACGTGGCCGACAACGCATGGGTCGATAAAAGTGCGCAGCGTGCGCTCGCGGCGAAGTAGCGGGAACGCAGCGCGCAATGTGTCAAAACGGCCGCCGGGCACACGACTCGTCGGCCTTTCTTGTCCTTGTCGAATTTTCGGGAAACGCGGGACGCGCTGTCGGCGTTCGCGCCAGCGCGCGAGTCTCGCGTTTGCGTCTATTGTGGACGCCCCTGCACGCCATGCCGCATAGCACGCTCCGCCCTGCAGGGCCACATCGCTTCATCCGCAAAACGGGCTGCGAAGTGAAACAGTTACAAGTTTGTGATTGACGCCACCGCTGCCCAGCGGTTAATGTCTCGGTCGAAGTTCAAGAAGTCCGATTGCTGTTCATCAATTGATCGCTCCTCAGCGGTATTCGTTGTCCTCTCCCTCCTTGACGCTTCAAGCGCTCTTTCCAGAGCAAATCTTCATATTTTTTCTCAAGGAATCTTCATGGATACCGGTATCGTCAAGTGGTTCAACGACAGCAAAGGTTTTGGCTTCATCACGCCCGACAACGGCGGCGACGATCTCTTCGCTCACTTCTCCGAAATTCGCGCCGACGGCTTCAAGACGCTGGCTGAAAACCAGAAAGTGAGCTTCGAAACGAAGCAAGGCCCGAAGGGTCTGCAAGCGGCCAACATCAAGCCGCTGTAAAGTTTGAAGAACCCGGCGCCCCGTCACGGGCGCCGGGTTGCAGCGACATCCTCGCGGAGCCTGGTCTCCCAAAGTTGGCGCGATTGCTCTTGGCTGCATCGGTTCATTGAGCAGCTCGCCGCGCGCCACACGCCTCGTTGCACTTCATTCCCCCTCCGGCTGCCAAGCCCTTTTTCGCTTTACGACTGCGCCAGATTCAACTCGCAATGGCTTTGAATCGGCATATCCGTGCACATCCGCACGGCACGCGCGCACTCGAACATGATTAAAATTAAAATGCATAACGAACAAATTCATCAATACAACGGCTATGCCGTCCAACCCTCGGCGCATCGTTTGCCCGACGGTAGTTTTTCGTCCAACCTGCTGCTTGAACGCGCCGGCAGCCCTCGCACCGAAGGCCGCTACCAGTTCTATTCGCTCGATTACTTCACGAGCGAGGAGCAGGCGTTGCAGCATTCGGCCCGCTGGGCACGCAACTGGGTCGACACGCGCGGTTAAACACAACGCCAGGCCCTCGATCCAGCGACGAGCAACGCGCCGACGGTCTTCGCCGGCCGACTGGCTTCACTAGCCTGCCCCCTCTCCGCCGAACGCGTTCCGTCTGATCAGGCACATCCCGATCGGCGGCCAGGGCGCGGTGGGGGGACATCCGGAAACACGCCGCCGATCGCTTCGGCCACGTGTTCCAGCCCGCTCGCGCACTGTCCGACGATGACGACCTGCGCATTGCGCTGAGCACCATTCATCGCCGTGGCCAGTTCGATTTCCGCCCCGTCGCCACTCACCGACACCAGCCGACTCGTCGCATCGCGTCACAGATCGTCGTTCGACGACAACCATTCGGGCTCGTACGCACCCAGCGCGCGTGCCGGATAAAACCATCGCAGCGGCGCACCGTCGATCCGTACGGGCGGAAGGAGCCGGGATGCCGGCCCCCACGACGTCGGTTCGACGTGTTCCGCACGATCACGTTGATCGTCGGCAACCAGCTCGATCACCTCGCTCATCGGCTCCGACCGCAACTGCAACTCAGCCGCCGTCCGCGCCAGCGAAGCGCACACCTCGGTACCGACGCCCTCGTCCATTCGCGTCGTCAGCCCGCGAATCGCGGCGGTCGCCATCAGGTAACCCGTCGCATGGTCGATCGCCTGAACGGGCAAGTTCACCGGCTCATCGCCACCCGTCACGCGCATGCCCGCCTCGGCGATTCCCGTGCTCATTTGAATGAGGCTGTCGAAGCCGCGCCGGTAACGCCATTCACCACTCCAGCCATAAGCGTCGAGCGACACGTCGATGAGCGCGGGATTCAGCTCGCGCCGATGCGCGGCATCGAGCCCGAGGCGCGCGAGCGCGTCCGACCGGTAACCGTGCACGACGATATCCGCGCTGCGCAGCAACTGCTTGAGCGTATCGAGATCCTCCACATCCTTCAGGTTCAGCCGCGCACACCGCTTGCCGAGGACGACTTCGGGCACCGTGCCCGGCTCTTCCCAGCCGTACGGATCGATGCGCAGCACGTCGGCACCCAGGCCCGCAAGAAACCGTGTCGCCACGGGGCCGGCGAGAATGCGCGTCAGGTCGAGCACGCGAATGCCGCGCAACGGCCGGTCTTTCGAAGGCCGCCAGGCGTGCGCGACGGCATCGGTCGCGGCACGGACATGCAGCAACGGCTCGGTTGCGACTGCCTTGCCCTGTGGATGCCCGGCCCACTCCTGCGCCGAGTACATCGCCGCGGCACAACCGCCGCGCTCGACGATCGCCTCTTCGAGCGCGCCGGCATCCCAGCGATTCACCGCTTGCGCGACCGACTGCGCATCGGCGGCGCAGCCGAGCACCGACAACGCGGCCAGCCGATGATGCGGCGCGTTCGTGTGCAACCGGATCCAGCGATCGCGTGCCCGATAGTTGCCGGCCACCGGATCCCATTGCGGCGGCATCGACCAGCCTTGCGGACGCAGCGACGTGCCGAACCATAGCGACGCCATGCGCCGGTCGATCCGAACCGCCGGCAACGTCCCGGTCGATGCATGCAGCAATTCGGCAACGGACGTTCCTGCCGCACCGATCGCCGCCGTGGCCAGGTCGGTTACGCGAAATGCCGAAACCAGTTCGCCCGCCCCGCTGAAGCTGCACGACTCGAGAAAAGCCTGAGACCCGCCCGCCGCGCGCCAGAACGCCCGTAGATGACGCGACACCCGCTCGTCATCGGCCGCGGCCCGTTCCCTCGACATTTGATCGACACCCATGTTCGTCTCGCATGAATTGGTGAGGCAAAGATCGTCTCGCTCGCATTTGCTGTCAACGTTGATTATCCTGATCAACCTGTCGAACGATTCCCCCTGCGCACGATGTCGAACTACCTGAATTCGACCGCAGCCGCGGCAAGGCTCGGTGTCTCGCGGCAAACCCTCTACGCGTACGTCAGCCGCGGCCTGCTTCGCGCGGAACCGGGCAACAGCCACCGTGAAAGCCGCTACCTCGCGGCCGATGTCGAGCGCCTCGCGGATCAACGCGCACGCGGCCGCAAGCCGAAGGAAGTGGCGAAGGCCGCGTTGAACTGGGGGTCGCCCGTGCTCGAATCGAGCATCACGTTGATCGATGGCGGCCGGCTTTTCTATCGCGGCGTGGATGCACTCGATCTCGCTGCCCGCGCGAGTCTCGAGGAAGTCGCGGCGCTGCTGTGGCGATGCGACGAGCAGACCGCTTTCGGCCGTCACGTCCCCACGACGCCGTCAGTACTGCGAACGCTCTTCAGGCACTACGCCGGTCAACGCACCGAGCAAGCACTGCTGCCGCTCTTCACCGTCGCGAGCGAGGACGCGCCCACGGCGATCTGGCATCAGTCGGCCGATCGTCAGGCGCAGGGCTGCGGCGATCTCGTGCGGATTCTGGCGGCGTGCCTGCTGCGCACCCGGATCGATACCGCCCCGATCCACGCGCAATGCGCGCGAGCATGGGGCGTCGGGCCGGCGGGCGCCGAGCTGATCAGGATGGCGCTCGTGCTGTGCGCGGATCACGAACTGAACGCGTCGAGCTTCACGGGGCGGTGCATCGCGTCGACGAACGCGAGCTTGCGCGCCGTCGTGGTCGGCGGCCTGGCCGGCTTGTCGGGCGAGCGGCACGGCGCCACCACCGCGCGCGGCGAAGCACTGTGGGACGAACTGGGTAATCAGGACGTCGAGCAAAAAATGGTCGCGCGTCTCGCCCGGGGAGACGGCTTGCCGGGCTTCGGGCATGCGCTCTATCCCGATGGCGACGTGCGTGCGACGTATCTGTTGTCGCGGATCCTGCCGCGACATCCTCAGTGGAAAAGGATGATCGATACCGGGAGCATGCTCGTCGGCCAGAAGCCCTCGCTGGATCTCGCGCTGGTGGCGTTACGCAGACATTTGCGGCTTCCCGTCGGCGCGGCATTCGGCCTGTTCGCGCTTGGCCGGTCGATCGGCTGGATCGCGCACGGGCTGGAGCAGCGCGAGCAATCCGATCTCATCCGGCCGCGTGCGGTTTATACGGGTGCCTGGCCAGATGGCGCCAGCGCCGGGGCGGCGGATCACACTCGTTCTCGCGGACGGTCGGGAAAACAGCAAACAACGCAACCGGCAGCGCCGAAAGACGACATGCTTGCGGCTTTTTTCAGGAGCAAATAGGTTTTTGCTCGATGAAGTCGCGGCACGTCATCGGGGATACGCTAACGCCTCGTTGGTGAACGGAAGCAGCCAACCACAGACGTTTCGCGGATTTCGCCAACGGGTCGGCAGGCCCCTCCACGGAAATCCGCGAAGACTTTTCTCCCGATTCACGGGATACGAACAGCACACGGCGCCTCGATCCGGCCATGCGCGCACCGCGCCAGCGGCACGCGCATGCCCGGCATGCCGACTTACTTCAGCGCCCCCGCCACCTTCTTCTGCCGCCACAGACACAGCAAGTCGCACGCGACATGCGCGGCCGCGATCGCCGTGATGTCCGCGTGGTCGTACGCGGGCGCGACCTCGACCACATCCGCGCCGACCAGGTTCACCGCGCCGAGCGCACGCACGATCGCGAGCGCCTGCGCCGATGACAGCCCGCCCGCGACCGGCGTGCCGGTGCCGGGCGCGAACGCCGGATCGAGACAATCGATGTCGAACGTCAGGTACGCCGGCCGCGTGCCGACGATATCGACGATCCGCTCGACCGCCGCACGCGCGCCATGGTCATGCACCCACGCCGCATCGAGCCGCTCGATCCCGAGAAAGTCGTCGTTCCACGTGCGAATCCCGACCTGCACCGACGTCGCCGGATCGATCAGCCCTTCCTTCACGGCCTTGTAGAACATCGTCCCGTGATTGAGGCTGTCCGGATCGTCGTCGGCCCACGTATCGCAGTGCGCGTCGAAATGGATCAGCGACAGCGGCTTGCCGTAGCGCTCCGCATGCGCGACCAGCAGCGGATAAGTGATGTAGTGGTCGCCGCCGAGCGTCAGCATCTTCGCGCCGGAACCGAGGATCGTGCGCGCATGCTCGACGATCGCGGGCTTGATCGACAGCGGGTTGTGCGCGTCGAACCAGCAGTCGCCGTAGTCGACGGCCGCGAGATCGTCGAACGGGTTGAAGCCCCACGGATACGGATGAAGCTCCGCGAGCTGCACGCTCGCCGCGCGGATTGCGGCCGGCCCGAGCCGCGCGCCGGAGCGGTAGGTCGTCGCGAGATCGAGCGGCACGCCGGAGATCGCGACGTCGACGCCATCGAGCGCGCGCGAATAGTTGCGGCGCATGAACGACAGCACGCCCGCGTAGGTGTTTTCGATCGACGAGCCGTACGGCGTCGTGCGACGGATCGCGCCGTCGCCGTGGAGAAGTTCGGTCATGGTCGGACCTGTTTTCGTGGAGAGGCCCGCCCGCACCGCTTCGCATCAGCGCACGGGCCGGGCACGGCTGGGATTCATCGGGCCCGCACCGGCTCGTGCATCCAGTCGCGAGGCCGGGCGGAAACAACGACAACGACGGCAACCACCACATCGACAACGGCAATACCGCGGCGATCATAGCAAGCCGAATTGCAGTCGTTGCCCCGGTTCAACCGGGGCAACGCGCGGAGAAATCCGGCGGCCGCGCCCACGCATCGGAGCCCGGCATCGCCGGGTTGCCGCGCCGGCGGGCAATCCTCGTGCATCGCGATCCCGGTCGTTTCCTAGAAGGATTCGCCGGTTTTGGCACGCCCTTTCTTCCGGATAATGGCCGACAGCCGCGCGCTCGACCGCGCGCCGTCCACCGCAGACGACAACAAACCGGAGACACCCGCCTTGATCGCCACGCTTCCCGCCCCCTACCGCCGGCTCTGGCCGCTCGCCGTCGTCGCCGCGCTGCTCTATGGACTGTCGCTCGCCGCGGCGCCCTATCCCGGCCAGGCCGCCGCGAAAGCCGCGATGGGCATCCTGTTGCTCGCGGCGGGCAGCACCTGCGCCGCACCGCGCGAACGCGCGTGGTTGTGCGCGGCGCTCGTGACGGCCGTGCTCGGCGACGTACTGCTCGCGCTGCCCGACTGGCCGCTGTCGTTCGTCCTCGGCCTCGGCGCGTTCCTGCTCACGCACCTGTGCTACTGCGCGATCTTCATGCGCTGGCGCGCGCGGCCGCACGGCTGGCGCATCGTCGCGCTCGTCGGGCTGTGGATCGCCGCGCCGGCGTTCTACGTGGCGTTCTTCCCGCACCTCGGCGAGCTGATGGCGCCGGTCGCCGTCTACATGCTCGTGCTGTGCGCGATGGCGAGCTTCGCGCTCGCCGCCCGCACGCGCGGCCCGCTGGTGGCCATCGGCAGCCTGATTTTCGTCGGCTCCGATACGCTGATCGGCGTCGGCCGCTTCCTCGGCGGTTTTCCGGGCATCGACTACCTGGTCTGGGGCCTCTACGCGCTCGCGCAGGTCACGATCGTGGCCGGGGTTTTCCATGAGACAGCCGCTCGGCCGATCCATCCCTGATACCGTTTCAAACAGGCCGCCGCGCGCCGGCGGTCTCGCCCGCACCCTCTCACGCCCTGTCGACGGCCCTTTCCGCGTGTCCCGCATTGCGGAAACCGGCCCGTTCCAAACCCCGCTCAGCCTTTTCCCGTCTGGCTTCCGGCCCTTAGAGCGCCGCTTCTAGCCTCTTGCGGTTTCCGGGTTCACCCACTATCGTTACATCAAACAATGTAACATTAGAAAATGAGCCAAATCGGAGACACCCGGATGAATGCTCGCACGTTGCCTTTCGGTCCGCCCGGCCACGACGGTCTGGACGAAACCATCGACATCGCCATCATCGGCACCGGCTTCGCCGGCCTCGGGATGGCGATCCGCCTGCGTCAGACAGGCGTGACCGACTTCGTCGTCCTCGAGAAGGCCGCGTCGGTCGGCGGCACGTGGCGCGACAATCATTACCCCGGGTGTGCATGCGACGTGCAATCGCACGTCTATTCGTTCTCGTTCGCACCGAACCCGCGCTGGACGCGCATGTTCGCGCCGCAGCCGGAAATCCGCGCCTATCTGGAGGACTGCGTGCAGCGCTTCGGCGTCGGCCCGCACCTGCGCCTGAACCACGAACTGCAGCGCGCCGAGTACGACGAGGCCGCGCAACGCTGGCGCCTCACGTTCGCGAACGGCAAGCGGCTGTCCGCGCGCGTGCTGGTGTCGGGGATGGGCGGCCTGTCGCGCGCCGCGCTGCCGGCGATTCCCGGCGTCGAGACCTTCAAGGGCCGCGCGTTCCACTCTCAGCAGTGGGATCACGACTATCCGCTCGAAGGCAAGCGCGTCGCGGTGATCGGCACCGGTGCGAGCGCGATCCAGTTCGTGCCGCAGATCGCGCCGCGCGTGAAGGCGCTCGCGCTGTTCCAGCGCACGCCGCCGTGGATCATGCCGAAGCCCGATCGCAACCTGACCGGGTTCGAGAAGTGGCTGTTCCGCACGCTGCCGTTCACGCAGAAGGCTGTGCGCAACGGCATCTACTGGATGCTCGAATCGCGCGTGCTCGGCTTCGCGATCCATCCGTCGCTGATGAAGAACGTGCAGAAGCTCGCGCTGCGCCACATCCGCAAGCAGATTCCCGATCCGGAGCTGCGCAAGACCGTCACGCCGAACTACACGCTCGGCTGCAAGCGCGTGCTGATCTCGAACGACTACTACCCGGCGCTGTCGCGCAAGAACGTCGACGTGATCACCACCGGCATCGACCACATCGAAGCCGACGCGGTCGTGACGACCGACGGCAAGCGTCATGAAGTCGACTGCCTGATCTACGGCACCGGCTTCCAGGTGGCCGATCCGTATCCGCGCGGCGCGATCATCGGCCGCGGCGGGCTCGACATCGTCGACGCCTGGCGCGACGGCGCGCACGCGTATCTCGGCTCGACGCTGCCCGGCTACCCGAACTTCTTCATGATCGTCGGCCCGAACACGGGCCTCGGCCACAACTCGATGGTGTTCATGATCGAGTCGCAGATCGAATACATCCTCGGTGCACTGCAGGCGATGCGCCGCGAACGGGCGGACGCGATCGAGGTGCGCCCGCTCGTCGAGGCGCAGTTCAACAGCGACCTGCAAGGCAAGCTCAAGAAGGCGATCTGGTCGACGGGCGGCTGCAAGAGCTGGTACCTCGATCCGCGCACCGGCAAGAACACGACGCTGTGGCCCGGCTTCACGTGGCGTTTCCGCCAGGCGACCGCGCACTTCTCGATCGCCGACTACCACGCGTATCGCGCGCCGCAACACGACACGACCGCGCGGCCCGCCGCCGCGCCCGCCGCTTCCGCTTCGACTTCCCCGTCCGCCGAAGCGGCCTGAGCCAGACAAGGAGCCACCGACATGAGAGATTTTGCCAACAAGGTTGCCGCGATCACGGGTGCCGGCTCGGGCATGGGCCGCGCGCTCGCGATCCAGCTCGCGCAGGCCGGCTGCCACGTATCGCTCGCCGACAAGAACGGCGTGGGCCTCGCCGAAACCGAACGGATCGTCCGCGCGATCGCGCCGAACGTGCGCGTGTCGACGCGCGTGCTGGACGTCGGCGACCGCGACGCGATGTTCGCATGGGCCGACGACACCGCGAAGGAACACGGCAAGGTCAACCTGATCTTCAACAACGCGGGCGTCGCGCTGTCGAGCACGATCGAAGGAATGGAATACAGCGATCTCGAGTGGATCGTGAACATCAACTTCTGGGGCGTCGTGCACGGCACGAAGGCGTTCCTGCCGCACCTGAAGGCCTCGGGCGAAGGCCACGTGATCAACACGTCGAGCATCTTCGGGATCTTCGCGCAGCCGGGCATGAGCGGCTACAACGCGACCAAGTTCGCGGTGCGCGGCTTCACCGAATCGCTGCGCCAGGAACTCGACATGATGAAGTGCGGCGTATCGGCCACCTGCGTGCATCCGGGCGGCATCCGCACGAACATCGCGCAATCGAGCCGCGTCGCGAAGAACATGGTCGGCTTCATCGTCGAGAGCGAACAGCAAGGCAAGGACAGCTTCGAGAAGTTCTTCATCACGACCGCCGACGATGCCGCGCGCACGATCCTCGCCGGCGTGCGCAAGAACAAGCGCCGCGTGCTGATCGGCCGCGACGCGAAGGGCGCGGACTGGATGGCGCGCATCCTGCCCGCCGCGTACCAGGCGCTCGTCGTGCTGGCGACGCGCCGCGAGGCCGCGAAGGCCCGCCGCGCCGCGCGCGGCACGCCGGCGGCCGCACCGCTGCACGCCACCTACAACAATGCAGGCAACCAGGGAGGAGAACAATCATGACCACCCCGAACATGATGCCCGTGCGGCGCGACATCCGTTTCGCGCTGCCCCCCGAACGCGCACGCGACTGGCACGTGCAGGGCGTACCCGTCACGCACTTCATGAACGCGCTGTCGCTGCTGTTCCCGGCCGGCGAACGCTTCTTCATGGATTCGGTGCGCAACTACCGCGACCAGATCGAGGATCCGGAACTGAAGAAGCAGGTGCTCGGCTTCATCGGCCAGGAAGCGATGCACACGCGCGAGCACATCGAATACAACGACCTGCTGCAGGCGTCGGGCCTGCCCGCGCACAAGCTCGACAAGCGCCTGTGGACGATCCTCGGCTGGTTCAAGAAAGTGCTGCCGCATTCGATGCAGCTCGCGATCACGATCGCGCTCGAGCACTACACGGCGATCCTCGCGAACCAGCTGCTGTCCGGCCACGAGCACCGCATCGACGGTTCGGTCGAAGGCTACCAGCAGATGTGGATGTGGCACGCGATGGAGGAAACCGAGCACAAGGCGGTGTCGTACGACGTGTGGCGCACCGTGATGAAGCCGGGCCTCGGCAGCTACCTGCTGCGCACCGGCACGATGCTGACGACCACCGTGTTCTTCTGGGCCATCGTGTTCGACTTCCACGTGCGCCTGATGCGCGCGCACCGTCGCGAGCACGGCAAGTTCGGCGGCATGTGGCGCCTCGTGAAGTACCTGTACAGCCCGAAGCACGGCGTGTTCCCGAGCATCGCACGCGAATGGCTCGACTACTTCCGCCCGGGCTTCCACCCGTGGGACCACGACAACCATCAGTACCTGCACGAGCTCGACACGCTGCTCGAGAACATCGACGCGACCAACGCGCGCTACGCCGCGCAAGCCGCCCCGCGCCGCGTGCCGCTGCACTCGGTGGCGCAGGCATGACGCCATGGCGCGCGCCCACGAGATGCTGACCGTCCAGTCCGGCGACGTGAAACTCGCCGTCTACGTGAGCGGGTCGCGTCGCGCCCCGCCGCTGATCCTCGTACACGGCTACCCGGATTCGGCGGCCGTGTGGGCGCCGATCCGGGCGCGGCTCGCGAAGCGCTACCGCGTGATCGCGTACGACGTGCGCGGCGCCGGCGCGTCCGATGCGCCGCGCCGCCGGGCCGACTACTCGCTCGAGCGGCTCGCCGCCGACCTGAAGGCGGTGGCCGACGCGACCTGCGGCGGCCGGCCGTTCCATCTCGTCGGCCACGACTGGGGGTCGATCCAGTGCTGGGAGGCCGTGACCGACCCCGCGTTCCGCGGCCGGATCGCGTCGTACACGTCGATCTCGGGCCCGTGTCTCGATCACGTGTTCCGCGCGAAGATGCGGCTCAAGCAGAGCCTGAAGTCGTGGTACATCGCGTTCTTCCACCTGCCGCTCGTGCCGTCGCTGGTGTGGCGGCTCGGCGGCGCGGCACTGTGGCCGCGCTGGCTGCAGCTCACCGAGCGTGTGCGTGCGGAGCGCGATCCCGTGCAACTGAAGAACGCGCTGAACGGGCTGCAGCTGTACCGCGCGAACTTCATCGCACGGGCCCGCAAGCCGCGCGAGCGGTACGCGCAGGCGCCCGTGCAGATCCTGGTGCCGGTGCGCGACCGCTACGTGACGCCCGAGATGTCGGTCGACCTCGACCGCTGGCTCGGCGACCACGTGCGCGAGGAAATCGACGGCACGCACTGGATCGTGCTGCGCCACCCCGACCTGATCGCGTCGCGGATCGACCGCTTCGCGTCCGCGCAGGAGCGGCCGGCACTCACCCCGGTCGCGGCCCGGGTTCAGCGCACTGCGGGCGCCAGCGCCGGGAGGCGTCTGAACAGCGTCTCGTAATCGACGACGAGCCCGTCGTCGTCGATCTCCATCTCGGCCGTGAAGTCGCGGAAGATTCCTTCGTAGCGGTAGCGCCGGCCCGGCTCGAGGCACGCATAGGCCTGCTTGACCGGCGTGACCTTCAGGTCCGGCGTCGAGATGTACGCGACGTCGATCGGCCGCCGCTCGCCGCGCGCGAGGCCGAGGCGGCCGATCGGCAGCGAATTCGTGAACGGCGTCGCCGCGATGTCGATGTCGATGCAACCGTCGAGTTCCGACAGTGCGCGGCCCGAGCCGTCGCGCCAGTGGCCCGCGCCGTCGCCGCGCAATTCGAGCGTGCCGCCGCCCATCACCTTGAGCACCGCATGGGTCACGTGCCAGTGCGCGTCGCACTCGACGCGATACGCGAGCCCGTACGCACGGCCATACCGCTGGCCGACCACCGCGCTTTCGACGACGATCCCGCCGCCGCTCCGGTCGAACGTCAGATGTTCGACCCCGTCGCCTTCGAGCGACGCCCAACGCACTTCGCGCATCTTTCCGCCTCCCGGTATTCCCGATGCGAGGCATCGTCGCACGAATCGCTCAACGAAAGTGCCGGCCACCGCGAGGATTCGAGTCCCGAACCGGCCACCCCGCCGAAAGTGCCGACGACGCGGCGTTCGGGCTCGAACCGACCTCCGGATTCACCGTTTCGGGGCATCGGCCACAAATCCTGACTATCCAGAATTCCCTATTCCGGTGCACGGGATTGTGTCCTATGCTCGCGGCTCGTCCTGTTCCGCCGCCATCATGCCTACCGCCCGCCCCGTTTCGCCATCGATCGACCTGCGTATCCTGCTGCGCGGCATCGGGCAGATCGTGCTGCAGGCGAATGCGCTCACCGGCGCGCTGCTGCTCGCCGCACTGGCGCTGACCGACCTGCGGCTCGCGAGCGCGGCGCTGGTCGGCTCGGCCGCCGCCAGCATGACGGCGGTGCTGACGGGCGCCGAGCGCCGCGACGTCGAACAGGGGCTGCACGGCTTCAACGGCGCGCTCGCCGCGCTGATCGCCGTGCTGTTCGCACCCCATCAACTTGCCGCCATCGTGCTGGTGCCGCTGGCCTCGATCGGCGCGGCGCTCGTGCAGCACGCGATGCGCGTGCCGCTCGCACGCTGGCGCCAGTGCCCGTATTCGAGCCCGTGCCTCGCCGTCACCGCGCTGTGGTTTCCGTTTGTCGCATTGCAGCAGGCAGGCGGCGTGACGGCCGGCCCGGCGCTGACGTTTTCATCCGCGGCCGACGCGCTGCTCTCGGGCATCGCGCAGACCACTTTCGCGCAAGGCGCATGGGCCGGCGCGCTGATCGTCGTCGGCCTCGCCATTGCATCGCGCCGCGCGGCCGCATTCGCGCTCGGCGGCGCGCTGGTGTCGACCGTGCTGCTGGTCGCGCTCGGCGCCAGCGGCGCATCATTCGCCGACGGCGTGCTCGGCTTCAACGGCGCGCTCGCCGCACTCGCGCTGATGCCGCGCGGCCCACGCGCGGCGCTCGCGGCCGCCGCACTCGCCGCGCTGATCCAGTGGCTCGCGACGCGCGCCGGCATTCCGGCGTTCACGGCCCCGTTCGCGCTCGCGTCGTGGGTCACGGTGATCGTCGCCCGCCGCTTCACCTTCGGAGAACCCGATGTCGTCATTCGCACACCGTCCTGATGCCGTGAAACCCGGCGGCCCGATCTCGGACGCCGAACGCCGGATGCGCGTCGACCTCGCCGCCGCGTACCGGCTCGTCGCGCTGAACGGCTGGGACGACCTGATCTACACGCACCTTTCCGCGACCGTGCCCGGCGAGCCCGGCCACTTCCTGATCAACCCGTTCGGCCTCACGTTCGACGAAGTCCGCGCGTCGAATCTCGTGAAGATCGACCTGGCCGGTAACCGGATCGGCGACAGCGAGCATGCGGTCAACGTGACGGGCTTCGCGCTGCACGCGGCCGTGCATGCCGCACGCGCCGATGCTGTGTGCGTGATGCATCTGCACAATACGGCCGGCATCGCCGTGTCGATCCAGCGCGACGGGCTGCTGCCCGCGTCGCAGCACGCGCTGCGGTTTCATGGCGACCTCGCGTACCACGACTACGAGGCGCTCGCGTTCTCGCCGGCCGAAGGCACGCGGCTGACCGCGAGCCTCGGCGCGAAATCCGCGATGCTGCTGCGCAACCACGGCACGCTGACGGTCGGCCGCACCGTGGCCGAAGCCTATGTGCTGATGGACACGCTGATCAAGGCGTGCGATATCCAGGTGCGCGCGCAGGCCGGCGGCGGGCCGCTCGTGCTGCCCGCACCGGCCATCGCCGACCGAACCGCCGAACAGCTGCGCGACGGCGGCGCGATCGAGGGCGAACTGGAATGGCCGGCGCTGCTGCGCCGGCTCGACCGGATCGATCCGACGTATCGCGACTGACGACGCCGGCTCCCAACGCCTCATTCATCCCAACCAATCGGAGCACTCCGTCATGCCGACTTTCAATATCCAGCTCTTCGAAGGCCGCACCGTCGACCAGAAGCGCGCATTCGTCGAAGCCATCACGCGCGTCACGTGCGAGACACTCGGCTGCGAACCGGGCTCGGTCGACATCATTCTCACCGACGTGAAGAAGGAGAACTGGGCGACGGCAGGGAAGCTGTGGAGCGACGAGCGCTGAGCATCAAAGGCGGCGTCGCTTCGACGCGGCATGCCCCACACTAATCGACACGCTGCAGCGCCCACGACGGGCGCTGCACGCGGCCTTCTCCAGCCGCCCCTCGTTGTGCGCCCGCACATCGCTTTGTCACGCAATCGGCGCATAATGCCGGACAGACGCAGCAGCCGATGGCCACCCGACGAGGAGACCGCCATGGAAGCGAAGAACGAGGAAGTCGTCGCACACCTGCTCTCGGACGTCGTCGAGTTCGCGCGCGGGCGCCTGCCCGAAGCCACGTTCCGGATCGTCGAACCCTTCCTGCGTCACTACTACGATTTCGTCGATGCCGACGATCTGCAAAGCCGCAGCATCGCCGATCTCTACGGCGCCGCGATGGCGCACTGGCAGACCGCCCAGAAATTCGTGCCCGGCAGCGAACGGCTGCGCGTGTACAACCCGATCCTCGAACAGCACGGCTGGCATTCCGATCACACGGTCATCGAGATCGTCAACGACGACATGCCGTTCCTCGTCGATTCGGTGTCGATGGCCGTCAACCGCCTCGGGCTCGCGCTGCATTCGGCGCTGCACCCGGTATTCCGCATCTGGCGCGGCCGCGATGGCGGCATCGAGCGCGTCGACGCGGGCGGCGCGACGCCCGGCGACGGCCAGTCGCAGCTCGCGTCGTTCATCCATTTCGAAGTCGACCGCTGCGGCGATGCCGCGCTGCTCAACACGTTGCGCAACGACATCGCGCACGTGCTCGGCGACGTGCGCGCGTCGGTGGAAGACTGGCCGAAGATCGTCGAGATCGCACGCGCGACGATCAAGGAAATGAAGGCGCGCGAATCGACCGCGGAAGACATCGAGGCACGCGCCTTCCTCGAATGGATGGCCGCCGATCACTTCACGTTCCTCGGCCAGCGCGACTACGCGCTGGTATCGGACGGCACGGGCTTCGGGCTGCGCGGCATCGAAGGCACCGGCTTCGGCATCCTGCGCGAATCGCTGCGCACGTCGGGCGCGCCCGACGTGACGCCGCTGCCGCAGGCCGCCGCCGACATCATCACCGGCTCCTGGCCGATCTTCCTGACCAAGGCGAATTCGCGCGCGACCGTGCACCGGCCCGGCTATCTCGACTACGTCGGCGTGAAGCTCGTCGGCCCCGACGGCAAGGTCGCGGGCGAGCGCCGCTTCATCGGGCTCTACACGTCGACCGCGTACATGGTGTCGAGCGCCGAGATCCCGATCGTGCGCCGCAAGTGCGCGAACATCGTGCGGCGCGCGGGCTTCCTGCCGAAGGGGCACCTCGGCAAGTCGCTCGTGACGGTGCTCGAAACCTATCCGCGCGACGAGCTGTTCCAGGCCGACGAAGACCAGCTCTACGACATCGCGCTCGGCATCCTGCGGCTGCAGGAACATCAGCGCACGCGCCTGTTCGTGCGGCGCGACCGCTTCGACCGCTTCGTGTCGTGCCTCGTGTTCGTGCCGCGCGACAAGTACAACACCGACCTGCGCCGGCGCATCGCGAAGCTGCTCGTCGATGCGTACAACGGCGTGAACGTCGAGTTCACGCCGCTGCTGTCGGAATCGGCGATCGCGCGCATTCATTTCGTCGTCCACGCGGAACCGGGCACGATGCCCGACGTCGACACGCGCGAGCTCGAAACGCGGCTCGTGCAGGTCACGCGCCGCTGGCAGGACGATCTCGCCGACGCGCTGCTCGACGCCTTCGGCGAAGAGCAAGGCAACCGCCTGCTGCAGCGCTATGCCGATTCGTTCCCGGCCGGCTATCGCGACGACTATCCGGCGCGCACGGCCGTGCGCGACATCGAGCTGATCGAGCGCGTGAAGGATTCGGGGCAGCTCGCGATGAACCTGTACCGGCCGATCGAGGCCGACGCGCGTGCGTTCCGCTTCAAGGTCTATCGCGCGGGCGACCCGATCGCGCTGTCGCGCAGCCTGCCGATGCTCGAGCATCTCGGCGTGCGCGTCGACGAGGAACGGCCGTACCGGATCCAGACGCAGGACGCCGCGCATGCATGGGTACACGACTTCGGCCTCGAGCTCGCCGACGATACCGAGTTCGACATCGAGCGCGTGAAGGGCCTGTTCGAGGATGCGTTCGACCAGATCTGGAGCGGCCGGATCGAGAACGACGACTTCAACCGCCTCGTGCTGCGCGCCCACCTGAGCGCACGCGAAGTGACGATCCTGCGCGCGTATGCGAAGTACCTGCGTCAAGTCGGCTCGACCTTCAGCGACGCGTATATCGAGCGCGCGCTGACCGGCAACCCGGCGATCGCGCGGCAGCTCGTCGAGCTGTTCCTGCTGCGGTTCGATCCGGCCACCGGCGACACGCGCGACGTACAGGCCGAGCGGCTACTGAAGGCGATCGAAGGCGCGCTCGACCAGGTGCCGAACCTCGACGAGGACCGCATCCTGCGCCAGTTCCTCGGCGTGATCAACGCGACCGAGCGCACGAACTACTTCCTCGCCGATGCGAACGGCGAACCGAAGCCGTACCTGTCGTTCAAGTTCAATCCGGCGAAGGTGCCGGGCCTGCCCGAACCGAAGCCGATGTTCGAGATCTGGGTGTATTCGCCGCGTGTCGAGGGCGTGCACCTGCGCGGCGGGCGCGTCGCGCGCGGCGGCCTGCGCTGGTCGGATCGCCGCGAGGATTTCCGCACCGAAGTGCTCGGGCTGATGAAGGCGCAGATGGTGAAGAACGTCGTGATCGTGCCGGTCGGCTCGAAAGGCGGCTTCGTCGTGAAGAATCCGCCGCCGCCGAGCGATCGCGAAGCGTGGATGCGCGAAGGCATCGCGTGCTACCAGACCTTCCTGCGCGGCCTGCTCGACCTGACCGACAACCTCGTCGGCAACGCGATCGTGCCGCCGCCCGACGTCGTGCGTCACGATCCGGATGACCCGTACCTGGTCGTCGCCGCCGACAAGGGCACGGCCACCTTCTCCGACTACGCGAACGCGATCTCGCACGAGTACGGCTTCTGGCTCGACGACGCATTCGCGTCCGGCGGCTCGGTCGGCTACGACCACAAGAAGATGGCGATCACCGCGCGCGGCGCGTGGGAGTCGGTGAAGCGGCACTTCCGCGAGATGGGCATCGATACGCAGACGACCGACTTCACGGTGGTCGGCGTCGGCGACATGTCGGGCGACGTGTTCGGCAACGGGATGCTGCTGTCGCCGCATATCCGGCTGGTCGCCGCGTTCGATCACCGGCACGTGTTCCTCGATCCGAACCCCGATCCCGCGACGAGCTTCGCCGAGCGCGCGCGCATGTTCGCACTCGAACGCTCGAGCTGGGCCGACTACGATCCGGCATCGATCTCGTCGGGCGGCGGCGTCTACCCGCGCACCGCGAAGACGATCCCGCTGTCGCCGGCCGTGCAGGCCGCGCTCGGCATCGACGCGCATGCGCTGCCGCCGGCCGAGCTGATCCGCGCGATCCTGCAGGCGCCGGTCGACCTGCTGTACAACGGCGGGATCGGCACCTACGTGAAAGCCGCGCGCGAAACCCACCTGCAGGTCGGCGACCGCGCGAACGACGCGGTGCGCGTGAACGGCGCGGACCTGCGCTGCAAGGTGGTCGGCGAAGGCGGCAACCTCGGCTGCACGCAGTTCGGCCGGATCGAGTTCGCGCAGCGCGGCGGCCGCATCAACACCGATGCGATCGACAACTCGGCCGGCGTCGATTGTTCGGATCACGAAGTCAACATCAAGATCCTGCTCGGGCTCGTCGTGTCCGACGGCGAGATGACCGAGAAGCAGCGCAACGCGCTGCTCGCGGAGATGACCGACGAAGTCGGGCTGCTCGTGCTACGCGACAACTACTACCAGACGCAGGCGCTGTCGATCGCCGGCCGCTACGCGGTCGAGCTGCTCGACGCCGAAGCGCGCCTGATGCGCTGGCTCGAACGCGCGGGCCGCCTGAACCGCGTGATCGAATTCCTGCCGACCGATGACGAAGTCGCCGAACGGCAGGCCGCGAAGCTCGGCCTCACGTCACCGGAACGCGCTGTGCTGCTCGCGTACAGCAAGATGTGGCTGTACGACGCGCTGCTCGAATCCGACGTGCCCGAGGATCCGCTGGTGGCCGCGATGCTCGTCGACTACTTCCCGAAGCCGCTGCAGCAGCGCTTCAGCGAGCCGATGCGCCGCCATCCGCTGCGCCGCGAGATCCTCGCGACGCACCTGACCAACGCGCTCGTGAACCGCGTCGGCTGCGCGTTCGTGCACCGGCTGATGGAGGAGACCGACGCGAAGCCCGGCGACATCGTGCGGGCGTGCATCATGGCGCGCGACGTGTTCGACCTCGATGCGGTGTGGCGCGATATCGACGCGCTCGACAACCGCGTCGCCGACGACGTGCAGGCGCGCATGTTCGTCGACGTCGCAAGGTTGCTGGAGCGCGCGGCGCTGTGGTTCCTGCGGCACCTGCAATCCGGCGCGGTGGCCGATGGTGGCGTCACCGAGCTGATCGCGCGCTGCCGCGACGCGGCGGAGCGGCTCGCGCCGCAACTGCCGTCGCTGCTGCCGGCCGACGATCTCGAGGCATTGTCCGAGCGGCAGCGCGTGCTGGTCGAAGCCGGTGTCGACAGCGCACTTGCGGTGCGCGTCGCGAGCGGCGACATCTCGGCCGCGCTGCTCGACATCGCCGAAGTGGCCGCGACCAGCAACCGCAGCCTCGAACTCGTCGCGGGAGTCTATTTCTCGCTCGGCACGCTGCTCAATTACAGCTGGATCGGCGAGCGCGCGGCAACACTGCCGACGCCGACGCACTGGGACATGCTGGCGCGCGCGGCCGCGCTCGCGGAAGTCGCGCGCCTCAAGCGCACGCTGGCGACGAGCGCACTCGCGGAATCGCCGGATTCGACCACGCCGGAGACGATCGTCAGCGCATGGCGCGCGCGCCGCGAAGCCGCGCTCGCGCGTTACGAGCACCTGCTCGCGGATCTGCGCGCATCGGGCGGTGCGAGCCTCGCGGTGCTGCTCGTGGTCGTGCGGGAAATGGCCGTGCTCGAACGGGCGTGATGGTCGCTGTGGTTGCTGTGGTTGCTATGATCGCAACAGCTCAGACCGTCGCGACCAGCAGCTCTTCCGCGTTGTTCGGCGGCCGCAGGCCGTCGGTGCGATCGGCGAAGTAACGGCGCGTCAGTTCGGCGGCCGATACGTGCGCGGCCTCTGCGAAACCGGCCTCACGCGCGAGCGCCTGGATCTGCGCCGGCATGAAGAAGCTGATGAACGGCGTGCCGCTGGCGCGCGCGCCCTTCGCGGCCATTTCCAGCCCGGGGCGCACATCCGGATCCGCCTGCTCCAGCGGCAACAGGAACGTCATCGCGAGCGTCGAGCCCGGCGCGAGCGACGCGACTTCGCGCAACGCGGCCGCATTCGCTTCGTGCGTCAGGTACATGCTGACGCCGGTGGACACCACGACCGCCGGCTTGCCGGCATCGAAGCCCGCGCCGACCAGCGCAGCACGCCACGACTGCTTCGCCTCGAAATCGACCGGTACGAAACGCAGCCAGTCGGGCACGCCGAAACCGAGTTCGACCAGGCGGCGCTGCTTCCAGGCCTGCGTCGCGGGCGGATCGACTTCGAAGACGGTCACGCGCGACGCCATCTCCGGCCGGCGCTGCACGAAGCTGTCGAGGCCCGCGCCGAGGATCACGTACTGGCTCACGCCGCGCGCGGCCTGTTCGACGACGAGATCCTCGATGAAGCGCGCCCGCGCGACGATCGACGCACGGAACGGCCGCGTGAACTGCGGATCCATGTCGCCGCGCTGCTGCCAGCCGGGTTCCGGTGCGAGCAATTGCAGCCCGACTTCATCGGCGAGCACGTGCGGCGGCGCGTCGAGTTCGACGTGCAGGGCGCGCCACAGCGCAACGCGCGCGGCCGTGCTGTCGGGGGCGCTTTCTCGGGGTTCGGTCATGATCGCCTCACGCGCCCTGCTTGCCCGGCGCCTGCAGGCGCCATACGCGGCCGTCCGGATCGCGCACGGTCATGTCGCGCGTGCCCCAGTGGGTATCTTCGAACGGCGTGACGACGTCGACGATCGGCTGCGGCTGCACCGCCTGCTCATCCGCCACCTTGAGCACGACCTGCATGGCCGGCGTCTCGCCCGGCGGCACTTCGGCGATGAACAGAAAGGGGCCGTCGCCGCTGCGCAGCTGCCCAGATTGGTGATCGGTTTCGAACTCCAGCTTGAAGCCCAGCGCCTGGAAGAACTTCGCCGACTTGCCCCAGTTGTGCGTCGTCAGGTACACGGCTTCGATTCGCTCGGATGACATGTCACTCCTCCTTGGTGGACGGCTCCGCACCCGGCGGCGGCGCGGCCAGGTACGCGCGCAATGCGTCGGCCACCAGCGCGGACAGCGACTGCTCCGTTTCGATGGCGCGATGCTTGACCTGCCGGATCAGGCCGAGCGGCAGGTACACGTTGAACTGCTTCACTTCTTCATCGGTCATGCTTGCTAGTATGCTAGCAATCTAGCAAAAGTCAATCGCAGGCGCGACCCGTGGGTGCGGGCCGCCGTTGGCGATCGGTCGTGAATCCGGGTTACGCGGCGGCGCGCGCCGCCAGTCGCACAAACAGCGCGTCGAGATCGAATCCCGTCGTGTCGATGCCGATCGTGTCGCGCAGGCACGCGCCCCAAGCGGCCGCATCGTCGAACGTGACGGTGCGCCCGACGCCCGCCGCGTCGCGGATCGTCAGCGTGGTGTTGCGCAGCGCGGCACGGCCGTCGGGCAGCACGCGGCAGGCGATCAGGTTATGCAGGAAGATCGATTCGGGATACGTCGACGTGAACCAGTTCGCGGCGTCGTAATCGATCCACTCGACCCGCTTCGGCTGGAAGCGATAGGTGGTCTGCCAGCCGTCGGGCGTCTCGATCTGCATGTCGAATTCACCGTCGACCGGCGCGGCGACGACGCGGAACGCGCCGTGCGGCGTCAGCTGCCGCTCGTCCGGCACGAAACGCAGCGGCGCGGTGAGCGTCGCGCTGCCGAAGCCGATGTCGGCGAACCAGGCCGCGCCGTCGAGATCGATGCGCAGCAGCATGTGCGTATGCGCGGTGGCGACTTCCGGTGGCAGCATCCAGCGCACGCGCGCGATCATCGGCGTCACGCGAAAGCCGATCGCCGTGAGCGCGGTGTAGAACAGCTTGTTGAGTTCGAAGCAGTAGCCGCCGCGGCGATGCGCGAGCACCTTGTCGACGATCGACGGCAGGTCGAGCGCGACGCGCGCGCCGGTCAGCGGATTGAGGTTTTCGAACGGAATCGCCTGCGGGTGCAGCAGATGCAGCCGGCGCAGCACGTCGAGCGTCGGCTCGACCGGGCCGTCGTAGCCGATGCGGGAGAAATAGCGCGAGAGGTCAAACGAGTCTGTCATGAACCTGCACCGAAAAAAGGGACACGCCACGATAGCATCGTGCGCAATCCCCATGTTGGGCGGGGTCATCTTCGTGTCGCGCGCGATGCCGGCACCGCATCGCGCACGGCCCCGCGCAACGTTACGGCAGCAGCTTCAGCGCGGACGATGCGACCGACGGCACCGAAATGCCCTGGCTCGTCGCGAACTGCACGGCCTGGCTGAGCGTCGTCGCGAGCGACTGCAACTGGCCCGGCGCGCTTTGCGCGATATACGACGCAGCCTGCATGTTCTGCGGATTCAGGCCCGACTGCAACAGCGACGCCGCGCTCGTCGAACCGAGATTGCCGAGCCCCGACTGCAGTTGCGAGTACTGCGTGAGCCCCTGCCCGAGCGACGCGAGGCCGTTGCTGAATGCCTGCTTGTCGATCGGGCCGTGCGTCGCACCGCCGCTCGCGAAGGCCTGGCCGAGCGCCTGCGATACCGATTGCTGCGCGCCGCCCATCTGCGACAGCGCGGCCGGCGTCAGCGCATTGCCGCCGGCGAGCTGGCTCGCGGCTTGCTGCGCCTGCCCGGCAGCACCGGTCAGCCCCATCGCCGACGCGAGCGACGACTGGCCGGTCAGCACCTGCTGGTTCGCGCCAACATAGGCCTGCAGCAATTGCGCGACGCCGCCCTGCGCGGGCGCCGCCTGCTGCTGCCCGCCGCCGAGCAGCGATGCGCCGATCGACTGCAGGTCGAGCTGCGCGTGCGCGGTGGCGCTTGCGAGAATGCCGAACGCGATGCATGCCGAGGCCAGGTGCCGGCCCGTCGCGCGAATCTGCTTCATGTGTTGTCCTCGTGCCCGAATGGTTGAGCCCGATATTGTCGAAGCGCGCCGCGCGCGGCCGCAACGACTGAAACACATCGAAACGAAATCACGCCGCACGGCCGCTTGCAATTGCGCGCGTCACGTACGTGGTCGAGGGAATTCATCCACGATTGCGTGCGATTTCGCGCGGGGGCTGGAATTCGTTCGCGAGCCGCATGAATGGCGGTGGCGGCAGAGGTTGGCAAAGTGAGGCGGCCGGTGGCCGGTGGTCGGCCACCCGCTTTCGGCTTTCGGCCAGTGTCGCGCTACGCCGCCATCCACGCCGGCAACCGCCCGCCGACCCAGTCAGCCGCCTGCTCGTAGCCGCGCGCAAGCTGCAACACGGCGAGATCGGCGCGCGGACGCCCGATCAGTTGCATTCCCATCGGCAGCCCGGCATCGTTGAAGCCGACCGGCACGCTGATCACCGGGCAGCCGGCCAGCGTCCACGGCACGACCGTTTCCATCCAGCGGTGGTAGGTATCCGTCGCACGGCCCGCGATCTCCTTCGGCCAGCGCTGGTCGACGTCGAACGGGAACACCTGCGCGGTCGGCGCCGCGATGAAGTCGTAGCGGTCGAAGAAGCTCAGCACGGCCTGATGCCACGCGGTGCGCTCGACGCTCGCGTCGAACACGGCCGCGCCCTGCATCGCGAGCAACCCCTCGACCTCGTAGATCGCCTCGGGCTTCAGCAGCGCGCGCCGCGCCGGGTCGCGATAGTGCGCAAGCAGCCCGCCGCCGGACAGCAGGTGCCGGTGCGCGAGCCACAGGCGCCAGATCCGGTCGGGCGCGAACGCCGGCAACGCGGCATCGACGTCGCAGCCGATCTCGCGCAGCGTCGCCAGCCCCTGCTCGCACAGCGCGAGCACGCCGGCCTCGGTCGCGAGATAACCGTTCCAGTCGCCGACCCACGCGATGCGCTTGCCGCGCAGGTCGGCGTCGAGCGGCTGCGCGAACACGGCCGGATCGTCCGCGAGCGACAGCGGATCGTTGCGGTCGTAGCCGGCCTGGATCGCGAGCAGTTGCGCGACGTCGCCGACCGTACGGCCCATCGGCCCTTCGATGCCGAGCTGCTGCACGAACACGTCGACGCCCGGCCAACGCGGCACGCGGCCCTGCGACGGACGGAAGCCGTAGATATTGCAGAACGCGGCCGGATTGCGCAGCGAGCCGCCGAAATCGCTGCCGTCCGCCACCGGCAGCATCCGCGACGCGAGCGCCGCCGCCGTGCCGCCGCTGCTGCCGCCCGCGCTCTTGGTCAGGTCGTACGGGTTGCGCGTCGCGCCGTAGACCTCGTTGAACGTGTGCGAGCCGAGCCCGAATTCGGGCGTGTTGGTCTTGCCGATGAAGATCGCGCCGGCCGCGCGCATCCGCGCCACGCCCACGGAATCGGCCTGCGGCACGTTCTCGCGGAAGATCGGCGAGCCGTAGGTCGTCCGCAGCCCCTTCGTCATCGCCAGGTCCTTCGGCGCCTGCGGCATCCCGTGCATCCAGCCGTGGTACTCGCCGCGCGCCAGTGCGGCATCCTTTTCCGCGGCTTCGGCGAGCAGTGCGTCGCGATCGCGCAGCGCGACGATCGCATTGACCGCGCCGTTCACGCGCTCGACGTGATCGAGATACGCACGCATCGTCTCGACGCACGACACGGCCTTGCCGCGGATCGCCGACGCGAGCTCGCCCGCCGACAGGCGCACGATCGGATCGACGGGGATGGAAGCGGGAGCGAGAAGCTGCGGGGCGCCGTGCGGCATGCGAAGTCTCCTGGAATCGGAATGGAATGGCGGGCCGCATGGCGGCGGTCGCGCCCGAACCGGCCGGGAGCGGCCGCGCCGCGGCCGATGCACTACTCTACGCGACGCCCGATCGGCGACCTCCGATATTTTCCGCCGCGATTCATTGCGGTTCCGACTGAATCGGGGTGGCGGGCCACGCTTCGCGCGCGCCGCCCCGGCCGATGAAATCGTTTATGCGCATAAACTTAAATTTCTTATATTTCTATTAGGCGCGGCACGAGGCGGCGCGCGTTAACGACATTTTTACGCGGTCGCCCGTTCTCTTTAGATCGTCCGGCCCGGCGGCGCGCTACGCTGGAATCATCACGTTTCCTGGACAACATTCATGCTCAAGCTGCTGGTTCCGGTCGGCCACTCTCCCCGCTCGCTTCAGGCGGTTCGCCACGCGACCTTCCTGTACCGCGAACGGTGCGCGTCGGAAATCGTGCTGATCAACGTTCAGGCGCCGCTCGAATCGACGCGGCTCGAGGCCTACCATCCGCTGTCGCGGCTGCGCTCGATCGAGGAGAAGTTCGCGTCCGACGATCTGGCCATGGCCGAGCGGATCCTGCAGGAAGCCGGCGTCAAGTACAGCGTCGTGATGAAGGTGGGCCCGGTGGCCGATACGATCGCGTCCGTGGCGGCAGAGACGGGGTGCGACGAAATCGTGGTCGTCGCGCCGCGGCACGACCCGTTGCATGCGCTGCTGTCGGTGTTCCGTCGCAGCGTGATGAGCCGGCTGGTGCGGATTTCGAATGTGCCGGTCACGGCCGTGCAATGACGGCGACGGCGCGCGACGCCGCGGCAGCGGCCCGTTCGTCGACGGGCCGCGGGTTTGCGACGCGCGGTGCGACACGTGTGCGCGTTGCCGCTCACCCGTGTTGCATCGGCGTTCCCGCAGCGCTTAGTCGATGACCTTGCGCACGAACACGAAATAGGCGGCGGCCGAAGACGCCACGAGCAGGATGGCCCACATCGGGGCGAGGCTGATCAGGACGGAAGAGACGTTAAGCATTTGGATTCCTCACTAATTCGATAGCGATGTTCGACACGCACCTGCTTGCCGGAACCGACGCATTCCTCCGCGATCGCGTTCCGTCAAATCATGCATTCATGCTATCGCTTTGAACGGCTGCGCGACCGCACCCTTCCGTCCGTAACCTGACATTCGTCAAACTCCCGTGAATCGCGCGCCTGTCGCGCAGAAGACCGTCGCGCGCATGCGTCGTCGCCCGTCCCGTTTCACCCGCCAGGCGCACTGACGTCGCGGCCTTCCCCCGCAGGCCAGTCTCGGAAAACGGGACAGGATCACCCGTCGCATCCTCATTTCAGCAGACGTTTACCGGGGGAACCCCCAAGTGCTTCGTCGAACGGGTCCGCGTTACGCTTGAGCCACGAGGAGACGAACCATGAGACGAGCCGTACATATCGCTGTTTTCGCGCTGCTGGCGTATCTCATTGGCGATCGCGCGATCCTGCACGCGCAGGGCCGCGACACCAGCCCGCTCGCGTGCGAACAAGGCGCCGCGCAAGTGAAGGTCGATGCGCTCGGCCGCGGTTTCGGCGAGGCCGCTGCCAGCAGCCAGAGCGAGGCGTTCATGTCGGGCTGCCTGGTGACGGGGCGCGGCAACCAGGATGTCGCGCTGGCGAACCGCTAAAAGGCGCCCGTTGACGCTCCGGTCGCGCTCCGGTCACGACGGCTGAACCGGAGCCGCGCACGCCTGCCTCAATTCCCGCTGTTGACGGTCATTTTCTCGATCGAAGTCGCAACGGATGTCACGGTCCGGATGCCGCTCACGCTGAATGTCTGCTCGCGGCCCGACGCGTCGCCGGGAAGACGCATCGACAACTGAGCGACCAGGCCATCCTTCCGGTAATCGCCGAACCAGTCGATCAACCGGCCGATATAGCATTTGTCGCCGACATGAACCCCCATGTCACCGACGATCTCGTACGCATAGTGGCCGGGCCCGTAATTCGCGTATTCGCTGCGATCGTCGCCCTGCACCGAAGGCGGGATCGGACACAGCGGCGCGTCGGAGCCCGCATCGCGCGCGGTGTTGTCGTTCACGTCGTGCAGCGCTTTTTCGAGCGCCGCATGCAGCTTGCCGTCGAGTACCGTCGGACCACTCTGGCCTTCATTGTGTTGCTCGATCGGTACCGACAGGCGGTAACGGTAATGCACCGTCAGTTTCGGCACCTCGCCGACGACGGTAAACGGCCGCAGCAGGTAAAACTCGTCCATGCCGTAGTGACTGTCGCGATACAACGCATAGATGCGCCCGCGCAAGCGAATCCATTCACCGGCCTGATTCGCGCCGCGGCCATTCGTCGTGTACAAGCTGCGGTCGAGTGCCTCGTTCGAATCGCCGGAGACCTCGAACTTGCCGCCCTTGCGGCGCAACACATCGACCGACGACCACAAGCCGGTTCCGTTCGCCGCCGATTCGACGACCAGATCGCGCTGCCCGTCGCCGTCGAGATCGATCAGCGTGTACGACGCCCCCGTCGCGGTGTCGTCCGCACCGCCCGGCGATGCCTTCAACGCCCGCCACTCGTCGGCCGTCACGCCACCCGGCCGCGCCGTCGGCAACACCGGGCCCTGCCCGTCGCTGGCGTCGCTCGAAAAGCGCGTCACGCCGTTCGTGATCCGCAACCGGTCGATCACTTTCTCGACCGGCGAGCTGGAATCCGTGCGGCGCGCCTGGTCGACGAGCGCGCGCAAGTCGTCGAGCGCCGCCTTGTCTTCGGCGTCGGGGCGATAGGCGAGCGCCGTGGCGAGCTGCGACTGCAGGTCGCCAATCCGCGTCAGGTAGCGCTGTTCGAGGCAACCGTGATCGGCGCCGCATTGATCGCGGGCCTTCAGCCAGCCGAGCTGCGCGGTGCGCAACGCGGCACGCTGCCCCTGCGGCAATGCATCGGACAGTCTCCGGTAGAAGGCCGACAGCCGGCTATCGTCCAGACGCAGGTCGTTCGATGCGCAGATGGCTTTTTCCGTCGGGCTGGATGCCTGTACGCAGTCGAGCCCTGCCGCGAAAGCCTGGGGCGCGTAAGCAAGCAGCACGAGCAAGAACGCGCGCCGCAGCGGGATTTCAAGGCGGAATGTCATGAGTGGGTTCCTGGCAGTCGATGCGCGCGCTCGGGTCGAGGCACGATCGGACTTCAGCGCCGGATTGTCCGTCAATTGCCCGGCCGGCGGAACAGCCGCGAGGACCGACGCGCGCACCCGCTGCCATGGGCGACAGCCGGTTTGATTTCCGCTAGAGTGGCGTGCCCGGCATCCGGCCGCCGCGTCGAGACCCCGCTTCATCGCCAACGACAACACACCCAAAGATGAGCCATCCGCACACCGAATTGATCCAGCGCTTCTACACGGCGTTTCAGCAGCGCGACATCGACGCGATGCTCGCCTGCTATGCCGATGACGTCGTCTTCAGCGATCCCGCATTCGGCGAACTGCGCGGCGACCTCGCACGCGACATGTGGCGCATGCTGGTGGCGCGTGCGCAGGATTTTTCATTGACGTTCGGCGACGTCGCCGCGGATCAGCAGGCCGGGCGCGCCGAGTGGATCGCCCAATACCGCTTCACGGCGACCGGCCGGATGGTGGTCAACCGGATCGACGCGCGGTTCCGGTTTCGCGACGGACGCATCGTCGAGCATCGCGACAGCTTCGACCTGTGGCGCTGGGCACGTCAGGCGCTCGGGCTGAAAGGCGCCCTGCTCGGCTGGACGCCTTTCGTGCAACGCGCGATCCGCGCGCAGGCGCGCAAGAACCTCGATGCTTATCGCGCCAAGCGGAAATAGCGCACACCGTCATGGCTTCATCGTCGCGTTGATCAGGTCGTCGGCCATGTCCGGCCGAACGCCGTCCGGATTCTTGAGACCGTTCTCGCGATACCAGCTTTCGTCGGCTTCGGGATGCGGGCCGACGAGCCCGACGCGCCCCTTGCCGTAGCGATAGGTCGCCGCCGCGATATCGCGGTTCGGATAGGTCGCCAGCACGACCGCGCCCCGGGCGGCCGGGAGCATCGCGCCGTCCTGGAAGTAGATCCAGCGCTTTCTCCCGCGCCAGACCACCGGTGTCACGGTGTCCTCGATACCGTGAAGCTTCGAGCCCGGCCGGCCGACCTCGGAGTCCAACTCGCCGGCAACCAGCCCGAAACCCGGGTCGCCCGCCAGGTAGGCTCCCATGCAGATGCCCAGATAGCGGCCGCCGTTCGACACGTAATGCCGCACGGCGTTGATCGAACGCTTGCCGATGCTGGCCGCCGCGCCGGGGATGTCCTGTCCGCCGCCCGGCTGAACATAGAGCGCGGCGCCGGCCAGGACGGCGGGCGTGATCTTGAGTTTTTCCGCCGGCCCGACGTAGATCACCCTGAACCTGTGGCTGGATTCACGCAGGCGCTGCGCGATCGTCTCGGGGCAGCCATCGCATGCGGCCGGGCCGCGATAGACCAGTGCGACGGGACGGCTGGCGGAGTCGCGCGCTTCACCATCGGCCACCGCCGCGTGAGCAACCGACGACGCAATGAGCGACACCACCACGAAAATCGATTCTCTGGATCGCATGTACTTGATCGACGGGCTTTGAGGGCTCGCGGCCGTTCAGGACGGTGCAACCGGCACGTGCCGATGTGGGCCCCATCTTTTGAAACCTGCTTGAAAGCCGCGTGAAATAGAGCGTAGGCGCGCGAAAACGGCCCGTGTGTAACGTTTCTTGCTTGCTTGTGCAGATATCTGCGCCGCCGGTAGCCGGTAGCCGGACTCCCGACGCGTCGTTACCGGTGGCGCCCCTCCCCGGCCGTGGCCTCGAACGGTTCGTGTCGGTTCGCATGACGTCAGCCAAAACCGACAACGGAGGCACCCGACGCAAACGAACGCGCCCGGATCGCAGTCAGGCACCCCGCAGCGCCTCCCCTCCACTGTCGGGACCACCCAAAACACCCTGCCGGCATCCGCACCCGGGTGAACCTCCAAAACACACCCCGACCCACCGACGCCCCCGTGCCACCGGGCTTTCCCGTACCCGGTCATCAACTCTTATATAAGACATAAGACATTTGACGTTAAAGAGCATTGAGATTAGAATCCCGCTCAAAGCAGTGTCTGGAACAGCCCCGGAGTGCCGGCAAGGCCTTCCCCTCAAACGCAATATCAGCAGGTCTCCCCATGCTTGAAAACTTTCGTGCTCACGTGGCCGCCCGCGCCGCGCTCGGTATTCCTCCCCTGCCGCTGACGGCTCAGCAGACCGCCGAACTGGTGGAACTGCTGACGAACCCGCCCGCCGGCGAAGAGCAGACGCTGCTCGACCTGATCACCCATCGCGTGCCTGCCGGCGTCGACGAAGCCGCCCGCGTGAAGGCCGGCTTCCTGGCCGCCGTGGCCAAGGGCGAGACCGCCTGCCCGCTGATCTCGCGCGAACGCGCGACCGAACTGCTCGGCACGATGCTGGGCGGCTACAACATCCAGCCGCTGATCGAGCTGCTGTCCGATGAAGCCGTCGCCGCCGTGGCCGCTGATGCACTGAAGAAAACCCTGCTGATGTTCGACCAGTTCCATGACGTCAAGGAACTCGCCGACAAGGGCAACGCGCACGCGAAGGCCGTGCTGCAGAGCTGGGCCGACGCCGAATGGTTCACGAGCCGTCCGGAAGTGCCGCAAAGCCTGACCATCACGGTGTTCAAGGTGACGGGCGAAACCAACACCGACGATCTGTCGCCGGCCCCGGACGCCACCACCCGCCCGGACATCCCGATGCACGCACTGGCGATGCTGAAGAACGCACGCCCGGGCATCACGCCGGAAGAAGACGGCAAGCGCGGCCCGGTCAAGTTCATCGAATCGCTGAAGGAAAAGGGTCACCTGGTCGCCTACGTGGGCGACGTGGTCGGCACCGGCTCCTCGCGCAAGTCGGCCACCAACTCGGTGCTGTGGTTCACCGGCGAAGACATCCCGTTCGTCCCGAACAAGCGCTTCGGCGGCGTGTGCCTCGGCGGCAAGATCGCCCCGATCTTCTACAACACGATGGAAGACGCCGGCGCGCTGCCGATCGAGCTTGACGTGTCGCAGATGGAAATGGGCGACGTGGTCGAACTGCGCCCGTACGAAGGCAAGGCGCTGAAGGACGGCAAGGTCATCGCCGAATTCCAGGTCAAGTCCGACGTGCTGTTCGACGAAGTGCGCGCCGGCGGCCGCATTCCGCTGATCATCGGCCGCGGCCTGACCGCGAAGGCACGTGAAGCGCTCGGCCTCGCGCCGTCGACGCTGTTCCGCCTGCCGCACCAGCCGGCCGACAGCGGCAAGGGCTTCTCGCTCGCGCAGAAGATGGTCGGCCGCGCGTGCGGTTTGCCGGAAGGCCAGGGCGTGCGCCCGGGCACGTACTGCGAACCGAAGATGACCTCGGTCGGCTCGCAGGACACCACGGGCCCGATGACCCGCGACGAACTGAAGGATCTCGCATGCCTCGGCTTCTCGGCCGACCTCGTGATGCAATCGTTCTGCCACACCGCCGCTTATCCGAAGCCGGTCGACGTGAAGACGCACCAGACGCTGCCGAACTTCATCAGCACGCGCGGCGGTATCGCGCTGCGCCCGGGCGACGGCGTGATCCACTCGTGGCTGAACCGCATGCTGCTGCCCGACACCGTCGGCACCGGCGGCGATTCGCACACGCGCTTCCCGATCGGCATCAGCTTCCCGGCAGGTTCGGGCCTGGTCGCGTTCGCGGCCGCCACCGGCACGATGCCGCTGGACATGCCGGAATCGGTGCTGGTCCGCTTCAAGGGCAAGATGCAGCCGGGCGTCACGCTGCGTGACCTCGTCAACGCGATTCCGCTGTACGCGATCAAGCAAGGCATGCTGACGGTCGCCAAGCAAGGCAAGAAGAACATCTTCTCGGGCCGCATCCTCGAAATCGAAGGCCTGCCCGACCTGAAGGTCGAGCAAGCGTTCGAGCTGTCGGATGCGTCGGCCGAGCGTTCGGCTGCCGGGTGCTCGGTGCACCTGAACAAGGAACCGATCATCGAGTACCTGAACAGCAACATCACGCTGCTGAAGTGGATGATCGCGCAGGGCTACCAGGATCCGCGCAGCCTGCAGCGCCGTATCCAGGCGATGGAGCAGTGGCTGGCCGACCCGCAACTGCTGTCGCCGGACGCCGACGCCGAGTACGCGGCCGTCATCGAGATCGACCTCGCCGACATCCACGAGCCGATCGTCGCATGCCCGAACGACCCGGACGACGTGAAGACGCTGTCCGACGTCGCAGGTGCGAAGATCGACGAAGTGTTCATCGGCTCGTGCATGACCAACATCGGTCACTTCCGTGCCGCGTCGAAGCTGCTCGAAGGCAAGCGCGACATCCCGGTCAAGCTGTGGGTCGCGCCGCCGACCAAAATGGACCAGAAGCAGCTGACCGAAGAAGGCCACTACGGCGTGTTCGGCACGGCCGGCGCGCGTACCGAAATGCCGGGCTGCTCGCTGTGCATGGGTAACCAGGCTCAGGTGCGCGAAGGCGCGACGGTCATGTCGACGTCGACCCGCAACTTCCCGAACCGTCTCGGCAAGAACACGAACGTGTATCTCGGCTCGGCGGAACTGGCGGCGATCTGCTCGCGTCTGGGCAAGATCCCGACCAAGGAAGAGTACATGGCCGACATGGGCGTACTCAACGCGAACGGCGACCAGATCTACAAGTACATGAACTTCGACCAGATCGAAGACTTCAAGGAAGTGGCCGACACCGTGCAGATGTAAGCACGCGGAGCGCGCTGCGGCGGGTGGTTGACGGCGCAGCACACTACGTAATGGCGTCGCAGGCTGAATGCCGGCGGCGCCATTTTTTTATGCGGTTTCGAAACAAGCCTCTCCGGAGATAGCGGGAAAGCCGCGATGACCGGCGTTTCTACCGCTGCGTCGCGACGCTCACGCGCCCTCGCCGCCCGGCTCGCTGCGGATCACCAGTTCGTTGAAGCCGGTGTGCGGGTCGGGTTCGCGCGCAAAGCGATGCGCGGGCAACACAGCCAGCAGAATCTCGGCGGTCGTGCGCACCACGCAGCCGCTCGCGACATGGCCGCCCGTCACGCGGCCGGCCGCATCCGAGATCGACATATGCAGATGCGCGCCGTCCGGCGACACCGAGCCGGCCAGCGTCAGGATTTCGAGGTCACCGCGCAACTCGGTCGGCACGTCGGCCCCGGCAAAGCGCAGCTGCGCGACGCTCAGGCTGCCGATGCCCTGGATCACGAAGGCCGCGTGCGATGCGTGGCCGCGCAACGCTTGCTCGATCGCGCCGCGCAAATCGTCGCCGGGGGAAAGACGCAGAGGATGAGCTTGCATGGTCGAGCACCTGCCGATGGTGGATGGTGTCGGCCAAGGGTACGTTTGCGCCGTGAATCCGGCAAGTCACCCGCGCCGGTCGCTCGCCAGCAACCCATACAGCGCGCTGTCCGACACTTCGTCGCCGACGATCCAGCGTTCGCGCAGCAGCCCTTCCCGCACGAAGCCCAGCCGTTCGAGCAGCCCCGCGGACGCGGCGTTGCGCGGATCGATATCGGCTTCGAGCCGGTTCAGCCGCAGCGTGCCGAACGCATGATCGATCATGGCCGATGCCGCCTCGCGCATGTAACCGCCGCGCCAGTACTTGCGCCGCAGGCTGAAGCCGATCTCGGCGCGCCGGCATGGCTCGTTCGCATGAAACAGCACGCATTCGCCGAGCGCTTCGCCGGTTTCCCGCAGTTCGAGCACGCAGGTCAGGCTCTCCCCGCTCGCGGACGTCTGCACGTTGCGCGCGACGCGTTCGATCGCCTGTTCGATGTGCGTCATCGGCGAGAACGAGAAATAGCGCATCGCTTCGGCATCCGACCAGATCTCGAAGAAGGTGGGCGCATCGGCTTTGCGTAGCGGTCGCAGGACGAGGCGGGAGGTGTCCAGCGTGACGGGTTCGAACAGAGGCATGGCGACAATCGTTCTGAAAACGAGATCGTGAATTAGAACATGCAAGCCGCAAGTCGGCCATCTCACGCGTTCGCGCGCCCCGCCGCACAGCAGCAACCCCGATCGCCGCCCAACAAAAAGGCCCGGGCGTCGCCCGGGCCTCGTCACTGCAGCCGTTGCCACCGGCCGCGCTTACGCTTCAAGCGCTTCGAGCACCTTGCCCTTCGTCTCGATCCCGACGAAGTGCACGGTCACCGCCGCGATCAGCGGCACGATGCCGATCAGGTAGAACGCCGGCGCGAGGTTGCCGCCGATGATCGCGTGCGGCACCACCATCGGCGCGACGAACGATGCGATCTTCAGCCATGCGCTACCGAGCCCGCAGCCCGACGCGCGGATGCTCGTCGGATACTGCTCCGGCGTATAGACGTACGCGGTAATGAACCCCGACGCCATCAACCCGAGCGACAGCGAGCAGAAGATCGACACGACATACACCGACGACGCGTGATAGAAACCCGCGAACGCCAGCGACAGCGCGCACAGCACGAACGACCACACGATCACCGGCTTGCGGCCGAGCTTGTCGACGAGCAGCGCCGACGCCAGCGACCCGAGCACGCCCATCACCGAGCCGATCACCGCGAGGTTCAGCGCGAGCTGCAACGGCGCGTGATAGAAGTTCTTGTAGATCGTCGGCAGCCACGTCGACAGCCCGTACTGGATGAACCCGCAGGTCGCCCACAACGTCGCCACCGCGAGCGTGCGCTTGCGATACGCGGCGCTGAACAGGTCGCTCATCTTGCGCTTCGGATGCTGGCGCACCATCTCGTCGAACGCCGCTGCCTGCGTGACCGGCGGCAGCTCGCCGCGCACCGACGCTTCGAACACGCCGACCGCCCGCCCGGCTTCCGGAAGCCGCCCACGCGATGCGAGCCAGCGCGGCGATTCCGGTACGAGACGCGTGAGCACCAACGACAGGATCAGCGGCAGCCCGCCGACGAAGTACATGATTTCCCAGCCGAAGCGCGGCACGAGCCACGCACCGAGCGCCATCGACACGAGCAGGCCGATCGGGAACACGATCTCGTACAGCAGCACGAAGCGGCCGCGGCCATGGGCGCGCGTGATCTCGTTGATGTACGTCGCCGCAACCGGCAACTCGCCGCCGAGACCCAGGCCCTGCAAAATCCGCAGCAGCACGAAGATCTCGAAGGTCGGCGCGAAACCGCACGCGATGCTCGTGATGCCGATCACGGCCGAGCTCCACGCGATCGCCTTCACGCGGCCGTGCTTCTCCGCCAGCGCGGGAAACAGGAAGGCGCCGATCAGCTGGCCGATCGCGCCGGACGCGATCAGCATGCCGATCTGCGTCGGCGACAGCCCCCATTTGTGAATCAGCAGCGGCAGCGTCGCCGCGATCGTGATCACGTCGAAGCCGTCGAAGAACGTCGCGGTGCCGATCAGCACGCGCGCGCGGATCTGCATCGCGTTGGCGGGAAGCCGCTCGAGCCGCGCGATGATCGCGCCGGGCGTGGAGGCGGCAGCTTCCATCGTGGCGCGACCGGCCACGACGTTGTCGAAAGTGCTCATGCGGGGAGTCTCCTGTGTCTCGTCGCCCGGTCAGGCCAGTGTCCTGCTCGTGTCTGCCAGCGCTTCCGTATCCACTGCCCGGCCCTGGTTCATCCACTTGCGCGCGAGCTTCAGCTCACGTGCGTTGTTGACGGCGATGACACCTCTCACATGTCCTTCGCCTACGAAAAACAGCGTCGCGCGTCGCGCGGCAAGCTCGCCGCGCACGACGAGCTGCGCATCGGCCGGCAGATCACCGAGGATCTGCAGGTTCACGTCGTACTGATCGGACCAGAACCACGGAATCTCCGCGTACGGGGCGCGCACGCCGAGCACGGCCTTCGCCGCCGCGATCGCCTGGTTCTGCGCGTTGGCCCACGACTCGAGCCGCACGCGCCGCTTCAGCCAGCCGTTGTGATGGTTCGCGACGTCGCCGCACGCGAAGATCGCCGGGTCGCTGGTCGCGCCGAATTCGTCGACGACGATGCCGTCGTCGATCGCCAGCCCCGCGTCGCTCGCGAGCGACGCGTTCAGCGCGAGGCCGATGCCGGCCACCGCGAAATCGGCGTCGATCGTCGTGCCGTCGGCGAGCGTTGCACGCACCTTCGACGCGTCGTCCGGCTGCGCGTCGAGCGACGCGAGCGCCGCGCCCAGGCGGACGTCGACACCGTTCGCGCGATGCAGGTCGAGCAGGAAATCCGACACGATCTGCGGCACCGAGCGGCCGCACAGCCGCGGCGCGCCTTCGACGACCACGGCTTCGACGCCGAGCTTGCGCGCGGTCGCCGCGACTTCGAGGCCGATCCAGCCGCCGCCGATCACGAGCACGCGCCGGCTCGCACGCAGCTTCTCGCCGAGCGCGGCCGCTTCGTCGAGCGTACGCAGGTAATGCAGGTTCGGGGTCCTCACGAGTGCGTCCGGCAAGCGGCGCGACGTGCCGCCGGTCGCGATCACGAGGCGGTCGTACTCGATCTCGCGGCCGCTTTCGGTTGTCACGACGCGGCGTGCGCGGTCGATCGATGCGGCGCGCTCCGGCTGCCATGCTTCCACGTTCAGCGCGTCGAATTCGTCCGGACGCACGACGCGCACGGTTTCGATGTCGGCGTCGCCGGCCAGCACGGCCTTCGACAGCGGCGGACGCTCGTACGGCAGATGCGGTTCATCCGCGATCATCACGAGGCGGCCCGCAAAGCCTTCCGCGCGCAGCGTCTTCAGCACCCAGCCCGCGGCCTGGCCGCCGCCGATCACGACGACCGTGCCGGGCGCGGCCTGCTCCGGTGTGTTCTCTTCGCTCAAGATTTGCGCTCCGTCATGAACTTGCCTTCCGGCGCCTTCGCGTTCTTCTGCCGCCGCGTGTTGCCGTCGAGGCCGCCATCGACCGCCCATTCGGCGAACACGGTCGGGCCCGGCTCGAACTCGCGCGGCTGCCACTCGGGCGTCAGCACGTCTTCATCCGCGTAGTACTCGATCAGCGCGCCGGCCGGGTTCTGGAAGTACCAGAAGTACGCGGACGACACCGGGTGGCGGCCCGGGCCGAGTTGCGTTTCCCAGCCGCAGCGGTCGATGTGCATGCCGCCGCCGAACACCTCGTGGATGTCACGCACGGTGAATGCGACGTGGTTCAGGCCACGTTTTCCGTTCGGCAGCGCGAGCAGGAACAGGTCGTGATGGCCGCCGTGCGGCGCGCAGCGCATGAACGCGCCGCGGCCCGGGTAACGGTCGGACGTCTCGAAGCCCAGCAGCTCGTGATAGAACTTTTCCTGCGCGTCGAGGCAGTTCGTGAAGAACACCACGTGCCCGACCTCGACCGGCTCCGCGCGCGCATAGATCGGGCTCGGCTGGTCGACGCGCAGCGTCTGGCCCCACACGTTCGACGGCGAGCCCGTGATGTCGAGTGCGCGCTTGCGCGTGACTTCGATGCGGATCGCCATCCCGTTCGGGTCGATGCAGCCGACCGCATCGTCCTGCGCGTAATAACCAGGCTGGCCGGCGAGCTTCGTGCGCAGCGCGTCGAGTTCCTGCCGCGTCGCGACGCCCCACGTGACTTCCCGCAGCGTCGGCCCCGCCTCGAACGCAGGCGGCAGCGACGGATCGTCAGCCTTCACGGCCAGCACGGTGCAGCCGTTCAGCGTCTCGAAGCGTGCGCGCGTGTCGTCGTGCGAGACTTCCTTCATCCCCCAGTCGGCGAAAAAGCGCCGGCAGGTCGCGAGGTCGTCGACGCCGTACGTGATCTGCTCGATTCCCAAAATGCTCATTGCGTCATTCCCCTTCGCTCAGTTCGCCCACGGCAGCGGCGCGTCGTTCAAGCCCCAGTAGAGGCTCTTCTGCTGCATGTACTCGCGGATGCCGAGACGCCCCTTCTCGCGCCCCATCCCGCTCTCCTTCCAGCCCGAGAACGGCGTGGAGATCGAAAACAACTTGTACGTGTTGATCCAGACGGTGCCCGTCTCCAGCGCGCGTGCGATGCGCCACGCACGCTTGTAGTCGCGCGTCCAGATGCCGGCCGCCAGGCCGAACACGCTGTCGTTCGCCTGCGCGATCAGCGACGCTTCGTCGTCGAACGGCATCGCGACGAGCACCGGGCCGAAGATTTCTTCCTGGCAGATGCGCGCGCTGTTCGGCAGCCCTTCGAGAATCGTCGGCTGATAGAAGAAGCCGTCCTCGCGCCCATCGCCCGCAGGCCGCTCGCCGCCGCACAGCAGGCGACCGCCTTCCTCGAGACCGATCGCCACGTAGCGCTCCACCGATTCGCGATGCTTCGCGGTGATCAGCGGCCCCATCTGCGTGTCGGGGCGCGTCGGATCGCCCACGCGCAGCTTGCGTGCGCCCGCGACCAGGCGCTTCATGAATTCGTCGTACACCGAACGTTGCACGAACAACCGCGAACCCGCGATGCACGCCTCGCCCGACGAGCTGAAGATGCCGTACAGCACGCCGTTGACCGCGTGGTCGAGATCGGCGTCGTCGCACACGATGGTCGGCGACTTGCCGCCGAGTTCGAGCGACACGGGCATCAGCTTCTCGGCCGCGATGCGCGCGATGCCGCGGCCCACTTCGGTGCCGCCGGTGAACGACACCTTCTTCACCAGCGGATGACGCACGAGCACGTCGCCGATCACCGAACCCTTGCCCGGCAGCACGCTCAGCACGCCCTTCGGCACGCCCGCTTCCTCGCAGATGCGCGCCAGCGCCAGCGACACGAGCGGCGTGACTTCCGCCGGCTTCAGCACCACCGCGTTGCCGCCCGCCAGCGCCGGCGCGAGCTTCTGCGCATCGGACGCGATCGGCGAATTCCACGGCGTGATCGCCGCGATCACGCCGATCGGTTCGTACACGCTCATCGTCAGGTAGTCGCCGCGCGACGGCGTCAGCTCCTCGTCGAGCGTTTCGAGGCACGCCGCGAAATAGCGGAACGTGTTCGCGGCGCTCGCCACCAGCACGCGCGTCTCGCCGATCGGCTTGCCGTTGTCGCGGCGCTGCAGGTTCGCGAGCGCCTCGTGGCGCTGCATGATCAGGTCGGCGATGCGGTACAGCACCTGCGCGCGCTGGTGCGGCTTCAGCCCGGCCCAGTCGGCGCGGCGCCATGCGGCGTCCGCCGCCACGACGGCTTCGGCCGCGTCGTCCGCATTCGCGGTCGACACTTCCATGTTCAGCGACTGGTCGGCCGGATAGATGCTCGCGTAAGGCGCGCCACGGCCGCGCCGCCATTCGCCGCCGATCAGGATGTTGCCGTCGGGTACGAGGCTCGTATCGAAAGGAGTCATGTCACAAGTCCCACAAATCTGTCTCTGCACGCCCGCCCTCGCCGTGGCGCGGGCAGGCATTCAATGGCCCGGTCAGATCACGCAGCGGGCCGCGCGGTTGCGCAGCGCGCGGATCGCGCTGTACGCCGTCAGCGCGGACGTCTTCGGGTTGTCGGGCAGCGGTTTGCCACTCATTTCCAGCGACATCTCGCCGAATGCGCCGCGCGCGGTGATGCGGTGCACGTTGCGCTCGACCGCCGGATCGGCGATCAGGCGCACGTGCGTCGCATCGAGGCCGAGGCCCGCGAGCGCGACGGTGGCCGCGACGTTCGCGTTCTTCGGATACAGGCGCGCGGCATCGCGCGCGCTGCCTTCGAAGATCACCTTTTCCGCGGTCATCGCGCGCAGGTCGCACAGCGCCTCGGCGGGCGTGCCGAGCCAGCCGAGCGGCGGCTTGCGGCCCACGTACAGCACTTCGTCGAGGCCGCCCTGCTTCGCGGACGCCAGCGCATCGATCCCGCCGATCGCGCCGGACAGCAGCGTGACCGTCGCGTCGCCTTCGTCGGCCGCCTGCGCGAGCACGTCGAGCAGCGCGAGATCGGACAGCGCGCCGATCGACGCGACCGCGCAATCGGTGCCGGCCTTCAGCAGCGGCACGACGTGATCGACGAGCGCGCTGTGGCCCGCGCATTCGAGCGCGAACTCGGGGCGGCGGGCCAGTGCGTCGACCGACGACACGACCTCCACCGCGCCGCCCAGCACGCCCTGCACCGCCGCGCGCTGGTGTTCCGGCACGATCACGTGGGCGACGCGCAGCGACGCATCGTGCTCGACCGCGTGGTACACGGCCGCGCCGATCGCACCGAAGCCGATCATCGCGACGTCGACGGGTGCGTGGGCCCGCTTTTGCCCGTTAAGCATATTGGCGCTCCGACGGCTCTTCCTTCTTCACCGGCGGGCCTGCGAAGTTCGACGCGAACGCGCCGACCGACAGCATGTCGACCTCGACCATCACGGGGCCTGCCTTCGCCATCCCTTCGCGCACGATCGCTTCCGCGTCGTCGAGCGACGTGATCCGGTAGTGCGTGAGGCCGAAGCTCGCGCAGAACTGCGCGAAGTCGGGCTGGTGCAGCTGCACGAAGCAGCGGCGGCCACCGTAGTGCGCGTCCTGGATGTTGCGGATCACGCCGTAGCACTGGTCGTTCATCAGCACGATCATCACGTTCGCGTTTTCCTGCACGGCCGTGACGAGCTCGCCGACGTTGACCATCAGCCCGCCGTCGCCGACGAGGCACACCGTCTTCGCCGCCGCATCCGCCAGCGCCGCGCCGATGCCCATCTGGATGCCCTGGCCGATGCCGCCGCCGAGCGCATGCACGCCGGAGCGCGGCTCGAAGATCTTCAGCAGGCGGTTGCCCCACGTGCTGTTCGAGATCGTCACGTCGCGCACCCAGTTGTAGTCGCGGCCGACCGCGCCCTGCAGCGTGTCGACGAGCTGCTTGTACGGCCCGAGGCCCTTCGACACGTCGGCCACCGCCTGCTCGCGGGCGGCCGCGAGATCGGCCGCGAACTGCGGATCGACCGCCAGGCGGCCTTCGAGCTGGTCGGCCAGCTCGGCCAGCACACGCTTCGAATCGCCATGCACGAACAGCTCGTTGCGATAGCCGCGGTTGTCGGCAAGCGCGTCGGCATCGACGCGGAACAGCGGCTGCGGCAGCGCGAGCTTGTACTTCAGCGTTTCGTTGCCGCGCAGGCGCGAGCCGACGACGACGAGCGCATCGCAGGTCTTGTAGAACGCTTCGACGGACGCGTGCACGTTGAACGCGCCGAGCGTCGCCGGGTGATCCTCGGGCAGCACGCCGCGGCCCTGCACGCTCGTCACGACGCCGAAGCCGAGCTTCACGAGGCGTTCGACTTCCTCGCGTGCGTGGCGCGCGCCGCCGCCGAGCCACAGCAGCGGGCGGCGCTTGGCCGCGAGGGCATCGGCGAGCTTCGCGACGCGGGCGGTGTCGTGCTCGCGCACCGCGACGTGTGCCGGCGCGAGGTCTTCCGGCCATTCGATTTCAGCGGCCTGGATGTCGATCGGAATCTCGACCGACACGGGGCCCGTCGGCGCGGTCTGCGCGATGCGCACGGCTTCGCGGATCGTCGGCAGCACGGTTTCGACGGTACGCACGCGGAATGCGGCCTTCGAGATCGAATGCAGCATCGACAACTGGTCCGGCGCTTCGTGGATGTACGCGAGATCCTGGTCGAGGTACGGCGTCTCGATCTGCCCCGTGACGTGCAGCAGCGCGGTGCCGGCCGTCAGCGCCTCGACCATCGCGCCGGCCGCGTTGCCCGCCGCCGTGCCCGTGCTCGTGAACGCGACGCCGAGGCCGCCCGACACGCGGGCCAGGCCGTCGGCCATGTTCAACGCGCCGGCTTCGCCGCGTGCACCGACATACCGGATGTTGCCGCGCGAATTGATCGCGTCGAGGATCGGCATGTTGTGGATCGAGATGACACCGAATGCGGTCTTCACGCCGCACTGCTCGAGAAAGGCGGCAATCAGCTCGCCAACCGTGGTTTTTTTAGACATGGCGTGCAAAGCCTCCAGAAACGTCGATATGGCTGCCCGTCGTGTAGGACGACAGATGCGTTGCGAGATAAAAGAGTGCCCAGGCGGCCTCGTCAGGCTTGCCGAAGCGGTTCAGCGGAATGTTCTTCGTGCGGGCGATCGCGCCCGTCCAGTCCTCCCAGCTCTCTCCGGACTGCGCCTGCGTTTCGTAACGGCGGCGCCACTGGCCCGACTCGACGATGCCGATCAGGATCGAGTTCACGCGGATGCGCTGCGGCGCGAGTTCGGTCGCGAGCGACTTCACGAGGCTCAGCACGCCCGCGCGCGCCGACGACGTCGCGACCATGTGCGGCTCCGGCTGCAGCGCGAGCAGCGAGTTCACGCAAGTGATCGTCGGCGCCTGCGCGTCGCGCAGCAGCGGCAGGAACGCGCGCGTCGGGCGGATGATGCTGAAATACTTCAGTTCGAGTTCTTCGCGCCATGCGTCGTCGGTCGTGTCGGCGAAGGTCGACACGCGGCCCTGGCCGGCGTTGTTGACCAGCATGTCGGCACGGCCGAAGCGCGCCGATACGGCTTGCGCAAACGCGGCCACATCGGCTTCGTCGAGCACGTTGCAGCGCGCGGCGAGCAGTTGCGCGCCCGGATATTTTTCGACGAGCATCGCTTCGGCGCATGCGAGGCGCTCGCTGTCGCGGCCGCAAATCGCGACCGACGCGCCCGCCTGCAGGAACCGTTCGGCGGTCGCGAGGCCGATGCCGGACGAACCGCCCGTCACCACCGCCACCTGCCCGGTCAGATCGATCTGAATCATCGGAGTCCTAATGCCTTGAGAAACGTGTGCTCGTCGTCCGAGCGGTAATTGAGCCGCCGCGACAGTTCCGCCGCCGCGCGCTGCACCTTGTCGATCAGGCCGTCCGCGATCAACGCCGCGTCGATTTCCGGCCTCGGCACCGTCACGGTGATGCACGCGACGATTTTCTGCGTCTCGTTGCGCACCGGCGCCGTCACGACCGAGATGCCGCGCTCGAACGACGAATTGCTGACGCCGTAGCCGCGCAGCGCATCCTCGCGGATCACTTCGTACAGCGCGTCGACCGTTTCCGGCGTCGCGTTCGTCATCCGGTTCAACGCGCCTTCCGGGTACAGCGCATGCAGCTCCTTCAGCGACAGGTCGCCCATCAGCACGTGGCCGTGCGTCGTCGCATGCGCGGGCAAGCGCGTGCCGACGTTCACGCGGATCGAGCTGAACACCGGCGCCTGGCTCTGCGCCTTCGCGACGAACACCACGTCGCGGCCATCGCGGATCACGATGTGCGTCGTGAAGCCGGTCGCATCGCGCAGGCTTTCGATCACGGGCAGGCCGAGATCGGTCAGCTCCAGCGAGCTCAGGTATTCGAAGCCGAGCCGCAGCACGGCGATGCCGAGCTTGTAGTTGCGATCCTTGTCCGCACGCTCGAGGAAGCCGAGCGATTCGAGCGTCTGCAGCAGACGGAACACCGTCGTGCGCGGAATGCCGAGCCGTTTCGACAATTCGGGCGCGCCGAGCACGGGCTCGCGCGGCGAGAATTCGGCGAGAATCCGCAGCCCGCGTTCGAGGCCGGGGACCACGTAACTGGCTTCGGCCTTGCCGTTTTCGGTATCGGGTTGTTGCAGCGGTTCGTTCATGCCAGTCCCCGCTGTTGGTCGCACTGACGGCAGAACGTGTCGATCAGTGCGGAATAGACGGCCGGTGCTTCCACGTAGCCGGCATGGCCTGCTTGCGGAATCACCTGCAGCCCGACGTGCGCGGCCGCGGCGATCCGCTCGCATGCAGCGGGCGGCGTGATCGCGTCGTTCGCGCCCACCGCCACGGCCGTGCGGCCGCGAAAGCCGGCGAGATCGGTGGCGAGATCGGCGTTCGCAAGCAGATGCGTGGCCTGCGCGTAGCCGGCCGGCACGATGCGCGCCATGTTCCAGCGCACCCACGCACGCGCATCCTCGTTCGCGAAACCGGACAGCATATTGCCGCTGCGCTGCTCGGCGAGCCCGGCCGGGCCGAGTTCGGCGAGCAGCGCGAGCCGCGCGTCGCGGCGCGATTCGCGTGTTTCAGCCGGTGCGCTGCCGTAGCCGCCCGCGGGCGACACCAGCAGCAGGCCGGCGATCCGCGCGGGCATCACTCGGACGAGACCGCCCGCGATGATCGCGCCGAGCGAATGACCGACCAGCACGCAGCGTTCGATGCCGAGTGCCTCGAGCCACGCGTTCAGCGATGCCGCGTAATCGGCGGCTGCCGGCGACGCGCCGTGCACCGGCGTCGACACGCCGTAACCGGGCGCATCCCACGCGAGCACGCGCCGAGATGCGCCGAGCGTGTCGAGCTGGCGGACCCACGATGCGGCGCCCGAGCCGATGCCGTGCAGCAGCACGACGGGCAGCGCACGGCCCGCATGCTGCGCGCCGGCCTCGCGATAACCGATCGTGCCCGCCGCGCCGACCGCGCAACGCTGCTCGGGAAACTGCCCGAGCAGCGTGGCGAACGCCGCGGTGCGGTCGCGTTCACGTTTGTCGATGACACTCATTGCTTCACCTGCTCCGTCTCAACGCTTGATCTTCGCGAGCGGCGAATCGGGCGGATAGGTCGGCGTGACCGGCTTCGGCGAACCGAGCATCACGCACATCAGCGCATCTTCCTCGCCGATGTTGATTTCCGTGCGATACACGCCCGGCGGCACCGAGATCAGATCGCGCTCGCCGAGGATCGCTTCCCACGTCTCGCCGTCACGCTCGCAGATCACCTTCATCTTGCCGCGCAGCACGAAGAAGATTTCCTCGACGTCCATGTGGATGTGGCTCGGGCCGATGTTGCCGGCCGGGATGACCATCGTCGAGAACGTGAAGCCGCCGGCCGGCACCGTGTTGACGTCCTTCGCGACGCCCGTGCCGCCCGTGCCGACGTAGCGCATCTGCGCACGGCGGTACTTCGGGTCGTAGTCGGCCTGGAACTTCAGTGCGTCCCAGTCGTAGCGACGGGTTGCGTAGCGCGCCACGCGCCCTTCCATCCAGTCGTTGAAGCTTGCGCCTTCCGGCTGGTCCCACGACTTGCGTTCGAGATCGGCGTCCGCCATCGTCCTCTCCTTCATCAGAGTGAAAACTTCAATTCAATCAATTCATCACGAAGCCGCCGTTCACCGGCAGCAGTTGACCCGTCACGAAGCGCGCGCCGTCCGACAGCAGGAACAGCACGGGGCCCGTCACGTCGTCGGCCACCTGCGCACGCGTCAGCGCGCGGCCCTGCAGGTAGAACGCGTGGCGCTCGGCGGGCACGTAGGCGGTCGCCTCGACCTCGGTCAGCCCCGGCGCGATCGCATTGACCGTCACGCCGTGCGTGCCGAACTCGCGTGCCTGCGCATGGGTCATCGCGATCACCGCGCCCTTGCTCGCGACGTACGCGAGCAGCTTCGGCGCGCCCCACAGCGCGGTGTCCGACGCGAGGTTCACGATCGCACCGCGGCCCGACTGCGCGAGATACGGCAGCGCCGCATTGCTGACGAGCCACACGCCGCGCACGTTCACGTTCATCACGGCGTCCCACGTCGACACGTCGAGCTCGGTCGACAGCTTGCCGCCCGAGTTCGTGATCGCCGCGTTGTTGATCAGCGCGTCGATGCCGCCGAGCGCCGCCGCGCCCTGCGCGACGAACGCGGTGACGCTCGCCGGATCGGCGAGATCGAGCGCGAAGCAATGCACGACATGGCCGGCTTCGGCGAGTTGCGCGGCCAGCGCGCGGCCTTCGTCGAGCAGCACGTCACCGAACGCGACCTGCGCGCCCGCTTCGACGAGCGCCTTCACGAACGCCGCGCCGAGCCCGCGCGCGCCGCCCGTCACGAGCACGCGGCGCCCCGCGAGCGACACGACCGGAGCGCGCTCAGCCATTTGCCGGCTCCGAGGCGGCCTGCGCCTGCGCCGCGCGATGCGCGTCGAGCGTCGCAAGATGCTCCTGCGCACGCGTGCGCAGCATCCGGCGCACACGCGTCATGCCGACGTCGTGCTGGTACAGGTATTCGTGATCGCGCGCGTTCGGCGCGAGGCTTTCGAGGACGTAGCGGTCCTGCTCGAGCACGTCCCAGTGCAGGCCCTCGAGGCGGTTGCGGTACATGAAGCGCCACACGTCGCGCTGCCAGCCGCTGACCTTGCGGGTGCGCCAGAAGTAGACCTGGCAGTTGTCGCCGTCGACCGGCGTCGCGAAGCCGATGATCCCGAAGTTGCCGCCCGGGCCGAATTTCTGCTTGTACGGGATCGCGAGGCGCATCCACAGGCAGCCCGTTTCGCCGAGCTCGACCCAGTCGAAGTTCACGTCGCGCTGGCCGATCTTCTCGAACATCAGGCCCGTTTCCGTCTTGCGCACGCGCATGTCGGCCTGCTTGTCGCCTTCGGCCATCGAGTGCGAGGTGGCATGCAGGTACGCGCCGTGCATCGGGTCCATCACGTTGTCGATCGCGTACTGGTAATTGCACTTCCAGTTCGACACGCACAGGAAGTGGCCGTACGCGTCGTCGACCAGTTCCTCGGGCAGGTTCAGCGGCGCCGGCTCGCCGTGCGCTTCGTCACCGAACCACAGGAAGATCGCGCCTGCCTTCTCTTCGACCGGATACGACTTCACGCACTTCGTGCCTTCGAGCGGACAGTTCGATACGGCCGGCACGCGGTTGACCGTGCCGCCGCCGTCGACTTCGATGCCGTGATACCAGCAGGCGATGTTGCCGCCGAGGTTCCAGCCGAGCGACAGGCGTGCGCCGCGGTGCGGGCAGCGATCCTCGAGCGCGTGGACCTTGCCGTCGTGATCGCGCCACAGCACGATCTGCTCGGACAGGCGCGTGAGGCCGACCGGTGCATTCGACACCTGCCAGCTCGGCGCGACGGGGTACCAGTAGTTCTTGATGCCGCGGTCGAGATAGGCACGGACCGGGTCGTGTTGTGCTGCGTGTTGTTCGGGGGACGTCATCAGTGTGCTCCGGATGCGGTTGTCGTCGGATCGGCGGTCGGCGCTTACGCGGTCATTCCGCGAGCGAGGCCATTTCGGCGCGGAAGCGCTCAGGTGTCCAGACCGTGCCGTCCGGCGCGCGGAAGCCGATGCGGTTCAGGCCCGCGACGACCTCGTCCAGCTCGATCGCGCCGGCTTCGAACACGCGTTCGAGCGCATCGCCGAGGTCGTTTTCATACTGGGTCGGGGCGGCCTTGCGGTTCTGCCAGACCTGGTTCTCGACCTGGCCGGGGATCTCGATCTGCCCCTTGCCCGCGACGTTGTTCGGCTGCGGCGCCACCCACGGCTTCAGGAAGGGGTTGAAATTCACGGTCGCTTCTTTCATGTCACTCCACCTTGATCTGGATTTCCTCGCCGGCGAGCCGCACCGCGTACTGCTTCAGTGCGCGTCCGCCCGGACCCTTCAGGCATTCGCCCGTCTTGATGTCGAACACGGCCTCGTGCAGCGGGCATTCGACCGTGCCTTCGTCGACGAACCCCTGCGTCAGCAGCGCGTACGCATGCGGGCACACGTTCTCGAGCGCATACACGTCGTCGCCGACGCGGTAGATCCCGATTTCGACGCCGTCGGTCCGCTTGAACTCGATCGGCGTGTCTTCCGACAGCGCGCCGGCGTGCCCGGCGCAAACCCATTGTTCAGACATCTCACACCCTTCCTTCTGATCGACTCTCGGTTTGTTCCGATTTGTTCCATACCCGGAACATCAGTTTATGGATGGTGATTATAGGAGCGACTTTCCACGAGTAAAACAAAAAGCTGCTCGCCCTAGGGAAAACACTGACCGCCGGGTCGGCAATCGCGTGTATCCACCCCATCAAATGAAATTTTTTGTTATGCGACGGGGCTTTAACGGGTTTACGCGAGTTTTGTGCAGCGACGCCGGGTGCCGGCCGGAAACCCATCCGTCCCGAAAAAATTATTTTTGATACGGTGCGAGACGCCCCTATACTCCATTCCATCAGAGGCACATTGTTCCTTATATGGAACATACGAATGCCCACCCGATGGCGAAAACGCGCGACGGCCGGCCGTTCCCGCGCATGCCGCCACGGCACGTATTCATCAGGTTGGAGATTCAGGAGATCAAATGGTCAAGCATGCGGTAGCAGCAGCAGTGATCGGAGTGGGCGCCGTGTCGGGCGCGTGGGCGCAGAGCAGCGTGACGCTGTACGGCAGCATGGATGCGGGTGTCGCGTACGTGAACAACGTCGGCGGCCATGCGAAGTGGGCGATGATCCAGGGCAATACGCAGCCCGATCGGTGGGGCCTGAAAGGCAAGGAAGACCTCGGCGACGGCCTGTCGGCGATCTTCCAGCTCGAAAACGGCTTCTATACGAACAACGGCCAGTTCGCGACCGCGAACACGATCTGGAACCGCGCGGCCTTCGTCGGCCTCGGCTCGGAACGCTACGGCACGCTGACGCTCGGCCGCCAGACGCCGCTGTCGTTCGATTATCTCGATCCGCTCAGCACGGCCTACCTCGCGATGAGCTGGTACGCGTTCCACCCCGGCAACATCGACGGGCTCGCCGCGACCGGCAACGTGCCGTACAACAACTCGGTCAAGTACCGCTCACCGACCTTCACGGGCTTCTCGGCCGCGGCGACGATGGCGCTCGGCAACACGACGAACTTCTCGACCGGCAAGTCGGTCGGCGTCGCGCTGAACTATGCGAACGGGCCGTTCAAGGCGTCGGCCGTGTACTCGAACGAGCACGACCGCGCGATCCTGATCAGCACGACCGGCATCACGTCGTTCCAGGGGCAGAACACCGCGAACGGCTACACCGCGAGCAAGGTCGAGAACATCGGGGCGGGCGCGTCCTACCAGTTCGGCGACTTCCTCGTGCACGGCCTGTACACGCGCACGAAGATGCAGTCGAACGGCTTTTCGGACACGTTCCAGAGCTACGACGCGGGGATGAACTACCGCAGCAGCGCGTTCAACACGATCGCGGGCGGCGCGGCGACCACGACGCTGGCCGGCCGCCGCTGGACGCAGGTCGAGCTCGGCGACATCTATGCGCTGTCGAAGCGCACGCAGCTTTATGCGAACGTGTTGTACGAGCACGGTTCTGGCGGTGCGAAGGCCGCGTTCTTCACGGCGGGTGTATCGAGCACGGCAAACCAGGTGATCGTGCTCACCGGGATCCACCACTCGTTCTGAACGATGTCGGGCGTGCGTCGCCTGAAACGACAAAAGCGGCCCGCGGGCCGCTTTTGTCGTTCGCACATGGCATTTGCACGACCGCCGGCCGCGCATCGGCGCACTCAGAACATCGCGACCTTGTGGCGCGCGTGCGCGAAGGTCGGATCGCTTTCGAGCGGACGATAGTTCAGCCGCTGTGACAGGTCGACCGCCGCGCCGCACACGGCTTCGACGAGCCGCTCCTTCTCGCGCGCCTCGCCGATTTCCGAGCGCGGCACGGTCGCGGTGATCGCCGCGACGATCGAGCCCGAATGATCGCGTACGGGTGCGGTCACGGCCGAAATGCCGCTCTCGAACGCCGCCTCGCTCACCGCGTAGCCGAGCCGCGCGTAATGGCGCACGCGTTCGTACAGTTCGTCGACCGTGCCCGGCGTGCGCTCGGTGAACTGCTCGAGCCGCTTTTCCGGATACAGCTGGCGCAGTGCGTCGCGCGTCAGGTCGCCCATCAGCACGTGGCCGTGCACGGTCGCATGCGCGGGCAGGCGCGTGCCGACGTGCACTTTCACCGAACCGAACATCGACGTGTTGCTCTGCGCCTTCGCGACGAACACGACGTCACGCTGGTCGCGGATCAGCAGATGCGTCGACAGGCTGGTCGCGTCGCGCAGCCGTTCGAGCACGGGCGTGCCGAGATCGGTCAGTTCGAGCGAATTCAGGTATTCGAAGCCGAGCCGCAGCACGCCGACGCCGAGCCGGAAATAGCGGTCGCCGTTCACGCGCTCGAGGAAACCGAGCGCTTCGAGCGTCTGCAGCAGGCGGAACGTGGTCGTGCGCGGAATGCCGATGCGCTTCGACAGCTCGGGCGCGCCGAGCACCGGCTCGCGCGCGGAGAATTCGGCGAGGATCCGCAGCCCGCGTTCGAGCCCCGGCACCAGATAGGACGACGCGCCGCCGGACGATTCGTCGTCGCCGGGCGCCGCGGTTTCAGGTGCGTCGCTCATCGTTGTCTTGACCATGTGGACATGGACGGTAGGAAATCAGTCACGTAACAGGTCACGGATCGTCGTGGATATTCAGTCATGCTACCTCAGCGCGCACGGGGTTCACACCCGCGCGCATCGCCGCACCGCAGCATGCGGATCGCGACGCCGTGGCGAGTCAATCACGGTCGAGAGGATAGCAGCGATGGACCGCGCCACGCCATGCCGGAGTGGCCGGCAGCGCGGGAAGGCAGCCGCGTGAGTGGCGAGCGGCCGACGCGTGGCGGCCGGTGTGGCAGGCAAGACCGGACGGCCTACAGGCGCGACAGGTGAACCCGGATGTTTGCTCGATCGTATGTGAAGCCGCCGGCCGCATCCGGCTCGAGCACACGCGCCAGGTCGACCGCATACATCCATCCGCTGCCCAGGCGGCCGCCGTTGATCGCCCGGATGCGGCTGCCGCCGACGGCGATCGCCGCATGAAAGACCGTGCCGCCGCGCGAGAAGCCGACTGCGGTTCCCGCCGGAATGCTCGCACGCCCGTCCCATTCACCGCCGGTCTCGAAGTTGAAACGGGTTCGCCAGTGCTGGCCGATCGTGTCGAGCAGCGCGCCGGGCGCGATCATCGCATCGCTGCGCAGCAGGTACCGGACATAAGCCGCGGCGTCGTAGCAGACGCCGCCGGAAACATACTCGTTGATGTCGGCCATGCCGAACATCAGCGCCTGGGCGTGCTTCTGCCGTTCGGCGAAACCGGACTGGGCGACATGCCCGCCTAGCTGGGAGAGTTGCATGGGTGGCTCCTGGTGAAGAAGCAGGACGTCATCGTCCCGCCAACGCAATAACGTCATATGTTATTACGATATCGAACCACGTCCGGGCACGCGCTCGGACGTCACGGCATGCGCGCCGCCGAAGCCGGCGCGGCGGCGGCCGCCGCATCGGGATTCGGCGCGAGCCGCAGGCGCACGCGCAGCGGCTGCAGCATGTCGGGCGGCGGCGCTCGCCGACGATCGCACCCGAGATCCGACAGCGCGCGCACGTCCTGCGCGATCGCTCGCATCACGGCGCCCAGCGCCACGGCGACGATCGCCAGCGCGATCAGCGTGAATCCCCGTTCCGGCGCCCGCGCCGTGCGCGAGCCGCCGCGCGCATGGCGGTTGTAGTCGGTTCTGTCGTCGCACATGGCCTGCACTCTTGTCGATGGGTCGGCGTCCGGCGTCCGGTATTAGAATCACGGCGCGAAGAGCCGCATCGCCGGCGCGACGGATGCCTTGCAGGGACGTTAAGCGCGACGTATGGCACACACGTGTCGAATGGTACGGACCATTTGGCACGGCGAGCCCAGGCGGACGAGCGCGCAAGTGCGCCGCACGCGCCATCGCGCGAAGCGCGACAGGCGACGGAAAACTGGAAACGATCGGGAAGAACCACCCGGCGGCGGGCGGCATGCGATGAAGACGATCCTCGGGCGGCGGGATCGACGCGACGGCGTCAGGCTGTCACGGCGGCGTCATACGCGGCGCGGGCAAGCTGGCCGGCGGCGTAGGCCTCGGCTTCGCCGCGAAAGCCGTCCCGGCTGAACGCAACGACTTTCACGCCAACGCCGGTCGCCCGCTTCACCGTCAGCGCCCATTGCCATCCGCCGTCTTGTTCGAAGACGTGCAGCGAGGGTTCGAAGGAAGGGTCGAATACGGTCACGCGTTTTGCTCCTGCCCCCTTGCGCACCGCATCGGCAACGCTTGGGGCATGTCGAAAGGATCGCGCCGGGTGCGACGCGCTTTTGCCATTCGACAGTCTAGTCAAGGATTGTTGCGACGCACCATCAGAGGTTTCACTCATCTATCGGAACCGGGCGGTCGATCAAATTTCCTGAAACCCCATATGGCACGGGCCTCAGCGGCGTTTCAGCGCGCATGGCTCAGCAGTCGTGCGGCAACGTGCCGCACACGCGACCGCTTGCCTGCATCGATCGCCCATGAATTGCAAAACGGGGCGCGAATTGCCCGGCGATCCAGGCACGTCGGCGATGGGCGGGGTTACCGGCCCGTACCTACCGGCATCACGCGCCGAAACGTCAGGTTCACGCGCTCGCCCTGCACGCCCGGCGCCTTCGGCACGCGATGCTGCCATTCGGCCTGTGTGCGGCCTCGCATCACGAGCAGGCTGCCATGTCCGAGGCGATACGCATGCGTGACACCGATCTTGCGATGGCGAAGGTCGAACACGCGCATCGCCCCGAGGCTCACCGATGCGATCACCGGCGCATCGCCCAGCTCGGGCTCGTTGTCCGCATGCCAGCCGAGGCTGTCCTGCCCGTTGCGGTAGCGGTTGAGCAGCACGCTGTTGAAGTGCGCGCCGCACGTCGCCTCGACCGCGCGCTTCAGGTCGAGCACGGCCGGCGTCCATGGCGCCGGCACGTTGCGGATCCCCGAATACACGTAGACGGCATCCGGTTCGCCCTGCCATGCGGTCAGCCGCGGCAACGGAATGCGCCCGCGCGGCGTGCGGATCGTGTCCTGCTGCCACGCGACTTCCCCGATCAACGCGACCAGCGCGCGATCGGCATCGGACGGCGCCAGCCAGTCCGGGTACCAGTCCACGTCGGGTGCGGGCGTATCAGCGAAGAAATCGGGTGTCGACATGTCGGGAGAAACGGGCGATGAACGGAGCGAACGGGGCATGCCTGCATACTAGCCAACGGCGTCGCGCACAGCCATGCGCTGTCATTCGCGGATGCAAGGTGGCCGCGCTCGCACTCGGCGTCGACGCAGGCCCGATGTCCGGCTTCGACGGCGCGAAGATCGATGCCGCGTTCTTCGCGGGCACGGCGATCAAACGCAACTTCCTCGCGAATCTGGCCTACGGCGATCCGGGCGGCCCGTTCCCGCGCAGCCCGTGCTTCGATTTCGACGATATTGCCGGCATCGAGTGACGGCCGCGGGCCAGGGCCGGCGCCCGTAGATGTCGGGCTTGCGCCGGCCTGTTTCCAAACGGGGAAACGTGCCCTACCCGCCGCGCGTCAGCCGGATCAGCGTGATCTCGGACGGCACGCCGAAACGGTTCGGCGGCCCCCAGTATCCGGTGCCGCGGCTCGTGTAGAGCCACAGATTGCCGATGCGGCTCAGCCCGCCGATCACCGGCTGCTGCAGCCGCACGAACGGCGGCCATGGCAGAAACTGGCCGCCGTGCGTATGCCCCGACAACTGCAAGGTAAAGCCGGCGCGGTTCGCTGCTTCCGCGCTGCGCGGCTGATGCGCGAGCAGGATCTTCGTACCGACGTCATGCGGTGCACCCGCCAGCGCCTGCACGGGATCGCTGCGATGAGCGGGATCGAACCCGCCCGCCGTGAAATCGGTGACGCCCGCGAGCACCGCGTGCGCACCGTCATGTTCGATGAGCACATGCTCGTTGAGCAGCACCGTCAGCCCGATGCGCCGGAACTCGTCGATCCACGCATGCGCGCCCGCGTAATACTCGTGGTTGCCCGTCACCAGGAAGCTGCCGTGCCGCGACTGCATGCGGCCGAGCGGCGCCGTGTGGTCGCGCAGGCGCTTGACCGAGCCGTCGACCACGTCGCCCGTCACGACGACGAGGTCGGCATCGAGCGCGTTGACCGCGCGCACGATCCGTTCGACGTAGGGCCGCTTGATCGTCGGCCCGACGTGGATGTCGGACAGCTGCACGATCGTCAGGCCGTCGAGCCCGGCCGGCAACCCCGCGACCGGGATCGACACACGCTTGACCGCCGCCGTGCGGCGTGCACCGACGAACCCGATCACGGTGACGAACACCGCACCGGCCAGCACGCCGATCGCCGTGTCAGTCGCCGCGCCGGGCCACGCACCGTCGTGCCCGAGATGCCGCCATCCGGACACGCCGAGCAGCACGAATTCGCGAAGGAACGTCAGCAGGAGCAGCGACGAGAAGAAGCCCATCACGAGCGAGCCGGCCCAGCCGGCCAGCGTCGCGGCCCAACCTTCGTCGAAGCGGCGCGAGAACATGCCGACCGGGATCAGCACGACGAAGCTTGCCAGCACGAGCGCCGCGATCGTGCGCGCGACCGGCGACGTGAATGCATCGGGAATGATCCGAATCCCGACGTACAGATGGAACAGCATGCCGATTGCAATGAACCGGACAAAGAAACTTCGCATGGAACACTCACCTTCGTTGCGATACCGATACCGCTTCCGCGTTGCGTGTCGCACGAGGCCGTGAGGCTCCGTGCCGCGCGTCGCGCCATACGTACGATGGTACACAGATCGCGGCTGTGACGACCGGTCGCCGGCCGGGCTTCGACGCCGCGCGGCGCACCGGTCGACCGCGACTTCATCGGCCCGCCCGACGCGAGCGACGTTGACGCTTTCCCGAAGCCCGTCGTTACCGACATGCAGCGCACGCTGCACTTGCCCATCCCGGTCAGCCACTTCGAGAACGACGGCCGGATGATCGATGCGAACTTCCGCGTCTTGCCCGAAGGCACTGCGCGTTGCCGCTCTCGCGGGCGAGCACACGAGCAAACGAGCAGACAGCTCAGGCCGAACGCCCGCCGCAAATCCGTGGCGTCGATCACGACACGCTGCCGCGCTTCACACGCAATCCGGTCGACCCACTCGTCAACATTGCCCTCCATCCGCCGGATCGACCCTATTCCCCTGCGTTCGAACGGCAATCGGCCTTTTCCGTCCCGATTCCGCGCTGTCGACACGACAAATCGGCCGCCCTTCGTTCGTCTGACGATTCTTTACAGTCCGTTAGCAACCCTACGCGAGCGTGCGCTGGCAGAATCGCGACGGTCCGGTTTCGGTCGCCGAAACGCGATGCCGGACGTGTCGACGCGTCCCGTGACCGGCTCGCTCCCCCGCACGATGTACAGGGCGGGTAGCTGGCGGTCCGCATCGCGCTGATTTATTATCGGCCCCATATCCCGGAATCGTCGTCGCGGCGACGATTCGCATTGCGCCGCGCCCGGCATCCACCCCCAACGTCGAGCTCGTCACACCATGAGAAAAACAACGCCGCGCGCGCCCTTGCGCGTCGCCGCCGTCCTGGCGCCAGCCCTGCCGCTCGCGGGCTGCGCATCGCGCGGTGCACCGTCGTACGTCCTGTTCGGCGCGTATTTCCCGCTTTGGCTCGTCAGCGCGATCGTCGGCGTCATCGGCGCGATCGTCGCGCACCGCATATTCGTCGCGACCGGCTGGGCCGCGACGGTGCCCTACCAGCTGGCCGTCTGCACCGCGATCGGGCTCGTGGTCGCGGTGATCGTGTGGCTCACCGGCACGGGGCCGTTCGCATGAAGGCCGCCGGTATCGCCCGCCCCTCCGTCAAAGGCCGCGTGATCGCCCTGGCGATCGTCGCGCTCGGCATCGCGGCACTCGTGTATGCGTACCACCGCACGACGGCGTACCCGTCCACCGACGATGCGTCGATCGACGCGGACGTCGTACACGTCGCGTCGCCGGTCGGCGGCCGCATCGTGCAGCTCGCGGTACATGAAAACCAGCGCGTCGCGAAAGGCGACCTGCTGTACGTCATCGATCCCGTGCCGTACCGGCTGACGGTTGCGCAGGCGCAGGCCGACCTCGAACTCGCGCGCGCATCGCTCGACACGCGCCGCCGTTCGCTGATCGGCGAGCGCTCGAACGCGGCCGTGGCCGCCGAGCAGGTCAAGCGCGCGACCCAGAACAACGACCTTGCCACGCGCGACGTGAACCGGCTCGCGCCGCTCGCCGCGCAGGGCTACGTCAGCGCGCAGCAGTTCGACCAGGCGAAGGTCCGCCAGCGCGACGCGGCCGTGTCGCTCACGCAGGCACAGGAACAGCAGCGCGCGTCCTCACAGACGATCGGCGACGAAGCCGACGCGATCGCGACGCTGCATGCGCGCGAGGCCGCGCTCGCCCGCGCGCAGCATGCGCTCGAAGACACCGTCGTGCGTGCGCCGCACGATGGTCTCGTCACGGGCCTGAGCGTGCTCGCCGGCGAAACCCTTGCGCCGAACCAGTCGATCTTCACGCTGATCGACGCGAGCGAATGGTTCGCCGTCGGCAACTTCCGCGAGACGTCGCTGAGCCGCATCGAGGTCGGCGACTGCGCGACCGTCTATTCGATGATCGACCGCAGCCGCCCGCTGACCGGCAAGGTCGTCGGCGTCGGCGCAGGCATTGCCGACAGCGCCCGCATCAACCTGCCGCGCACGCTGCCGATCGTGCAGAACTCGGTGAACTGGGTGCACGTCGCGCAGCGCTTCCCGGTGCGCGTGAAGCTCGACGAACCCGACGGCAAGCTCGTGCGTGTCGGCGCCAGCGCCATCGTCGAGGTCCGGCATGGCACTGCCTGCCGCTGAGGTTCGTGCGCCGGGCCCGCGCGAAGTCCTGCGACTGCTCGCGCCGTTTCCGGGGCGCACGTCGATTGCCGTGCGGGTCGCGCTGATCTGCGCGCTGACCGCGCTCGTGACGGCCGCCTACGGCACGCCCGAAGCCGCGCTGTCCGCGTACGTCGTGTTCTTCATGATCCGGGCCGACCGCGTGACGAGCGTCGTGCTCGCGACCGCGCTGCTGGTGATCGTCACGATCGTGATCGGGCTCGTGCTCGGCATCGCGATCTTCAGCATCGACTATTCGATCCTGCGGGTCGCGTGCATGGCCGTGCTGTCGGTCGGCCTCCTCTATCTGACGTCGGCCAGCAAGCTGCGCCCGGTTGGCGCGATCCTCGCGATGATCGTCGGCTTCGGGCTCGACCAGCTCGGCCTCGCGCCGTTCGGCGAAGCTGCCACGCGCGCGCTGCTGTACATCTGGCTGACGATCGCGATTCCGGTCGGGGTCGCGATCGTCGTCAACCTGCTGATCGCGCCGTCGCCGCGCAAGCTCGCGCACGCGCAACTCGCGAAGCGCTTGCGGCTCGCCGCGCAGCGGCTGCGCGGTGACGATGCCGCGCGCGACGCATTCAATGCCAGCCTGCACGAAGGCGACAAGCAGCTGCTCACGTGGCTCAAGCTGTCGAAACTCGAGGGCTCGTCGTCCGCCGCCGACTTCGCGGCGTTGCGGCAGGCCGTGGCTTCCAGCACCGCGCTGCTCGTCGGCGTCGCGCTGGCCGATCGCGAACCGGATGCACGGCTGCCCGACGCATTTGCCATCCCGATTGCCGCGACGCTCGACGAGATGGCCGACATCCTCGACCAGGGTGGCTACCCGGTCGACGTGACGCTCGCGCTACCGCCGACCGACACGCTGCCGCCGCTCGCGCGGGTTGCTGCGACGGATCTCCAGGCGGCGATCACGCATTTCGCGGAACCGGCTGCGACGACCGACGTCGCTTCGTCGGCTTCGTCGGCTTCGTCGGCTTCGTCGGCTTCGTCGGCTTCGTCGGCTTCGTCGGCTTCGGCAACTGCCCCCGATGCCCCCGAATCCGCTCCGCCCCCCACCCCGCGCGGCGGCTTCTTCCTGCCCGACGCGCGCACCAATCCCGACCATATCCGCTACGCGCTGAAGACGACGGCCGCGGCGATCTTCTGCTACCTGCTGTATTCACAGCTCGACTGGTCGGGCATCCATACCTGCGTCGTCACCTGCTACATCGTGTCGCTCGGCTCGACGGCCGAGACGGTCGAGAAGCTCACGCTGCGGATCTTCGGCTGCATCGTCGGCGCGCTGCTCGGCACGGCGGCACTCGTCTTCGTCGTGCCGTCGCTATCGTCGGTCGGCCACCTGATGGCGCTGGTGTTCGCCGGCGGGTGGCTCGCCGCGTGGGTCGCGTTCGGCTCGCCGCGCATCGCCTATGCCGGCTTCCAGATCGCGTTCGCGTTTTTCCTGTGCGTGATCCAGGGCGCCGGCCCCGGCTTCGACCTGACGATCGCGCGCGATCGCACGATCGGCATCCTGCTCGGCAACGTCGTCGTGTATCTCGTGTTCACGCGCATCTGGCCCGTCAGCATCGGCAAGCAGATCGACGCCGGGCTCGCCGCGCTGATCGACCAGTGGCGGCGCCTCGTGCAGGTCGCACAGCCGGCCGAGCGGCGCGCGCTCGCGGCTGAGGCGTTCGCCCGCCACGGCGCGATCACGCAGGCGCTCGGGCTCGTCCACTACGAACCGTCGTGGGTACGGCCGGCCGCGTCGTGGCTCGCCAGCCGACGCCGTGCGCTCGCGGAACTCGGCGCGCTCGAAGGGCCGCTGTTCCTGCTCGCCGAACGCAAGCCCGGCGACGCGGCGATCGGCGCGCAGCTCGCCCGCGTGACCGAACCGCGCGACGACGCCGCCGCGCCCCATCGAGAACCCTTCGCGCCGCCGGCCACCCCGCCGCGCGCAGCCCCCACCGACCCCGCACGCGACGCGCTGCTGAACCTGATCGACACGCGGCTCGCGCACATCGCCGATGCCGCCCGTCAAGCCACACCGAAGGAGCCTGTTCCCCATGCGCCTACCTGAACCGCCGGCCGCCTCGATCGCCGCCGCCGCCCTCGCGACCGCCGTCGCGCTGGCCGGCTGCGCGACGTCGTCGATCGATCTGGCGCCGGAGGCGTCCGACCGCCCATGGCAGCCGCAAACGTCGGCCGCAGGCGACATCGTGCCGGGCCCGCCGCGCGCGTCCGCGCAAGGTTCGCACGACTACACGCTGCCCGCGTCGCCGGCGCTCGCGTCCGTTTCGCCGCCGGCCGCGCTCGATGCCGCGCACGCGTACACGCTGCCCGAGCTGATCGATCTCGCCGAATCGGCGAACCCGTTGACCCGTATCGCATGGAACGACGCGCGCAACGCCGCGCTCGCGGTCGGGCTGGCCAAGACCGCCTACCTGCCGAAGCTGTCCGCGACTGCCATGGGCGGATACCAGGCAAACCACGGGTCGACGTCGTCGTTCCTCGGCGACTCGTCGAGCAACTCCACCGTGCACGGCACCATCTCGGCGCTGTCGCTGCAATGGCTGCTGTTCGATTTCGGCGGCCGCGCGGCGCGCGTCGAAGCGGCCGAACAGGCGTCGATCGCGTCGAACGTCGCGTTTACGGCCGTTCACCAGCAGGTGATCCACGACGTGACCGTCGCGTACTACCGCTACGAAGCCGCACGCTCGCGCGCGCTCAGCGCCCAGCAGGGCCTCGCGAACGCGGACGCGATCCTCGCGGCGTCCCGCGCGCGGCTCAAGCACGGCGTCGGCACGGTCGTCGAACTCGCACAGGCGACGCAGAACCGCGCACAGGCCAACCTCGCGCTCGTGCAGGCGAACGGCACGGAGAGCGACGGCTACCTCGCCCTCGTCTCCGCGCTCGGCATCTCGCCGCTGTCGAAGCCGACTGTCGCCACGCTGCCGAAGCGGCCGCTGCCGCCCTCGCTCGGCTCGTCGGTCGACGCGATCGTGTCGGATGCGATCGCGCGCCGCCCCGACCTGCAGGGCGCGTTCGCGCTCGAAAAGGCCAATCGCGCGAAGATCAAGGCCGCGGAAGCCGCGTTCATGCCGAAGATTTTCCTGTCCGCGTCGACGTCGTACGCGAGCGGCGGCACGTCCATCTCCGCGCTGCCCGCGATCGGCGACCAGGCGCCGACCGTCAATCTGAACGGCAGCCGCTACGGCGGCGGCGTGTTCCTCGGCGTGACGATTCCGCTGTACGACGGCGGCCTGCGCTCGGCGGTACTGATGCAGGCGCGCAACGACGCGGAAAGCGCCTCCGCGCGCCTCACGCGGACCAAGGAGGAAGCGGTCCGCCAGGTGGTCGCCGCGCAGAACGCGGTACAGACGAGCCTGGCGTCGCACGACGCCGCGCAGGCGCTCGTCGATGCCGCGCAGACGAGTTACGACGCGGCGCTGACCGCGTACCGGAACGGCGTCGGTTCGGTCACCGATGCGACGATCGCGCAAAGCCAGTTGCTCGCCGCCCGCAACGCGGAGGTCGACAGCTATGCCGGTGCACTGTCGGCCGCTGCCGCGCTCGCACTTGCGACGGGAACGATCGGCTCGGCGCAGTAGCGCAGCCGCCGCGAGGCGGTTGACGCATGCGCTCGCCGCCTACTAGAATGCCGCCCATTCTTCCTTCAGGAACCATCGTGGACAGTTGCAGCACTCCGTTGCGTGCGCCGCTTGCCGCCTGAACGCCTGTCCGACGCAGTTCTCCTGCCCGGCTCGCGTTCCGCGAGCCGCACGCCACCCGTTTCACACTGAATGACGCATTCGCGCGGTACAGTACCGCGCGATGACGGCTATCTTCGTGTCGCCCTCGGCCTTGCGCCGCCGCGACGCGAAACGGCACGCGCTCCTTGCACGGCAGGACAACCATGACTTTCGATTTCGCACTCCGTCTTTTCACCGCGTTCGCCTGCGGCGTCGCCATCGGCATCGAGCGCCAGATGCGCCAGCGCACGGCCGGCCTGCGCACGATCACGCTCGTCGCGAGCGGCGCGTGCCTGTTCGTCACGCTCGGCGTGCTGACCGGCAACGGTGTCGCGGGCGTCACGCAGATCGCCGCCTACGTCGTGTCGGGCGTCGGCTTCCTCGGCGGCGGCGTGATCATGCGCGACAAGGGCTCGATCCAGGGCATCAACACCGCCGCGACGCTGTGGTGCTCGGCCGCCGTCGGCGTGCTGTCCGGTTCCGGTCATTACGTGCCGGCGCTCGCCGGCACCGGCGTCGTGCTGCTTACCAATACGCTGTTGCGCAGCGTCAGCCAGGCGATCAACGCGACGCCGGTATCGAACGCCGATCTCGTGCGCGAATACCAGATCACCGTGATCTGCCTGGCCTCCGACGAAGTGCACATCCGCACGCTGCTGTCGAACTCGATGTATGCGAAGCCGCTGTCGTTCCAGAGCCTCACGAGCGAGGACGTGCCCGACCAGCCGGACCGGCTGAAGGTCACCGCGACACTGAAGCTGCATCCAAAGGATCAGCAAAAGCTCGAGCAGATCGCGAGCCGGATGAGCATGGAGAAGAGCATTTCCAGCGTGAGCTGGACCGCGAAGGAAGCGGAGCCGATGATGGAGTGAGCGGCCTGGCGGCAGCTGCATATTGCGCTGCCGCCTTCACGCCCTGTCAGGGCGTCTCGATCAGCCCGGCCGAGATGGCCTTGACGACCGCCTGGACCTTGTTCGTCGCGCCCAGCTTCTCGAGGATGTTGTTGACGTGGAAGTTGACCGTCCGCTCCGAGATGCTGAGGATCTGGCCGATCTCGCACGCGGTCTTGCCCTCGGCCGTCCAGCACAGCACCTCGCGTTCGCGCGCGGTCAGCGTGACGCCCGCCGCCGGCGCCAGCTTCGGCACCATGAAGCGGCTCATCAGCGAATGCGACAGGTTCGCGAGCCAGTTGGTCTGCAACGTCAGCATGTTGATCTCGGCCGGCGTCAGCCGGTCGGCATGGCGGGCGATGCTCAGCAAGCCGAACGCACCGCGGGGCGCCCAGCTCGACTGCGCGACACCCACCGACAACCCGAAATCACGTGCGTCCTGCCACAGCGGGCACGGTTCGATCCGGTCGACGTCCGGCCAGACGATCATGTTGGTGCTGAGCGCGCCGTCGCGAACCGTCGAGTCGATCTCGATGTAGTTCTGCGCCTGGTAGTGCGCCATCCAGCCGTCCGGATAGGTATCGAAGATCGCGACCGCGGGCTTCGAAACGGGCAGCGGGACGCGAATGCCGTAACAGCAGTATTCGAATCCCAGCCGCTTGGAATAGGCGGCGATCCGCTGGAAGAGCTGCTGCTCGTCTTCCGCGGCGCTGAATTGTTGATAGGCATCCTGCCAGCGCAGTTCCATTCATTCTCCGACAACGTCACGCTGTCATACTTGTCAGGTTCCAGACCCGTTCGAGGCTGATACATTCCGCGCATGACTTCACCTTTGCTGCACTCGGTCCCCGGCCCGTCCCCGGACGGCTACGTACGCCTGTCAGAAAGCGCACTGGCCGTGCTTGCGCTCGACCATGTCGCAAGCGGCCTCGACGCATCGCTGCTCGAGGAATTGCGCGACAGCGCCATCGACGCGCGCCTCGCCGGCTACACCGAATGGCATCGCCCGGCCAGTGCCGGCGTCGCTTACGTGACGATCGGCTGGGACTGGTACCTCGAACGCGCGACGGGCGCGTTCGTGATCGCGGGCGGCGACGTCCGCAGCAACGTGATGGTCACCGACGCCACGGGCGCCGACATCGGCATGGTCCGCACGGCCGCCGCGCTCGCCGCACGGCTCGCGTGCATCGACTGGCCCGCCGCGGTCGCGTCGGCCCTGCTCGGACGCAACGACGCCTATCATGCCGGTCCGACGCTCCAGTGACAACTGGCTGCGCCTCTATTCCTCTGACAATTTCCGCCATGCTGGCGCTCTTTATAAGCAAAAGCGCCACGGTTTTCAATCCTGTTGATCAAGAAACCGTTACCACGTCCTAAACGGCGTCTTTCCGACGCGATCCTGTAAGAGTTACCAGTTACAGCCCCCTCGTGCTGCGCGATGTAATGCATGCATACAAAAGCACAGATCCGAGGACACCATGCGGACCTTCGTTCACGAGGAAGGGCGGTTGCCACACGAACTTGCGGCGGATCTAGGGCGCTATCGGCGCCGTGTGTTCGTCGAGCAGCTCGGCTGGGCACTCCCGTCAGCGAACGAAAGCTTCGAGCGCGACCAGTTCGATCGCGACGATACCGTGTACGTGTTCGCGCGGAACGCCGGCGGCGACATGTGCGGATGTGCGCGCCTGCTGCCGACGACGCGCCCGTATCTGCTGAAGTCGCTGTTCGCCGACCTGATCGCCGAAGACATGCCGCTGCCGCAATCGGCCGCCGTCTGGGAGTTGTCCCGGTTTGCGGCAACCGATGACGAAGGCGGGCCGGGCAATGCCGAATGGGCCGTGCGCCCGATGCTCGCAGCCGTCGTCGAATGCGCGGCGCAGCTTGGCGCGCGGCAGTTGATCGGCGTGACGTTCGCGAGCATGGAACGGCTGTTCCGCCGGATCGGCATACACGCGCACCGCGCAGGCCCGCCGAAGCAGGTTGACGGACGTCTGGTGGTCGCCTGTTGGATCGACATCGATCCGCAAACGTTTGCCGCACTAGGAATCGAGCCGGGGCAAGCCGCCCGGCAAGCCATCGCCGCCTGAACCGGAACGCGCGTTTCTGTCCGGGCGGTATCGTAACGAAGGAGAATCAACGTGGACCCGTCTCAGGTCTTTCGCGCGATGATGCCCGGGTTGACGAGCGCCAACGGCGCCCGCATCGCGGTCGCCTACCCGTCGTTTCCCCGGCCGCTGCCGCTCGTGCGGCTCGACCGCCGCGGGCTCGTGTTCCGTGCGGCCGGCGCCGCGCCGCTCGTCTGCGGGCTGCCGCGCGCGGCGACGCTGCTGGTCGCGGACGAGCCGCTCTGCTCGCTGCGCCTTGTGATCCGCGACATCGCGCCGGCCGGCGAAGGCCGGCATGACCTGACGATGCAGCCATCCGGCGCCGCCGGCGACGAATTGCTGTGGCACGCGTTGCGTGATCGCGAGCCCTACCGCCAGATTCAGCAGCCGCTTGCGCCCGTCGACGCGTCCGTCGCCACTGACGGCGACCCGCATGCGTCGGCCGGCGAAGCCGCGCCGCGCCCGTCGCGCAGCGCGGCCTTCCGGCTGCCGTGCCACAGCGACGCGCTGTTCTTTGCCGACTGGCTCGAATATCACTTCGACGAACTCCGTGCGCTGTCGCAACAGCATGGGCCGCAACTGCAGCTCAACCAGCTCGAGCGGCAGGTGGCCGACGACGAGGTCGGCGTACGCTTCGTCTACGACATCGATGGCCATGCGACGCGGCATGCGCTGACCGACTGCGCGCGCGAGGCCTGCGCATGGATCGAGACGGAGATGCGCGACAAGTATGCGTTACCGGTCGCGCAGGAGCGTTTCAGCGCGTTTGCGGCGCACGCGCGGGCAGGCGGCATGTGAGTGCGATGCAACACGAAGTTGTATCGATACAACTAGGGCTTGCCATGCCTCGGGTTTTCCCTTAAATTTACGTCTGTCTCCTCCATGTCTCCAAACATGGATTCAGCCCGCTCAATGTAGCGGGCTTTTTCTTGCCCGCGTGAATTACGGGGACAGATCATCTTCCTCCCCGCCTAACCTGCCTGGCGCACACTAGACGGCCACGGCCAGTAGTGGTGTACCGCAAATATCAGCGCCACCACCCCGATCACGACCAGCAGCAGGTACAACCAGCCCTTTTTGGTGGTGGGCAAATCAACCAGCGCACTCACGTCGCCCGTCAGGGCCGCCAGCGCGACCATGCCGAGTCCGACCAGCACCATCGTTCCCTTGGCCACCCATCCAAAGGCAATCTCCAACGCGCCCGCCCATCGCGACTGGCGATAAGGGCCGGTAACCGGCCGACGGAGATCGGGCTTACTCATTTGCGCCCTCTCGCCCGGGATCGGCACGTCGGCCCATCAATCGACAGACTGGCGCGAAAACAGGACGTCGAAGGTTGTCCTGACAAGCACCGGCTGCAATGGGGTGCGCGCATTTGATCGGGAGCGTCATGTTTTTTCTTTCACGAGACGAGGTTCGGCGGTTCGATTCGTTTGGCCGGAAGAAGCCCATATCGTTCGATACGATGGACCCACGCCGGAACGCGCGCCGTTCGTCACACGCAATCCGGATCGGCCGGCTTATCATTGACCGGCCCGCCACTCGCCCCCGAGGCCATCTTGCACGCCCATCTGCGCATTGCCCGCCCGGTCAGCAACCTCGCCCGTACCGAGCGCATGTATCGCGACGCTCTCGAGCTGTCCGTTCTTGCGCGCTTTGAAGATCACGACGGTTTTTCCGGCGTGATGCTCGGGCGCGACGGCCTCGACTATCACTTCGAATTCACGCACTGCCCCGACCACCCGATCGCGCCGTCACCGACGCCCGAAGACCTGATCGTGTTCTATCTGCCCGATCGGCCGGAATGGGAAGCTGCATGCGCGCGCGCCACGGAACATGGCTTCATGCCGGTGACGTCGTTCAATCCGTACTGGGAGATATCCGGGCAGACTTTCGAGGATGCCGACGGCTACCGGATCGTGCTGCAGAACGGCACGTGGCGCTGACAGGCGAACACGCGTGAATCGTTACGCGCCGGCCACGCCGGCGGCACGGGCGGCATACACGACGTGCCGACGCAGCGCGTGCCCGTCCGGCAACGCAGGATGGTCGAAATCACGCGCGGGCCGATGCTGCATGCCGAGCCGCTGCATCACGTGGCGTGATCGCAGGTTGGTGTCGGCCGTCCACGCGAAGATCTCGCCGAGCCCGATCCGGTCGAACCCGTCGGCCAATGCGGCGGCGGCGGCTTCGGCAACGTAGCCGCACCCCCAGGCGTGACGCGCCTGCCGCCACATGATCTCGACGCACGGCGCCATCGGATGCGTTGCACGCGCTTCGTGCGACAGGCCGCACACCCCGATCAGCATCGCGTCGGCACGGCGCTCGATGGCCCACGGGCCGAAACCGTGTGCATCGAAATGCGCGTCGAAGCGCGCGAGGACGTCGCTCGCCTCGTCAACGGACATCGGGCCGCGCGCGAGCCATGCGGTCACGTCTGGATCCTCATGCATCGCCGACAGCGCGCCCGCATCCGTCGGCCGCCAGCGACGCAGCGTCAAACGCTCGGTTTCGATCTTCGACGGTGTGGACATAGGGGCGATGGATCGTTCTGGCGACGTAACGCGAGCGCCGTCACAAACCTGAAAGCGGAACGGATGGGAGAAATGAAAATCGTCGCCTTTGTAGGCGACGATCCAGGGAACAGATGACGAGAAACGGGCGCCGGTGCGCCCGAGGCGGTTACTCGTTTTCCTCGAAGTAATGCCCAAACTTCGTCTGCTTCGTGCGGATATAACGCTCGTTTTCCTCGCGCACGGGCACCGCAAGCGCCACGCGTTCGCAAACCGGAATACCGTGCTTCGCGAGCGTGTCGAACTTCGCCGGGTTGTTGCTCATCAGCCGCACCGACGTCACGCCAAGGATCCGGAGAATCGCGGCAGCCGAGTCGTATTCGCGGGCATCGTCAGGCAGGCCGAGGTCGAGGTTCGCCTCGACGGTGTCGCGCCCCTGCTCCTGCAGCGCGTAAGCACGGATCTTGTTGCTCAGGCCGATCCCGCGCCCTTCATGGCCGCGCAGATACAGCAGCACGCCGCGGTCTTCCGCCGCGATGTAACGCAACGCGAGATCGAGCTGCTCGCCGCAGTCGCAGCGGTACGAGCCGAATACATCGCCGGTCAGGCACTCGGAATGAAGGCGCGTCAGCACGGACTGCTCGCCGGCGACGTCGCCCATCACGAGCGCGAGATGTTCGGCATCGCTGCCCGATACGCGGAAAGCGTACGACGTGAACGTACCGTAACGCGTGGGCAGCGACGCGGTAGCGACGAGCGTCACGCACTCGTCGGCCTGGCCATTGCCCGGCGTGGGCGATTGGGGACGCGAAGACATCATGAATTCAATCGAAACGTTCAGGAATGTAGGAATTGTGTGGATAGTGCGTGACCGGAGTTTACCGCTAATCTGGAATCGTCACGCGACTGCCGCCACCTGCGCGGCTATACTGGGCTCATCGGGTGACAAGCATCACACCCTGCCTGCCCAGCATCGACCTGCACACGGAGAAAGCGAATGAGTACGACTGTCGCGCAACTTCTCAAGGCCAAGCCGGATTCGGGCCGCACCATCTACACCGTCACGAAGAGCGACCTCGTCTACGACGCCATCAAGCTGATGGCCGAAAAAGGCATCGGCGCGCTACTGGTCGTGGACGGCGACGACATCGCGGGCATCGTCACCGAGCGCGACTACGCGCGCAAGGTGGTCCTGCAGGACCGCTCGTCGAAAGCCACCCGCGTCGAGGAAATCATGACGGCGAAGGTACGCTACGTCGAACCGTCGCAATCCACCGACGAGTGCATGGCGCTGATGACCGAGCACCGGATGCGCCACCTGCCCGTCCTCGACGGCGGCAAGCTGGTCGGCCTCATCTCGATCGGCGACCTCGTGAAGAGCGTGATTGCCGATCAGCAGTTCACGATCAGCCAGCTCGAACACTATATCCACGGCACGCCCGCGGTCACGTCCGCCTGACCCGCCCAGCAAAAAAGGCCCAAACGCGCGAGCGTCTGGGCGGAAAGCCGCCGGAATGCGGCGACGGAGGTTCTGCTCCTGCGGGCGAATGACGCGCACAACGGGTGCGCGTCTCGTCGATTAAGCGGTGCGCTCGGGCAGACCCGGGGACGTTCAGTTGCCGAAATAGACCGAGTTCACGGGATTCGGTGCTTCGCGCGTCATGCGACGGCCGGCTTGGCCCGCACCCGTCGCCACGGCACCGTAGCCGCTCGTATCGGCTTGCGCGAGCATCGGCTGGTTCGGTTGAATGCGTTGTTCAGCGGCCTGGATGTTGTCCGGATATTGCGAATCGCTCGCCAGCGGCTTGTAGCCGTTCTGTTCGAGTTGCACGAGTTCGGCCTTGACCTGGTCGCGGGTCAACCCCTGCTCGGACTGTGCAAACGATGCGATCGGGGTGGCAAGGACGGATGCGGCGATAGCTGCGTAGATGACCGACTTCATGATTTACCTCCGGTATGTGTTCTCTTTTGGTGTCGCCTCGGCAGGACTGTCTGAAGCGATTGAATCCAGTGTAGTGCTCGCCCATCCGAGGGGAAACCCTTAGTTTGAACATACAGCGTTGCGATTTTGACAAAAATCGCTGGCACATCCGGGACGATATCGCGGCAACTTGCTTCACTCGCACAACAATCGCTGACAAAATGCCGACAGCCGAATCACATATCCCGAAGGTTGTGTTGTAGAATCGTAAGGTTATATTCGTCAGTCGATCTTCCATCCACCATGTACGCGCTCACGCCCCTTTCGGTTTCGCCGTCCGGCCCGGCCGGCGTGCGCGCGCGCGCCGGTCATCCGGCGCATCCCCTCGCTCGACGCACGGCCCAGGCGCCGCTCGCCCCTGCCCGGCGCCTGATCTGACGGCTCGGTCTCCTCCCGGAGCCAGGTCAGACAGGCTCCGGGCGATCCCCATAGGCACGCCACGCCTGCCCTTGCCGATCATTTGGAGAACTGCCATGAAACAACGCCTTTACCAGTTGACCGAACTCGACGTTGCTCGCCTCGAGAAGCACGCCGAACACAACCCGCGCTTTCAGACGATGCTCGATACGCTTCTTGAGCGCGCCGACATCGTCCAGCCCGACGCCATCAAGGCGAACGTCGTCACGATGAACTCGCAGATCACGCTGCTCGACGAAGCGACCCAGGAACAGGCCACCTGGACGATTGTTTATCCGGATGCCGCCAATCTCGAGCTCGGCCGCCTGAACGTCTTCTCGCCCGTCGGCATGGCATTGCTGGGCACCCAGCGCGGCCAGATGGTCAAGGTGACGCAGCCGAGCGGCGCCGAAAAGCAGATGAAGGTCGCCGCGATCGTGTTCCAGCCCGAAGCCAACGGCGAATACACGCGCTGAGCCCCCCCCCTGCCGTCGGCACCGCGCCGTAGCGGTGCGCAACGAAAAAAGCGAGGCACAGGCCTCGCTTTTTTTGCGTCCGGACGACATGAATCGTCGACATCGCATTCCGCAGACGAAAAAAAGGCGCCCGAAGGCGCCTTTTTCGATGCTGCGTAGCGGGTTACCCCGCCGTCACGCTTAGAAGCGGTGACGCAGACCAACCGTTGCTGCGGTTTGGTTGATCGACGAGCTCGGCAGGTTGTCGCTGAAGTTGCTGCCGTTGTAGATCGACGCGCCGATGCCGTTCTTCGCTGCACGCTGGTACACAGCTTGTGCGTAGACGTCCGTGCGCTTCGACAGAGCGTAGTCAGCTTGCAGGCCGAACTGGTTCCAGTGCGTGCTGCCGTTGTTGATCTTCGCGTTCGTGTACGTGTAAGCAGCGCCCAGGCCGAGAGCCGGCGTCAGGTTGTACTTTGCGTTGACTTCGTAGTTGTCGGTGCGCAGCGTGCCGACGCCAACTGCGTTGTTGTCGAGGCGAGCTTGCGTCCATGCAGCGCCGACTTGTGCCGGGCCGAATGCGTAGCCAGCAGCAGCACCGTACGTGCGGACGCGGCCTTGGCTAGCGATGCCACCGATTGCCGACGACGTTGCGCCGTTTGCGTTCGTACCGTCACCCAGGTTCGCTTGCGAGTATGCACCCGCCAGCTTCAGGCCTTGGAACTGGTATGCAACGCCTGCGCTGTACGCACGGTTGTTACCGAAGTTCGTGTTGTTCGAGAACGAGTACGTGCCGCCGAATTGCAGGCCAGCGTAGTTAGCGCTCGTGAACTTGATCGTGTTGTTCTGAGCGACATCACCGTTCGTGCTCAGACGGTCGAGGTTCAGCGGGTGCGCGAAGTACGTGCCGCCCCACGAGCCCGTTGCCGTCAGCGGCGCCAGGTAGTCTTGCGTTGCGTCATACTGCTTACCCAGCGTGACCGTGCCGTACTGGCTCGACAGGCCGACGAAAGCTTGGCGGTTGAACATGCCGTTGCTGTTCGCGAACTTGCCGTTACCGATGTTGAAGCCGCTTTCCAACGTGAAGATTGCCTTCAGGCCGCCACCCAGGTCTTCCGAGCCACGCAGGCCGAAACGGCTCTGGTCAATGCCCGAACCCATCGCCCAACGCGACTTGCCAGCTTGGCCGAGTGCCGGCTGGACGTTGCTCGTGTAGGTGATGCCTGCGTCCAGCACGCCGTACAGCGTGACACTGCTTTGTGCGTGAGCGACGGTAGCAAACGATGCTGCAGCTGCTGCAACGATCAGAGTCTTGTTCATTCGTGGAGCTCCCTTCTAAAAAGAGGCAGGTCTCGCGACCTTGTTCATAAACGGTCTTCAACCGCCCGGGAGCGCCATCGATCCTGCTGGCCGCGCCCGGATAGTTGCCCGTTTGGGAACCGTGAGTTTAGGGGTGTACCCTAGGGGAGCGATCCGCAAATAAAGAAATAAGCTTTTCCAGAACTAGAAATAATGAAAGTGGGGACGAGTTATAAGTATTTGTTTTGACGTTTGTTTTTGACTTCTTGACGGGGGCTTTTTGGAGCCTTTCATCGCACCATTCTTACATGTCATCGTCTTGACGGTTGCATAGAAACAACAAACGGATTCGGCGCGACACCCCGAAATCGGTAAATTCTACCCAACTGGCTCTCGAATTTCTGGCTCCGGACACCTAAAACGCATCCGTCGGCCAGTAAACAGGGCACGACAGTCGTTCGGCGGGTCACATCCCCTGCACCCATCCATATAGAAAGGCCAGCTTCCACCTGCCGTGACACACGGTAACAGCGTTAACCGCTCGCGTAACCCGGCCGGCCGACTGGCAGGCTAATGTAAGGCAGCCTCGAATACAGAACAGGACACGCCATGAATCGACGCTCGTTGTTGCGCGCCATCGGATTGACTGCCGCCTTCGTCGGCACCGGCGGCTGGCTCCGCGCCGCCTCGGCCCAGCCGGCGCCGCCCGTGTACCGGCCGTCGGGCCCGAATCGCGTGCCCGGCGGCCCGCCCTATCCGGACCGCCCGGGCATCGCACCGCCGGCCGCCCGGCACGACCGCCGTCCGCCGCCGCCACGGCCGCACGGCTATATATGGACCGACGGCTACTGGCGCTGGCAGCGTGGCCGCTATATATGGGTGCCGGGGCGCTGGGTCGCACGGCGCCCCGGGCGTCGGTGGGTGCCCGGCTACTGGCGCCGCCAGGGACAGGTGTGGATCTACGTCGACGGTACGTGGCGATAGGCAGCCACCGGGCGCCCGGCCAGTAGCAGGCTCGGGGCAGGTGGCGCGAGCGAACCCGTGCCGCTCCGCCCCGACATCAACATCATGATGCCCGGCAGGCGCCCCCACGAATCCTGCCCCCTGGCCCAATGCCGGCGCGCAAACCGGGGAGATGCTTCCGGTCACGCAACCTCGACCATCGACGTTGCTCGCCGGTCTACCGCACACCATCCCGCCTCGACCGGACCCTGCCGCACTCTTCGTGCGCGATGCACAGAAAGACCGCCGTCTCGATCGCCCCGTACCTGCCCTTGTTAAACGGAGCATCGCCAGCGCATTGCCGCATACGGGACGAATGGAACGCACTGCAGCATCGGCGCCCTTGATCAAACCGACGAAATCATTTGGATAACGAACTCATGCAATGGCGATGCACCGGCAACTACGCCACGCCTCGTCGCATCGCCCCCGAACGCAGCACAACACCCAGCGACAAGGCGGCGCAAGCCCCCGCTCAGCGCCCGCCCCCTTCCATTTCCCGCGCACGACGTCGCGCAACGCAGATCGCGCGATGATGTTCGTCGGCCCACCGGATCATCGCCTGCATCGGCGTCAGGAACGAACGCCCGAGGTCGGTCAGCGCATATTCGACACGCGGCGGCACTTCGGCGTACAGCGTGCGACTGACGAAGCCGTCCTGCTCGAGCCGCTTGAGCGTGCGCGACAGCATCTGGTTCGACACATCGCCGATCGTACGGCCGAGTTCGTTGAAACGCATCGTCCCGCTGGACAACGCTTCGAGCACGAGCAGGCTCCACTGGTCGCCGATGCGGTCGAGCACATCGCGAATCGGGCATGGCTGATCGAGTTCGACGGATTCGTCGGCGGGCGGGAACGGCATGACTGGATTCTCTTTCACGGGCAACGCAGGGTCAGCGCGGTGTGACCTGTTCACACCGCGCTGACTTCTTGTGACGGGTTCGCGGCAACTGTACCATTCGATCGCCCCGACAGCCGCGCGGATTCGCCAGTTCAACGAAGCATGACGACGGCGCGCGGCCGTTACCGGCCCGTGTCGTCACGATACGGGCCGGGCGGAAAACCCCTCGCGGCGACAAGGCGCGTGCATCCGCAACCATGCGCCGCCGCCCGCTGATCGCCGCGGCAGGCTCGACCCGCGGTCGCTCTTCGCGCACCCACCCACGCTTCATCAGACAAGGAACCCGCTACATGTCATCGCTCCGCTCCCCCGTTCGCGCCGTTGCCGCGCTCGTCCTGCTGGCCGCGTCGACGGCCGCGCTGGCCGCCGGCCCGGCCACGCGCGACCTGGCCGCCGAGGAAGCCAACCGCCAGCTCGTGCTGACGTTCTACGACCGCTTCTTCAACAAGCACGAAGCCGTCGAAGCCGCCGCCGTCGTCGCGGACGACTACAAGCAGCACAACCCGCACGTGCCGGATGGCAAGAAGCCATTCGTGTCGTACTTCGTCGGCGCGTTCCAGAAGAACCCGGCATCGCGCGCGCGCATCGTGCGCAGCGCAACCGACGGCGACCTCGTCTACCTGCACGTGCATGCGACCGAGCGTCCGGGCGACCGCGGCGAAGCGGTCGTCGACATCTTCCGCGTCAAGGACGGCAAGATCGTCGAACACTGGGACGTGATCCAGCCGGTACCGGAAAAGTCCGCGAACGCGAACACGATGTTCTGACGCGCGCGGCCGGCACGTGGTGCGCCACGATGCGCAACCCCCGTCTAAGGACGATCGGCCGCCCGCCGGGCAAGCGCGCATGCCCCGCGGCGGCGAACTCCCCTACAATCGAGCTTCGCCGCCGTGCCGGCCTCCGTCCCGCATGACCGCACCGCCAGCCGCCGCGCCGCCGGCGCGCCATGGCAAGCGAAGCACGGCCGGCACGGGCGGCCGTTCGCGCAGACGGTGTCAACGATGAGCCCCGCCCATATTTCCCTCAGCAATGCCGGCGACCTGGTCGCCAGCCTCGGCAGTCCGCAGTTTCCCGCCCGGCTCTGGGCATGGCTGCGCGAAACCGTCGATCCGCACTCCCATTACAGCGTCGCGACGCGCTACCGCCGCGATGCGCCGTCGCAGTCGGTCGACAGTGTCGACGTGCTGTTCTTCGCGGGCGGCGACGATCCCGACGGCACGCGCCACGCGCTCGATCTCTATACCCAGGGCGACTGGCGCACCGACACGCTCCTCCCGCATATCGAGCGCGCCACCGATTCGCAGCTCGTGTTCTCGTGCAACGAAGACATCGATACGGCAACCGAATACGGCCGCCATTTCGCGCTCGGCGATCTCGGCGAAGACTGCACGCTGCTCGGCAGCGAGCGCGACTATGTCTATGCGTTCTCGTTGTTCCGCCGGCGCGGCCAGCCGTCCTATACGCTGGCCGAGCTGGCGCTGCTGCGGCAGCTCGGCGATTTCGTGCTGCCGCTCCTGATCCAGCATGCCCGGCTCGCCCGCCTGACGCCGCGCTCGGACGACGGCGCGTTGCTGCAGCGGTTCGAACAGCGCCTGTCGGCCAGCAGCGCGGTGCTGTCGCAGCGCGAACGGCTCGTGTGCCGCGCGGTGCTGCAAGGCCAGCCTGTCCCGCAGATTGCCGATACCCTCGCGCTCAAGCCCAGCAGCGTACGCACCTATCTCGGGCGCGCGCTCGCGAAGCTCGGTGTGGCGAACCGGGCCGGGCTGTTCGCGTGGTGCGTGACCGAAGAGGAACCGCCGGGGGACCGCGGTCAATAGCTGACACCTCCGCATCGCTGCACGCCCGCTCGCCCCCGCCTTCTTTGTCGCGCTTTGTCCTCAAAACGATGACAGACAACCGGCCGCCCCGCTCCTAGTATCTGACTCACCCGACGACCGGAACGCGTCGGATATCACGGAGACACGGCATGCCGAATACCGGATGGACGCCGGCCCACGCGGCCGCGCGCGCGTCGCCCATCGATCCGCCGATTCAGACCTGGCGGCGTGATCGGCATGACGCTCCGGCAGCGGCCGGCCTTCACGGCGACGCATCGCCGCGCCCGCCGCGCAACACCGGCACCTAGCCGCCCCGCATCTCATTCCAACCCGACCGGGTTCACGCGACCGGACGAGCCAGACGGCCCGCCCGCCGGACACGTGCGCCCGTCGAATCTTCCCCCATCCGGAGGAGACACATGCAACACGCCGATACCGTCTATCTGAACGGCCTGCTTTACACGGGCGACGCGCAGCGCCGCTTCGCTCAGGCGCTGGCCACCCAGGACGGCAAGATCGTCGCCGTCGGCCGCGACGACGACATCCGCCCGCTGGCCGGCCCGGCGACGCGCGTCGTCGACCTGGCCGGCAGGCTGATGCTGCCGGGCCTCATCGACGGCCACGTGCACCCGCTCGAAGGCCACCAGATCCTCGGTGACTTCGACCTGTCCGGCATCAACGATCCCGACACGATCCTGCAGCGCATTCGCGCATGCGCCGATGCGACGCCGAACGAACCGTGGGTCTATCTCGGCGGCGCCAACCTGGCCGCATTCGGCGCGTATCCGACCCGCGAGCTGCTCGACCGGATCGTGCCCGACCGGCCGCTGCTCGTGGTCGGCTTCGACGTGCACAGCGGCTGCCTCAACACGAAAGGGCTCGAAGCGGCCGGCATTCACGCCGATACGCCGGACCCGGCCGGCGGCGTGTACGAGCGCGACGCGTCCGGCGCGCCGAACGGCGTCGTGCACGAAGCGGCGTTCTACCGCGTGTGCCCGCTCATTCCGCAACTGAGCCCGGCCGGCTACCCGAAGTCGCTCGCGAAAGCGCACGCGATGGCGCACGGTTACGGCCTCACCGGCTGGTTCGACGCGCGCGTCGAGGAGGCCGAACTCAAGGCGTATGCCGACGCGCAGCGCTCGGGCGCGCTGAGGGTGTACATGAGCGCGGGCCTCTATGCGAACCCGCGCCGCGATCCGCGCGAGCAGATCGAGCGCTTCGCCAGATGGCGTCGCGAATACGAATGCGACAACCTGCGCCTGCATACGGTGAAGATCTTCGTCGATGGCGTGCCCGAATCGAAGACGGCCGCGCTGCTCGAGCCGTACGCCGGCACCGACGACTGCGGCCTCGCGCTGTGGAGCCAGGACGCGCTGAACGAGATCTGCCTGCTCGCGGATACGGCCGGCTTCGACCTGCACTTCCACACGCTCGCCGACCGCGCGGTGCGCATGACGCTCGACGCGCTCGAATACGTCCAGATCCGCAACGGTATGCGCGACCGGCGCGCGCAGCTCGCGCACCTGCAGCTCGTCGATCCGGCCGACATGAGCCGCTTCAACCGGCTCGGCGCGATCGCCAGCGTGCAGACGCTGTGGACGGCCGCCCGCGAGGAGCAGCAGCAGCTCTATCGCGACCTGCTCGGCGCCGAGCGCACCGCGCGCAACTATCCGTTCCGCAGCCTGCGCAACGCGGGCGCGATGCTCGCGGCCGGCTCCGACTGGTCGGTCAGCACGATGGACCCGATGCAGATCATCCAGACGGGCGTCACGCACCTGCTGATCGACCAGCCCGACAGCCCGCCGTGGAATCCGCACGAACGCCTCGACCTGCTCACGATGCTCGAGGCCTATACGGTGAACACCGCGTATGCGCTGCGCTTCGACGACTGCACGGGTTCGCTCGAAGCGGGCAAGGACGCGAGCTTCGCGATCCTCGACCGCAATCCGTTCGCGCACCCGGTCGAGACGTTCGCGCAAACCCGTGTGATCGAGACGTGCTTCCGCGGCGAAGTCGTGTATGCCGCGCCGGGCTGGGCCGACTGAAGCACGCAATCGGCGTCAGGCGACGGCCAGCGCCAGCACCTGCTCGGTCGTCAGCACGTCGCCGAACGTGTCCGACAGCGCGGCCAGCGTCGCGCGATGGAGGTCCCGGTGCGATACCGTGCCGCCCTCCGCGAGGTCGAGGTCGCGCGTCGCGCATGCGTCGTCGACGACGATCACCGCGTAGCCGAGCGGCACCGCATCGCGTGCCGCGCCGGCGACGCATGCATGCGTCATCAGCCCCGTGACGATCAGCGTGTCGACACCGGCCGCCTTCAGGCGCGCATCGATGTCCGTCGTCGGGAACACGCTCACCGACGTCTTCTTCACCACCGTGTGATGCGCCGCCGGCTGCAGGTTCGCGTGAAAGCGGAAGCCGTCGCTGCCGTCGGCGAAGATCGGGCCGTCGGCCGCATCGACGTGCTGCACGTGAAACACCGGCATGCCCGCGCGGTCGGCGAACGCGATCACGCGCTGCGCGTTGCCCAGCGCGCGCGGCCCCTCCGGAATCGGCAGGCGGCCGCTGAAATATTCATTCTGGAAATCGATCACCAGCAGCGCGGTGCGGGCGGCGGCGATCGATGTCGGCGCGCTCGCGCCCGCCAGGGTACGGATGGTCGGATGTTGCATGGGTCGCTCTCTCGGTTGGCATGTCGAAGGAACGGCGCGCCGGGCCAGCCGGCGCCGCCGGACGCGGCCCGGATGCTCCCGGGACGCGAGGCGCCAGTGTCGGGCCGCGCGGCCTGGCGCGACAGCGGTGCGCGGGACAACGTCCGACAGGATCGGGCCAACGTGCAAACCGCCTACGACAGCGCGGCTGTTCGCGCACCCGGCTGCGTGCGGCCATACGCAACCATCATCGCGAAGCTGAGCAGGAAGCCCGCGCCACCGATCAGCAGCAGGCCGGTCTCGCCGAACACCGGCAGCAGGTTCGTGAGCGCGCCCGTCACGACCCACGCAACGGCCATCACCGAGCCCGCGACGCCGAGCGCCCAGCCTTGCCGGTCCTCGCTGACCGCGTCGGAGAACGCCGTATACATCGTCGTGTACGCGACCATGTCGAAGCAGCCGACGACCATCGCGAGCGCCCACAGCACCGGCTCGTGCGGGAACAGCGCGGACAGGACCTGGCCGACGCCCGCGACGAGCAGGCCCGTCTTCGCGATGTCGACCACGCGCCACACGCGCAGCATCCGCCGCACGACGAACAGCAGCCCGAACACGAAGCAGAGCCCGATCACGCCGCTGAACAGCCCGAGCCGCGCGCCCGTGTAGCCGAATCTCGCCTGCAGCAGCAGCATGATAGTCTGCAGGTAGAGCCCATAGCCGACCTGCATCAGGAAGAACACCACCGACAGGAACGCGACGTTGCGCTGGCGCACGGCCTCCCCGATGATCCGCAGCGGCAGCAGCGGATCGATGCGCGTGTCGCCGCGCGGTGCGGCCGAGTCGCGATACGACGCCCAGGTCCAGCACGCGCAGGCCAGCGACAGCGCGGCGACCAGCACGAACGGCGTGCCGTAGTCGAACAGCGGCGAAATCGTGCGATCGGACGTCACGCCGCCGAGCACGGGGCCGACGATCACGCCCGCGCTGAACGCGAGCGACATGATGCTCATGTTGTATGCCTTGTTCTCCGGCGTGCTCAGGTCGGTGATCGCCGCCTGCGCGATGCCCTGGCAGCCGGCCAGCAGCCCGGTGAGCCCGCGGCCCGCCAGCAGCAGCGCGACGCTCGCGTGCCACGCGCCGGCCGCCATCATCGCGTAGCCGGCCGAGAGGCCGAGCACGCACAGCAGCAGGATCCTGCGCCGGCCGTAACGATCGGACAGGTCGCCCATCAGCGACGAGCCGAAGAACATGCACAACGGGTAGATCCCGTAGCCGAGACCGAGGTAGAAATTGCGCGCATGCGCGCCGGCGTCGGCCGGCAGGATGCCCGCGTGCGGATCGCTGAAGATCGCGGACATCATCGGATAGACGAGCCCGAAGCCCATCGCGTCGATCGCGATGGCGAGCAGGCAGGGGCCGAGCAACGTGTAGTCGAGCCGGGACATGGCGACCTTCCGGACAGAGTGGATGATCGCCCAAGCGTAACGATGGGGCGGCGGCCGCGGTAGGCCGCCGCCCGTGATGCTAAGCATCGGCAGGACCGCTACCCTGCCCACCGCCCGCGCCGATGGCTCGCCGGCGCGGGCGGCAGGCCACGGTCGCTACTTGACGCTCAACGGCTCGCCCTGGAACTGCCGGCGCCCGAGCACGCACGGCGCGCCGTCGTGCATGAACACGCTCGCGAGCAGCCCGAACGACGCCGCGAACAACACGTACCATGCGGGCGCGACGGGCGACCCGCTCGCGTGCGTCAGCCACGTGACGATGAACGGCGCGAAGCCGCCGAACACCATCACCGCGACGTTGTACGCGAGTGCGATGCCCGTGGAGCGCGAACGCGTCGCGAACTGCTCGGCGAGCGTGGTCGGCGCGGGCCCGTAGCAGATGCCGATGATCGTGCAGATCACGAGCTGCATCACGAGCAGGCGCCCGATGCCCGGCGCGGCAGCCAGCCACGTGAACAGCGGATACGTGACCGTCAGCAGCGCCAGCGAACCGGCGATCAGCACGGGACGCCGGCCGATGTGGTCGGACACGAGCGCCGCGAACGGGATCGTCACCGTCAGCAGCGCAACCGCCACCATCTGCACCTTGAAGACCTGGTCGAGCGGCAGCCCGAAGGTCTTGTGCACGAACGTCGGCATGTTGACGAGCATCACGTAGAACACGGCCGTGCCGGTGATCGTCTGCCCCATCGACACCAGCACGCCGCGCAGGTTGTCGCGCAGCACGCCCGACACGCTCGCCGGCGGCTCGACGGTCGACTTGCTCGCGGCGACGAACGCCTCGGTCTCCTCCATGTGCCGGCGGATCCACAGGCCGACCGGCCCGATCAGCAGCCCGAGCGCGAACGGCACGCGCCAGCCCCAGCTATGCAGCGCCGCGTCCGACAGCGACTGCGTGGCCCACGCGCCCATCGCGGCGCCCGAGAACACCGCGAGACACTGGCCGATCAGTTGCCACGATCCGTACAGGCCGCGCCGGTTCTCCGGCGCGCTTTCCACGAGAAACGCGGTCGCGCTCGCGTACTCGCCGCCCGTCGCGAAGCCCTGCAGCAACCGCGCGACGACGATCAGGATCGGCGCTGCCGGGCCGATCACGGCGTACGACGGCGCGAACGTGATCAGCGCGATCGACAGCGTCATCAGGAAGATGATGAGCTGCATCGCGGCCTTGCGGCCCTTGCGGTCCGCATAGAGCCCGAGCAGGATGCCGCCCACCGGGCGCATGAAGAAGCCGACGCCGAAGGTCGCGAGCGACATCAGCAGCGACGCGTACTGGCTCTCGGCGGGAAAGAACAGCCGCGCGATGATGCCGGAGAAGAAACCGTAAACGATGAAGTCGTACCACTCGAGGGTGTTGCCAACGACAGCGGCCACCACCTGCCGATGCCGCGAGTTCCGACGTGAGTCGCGCATGCTTGTCTCTCCTGCAGTCTCATGGCGCCGCGCCGCATGTGCGCCGTGTTGCTTGGCACGCATGGGCGAACCGGGTGTTCGTATCGCCGGCCGGCAAGGCGCGGGCACGGACCCGCACCATCGGAACCTCGCGGCCTGCCCGTACGACCAGCGTGAAACGATCATAGGGACGCCGAAAACCCGCATCAATTAACGCCCGCGGCGGATGATTAGCCGGAGATTAAATGTTGCCGCGCCGGGCGCCGCCACGCGGAAACCCCGGAAATCCGCGCATTGTTGCAGCCCCTGTTCTGCGGCAGAATCGACGGCCGCCCTTCCCGTCGCCCGGACCATGCGCAACCGCATCAACGAAGAGATCACGTTCCGCAAGCTCGAGGTGCTGCTCGCCTTCATGGAAGCCGGCAGCCTCGCGAAGGCCGCCGAGGCGCTGGGCGTGAGCACGGTCAGCGTGCACCGCGCGTTGCACACGCTCGAGGAAGGGATGCACTGCGCGCTGTTTCGCCACGAGGGGCGGAACCTGATTCCGACCGACGCCGCGCAGGTGCTCGCCGAAGTCGCGGGCGAAGTGCTCAAGACGATGACGGACGGGATCCGCTCGACACGCGAGGCGGCCGGCTACGGCGCCGGCCAGTTGAAGATCGGTTCGCTCTACTCGCTGACGATCCGCACCGTGCCCGAAGTCGTGATCGCGTTGAAGGAGCGCCGCCCCGAGCTGCAGGCCGAGCTCGTGCTCGGCTCGAATGCCGACCTGCTCGACAAGCTCCGGCAAGGCGCGATCGACGCAACGCTGATGGCGCTGCCCGAACCGGACGCCGAGATCGAATCGATCGCGCTGTTCGAGGACGAGATGTTCTTCGCCGCGCCGGTCGACTCGCCGTACGCGCGGCACGATGCCATCGATCTGTGCTCGTGCGGCGACGCGCCGTTCGTGTCGCTCGGCGCAGGCTTCGCGACGCATCATGGCTTCACGGAAGCGTTTCGTTCGGCCGGCGTCGCGCCCAACGTCGTGATGCGGGTGGGCGACATCTTCTCGCTGATCAATCTCGTGTCGGGCGGCGTCGGCTGCTCGCTGCTGCCCGGGCGCGTGCGCGACCTGTTCGCGCACAAGATCGCGCTCGTGCCGCTCGCCGGGCCGACGATCCGCCAGACGATCGGGCTGAGCTTCCTGCACCGGCGCGAACGCGACCCGAACCTGCTTGCGCTGGCAACCGTGTGCCGGCTGACGGTCAAGGGGCCGAACACGCGGTAACGCGCGGATCGCCCAGCCGGAAACGCGCCTTCTCCGTTCCGCTTCGCATTCCGGCATCGTCGCGCCCCGGCGCACCCACTCGCCCGCCACGCCACGACGAAGCGCGCGAGGTCATCCGTTTGGACGGCACGCCGCGCGCGCTTTGTTGCGATCATGACCGTCAATCATCGCGCGGCACATCTACGTGTGTCCGCCACGGAGACGCCATGAACGATCCCATGCTCGGCCCCATCGACCAGATCGGCTACGTGGTCGCGGATCTCGACCGCAGCATCGCGCGCTGGTGCGAACGCCATGACGTCGGGCCGTGGACCGTATTCCGCAACGTGCGCCTCGACGGCTTCCATCTCGGCGAACCCGTCGCGGTCACGATGGACGTCGGGCTTGCGTATCGCGGCGATCTGCAGATCGAACTGATTCACGTGACGAACGACACGGCGTCGCCGTACCGCGACGCGCACGGGCAGCCGCTCGTCGGGCCGCATCACGTCGCGTGGGTCGTCGACGATCTCGATGCCGCGCTCGCGCAGCTCACGGCCCGCGGCCTGCGTGTCGTGTTCGACGCGCGCAACCCGGCTACGCGCGTCGCCTATCTCGACGATGCCGACGATCCCGGCGTACGCGTCGAAGTGATCGAAGGCGCCGGCATGCGCGACACGATCGCGCGCGGCATCGCCGAGGCCCGCGCATGGGACGGCGCCGATCCGGTTCGCATCATCGACGCGCCGGCCACCTCCGCATAAGCGGCCCCGCGCGTCCCTCTCACTCACAGGAGCAAGCAACATGAAACGACTCGAAGGCAAAGTGGCGCTGATCACGGGCGGTGCCCGCGGCCAGGGCGAAGCGGAAGCGCGCCGGTTCGTCGCCGAAGGCGCACGCGTGGTGATCGCCGACGTGCTGGACGAAGCCGGCCAGCGCGTCGCGGCCGAACTCGGCGACGCCGCACGTTTCCAGCATCTCGACGTGACCCGCGAAGCCGACTGGCAGGCGGCCGTCGATGCGACGCTCGCGCAGTTCGGCCGCCTCGACATCCTCGTGAACAACGCGGCGGTCCTGAAGCTCGTGCCGATCGAAGCATGCTCGCTCGACGACTATCGCAAGGTGATCGACGTGAACCAGGTCGGCTGCTGGCTCGGCATGAAGTCGGCGCTGGGCGCGCTGAAGGCGGCGGGTGGCGGCTCGATCGTCAATGTATCGTCGACGGCCGGGATGGAAGGCGTCGCGGGCGGCAGCGCCTACGTATCGAGCAAGTTCGCGGTGCGCGGAATGACGAAGGCCGCCGCGCTCGAATTCGGCCGCTACGGCATTCGCGTGAACTCGGTACACCCAGGTGGCATCGATACGGTGATGGCGCGCCCGCCCGAGTTCGCGGATTTCGATCCGTCGTCGATCTACAGCGGCCTGCCGATCGCGCGCATCGGCAAGCCCGATGAAGTGGCCAATCTCGTGCTGTTCCTCGCGTCCGACGAATCCGCGTATTGCACCGGGTCGGAATTCATCGTCGACGGCGGAATGCTCGCCGGCAGTTCATTCCACTGAACCGAATCCACGTCGACACGCGCCCGCCAATCCGGCGGGCGCTTTCGTTTGTGCAGCGCTGCGTGGAGCGTACAGCCGCCCCCTCTGGCAATCACACGCCCGAAAACGACAATGCCGCCGGCGGCTGTCCCGCGCGGCGGCATCGTCATGGGCGGCGCTACACACCACGCGCCGCGCTTACCCCCTCGGCTGGATCGCCGGTGCGCCATTGCCGCGCGCCGCCTGCCTGCCGCCGCCACGCACGAAGCGTCGCCCGCGTGGACCGTACACGCCATCCGGTTCCGGATACAACATCAGCAGCACGAAATACAGCACGCCGCCCACCACCAGCGACACCGGCACGCTCAGATCGAGCCCGCCCGCGAGGTTGCCGAGCGGCCCGACGAACTGCCCCGGCAGGTTCACGAACGACAACCCGACGAACGCGGCCGGCAGCCACGCGCCCATCGCGCGCACGTTCCAGCCGTGCGTGAACCAGTAGTGGCCGCCGCGCAGCCCGCGGTTGAACACCTGCAGGTCGTCCGCGAGATAGTAGCCGCGCCGCGTCACGTAGCCGATCACCATGATCGCCATCCATGGGCAGCTGAACGTATCGATCAGCGTCGAGAACGTCGCGACGCTTTCGACGAGGTTGAACCAGAAGCGGCCGACGAAGATGAACGCGATCGCGATCGTGCCGATCAGCAGCGTCGCACGCACGCGGTTCAGCAGGCGCGGGAACATGCTCGACACGTCGAGGCCGGTGCCGTACAGCGCGGTCGTGCCGGTCGACATCCCGCCGATGATCGCGATCAGGCACATCGGCAGCAGGAACCAGCGCGGCGAGATCGCGAGCAGCCCGCCGACGTAGTCGTTCGACGCGATGAACGCGGGCGCCTTCGTCGCGATGATCGTCGCGGTCGCGAGGCCGAAGAAGAACGGTACGAAGGTCGCGATCTGCGCGGCGAACACGGCGCCCATCACGCGATGCTTCGGTGTGCGCTGCGGGATGTAACGCGCCCAGTCGCCGAGCGTCGACGCGAACGACACCGGGTTGCTGAGCGCCACCAGCACCGCGCCGACGAACGCGGCCCAGAAGCCCGCGCTGCCCTGCTGCACCGTGCCGGCATAGCTCACGTCGAACAGGCCGGCGAACGCGAACAGGCCCGCGACGAACAGCACGCTCGCGGCCCACACGGCGATCTTGTTGACCCACAGCATGAAGCGGAAGCCGTAGATACAGACGATCAGCACGAGCACCGCGAACACCATGTACGCCGCGCCGAGCGTGAAGCCGTTGACCGGCACGCCGACCATGTTGTGCGCGCCGCCGACGAGCGCGTCGCCCGAGCTCCACACCGCGAGCGAGAAGAACGCGATCGACGTGAGCAGCGCGAGGAACGAGCCGACGATCCGGCCGTGGATGCCGAAATGCGCGCCGGACGACACCGGGTCGCTCGTCCCGTTGCGCGGGCCGAACAGGCTCATCGGCGCGAGGATGCAGGTGCCGGCGAGCACGCCGAGCACGATCGCGCAGACCCCCGCCTTGAACGACAGCCCGACCAGCACGGGAAAACTGCCGAGCACCGACGTGGAAAAGGTATTGCAGCCGCCAAACAACAACCTGAACAGATCGATCGGCCGCGCGTAGCGCGATGCATCGGGAATGCGCTCGAAACCGAACGACTCGACCTGCGTAATCCTGCCTTCACTCATTTGTCTCCTACTCCTCTGGTGCGTCTGTACCGCCCGGGACTGCGGCGATACGACACATCGTCATCAATTCGCGGCCACTCTAAACCGGATCGCGCGGCGCAAATATCACGCATTCGAGACGTTTACGACGAAGGAGAACAATGTTTCCCGGCAGGCCGGCGGGCGGCGCCCGCGCCATCCGTCCGGCGCGGGCAATGCGAGGTCAGTGCGCGCCCTCCTCCGCCGGCGCGCGGCAGGCGATCAGGCCCCGCTGAACGGCTTGCCGCGCCTCGATGCCGGCGAGCCAGCGCTCGACGTGCGGGTAGTCGGCCAGATCGAGATCGAGTTCGGGCGCCGCGCGCAGCCACGGAAACGCGGCGATGTCGGCGATCGAGTACCGCGGCGACGCGAGATACGCCGATTCCGCCAAGCGGCCATTCACGACCCCATAGAGACGCCGCGCCTCGTTCCGGTAGCGCTCGAGCGCTTGCGCATTGACCGTCTTCGATGCATGCAGGAACCACCAGAGCTGGCCGAGCATCGGCCCGATTCCGCCGATCTGGAAGTGCAGCCACTGCTGGACGGCCGTGCGCTCGGCCAGCGTGTCGGGATGCAGAACGCCCGTTTTCGCGGCGAGATAGCTGAGGATCGCGCCGGATTCGAACACGGTCAGCCCGGCGTCGTGGTCGACGATGGCCGGGATCTTGCCGTTCGGGTTGATCGCGAGAAACGCCGGGCTGCGCTGCTCGCCGGCGGAAAGATTCACGTGCACGCGGTCGTAGGCGAGGCCGGCCTCTTCCAGGTAAATGGCGACCTTGTGCCCGTTCGGCGTGTTGGCCGTATAAAACGTGAGGGGATGCGTCGAGATCATGGTGGTCCTTGTCTTCCGGTTATCGTTGCAACTACAATCGTTGCAATTGCAATCCTATGCCGGAACCGATAGCCCCGGCGACATGCCAGTACTCGAAGGAGGGACATGCAGACTGCGCGATCCGGTCCGCCCGTGCGGACACCCGACACCCGCCGCGCCGCGGCGGCCTGCCTCGACAGGCTGATCACGCAGCGGCTCGCGCCGCGTGGCCATGCGGTGTCGCCGCTCGGCGCGATGCGCGCCGCCGCCGATTGCCTCGAACGCGATGCGGCGACATCGGAACGCGTCTGGGTCGTACGAGCCGATGCGCGGGCGCCGTCTGCGGACGCGGACGCACATCGCCGCATCAGTGCGTGGCCGCTACGGTTTCTCGATGCACGCAAGCGGTTCGAGAAGCCGCTGCTGTACCTGCTGCATGCGCGCGCGACCGACCGGCTGCGGCTGGCGTCGGTCGAAACCATCGATCGCGGGATCTTCGTCAACGATGCCGAAACGGTCGCGTCGTCCTGGCCGAAAGGCGTGACGCCCGATGTCCCGCACTGGCTCGCCGCTAACCCCGCGTGCACGCCATACGATCCGTCGTCGGGACATGAGGCGATCGCGATCCTGCGCCACGCGCTGCGCACGCTCTATGTCGCCGGCCAACCGGGATTCTGTTACCTCGCGAGCCACGACGACCTCGTACCCGATGCGAAGCCGCTGTCGGCCACCGCGGCCCGCGATGCGTTCAGCGGCATGGTGCGGGCCGGCCGGCGTACGGCGGCCGGCGCGGCTGCACATATCCGGCTGTGCGGCGCGGGCAGCACGCTCGCACAGGTGCGGGAGGCGGCCGACCTGCTGCACGACGAATGGCGCATCGATTCGACGATCTGGAGCTGCCCGAGCTACACGCAACTCGCCCGCGACGGTCATGCAGCCGACCGGTGGAACCTGCTGCATCCGCACGACGAACCGCGGATCGCGCATGTGCGCCGATGCCTCGGCGACAGCCGCACGCCGGTGCTTGCGATGACAGGCTATGCGCGGCACGTCGCCGCGCAGATCGGCGCGTTCGTCCCGGCCCGCTTCGCGGCGCTCGGCGCGGACCTGGCCGGCCCGGGCCCCGGCACACGCGCGCCGAATGCCCGCTGGATCGCCGCGGTCGCGCTTCGGCTGCTGGCCGACGACGGCCGCGTGCCGGCCGCCTGGGCCGCGCAGGCGATGCGCCGCTGTGCGAGCGGCTGACGTGCGGGCCGGCCGCCGCTACTTCGCGTCGGCGCCCGCGTCGCGCGCCGCGGCGGTCGCACGGTCGAGCGCGGCGGCCATCGCCGCCTGCTCCTTGCCGCCGAACTGGTCGAGGAAGAGCTCCGACACCGTCGACTGGTACACCTTCCACATCTTCTTGCGCAGCGTCCGCCCCTTGTCGGTGATGCTCGCATAGGCGGCACGGCCGTCGTCCGCCGAACGGGCGCGCGTGACGAGCCCCTCCTGTTCGAGCCGGTCGACGAGCCGCGTGAGGTTGTAGCGCTCGATCGCGAGCACGTCGGCCAGCTCGTGCATGCGGCGCGTGCCGTCGGGCCCGCTTTCGAGCCCCCACAGCGCGTCGTACCACGCATAGGCCGGCAGGCCGGCCGCCGCAAGGCGGCGCTCGATCTCGCGAATCATCGTCCGGTGTGCGCGGACGAACGAGAACCACAGATCGGGTTCGGGTGCGCTCATGTCAGGTCGTTCCTCTCGTTGAATTGCAGTTGCAATTAAATTTTACCTCGATAACAATTGCCCTCATACGATTGCAATTGCAACCATCTGCCCGCCGATCGGCGGGCGTTCCGTCGCGCGACGCGGCGCCACGACCGTCGCCCCGCGCAGCCTTATGCTTCTGGAGACACTGCATGACCGCACCTCTCACGCTACCCGACATCGACCCGCAGGAAACCCGCGAATGGCTCGATGCGCTCGAATCCGTGATCGCGCTCGAAGGCCGCCCGCGCGCGCACTACCTGCTCGACCGGCTTTCCGATCTCGACGCGGCACGCCACGGCGACCTGCACGGCCGCGTGACGACCGCGTACGTGAACACGGTGCCGCGTGAACGGCAGCCGGCCTACCCGGGCGATCTCGCGCTCGAACGGCGCCTGAACGCGATGATCCGCTGGAACGCGATGGTGATGGTGTTGCGCGCCGGCCGGCTTTCGAACGTCGGCGGGCACATCGCGACCTACCAGTCGGCCGCGGTGCTGTACGACGTCGGCTTCGATCACTTCTTCCGCGGCCGCACCGACACCTTCGACGGCGACATGGTCTACATCCAGGGCCATTCGGCGCCCGGCATCTATGGCCGCGCGTACCTGGAAGGCCGCATCACGGACGCGCAACTCGACAACTTCCGCCGCGAGACCGGCCGCGAAGCGGGACGCGACGGGCTGTCGTCGTATCCGCATCCGCGGCTGATGCCGGATTTCTGGCAGTTCCCCACCGTGTCGATGGGACTCGGGCCGCTCACGGCCGCGTATCAGGCGCGCTTCATGCGCTACCTCGAATATCGCGGGCTGAAAGCGCATCAGGGCCGCAAGGTCTGGGCCTTCCTCGGCGACGGTGAAATGGATCAGCCGGAATCGCTCGCCGCGATCTCGCTCGCCGGGCGCGAACGGCTCGACAACCTGATCTTCGTCGTGAACTGCAACCTGCAGCGCCTTGACGGCCCCGTGCGCGGCAACGGCAAGGTCATCCAGGAACTCGAAGGCACGTTCCGCGCGGCGGGCTGGAACGTCATCAAGGTGATCTGGGGCGCCGGGTGGGATCGCCTGCTCGAACGCGACACGACGGGCCTGCTGCGCCAGCGCATGATGGAATGCGTCGACGGCGACTACCAGACCTTCAAGTCGCAGAGCGGCGCGTACGTGCGCGAGCATTTCTTCGGCAAGTATCCGGAACTGCTTGAGCTCGTCGCGGACCTGTCCGACGACGACATCTGGAAACTGGCACGCGGCGGCCACGATCCGGAAAAGGTGCATGCGGCCTATGCGCGGGCGATGCGCGCGGACGGACGGCCGACCGTCGTGCTCGCGAAGACGGTCAAGGGCTTCGGGATGGGCGAAGCCGGCGAAGGCCAGAACGTGAACCACCAGTTGAAGAAGATGAGCGCGGACGCCGTACGCGCGTTTCGCGACCGCTTCGCGCTGCCGGTCAGCGATGCGCAGCTCGACGAACTGCCCTACCTGAAGCCGGAGCCGGGCAGCGCCGAGGCACGCTACTTCGCCGAACGCCGTGCCGCACTCGGCGGCCACGTGCCGGCCCGCTTCAGCAGCGTGGCGCCGCTGCCGGTGCCGCCGCTCGCCGCGTTCGACGGTCAGCTCAAGGACAGCGGCGAGCGCGGGCTGTCGACCACGATGGCGTTCGTACGCATCCTCGGCACGCTGCTGAAGGATCCGGCACTCGGCAAGCTCGTCGTGCCGATCGTGCCGGACGAGTCGCGCACGTTCGGGATGGAGGGCCTGTTCCGCCAGATCGGCATCCACTCGCATCTCGGCCAGCTCTATACGCCGCAGGACGCTGGCCAGCTCAGCTACTACAAGGAAGCGAAGGACGGGCAGATCCTGCAGGAAGGCATCAACGAATCGGGCGCGATCGCGTCGTGGATCGCGGCCGGCACCGCGTTCAGCAACCACGGCCTGCCGGCGATTCCGTTCTATATCTTCTATTCGATGTTCGGGCTGCAACGCGTCGGCGATCTCGCGTGGGCAGCCGGCGATGCACGTACGCGCGGCTTCCTGCTCGGCGCGACGTCGGGCCGCACGACGCTGATGGGCGAAGGGTTGCAGCACGACGACGGGCACAGCCACGTGCTGTCGTCGGTGATTCCGAACTGCGTGTCGTACGACCCGACCTATGCGTACGAACTCGCGGTGATCGTGCGCGACGGCCTGCGGCGGATGTTCGCGGAACAGGAAGATGTGTACTACTACATCACGCTGCTCAACGAGAACTATCCGCATCCGGCACTGCCGGACGGCGCGGAAGCCGGCATTCTCAAGGGGCTTTACCTGCTGCGCGAAGGCACGTCGCACACGGTCGAAGCGCCGCATGTGCAGTTGATGGGCAGCGGTGCGATCCTGCGCGAAGTGATCGCCGCGAGCGACCTGCTCGCGCAGGACTTCGGCGTGTCGAGCGACGTGTGGAGCGCGACGAGCCTGAACGAGTTGCGCCGCGACGGGCTTGCCGCGGAACGCTGGAACCTGCTGCATCCCGAGCAGGCGCCGCGCGTGCCGTACGTGCAGCAATGCCTCGACGGCCGCACGGGGCCGGTGGTGGTGGCGACCGACTACATGAAGATCGTCGGCGACCAGATCCGCGGGTTCGTCGACGGCCGGCGCTTCGTGTCGCTCGGCACCGACGGCTTCGGCCGCTCGGATACGCGCGACGCGCTGCGCACGTTCTTCGAGGTCGACCGGCACTTCATCGTGATCGCGGCGTTGAAGGCGCTCGCCGACGACGGCGCAATTGCGCGCGCACGCGTCGGCGAAGCCATCCGGCGCTACGGCATCGACATCGACAAGGTCGATCCGGCCAGCGTGTAGTTGCGCGGCGCGCGGCAGGCGGGATGGCCCGGCCTGCCGCGCCGCCGCCCCGTCCGCGCTACTGCGCTGGCTGCCCCGCCTGCGCGAGCGGGCCTTGCTGCGGGCCCTGCCCCGTTCCCGACGGCCAGCCGCCCGCCAGCGCCTTGTACAACGCCACCGTCGACGCCGCGCTGCGCATCTGCCCGTCGGCCGCCGCATCCTGTGCCTGCAGCAGCGTGCGTTGCGCGTCGAGCACTTCGTAGTAGTCGATCGCACCCGCCGAAAACCGCGTCTGCGCCAGTTGCGCGGCACGCGCGCTGTCGGTCGCGGCCTGCACCAGATGGCCCGTCTCGTCACGCGTGCGGGCGGTGCGCAGCAGCGCGTTCTCCGTTTCCTCCAGCGCCCCGAGCACGGTCTGCCGGTACTGCGCGAGCTGGCCGGCCGCTTCCGCATCGCTCGCGGCGATCCGCGCACGCACGCGGCCGACGTCGAGGAACGACCAGTCGATGCCGAGCGCGATCAGGTTCGTGTCGCTGCCCGCGCGGAAGAACCCGTAGCTGCTCGTCGCGCTGCCGAGCAGCCCCGACAGCGTAAAGCGCGGGAACAGGTCGGCCGTCGCGACGCCGACACGTGCGGTCGCCGCGTGCAGCCGTGCCTCGGCGGCCGCGACGTCGGGACGCCGCCGCAGCAGGTCGCCCGGCGTGCCGGGATCGATGTCGGCGGCCAGCGCCGGCAGCGGCACGGGCGTGCCCGCCGACGCGGCGGCCTTCGGGAGATCGAAGCGGCCGATCAGCGCATCCGGCGTCTGTCCGGTCAGCACCGCGAGCCGGTGCTCGTCGACGCCGATCGCCGCTTCGTACACGGCAATCCGCGACGTCGTCGATTCGTATTGCGCGCGCGCCCGCGCCGCATCGAGTTCGGAGCCGCGCCCCGCGCCGACGCGTGCATTGATCAGCGCGAGCGTCTGCTTCTGGTTGTCGGCGTTCTCGCGCGCGATCCGCAGCCGCTCCTGCGAGCCGCGCAGATCGACGTACGTGCTCGCCACCTCGCCGGCGATCGCGACGCGCACCGCGCGCACGTCCGCCGCGCTGGCGGCCGTTTCCGCACGCTGCGACTCGATCGAACGGCGCACGCGGCCGAACAGGTCGAGCTCCCACGCCGCATTGATCCCGACGCTGGACGTCGGCGTATCGCGCTGGCTGCGCGGCGCGCCGAATGCCTGGTCCTTGCTCATCAGCTGATGGCCGATCTGCCCGCTCACGGTGATCGTCGGGTAACGGTCGAACGTCGCCTGCGACAGCAGCGCATTCGATGCGTCGTAGCGCGACACGGCGACCTGCAGGTCCTGGTTCGCCGCGAGCGCCGTGTCGATCAGCTGCGTCAGCGCCGGATCGCCGAAGCCGCGCCAGAACGCGGCATCGGCATCGGCCGACGCATCGGGCGGCATATCCGGCGTCTCCGGCGTCGTACCGGACGACTCCGCCGGATGCGCATCGCGCGCGAACCGCGTGGCCGTGCCCGTGTCGGGCCGCTTGAAATCGGGGCCGACCGCGCACGCGGCGAGCGCCACCGACATCGCGAGCGCGGAAAGACGAAAAGCGGCGCTCATCGGTTTTCTCCTTCGAGGGTGCCGTGGTGTTCGCTCCACACGGCCGGCGTGCCGCCCGCGAGCTTGCGGATCGCCACATAGAACACGGGCGTCAGGAACAGCCCGAACAGCGTGACGCCCAGCATCCCCGCGAACACGGTGATGCCGGTGGCCGCGCGCACTTCGCTGCCCGCGCCGCCGCCGATCAGCAGCGGCACCGAGCCCGCGATGAACGCGACCGACGTCATCACGATCGGGCGCAGCCGCAGCTTGCACGCTTCGAGTGCGGCGTCGATCACGCCCTTGCCCTGGATTTCGAGCTCGCGCGCGAACTCGACGATCAGGATCGCGTTCTTGCACGCCAATCCCATCAGCACGACGAGACCAACCTGCACGAACACGTTGTTGTCGCCGCCCGACAGCCACACGCCGAACAGCGCGGCGCAGATGCACACGGGCACGATCAGGATCACCGCGAGCGGCAGCGTCCAGCTCTCGTACAGCGACGCGAGCACCAGGAACACGAGCATCACCGCGAGCGGGAACACGACGATCGCCGCGTTGCTCTGCGTGACCTGCTGGTAGCTGAGGTCGGTCCATTCGAGCGTGATGCCCGGCGGCAGCACGTCCTTCGCGATCTGCTGCAGCTTCTCGATCGCCTGCGACGACGACATCACCTTCGGATCGGCATCGCCGATCAGGTTCGCGGCCGGATAGCCGTTGTAGCGCACCACCGGGTCGGGCCCGTACGCCGGCGCCACGGTCACCATCGAGCCGATCGGCACCATCTCGCCCTTCGCGTTGCGCGTGCGCAGGTTCGCGATGTCGGCGGCCGTCTGCCGGTGGCCGGCATCGGCCTGCGCCATCACGCGGTACACGCGGCCGAACAGGTTGAAGTCGTTCACGTACATCGAGCCGAGATAGACCTGCAGCGTGCTGAACAGGTCGGTCAGCGCGACACCCTGCGCCTTCGCCTTCAACCGGTCGACCTTCACCTCGAGCTGCGGGATGTTCGCCTGGTACGAGCTGACCGGGTAGCTCATCCCCGGCGTCTTCGCGACCGCGCCCTGGAACGCGGTGAGCGCATTCTGCAAGGCGCCGTAGCCGAGCCCGCCGCGATCCTCCAGATACAGCGAATAGCCCGAGCCGTTGCCGAGGCCCTGGATCGGCGGCGGCATCAGCGCATAGGTGATGCCGCCGCCGATGGCCGCGAAGCGCGCGTTCAGGTCCGCGTTGATCTGCGCGGCGCTGCGGTGGCGCTGGTCGAACGGCTTCAGGATCACGTACGAGTTCGTGATGTTCGGCGTGTTCACGCCCTGCAGCGCATTCAGCCCGGCAAACGCCGGCATCATTTCGACACCGTCGGTGCCGAGCGCGATCTTCGTCATCTGCTCGGTCACCTCGCTGGTGCGGGCGAGCGACGCGCCTTCCGGCAGCTTCGCGCCCGCGAACAGGTACAGCTTGTCCTGCACGGGGATGAAGCCGCCCGGCACCGCGTTGAGCAGCAGCGCGGTGGCCGCGAGCAGCGCCGCATAGACCGCGAACACCACGCCGCGCCGCTTCAGCGTGCGGCCGACGAAGCCGTGATAGCGATCGGAACTGCGGTCGAAGAAACGGTTGAACGGATGGAACAGCCAGCCGAACGCGCGATCGAGCCCGCGCGTGAGCGCATCCTTCGGCGCATCGTGCGGACGCAGCAGCTTCGCGGCGAGCGCGGGCGACAGCGTCAGCGAGTTGATCGCGGAGATCACCGTCGAGATCGCGATCGTCACCGCGAACTGCCGGTAGAACTGGCCCGTGACGCCGGACATGAACGCCATCGGCACGAACACCGCGCACAGCACGAGCGCGATCGCGACGATCGGCCCCGACACCTCGCGCATCGCCTGGTGCGCGGCGTCGCGCGGGCTCAGGCCCTGCGCGATGTTGCGCTCGACGTTCTCGACGACCACGATCGCATCGTCGACGACGATCCCGATCGCCAGTACCAGCCCGAACAGCGTCAGCGTGTTGATCGAATAGCCGAGCAGATAGAGCCACGCGAACGTACCGACCACCGACACGGGCACCGCGACGAGCGGGATGATCGACGCGCGCCACGTCTGCAGGAACAGGATCACGACGAGCACGACCAGCACGACGGCCTCGATCAGCGTGTGCTGCACCGCGCGGATCGATTCGCGCACGAACACCGTCGGATCCCACACGGGCCGGTACGCGACGCCGGGCGGGAAACGCTTCGACAGTTCGTCGAACTTCGCATACACGGCCTTTGCGACCTCGAGCGCGTTCGCGCCCGGCGACAGGAAGATGCCGACCACCGCCGATGGCTTGTCGTTGAAATACGAGCGCAGCGTGTAGTCGCCCGCGCCGAGCTCGATGCGCGCGACGTCGGACAGCTTCACGACCTGCCCGTCGTTGCCGGTGTGCAGCACGATGTCGCCGAACTCCTGCGCGGTGCGCAGCCGGCCGCGCACGTTGATCGACAGCAGGAAGTCGTTCTTCTTCGGTGACGGCTCCGCGCCGAGCTGGCCGGCCGACACCTGCACGTTCTGCTCGCGCACGGCGGCAATCACGTCGCTCGCGGTCAGCCCGCGCGACGCGAGCCGGTTCGGGTCGAGCCAGAGCCGCATCGCATAATCGCCGGAACCGGACAGGCCGACGTCGCCGACACCCGTGAGCCGCGACAGCTCGTCCTTCACGTGCAGCGTCAGGTAGTTGCGCAGGTACAGCGAATCGCGGCTGTTGTCCGGCGAATAGAGGCTCACGTACATCAGCGGCGTGGGCGACTGCTTCTGCGTGGTCACGCCGTACTGGCGCACCTCGTCGGGCAGGCGCGACAGCGCCTGGCTCACGCGGTTCTGCACGCGCACGGCGGCCGTGTCGGGATCGACGCCCTGCAGGAACGTGACGACCACCTGCAGGCTGCCGTCGGAACCGGCGACCGACTTCATGTACATGATGCCTTCGACGCCGTTGATCGCCTCCTCCAGCGGTTCGGCGACCGATTCGGCGATTTCCTTCGGGTTCGCGCCCGGATACGTCGCTCGCACGACGACGCTCGGCGGCACGACTTCCGGGTATTCGCCGGCGGGCAGCATCGGAATCGAGATCAGGCCGATCGCGAAGATGACGATCGACAGCACGACCGCGAAGATCGGCCGGTCGATGAAGAATCGGGAGAAATCCATTGCATGTCTCCCGTTACTGCGCGGCCGGCGGCGCGCCGGCATCGGCGACGGCCTGCGTGCCGTTGCCCGGCCCGTTGCCCGCGCCGTTGCCGGCACCGGCGTCGGCGCGGGCGGGCAGCGTCTTCGGCTTCACCTGCGCGCCCGGATAGTAGATCCGCTGCATGCCGTCGACGACCACGCGGTCGCCCGCCTGGATCCCCTTCTCGATGATCCGCTCGCCCTCCACCCCGCGGCCGATCGTCACGTCGCGGCGCAGCGCCTTGTCGCCCGGCCCGATCACATACACGTACTTGCGGTCCTGGTCGGTGAGCACGGCCTTGTCGTCGACGAGCAGCGCATCCTGGTCGCGGCCGCTGACGAGTTGCACGCGCGCATACAGGCCCGGCGTAAACGTATGGTCCGCATTCGGGAGCCGCACGCGCGCGCGGATCGTGCCGGTTTGCGGATCGAGCCGGTTGTCGAGGAAGTCGACGGTGCCCGCATGCGGGAAGCCCGTCTCGTTCGCGAGGCCCACGCGCACCGGATCGGCACCGATCGCACGATGTTTCGGATCGGCGCGCCGCGCGTTGTAGCGCAGGTAGCTCTGTTCGTCGCAGTCGAAATACACGTAGACGGGGTTCTGCGACACGACGGTCGTCAGCAGCGTGTCGTCCGCGCGCGCCAGGTTGCCGACGGTGGCGACCGCGCGGCCGACGCGGCCCGCGATCGGCGCGCGCACTTCGGTGAAGCCGAGATTGAGCTTCGCATCGGCGACGGCCGCGTCGGCCGCCTGCAGGTCCGCGCGCGCCTGCTCGGCGGTGGCGCGCGCGTTGTCGAGCTCTTCCTGCGACGTCGCGTGCGCATCGATCAGCGTCTGCACGCGCTTGAGCTGCACATTCGCGAGGCTTGCGGCCGCACGGGCCCGCTGCAGCTGCGCATTGGCGCGATCGAGCGCGATCCGGTACGGGCGCGGGTCGATCTCGAACAGCAGCGCGCCCTGCGCGACCACGTCGCCTTCCTTGTAGGCGACACGCTGCAGATAGCCGCTCACGCGCGGCCGCAGTTCGACCGCGTCGACCGCTTCGACGCGTCCGTTGAATTCGTCCGCGAGGCGGATCGTGCGGGGCGCGATGGTGGCGACGCCGACTTCGGGAAGGGATTGAGCCGACGATGCGCCTTTGCCGTCGTGACAGCCCGACAACGCCAGCAGCAGTGCGCAGGCCGCGCCCAAAGGCGACGTCCTGCGTAGGGAAAAGGAGAGCATGATGCCTCGCGACGGGTTAAACTGCCGCGTAGCATAAAAGTTGAAGTTAACTTCAAGTCAAGCTTTCCCGGAGGGGCAACATGGGTATCCAGGAAACACCGCAATGGCCGCTGATGTCGATCCGCGAAGTGGCCGCGCGCAGCGGCGTGCCGGCGTCGACACTACGGTTCTACGAGACGCGCGGGCTTATCAAGTCGCACCGCAACGGCTCGAGCCATCGCCACTATTCGCGCGCGGTGCTGCGATTGATCGCGTTCATCGTGTTCGCGCAGAAGATCGGCTATTCGCTCGACGAGATCGCCGAGCAACTCGTCAGCCTCCCCGAGGACACCGCGCCGAGCAACAAGGACTGGCAGCGGCTGTCGCGCGGCTGGAAGCAGCGCGTCGCGAGCCGGATCGAGGAGTTGCAGCGCCTGTACATCAACCTCGACGAATGCATCGGCTGCGGCTGCCTGTCGCTGAAGCGCTGCAAGCTGACGAACCCGGAGGACCGTGCAGGCCGCAACGGGCCCGGCGCGCGCCGCTGGCTCGGCGACAAGCCGCCCACGGATATCGAGTAACCGGCGGGCCGGACGTGGCGCGCGATGCCGCCGCATCCAGCCACCTGGGTAGATTGCGTCACCCGACCCGCCAGCCGCCGTTCACCGCGATCGTCGCACCGGTGACGAACGACGCACGCGGCCCGGCGAGCCACGCGACCGCGTCCGCGATATCGTCCGGATGCCCGGCGCGGCCGGCCGGCGTCTGTTCGCGGATCGTCGCCGCAATGGCCGGCGCGACGCCGCTTTCGCCGAAGAAGCGCGTGTCGGCGATATAGCCGGGCGCGACCGTATTGACCGTGGCGCCGCGCGGCCCGAGTTCGCGCGCGAGCGCGACGGTGAACCCTTCGACGCCGGCCTTCGCCGCCGCGTACGCCAGGCCACCCGGCAGCAGGCTGCCGGCGCGCGCCGCGATCGAACCGATGTTGACGATCCGCGCGGCACGCTCGGCCAGATGCGGCAGCACAGCCAGGGTCGTCACGAACAGGCTTTTCAGGTTCGCGTCGAGCACGGCGTCCCACACGCGCTCGGCCTCGCCCGCCTCGGTATCCGCACCGACGCGGCCGGTCAGCCCCGCGTTGTTGACCAGCACATCGACGCAAGACCACTGCTCGATGATCGCGGCCACCGCCGCCTCCGCCTCCCGTCTCACGCTCAGGTCGGCGGTCTGCCCGATCGCCGCGCCGCCAAGCCGCGCGACGGCTGCTTCCAGCCGTGCCGCGTCGCGCCCGACGATCGCGACCCGATACCCGTCCTCCACCAGCCGGCGCGCGATTGCGAAACCGATCCCGCTCGACCCGCCCGTGACGATTGCCGTTCGCTGCTGTTCGATCCCTGTCATGACCTGCCCTCCCGAATGTCGACCGTTGATGACAAGGCCATTCTGGGCAGCACAGTGTGATAGGTAAAATACGAATTCGATGATCCACTGATACGCGAAAGGTATCGCATGATCGATCTACGCCAGTTCAGGCAATTCATCGCGGTCGCCGAGACGCTCAGTTTCCGGCGTGCGGCCGAGCGGCTGCACATGGCGCAACCGCCGCTCAGCGCGGCGATCCGCAAGCTCGAGGACGAGCTGGGCGTCGTGCTGTTCGAGCGCGACAACCGCGGCACGGCGCTCACGCCGGCCGGCGATGCGTTCCTGCTCGAAGCACGGCGCGCGCTCGAACAGGCCGAGCGCGCGGTGGCCGTGGCCCGCCGCGCGGGCGCCGGCCTCGGCGGCACGCTACGGTTGCGTTTCGTCGACAGCACGGTCAACGCGCTGCTGCCGCTGATCCTCCGCGCGTTCCAGGAACGCCATCCGGACGTCGACTTCCAGCTCGAGGAAGGCACGACCGCCGAGCAGGTACTCGCGCTGCGCCAGGACCGCACGGACGTCGGCCTCGTCGTGCTGCCGGTGGCCGATGCGGGCGACGTGCGCGTCGAGCCGCTGCTGCGCGACCGGATGGTCGCCGCGCTGCCCGACGGTCACCGGCTCGCACGCCGCCGGCGCATCGCGCTTGCCGAACTGGCGGACGAACCGTGGGTCATGTTTGCCGCGCACCACGGGCCCGGCATGCATGCGCTGATCTCGACGGCATGCGCGCAGGCCGGCTTCGCGCCGCGCGTCGTCCAGCAGCCGCGCCAGATGCAGACGACGGCCGGGCTCGTCGCGGGCGGCATCGGCGTCGCGCTGATGCCGCGCCTGTTCGTGCCGATGCAGCCGCAAGGCATTACGTTCTGCGAACTGAAGGATGCGGGCAGCCCGCTCGCGTACGAGCTGGCGATCGCGTATCGGACGCCCTCGCCGCTCGTCGATGCGTTGCGCGAGACCGCACGAAGCGCGGTGCGCGAACTGGGGCTGGTGCTGGCGACGTGACCGCGCGCGTCACGCGCGCGGCGCTCAGCCGCCGACGACGTTGAATGCAATGTCCACCACGGCCTGCCGGAACGCGTCCTGCCGCGTGGGCAGCGACGTGTACTCCAGCATCATGTGACTGTATGACACGGTCGTGCCGATCGCGCTCGCGATCATGAAGAACAGCACCGCCGGATCGACCGGGCGGATCACACCGGCCTCTACCGCCTCCGACAGCAGCGGGAACATCACGTCGTAATACGGGCGCACGAGCCGCTCCTGCAACCGGTCGAGCCGCCCGCCCTCCTCGGTCGCCGCCGTCGAGAAAAACATGCCCAGGTCGGGCTCGTCGAACTCGTGCTCGACGCACAGCTCGATCGCGCGCCGCACACGCTCGCGATGTGGTAGCGACGACGTGCGCAGCGCGCGCATTGCGTCGAACATCGGCTCGGCCAGCTCGGCGATCTGCTCGACGACCGCCAGCCATAACGTTTCCTTCGTCCCGAAATGGTGCGCGATCAGCGCCGCATCGACGCCCAGCTCGCGCGCGACTTCGCGCACGCTCGTGGCGTCGTAGCCACGCTTCGCGAACGTGCGGCGCGCGGCCCGCAATATCACGTCCGGCCCAACGGACGCCCCGGCCAGCGGCCGCCCTCGCATACGCCGCTTGGCCGGCGCGCGCTCAGTGACTTCAGCCACGTTCTCCTGCTCTCCTTGAATGATTCGAATACCCCTGTTCCGGCCCCGCTCGAGCGACGCCGAACACCGGGTGACCTGCCCCGCTCCGTTGACACGCGAAGCCGGGAAGCGCTAGGATCATACCTTATTCATCACGTGATGATTTATCCATGACAACCCCTACACGCATCGTCATCGTCGGTGGCGGGATCGCCGGGCTGCAGTTGGCCACCCGCCTGGGCGAGCGCCTCGGCCGGTCCGGGCACGCCCAGGTGACCGTCGTCGACCGCAGCCCGACCCACATCTGGAAGCCGATGCTGCACACGATCGCGGCCGGTACGCGCGACGTGCAGCAGCAACAGGTGATCTTCCTCGCCCATGCACGTGATCACGGTTACACGTACCAGCCCGGCGAGCTGACGGGGCTCGATCGCGCGCGCCGCCGCGTGCGGCTCGGCGAGATCCGCTCGCAGGACGGCGAACTCGTGCTCGACGCACGCGAACTCGAATACGACGTGCTGATCCTCGCGCTCGGCAGCCAGGCCAACGATTTCGGCGTGCCGGGCGTGCGCGAGCACTGCTACTTCATCGACAGCCAGAAGCAGGCCGAGACCTTCAACGAAGCGTTGCGGATGCGCGTATTTCGCAGCATCGCGCGCGACGAGCCGTTCCGCGTCGCGATCGTCGGCGCGGGCGCGACCGGCGTGGAACTCGCGGCGGAGCTGAGCCGCTTGCTGGAAGTGGCGCAGGCGTACGGCGACGCGACGGTGCGCGAGCGGCTGCAGCTCACGCTGCTCGAGAGCGGCCCGCGCATCCTCGCCGCGTTTCCGCCGCGGATTTCCGCGTCGGCGCAGCGGCGGCTCGAACAGATCGGCTTCCATGTGCTGACGTCCACCCGCGTCACGTCGGCCGACGCAAACGGCTTTCACTACGGCGACGGTTCGTTCGCGGAAGCGGACCTGATGGTGTGGGCAGCCGGCGTGAAGGCGCCCGATTTCATGCAGGCGCTCGACGGACTCGACACGAATCGCGCGAACCAGATCGTCGTCGGGCCGACGCTGCAGGCCACCGGCGACGAGCACGTGTTCGCGATCGGCGACTGCGCGAGCCTGCTGCCCGACGGCCACGAACGGCCGCTGCCGCCCACCGCGCAAGTCGCGACCCAGCAGGCCGAGCATCTCGCGATGCACCTGCCCGCGTGGCTCGACGGCACGCCGATTCCGCCGTTCGCGTTCCACGATTTCGGCGCGCTCGTGTCGATCAGCGACTACGACGCGTTCGGCACGCTCGGGCAGTTCGGGTTCTTTCGCGGCGGCTTCATCCAGGGGCGTTTCGCGCAGTTCAGCCACCTGATGCTCTACCGGCGGCACCAGCAGGCGCTGCACGGCTTCTCCAAGGCGACCCTGCTGTGGATCGCCGAACGGATCAACGGCTGCGTGCAGCCGCGCATCCGCCTGTCGTGATACCGCACGTGGCGGTGTCGCATAACGTTTCGAGGAAAACCGACATGAACAACCGTTTAGCGCCCTGGCTCATGACCGTTGCCGCGATCAGCAGCTTCGACATGCCGTCCGTCTCGTGGGGGGCGCCGCGGCGGCGCAGCGTCACGCGCGACCGGCTGCCGTCGTGGGACGTGACGAGCAAGCCGTCCATCAGCGTGCTCGAGCGGCCCACGGCCGACACCGTGATGATTTCATGGCGCGACGCCTGCACCGGGCACTACGGTTATCAGAAGTGGCGGCTGTTCACCACGCGCAAGCGCGGCGTGTGCGCGCTGTCGGGGCAGCCGATCGAGATCGGCGACAGCGTCTATGCGCCGCAATTGCTCGGCTCGACGCCGGGCAACGCCGCCGCGATGGTGCTGGCCGCGTGCATCGACGCGGCCCGCCCCGCCGAGGCGGCCTGACAGCCCGGGAGTCGACCCGGGGCCCTGCTTCAGCCAGAGGTGACGCGATCCGTATCGCGAACCGCCTCGTTCATGCGCGCTTCGGCTTCCGCATCCAGCCGCGCCGCATTCGCTTCGGCTTCTGCTTCCGGCATCAGCTCGCCTTCCCATTTCGCGACCACCGCGCTGGCGATCGAGTTGCCCACCGCGTTCGTGGCCGAACGGCCCATGTCGAGGAACGTATCGACGCCCAGAATCAGCAGCAGCCCGGCTTCCGGGATGTTGAACTGGTGCAGCGTCGCGGCGATCACGACGAGCGACGCGCGCGGCACGCCGGCCATGCCTTTCGACGTCAGCATCAGGATCAGCAGCATCGTGACCTGCGTGCCGAGCGACAGGTGAATGCCGTACGCCTGCGCGATGAACAGCGACGCGAACGTGCAGTACATCATCGAGCCGTCGAGATTGAACGAATAGCCCATCGGCATCACGAAGCTCGAGATCTTGCGGCGCACGCCGAAACGGTCGAGCGCATCGAGGATCTTCGGATACGCGGCTTCCGAGCTCGCGGTCGCGAACGACAGCATGAACGCTTCCTTGATCAGCACCAGCAGCTTGAACACGCGGCGGCCGAGGAACAGCAGGCCGGCCGCGACGAGCGTGCCCCACAGCAGGAACAGGCTCAGGTAGAAGTCGCCCATGAACACCGCGAACTTCAGCAGGATCGACAGGCCGTTGATCGCGACGGTCGACGCCATCGCCGCCAGCACCGCGAGCGGCGCGAGCTTCATCACGTAGCCGGTGATCTTCAGCATCACGTGCGCGAGCTGGTCGATCGCCGCGACGAGAATCTTGCCGCGTTCGCCGAGCGACGCGAGCGCCACCCCAAAGAACATCGAGAACACGACGATCTGCAGAATCTCGTTGTTCGCCATCGCCTCGGCGATCGACTTCGGCACCATGTGGCCGACGAAATCCTTCAGCGTGAACTTGGACGTCGCCAGATGCGCGGACGCGCCGATATCCGGCAGCGGCAGCCCGAGGTTCTCGCCCGGGCGCAGCAGATTCGCCATCAGCAGGCCGAGCAGCAGCGAGATCAGCGACGCGGTGATGAACCAGCCGAGCGCCTTCACGAACACGCGGCCCACCGACGACGCGTCGCCCATGTGCGCGATGCCCACGACCAGCGTCGAGAACACCAGCGGGCCGATCACCATCTTGATCAGCCGCAGGAACACGTCGGACACCAGCGAGATGTAGCCGGCGATTTCCGCCGCCGACTGTTTGTCCGGCAGCTGCGTGTAGATCATGTAGCCGATCAGGATGCCGGCCGCCATCGCCAGCAGGATCCAGCCTGCCGCGGACATTCGTTTGTTCATATCGGAATTGGACGCACGGGAAGAAGTTGACGGACGAAAGGCGCGCATTCCTGTGCCGTGCCAGGGTGCGCGCGTGGCGAGCCGGTCGTGCCCGGTGTATCAGGCACGGTCGCCGGCGCTGGTCGGCTCGCGGATCTCCACGAACCGACGTGCTGTCGCCGCAACGGCATTCGCGCGAGGGCGAGCGCCGTTGCGGAGCAGCGATTCAGCATGAAGCGATCAGGTCGGCTCGGGTCAGTAACCGATTGCCGAGCCGGCCGGCCGGCGCGGATCGTTGTAGCCGTAGATGAAGCCGACCCGTACGTTTCCGGACACCGACGAATCGTTCCCGGAACTCTGACGGCTCGCCGCTTCGGTGCCCGGCAGGCCGACCATGATCAGCTCGGCGGCGCCCCACGGCGTCTGTTCGACCATCTTGTAGCCCATGTTGCGCAGGATCGAGAGCGTGTCGGGCGACAGGCCGTAGGTTTCGTAATAGACCTCGTCGGGCAGCCACTGGTGGTGGATGCGCGGCGCGGTGACCGCGTCCTGCGGCGTCATCCCGTAGTCGATCACGTTCAGCACCGTCTGCAGCGTGATCGTGATGATGCGCGAGCCGCCCGGCGAGCCGACCACCATGAACACCTTGCCGTCCTTCTTCACGATGGTCGGCGCCATCGACGACAGCGGACGCTTGCCCGGCGCGATCGAGTTGCGCGTGCCCTGCACGAGACCGAACAGGTTCTGCGCGCCGACCTTCACGGTGAAGTCGTCCATCTCGTCGTTCAGGAAGAAGCCCGTGCCCGGCGCGATGACCACGGCGCCGAAGCGGCCGTTGACCGTGTAAGTCGTCGATACCGCGTTGCCGTCGTGGTCGATGATCGAATAGTGGGTCGTCTCCGGCTTCTCGTGCACGCCGACGCCCGGCTGCACGTCGACCGACGGCGTCGCCGTATCCGAGTGGATGCTCTTGCGGATCTGCGCCGCGTAGTCCTTGCTCGTCAGCTTCGCGACCGGGTTGTCGATGAAGTTCGGGTCGCCGAGCAGCGTGTTGCGATCTTCGTACGCGTGGCGCATCGCTTCGGTCATGTAGTGCACCGCCGCGGCCGAATGGTAGCCAAGCTTGCGCATGTCATACCCTTCGAGGATGTTCAGCGTCTCGCACATCGTCACGCCACCCGAGCTCGGCGGCGGGGCCGACACGAACTCGTAGCCGCGATACGTGCACGTCAGCGGCGCCATGTCCTGCGCACGGTACGACGCGAAATCCGCCGCCGTGATCAGGCCGCCGCCCTTCCTGGCCGCCGCCTCGACGATCTTCGGGATCTCGCCGTGATAGAACGCGTCGGGGCCCTGCTCCGCGATGCGCTCGAGCGTGCGCGCCAGGTCCTTCTGCACCAGGCGATCGCCCGGCTGCAGCGGCGTGCCGTCCGGCCGCAGGAAGATGCGGGCCGCTTCCGGATCCTTCTTGAAGCGGTCGATCGTCGTGTCGAGGATGTCCGTATCGGCACGCGTCAGCACGAAGCCGTCGCGCGCGAGCCGGATCGCCGGCTCCATCACCTGCTTGCGCGTGAGCTTGCCGTACTTGCGCTGCGCGAGATCGAGGCCGGCAACGGTGCCGGGCACGCCCACTGCGCGATAGCCGTACAGGCTGTCGTCAGGAATGACGTTGCCCTTCGCATCGAGATACATGTTCGCGGAAGCCGCGGCCGGCGCGGTTTCGCGGAAATTGATGAAGCGGTCGCGGCCGTCGGCCAGGTGGACGGTCATGAAACCGCCGCCGCCGATGTTGCCGCAGCACGGATTGGTCACGGCCTGCGCGTAGCCGACCGCCACCGCGGCGTCCACCGCGTTACCGCCTTCCTTCAGGATGTCGACGCCGATCTGCGACGCGAAATGCTGCGACGAAACGACCATGCCGTTCTTCGCTTCGACCGCGGGGTCCGATGCGGCGAACGCGCACACGCTCATGGCCGACAACAGGGTGAGTACTACGAGCCGCCTCATGACGGGATCCTCCAGACAAATAAAACCGTGGCATGCCGGAACGCGACGCCGCATCGGGGTGTGTCGACGCGGCAATCGAGCATGTAATAAACAATACATTCCAGCGAGGCCGCGATCATAGCACTCACTTTTTTGCACCAAAACCTAGGGTTATCACTAGACGAAGAACGAATATCAGCCGAATGGATCGTTTCTCAATGTTTGTTTTATTACAATGGTGAATGAGCCGGTCCACCGAGCGATGCGTCCCTCTAATTGCGGGGCGTGCACGGCCCGCCTGACGTCGATCGGCTAACATGCGTGGAGTCGCCGGCAGACACCCGTCTGCCGTTTGTTATTCAGATACGAGAGTTGGAGTGCCCGATGGGGACGAGCATCAGGGCGTTGCTGTTATCCCAGATGGATAGCTTCACGCCGTCGGAACAGAAGGTCGCGCAGGCGTTGCTGGACCGCTACCCGAGTCTCGGGCTCGGGCCGATTGCGAGCTTCGCCAAACAGGCGGAAGTGAGCGATCCGACCGTGTTTCGCTTCGTCGTCCGGATCGGCTTTCCGAATTACTCGTCGTTCCAGCAGGCGCTGTACGGCGAGATCGACACGGCGATGAATTCGCCGCTCGCGCGGATGGATGCGTTCCACTCGGCCGCGGGCATGCGCGACAGTCATTCGGCAATCTTCCAGCGGCTGTCCGAGTCGCTGGCCACCACGATCGAAGGGCTCGATGCGGCTGCGTTCGACGCCGCGGTGGCGCTGCTGGCCAATCCGGATGTGCGTGTCTTCTGCGGTGGCGGGCGTTACACGGCGCCGCTCGCGTCGCTGTTTTCGTTCACCCTCGCCTACGCGCGGCCACATGTTCAGTATATCGAACCGAACGTGAATCTCGCGTCGGTCGCGCTGGCGGACATGGGGGCCGGTGACGTGCTCGTTATTTTCGATTTTCGACGTTATCAACGGGACAGTATTCGGTTCGCTCAGGCCGCGCATCGGCTCGGCACGCGCGTGCTGCTGATCACGGACGAATGGCATTCGCCGATCGGCGAATTTGCGGAGATCGTGCTGCGGATTCGGGGGCAGCCGTTTGCGATGCTTCAGACGAACGTGCCGGCGCTCGCGCTCGCCGAGGCGCTCGTGATCGGCGTGACGAACCAGCTCCCGGAGATGGCAAGGCAGCGGATGGAGAAGATCGAGCATCTCAATTCCGGGGGGAGCGAGCCGGATATCAGTCAGCGGGATTTGCCGGAGTGAGGGCTCATCGCCATTCAGGCATGGGTTTCAGCGTTCGACGCCATCGAATTTGATCAAATCCTGCAACCCATGACATTCTTGAGTTACGCCAACAATCTTCGCGATGTTGCGCTCACGGCACCAGCTCCATGCGGTTGCTCCTCACGACCAGCTTGACGGGGTCCGTCTTCTTCCACTGCGACTTCGGAATCGTCAGTTGCCACTCGGCACCGCCCTGATCACGAAAGAACCCGGCAATACCCACTATTTTCGCGTCATCCTCCATTGGCACGGATAGCCGCACCGTGGCATCAGGCGCAAGCATGACCTCCTTACTGCCGAGCAAATCGGCACTCAGCAACACCCTGTCGTGGTCGATCAGCTCGAAGTAAGCGGCACGCTCGAAAACCTTCGCATCCTTTAACTGGTAGACGCGCATCACAACCGGCAGGGACTCTCCTTGGTCGTTCTGGTTGAGTGCGGAACGGCTCTCGACGACGAGATTCATCTGCTTGACCTTCGCGACGAAAATCGCTCGCGTCACGTCGACAGTCGTCTCCTTCACCGATTGCCACGTGCCGCAGCCGGCCAACAACACTGCCGTCAGCGCAACGGCGCTCGCCAAACGAACGCTTCGCATCATCCGATATGTTCGTGGTGTCACAACCAATCTCCCGTTTTGAGCGAGCATGGATAGCGCCGGATCGGACCGCCCACGCCTTCATACAGAACGAGCCGCACCGCAAAATGGAAACTCGCATAGCGGCCTACGAAGCGGCTGAGTACGTTTCCAAACAGCGCAACGTCGCCCGGTCCGGCGAAACCCGCCGGCTCGATACCGACGTTCACATTCACGATGCGGTCGACACGCGCGCCTGCCAGTTCCGTTTCCTCGTCGAGCCAGACGTAATGAATCGCCTCGATACGTCGCCGGTTATCGTCCTGTCGCGTCCAGTCGTACAACGACAGTGCGCCGCGCAGCACGTTCGCGTCCATCATGTTCAGCTCGGTTGTGCCAGCACCATTGAAGTGAGAAATCACGCGCCAGTGATAGTCCCCGCCGCGCGGGGGATACAGCGGCATCGTCGGGGCCGTCAGATTGCGCACGCGTTCGACGCCATTGAAATTCGAAGCAGGCGTGTTGATCATCGATTCACGCAGCGCCATCCGCGGCAAGCGCCCGTTGTTTGCCAACACCCGAACCGTTACGTACGCATCCGGCAAGCTGCCGGGTTCGTCCCAGAGATGCCCGCCTAACGTCACGACCATCTCGCGCCGGCCCGTCACGCCCTGCCGAACCAATGAGTGGTAGTACCGATCCGGCGACTCGTATCGGATCATCCCGCCCCGGTGCCGGAATTCCTTGATCGACTGATAGGTGTATTGCCTGGCGGTGCGTGGATCGTTTGCCACTACCGACAGTACGTCGTACGGCTCGACGTGCTCGCCCGCTGACGCCGGGGCGCACACCGGATAGTCACGGTCGTGTACGTTGGGCCGGATTGCCTGCGCATCCAGTTCGAACAGATTGATCACCGGCGTGCAGAATAGCCGGATGTTGTCCGCGCCGAACGTGACGTCACCAGGTATCCGATCCCGGATCACGATATCGAATTCAAGGCGCGTTTCGCCAGGTGGCACACTGGCCGCGTCGAAACCGCACAAGTCGACGAAGTGAAACTTCTCGGGGAACGCGAAATATTCGAGCATCGTCTGCTCGCGGTCGAGATTGGCGTCGCGCACGTCGAGATCGATCGGCCACAGTCGCGCCTGCGTGCCAAAGCCAGCCGCCTCGATAGACATTGCCGGCCGTGGTTGCAACTGGCCGTCGAGTATGCGCGGCATGCGCACGCCGATCGACTCGACCTGGCGCGTGAAAACGCCGTACAGCGCCGATGCAGTCGGTCGGTCGCCATGCAGGTATAGCCGGATACGCGACAGGTCGTCCAGCAACCGCTGCTCGCGGTGCAGCAAGTCAAACACGAGCCGGATCACCGTACGACCGTCCTCGCGCATGCGCGCGCCCGCATCGCGAACGGAGAGCGGCAGCAGGCGTATCGCCTGAGTGGTTCGATAAACACATATCGTCCCGTCCGGTCCAACCGGCGTCGAACGTACCTGCAACCCCGGCGGCAATGTATCGAGAATTCGCGCCTCGCCGGTGCGCGGCATACACTCGAGGATTGCCAGCGACGGAATCGTGCGGCCGGCATGTGGCCACAGGTGATCGACCAGCGGATCGGTGATTTCCGGTAGCGCGTCGTCGAGCTTCATTCGCAGCCGGCTCGTGAGGAATGCGAAACCCTCGTAAGTCTGCTCCACACTGTCGTGGCGCGCGCCGAGCATCGACATCCCCACGCGGCGCGCGACATGCGGCTGGGATTTCGCAAATTCCCTCCCCGCTTCGCGCAGGTAACGCATCTCCGCATCGAAGTAGCGCAGGTACGGGTCGTCCTCCGCGCTGAAACCGCCTCCTTCAGGCATCGTCGGTTTGTTTTTGTCTTCACTCATGGCTGGAGATCCGGTGGCAGCGGCGGCAGGAGCGGCATCGTCGATGCGACGCCCGCCTTGCCGACGATGAAAATGCGCTCAGGCATGCGGAACCCGCGTAGTTTCAACAGGTCGATCGGCCCGGCACCGACCTGCGTGCGCAACACGTACGACAGCGGCTCGTCGTTCCCGCCATTCCACGTGAGCCGATAGCGCGTGCTATCAAGCTGCTTGATGTCAGCCTTGCTCAGCAGACGCAGGAACGCCCAATCTCCAGTCGAATCGAACGCCTGCCGCAAGCCCGCGTTGAGCGTCTGCCATGTGAGCCCAGCGTGCCCGTTCAGGCCATTGCCGGGCCACGTAAGCGACGTCCAGCGCTCCTGCTGATTGAAATAGACGATCTGCTTGCCGTCGACCGACAATTCCGAGCGCGTCACTTTCGGTGTCGGCAGCGCCATCACTTCGAATTTTTCCCGCGCGTCGCCCTGCAGGTAGAGCTGCGCGCCAATCGTCGACAATTGCCGGAGGGCGCTCAGGAACTTCGGGTCGAACTGCAACGCCTGCGGTGCCAGCTCGTTTGGCGCCCAATGGTCGCCCTCGAGTTTCATCACGCCAGCCAGCTGTGTCGTGACGAAACGCGAAATCGATCCGGTATCGGGCCGCACATAGCGGCCAAGCTCCGCGAAGGACGCATCGGCCTGCGTATCGAAGAATGGATAGCGGCCGTTCATCGCCGCGTTGAACGGCGCGGCAACACTGGCTCGCCACGCGTCATTCAGGCCCGCTGCGGCCGGTTGCAGGATCGTCTGCCACGCGGACTCGAGCGGCTGCGCAAACATCGCATCGCCGAACCCCGCCCACGCCGCCCCCAGGCTCGCGGCCGTGAGCGCCGCGTCATCGCGCGCCTGGGACAATTCCGACAACTTGCCTTGGAACACTGCCTGCGCGAGCGTGCGCGCCATTGCCTGCGCGTCAGGACTGCTCGCGATCTGTTGCAGCTTCAGCCGCATCATCGTGACCGCCGTCAGGTAACGCGACAGGCTCACGCCGCTTAGCGCGATGTTGGCTGGTGCGCTGCCCTTCCCGTTTGCAGCGGCAGGTGACGCATTCGTTTCGCCCATCAGCACCAGCAGTGGTCCAAACGGCTTGTCGAGCGGATAGACGACGGTCGACGCGTCCTCGTCGGTCCCGATCAGATTCTGCGCCTTTCTTACCAGCGTATCGGCCAGCGCCTGTGACGGCCGCCCCGCCTGCGCTTGATATTGCACGGATTTCATCAATGCGATCAACGGCGAAGTCTGTGCATCCGCCAGTCGAGAAAGCTGTTCTATCGCGCCACTGAGATTGGACGTCGGTTGCCACTGCATACTGTTGAGCATGCGCTGCCATGCGGCCGTGTACTCGCCGAAATAGCGTGCCGTCAATCGCTGCTTCAGTTCCTCGCCTGCACGTTTCTCGTCCACGATCGTCGTGGTCTGGATCGCACCGGGCGCGAGCGGGTTACCAGTTGTCTGCCGCGGCTGATTGCCGGTCAGCACCCAATCGCTGCTGAGCTGGCGCTCGCCGGCAGCCTTGTCGATCGCCGTGGCGATCATGCCGTCCCACGCCGCACGCGTATAGATTCCGGGTACTGTCTGCGACGCCACAAACATCCCTCGCGCATCGGCGCCATTCAGGAGCGTTTCAAGCGACACGTCGGCGTATTTGTTCTTGACATCGTCGAGAATGCGCTGATACACCGTGTCGTCAGCCGACGCGAGTCCTATCTGCGTGACCAGCATGTTGCGAGTCGCTGTCACGAGTTGATCGTCCGTCTCAATTCGCCATTGGGGATGCGCTTTCAGGTGATCGGCGTAAAACTCTGCGAGCCGTCGGCCGGTATCGTCACGCTCGCCCAGCGGCATCTCCACGGGGCGCGGCCAAAGTGCCACGAGCAAGCGCTTCAGAAACGCTGAATCGGCCCGCGACGGATCGCCGAGCATCAGGTAGGTCTTGAGCGCGTTGTAGGTGCTGCCCCGCGTGTCCTGCGATTGAAGGCTGTCGGCGCGCGCCTGATCCGCGGCCTGCAGCAGCTTGCCGATCGTTTGCACGACAGGCGTCTGCAGGTTGCGGGTCGCCGCTACCTGATACGGTTGCCAGAGACCGTCAAGGATATCGTCATTACGCGACAAACCCGCCCGCAAGTACCACGGTACGCCATGCTGCTGCCGGTATTCGAGCGTTTCCATCACCTGTTGCAGCGCCAGTTGCGCGCGCCACGCGGCGGCCGTCTGGGGCCGCGCGTCGACCGCCGCGCTCGCTGCTGCCCGCGCATCTCGCATGAGCCGCTGGTTGGCGATGAACGACACGGACATCCATGCGCACCACGCGATGGTCGCAACGATCAAGCACGTCGCCAGCGCGTTCGGCCAGTAGAATCCCACGCGCCGACCAATGCGCCTCCGACTGGCGATTGCGTGCCATGCTGGCAGCAGAGCGGCCGGTTGCGGCGGGAGCTCGATCGGGACGCTCGGAACTGTCGCGCTCCCGTCCACGGTGACCGGCACTGGCGTCGGCATTGCCGCCGTTGTCGCAAATACGGGCGCGAACATCACGCCCGCCAGCGGTGTGCGCAGCCAGGGTGAACCCAGGAGCGTTTGCCAGCTGGCGACGATATCTTCGTGCTGCTTCCCGATGTATTGTGAGATTTCAGCTAGGCAGGTGATGCGTGTAGGCGCTGTACACAGGCGAACACCTGCATCCGCCGTCCCACGCTCGATCTCGGCAAGCTGATCGCGTAATGTCGGCGCCGACCGCCCTCCCTTGTACGCCAGCCCGGGAAATGCACCGATCGGCTCGAACGTATCGGGTCGATCTCCCTGCGTGGGCACTGCGTGCAGGAGCGTGACAGGCGCGGCGCAGCCGATGTCGGTCACAAGCGCGGCGAGTGCACGCGGCAATTCGGTATCGCGATCGTCCGCATGCGTAACCTGCACAATGCTGTCGACCGGCCGCCGGCCCCGCAGCTTACGGATCTGTCGGCGCCATGCGCCAGCCTCGATGCCGTCCGGTGCCACGTGCACGAGAATCGTGTTGCCGACGGGTATCGCACCCGCTCGCTTCAGGCCCGGTGCGACCTGGTCGATCAATGTATCCGCGCCGCTCACCATCAGCCACGGTGATCGGTATCGCCAGAGCCTGCCCCGCGAGGCGCGCAGTTCCTCGGCCACGCGTTGCAGACGGACGTCGAATTTCAACGACTTCTGCGCCTTCGTCGCGTCGCCGATATCCCTGCGAAACGTCCGTCCGGCAATGGTGTATGCACCGATAAAAAACAGGCAAAGATGTACGGCGACGAAGACAATCAGCGCGATGACGATGACGATCACCACTTGCATACGTGCCACACCGGGCGCGAGATCGAACAGGTCGCCCCGGCTCCATACGAGGCCAATTGCGCACGCCGCGACAATCAGCGCGGCAACAACCACGCCCCAGAGTGCGATGCGTCCGGAGGGCGCAGACGCTGCAGCGGGTGCTGCGTCAAGCGATCGCAAGGTCAGTTTCGGATCGGTCATGCTGAGCGTGTCCAGGCAATGAAGAATCCTTCCCGCGTGGACCGGGAAGCACATGAATGACGGCGGACTGCTCACCATCGATGATCAGCTGTGGCGCATCCACAGCACCACATTCGGTAGCGGCTGCGACGGACAGCCATCCGCTCGCACTGCCAAAATCGCCCACGATGTAGGCGAGATCACATTGGGCCTCGCTGTTCGCAAGTACCTCAAGGTTCGCGATGCGCAGCCCCTGATTGCAACGCTTGACGGCACGGGTGACCCAGGCACGCGTCACGGCAGTGACATCTGATTTGCCCCAGATCACGGCATTAGCGAAACCGTATTCGATTTCGTCGGCGTTGCCCTCGACGGGGCGATGCAGGGTCGCCAATGCGTGTACACCTTCGGGTAGAGCATAAAAGCCGGCGTCGAGCAGCATCGCGACGCATCCCTCCGTGCTGCCGTTCGGTGGCCGCGCCTCGTGCCATGCCGTTGCGATCACGAGCAGCGGGCATGCGTCGCGGGTGTCGAGCCATGCGTCCGCGATCAGTAAACCGTGCGCAGCCGGTACGACTGACACCTCGAGCAGCGGCAAACCGGCCAACTGCAACGCGTCGTGCATTTCCTGCTCGCGCAAAGCTTCGTCGCCGGGTTCGGCCAGTACACGCACTTTGGGCCAGTAGGCGGCTTCGTAGTGCGTGAGCACGTGGAGGCTCCCAGCAAGCGGTTCGAGCGCTTCGGCGATCCTGAGTGTGAGTTGGGTAACGGGTCGCTTTGGAGGCGTATCCGCTACGGCGTCGCTCCCCTCGGTCGGGTCGGCCACGTCGGCTTCGTCGGATAGTTCCAACGGGTCGTCAAAGCGGCAATGCTCAACGACACCCGCGCCCAAACGGGGCTGCTGCTGTCGCGGCAAACGCACCCCCGCATCGATCGCCTGTGCAAGCGTCTGGTCGTTCAAGGGCAAGCAATAGCCGACGCCCAGCACCCGAAGCGGCTGCTGCGCGACACGGATGCGCTCCGCCAGCCATCGGTCGCGATAGAGGTTGCGGTGGTATGCGCGGTACCACATAGCCTCATAGCGAGCGCGCTCGATCGCGAACAGAAAGCCGAAAAAGCCGTTCGGGATACCGACAACGCAGATCCAGAACCATGGGCCGCCCGCCCGCTCACCCTTTGGCCAAATCAGCAGAGTGGTGGCCGCTCCGAGCACCGCGCAGGCCAACCAGACGCAGAACCACCACGGCCAGAAGCGCGGGCGACTCGGATAGGCGTTCGGGAGCCCCGCCTGAGAGAGGTCGACGGGCATTATTCGAAGTGGACGTTCGGCAGCGACGAGATCAACCGACAACCGCATGCGCAGCGATGGCCGTCCAGCGCGAATGGCTTGTTGTCGCGATCGGGAAACTTGTTGGCGCCTTCGTCGATAAAGGTTGGGCCATGCAGATTGCAAGTCGCCTCATCGCCCTTGCGGGCAAGCGGCATACCCATGAATGTCGTCCATGGTGAGCCACCGGTGACTTCGCCGCCGTGTTCGAGTTTGTCGCCTTGTCGGATGGGTGATTTTCTATTCATGTCGCCACTTAAATTAGGTTGCCCCTCATCATTCAACTGACAATCGTGTGATACATCTTTTTGGGATATTTTTGTCCCAGTAAGTGCTGGTTAGGAGATGACTCTTTCCATCCACTTTGAGGTTGACAAATTCATCCCCACACGACGGAAATCTCTCCACAAAATCAGATGACGACGGGGAAAATGTGAAAATTCTTGCAATTTCGTACACCCCCATTCCATCGTCCATATACGACACCAAAAAACCGAGTCGCCCGCTAAAATCATAGCTCCCGACTTCGAGGCTCAATGGTTTATCCGTATCGAAACTTACCTCCCCTCGCCTAACCACATTCCCCCCAGTTAATTTCCAAACCAAATTCCTGCCATCAATACTGATCACGGCCACTTCACCTGGATATGGAGAGAGAGTTTTATATATATCTGCCGCATACAAGAAAGGTGATGTCGCAAGCATCATCACAGCCACGAAGCCTCTGACAGCCCTCATAAACCACTCCGATCTATGCACTTTTTAAATTCATCTTTAGAAGCGAAAGAATCAGTTGAAATTAGATCAACAACATCAACCCCATCGCCCGAAGCATTCACTATCAGCATGGGGCACATCTCCTCTCGCAGCGCGCACCTCACAACCATCGACGATTTATTCATCGAAAAAATCCTTCAATCCAAAAAAATCCGTCACAAAAAAATCGTCGACAGTCAAGAAACAATAAAATGCACATCAAGCCCCACCTAAACTCACACCTTCGACTATCTATACACTTTTATCGATCTAATAATGGAATTTATCACCCCAATCTTCCTCACCGCCTGCTTGCTTATATTTCCATCAGAAGTGGGCGGCTGATCAACAATAGAAAAGACGAAGACTGTCGGATTCATATTGACATCCCCCTCGAAAACTAACGCAGCAACATAGCAAGTTGCTGGGCGCTCCCTACCCTCCGAACCACCCTTACAGAGCACATTGACAACCTCATATGCAATGAAATCTCCAATTCTTTTCTTATTCGTTGGATAAAGAAAGCTATACCCACCCTCCGAATACACAAAGGCTTCATCTGCCAACAAAGGAACTTGTCTTACGTGCCCCAGAGAGAGAGAGAGAGAGAGAGAGATCTTTATATTTAAAAAATCCATTATTCCCAGCAGCACCATCAGCAGACTTGCCATATGAACATATGGTTGCAATTACATTCAACCGACTCACATCCACACACACGGCGCCATCCGGATTGACTTGCTTGTTCTTATAAATTGGCAAATCCATCTTGACCCCATTTTCGAATACAACAGTCCTTGCATGCAGAGGCAATCCAACCCAAAGCAACCCAAGAAATAGCACAATTCCGATAATATTCACATTATTCATTTCATGGATATCAACACTTTCACAATCCTCTGAGTGCGTGCAACTCTTTCACTCAGCCCCTTCAAGCTTCTTGCTCTTCGCACCGGACTCTAGGCGCATGCCACTATGCCAGCGTCGATTACTTGTCTGCCACATCCAACATCGGATAGATTCTCCTCAGTGTGTGACGCAAAACCAGCCACGTGCCAAATGGTGGTTAGTGATCAACGATGACGTTGGCGCAATACAATCAACCTTACGGACCAGAATCATTTTGCGCGCACCTGGGAAGCTGGATATTTTCTCTCAAGCACCTTTCGAATAGATTCAGCATTCTTATATCCCGCACGCGTTGATCGCCCATCGCGAAAATCACACTCACATTGATCCAAGAAAGGTGCACTGGCATCACTTTGCAGTCCAGCAAAAACTACTCCCGTTCGAGGATCGCCAGTCAGCTTGTAGACATAGCCGTCGTAATAGTCCCCTCCGTAATCATAATGATTAAGAGGAGTACGCACCAAAACAACAATCTCCTTATTTTTTCTATCGCAATCGGCATTCACAAAAAATACACTAGAAATTTCTGGAACCCCGTCATCCTTCACATAACGATCAAATAACACGTCATGCAAAACTTGATTTTCATCAAAAAATATCAGATGAGCGTCAAGCATGTACGGCCTCCCACCTTTAGAATAACCAGGCACATCAGATGTATTGATCATGAAATAAATATACACCCCCTTCATCGCAGGACCAGCGTCGATAATAGGTGATTGCAATTTATGACCTTCGTCAGCGCGAGAATTTATTGCGTCTACAATGACAACCGGAGCATCGGCCGCGTGTGATCGAGACACAGAAAGCAGAAAAAGTAATGCTATCGCGACACCGAATACATTAGGACGTTGATTACCCACAACAATGAACCCTCGCGAAATTCAACTCCATAAGACCTCTCGGCACAAAGAGAAACTCGAGTATTTCCAAGAATCCTTATTTTAAAATTAACGCAAACAATAATTACCGACAAATTGACGTCTCAAGGCTCTTTTCACTGGAAAATTTGATACATCATTAAGTATAATGAGAGAACCACTGGCATGCGGACAATCCACCTGCACCTCCTATCAAGCGAAAGCACGCCTCGACATCAAGATCGCGCACCCTTGTCAACTTTCTTGTCAATGCGAGTCTCAATCCAGAAGTAGCCAGTCGAATCTGCAGCCACTTCACATCGCTTTGAAATAGAAAAATACTTGATTCCCGGGCCAAAATTAATCCCCCCCACATTTCTGAGTCGCAAAATTAGGAGTATAGGTTGGATCATAAAACGTCGATTTTCGCTTGATTAGATCGATAACGTCTATCCCAAGCCTACTATCAACAACCACAAACCGCCGGTTATTACTGAATAAAACGCCGTAAACTCTACTCCCATACTCCTCTCTTCGAACAAGAGTTGCAGAAGGAACCCTTAAAATGGAAAGAAGAGTTCTTTGAGGATTCCTCCTACTTACCTTTTTAGGAAATCCATAAACCATTAATAGCGAGTCGTCAATACTGAACACTCCGCCATCAACTTCATGATCGATCTTTGACTTGCCCACTACTTTACCCGCACGCTCAATAACGATCGACCCATGACTGCTTTTTGCAGAAAATAAAGCATCGCACGACTTAATCATGGTTTCTGCTGTCGCGTTCGCAGCCAACATCATTACCGAAACGGCAAAAACATATCGTCTCACACCCATTCCCCCAGCACTTTGCTTGCCTCAAGAGTTTCCCGCCAACGCTCTGGCGGACTTTCCTTGTCAAAAGGGTTGACAATTTTTGAAACTGCCGCCGACACCTTCTCCGTAACGCCACCGTCGGAAGCCTTCGTGACAAGATACCTGACGCAAAATAATCCGGCCGTGTCGACGGCCGCATAAGCGTCATCCCCAACGAATTCTGGATTTATAATTTCAGGGCCAGGAAGAAAATTGCCATTAATCTTTTTCTTGAACCAAGCATGGTCGTAAGAGTTTGATTTGAGCCACCCTCGATAAACCCAATACTCGGAATAATTATACCTACCTGTAAGTTGCTTAAATCCTCTGCCGCGGAACTTCACACCGTCTCCGGCGTCCGTGTTACCAAGGGACAGCTTCCCCTCGTAGCGCAAGAAGCTTTTGACATCTGCCGCCGCGGCTGGAGGAGAACGTAGATAACCACGCTCTTCCGGCATGACGGAGATGTGATTTTTTTTAATAGCGATTCCGACCGATATCGAACTTTCCCTTGGTGCCATCATATAAAATGACTCAATCGCACATTGGCCGAAAAAATGTGAACATCTAATCGAATTGCTCAATCCATACTTTCTGATTACGACATTGATGTTGGCTCGATATTTCTCTTTGTATTCTTTCCCAGTCTTCCCAACGGCCCGGTATTTTGATTCGGGGTAGATTTGGGAGAGATCGGCTTCCGAAAGCCACCCACTTCTTCTGAAATGCCGAATAAACGCAAGCGGGTGAAAAAACCACAGCTCCAGCCCCTCCGGCAGCCCCGTTCTGTCCCAGAACTGAACTTTATTCAGGTACTCCAGGAATTTCTGGTAACCCGTCTCATTACCGTGGTAGAAGCCATCCTCATCGAGCAATCTCGCATAGCGCGCCTCGTTGTTCGTGCTGTCCCATTCACTCGGCGCGTTGCAGACAAGGCTGCGTAACTGCTGTCGTATCTCGGCGTCACGATTTACATAGGCCGACAGCACTCTCGCCTTGTGATCTTCCTGTGTTTCTCCCGCCACCGCGGGTACTTCATGCGGAGCGGCATCGTTCAGTATTGTCTTCAGTGCATCCACATCGCACAGTCCATCGCTACCGAACGGTGTATTGTCTTCGCTGATCTTCTGCCAACCCACTGGAGACAGGAAGTCCGCATCGGAAAACTTCTGAATACTTGGATCATTAATATCGATGTAGCCCGCCTTGTCTGCCGCCCAATTGATCCGCATCCACGTCGCTCGCGCATCTTCCGCCAATGTTTGAGACGGAGACAGGATGCGACCGAAACGCAGCAGTTCGTATCCGTCGCTCGGACACGATGAATAAAGCGCCGTCGCACGCTTGTACAGGTCGTACTCGTAGTCCTTTTCCTCGACGGGTTGCGGCGTGAGCAGTGTGCGGCTGCCGTCTTGCGCAACGCTCCATGCCCTGGTGTATTTCGAGCCGAGGCTGAAGTAGGTCTCGACAAGCAACGGTAATGTGTTCGAGCCCTCGTGACCCGGCTTGAACTCAATCCCGTGCAGTTTGCTTCGAGCATCGGCCTTCTCAGGCAAACGACGAAAGTTGCTGCCTGCCGGAATGATGAAATACGCGTGCCCCCACCAGTCTGTTCCATCCGGCGGGGTGGGCGTGCTGTTCCCCAGTTGCGTGCTCCCGAAATAGGCATCGAAATCCTCCGGCAGCATGAAAATTTCGAAGTGCAAATGCGGCATATCCTCATATGTGCCAAGCCACCCCACCACGTCCTTGCGCCTGACCTTCTTACCGTCCCCGGAGGCCGCCGGCGCCACCGCCCCCATGTCCACCAAACCAGTCGGCATGCGCAGGAACTCCGGCATCGCCTCGGCATTCGCCCCGTGCTCCTGATACTCCGCCAGCGGCAGGAGATGCATGTACAGCGAATAGAAGGTCAGCGTACGACCTTCACCCGTCTCGGTCGAATGCTTCAGCAACACAAATCCCGCATGGCTTTTTCCGCTGTCAACGGCATGCTGACAGACGCGATAGGCAACGACTTCCCCGTCGGCAATCGCGTGCACCTTGCCCTTCGTATCGGGTTGAAGATGCACGCCACAATGCCAGCGCCGATCGTGGGCGATCGGATAGACGCCGTGATCGCATTCGAACTTGTCAACAGCGTCCATCATCGGATCGGGGTTCGCTCCGGTCGGGGCCGCGAAACCGGCTTTGGGAAGAAATGGTGGGCTGATAATCATGATCGTTACCGTGTGTGGCTGTATTTGTCGCTGGGCTGGTAGTCGCTCACCGGCAGTTGCGGCAAGCTGATGGACGTATTGCGTGGCCCTTCGAACGTGAACGAGGCAGCCCTGATACGAAACTCACCCGGACAGTTGAATACGACATTGCCTTTCTCGATGGTCATCGACGCGCCGCCGCTGGCCACCATCGCCCCAGTCTTGGCGCTCACGAGCACATTCGCGCTGGCGCTCGACACATGCAATTGCTCGTCGGCGAAGAGATCCATCGACGCGCGTTGCGCCTGCAGTTCGATTTTCCCTTTCGAAAAAATCTTGATACCGAGCTTGTGCGCGCACAGCGAGATCAGGTCACCCGCCACCATGCGCAGCCGCCTGACGACACTCACGTCCAGGTTCTGACCTGCGGTGACGATCACGTTCTCGCCCGCCGAGTGCTGCACCGATTTCGGTGTCACGAATGCCATGCCGCCCGGTGCACTCGCGAGCAACCCCGCGTCGCGGAGCTGATTCAGGCCGTCCAACAGCGCCGCCTGCGTCGCGCGGTCCGCAGGATCGGCCTTGACCTGCGTCGCCGCAGCCGCAAGGTCCGTTACACGCTGCAATGCAGCCTTGAGTTGCGCGACAGCAGCGGGCATATCGAGGTGCGGCTTCCCGGACCCGCCTGCTGCATCTGCCGAGACGAACAACCCCTTCGGCGCACGCAGCGTGCCCCAGTCCTGCGTGGTCAGCTCGAAGCCCTCGCCGCGCTTGTTCTTCTCACTGTCGACGAGACAACCCATGTTGAGCGACGACTGCCCGAACACCGTCGCCAGGCGGATGCCCTCGTGGTCTTTCAAATCCTCGAAACGCAGCTTGTTGCCGAGCAGCGGGGAGCGGAACACAGCGCGGCTGTACCAGCCCTCCTTGCCATGCACGAGGTCCCGATGCGCATAGTCATGCAGGGCCCCAGCGATAAGCAGGCGATCGCAATTTCCGTGCGTCGCGACGACGCGTACTTCCGACCGCGGCAGCAGAGGGATGTGCAGGCCGCCTTGATACGACGCAGACGTACGCAGCAGGCGCAACGGCATGCTGTTCGTGCCGCGCTTGCCGCTGTGCCGGGTGAACAGGAGCCTGACGCGATAGCGGCCGTATTCATCCATCCACGCGTACGGCTCGTCGTCGCCGGATTCGACCACGCCGATCAGCATGCCGGTGACCCATCGCCAGTGCTTTTCCGGAACATATTCCGGCCGATAGGTCTGGTGCGCGGGAATCGCTTCGAAGGTGTTGATCACCGACTGGCTGCGGCTGCCGGTCGTGACGAGCTTCGTGATCACCATCCCGTGCGGCGCCTCCGGCACCACGTCATTGGCAATCCGCACCACCATGCCGGGCGTCATGCCAATGACGTTGCTCGTACCCGCTAGCCGCATCTGCCGCGTGAGCAGTTCGTCACGCCGCGCGTCGGCCAGCGCCTGCCCTTCTTCGACCGAGTGGAAATGCTCGATGCTGCGGTTCACGCTCCCATACACCGAGCGGTCGTCGTGGGCCACGACCGCCTCGACCTGTAGCGGATCGTCGGGTATGCGGTAGTTGTGATCCCATTCGCGCACCTTCTGCGGCACCAGCGCACGCGCGACTTCCAGCGTCAGAATCGCCTCGTGCCAGCTCACCAGGCCGGAATGCGGCAGCAATGGCACCTCGAGCGCTCGCATGTAGCCGCGCGGCGTATTGCTGAACACCAACGTATCGCGTTGCGGGCCGTCCTCCTTCCTGGCCTGTTTGAAGTAGTAGTAGACGCCCGCGCGCCGGCAATGCCGGTCGATAAAGTTCGCGACCGTCTCCTCGTACATCACGGTTTGTTCCAACTTCCCGTCGAGCCCCTCGAGTTCGAACTCGACATCGAAGGATTGGAACAAACTGCGATCGACGATCACGTCGCCCAGCAGCTCGTGCAACGACCTGTCCAGAAATACGGCCGAATCGTGCACCTCTTCAAGCAGCGAGAGACGCGGCTTCAGATGCAATCGATAGGTCGCCTCGTCGCGCGACGCGTTGACTCGAGTCCATTGCGTGACAACGCCGTGCACGGTACGCGCCGCATGCTGAACCGGAGCGATCATCCCCGCCATCGACGGAACGGACGCGCGTTCCTCGATCGTGAAAATCGCCGGCCGGCCGACGATCGCCGCACCGTCGATCCGTTTGTCCTTCGACGTCACGGTGATGTCCGCGAGGAATCGCGTATTCATCTCCTCGGTCAGGACGAAGGACACAACGGAGATCGGTGCATCCAGCGTCGCGATCTCCAGGTGCAGCGGTTGGGTAACGACCGAACCCGGGTGTTTCAGCACATCCTGAATGGTAAGCATGGCTGCTGTTGAACGAGAGGTTGTACACCGGCACGCTCGTCCATTCATGCATTCGGGGACGCCGTGCCACTACGCTCTCGTCAGTGAAGCATAGGCTCATGGAAATGAACACACACTGCCCCAGACCTGATAAGCCGTTATCTTTTACGATATTCAAAAAGAAAAGCGTCGCATTTTATTAAATTAGTTTTTATATTTATCGACCTGTAACATCTCGACACCTTCCCGCTCATGGCCCCGACAGAGCCGAGTCCTCGGTGAAGCAACGGCCCCGCAAGCCTCACTTCCTCGGAGGTACGCGGCAGTCACCCTCCAGCGCCATTCCCCATCAGAGAAAATCAATCTTTCAAAAAATTCGAGTTAGTGAGCACTCGACAATCATTCAATAAATCATCCTCGCAATCCACACCACCATACGACAACGAACGATTATCCCCGCGAATAATCGAATCGAACAATGTAGAAAATTGTCACGCGATAGTTGTGATTCGAACTTGCCATTTTTGATATGGCTAATCGAGGCCGTCAGACCGGCAGTGCGGTCAGAGAGTGGCATGGCAGGGGGTTGCACTCATGCCAGAATGACGCCCGGATTCGTCGCCGATCTGGTCGGCTCGCTCCTTCGTCGGCAGGCCGGAACCGTCACGGTCAAGCCCGTCGGCAACCCTGCCCGGCTATGCAGCAGGCTACGACGTGGGTGCGACATCGATAACGGACGGATGTCGCACCGCATGAATCAACTTCCAGACTTCACGACTCGACATCCTCGAGACTGAACACCTCCGTCTTGTCGTTGTACGAGAACACTTCCCCGTAACGGCCCCAGTCGATCACCGCATCGAGCGTTTCCTCGGCCGCTTCGTCCGACAGGAAATCCTCCAGCTCCTGCTCGAAGCGCACGCGCGGCGCCCGATGGCCCGGGCGCTCGTTCAACACCTTCCGAATCCGCGCAGCAAGCGGCACGTGCTTCAGCAGATGATCCGCGAACATCAGCTTGCGTTCCTGCGTGCCGAATTCCGCGAACACGCGGGCAGGCGGCGTGAGGAACACGTCCCCTTCCCGCACGTCCGCAAAACCGAGGTGCTGCAGCACTTCGGCGATCGGGAACAGTTCGTCGACTTCCAGATGCAGCGTACGCGCGATTTCCGGCATGTCCGCGCGGCCATGGTACGGCGCCATCGCGAGCGTCTCGATCAGGCCGGCCATCAGGTTGGTCGACACGCGCGGCATCCAGCTGCCGAGCTCCAGCCCCTTCTTCGTCGCCTCGCCGGTCTGGCGGGCCGTCATCTTCGCGTAGATGTCGTCGACGAGCTTGCGGAAATCGGTGTCGAGCCGGTTGCGCGGATGCTTGAACGGTACCTTGATCTCGGCGATCACACGGCCCGGGTTCGACGACAGCACGAGGATCCGGTCGCACATGAACACCGCTTCCTCGATGTTGTGCGTGACGATCAGCACCGACTTGATCGGCATGCGGCCTTGCGTCCACAGATCGAGCAGGTCGGTACGCAGCGTCTCGGCCGTCAGCACGTCGAGCGCGGAGAACGGCTCGTCCATCAGCAGGATCGTCGGATCGACGACGAGCGCGCGCGCAAAGCCCACGCGCTGGCGCATGCCGCCCGACAGCTCGCGCGGGTATGCGTTCTCGAAGCCGTCGAGACCGATCAGGTCGATCGCGGCCAGCGCACGCTCGCGCCGCTCGCGTGCGCCGACGCCGAGCGCCTCGAGGCCGGCTTCCACGTTCTGCAGCACGGTGAGCCACGGGAACAGCGCGAAGGTCTGGAACACCATCGCGACGCCTTCGGCCGGGCCGCGCAGCGGCTGGCCGAGATAGGTCACCTCGCCGCCGGTCGGCTCGATCAGCCCGGCGATGATGCGCAGCAGCGTCGACTTGCCCGAGCCGGAACGGCCGAGCAGCCCGACGATCTCGCCTTCGCGCAGCGACAGGTTCGCATCGTCGAGCACGAGCAATTCGCCCTGCGACTTGTTGAAGCCGCGGTTCACGTGCTCGACGCGCAGGATTTCGTCACCGAGGCGCGGCGGCTGCAGCGGCTGGGACGTCTTGGCGGGGGCGTTGATAACGGTCGAATTTTGCATCGCGCTTACTCTCAATCGAGACGGAGCCGGGATTCCGCATAGGCGTACATCGGACGCCACAACAGACGGTTGAACAGGGTAACGAACAGGGACATCACGGCGATGCCCAGGATGATCTTCGGGAAATCGCCGGCGGCGGTGGTCTGCGCGATGTACGCGCCGAGGCCGTGCGCGACGACCTTCGTGTCGCCCCACTGCACGAACTCGGACACGATGCTCGCGTTCCACGCGCCGCCCGATGCGGTGATGGCGCCCGTCACGTAGTACGGGAAGATGCCGGGCAGGGTCGCTTGCCGCCACCACTGCCAGCCGCGGATGCGGAAATTCTTCGTCGCTTCCTTGTAGTCGTTCGGATAGGACATCGCGCCGGCGATCACGTTGAACAGGATGTACCACTGCGTGCCGAGCACGATCAGCGGCGACAGCCAGATGTCCGCGTTCAGGTGGAAGTGGACGATCACGATCACGAACACCGGGAACAGCAGGTTCGCCGGGAACGCCGCGAGGAACTGCGCGAGCGGCTGGATCTTCTCCGCCAGCGCGGGGCGCAGGCCGATCAGCACGCCGAGCGGCACCCAGATCACCGACGCGATCGCGATCAGCACCAGCACGCGCAGCAGCGTGATGAGACCGAGCACGAGCACGTGTCCGACTTCAGCCATCGTCACGCCGGTCGCGACGAACGTGACGACGCGCCATACGATGTACGCCGTCAGCAGGATCACGAACGCGCCCCACACGATGTCGCCGATGCGCGACGCGCCGCGCGACGATGCGCCGCGTGCACGCGTGCTTTTCAGCGCCGGAAAGCGCAGCGGAATCCGCGCGGCCTGCGACAGCAGCCAGCCGGCCGGCACGAGCAGCTGATGGATCAGGTGCGTGCGGCGCATCATGTCGAGCAGCCAGGATTGCGGTGCGTCGCCGGAGGCCGTGTTTTCCATCCGGAACTTGTCGGCCCACGCGACCAGCGGGCGGAACAGGAACTGGTCATAGGCGAGGATCACGACCGACATCGCGACGATCACCCAGCCCACCGCGCCGAGATTCTTGTCGGAGATCGCCTGCGCGAGATAGGCGCCGATGCCCGGCAGCGTGATGGTCTGGTTGCCGACGGTGATCGCCTCCGATGCGACGACGAAGAACCAGCCGCCCGACATCGACATCATCATGTTCCAGATCAGCCCCGGCATCGAGAACGGCACCTCGAGCTTCCAGAAGCGTTGCCACGGCGTCAGGTGAAAACCGCGCGACACTTCGCTCAGGTCGCGCGGCACCGTGCGCAGCGACTGGTAGAAGCTGAACGTCATGTTCCACGCCTGGCTCGTGAAGATCGCGAAGATCGCGGCCAGCTCCGCACCGAGCACGCGGCCCGGAAACAGCGCGAGGAAGAACGTGACGGTAAACGAGATGTAGCCGAGCACCGGCACCGACTGCAGGATGTCGAGGATCGGGATCAGCACCATGCCCGCACGGCGGCTTTTCGCGGCGAGCGTGCCGTAGACGAGCGTGAACACGAGCGATGCAACCATCGCGGCAAGCATCCGCAGCGTGGTGCGCAACGCGTATTCGGGCAGGTTCGACGGATCGAGCGAGATCTTCTGCGTCTGCAGCACGCCGATCGGCGCCATCGTCTGGTGGAAGCCGACGATCGCCATCGCGAGTATGCCGATGATCAGCGGAAACGCGACCACGTCCCAGCGGTTGGGCAGCACGCGCCACGCGGACGCGTTGGCGGTGCGATTCGGATCGAAGAAACTGATATCCATCGGTAGCGTCTTGTGTTGAATTGAAAATCGATGGGTCCGGCCGCGTGTCGCGCGGCCGGGCGTCGCGCCCCGGCGCGAATCAGAACAGCCCGTGCAGCGCCCAGTACAGAGCGGCGGACAGCGCGATCGAGGCGGGCAGCGTCAGCACCCACGCGAGCACGAGGTTACGCACCGTATCCCAGCGCAGGCCCGCGCCGCTGGCCGTCATCGTGCCGGCCACGCCCGACGCGAGCACGTGCGTCGTCGATACCGGCAGCCCGTACGCGTCGGCCATCCCGATCGTCAGCATCGCGACGGCCTCGGCCGATGCGCCCTGCCCGTAGGTGAGATGCGACTTGCCGATCTTCTCGCCGACCGTCACGACGATCCGTTTCCACCCGACCATCGTGCCGAGGCCGAGCGCGATCGCGACCGCGACCTTCACCCACGTCGGGATGAATTTCGTCGCGCGGTCCATCTGCTTCTTGAACGCCTCGAGCGCGCTCGCGTCCTCGACCGAGAACGCCGGCGCCTTCGCCTTCTCCATCAACCGGATCGCCTCCGACGCGACGTACATGTTGTTGCGCACGTTGTCGACGAGGTTCTGCGGCACGCTCGAGATGCCGCCGGCCTGCGCGACCTGGTCGGCGATGGTGTCGGTGAGCTTGCCCAGTGCGGGAATCGTCGCCGGCGTCAGCTTGTGCGTGCGCACGTAGGCCTCGACATCGGCGCGCGGGTCGGCCGTCCGGGCGGCCGGGTCCGCATATTTGACGAGCGTCGTCGACGCGTGGCGCGCCACCGCGACGAACGTGCTCGTCTGATCGGGTGTCACGGCCTTGTTGAGCGCATACGCGGTCGGCATCACGCCGATCAGGATCAGCATGATCAGCCCCATGCCCTTCTGCCCGTCGTTCGAGCCATGCGCGAACGACACGCCCGTGCAGGTGAGGATCAGCAGCAGGCGGATCCAGAACGGCGGCGGCTTGTTGCCCTTCGGCTCCTGGTACAGCGCCGGCACGCGCACGAGCGCCTTCAGCAGCAGCAGCACGAGCGCGGACAGCACGAAGCCGATCAGCGGCGAGAACAGCAGCGCCTTGCCGACGCCGAGCGCCTGGTTCCAGTCGACGCCGCTCGTGCCCGACGGGCCGCTGACGATCTGGTTCATCAGGCCGACGCCGATGATCGAACCGACGAGCGTGTGCGAACTCGACGACGGCAACCCGAAATACCAGGTCGCGAGATTCCACGTGACGGCCGCGATCAGCAGCGAGAACACCATCGCGAAGCCCGAGCCGCTGCCCACCTGCAGGATCAGCTCGACCGGCAGCAACTGCAGGATCCCGAACGCGACGGCGCCGCTCGACACGAGCACGCCGAACAGGTTCCAGAGGCCGGACCACACGACGGCGAGGTGCGGGTCGAGCGAGTGCGTATAGATGACGGTCGCGACCGCGTTGGCGGTGTCGTGGAAGCCGTTGACGAATTCGAAGCCGAGCGCGATCAAGAGCGCGACGATCAGCAGCAGGAACGGGAGAACCGAGCTTTCCTTGACGGGACTGAGGTCGGCGCTGAGATGAATACCGACGTAGACGATGCCGCAGGCAATGATCAGAAAAAACAGCGCGAGGCTGACGATGCGCGTGCGGGTGCTGACCGCACCACTGGTTTCCGTTGCCGCGAGATTCGGCATGAAGGGGCTCCGGAGAGGTGACTCGGAGTGGCAGGCTATCGATCGGTCGTGACGCAAATGTGACGTGTCACTTACAGGACATTGACAAGCCATCTGTCAGGAATCGCGTCGCGCCGCGCAAGCCGCAAACACGGGCGTTCGACCTTGTAACTTGCGGGAATAAATTCGCCGCTGCGCCGGTATGGCACACGAAGGCGCCGGCTTATTCCAGGACGATCCGGCCGTCCGGTTTCGTCACACGAATGCGAGGCTCACATGTCTTCATCCCCCACCAACCCGTCGCGCCGCAAGGCGCTGCAGTGCATGGCCTTCGGCGGCCTCGGCACGCTGTTTACGCTGTCGGGCGGCGTCCTGACGCCGTTCGACCTCGCGCTCGCTCAGACCGGCGACGCGCTGTCGCCCAACGCGGGCCGCCCGCTGTTCGTGCAGATCAGCGACACGCACATCGGCTTCAACAAGGACGCGAATCCCGACGTATCGGCCACGCTGAAACAGACAATCGACCTCGTCAACGGCATGCCGGCAATGCCCGCGCTGGCGATCCATACCGGCGACATCACGCACCTGTCCAAGCCCGAGGAGTTCGACCACGCGTCGCAACTGCTCGCCGCGCTGCGCGTGCCGGAACTGCATACGGTGCCCGGCGAGCACGACGTCACCGACGGTTCGGGCGCCGAATATTTCGGCCGGTTCGGCAAGGCGTCGGACAACCGCGGCTATTACAGCTTCGACCACGCGGGCGTGCACTTCATCGGCCTCGTCAACGTGATGCACTTCAAGCCGAACGGGCTCGGCAGCTTCGGCGACGACCAGCTCGCGTGGCTCGCGCAGGATCTCAAGGGCCGCTCGTCGAGCACGCCGATCGTCGTGTTCTCGCACATGCCGATGTGGACCATCTACGAGCCGTGGGGCTGGGGTACCGGCGACGCGCCGCAGACGATGGCGCTGCTGCGCCGCTTCGGTTCGGTCACCGTATTGAACGGGCACATCCACCAGATCGTGTCGAAGGTCGAGGGCAACGTGACGTTCCACACCGCGCGCTCCACCGCGTTCCCGCAACCGACGGCCGGCAACGGCCCGGGCCCCGTGCCGCTCACCGTGCCGCGCGACCGGCTGCCGTCGATGCTCGGCGTGACGACCGTCGAATTCGCAGGCCATCCGGTCGCGTCGTCGCTGCGCGATGCGACGCTGGCCTGACGCACTGACCCCAAGGGAGACCGACATGACCCGTTTCAAGCGATCCAGCCTCATCGCGGCGCTGCTCCTGTGCGCCACCGCCCCGCTCACCGTGTTCGCCCAGGGCCCCGACGGCACGCTCGTGACGATCCGCAACTTCATGTTTTCGCCGATGTCGACGACGATCAAGGCCGGCACGACGATCACGTGGAAGAACCTCGACGGGGAACCGCACACCGTCGTCAACGACGCCGGCATCTTTCATTCGAAGGCGCTCGACCAGGACGAGACGTACTCGTTCCGCTTCGACAAGCCGGGCGTCTACAAGGTGTTCTGCGGGATTCACCCGTACATGAAGGAGACCATCACGGTCGAATGACGCGGCGCGTCACGACACGCGCTCGAGGGTCGGAAGCGACTGACGTCGAAGCAAACGCGGCCGCCCGTTGCACTGCGGGCGGCCCCGCGCCGCCGATCGCCTAAACTGAATCGATCCGTTCGGACCCGACCCACCCTCACACGCAGCGAGGCCAGCCATGACCGCGAGCCAGCCGGCACGCATGGATCTCCCCGGGCAAGTGGTGCTCGTGCTCCAGGGCGGCGGCGCACTGGGCGCATTCCAGCTCGGCGTCTTTCAGGCGATGGACGAAGCCGGTATCCGGCCCGACTGGGTGGTCGGGACGTCGATCGGCGCGATCAACGCGGCGCTGATCGCCGGGAACCCGCCCGCGCAGCGTTACGAGAAGCTGTCGGCATTCTGGCGCCGCATGACCGAACGGACCCGTTTCGACACTGCGCCGCTGCTGCCCGGCTGGAACCGGACGCTGGCCGAGCTGATGATCATCGGCGGCGGCATCGCGGGATTCTTCCAGCCCAATCCGGCCTCGTGGCTCGGGCCGATGGTGCGCCTCGGCGTCGATCGCGCGTCGTATTACCGGATCGCGCCGCTGCGCGACACCCTGGCGTCGCTGGTCGATCCCGAGCTGCTGAACGCGGGCCACCCGCGCCTGACCGTCAGCGCGGTCAATGCATGCTCGGGCACGATGCGCTATTTCGATTCACGCGATACGCGACTGTCGCTCGAGCACATCATGAGTTCCGGCGCGCTGCCGCCCGCGTTCCCGGCGATCAGGATCGACGGCGAGCCCTACTGGGATGGTGGCGTGTATTCGAACACACCGGTCGAGGTCGTGCTCGACGACAATCCTCGCCGCAGCTCGATCATCTTCTCGGTCCAGATGTGGAACCCGGCCGGCCCCGAGCCCCAGAGCATCTGGCAAGTGTCGGAGCGGCAGAAGGACATCCAGTACGCGAGCCGCACCGACAGCCACATCGCGCGCCAGCAGCAGATCCACCGGCTGCGCCACGTGATCCGCGAACTGGCGCGGCACGTGCCGGAAGCTGAACGCGCGTCGCCGGCCGTGCGCCGGCTCGCCGCGTGGGGATGCGAAACCACGATGCATCTGATCAAGCTCGCGGCGCCGCGACTCGCCGACGACAATCAGTTCAAGGACATCGATTTCACGCCGGCCGGCATCGCGGCCCGCCGGCAGGCCGGCTACGACGCCGCACAACGGGCCATCGCGGCGCGTCCGTGGGAGACACCGACGGACCCGACGGAAGGCCTGACGGTATTCGATGCCAGCGGGCCGCCGATCACGGAAGATCCGGCATGACATGCGGCGCCGCTATCGCGCGCCGAGCGCTTCGGCTCGATCACGCGCGCCCGGCCGGCTGCGTTCACCTCGACCATCAGCACACCGTCACGCGCAGCGTGTCGAAATAATCGTCGAGGATCGCGATGTTCATGGCGAGCGCTCCTGGCAACGCCGTCATCCTGAACCGGGAGCCTGCATGTCTCTGACCGATCGATTTTCACCGTGCGCGGACCTCGCACGCCCACTCACTGCCCCGCCGCGCGCAGGTCCGGCGCCGTGCCGGCAACCACCGGACACGATTGCGGCAACGCCTGCCCGAACAGCACGGCCAGCCCGCAAGCGGACGTGAACATGCCGAGGCCGTCATGCCCGACGCCCGGCACTTCGACGACCTGTTGCGCGAGATCGTCAGGATGCCGTTTCTTCAGATAGTCGAAATACGCGAGCCCGCGTGCGAGCCGGTACGGGCCTTGCGCCATGGCCGCGCATGAGCGGTCGATGAAGTGGGTGTACGGGTTCGTGTCGACCTGGCCGAGCAGGTACACGACATGACGCGCGACATAGCGCGTTTCGAGATCGCGCACGTCCTGCGACGCCACATAAGGCGGCGCCGACTTCGGCCCGTATTTCCACTCGGTCGCGCTCGGGCAGGTTCCGCCTGCGATCGCCTGGCCATCCGGCCGTTCGTCGTCGAAATACAGGTAGCTCGACGGGTTCGCGACCACATAGCGCACCGCGATGCCGGCCCGCGCGAGCGCATCGCCTTCGTGCCCGGCCACCGCGTAACGCTGCAGCAACTGCGCGCCGGCGGAGTGGCCGATCACGACGACCGTCGACAACGCGGGATACAGGCTGCGGTCGGCGAAATGCGCGAGCAATGCGTCGAGCGCGGTGAACGAACTGATCGGGGCGGGCTGGCGGGCCGGTTCGCCGCCCTTCCATCCTTCCTGGGTCCAGGCGAGCGTCGGCGCGGGCAGCGAGAACGCACGCGTATCGGCGCGTGTCAGGAATTGCGGCGCGACGACCATCGTGCCCTGGCCCGCCGCACCGGCCTTCTCGACGACCTGGAGCCCCGATGCGTAATAAGCGTCGGCGTTGCGCAGCGTGCCGTGAATCACGATGAACACACGCGTCACGTCGGGTGCCGCTTGGTCGACGGGATGGTCGGCATAGACGGGCAACATCGCGCTGCCCTGCGGCGTGTCGACGGTCAAGCGCTGGTCGGCGACTGCCTTCACCGGTGCTTCGAGGCGTTCGCGCTGGGTGGGTGTGGCGGCTTCGGCCGGACGCGCGCCGCCCAGGACGCCGATGGCTGCCGCGACCGAAATCGCGAACGCCAGGGTTCGGGTGGCCGGCAACACGCATGAGCGCCGGCTGCTTACAGAGGCGACGGGAATGAGTGACATGGCAACGGATCGAGTGGCGGATATGACTTTAACGGCGATGGTCGCAGAATCCGTCGCGCGCTGCCGGACGGTTACGGCAAGCGCGTCAGCCGGCCGGTTCTGCGCGGCGTTCGCGCCGCCCGCCCATCCTCGGCATCACCGCGCGTCGAACGTCGGGACACCTGGCCAACGACCGAATACCAACGTTACGCAACAGTGCGCTCTTTCAATTACAAATTCCGCATATTTAAAATGAAAATCATAATAAATTATTTACCCCGGATCAAATTTTAAAAATCCATCACATACAATTCAACCGCCGATCCAGATGATTTATGTGACGCCGAATCGGCATCCCGTTTCAATTATCGATATTGTTTCAACAATAGATAAGGAGAAGCGATCATGGCTCAAGTTACGCTTTGGGGCAGTGTGCAGGGCAACGGCACGGTCGTGGATGGCTCGGGCGGATTCACGGTGAAACGTGAAAGCACGGGGACGTATCAGCTCTCGTTCAGCACCGCATTCATCAAGACGCCGGCGGCTACCGCGTCGCAATGGGGATACGGCGGCGGGCAGAACACGCTGGACAACGTGATCTTCCCGGCACTTTCCGGCAGCGGCGCCACGATTCAGACCGGCGACTCGAATGGCAAATATACCGACCGGAATTTCAGTTTCGTCATTATCGGCACGATCAGCTGATATCCGATCGAATCTGCATTTACGCTGAAATCCGGGATTTCCTGAAAATACCATTTCGCCAATCCCGAGCGAAATGCAGGCGCCATGGGTTCGTCAGTTTGACGAACCCGGGATGCCGGGATGAATCCCGGCATCCGTCACCGGACCCGCCATCCGCCGGTGGGTCGCTCGCGCTGACCTGGAAGCGGATCGTCAGGATCGTCGACATCCCGACGATCGACGGGCCGGGCCGCGTCAGCCCGACGCTTCGGACGGATCGCGCTGCATCCGTTGCACGATCGCGTCCAGTTCGCCGAGATGCGTGACGACCGCCTGCTTGCCCGTGCGTGCCCATCCATCGAACGACGTCATCCCGCTCACCGCGCCGACGAACGCCACGCCGGCACGCTCGGCCGCCTGCGCATCCACCGCGTGGTCGCCCACGTAGATCGCCGAACGGGCCGGCACGCCCAGCCGCGCCAGCGCCAGCACGAGCCCTTCGGGATCGGGCTTGTGACACTGCACGTCCTCCCCGCCGATCAGCACGTCGACGCGCGACTGCAGTTCGTTCAGCGCAAGAATCGCCTCGATCCGGTAGCGGAACTTCGACGACACGATCGCGACCGCGAGACCCTGCTCGTGCAGACGCGCTAGCAGCGACGGCACCTCGGGATAGATGCGCGTGCCGTGCACCATGATCTCGTCGGCGCGTGCCACGAAGCGGCGCGCAAACGCGTCGGCCCGCGCCGGCTCGGTTTCGCCCGTCAGCGAGCGGAACATCTCGTGCAGCGGCAGCCCGATCACGGCACCGATCTGCGCCGGCGTCGCGCCGGCGGCATCCAGTTGATGCAGCGCGTATTCCGTGCATTCGATGATTGCGGCGGACGAATCCGCCAGCGTCAGATCGAAATCGAAGATGACGGCCCGAATCGGCATGAAAGGACTCTCTGAAAGAAATCGGCTTGCGCGCGATGCGCGAGCCGGCATGACGTTGCGATACATGCCCGCGTGTCGATCGATCAGCGTTCCTGACCGGATTGCCCGCGATCGGCCGCGTCGAACCCGTCCGGGTCGCGCTTCGCCCATTGTTTTGCCCACCCCAGCAACGGTTGCAGCGACGCCTCGAGCCGCCGGCCTTCGGCCGTCATGCAATAGCCGCCCTCGCCGTGCTCGACGAGACCCGACGCCTTGAGCTCGGCCAGCCGCGTATTGAGCAGGCGCGCATTCGTTTCGCAGGCTTCCTGCAATGCCCGGAATGTGAGCGGCTCGCCGCGCAGTTCCCACAGGATGCGCAGCGTGGTGCGCCGCCCGAGCAGATCCAGCACGACCATGATGGGTCGTCCCGTCTTCGATCCGCGAACGCGCTGTCCGATTTTTGGTGTGGTCATGCTGTACTTTTTAAAGCAATAGCCAGGCAGAGTCAATTGCTTGGATCACGCCTCGTCTTTGCTTTACTTTTTAAAGCATGGTGCCTACGCTTCCACGCATGCATCGTCTCGGGCACGGGGCTCACATGACTCAGCGTATTGCATCCGCATCACCGCCGTTCGAACCCGACATCGCAGCGTCGATCGACCGGATCATGCAGGGCCGTCCACCGTTGCGGCTCTTCACCACGCTCGCGCGCGATCCGCGCCTGTTCACCAAATTCTTTGCCGCCGGCCTGCTGGACAAGGGCCATCTCGACATCCGGCAACGCGAGATCGTCATCGACCGCACTACCGCGCTTTGCGGGTGCGAATACGAATGGGGCGTGCATGTCGCCGTGTTCGCCCGGACGGCGAAGCTGACCAGCGAACAGATCCGGTCGTTGGCGCTCGGCTCGGCAGACGATACATGCTGGAACGATGACGACCGGGTGCTGATCCGGATGTGCGATGCGCTGCATCGGCACTGCGATATCGACGATGACCTGTGGCACGCGCTGTGCCGGCATTTCAGTGACGAGGCACGGCTCGAGCTGCTGATGCTCGCGGGCTTCTATCGGACGGTCAGTTATCTCGCGAATGCACTGCGCCTGCCGCTTGAAGCGCATGCGGCACGGTTTCCGTCTCGTACGTCGGCATGTGCGGTTCATTCCCCTGATTTGTCCACGGAGGATCGACCCTGATTTCTGGCATGGCGACGAATAGAAGGCGATGGTCGAACAGGTGGATGGTTTTCCGCCCGTGATACGAGTGCTCGATACGCTCGCGCATGTCGATACGACCCAGGGGCGGTACGACATCCTTGACCAGCCCGCCTGAGGGCCGGATCGAGCCGTAACGCGGCGGCTCCGCCTCGCGCCCCTGGCATTCGCCAGGATCTGTCACCGCCATCGCACTTCCTGGTCGCGGGGAACAAAGTGCGTCAGGACGCGCCCGTTGATCCGTTGATCGCACGCGGAACAAACTCCGTCATCTCAAGCCACAGAAGGCCAACAATGCCGTTCATAGCACAACTGCTGGCCCCACTGTTATGGCCAATACATGGCCCCCGCCTCAACGGGCCGTCCAGCGCTGCAGACGCGCATGATTCGCGTGCAACCTTGCTGGTTCGGTAGTCCCGCCGCCAAACTGACCTCATGCGTTCGTGCTCGGTTGCCACGAACGCAGGCGCAGTCGAGGACAGAGCCCTACGCACCTTGACGGCACACGGACCCGGGCTACAGTCGCGGACAAGGTGATGAAGTGAGGGGAGACGGCTGGACAGGCAACGGCGATCCATATGCACGCGACGTGCACAGGGCCGGTTCTAGAAGCCGGGCCGTCAGCGTCAGCGATGTGCAAGGCTGGCGAAGGCCAGTCCGTTCAGAGATGAGCGAATCGCGACCTAGAGCAGCGCGATCCGCAGAGCGGAAATGATACCTTCTTTCGGTTTCTATTTTGATAAAATGACGGTCTCTGGCCATAAAAAACATCGAGACCACTATTCGAACATGACCACGTTGATATTGGAAACGTGACTAGGGGAGCTATGAGCAGGTTGAAGGAATTCATGAAGAGTGACGCTGGCGCTCGTGCCCGCTATCAGAAACGGAAGCGAAAGCGTGTACATATCTATATTGATAATATTGAGCCGCAGTCAAAGAGGATGCCCGAAGCTGCTCGGGATAAATTCCAAGAGGCTGTTGCCGATCAGCTAACCGCTGCGAAACGATCGACGTTCGCAGGCGACGTCGCTCTGAAAATTGACCTGGCGACGACAAGCCGCAACGCTCCACAGGCACACACGATAGCCAAGAATCTGCTGGATCTTCTCGGTGTGCGACGCCCGAATGTGCCCTGGCCACGCCAGCACCTCCTGTATAAAGACGATCGGCAAATCCAGGCACTTTCCGTTTCTTGTCGACACGGAGAAACTCACCCAGCAATCTGCATCGAGGCGCGACCATTCACGGCAATGCTCGACGATCTTGAACTTGCGGCCGAGGCAGCACGTGCAATCGAGATGAACCCCGACTATCTCTATGAACAAGACCGCGAGGCAGACTGGATCAAAACGTTCCGTAATCTCAAAGAGAACGAGGCGGACAATCGGCGCCTTCTTGGCAACAGCATTTACGACGCTTACCTGAAAATGACGCGATGGCACGCGCAACGCGCCCTGCTCAAGAGTAGCGGCGTCGCCACCCCTGTGCTGCATTGGATGTACGGTCACCAGAAAGGCATCGCTACTGGCCTTGGGAAAGAAGTGTGGGCAGAGCTTGTAGGCGAGTCGATGCTTCGACTCCAGGTTGGAGAACTGCCGATTGCCGCCGGCAGTTCAGAGGTGTTCAAGCAAAAGGTGCTGAACAAAATTGCCGACTTCAAGAAGCGTTGGGATTGGCTCATCACCCCCCTTGTCGTTGCAGTGGCTCTTGAGGTCGTCATTCGTCCCAATCCGGCGACCCCACCAGCCGTGCTTCATGACCTCGACAACATTGTTCGGGACTATCTTCTTCCCGGCATCGTTCCTGAATTTGGTACAGTGTCCGATCATCGCTGGACAATTGATTTCGACGAATTACAGAGAACCAGCCCCGAGATTTCGGCGTCCTGGGGTCCAAATCCCACGCCGCCGCCAGGAACGAAATCAGGCGTCACACGGTACGAAGCGTGGCGACTTCCTGCTGTCGCGAATGAACCAGGTTTCGTCAGCGTAGCCCTCATAGCAGACGTGGACGGGAATGGCGATCGCATGGACGAAATTGATAAAAGCATTGACAAATGGGCACGTCTGGGCGGTCGCCAGTATCGATACTAAAGCAGGGCTCTCACGCACTATCACGGGAACGCAAATCACAGCGACGCAGACGGGAATGCCTCGGTAAGGGGCAAAGCAGAAAGAAGTGCGTCGCCCGGAGGGCGACAATCTGCGTTGCCCGTCGCGCATCGCGCGCGTGAGTATTCAGACATTCCCCGCTCGGCAGTTCTAATCCGGCTCGATCGACGAGCCGATGAGCGACAACGATCCGGGAGCAGCGTGATCCCAAAAAGGGGCGAAGCAAAACATGACCTAGATTAAAATAACCAATAATAGGCTGTTAATTTTAAAATAAAGAGATATTCTGATGGGAAATCTATACAAGAGCACACTTAAAAGCGGCTCAATCATGAACGGTCATTACAGACATTCCGACGCATTTCAAATAATCAAAAGCACAAAGGAAAGCTCAATCAACAATGGAAAATATCTGGACATCGAGTACAACCAGGCGTATGCCAGTGTTCACTCGAACAGGGTAACGACGAATGACCCCGACAAAGTTTTCCATGAAAACAGGATGCGCGAGCGTGCGCACCTTGATTTTATAAAGGAGCTCATCTCCCTCCTTTCTATCGTCACAAATCAATACTTCGATCTCGATTTCGACGGAACAAAAAATATTAGACCATCCGATCAGGAGGAAATTGAGAAATTTTCCGACACTTCATCATCCCCGGAGATTAGAAAAGATCCCTACCGGGTGGCACAGAAACAAAACTTCACCATGAGCTTTGTCTCCATCCATCCTGACGCAGATATTTTTTTCAAAAACTATTTCAAACTAAATTTCGAAGCAAGATCAAGGTACAATGCATCAATATTTCTATATCAAAGCATGCGTAAAATTTTTCTCACTTCGGCCAGCATGGCCATTGTTGGCCTTATATCCGCCATCGAAAATCTGATGGATTTTGAGAGCAAAAAGCTCGACAAAAAACCAGCCCAATGCCAGCAATGCAGCCAGCCCATCTTTTCAATATCGAAGAGATTCAAAGAATTCATGTTAAAATTCTCCGAGTTTGACGCAAACAATCCAAACAGCCTTCTAAATAAATTTTATTCAAAAAGAAGCTCGATATCTCACCTCGGCGGAATACTCGAAATAGACCGACTTCTCTCAAGGTTTTCCATGGCGGAGCATCGCGAATTCACGGAAATTGAAACCCATGTTCGCATCGCATTATTCAACTACTTGTTGAAGTATGATTTCGGCAATGAAGCAATGGCAACGCCGCGCGACGAATGCGCCAATCCAGCGAAAAAGGGCTGAAGCGCCTCACATGTCCTGAAGAATGATACCGTAATCGAATACGAGTCGCCCTCCTCAATTGCCGAATCGACAGCTAACCATGCCTCTTCGACGACATTCGGCTCCTTTGCGAGGGTGACGTTGTGCGCGGGAATCGGACCGAACACAATCTCGTACATGCGCTGAAGCTGCGGCAGCATGAGCGGCTCCGGTAGCCGGTATGCCGGAAAAGATGTGCATTCGACCTTGTTGCGCAACCACTCGACCCGTTTTCTGACGCGAAGCTCGCCGATTCGTTCGCGGCATGGTCGCATTGGAGGGATATCCCGAGACAAAGCCCGTGGACAAAAGTGGCACGCGCACGCGGATGCTCACTGCAGACTTCCTAAAGAAAGTCGGTTATGTCGCCGCAAAATCAAATTGACCAGCGATTGGCTGTGAACTCGCGGACCGCTCCTTCCCACGCACATTCAGTCCGCACAGCGGCGGCTGAGCTCGCTTGGATGGGCTACGCCCTGTAGCGAGTGTTCGCTCATCGAGCACAGTACTATTCATTTCCGCTTCCGATGGAACTAATCGCTGCCCGCCAGCAATGACGAATCGGAAACGGGAGCCTTGACACGCCCCAATCCTTTGGATTTCTCGCCGGTATCTGACTTTGGTCCGCCCACCTGCCGGCAAACCCGCTCCCCGATCCATCGCGCGGACGCACGCCGGGGGCTAGCCGGGGCAGTCCCAAGCTCGATCGGAACGCAGCAGCATCCTGGCTCCCCGGTGACTACTGGGATATCCGCAGTACTCCTCTCCGGCTGCCTTGATGAGACGCTGCGGATTGCGCACAAAGACATTTGCCGGCGTTTCGCCAGAAGGTAGCGGGAGCGACGAATAGAGCCAGAATACGCGCCGCCAGCCGTCTCTATCGCGTTAATCCCCGAGGAGGACTTTCAGCAGATCAGTGACCGCCGGGAGTATCGCACCCTGCGCGTTGAACTGGAAGTCTGGGTGCCTGTAGGTCCGTTCCGCAGCGCCCCAAACTCCAAGCAGCGCTCCATTCAAGCGCCCACGAGCCGCGTACAGGTGTGAGTTGCTTCGGGACGCACTGTCAGCCATTTCCGCGACGCATTTCCCATCGGGCCAGTTCCTAGGCCGAAGCTCATTGCGGAATACAATGGCCTGCAGCTGTGAGCCACCATTGCCCATGGCAGCCAACGTCGACGTCGCTGAAGACTTCTCGTCAAGGATGGAATCGAGTAGTTTCGTGAGGTCATTGCGGAGGCCTTCGGCGGAGATCCACAGCGCGTGGTCAGAAGTTGCAGCCCAGTGTAGTTCCAGGTCGTGCCAGGACCGGGAATGGAGGTGTTCGAGATGATCCGCACCCCCGTGTGTCACCTTGAAGAGAATCCGAGGTGCCTCATTGGGACCGTTGCCGCTGAAGTGCGCCAGCACGTTTCTGAGCTCCGAATCGGGTCGAATCAGCTATCAACCCCATTGCCAGCAATGCTTTCAAACATATCGCCAAGTTCCGATATATGATTCGCCCATCGACGATACCTGTTTGCCAGACTGAAACGCCCGCCCGATCCATGCCGACCGAACTCGACATCGAAGCCATCCTGAAAGCGCTCTCGAACCCCGTGCGCCGGGAAATCCTCCTCTGGCTGAAAACGCCGGGCGAGCATTTCCCGAACCAGACGCTGCCGTACGAACACGGCGTCTGCGCGGGCCAGATCGACGCGCGCTGCGGGCTGTCGCAGTCGACCGTCTCCGCGCACCTCGCGACGCTCCAGCGCGCGGGGCTCGTGACGTCGACACGGATCGGCCAGTGGGCGTTCTTTCAACGCAACGAGGCCGTCATCGACGCATTTCACGACGCCCTGCGCCGCGAACTCTAGTCAACACGGCCGAACCGGCCATGCGGAGCGCCGTCGCCCATGACGCGACGGTTTCCCGCCTTTCGTGAAGAGGTTATTTGCCATGCCCACCCTGTTCGATCCCGTCACCCTCGGCGACCTGACCCTGCCGAACCGCATCGTGATGGCGCCGCTCACCCGCTCCCGTGCCGGCGCGACGCGCGTGCCGAACGCACTGATGGCCCGCTACTACGCCGAGCGCGCAACGGCCGGCCTGATCATTACCGAGGCAACGTCGGTCACGCCGCAGGGTGTCGGCTACGCGGATACCCCCGGCATCTGGTCCGATGAGCAGGTCGAGGGCTGGAAACAGGTGACGCAGGCCGTGCATGCGGCCGGTGGGCGCATCGTGCTGCAACTGTGGCACGTCGGCCGGATCTCCGACCCGGTGTTCCTGAACGGCGACCTGCCGGTCGCGCCGAGCGCGATCGCCGCGGGCGGCCACGTGAGCCTCGTGCGTCCGCAGCGCCCGTACGTCACGCCGCGCGCACTCGAACTCGATGAAATCCCGGGCATCGTCGCCGCGTACCGCAAGGGTGCGGAGAACGCGAAAGCGGCCGGCTTCGACGGCGTCGAGATCCACGGCGCGAACGGCTACCTGCTCGACCAGTTCCTGCAGGACAGCACCAACCACCGCACCGATGCGTACGGCGGCCCGATCGAGAACCGCGCACGCCTGCTGCTCGAAGTGGTCGATGCGGCGATCGACGTGTGGGGCGCCGGTCGCGTCGGCGTGCACCTTGCCCCGCGCGGCGACGCGCACACGATGGGCGATTCCGACCCGGCGGCAACGTTCGGCTATGTCGCGCGCGAACTCGGCCGCCGCAAGATCGCGTTCATCTTCACGCGTGAGTCGTATTCCGGCGACCATCTGAGCCCGCGCCTGAAGGAAGCGTTCGGCGGCCCGCTGATCGCGAACGAGCAGTTCACGCTCGACACCGCGCAGGCTGCGCTCGCAAGCGGCAGCGCCGACGCGATCGCATGGGGCAAGCTATTCATCGCGAACCCCGACCTGCCGCGCCGCCTCGAACTCGGCGCACCGCTCAACAAGCCGGTGCCGGAGACGTTCTACGCGGAAGGCGAAACGGGTTATACCGATTACCCGGCGCTGAGCAACGCGGCCTGACGGCCCGCAGCGCGTGTTCAGCGGCGCACGTCCGCCCGCATGAACACGCGCTGCGTCTCGTCGAGGCCAAGCGCGACGTGGTGCGCGCGGATCGCGCGCAGCGTGTCGTCGAGCGCGGCGGCATCGACGATGCTGAAACCCAGGCGCGCGTAGTACGGCGCATTCCACGGCGCGTCGCGAAACGTCGACAGCACGATCTCCGCGATCCCTTCCTGCGCTGCGCGTGCCATCACCTGTTCGATCAGGCGCGCGCCGATCCGCTGTCCGGCATGCGACGGCGCGACATCCAGTTCTTCCAGATAAAGCCGCTGCGCATCGAGCAGCCGGTAGAACGCAAACCCGACGCACATACCCTGCGGATCGACCGCGACATACGCGCGACCGTCGTCGATGCGCTCGAGTACGGCCGTCGCATCGGTCGGCTCGCCTTCGGCGATCTGGGTCATGCCGATTGCGCGGAATCGCTGCGCGGCGGCGACTTCGACGGCGGCCATCGCGGCCGCGTCTTCCCGCGTGGCGGGACGGATCAGGATCGATGCAGTCATCACGGCAATTCAGGCAGACAGTCTGGAACGGCCGTCACTATAATCGAAACCTCATACGTTTCGAACGCCCCACCCACGAGGTTCGTCATGACGCTGTCCGCGCTCGCCGTCTTCGCTGTCACCCTGCTCGTCACCGCCGGCACGCCCGGCCCGAGCGTCGCCGCGCTGGTCGCGCGCGTGCTGACGAACGGCGTGCGTGACGTGCTGCCGTTCCTCGCGGCCATGTGGCTCGGCGAAGCGCTGTGGCTCACGCTCGCGGTCGCGGGGCTGTCCGCGTTCGCGCGCACGTTCGCGGCCGGGCTGATCGTGCTGAAGCTGCTCGGCGTCGCGTACCTGCTGTTCCTTGCATGGAAGATGTGGACCGCGCCGACCGAGACCGGGGCCGACGACCTGCCGCGCGGCCAGTCGCCGTGGCGCATGTTCGTCGCGGGCATGCTCGTTACGCTCGGCAATCCGAAGATCATGGTGTTCTATCTCGCGCTGCTGCCGACGATCGTCGATCTCTCGCACGTGGGTGTGACCGCATGGGCCGAACTCGTCAGCACGATGCTCGCGGTCCTGATCCTCGCCGACTGCTTCTGGTCGCTGCTGGCGTCACGCGCACGGGCGTTCCTGACGTCGGCACGCGCGAAGCGGTTCGCCAACCGCACGAGCGCGACCGCGATGGCCGGTGCGGCGGTGGCGATCGCGACGCGCTGAGCGCCATTGTCCGGCGCCCGTCGCGCCGCGGCCCCTCCACTGCCCGGGGAATCGACATGAAGACCTGGCTCTCTGCTGCCCTGCTCTGCCTGTCCGCCACGCTCGCGCACGCGGCCGGCGTCAAGTTCGTCACCATCCCGGCCGACACGGCCGGCCCCGAGCTGCGCGCCGTCATCTGGACACCCTGCGCAACCCCCGCGCAGCCGCTCACGATCGGCCCGTTCGTGCTGAAAGGGCAACGCAACTGCCCGACCGTCGGCGACAAGCTGCCGCTCGTCGTGATTTCGCACGGCCATGCCGGTACCTACTTCGGGCATCACGACCTCGCCGAAACGCTCGCCGACGCAGGCTACGTCGTCGCGGCAATCAACCATCCCGGCGACACGCATACCGACATGAGCCGCGCGGCCGACCTGCGGGAGCTGGTCGAGCGGCCGGACGACATCAAGCGCCTGGTCGACTACATGCTAACCGCCGAGCCCGACGCCACGCATATCGATCCCGCGCGGATCGGCTTCTTCGGCTTTTCGCGCGGCGGCTATACGGGCCTCGTGCTGGCCGGCGCCAATCCGGATTTCGTCCACGCGCACGTGGCCTGCCCGGACCCGACCTGGCTGATCTGCAAGCAGATCCGCGACCGTGACCTGCCGCGCCAGCCGCTGACGCACGATCCGAGGATCAAGGCCTACGTGATCGCCGACCCGATGAACGAATTCCCGAGCGCCGATACGCTGAAGGACGTGCACGCGCCGATCCAGCTGTGGGGGTCCGAAGCGGGCGGCGACGGCGTGGAGCCGGAAACGATCCCCGCGCTGGCCGGCATGCTGCCGCAACGGCCGGAATTCCACGTCGTGCCGAACTCCGCGCATTTCGCGTTTCTCGCGCCGTGCTCCGACCAACTGGCGCAGGTCTCGCCTGACGTCTGTACCGATGCGAAGGGATTCGATCGCGCGGCCTTCCACGAAACGCTCGATGCAAAGGCGCTCGCGTTCTTCAGCGCCAATCTGCGCTAACAGCGAAACGTCTTGCGCCAGACGCCCGGCGCCGGCACATGGTCGTTGCACGCGATCAGCGCGCGCACCAGCGCCCAGTCGTCGTCATCGCAGAAGTCGAGCAGCATCGCGCCATACGGGCCGGGCTGCTCATGCAGTCGTTCAGTCAGCCGCGCATGAATGCCCCGCACCCTGCCGTCGCCGTGCGCGACCACCGACGGATTCGCGCCCATTCCCGTCCCGCTGCAGAAGTTGATCGCCCAGCGGCCGCTGTCCGGCGATGGCAGGTCCATCAGCAGTGCGTCGATCGCACGCCACTTCCAGCCGATCGACGCGGCGACCGGCACGCGGTATTCGTCCTGGATCACGAATGCGCCGTCGGGATGATCGATCGTGAACGTCGCGTTGTCGGGCCATGCGGTCAAATCGATGCCGAGCGGCCGGCTGCTGCGAAAGCGCCGCAGCAGCACGATCGCGCCGCGCACGTCGCCGAGCGCGGGCAGCGTGCCGCCGGCATGCCAGCGCAGCCGCGGATGCCGCGCACGATGTGCGTCGAACGTCGCATCGAAACCGCGTGTGCACGCGTGCACCGGCCATTCGTCCTTCACCGACATCACCAGGCATTCGCGCGGATGCGCGTCGAGAAAGCGCGCACAAGTTGCCAACACGTCGTCGAACGTCATGCCGAGCGCGATGCCGCCGTGATGGATGTCGAACGCATCGCGCACGTGCCGGCAGCGGATGTCGAGCAGCCGCACGCCATGCGCGAGCTGGGCATCGAGCGGCGCATGCTGGGTACGCACGAGCCGATCGTCGACGGTATACGCACAGGTGTCATGGCTGCCCGGTAGGGTCAGCGTATGCAGCAGTCGTGCATCGTCGAGCGCCGACATCCAGTCGGCGGGCGGCAGGCACGTATCGTGGCTCGAAGGGATCATGAATCGATGAATGACAAGGAAAGAAAGCCGTGGGTCACGGCATCGGATGTCGCGGCGCGCGCCGGCGTGTCGCGCTCCGCGGTGTCGCGTGCATTCTCGCCGACGGCGAGCATCGCGCCGCAGACACGTGAGCGCGTGATGATCGCCGCGCGCGCGCTCGGCTACCAGGTCAACCTGATCGCGCGCGACATGATCACGCAGCGCAGCAGCATGATCGGCGTCGTGACGGCCGGGTTCGAGAATCCGTTTCGCGCACGGCTGCTGTCGGACCTGATGGCCGCGCTCGGGCAGCGCGCGCTCACGCCGCTCGTGACCAATGCCGAAGATCCGCGCCAGGTCCGGCAATCGCTCGAACAGTTGCTCAGCTACCGGATCGCGGGGCTGGTGATGACGTCCGCGTCGCCGCCGCTGTCGGTCGCGCAGCAGTATCTCGAACACCGGATCCCGGTCGTGATGATCAACCGCGAGGCGAACCTGCCGGGCGCGGACATCGTCGTCAGCGACAACGCGGCAGGCGCCGTCCACGCAGCGCAGCGGCTCGTGCGGGCCGGCGCGCGCCGGCTCGCGTTCGTCGGGCCGCGCGGCGCGAGCTACAGCGCGCAGTCGCGCGCCTTTTCGTTCGAGCAGGCGATCGGGCGCGGCGACGCGTTCGACGCGACACTCGCGCACGTGCTCGACACGCCGTCCGACACGCATGCAAGCGGCGTCGACGCCGCGCGGCAACTGTTCGCGAACGGCAAGCGGCCCGACGGCGTGTTCTGCTCGTCCGACCTGCTCGCGCTCGGCGTGATCGACGTCGCGCGCAGCGAATTCGGGTTGCGCGTGCCGGACGACGTACGCGTGATCGGCTTCGACGACATCCCGGCCGCCGATTACGATGCGTACCGCCTCACGACGCTGCGGCAGGACACGCGCGGCCTCGCGCAGGCGGCGGTCGACCTGCTCGCCGACCGGATGCAGGCGTTCGACGGCCCGTCGCGCACGCGCATCGTGCCGGTCACGCAGGTGGTGCGGGCCAGCTGCGCATAACCACGGAGAATCGGGCGCGGCAGCGCCGCGCGTCACTTCAACCCGCCCGCGAACCCGCGCAACAGGTAGCGTTGCACATAGCCGGCCACGGCCAGCGTGGGCAGCGATGCCATCAGCCCCGCGCTCATCAGGTCGCCCCAGTCGATGCCGTTCTCCGTCACGTAGCCGGCAATTGCGAGCGGCAGCGTGAAGCGGCTCGGCGTCGACACGAACAGCAGCGCGATCAGGAATTCGTTCCACGCGGCGATGAACACGAAAATTGCGGTCGCGATCAGCCCCGGCGCGCACAGCGGCAGCACGATCTGCACGAGGCGGCGCGCGAGCCCCGCGCCGTCGATGCAGGCGGCTTCCTCGTATTCGATCGGCACGTCGCGCACGAACGCGAGCAGCATCCAGATCGCCATCGGCAACGCATAGATCTGGTACGCGAGCATCAGGCCGAGCGTCGAATCGAGCAGGTGCAGCCGCTTCGCGAGCGCGAACAGCGGCACCGCGATCGTGATCGGCGGCATCAGCTTCAACGCGAGCACGAGCACCAGGAACAGCAGGTCGAGCCGCGCCGGAAACCGCAGCCGCACGAGCGCATACGCGGCCGGAAACGCGAGCGCCAGCGCGAGCAGCGTCGTGCCGAAACCGACCAGCAGCGAATTGAACAGTGGCGCGCCGATGCCGTTGGACCAGACCGACGCGAAATGCTCGACGGTCGGCGCGGCCGGCCAGATCCGCAACGGGTGATCGAGGCGTTCGAGCGTCGGCATGAACGCCGCGCCGGCCATCCACAGGCACGGCAGCAGCAACAGCGCGAGCGCGGCGATGCGCAGTGCCCACGGCATCGCGCGACCGAATGCGGCGCCCGTTCGCGCGCCCGTGATGCGAGCGGGTTGCGCCGTCATGCGCGCCGCTTGCGAACCGTCTGCCATACGTACCCCGAGACCAGCAGCGCGGACGCCGCGAGCATCAGCACCGACGCGGCGCTCGCCGGCCCGACGTTGAAGAAGCGGAAGCCCGTGTCGTAGATATAGGTCGACAGTGTCTGCGTCGCGTTGCCGGGGCCGCCGCCCGTCAGCGCATAGACCTTGTCGAACAGCTTGAACGTGTCGATCGAGCGCAGGAGCAGCGCGAGGCCGATCTGCGGCGCCGCGAGCGGCAGCGTGATGTCGCGCAGGCACTGCCACTCGCTCGCGCCGTCGGTGCGCGCGGCTTCGTACAGCTCCTGCGGGATCGACTGCAGCCCGGCGAGCACGATCAGGAACGCCATCGGCGTCCACTGCCATACGTCGACGAGCGCGAGCGACCACAGCGCGAGATGCGGATCGGACAGCCAGCGCACGCCTTCGATGCCGAACGCCGCGAGCAGCGCGTTCAGGAAGCCGTCGAAGTTGAGCCAGTTGCGCCAGATCGCCGAGCACACGAGCGTGGACAGCATCATCGGCAGGATCGCGAGCGGCAGCGCGATGCGCCGCCCCGGAAACGCGCGCACGAACAGCAGCGCGAGGCCGAAACCCAGCGCGACTTCGACGAGCGACGCGACGATCGTGAAGCGCAGCGTGTTGCCGAAGCCGGCCGTGAACGCGTCGTCGCCGAGCACCGCGCGATAGTTCGCGAGCCCGGCGAATGCACGGCGGCCGGCCGAATAGTCGACCTGGCAGAACGAATCGATCAGCACCTGCGCGACCGGATACAGCGCGAGCGCGGCGAGCACCAGCAGCGCGGGCCCGAGCAGCGCGACGAACGGCAGGCTACGGCCGAAGGCTTTCATGCGCTGGGTCCCGGCGAGCGTTCGAGGCGAGCCGTCACTTGCCGGCCGCGGCCGTCGCCTGCGAGATCTTCTGCTGCGCCTGGCGCAGCGCGGCGTCGGGCGCGGCCTGCCCGGTCAGCGCGAGCTGCAGCTGGTCGCCGAGAATGCTCTCGACCTGCTGCCAGTCGTTCACGCGCGGCCGCGCACGGCCAGCTTCGAGCGCCTTCAACTGATCCGGATACCAGCGGTACTGGCGCACCAGCGCCGGATCGTTGAACACGCTGCGGCGGGTCGGCGGAATGCCGATGCCGGCGAGGCGCGTCTGCGTGTCGCGCGCGGTCAGGTACGCGAGGAAATCCTGCGCGAGCTTCGCGTGCGGCGCGTCCTTCGGGATGCCCATCTGCCAGATGCCGAGCATCGGCGCCGGGCCGGCGGTCTGCCCGGGCGGCGGCTGCAGCGCGATCTGGCCGACCACGCGCGACTGCTTCGGATCGTCGAGCGCCGGCACCCACGCCGGCCATACCTCGATCGACTGCGCGGCCGTGCCGCGCTGCAGCGCATCGCGCACTTCCGCCGCGCCGTACACGTCGACGTCCTTCGGCGCGGACGCCTTCAGCGCGAGGAAGGTCTTCAGCGCCGCCTGCGCCTCACGCGAATCGATCGTCACGTTGCCGGCGCGGTCGAACACGTCGCCGCCGTAGGCCCACAGGATCGGCAGGAAGCCCGTCACGACCGGGTTGCCCTTCGTGCCGCGGAACACGACGCCCGACACGCTCTTGTCCGCGCCGCCGACGGTCTGCGCGATCTTCAGCACGTCGTCCCAGTTGCGCGGCGGCTGCAGCTTGTACTTCGCGAGCAAGTCCTTGCGGTACGCGAACATCTCGACGTTGCCGACGATCGGCAACGCGTACAGCGCACCGGCCGCGTTGCGGCCGAGCGCGACTGTGGACGGCACGAGATCGGCATCCGCGAGTGACGCGGGCAGCGGCTTCAGCCATCCGTTGCCGATGAATTCGGGCGCCCACGTGTCGTCCATCATCACGAGGTCGAACGCGCCGGTGCCTTCGCGCATCGACAGCTTGAGCTTCTGGTACAGGTTCGCGTTCGGCAGCTTGAGCAGCTCGATCTCGGTACCCGGGTGCAGCTTGTTGAAGCCGGCGACGGCGTCGGCCAGCCCCTTGCCGTAGATATCGTCGCGGCCTGCGATGACGAGATCCGCGGCAACGGCGTGCGTGGCGGCGAAGGACAGCGCAAGGGCGGCGGACAGCGCGCGCAGGCGGCTCAGCAAGGTCATGAGGTCTCTCTCGTTCGACGTGGTGGCGGGACGGCCGGGCGTTGCACACGTGTGCAACGCGGGGGATGCTTCCGGCCGCCTGTAGCGAACGCTATTGTTCACGCCGATCGTTAAGAATTTATGGCACGCGGCGATCGCCGGTGCGCCACGCCTGCGGCAGCGCTTGCCACAGCGAGTCGGGCGACAACCCGGCCGCCCTCCAACCGCCTGCTGCTCGCCGCCCATTGCTCGCCGCCCATTTCTCGTCGCCAGCCGCCCGCGTTCCGCGCGCCGTGTCCCATGCCCTGCGCTCAAAAATTCACGCGAATACCCGCCATCACCGCCAGTTGCCGGCTCGAGTTGCTGTTCGCGAGCACCGGGATCTGCGCGTAGTTCACCGCGTTACCGTCCGCGTCGGTGCCGAGCCCCTTCCCGCTCGCGATCTGGCCGATCGCGACCGCATACAGCGCCGTGCGCTTCGACAGGCTGTAGTTCGTGCCGACGTTCACCTGGTGGAACCGCGTCGTGCCGCGCCCGTCGGTGTGGGCTGCGTTGAAGATGTACGCGACGCCGCCCTGCAGCGCGGGGGTGAACATATACGTGGCGTTCACCTCGCCGATATCGAACGTGAACGCCTGCGTGCGCGGCTGCGCGGTGGTCGAGAAATAACGGCTGTCGCCGAGGCGCGTATGCGTATAGGTGAGCGCGATCGTCGCGTCGCCGAACGTGACCGAGCCGCCCGCGCCGAACGCGCGCATCGAGCCCGCATCCTGCAGCAGGCAATACATCGCGCCCGGGTTGCTGCACGCGAAATCGCCGATATAGCCGTTCGCGCCGCCGAGCGCCGCGTCGAGCGGCTGGTGCAGGTCGACGTAGCCGACCGAGAACGCAACCGGCGCGCGCGTATACGTCGCGGCCACCGCGTAACCGCGCTTCGCGGAGAAATCGCCGGCCTGCCCGCCGAAGCTGAACGTGCCGCCGAACGTGAGGCCGTTGAAATCGGCGCTGGTGAATTTCACCGCGTTGTTGAAGTTGAACGCGGCGTTCAGGTTGTCGACGTCGCCGAGGTGCGAGCCGTACGGCGTCGCCCAGTTGTTGCTCGACACGTACGCGCCGAGCATGTCGGTGTACGAGTCGTACTGGCGGCCGAGGCCGAGCGTACCGATCCCGTCCTGGCGCAGCCCGACCCATGCCTGCCGGCTGAAGGCCGTGCCGCCCTGCAGCGCCTGCCCGTTCGCGGACAGGAACTGCTGCTCGAGCGTGAACACCGCACTGAGCCCGCCGCCGAGCGGCTCGGCGCCCTGGAAGCCGAACCGCGACGGCACGAGGTTGCCGCCGCCCATCTGCCATGCATGGCCGCCGCCCGTGCTGCCGTCGGCGCGCGTGAACTGCTGGTTCGTCGAGTAGATGATGCCGGTATCCACGGTGCCGTACAGCGTCACGCTGCCCGAGGTCTGCGCGTGTGCGTGCATGCAACCCAGCGTCGCCGCCGCCGCGGCCAGTCGTCGTCCGATCTTCATGTCCCGCCCCTCTGTTGTCATCGATTCGCAGTGCAGATCGATGGGGTTATCGATATGGGTGACAGGACTCTATCCAGCGAAAATTCAGGACCTCTATCGCAAATCGGCAAACAGTCGCACGCGTTGCTTGCGACGGTGCCCGGCGGCGCCGTCGCGGCGCGCGCGCATCATTCGGGGCGCGTCGTCTGCGACGGCAGCTCGCCGAACAGGTCGCGATACTCGCGCGCGAAATAGCCGAGGTGCGTGAACCCCCAGCTCGCGGCAGCCTCACCGACGCCGAGCTGCTGCACGGGCGTCGTGCGCAGCAGGCGGCGCACCGCGTTCAGCCGGATCGTGCGCAGATAGCCGACCGGCGTGACGTCGGCCACGCGTTGAAAACTCGTTTGCAGCGTGCGGCGGCTGCAGCGCAGCGCGCGACACAGTTCGAGCACGGTGACGGGTTCCTCGGGCCGGTCGCGCAGATGCTTCTCGCAACGGCTCACGATGTCGCTGTAGGTGGCGTGCGTGATATCGCGGCGCTCGACGCCGATGCCCTGCTCGAGCGCATCGAGGAACATGCCGAGCATCGCGTCGCGGAACATCTTGCGGGTGGCCGCGTATTCGAGGTGGCCCGGGTTGCGCTGCGCGTCGTCGATCAGCGACGACAGCCGCACGCCGAGCGCGACGCCCTGCTCGTCGGACAGCCGCGTCACGTGGCGCAGCTTGCGCGCGCCGGATGCGCCGAATTCGGCTTCGCAGAGCTCGTCGACCATGTCGGACGCCGCGCTGATCCCGACCAGCCCCATCCCTTCCGGCGTGTGGAATTCGAAATCCTCGCCGGCGCGCAGCGCCAGCAGCGCATAGCCGTCGACGGGCTGGCCCTGGAACGTGCCCGCGAGCGGCACGGACAGCGGCACCGCGAGCGACGTGCGCCCGGCCGGCGCGAGCCCGGTTTGCGCGACGCGCCGGTTGGTCGTTTCGCGGAAGAAGTGGAAATCGTCGTACAGCACCTGCGTGACGGTGCCCTTGAAGCGGCCCGGCGTCATCTGGCGGTACACCTGATGCCAGCCCGCGATCGCGAGCCCGTGATCGTGCACGTCTTCGTGTGAGCGTGACTGGAACAGCATCGGCATCTCCGGTAAAACCCTTAAACGCGGCCGCCGGTTCCCCGGCGCGCAACGCCACAGCTTACCCGTGCAAAATCCTGCGTAGTGCGGTTTCGAACGCAAGACAGGCCGCCGACAGCGCGGTGGCCTGCTCGCCCGTCAGGCGGACGTAGCGGCGGAACGACGGCATCCGGTTCACGACCTCGCTGCCGCCGAACGGCACGATCGCGAGCGTCCAGCGGCCGTCGCGCGCGTCGATCGTGCAGTCGGTCAGGTGCAGCGGCCGCAGCGCATCGGCCAGCGACGGCTCGGCGACCAGCGCGGCCAGCGTGTCGGCGAATCCGGGGTCGCATCCTGGAGCGGCCAGCGCGTCGATACCCGTGCAGCGCAGCCAGCCGGTCTGCCGCACGCGCGCGCTGCCCTGCACGGCCGGGCCGCACGCGGTGGCCGCCACCTTCACGCTGATCGTGTGCATCAGGAACTGACGGTCGACCCGCTCGTCGATGCTCACGCGCACGCCGTTCGGCAGCCTCGCCGTCCGACTGCCGACGTGATCGGCATCCCGCTCGGCGCGCAGATCGGCCAGCACGCGCGCGGCGATCGCGCCGGGCCGGTGGCCGGGCGGCGGCGCATCGGGCGCCATGCGCCAGCGGGCGAGCACGGCCTTCACGATGCGACGTGCTCGTTGCGCAGCACTTCCTCGACCGGCACCGGCTTGAACGGATGCCGGCGCTGCACGACGAGCGTCCAGAACAGCGCGTACAGCGCGGTGAGCCCGAGCATCGCGCCGAACGGCACGTAGATGTCGCGCGCGTTCATGCCCGGCGGCGTGATGTACCAGATCGCGAGAATGATGCCGACGCTCGACACGATCTGCGGCAGCGGGAACAGTGGCGAACGGTACGGGCGCGGCAGGTCCGGGCGGCGAATCCGCAGCATCACGACCGACGCGGTGACAAGCAGGTACGCGGTGCCCCACGCGCAGGTGGCGGCGAGCACGAGGTGCAGGATGCTGTCGAGATTGCCGTTGATCAGCCACGCGTGGAAGATCGGCACGATCGCCGCCGCCACGATGCCGACCACTGGCGTCTTGAAGCGCGGATGCAGGTACGCGAAGCAGCGCGGCAGCGCGCCGTCAATCGCCATCCCGTACAGGATGCGCGGCAGCCCGGCCATCAGCGTGTTGATCGTCGCGGCACCGGCGCACAGGAACGCGATGCCGAACCACACGCGGCCGAACGGCCCGAGCACCTGCAGCGCGAACGCGGGAATCGCGCCCGGCGTGTCGAGCAAATGCGTGAGGCCGTCGGGGCTCACCGGCACGTTCGCGACCTGGCGGCGGATCGCCGCGCCATACAGGAACATGCAGATCGCGACGCCGACGAGGCCCAGCGCCATCGCACGCGGAATCGTCTTGCCCGGCGACTTCATTTCCGGCGCGAGCGGCGTGACGAACTCGCAGCCGACGAACATGAACATCGCCATCCCGACCAGCGACAGCACGGCCGGCACCGACGTGCCGACTTCCGAGCCGCCGAACCAGCCGTCGAGATGCACGGCCGGCGCGGCCGCGAGCCCGAGGATCCCGAAGATCATCAGCGACAGCCACATGCCGGCCGTCAGCACGATCTCGAGCTTGCTGAACACCTTGATGCCGATGATGTTGGTGATCGCGAACGTCACCACGAGGCCGACGCCGACGAGCCACGAGCTGTTGTGCTTCTCGAACGCGGCATTCAGCGATTCGAAATTGACGAGCGCCATGATGCCGCTCAGGATCGTTTCCGCCGTGCCGGCGAACACGTGCACGAGGAAATACGCGGAGATCGTGCCGGTGATCGCCCAGAAGCGGCCGAGCCCGCACGACAGGTAATCGTAAACCGAGCCGGCCGTCGGCAGCATCGCGGCGGCTTCGGAGAAGGTGGTCGCCTGCGCCTGCATCATCACGAACGCGATGATCATTGCGACCGCGAACGCCCAGCCGCCCATCCCGAAGCCCGACGTCGCGGTGAGAATCACCGGGCTGGCCATGATGAGGCCGACTGCGCTCGCCAGCGCGGTCGGAAAGCCGACCGCACCCGCCTTCAGCACCGTGCCGCCACCCGCTTCAGCCGGCGTGCCGGCGGGCGTGTCGCCCGCTGCGCCGGTAACTCCAGACCATCCCGACATCCCTGTCTCCTTCCTGTGTCGCCCCCGGCCGACGCTTCGTTGGCGGCCGGGGTTCCATGGCTATGCGGTCGGCCCGGGCGGCGCTTCAGCGCTTCGATTCCCGGGCCCCTAGTCGATCACACCTCGATCCGATGTCGAAAAAATACGCAGGCAAAATAATCCGGTCATAGCGCAAATTGGCAAACCGGCGGCGGCCACGCTGCCCGCCGCCGGCGCGCCGTCACGGGGTCACACCGTCACGCGAACGGCACGGCCTCGAAACCCGCCGCGAGCGCGTCGACGATCCGGTCGAGCTGCTCGCGCTGGATCACGAGCGGCGGCGACAGGATGATCTTCGTGCCGACCGGGCGCACCAGCACGCCGTTCTCGCGCGCGACTTCCGCGACCGCGTTCGCATAGCCCGAGAGCGGGTCGATCGGCTCGCGCGTGTCCTTGTTCGCGACCAGGTCGAGCGCGAGCATCAGCCCCTTGCCACGCACTTCGCCGACCGCCGCGAAGCGTTCCGCGAACGGCTTCAGCGCTTCGAGCAGATACGCGCCCTGCTTCGCCGCGTTGGCCGGCAGGTCCTCCTTCACGACGATGTCGAGACTCGCGATCGCGGCCGCGCAGGCGACCGGATGGCCCGCATACGTGTAGCCGTGCATGATCGCGCCGCCGAAATCGGCGTTCGCGGCGAACGCGTCCTCGATCCGTGCGTTCACGACCGTCGCGCCGAGCGGCACGTAGCCCGACGAGATGCCCTTCGCGAGACACATGATGTCCGGGCGCACGCCCCAGCCGCGGCTGCCGAACATACTGCCGCTGCGGCCGAAGCCCGTCACGACTTCGTCGGCGATCAGCAGGACGCCGTAACGGTCGCACACCTCGCGCACCAGCGGCCAGTAGTTGGCCGGCGGCACGATCACGCCGCCCGCGCCCTGAATCGGCTCCGCGATGAACGCGGCCACCGTGTCGGGGCTCTGGAACTGGATCTCGCGCTCCAGCATCTCCGCGCAGATCCGGCCGAGTGCTTCGGGATCCTGTGTAAACGGGTTGCGGTACAGCCACGGCGTCTCGACGTGGAAGCAGCCCGGCAGGTTCGGCTCGTAGTTGCGGCGGAACACCGTGTTGCCGTTCACCGACGCACCGCCGAAGTGCGTGCCGTGATAGCCCTGCTTCAGCGAGATGAACTTCGTGCGGTCGGCTTGGCCGCGCACCTTCCAGTACTGGCGCGCGATCTTCAGCGCGGTCTCGATCGAATCGGACCCGCCCGAGCTGTACAGCACGCGGCGCATGCCCTCCGGTTCGAGCATGTCGATCACCTTCTTCGACAGTTCTTCCGCGCGCGGATGCGAAATGCCGTCGAACAGCTGGAAGTATTCGAGCTCGTCGAGCTGGCGCACGATCGCGTCCTTCACTTCCTGGCGATTGTGGCCGACGTTCACGTTCCACAGGCCCGCGACGCCGTCGACAAGCTTGCGGCCCTGTTCGTCGAACACGTAGCAACCGTCGCCGCGCACGATGCGGATCGGCGTGCGCTGTTTCATCTCGTTCGGGTGCAGCATCGGGTGCCAGAATTTCGCTTCGTTGTAGCTCATTGCAGTCTCCACTGTCGGATCGGTTGAGGTTGAGGCCGCGCGTCAGTGCGCGATGCAGACGGATTTGGTTTCGGTGAAGCCTTCGATCGCGTACTGGCCGAATTCGCGGCCGATCCCCGATTGCTTGTAGCCGCCGAACGGCATCGACGGGTCGAGCGGGATATGGCAGTTCACCCACACGGTGCCGGCCTCGATCTGCGGCACGAGGTTCATCACGCGGGTCAGGTCGTTGCTCCAGAGGCTCGCGGCGAGGCCGTACGGCGACGCGTTCGCGAGACGCACCGCATCCGCCGCGTCGTCGAACGGCACGACGACGATCACCGGGCCGAACACTTCGTCGCGCACGATCGCGCTGTCCGGATGCGGATCGGCGATCACCGCCGGCTTCACGTAGTAGCCGGGCAGGTCGTCGGCCGGCGTGCCGCCCGCGAGGAACGTGAGGCCCGCGCGGCGCGCGCCTTCGATGTGCTGGACGACCTTGTCGCGATGGTGCGCGGAGACCAGCGGGTTGATCTGCGCGGTCGTGTCGAGGCCGGCGCCGAGCTTCATCGACTGCGCGACGCCCGCGAGGCCGTCCGCGAGCTGCTTGAACTTGCTGCGATGCACATAGATGCGCGAGGCGGCCGCGCACACCTGCCCCTGGTTGAAGAACGCGCCGGCCGCGACGCCGTCGAGCGCCTGCGCGACGTCGATGTCGTCGAGCATCACGATCGGGTTCTTGCCGCCGAGCTCGAGCGAGAAACGCGTCATGTTCTGCACGGCCGCCGCGCCGACCAGCTTGCCGGTCGCGGTCGAGCCCGTGAACGAGATCTTCGCGATCGACGGGTGGCTCGCGAGCGCGGCGCCGCACACGCGGCCGCCGGTGACGACGTTGAACACGCCGGGCGGCACGCCGGCTTCGCGTGCGAGCTCGGCCAGTCGCAGCGCGGTGAGCGGCGTTTCCGGCGACGGCTTCAGCACGATCGTGCAGCCGGCCGCGAGCGCGGGAATCAGCTTCCACACCGCGATCATCAACGGAAAATTCCACGGCACGATCGCGGCGACCACGCCGACCGGCTCCTTGCGCGTATAGGCCGTATAGCGCGCGCCGGGCGGGAACGGGATCGACACGTCGAGCGTCTGGCCGGTGATCTTGGTCGCCCAGCCGGCCATGTAGCGCACGTATTCGACGCTCGCGCCGACCTCGATCGCGCGCGACACGTGGATCGACTTGCCCTGGTTCAGCGTTTCGAGCTGCGCGAGCGTTTCGGCGTCGGCTTCGATCAGGTCGGCGAGTTTCAGCAGGATGCGTTCGCGGTCGGCCGGGCGCAGGCCGCTCCACACGCGGGTGTCGAATGCGCGCTTCGCGCTGGCGACCGCGCGGTCGACGTCGTGTGCGTCGGCGTCCGCGACCGTCGCAAGCCGCTCGCCCGTCGCGGGGTCGTACACGTCGAGCCGCGCGGCCGCGTGGGCGGGCTGCATTTCACCGTCGATGAAGAGGCCGAAGTCGCGCGCAACGAAGGTGCGCACGGTGTCGCTGACGGCGACGAAATTCGTGGTGCTCATGGGCGTCTCGAGGATTGTCGTGGCTGGACCGCGTGCGCACGGGCACGCGGGCGTCGTTCCACTGTATCGACGAGGGTTCGCGCCCGGTGAGCGCAAATTGGCAGCGCGTGGGCGCTGAGTGGGCGGGTTCGAATCCCGCGGGATGGCTGGCGATCGCGAAAGGTTCGAAGTCCGGATCGCAATTATCCGATGAATTACAGGAACAACGCCCCCACCAGTTCCGTGCGGTTCGACACGCCGAGCTTGCGGTACATCCGCATCAGGTGCGTCTTGACGGTCGGCTGGCCCAGCGCGAGATCGCGGGCGATCTCCTTGTTCGAGCGGCCGTCGCGCACGAGGCGCGCGATCTGCTCCTCGCGGTAGGTCAACCGCTCCTCGCAGCCGATCCGGTGAATTCCGCGCCGCGCGCGCAGCAGCGGGCTCAGCGCGGCTTCGGCCACGGGCTGCAGCCGCGCGAGCGCATCGATTTCGCCGGGCGCGAACCGCCCGGCCGTGCTGTTGCCGGCCACGCCGCCGCGCGTGTCGCCCGCCCCGAAGCGCAGCAGCGAGAACGCGCCGACCGTGCGGCCCGCGTCGCGCAGCCAGATCTCGACGACGTCGGCCACGTCGTGCCGCCGCAGGAAGCGGGTCCAGTACGCGGACGCGTCGCGCCTTTCGTCAGGCAATTGGGAAGCAAGCGTGACGACCGCACGCTCGCCGGCCGCGCAGCGCGACGGATGCAGCGGATCGAGCATCCGGTAGCGCGCGACATAGGTGCGATGCATCGATTCCGGCATCCCGAACAGCTCGAAATCGGCCGGTTCGCCGCTTTGGTCGAGCCGGTAGAACACGATCGCGGACGGGCTCGCGAACGCGTCGAACGCGTCCACGCACGCGCGCAGCGCGCGTGGCCAGTCGGCGGCGGCCGGGTCGGCGGCGGCCGGGTCGGCGGCGGCCGGGTCGGCGGGAGCGGATGAGGTCGGCATGGTGGAATCGGCTGGCGGGCGAACTTATTGAAGATCGAAGTTCGGGCCAGCCTACCGACGCCGAAAAGCGCCGGTGAGCACAAATCGGCAAATCGTCCCGGCCCGGCCGGCATCGCGGGTTCGGCCGGGGCGATACGGGCGCGCGACGGTACGCGCGCCGCTTTCAGCGTGCGTTCGCGGCGAACGTGTCGCAGGCGCTCAGTTCGCCCGATTGCATCCCGCGCCGCAGCCAGTACACGCGCTGGTCGCTGGTGCCGTGCGTGAAGCTCTCCGGCACGACATAGCCCTGCCCTTGCTGCTGCAGCCGGTCGTCGCCGATCGCGGCCGCCGCTTTCAGCCCCTGTTCGAAATCGCCGGGTTCCATCAGCCGCTGGTTCGCGCGCTGCGCGTTGTTCGCCCACACGCCGGCGAAGCAGTCGGCCTGCAGCTCCATCCGCACCGACAGCGCGTTCGAGTGCGCCTGGCTCGCCCGCCGGCGCGCGGCGTCGACCTTGTCGGAAATACCGAGCAGGTTCTGCACATGGTGGCCGACCTCGTGCGCGATCACGTAAGCCTGCGCGAAATCGCCGCCCGCGCCGAAACGCTTGCGCAGTTCGTCGTAGAAGCCGAGGTCGATGTACACCTTGCGGTCGCCCGGGCAGTAGAACGGCCCCATCGCGGTCTGGCCCGTGCCGCATGCGGTCGGCGTCGAGTTCGTGAACATCACGAGCGTCGGCGGCTGGTACTGCGCGTGCAGCTGGGTATTGAACACGCCCGTCCACGTGCGCTCGATATTGCCGAGCACCTTGCGCGTGAACACCGCGCCCGTATCGTTCGCCGGCTCGCCCTGCCGCTGCGCGGGCGCGGGCTGCGCCTGCTGCTGGCGGCCCTGCAGCGCCGACGCGCCTTCGAGTATCACGCGCGGGTCGATCCCGAAGAAATACGACGCGGCGAACGCAACCACGATCGTGCCGATGCCGATCGTCGCGCCACGCCCGCCGCCGAACCCGCCGGCGCCGCGGCGATCCTCGACGTTCGTGCTTTCCGTTTCGTCGTCCAGCCTCATAGCCGGCCCTCCCTGTTCTTGTCGATGGTCCGGCACGCGAGCGCGCAACCGGGCGATAGGTTGTCGTGACACGATCCCCGGCCGATGCAGCGCGCATGTGGGGTGCGCTGCCGCCGGGATCGCCGGCCTGCCGCTCCGCTCGCACGACGGAATCGGCCGGCCGGTGCGCCGCGCGTCGATGCGCGGCCCGCCCGCGCTATTCTGCCGGGCTTTCGTGACTTATCGCAAAAATGTGGAGGATAGAGCGATTCGGCGCCGCACATCGTCAGCCTTTGCAAAATGGCTCGCAGCCGCGCCGATCGCCGGAATGCCGCCCGCGTTCATCCTTTCGGCTGATACCGGCGCGCGCCCGCGCCGCCTAAAGTGACCGGAAACGACACCTTTCCGGAGCACGACATGACCCACCCGTCACCCCGCACGATCGCGATCACCGGCGCCGGCACCGGCATCGGCGCCGCGTGTGCGCGCCGCTTCGCCCGCCGCGGCGACCGCGTCGTGCTGATCGGGCGGCGCCAGGCGCCGCTCGACGCGCTGGCCGCCGAAACGGGCGGCCTCGCGCTGGCCGGCGACGCCGCGAGCACCGCCGACTGGGCCCGCTTCCTGCCGCGGATCGCCGAACGCTTCGGCCGCGTCGACGCGCTCGTCGCATGCGCGGGCGGCCACGGCCTCGGCCGCGCGGACGAAACCGACGACGCGCAATGGCGCGACGCGATGCACGCGAACCTCGACACCGCGTTCGTCAGCGCGCGCGCATGCCTGCCCGACCTGATCGCGCAGCGCGGCAGCATCGTGCTGGTCGCATCGATCGCCGCGCTCGCGGCCGGGCCCGGCGTGTGCGGCTACACGGTCGGCAAGCACGCGCTGCTCGGGCTCGCCCGGTCGCTCGCACGTGACTACGGGCCGCACGGCGTGCGGGCGAATGCGGTGTGCCCCGGCTGGGTCCGCACGCCGATGGCCGACGCGGAGATGGAACCGCTGATGTCGGCGCACGGTGACACGCTCGACGGCGCGTATGCACGCGTCAGCGCCGACGTGCCGCTGCGGCGCGCGGCCGATCCGGACGAGATCGCGGCCGTGTGCGCGTTCCTCGCGTCGCCAGACGCGTCGTTCGTGACCGGCGCGACGCTCGTCGCCGACGGCGGCGCGATGGTGGTGGACGTGCCGACGCTCGCGTTCGACAAGCTTTGATGCGCGTGGGTGCGGCGCACGCGTGACGTACGCGTCGCGGGCTGCGCTTCGTGCACGCGCCCTGCGCTCCACCTCGCATCCGCCGCCGCACGCATACCGCGCCGCCCGCTTGTTTCCCGCCCCCGAAAATCCGCTACCATCGACCGATCCCGCCGCCCGCCCGGCACCGCCTCACGGTTCGAACGTCGATGAACATCCGGTTTCTTGAAACCTTCGTCTGGCTCGCGAAGCTGGAAAATTTCCGGCTCACGGCCGAAAAACTGCACACCACACAGGCGGCCGTGTCGAGCCGCATCGCGTCGCTCGAGGAAGCATTCGACGTCCGCCTGTTCGACCGCAACACGCGCTCGGCCACGCTCACGCCCGCCGGGCGCCGCATGCTCGCGTACGCGGAGCGGATCGTGCGCCTCGACGGCGAAATGCGCCGCGACATCGATGCGGCGAGCGATGCGGGCCTGATCCGGATCGGCGTGATCGAATCGATCGTGCACAGCTGGTTCCCCGCGCTGATGGCGCAACTGCGCGAGCGCTATCCGCGCCTCGACGTCGAGATCACGAGCGACACGACGCTGCACCTGATCCGCCTGCTCAGCACCGACGGCGTCGACCTGATCCTGCAGACCGACCCGGTGCCCGGCCCCGATTTCACGAACCTGCCGCTGTGCGAATTCCCGGTGCGCTGGGTGGCCAGCCCGCGCCTCGGGCTCGGCGGCCAATCGCTCGACGCCGCGCGCCTCGCGGCATTCCCGATCATCAGCTTCTCGCGCCACTCGGGCCCGCACGCGACGATCGAGCGGCTGTTCGCGGCCGTCGAGCGGCCGGCCAGCATCAACTGCATCACGTCGGTCGCCGCGATGATCCGCCTCGTCGCCGACGGCTTCGGCGTGGCCGCGCTGCCGCCCGCGATCATCGGGCGCGAACTCCACGAAGGCACGCTCGAACTGCTCGATGTCGAACCCGAATTCCCCGCGCTGCCGCTCGTCGCGACATACCGCAGCCAGGGCCTGCCGGTGGCCGCGCGCATCGCGGAGCTGGCCAGCGAAGTCGCGCGTGCAATGTCGGCCGCCGCGCATCACGCGAAGACGGCCGCGCCCGACAGCGCGGACAAAACACCCGCCCGTCCCGCGACAAAAGCCAAAGCGAAAGCGCCGACAAAAGCGAAGCGCACGACACCATCCGCCCCGCCCGCCGCAAAACGCCGCCCGCGCCGCTCATAAGAAAACCTGTTCACCGCGAATTTGTTTTCTTGTTGGACGGGCGCGGCCCGTCTTCGGGAAACTGAGGTTCCTGACACACCCCCGTCACGAGGAACCCCGCGATGACCCGCCTTTCCCTTCCGCACGGCCAGCTTTGCGTCTGGACGGATATCGACCCCGCGCACGAAGCCGATTTCAACGCGTGGTACGACCGCGAGCACATGCAGGAACGTGTCGCGATTCCCGGCTTCACGCATGCACGGCGCTTTCGCGCGACCGATCGCGGCCCGCGCCAGTACCTCGCGCTGTACGTGACGGACGCGCTCGACGTGTTCCAAGGCGACGCGTACCGGCGCGCATTCACGCAGCAGACCGCATGGTCGCTCGCGAACTTCGAGCGCATGACGGGCACGCAGCGACGCGTCGGAGAACTGACGATCGAGGCCGGCGACGGCGAAGGTGCGCATCTCGCGCTGTTCGTGCTGCCGCCGGATCGCATCGACGTGCCGTCCCTGCGCGAGCGTTTCGATGATGTGCTGCACGAACCGGGCATCCACGCCGCGCGGCTCTTTTGCACCGCGCCCGAGCTGTCCGCGCCGATCGGCGCCGCTGCGGCCGCCCGCCCGGCCGCCGACGCGCTCGTGCTGATCGAAGGCAGCGATGCGGCCGCGACGCGACGCGTGGCCGCCACGCTCGCCGGGCACGACGACGTGCGCACCTTCGCGCTGCTGTGGCGCGCCGCCGCGCCGCTGCATGTCACGCGCGGCGACGTCGAAGCCGAACCCGCTGCCGCGGCATGTTCGGCCTGATCGCCCACGCCGGCCGCACCGCAGGCGCGACGCACACCCTCGCATCGGTCCGGCATTTCATCCCGTTCCCCATCACGACACGCCCGACACCATGAACACGCTCGCCCAGCCCGCCGCCCACGCGCCCCGCCGCGTCCGCACCAGCCGACTCGCGACCGCGAGCATGATCGGCACGTCGCTCGAGTGGTACGACTTCACGATCTACAACACGCTCGCCGCGCTCGTCTTCAACCACCTGTTCTTCCCGTCGGTCGATCCGCTGGCCGGCACGATCCTCGCGTTCTCGACCTATGCGGTCGGCTACGTGTCGCGCCCGCTCGGCGGTTTCGTGTTCGGCAATCTCGGCGACCGCATCGGCCGCCGCGCGGTGCTGATGCTCACGCTCGTGCTGATGGGCGTGACGACCGCGTTGATGGGCGCGCTGCCGACCTATGCGCAGGCCGGCATCCTGAGCCCGATCCTGCTCGTCGCGCTGCGCTTCGTGCAGGGCGTCGCGCTCGGCGGCGAATGGGCCGGCGCGGTACTGCTGTCGGTCGAGCACGGCGACCAGAAGCGGCGCGGGCTGTCCGCATCGTGGACGCAGATCGGACCGTCGTTCGGCACGCTGCTCGGCACCGGCTGCATCGCGCTCGTGACGCTGTCGACCACGTCCGGCGATTTCCTGTCGTGGGGCTGGCGCGTGCCGTTCGCGGCCAGCGCGCTGCTCGTCGTGTTCGGCTTCTGGCTGCGGCGCGGCGTCGATGAAACGCCGCAGTTCGAGCAGCTCGCCGAATCGCACGCGACCGCCGAGGTGCCCGTCGCCGACGTGCTGAAGGTCCACTGGAAGCGCCTGCTGATCGCGGGTGGCTCGCGGATCGGCTCGGACGTGCTGTATGCGCTGATCGTCGTGTTCACGCTCACCTACGTGACGACCGTGCTGCACCTGTCGCGCCCCGTCGCCTTGACGGCCGTGATGATCGGCACGGCCTGCAACGCGCTCGCGGTGCCGGTCTTCGGCGCGCTGTCGGACCGCTTCGGCCGCCGGCCCGTGTATCTCGCCGGCGCGCTCGCCGGCATCGTGTGGGCGTTCGTGTTCTTCACGCTGCTCGATTCGGCGCGCCCCGGCGCGATCGTCGCGGCCGTGGCGATCGGCCTCGTGATCCACGCGGTGATGTACGGCCCGCAAGGTGCGTTCGTGACCGAACAGTTCCCGACCCGCGTGCGCTATGCGGGCTCGTCGCTCGCGTACACGCTCGCCGGCATCGTCGGCGGCGGCTTCGCGCCGCTCGTGATCGCCGCGCTGTTCCGGCAGACGGGCACGACGACGGCCGTGTCGCTGTACGTCGCCGCCGCGCTCGTCGTCACGTCGATCGCGCTCCTCGTCGCACGCGAAACCGCGCACAAGCCGCTCGCGGATTGAACGTCGCCGCCGGCAAACCGTTTCATTCCTTCGCAATTCAAACTGATACGCATATGCCAACCCTGTCGTTCAATGTCATTCCCCGGGAAGGGGCGCCGGCCACCGTCGACGTCGAGATCGCGCGCGTCGTGATCGCCGGCTGGGCCGGCCGCGATCCGGCCGCGATCCAGGCGCATATCGACGAGCTCGCGGCGCTCGGCGTCGCGCCGCCGTCGACCACGCCCTGCTTCTATCGCGTGTCGGCCGCGCTGCTCACGCAGGCGCCTGCGATCGGCGTGCTCGGCGCACGCTCGGGCGGCGAGATCGAATGCGTGCTGGTCGACAGCCCGGCAGGCACGCTCGTGACCGTCGGCTCCGATCATACGGATCGTGAGGTCGAAGCCTACGGCGTCGCGGTGTCGAAGCAGGTGTGCGCGAAACCGCTCGGCCACGACGCGTGGCTTTACGCGGACGTTGCGGATCACTGGGATGCGATCGAAATGCGTTCGTGGCTGATTTCGCGCGATGGCGGGCGGACGGCGTACCAGCACGGCGCGGTGAGTGGTTTGCTTGCGCCCGAGATGCTGTGGCAGCGCTTCGATGACGGCCGGACGATGCCCATACGCGCAGCGATGTATGGCGGCACCGTTGCCGTGCATGGCGTGATCGCGGCAATGGGTGACGGCGAGGCGTTCGAGATGGAGCTGCACGATCCGGTGCTCGGGCGCAGCCTTCGGCACCGCTATGCGGTGGAGGTGTTGCCGGTCGTGGCATAACGGGCAACGAGGCGCGGCACATGGGCGCGCCAGCGTTCTGTCGCCGCGCCGGCTCCCGCTAATACGCTTAAAAGCAGTGATAGTCGGGAAAGTTGAATTGCGAGTTGCCGCAATACAGCACACCAGCCAGGTTGGTACACCCGCTCAATGCAAGCATCATTGCGCCCGCAACCGACACTTTCCACCCGAAATGCAACATCGCGCCCCCGTTTCCGCCTTTTCGACATGAGCCGACATGATGCGCATCGGACGGGCCCGGGTATGTGGAGAATTGTTGTGCCGCGGGTGCTGCGGTTCGCCATCGTGCCAGCCCGTACCGGAGCATGGACCCAGGCACGGGCCGTTGCTCACTTGAGACACCCGAGCCCCACCAGCGTCGCCTCGACCGCCGCGTCGAGCGGCGTCACCGGCTCGCGGCCGAGCACCGCCGTCACGCGCGTGTTGTCGAGCCGGATCGGCTCGCGCCACAGGTAGCGCATCTCGAGCAATTCGCGCAGCGTCGTGACGAACGGCGCCGCCGCCCACACGAACCACCACGGGAACTTGCGCACCGTCGGCCGCAGCCCATGCCGCTGCGCGACGCGGCGCACGGCCTCCGCCATCTGCGTGCCATCCGCATCCCAATGCCCGCCGAGATGAAAGCGCGCGAACGGCTCCAGCGTGTCGCGCCGCTCGATCAGCTCGACCATCGCGCGCGCGGCGTCCGGCACGTACGACCATTGGTGCCCGATGCCATCCCGCCCCGGCACGCTGATGGACGCAACCGGCTGCCCGGCCTTGACGAACCCCGCCGCGAACCAGCTGTTGCCGGTGAGCTTCGGCCCGAAGAAATCGCCGGCCCGCACGATGATCGTGCGGACGCCCTGCCCGGCCGCATCCTGCAGCCGGCGCTCCAGCTCGACGCGGATCGCGCCCTTGCGCGTCGACGGATGCTGCGGCGCATCTTCGACCAGCACCGGAAACGCATCGGCGCCATAGTTGTAGACGGTGCCCGGCAGCACGATGGTCGCCCGCTCCGCCTTCGCCGCCGCGATCGTGTTGTCGATCATCGGCAGCACCTGCCCGGCCCAGTTCCGGTAGCCCGGCGGATTCACCGCGTGCACGATCACGCTGCAGCCGCGCGCGGCCCGGACGACCGCGTCGCGGTCCATCGCGTCGCCGCGCATCCAGGCGATGCCGTCGCGCTCCACGACTTCGACATCGAGCCCGCGCTTCAACCCGCGCACCTGCCAGCCCGCATCGCGCAACTGCCGCGCGACTTCCCCGCCAATTCCGCCGCTCGCGCCGAGCACGAGTGCCTGTCGTTGCGTTCCGCCTGCGTGGGTCGTCATTGCCGCTCTCCTTGAATGAACCGTGATGACACGCATTCTGGCGCCCCTTCGGCTATCAAGGAATTGCCGAACCTAATGGATCGGCTATACATTTATGTATGACCACCGATCTGAACTGGGAACGCTACCGCACCTTTCTCGCCGTGCTGACGGAAGGCTCGCTGTCGGGCGCGGCACGCGCCCTCGGCATCACGCAGCCGACGGCCGGCCGCCACGTCGCGGCGCTGGAGGCCGCGTTCGGCCAGACGCTGTTCACGCGCTCGCCGTCCGGCTTGCTGCCGACCGAGGCGGCGCTCGCGCTGCGCGGCCATGCGGAGGCGCTGCGCAGCGCGGCCGCGGCGTTCGAGCGCGCAGCGGCAAGCCACGGCGCCGGCGTGCGTGGCATCGTGCGGATCTCGGCCAGCGACGTGATCGCCGTCGAAGTGCTGCCTCCGATGCTCGCGCAATTGCGGCGCAATCATCCGGGGCTCGTCATCGAACTGGTGCCGACCGACCGCCTCCAGGACGTGCTCAAGCGCGAGGCCGACATCGCGGTCCGGATGGCGCCGCCCACGCAGGAGGCGCTCGTTGCTAGACGCATCGGCGCGGTCGATGTCGGGCTGTATGCGCGCGACGACTACCTGGCGCGCAACGGGGTGCCCGAGACGACCGACGAACTCGCGCATCACGCGCTGATCGGCTTCGATACGGTCACGCCGTTCATCCGCTCGATGGGCCGCAGCATGCCGCAGTGGAAGCGCGATGCGTTCTCGCTGCGCACCGACAGCAACCTCGCCCAGCTCGCGATGATCCGCGCCGGCTACGGGATCGGCTTCTGCCAGAGCGGGCTCGCGAAACGCGACGCGCGGCTCGTGCGCGTGCTGCCGGACACGCTCGCGATGCAGCTGGAAACCTGGGTCGTGATGCACGAGGACCTGCGGTCGAGCCCGCGCTGCCGCGCGGTGTTCGATGCGCTGGTTGATGGCCTGCGTGCGTATGTGAGCGGCGAAACCGTCGAATAAACCGGGCGCGGCGACGGCACGAACGCAGGGAACGAAGCGCCCGCGCGGCGCTATTCGTAAATTTTCCCGGCGAACAGGATGTCCGCCATGCGCCGCCACGGATTGTCGGGCACGTCGTAGAAACGCAGCCCTTCCTCCGACGTCTCGGCCCAGTCGACCATCGCGTCGAGATACTCGCCGATCGAGCGGTTTTCCCAGCCGAGCGCGGCGCGGGCGTACGGCGACGGCGGCACGTCGGCCTCGAGCTGGCGCTCCGTGTTCCAGTCGTGGCCGAGCACGCGCAGGAAGTGGATCAGCGAGCGTTCGTCGACCACGCGCTCCAGCGCATCCTGCAGCTTCGCGGCCATCTGGCGTTGCAGTTCGTCGTTCATTTTTTGTCCCCTGGCGCGCCTCTCACTACGCGCCGCCGCAAATCGTGCGGCCCGGTTTTACATCAGCAATTGCCGCGACAGCACCTCGCGCGCCTGCGTGACGGCTTCGCGTTCGCCGGGCATCGGCGGCGTCAGCGAAAACACCGCGTCGGGCAGCGGCGGCAGCCGGTATTTCGCGCCGAGCCGCATCATGCCCTCGCCGATCGCCGACGCGCACAGGCAGCCCACCCCGAGCCCCGCCGCCAGCATCGACTGCAGCCCCGCCACCCCCGACGCGCTGTGCACGAGCCGGTACGGCATGTGCTGCTCGTCGAGCGAGCGCACCGCGACCTGATGCATCATGCAGTCGTCCGGCAGCAGCACGAGCGGCAGCGGCTCGGGCAACTGCTCGGCGAGCGCGGGCGATGCGACCCACGACAGCGGCTCGCGCCGCAGCACCCAGCGCGTATCGGCCGACGCCGGCCGGAACGGCCCGCTCGACAGGTTCATCACCACGCCGAGATCGACCTGCCCGCGCGCATGCGCGGCCTCGATATCGGCGCTCTTCATCGCGCTGACGTGCAGGCTCAGTTGCGGGTAGCACTCCCGCAGCCGCGCGAGCAGCCCCGCGACTTCGTTGGTCCGGTAGTAATCGGTGATCGCGACGCGCAGCTCGCCCTTGATCGCCTGCCCGCGCACTTCGTCGAACGCGGCCTCGTTCAGCGCGACGATGCGCCGCGCGTGCTGCAGCAGCCGCGAGCCGGCCGGCGTCGGCTCGACTCCGCGCTTGCTGCGCACGAACAGCGGCACGCCGGCGCGCGATTCGAGCTTGCGCACCTGCTCGCTGACCGTCGACTGCGACAGGTGCAGCAGCGGCGCGGCGGCCGTCAGGCTGCCGGCGTCCGCGACCGCCGCGAAAGTACGCAACTGATCCAGGTCGAAACCGCGCATCGCCATTCTCCATCCATCGATTAACCCGATGGATGCTACCACCAATTCCCGCTTTTCCGATTCATCGCCACCACCCAGAATGGGGGTCAATCGCCCGCCCACGGCCGAACCGGCGCTTCTGTCGTCGCGACCGGCGTGAATGTGGCACTCATTCTTTCGGACCTGCTTCCATGACGAACGACACCCTTGCCCCCTGCGTGCCGGCCGGCACGGCCGCCGCGGCGACGCCGCGCAGCCACCACGGCTGGGCGCTGGTGGTCCTGCTGGTTGGCGCGATTTTGCCGCCGCTCGACTACTTCATTGTGAATCTCGCGCTGCCGGCCATCCGCGACGGCATCGGCGCACGCCCGGCCGAGCTGCAACTGGTCGTGTCCGCGTACGCATGCGCGAATGCCGTCGTGCAGATCACCGGCGGCCGGCTCGGCGACCTGTACGGCCGCAAGCGCATGTTCATGATCGGGATGGCCGGTTTCGTCGTCGCGTCGACACTGTGCGGGCTCGCCGGCAGCGGCGCGGTGCTGGTCGGCGGCCGCGTGCTGCAGGGCCTGTTCGCCGCGATCCTCGCGCCGCAGGTGCTCGCGACGATCCGCAGCGTGTTCAGCCCGCAAGAGCAGGTGCGCGTGATGGGCTTCTACGGTTTCGTGTTCGGCCTCGCGGCCGTGATCGGCCAGCTCGGCGGCGGCGCGCTGATCAGCCTGCATCCGTTCGGGCTCGGCTGGCGCGCGATCTTCCTCGTCAACCTGCCGATCGGCATCCTGGCGCTGATCGGCAGCTGGCGCTTCATCCCGGAGAGCCGGCCGCCGAAAGGCCAGCGCATCGACGTGCCGGGCATGGTGCTGCTGTCGCTGTTCCTGCTGATGCTCGTCTACCCGCTCACGCACGGACGCGAGGCCGGCTGGCCGCTGTGGATGGTCGCGTGCCTCGTCGGCGCGCTGCCGATGCTCGGCGCGCTGCTGGCGGTCGAGGCGCGCCGTCTCGCGGGCGGCCACGATCCGCTGCTCGACGTGCGCCTGTTCCGCAACCCCGTCGTCGCGCTCGGGCTCGTGCTGGCGTTCCTGTTCTATACGCTGAGCGCGTTCTTCCTGAGCTACGGAATCTACCTGCAGGGCTGCCTGAACTGGTCGCCGCTCGCGTCGGGGCTCGCGATCCTGCCGCTCGGGCTCGGCTTCCTGTCGAGCCCGCTGCTGATGCCGCGACTCGTCGGCCGGTTCGGCGGCTATCGCGTGCTCACGCTCGGTTTCGCGATGCTCGCGGCCGGCGTCGCGACGGCCGCCGCGCTGGCGGGTGCCGCCAAGCCGGGCGTCGGCTTTTACGTGGGGATCGCGGCGATCGGGATCGGCCAGGGCCTCGTGCTGCCGTCGGTCGTGCGGATCGTGCTCGCGGAAGTCGACACGGCGCGCGCGGGCGTCGCCTCCGGCATGGTCACCGCGATGCTGCAGATCGGCGCGGCCGTCGGCGCGGCGACGCTCGGCGGCGTGTTCTTCGCCCGGCTCGGCGCGCATCCGGCCGCACTCGATTACGTGCAGGGCTTCAGGACGTCGATGTTCGCGCTGACGGCCGTGCTGCTCGTGTGCATCGCGCTGTCGGCGCTGCTCGGGCCGCTGCATCGGCGGCTACATGCAGACACGTAAGCGTGGCGGGAATCGTTGCGGCGGCAGGGTCCGACGCGGAAAGCGGTGCCGGTGCAGTCGCTTGCCGGCATCCGGCTCACGCGGGATGCTGGCGTTGCGCCTGGCGCGCTTCCCATTCGGCCAGCTCGGCGCGATAGCGCGCGAGGGCTTCGTCGTAGAGATCGAAGACGCACGGCGAGCAACCGCTGTTGCAGCAGTCTTCGAGTTCGGGCTGGATGGGCGGGGTCGGACGGGGATCGTCGACGGACGGATCCGGAGAGGCAGTGTTGGGCACGGCGATAATCGAATGAAAAGACTCGTTCAGTATAAGCGGATGCCGCCCGATATGCGTGCCGCGCGGGCCATGCCACGCGGCCTCATATCCCCAATATCGTCACCTGGTCGTGGCGGATTCGGACCTCGCTCGTCCATGCATCGATTTCGGCAATCACTTCCGCAAGCGCAGCGCAACTCGTGTCCAGACGGTCAATGAAATCCTGCCGCGAATCGCGGAACACAAAGCCGAGCCGGTCGAGTGCCGTCGTTTGCTGCGTGGCGTCGCCCAGCATGCTGCGCGTGTCGCCCAGCTCGTCCACGATCCGCAGCCAGTCCGGCATGCCGATGCCATTGAACGCGTAATGATCGTAGTCCGGGATCTGCCGCGCGATCGCCGCTTCGAGCAGGCCGAAGACGTCCTCCCTGAAAAACAGCGATCCCTCGTTCCAGCACTTGCGCGCATACGGCCCGCCCATGAGCTCGATATAGGCGGTGTCCTCGATTTCCGCGAGATCCCTGATGATCCGGATGTCGTCCATGGGGTGTCGTCGTTGTCGCCATGGCATCGCTCACGCTTCGCCGGGCGCTGATCCATAATGGCGCGATTGTCGGCGAACCCGGCAATGCTGTCGATGCCTCGCTTCCATCGCGTTCCGGCCGGCGCACGGCCCGAACCCACCGCGACGCTCGCCGCCGCATCCTCGTCATCGCCCCACAGGAGCCGCACGATGGCCGAAGCAGTGAATCCGCCGGAAGTCTGGGCGCCGTTCGGCGCGTTCTCGATGGCCGTGATCCAGGGCGATGGCCGGATCGTGCATCTGAAGGGGCAAGTGTCGCTCGACCGCGACGGCCAGGTGGTCGGCCACGGCGACATGCGCATGCAGGTACGTCAGACGCTCGACAACATCCGCGCCGTGCTCGCCACGATGGGCGGACAGATGCAGGACGTGATCTCGCTCGTTCACTACGCGACCGACATCGATGTCTTCATGCAGACCGGCGACATCCGCAAAGCGGTCTTCGCCGAGCCCTATCCCGTGACGACGACCGTCCAGGTCGAGCGTCTCTACCATCCCGATCTGCTGATCGAGATCACCGCTGTTGCCGAAATTCCGCTGGAGCGTTTTCGGCGGCCTGAATCGCGCGCGTGAATCAGCGATGCGGCGCCGCGCCGTATGACGCGCCGGCCGTAACCTTCCCGACCGGCGCGCCTGCCCCCCACCCGCTTACTTCACCTGCGCGCCCGGCTTCACGGCCCCCGCCCCCGCCTTGTCGGCCAGCGGCTGCCACGCGGCACCGAGCGAATACCAGTCGACGCGGCGCGTGAGCGTCATGATGCCGGCGAGGATCGCGAACAGCAGCAGCGAACCGAGCATCAGCGCGTTGTCTTCCGACAGCAGCAGCCCATAGAGCGCCGCGTACAGCACCGCGAGCAGCACCGCGAACACCGCCCCGCGCTTCACGCTGTGCAGCACGAACGACAGATAGAAGGCGAGCAACCCGATGCAGGCGCCGCTCGCCGCGAGATACGCATACGCGAACTTGATGTGTTCGGACAGGCTCAGCAGCAACAGGAAGAACAGCGCGAGCGACAGGCCGACCAGCGTGTACTGGATCGGGTGAATGCGCAGCCGCTTCACGAGCTCGTACATGAAGAAGCTCGCAAACGTGAGCATCACGAACAGCGCACCGTACTTCGTCGCACGCTCGGCCTGCAGATAGACGTTCACGGGTTCGATCACCGACACCGACGCCATTTCGATCGCGCCTTCCCCGTCGCCGGAGATGATCTGCTCACGCGCTTTCGTATTGAACGACGTCACGCGCCAGTTGCCAGTGAAGCCGCGCGCATCGACCGTGCGGTTGTTCGGCAGGAATGCGCCGTCGAAGCTCGGATGCGGCCACGTCGATTTCAGCGAGAAATCGTTCTGGTCGCCCACCGGCGCGAACGCGACGGAATCCGCACCGCGCAACGGCAGGTCGACGCTGAACGGCACGACCGCCCCCGCGTTTGCGTCCGCCAGCGCCGCGAGATCGACGTTCGCGTGCACGCCCTGGCGCAGGCTGTCCAGCCGCGTGCCCTGCTCGACGTCGAAGCGCGTGCCGCCGATGCGCAGATCGGGTTGCGCCGTCAGCCCGCGAATGTCGCCGATGCCGATCGACACATAGGCACCGTCGATCTTGAAGCTCACGTGGCCGTCCGCCTGCGGCAGCTTCTTCAGGTCCGGCAACGGCAGCGTGCCGGTCATTCGGCTCGCCAGCTCGTACACCAGCGCCTTGTGGATGCCGCGATAGCGGACGCTGGTGGTCAGCGTGCCGTCGACGTTCAGCGTCTTCGGAAACACGAGCAGGCGCTTCGTCTCGCTGCGCAGGCTCGTCTTCGTCGCGCCGCCGGCCGCCGAATCGTCGCGCACGCGCGTGACTTCCGTGTAGTGCACGACGAGCACGGGGCCCGCCACCGTCTGCGGCCCCGCATAGCTCGACCAGATGCTCTGCAGCGCATCCCGGCGATACGCGGCGCGTTCGTGCACGATGCTTTGCACCATCTGCAGCGGGATCAGGATCAGCAGCGCGAGAAATGCGGTGATCGCGAATTTGAACAACAGGACTCGATTCATGGCCGACAGGTACCGGAGTAAAAGGGTACGGTCAGCATGAGCCGCCCCGGTGAAGGGCGATTGAAGCCGGTGTGAAGCGAAGGTGTGGCGAACGTGAAGTTGAAGGGCATTCAGCCCGCCGACGGCAACGTGAGCGTCGCGCATGCGCCGCCTTCGTCGCGGTTCGCGAGCGCGACCTGGCCGCGGTGCAGCATCGCGACCTCGCGGACGAAACACAGCCCGAGGCCCGTGCTGCGATCCTGGCCGTCGGGGCGCGGCAGCGAATAGAAGCGCTCGAACACGCGCGCCAGTGCGTAGTCGGGCACGCCGGGGCCGTCGTCGGCCACGCGCACGACCGCGACGTGCGCCCTGCCCGCCGGCTGCCGTTCGAGCGCGATGCGGATCGTGCTGCCCTGCGGCGCGAAATCCAGCGCGTTGTCGAGCAGGTTGCCGAGCGCCTGGCGCAGCAGGAACGGATCGCCTTCGACCACCGCCGGATCGGCCGCGTCGTGCGCGTCGATCGCGAGGTTCACGCCGCGCTGCCGCGCGCGCGGCTCGATATCGTCGACGAGCTGTTCGAGCACCGGCCGCAGCGCGACCGGTTCGCGCACCGACAGGCGCTGCTTCTGCTCGACTTCGGCGAGCGCGAGCAGCTTGCGGATCATTTGTTCGAGGCGGCCGGCCTGGCGGCGGATGTTCTCGGTGAAGCGCCGCCGGTTCGCCACCGGCATGTCTTCCTGCAGCAGTTCGGCCGCGCCGCTGATCGCCGCCAGCGGGCTCTTCATCTCGTGCGTGAGCGTGTGGATGTAGGTCTCGACGTACTGCCGGTCCTCCAGCCGCTGATGCATGCTTTCCACCGCGCGCCCGAGCTCGGCCAGTTCGCTCGCGCCCTGCAGCGGCATGTCGGCGCGCTCGCCCGCCGCGATCGCGCGCGCATAGCGCTGCAGGCGCCGCAGCCCGACCACCAGCCACCACGTGCAGGCCACGCCGATCAGGATCGCGCCGCCCATCAGCAATGCGCCGTACAGCATGATCTTGCGCTGGCTGCGCGCAATGAACGGCGCGACCGTCTGGTTCGGCTTCGCGATCGTCAGCACGCCGATGATCGCGTTGCCGTGCCGGATCGGCGCCGCCACGTGCATCACCGTGCTGCTGTCGTCGTTCGGATCGCTGCGCGTGCTGCGCGCGCCGTACTCGCCGCGCAGCGTCCGGTACACGTCGTTCCAGCGCGAATAGTCCTGCCCGAGCGCGCGGCCGGACGAGTCGTAGCGCACGATGCCGTGCGCGTCGGTGATGTAGAGGCGGTAGCCGATCGTGTTCTTCTGCACGCCCCACACGTTCGCGCTGATCGGGCGTTCGTGCAGATTCGACAGTTGCCGCGCGAACGCGCCGTTGGCGATGTGGCCGTTCGCCATGTCGTCGGCGGCCAGCGTCGCGAGTACTTGCGCGGTATCGACGAGCGTGTCCTCCATCGCCTCGCGCACGCCCGGCTTCACCTCCTGCACGAACACGCGCAGCGTGATCAGCGCGGCCAGGCCGACGATCAGGAAAAAGCCGAAGAAGATGCGCAGGCCGATATGCATAGGCGGAGCCGGTCGTTACGGTTGCAGCGAATAGCCCATCCCGCGATGCGTGCGGATCGGGTCGCGCTCGGGATCGATCGCGCGCAGCTTCGCGCGCAACGTCTTGATGTGGGTGTCGACCGTGCGGTCGGCCGAGTCGAATGCCTCGTGCCACACGAGGTCCATTAGCTGTTCGCGCGAATAGATGCGCCCCGGATGCCGGACCAGCAGCGCCAGCAGCCCGAACTCGTAGCGCGTGAGGTCCAGTGCGTGGCCGAGCCACGCTACGCGGGCGCCGTCGGTGTCGAGTGTGAAACCCGGTGCGGTTGTCTCGGCCGGTGCGGGTGATGTTGCAGGCGAGGATGCCGCTTCGGGCGCGGCCGTCCGGTAGAAGCGCCGCAGGATCACGCGCACCCGCGCCGCCAGCTCGCGCGGCGAAAACGGCTTGACCACGTAATCGTCGGCGCCGATCTCGAGCCCGACGATCCGGTCGATTTCATCGTGCCGCGCGGTGAGGAAGATCACCGGCACGTCGGAGAACGTGCGCAGCCGCCGGCACACCTCGAAGCCGCTGAGATCCGGCAGGCCGACGTCGAGCACCACGAGATCGACGCGCGTGTCGCGCAGGTGGTCGAGCGCCGCCTGGCCGAGCATGCAGTGGACGGTCTGCATGCCGTCGGTGCCGAGGGCATAGATGATCGTGTCGGCGATCGCCACTTCATCTTCGACGATCAGGATAGTGGGCTGATGCATGGTCTCAGGCTGGGCTCGCGCAATCCGGTGCGACATTGTACGCACGGCCGGCCGTGGCGCGAGCCCCCGCCTTGCCCTTGCCCTGCCGCGCTATGCCACGCGGCCGGTCACCGGAATCGACGCGCCGGTGATCGCCTGCGCGTCGGCCGACAGCAGGAAGCCGATCGTCGCCGCGATCTGCTCCGGCTTCACCCAGCGCGTGAAATCCGCGTCCGGCATGTCCGCGCGGTTCGGCGGCGTATCGATGATGCTCGGCAGGATCGCGTTCACCGTCACGCCGCGGTCGAGCAGTTCGGCCGCCAGCGCCTCGGTGAGCCGCGCGACGCCGGCCTTCGCGGCCGCGTAGGCGCCCATCCCCGTGCCGGCCTTGAACGCCGCGCCCGCGCCGATGTTGACGATGCGCCCGGCCGGGTTCGCCAGCAGGTGCGGCAGCGCGGCCTTCGATGCGTTCAGCGCGGTCTTCACGTTCAGTTCGTACATGCGGTCCCACGTGGCGGCGTCGCCGTCGGCGATCGTCTGCCACACGAACGCGCCCGCGATGTTCAGCAGCGCATCGACCCGGCCGAATTCGCGCTGCACGGTGTCGAGCGCCTGCGCGGCGGCCTGCGGATCGACGAGATCGATGCCGCCGATGCGCAGCGCGTCGGCCGGCACGCCGGGCAGCGCCTGCGCCGCCGGGGCCGCGCCGCGGCCGATCAGCGCGACGCGTGCGCCGCGCGCGCCGAGCCACGCGGCCGTCGCGACGCCCAGATGGCCGAATCCGCCGGTGATCGCGACTGCCTTGCCTTTGAAATCGTGTTCCATCGATGTTTTCTCCTGGATCGAGGGTTGCTTGATGATGTGTGTTGCATGAGCGATGCCGGCCGCGGCATGCGTGCGCGGCCGGCAATGTGCCACAGGGTAGCGCCGTTCACGCATCCGTGCGCACCGCGACGAGGCTGCGACGGCGCAGTTCTTCCGTCGTTTCGCCCTGGTTGTCCGGGCGCCAGCCCGGCGGCAGCAGCACGAAGCGGATCGCGGTCCACACGTCGCGGGCGGTTGCGACGTCGCGGGCAAGGCTCGCCCAATGCTCGAGCTCGACGACGAACGGGTTGCGCGAGCGGGTCGGCGTGACGAGGCCGAAACGGCACGGCTCGTCGGCGCGCTCGGCGACGTAGGTGCCGAACAGCCGGTCGAACACGACCAGCACGCCGCCGTAGTTCGCATCGAGATAGTCGAGGTTAGACGCGTGGTGCACGCGGTGCGCGGACGGCGTGTTGAACACGGTTTCGAGCCAGCCGAGCTTCGGCATCCACGTGTTGTGCAGCCAGAACTGGTACATCAGGTTGAACGACAGGATCGCGAGCACGGCTTCCGGACGCACGCCGAGCCACACGAGCGGCGTGAAGAACATCGCGGCGCCGGCGATCTTGCCGGTCCAGCCGAGGCGAAACGCGGACGACAGCGTCAACTGGTTCGGCGAATGATGCACCGCATGGGTCGACCAGAAGAACCGCACGCGGTGCGACGCGCGGTGATACCAGTAGTAGCAGAACTCCTGGCCGACGAACACGAGCAGCGCGAGTGCAACGCTGTGCAGCGGGATCGTGAAGAGCCGATGCGCCCACGCGAGGTCGAACAGCGGCGTGGCGAGCGACAGCGGCACCAGCGCGAGCAGCTTGCGGCCCGCGAGATCGGCGAGCGACAGCCACACCTCGTTCCAGTCGAACGGTTCCGGCCCGCGGGCGCGGCGCCAGGTGAGCACGGCCGCCTCGACGAGCGAGACGGCGACGATGAAGAGCGTGACGTAGTACGCGAGCTTTCCTGTGGTGGTGAGCATGATGGACCTTTCCTCCGGTTGAGTCGGACGCGTCATCGGCGGCACGGGCTGCCATCGCGTCGAATGGAACGCACTGTAGTGGGCGCGGAACGGAAAGGCCACGCGGGAAATATGTCGCCGTATGTCGTGGGGGAAGGCGCTCGGGTGAGGTGTGGCGAGCGAAGGCGCTGGCGGGCTGGAGCGGGGCGGATTTCGAGCTGCGCGTTCGTGTGTCATGTGGGAAATGTGTCACCGCATGTCGCGGTGAAATGCGTTCGGGCGGTAAGCGGCACTCGCGTGCGCTCGTGGATTGAAAACCGACCCGCTCGTGCGTGCGCTTGCATGTCCGGCGAGCAATGTATCGCCGCCTGTCGCGCCGAAACCGGTCGACGCTGCACGCAAGCTGCAGCGACGGATGCGGCTGCGCGACACATGCATGAGACAGGTGCCGATCGGAAGCCGATTCGTCGGACGGCATGCGATTACGGCTTCAGGAAGGAGAAGCCGGTTCCGGTCGTACGTGGCGCACTGCCCGCGTTCGGTTCGCGCGAGTCACCGCAATGCATGCATGAATCGGCCGGCAAATATGTCGCCGCATGTCGCCGCGACACATTTGCGCGCTGCGCAAGACAGGTTCGCCCCCCGTGCCACGCCACCCTGCTCTCACGCAATTGCATCGCCGACAGCCTTGCCCGGCGCGGCATGCCCGCGATCGGCGCGGCCGGCACACGCATTCGTCGTACTTCGAATCAGCACGCCACGTGTAACACCGCGACATCTTTTATGACGCGACGAGCGCGTGTCATCGCCCTAAAGTTCGTCCCGTCGCCACGCCACTGCGTGCACCGAAACGAACCGCAAGGACACCCGATGAAAACCCGCCTCCTCGTCACCGCCACCGCTCTCACCCTCGCCTGCGCGCCGGCCTTCGCCGGCTGGTCCGGCCACGGCACGGCATACACGCCGCGCGGCACCTACAACGGCGCGCACGCCGGCTCGTGCGGCGGCGGCAGCTGCTCGCATGCGGGTGGCGTGATCGGCCCCGGCGGCGGTATCGCGACCAACACGGGCACCGTCACGCGCACCGCGCCCGGCCAGTTCTCGAACAGCGGCACGGCCGTCGGTCCGAACGGGCGCTCGGTCGAACACAGCGGCGACACGAGCTGCGCGGGCGGCACCTGCTCGCACACCGGTTCGCTGACGGGCTCGGACGGCCGCAGCGCCACGACGTCGGGCAGCGTGACGCGTAACGGCCCGGGCCAGTATTCGTCGAGCGGCACGATCACGGGCGCGAACGGCAACACGGCCAGCCACACGGCATCGACGAATTGCGCGGGCTCGACCTGCTCGCGCTCGGGCACCGTGACGGGCACCGACGGTGGAACCGTCACGCATTCCGGCAGCGCGACGCGCGTGGCGCCGGGTGTCGTGACGACGTCGGGCGGCTCGACGGTCGTGCACGGCGGCACGGTGTCGACCGGTGGCACGGCCGTGATCCACGGCAGCACGACGGCGGGCGGCACGGTCGTCGTGGCCGGCGGGACGGTGCCGGTTCCTGTCCCGGTGCCGGTGCCGGTGCCCGTCGTGGCGCCCGCGCCTGCTGCCGTGGTCGTGACGGCCCCGCCGCCCGTCGCCACCGTCGCTGTCGCGGCACCGGCGCCCGCAGCGGCTGCCGTCGTGGTGACGCCTCCGCCGCCTCCGCCCGCCGTCATCGTCACGCCGCCCCCGCCGAAGGTCGTGCGTATTGCGGCGCCGAAGGCCGTCGTCGTCACGCCCGCGCCGCGCGTCGTCTACGTCGCGCCGCCGCCGCCGAAGGTCCTGTACCTCGCGCCGCCGCTGCCGCGCTCCGTGTACGTCGCCCCGCGCGCCGTGTATGTCGCTCATCCGCCGCGCGCCGTCATCTGGGTGCCCGCCCACTGGGCCGGCCGCGTGTGGGTGCCTGCGCACTGGGCGTAACCCGGACGCGCTTCGTTTCGCTTCGTTTCGTTTTCCATCCGTTTCATCAACCACCCGGCCGGCGCAGACCGTCGGCCACGCAAGGAGAAACCCCATGAAGTCCATCAAGAAGATGATTGCCGTCGTCGTTTTGTGTATCGTCTCAGCAGCAGCGTCGGCCCAGCAGATGCCGCCCGGCGCGGCGAACGGCGGTGCGCGCGTCGAACGTGCGCTGATGCAGTTGCAGACCCGCTTCGCCAGCGCGAACACGACGCACGACGGCAAGCTGACCCGCGAACAGGCGGCCGCGGGCATGCCGATGGTCGCGCAGCATTTCGACGAAATCGACACGCAGCACAACGGCTACGTCACGCTCGAGCAGCTCGCCGGCTTCATGCGCCAGCGCATGGCGGCCCGTTGAGCCCGCACGACGATCCGGCCACGCACGCACCGGGAGGCAAGCGATGGAACAGTCCTGCAGGATCGTCGTGCTCGACGACGAAGCCGAGCTGCGCAACATGCTGCAGCGCTTCCTGAGCGGCCACGGCTTCCAGGTGCGCGCGGTCGCCGACGGCAAGCGGCTCGACCGCCTGCTGCAGCGCGAACCATACGACCTGCTGGTGCTCGACCTGATGATGGAGCCCGAGGACGGCCTGAGCGTGTGCCGGCGCCTGCGCGCCGAAGGCCAGACGCTGCCGATCCTGATGCTCACCGCGAAAGGCGACGCCGCGGACAAGGTCGTCGGCCTCGAGACGGGCGCCGACGATTACCTGGCGAAGCCGTTTCTCCCCGACGAACTCGTGGCCCGCGTCCGCGCGCTGCTGCGGCGACAGAAGATGGCGGCCGGCGAGCCGACGGTCACGTCGCAGCGGTTGCGGTTCGGCGCATTCACGTTCGACGTCGGCCAGCAGACGCTGATGCGCGACGGCACATCCGTGGAAATCCATTCGGCGCAGATGCTGCTGTTGCACGCGCTCGGCTCGTCGCCGAATCGCGCGGTGAGCCGCGAGAACCTGCTCGCCCGCGCGCGCGGCCGCGACCATGACGCACTCGACCGCAGCGTCGACGTGCAGATCCTGCGGCTGCGCCAGATCGTCGAGGACGACCCCGGCAAGCCGCGCTTCATCAAGACCGTCTGGGGCATCGGCTACATGCTGGTGGCCGGCATCGAGTCGTGATGCGCATCCCGCTGCCGCGCTCGCTGCTTGCGCGCAACATCGCGCTGCTGGTGGCGCTCGTCGCGCTGTCGCTCGTCTGTTCGCTCACCGCGCTGCTGCACTACGTGCAGCGTCCACGCATCGAGCGGGCCTCGATCGTCTTCTCCGACTACGTGCAGTTGCTCGACCGCACGCTCGCCGCCCTGCCGCCCGACGCCGGCCGCACGGTCATCGCGCAGTTCGGCGGCCAGGCTGCATTGCCGCCCGCCGCACCGCCGCAAACGCCGAACCCGGCGGCCTTCTTCCGCACCTGGCAGCGCGACGTGTTCATGCAGGCGCTCGAACGCCACCTGCCGCCCGACCTCCCCGCGCGCTGGCAATCGGGCGACGACGAACGCCTGTGGATCCGCCTGCACGTGGCCGGCTCGCCCGTGTGGGTGCCGCTGCCGATGGCCGCCGACGCGCAGGCGAGCGGCATCACGACGGCGCTCGTGCTGTCGGTCGGGCTGGCGCTGCTCGCGGCGCTGACCGGCTACCTGATCCAGCTCCACCTGAACCGGCCACTCGACGCGCTGGCACGCGCGGCGCAGCGCGTCAGCGCGGGCGAGCGCCCGCCGTCGCTGCCCACCGACGGCCCGACCGAAATCGCCGATGTGAGCCGCGCGTTCAATCAGATGGCCGACGCGCTGCAACAGGCGGAAGCGACTCGCTCGCTGATGCTGGCCGGCGTGTCGCACGACATCCGCACGCCGCTCACCAAACTGCGCCTGGCGATCGCGATGGCGCTGCCGCGCGGCACGCACGACGCGCTCACCACGTCGACCGAGCATTACCTCGACCAGATCGATACGATCCTGCAGCAATTCATGGACTACGCGGGCAGCGGCGAGCGCGAAACGCCGCAAACCGGCGACCTGAATGCGCTGATCGGCCAGCTCGTCGCGGATTTCGCGGGGCTCGGCCATGAATTCGACTTCGACGAAGGCGAGGTGCCCGCGTTCGCGTTCCGTCCGATCAGCCTGATGCGGCTGCTGATGAACCTGATGCAGAACGCGGTCGTCTATGGCAAGACCGGCCTTGGCGTGCGTACGTGGACCGAGCGCGGCATCGCGTATGCGGTGGTCAGCGATCGCGGCAACGGTATCGGCGCGGCCGAACTCGAACGGCTCAAGGCGCCGTTCAGCCGGGGCGCGAACGCGCGCAGTCATGCGGGCGGCACGGGCCTCGGACTCGCGATCGTCGAGCGGATCGCCCGCCTGCACGGCGGATCGCTGGCGTTCCGCGACCGGGATGGCGGCGGGCTGGAGGCGGTCGTTGCGCTGCCGCTTGATTCGGCGGGGGCGGTGCGGCGGTCGATGTCGGTCTGAGGGGTTGTTTGGCTTTTGGCTTTTGGCTTTTGGCTTTTGGCTTTTGGCTTTTGGCTTTTGGCTTTTGGCTTTTGGCTTTTGGCTTTTGGCTTTTGGCTTTTGGCTTCTGGCTTTTGGCTTTTGGCTTTTGGCTTTTGGCTTTTGGCTTCTACCTGCTGCCTGCCGTGTGCCGTGTGCAGCCAGGCCGTCTGACCGTCTGCCGTCTGGCCTTTTGTCCGACTGTCTACCTGTCCGCCTCCCAGCCACGCGACCTCGCGTATCCGCGCATCACGGCACGTGACATGCGCCGACATAATTCCTGCGTGGCGCATCACGCCCGACCTCCGCATACTTGCGCCTGCGTGTTGCGCAACGGCATGAAAACGCTCCCCCTGCCAGCGATCACGCCCCGCTTCCGATCGTTCGCGTTCCTGAATGCCGCGACAGTATCGGCAACCTCATCCAGGCCACGGAGATCGACATGTTTTCTTCCCTTCACGCACTTGCCGCCCACGCCAAACGTCTGACCAGTGTCGCGCTGATCGCCGGCACCCTCGCGATGACCGGCTGCGCATCGACCGCGACTACATCCATGACCGCCGCGCCGGCAACTCGCACGCAGCCGCAGGTTCATGCGGACGTCGTGTATGTATCCACGTTCGACGTGGACACGACCGACGTCAAGGTCGACGGCGGGATGATCAGCAAGATCGCGCCCCTCGCGAGCGGATCGTCCGCCGACGTGCAGCGCCAGCAGAGCGCGCTGAAAACTCGCGAGCAGCTCGCCGACGCACTCGTGCGCGAACTCCGGTCGCAAGGCATCCCCGCGCTGCGCGGCCCGGTGCCGGACGGACGCGACGCGCTGGTCGTCGAAGGCCGGTTCGAGTCGATCGACGCGGGCAACCGCCGCCGCCGCACGCTGATCGGGCTCGGCGCGGGCAAGAGCGAAGTGAAGGCGTCGGTCACCGTGCTGTTCCAGCCGGCGCATGGCGCGCCGCAGCCGCTCGGCACGTTCTCGTCCAGCGCGAACAGCGGCCACCTGCCCGGCATGGTGGAAACCGCCGGGGTCGGCGCGGCGGCCGGCCGCCTCGCGACGTCGGCAGCGGTTGGCGCCGGCCTGCATGGCGTGTCGGAAGTGAAGCACGACACGGTGGCGTCCGATACGGACCGCCTCGCGCGCTCGATCGCGAAACAACTCGCGACGCAGAACGCGGCAAATGCGTGGCTGCCGACGGTGTCGGCGAGCTGACGCACCGGGCCGCCGCCTGCGAGGCCCGACGGGCACGCAGGCGAGCGGCCGGGCATAATGCGCGAGGCCGGTCCGGCGCCACGCGCCGCGACCGTGCCGAGCCACCCGACGGCCCGCATCATGGCCCGTCCCGAATCCTGAACTTCAATCCGTGAATGTCATGCAAGTACTCGTCGTAGGAACCGGCAAGCTGGCCAGCGAACTGCTCGACGCGCACCGGCTCGACCCGGCCACCTGCCGCGTGATCCCCTGGTCGGACAGCGCGCGCGACGATGCGCAGCGCAGCGACGCCCGAACGATCGTCGTGCATGCCGGTTCCGGCCGCGAACTCCCCGCCGTGATCGCGTTCTGCGCGGCCACCGGATCGCCACTCGTCGAGCTGTCGACCGGCTCCGAGCTCGAAACCGGCTCGCACGCTTTCCCGGTCGTGCTGTGTCCGAACACGAACATCCTGATGCTCAAGTTCATGAGCATGCTGGAAAGCAGCGGCCACCTGTTTCACGACTGCCGGATCAGCCTGACGGAGTCGCACCAGGCCGGCAAGACGTCCGTCCCCGGCACGGCCGTCGGGATCGGCCAGTCGCTCGGCGTGCGGCCGGAAGACATCCGCTCCGTGCGCGACCCGGACGTGCAGCGCAGCGAATTCGCGGTCGCCGACGATCAACTCGGCCGCCACGCGATACACCGGATCCGCATCGACGACGGCGCGTGCAGCCTGCAGTTCGAATCGCGCGTGGTGGGCGCGACACCTTACGCCGATGGCGTGTCGCGCATCGTCGACGCTGTTCGGCTGCACGATCTCGAGTGCCGCCGCTATTCGATCGTCGAATTCATCCGCAACGGTTGGCTGTAGTCGCGGCGATGCGCGGCGGGCGGCATGCGCGCATCGCAGGTCGCAGACGTTTTCGCTCAACGCAAGACAAGGTTCGGTGCCGACTTCCGTGGAGGTCGTCGACCGCCCGAGCCGCGACATCCGGGCCGCCGCCGACCGCGCCTGACGTCCCGCATGGCCGGCGTTCAAGATCACGCCAGCCGGCTTCGCCGCCACGGCCGCTCGCGAAATTCGACGCGCAATCGTCCTGCCGCATTCGCTGGTAAGTTACCGGCCGAGGTTCATTCGCCGAGATGGGGTGCGAGTCACCACTAACGCCGGCGCCTGAACCGCTCCCCTCGACCTCTCCCCGACAGGAGTGCAACCGATGCCCCGACCCGATTTCATCAAGCACTGGACCGAACTCGAAGAACCGGACGCGCATTGCTATCGCGGCGATACCGAGCCGATGGCGCTGGACGCACCGCTTTCCGCCGCGCTCGGCATCACGCGTATCGGCATTCATCACGTCAGGCTTCTGCCCGGCCGACGGACGTCCTATCCGCATGCCGAAAGCACCGAGCAGGAATTTGTGTACGTGCTCGAGGGCAAGCCCGACGTCTGGATCGACGGCGTGCTTCACCCCGTTGCCGAAGGCGATTCCGTCGCGTTTCCGGCGGGCACCGGCATCTGCCACACCTTCATCAACAACACGAAGGACGAGGTCAGGCTGATGGTGATCGGTGAACGTCCGCGCGACGACAACCGCATCCGCTACCCGATGAACGAGGCGTATGAGCTGACCCGCGCGGACCGCTGGGTGGACTGGCCCGACAGGCCGCTCGGGGACCACGACGGGATGCCGGACTGACGCCTGTGCAGATTCACCCGACGGAACCCGCCGAGCCCACGGTGCGAACTCGCAGCGGGCCGCCGAAACCGCCGTGTTTCACCGGTCGTTACCGCGTCCACCGTCACTCACTGCCAAGCACCGCCCCGCTCTCGGGCAACGTCGCACCTCCGTCGACGACGATCGTCTGCCCCGTGATGTACGCGGCATCCGCCGACGCGAGAAACAGCATCGCGTTCGCGATATCTTCCGGTTCGCCCATCCGCGCGAGCGGAATGTCACGCGCGATCTGCGCCGCGACCGACGCGTCGCCGAGATTGCCGGCCGCCGGCGTGCGAATCATGCCCGGCTCGACGCCGTTCACCGTCACGTTGCGGCGCGCGAGCTCCAGCGCGGCCGCACGAATGAAGCCGTTCACGCCGGCCTTCGACGCCGCGTAATGCGCGAGCCCCGGGTACACGACGCGCGGCCCCGTCACCGACGACGTGACGAGCAGCCGCCCCGCTCCCGCGCGCTCGAATGCCGGCAACGCAGCCTGCGCGAGCCAGAACAGCGCCGACAGGTTGACCGACAGCGTCCGGTCGAGCGTCGGCTCGTCGATCTGCGTGAACGGCGTCAGCGGAAAATACGCGGCATTGTGGACGACCACATCGAGCCGGCCACCGTCGCGCTCGACCGCCGCGACCAGTGCGCCCAGTTCGTCGCGGCTGGCGGCATCCACCCGATAGGCGCGCGCCTCGCCGCCCGTGCTCGCGAGCGCATCGGCCTGCGCGGCGGCCGCCTCGCCGTTCAGGTCGGCAAGCGCGACGAACGCGTCGGATTCCGCGAATCGGCGTGCGATCGCCGCGCCGATCCCCTGCGCGGCGCCCGTGACGAGCACGACGCGCCCGCTGAAATCCGCCCGCAGGCGGCCGCTGCCCGGCACGGCATTCATCGCTGCGCCTCGCCGCCGAGCGGATGCACGGTTTCGTTGAGCACCTGCGCGTGCGCGCCGACGGGGAAGTTCGACAGCGTGCCGAAATCGCCGCCCTGGTAGCCGAAGATCTTGCCGTCGGTCTTGCGCTGCGCGAGGTCGATCAGCACGACGCCGAGCGTCGGCACCACCTTTTCGCGCCACACGAACAGATACAGCGCGTCTGCAATCCTGAAGTAATGGCAGCGGTCGACATCGGCCAGCCCGCCTTCGACCCCCTGCAGGCACTGCCACGCGTAGAAATTCTCGTTCAGGTAGATGTGCTCGTAGCATTCGGTCGGGCTGTAGCGATACATCGTCCGCTTGCCGATCAGCTCGCGCGTGGGCCCGTGCAACGGCCCCGGCTGCGTGTGACCGCCGAGCGTGCCGTGCCGGAACTCGGCCTCGACGCCCGTCAGCGGCAGCCCGCGCGCAACCCGTGTGAACGCGTCGATGCGCGTGTCGGCCTCGGTCGGCAGCGCGCCGACGACCGACGTCCATACGCCGTTGTCGAGATCGATCACGAGACTGACCGACGTCGCGCGGGCGGCCGAATCGATGTAGTCGACGAAGTACAGCCCGTCGCGCAGCCGCGTCACGCGGCACGGCTCGCGGCCGCCCGTGTCGGTCGCCGCATCACGCCACTGCAGTGCGCCGGGCTCGAACATATAGACGCGCCACGTGCCCGATGCGTCGCCGAGCGCAAGCGTCCGCCCGGCGAGCGCGTCGACGGATGCGAGGATGTTCGCTTCCGGCGCGAAGCCGTCCGCGAGCGCGCCAACCTGAATGAATACCGGATCCTGTCGTTCCACTTGCCGTCTCCCGCGCAGCTTCAGGCCCGGCGGGCCGTGTACGCTGCTCATGTGCACATGGTGCGGGCTGCGCGCGCCGCGCGGTATCGGCCAAAAGGATGAAGGGCGCACGGCGCCGGAACGCGCTAAAGTGCACGACATCCGCGCCGCGCCCGGCGCGAGGAGCGCACATGCACCGCGTCACTCATTACCGACGGACCGACGAAGGCATCGAGGCAATCAGCCTTGAATCCGACCGTGCATTTCCGCGCCACGCGCACGACGAATTCGGGGTCGGCGTGATCGTCAGCGGCGCGCACCGGTCGTGGAGCGGCCGCGGGCAGGTCGACGCACTGGCCGGCGACGCGATCATGGTCAACCCGGGCGAGATGCACGACGGCTCGCCGATCGAGGCCGGCACGGGCCGGCGCTGGCGAATGCTGTACCTCACACCCGCGCTGGTTGCTGGCGTGGCGGCGGAAGAAGGCCTCGGCGGCATCGAACTGGCGCATCCGGCGGTACGCGACGCGCGGCTCGCGGCCGCCGTCGGCCAGCTGCATGCACGTATCGTCGCGGGAGAATCCCAGCCGCTCGCCCGCGACGAGGCGCTCGTGATGCTCGTCGCCGGGCTGCTCGCCCGGCACGCGAACCGCCCGCTGCCGGCGGCGGGCGTCGCACCGGCGATCCGCCTCGCCAGGGAACGGCTCGACGCGGCGCCGGCCGCGCCCGTTTCGCTCGCCGAGCTGGCCGACCTGAGCGGCGTCAGCCGCTTCCAGCTGCTGCGCGGGTTTGCCCGCGAACTCGGCATCACACCGCACGCGTACCTGATCCAGTCGCGTGCGCGGCTGGCGCGCGCGCTGCTGGCCAGCGGCTTGCCGATCGCCGATGCCGCGGCCGAAGCCGGCTTTGCCGATCAAAGCCATTTGACGCGTGCGTTCGCGCGCCAGTTCGGGATCACGCCGGGGCGGTTCACGCAGGCCGCTTGACGCCGCTGCCATCCTGCGGGGCCCGTCGCCGAACATACCGACCTCGAAGGCTGCGACCACGTCGACTGCTGCGACGGCACGCCGCGCCATGCGCTGCTCGCGGTGACTGTCGCCCGCCCCGGTCATCCGAGCATGCCGAATCGCGCGCTCCGTATTCGACACGCCCGCGCACGCTGCAATTTCGTTCAAGACGTGCACGGCCGCCGTACGCGACGATGCGGCGCATGAAGACACGACTGATCGGCTATCTCTATCTCGCCGCCGCCATGGCGGGCGTCGGCAGCACCGTCATCGCGAGCCGTCTCGCGGCCGGCGGCCTGCCGCCGTTCGCGGCCACCGCGCTGCGCTTCCTGATCGCGACACCGCTGCTGTTCGCGCTGATGCGCGCGCAGCGCATGCGCTGGCCACGCCTCTCCACGCGCGACGCCGTGCTGCTCGTCATCCAGGCGGCGGCGGGCGGTGTCGGTTATACGGTGCTGCTGATCTGCGGCACGAAGCTGTCGTCGCCGCTCGACGCGGGCGTGATGCTCGGCACGCTGCCCGCGATGTCGACGCTGATTGCGGCCGTCGTGCTGCGCGAGCGGCAGACGCCGCGCGACTGGGTGGCCGCCGCGCTCGCAACGGCCGGCGTGCTGTTCGTCACGTTCGCGCCCGGCCAGGCCCTGCCGTCGCTCCGCACACTCGCCGGCGATGCGCTGGTGCTGGCCGCCGTCGCCTGCGAAGCCGTATTCATCCTCCTCAACCGGCGGCTGGCCGCACCGTTGCCGCCGCTGGCGCTGTCCACCGCGATGTCCGGCCTTGGCTTCGTCCTCGCCCTCGTGCCCGCCGCGTTCGAATGGCACGCGGTGGCGACCGGCTGGACGGTCGACGCGGTGTCGGCGATCGCCTACTACGCGCTGGTGCCGACCGTGCTCGGCTATCTGTGCTGGTATGCGGGCTCGGCGCGCACGAGCGGAACCGAGGCCGCGCTGTTCACGGCGGTCGCGCCGGTCTCGGCCGTGCTGTTCGCGGTCGCGCTATTCGGCGAAACGCTCAGCGGCACGCGTATCGCGGGTATCGCGCTCGTCATCGCCGGCATGGTCGTCGGCGCGACGCGGCGACGCGAACCGCCAGCCGAAGCACGCGATACGCACCCGGCAAATCCGGATCGACCGTCCCGCCCCGCGCCCGCCGCGCAAACAGCCACCGACTGACTCGCGCTCCTCGCGCCGTTGTGCCGTTGCGGAAACGGCGGCGGCTCGGCCCCGCCATACAACCGGTCGATCCTCGCGTTTCCCCCGTGCGGCCGACAACTGTAGGAATGTGTCCGCGCACCGCAAAACCGTTGCGCACCACCCCGCAAGATGCAATATTCGCGTGGCCGGGACCTTTGACAACCATCGAACAACAATCCGCCACGCAATGAACAGGAAGGAAGCCAAAACAAGAATCGCGGTGCTGCTGTCCGCGGGAACGAGGAAGGCCGACGCATTGGCCGAACTGTCCGGACAAGGACTCAAGGATCGTGTGCTTGCGCACCTGATCGCGTCGCACCCCGATCCCGAACGCTGCCGCCAGAACAGGCTGCACATCCGGATCCTGGTCGCGCTCGGCGTCGCCCAACTCGCGATCAGCCTCATGCTCGCGTACTACTTCTTCGCCACCGGCGCCGGCAACGGCCTCGTGCTGGTGTTCCTCGCGCTGACCGTGCCACTGTCGCTGCTGTTCATCTGGGGCTTTGCAACCAATCGTGTCGGCGCGTACCACGCGTTCATCCTGCTGTCGCTGCTGCAGGTGCCGAAGACCATCGCCGCGCTCGGACGCGATCCGTCGACCGCGCTACCGAGCCTCGCGATCACGATCCTGCTGGTGGGCTATGTCTGGTTCGTCCGCAACCGCCTGTTCCCCGACTACGGCTGGTTCACGCCGCGCAAGGTCGAAGGCCGTTACGCGTTCGTCGAGCACGCCTGACGCCACCGGCATCGAGCACCGGCCGCAAGAAAAAAGGCGCCGGGCCGCCCCGCAATCGCGGGACGGCCCGGCGCCTTCTGCATTCCGGAACCGGTCGGCTTACTTGGCCTTTTCAGCCGAATCGCTGATCGCCTGGCCACCCTTCGAAATGTCCTGCCCCACACCGGCGACCGTGTTGCAACCGGCGAGCGCGGCGGTCACCACCAGCAGCATTGCAGCAATCGTACGCGTCATTCTCATTCTCCTTGGAATCAACAAGCCCGACGGGCGAAACGTGTGCGGCGTCGCGCCCGGCAAGATGCCGGGCACGGGGCCTGACCTGATTATACGGAGACGGCCGCCGCGCGCCAGTCCGAACCCGCCGCCTGTCACATGGGCCACACAGCCGGTTCGCGCAGATTTTCCTTGACTTCAACACGCCAGGAACTAATATACGCACCGCGTATATTTCTCGTCAGGAGCCGCCGATGACCGTCCCCCAGCAAGCCTTCCTCCGCGACGCCATGCGCCGCCTCAACATGACGCGCGAAGCGTTCGCCAGCCGCATCGGTGTGAGCCGGCGCGCGCTGGATACCTGGCTTCTGCCCGACGATTCGCAGGAATCGCGCGGGATGCCCGAGATCGTCGAACGCTTCGTGTCGGAAATCGTCGAGCGCTCGGTACCGGAAGGCGGCAACTATACGCAAAGCGTAGATAATCAGGGGCTGGCCAAGCAGTTCTTTTTCGAGGGAAAGCCGCAACTGCTGTCGGTCGACCAGTTCTCGCGGGAATCGGTCGAGGCGCTGTTTCGCGTGGCCGACGTGATGCAGCCCATCGCGCGCCGCCACAAGATTTCGCGCGTGCTGGAAGGCGCGGTGCTCGGCAACCTGTTCTTCGAGGCCAGCACGCGTACGCGCGTGTCGTTCGGCGCCGCCTTCTGCCGGCTCGGCGGTTCGGTGTGCGACACGACGGGCTTCACGTTCTCGTCGATGGCCAAGGGCGAATCGATCTACGACACGAGCCGCGTGATGGCCGGCTATGTCGACGCGCTCGTGATCCGCCATCCGGAGAAAGGCTCGGTGGCCGAGTTCGCGCGCGCGACCAACCTGCCCGTGATCAACGGCGGCGACGGCCCCGGCGAGCACCCGAGCCAGGCGCTGCTCGATCTCTATACCATCCAGCGCGAGTTCTCGCGACTCGGCAAGATCGTCGACGGCGCGCACATCGCGCTGGTCGGCGACCTCAAGTACGGCCGCACCGTGCACTCGCTCGTCAAGCTGCTCGCGCTGTACCGCGGGCTCAAGTTCACGCTCGTGTCGCCGCCGACGCTCGAGATGCCGGCCTACATCGTCGACCAGATCGCGACGAACGGCCATGTGATCGAGCAGACGACCGATCTCGCAGCCGGGCTGCGCGGCGCGGACGTCGTCTATGCAACGCGGATCCAGAAGGAGCGCTTCACCGACGAGTCGTTCGAAGGCTACACGCCGGATTTCCAGATCAACCAGGCGCTCGTCGATTCGGTGTGCAAGCCGGACACGTTGATCATGCACCCGCTGCCGCGCGACAGCCGGCCCGGCGCGAACGACCTGTCGGTCGACCTGAACCGCGACCCGCGCCTCGCGATCTTCCGCCAGACCGACAACGGCATTCCGGTGCGGATGGCGATCTTCGCGGTGCTGCTCGGCGTCGAGAACCTCGTCCAGCATTCGATGCGCGACGCGACGTGGCGCCCGCCGGCCTATCTCGGGCCGGAGGATGCGGTGTTTCACGGGGTCGATTGAGAAGGAACTGCGGGGGGCAAGCCAGTCAGGCGCCCCTACGTTCAACGGAAAGCGCGCCGGGCAGCCCGGCGCGCTTTATTCTTTGCGCGGTGAACAGATGAGCAATCAGCGCCTAGGACGCCCACGGATCGATTACCCGCAGGCCAACCGCCTCGAATGGCGCGACGTCGCGCGTCGCAATGATCAATCCGTTCGCCTCGGCCGTCGCGGCGATGAAGCAGTCGGCGGGCGCGATCGCGGTGCCCGCGGCACGGGCCCGCGCGCGGATGCCGGCATAGGCTTTCGTCGCCACCTCGTCGAACGGCAGGATCCGACCGCGAAACAGCGGCACGACACGCTGCTCGATGCTTTGATGAAGCCAGTCGCGCCTGCGACCTTCCGGCAACGCCGCCACGCCGAAGCGCATTTCGGCGAGACTGATCGCAGCCAGAAACAGCGTTTCGACGTTCTGGGCATCGAGCCACTCGATCACGGCCGCGCTCGGCTCGCGCCGCAACGGCTCGGACATCACGTTCGTATCAACAAGGATCATTCGAAGCTCATCGGGTCGGTTAGCGTCTTGTCGCGCTGCGCGTCGAAATCGACACCGCCCGCCTCCCGTCCGATTTCCGCCAGCAGCGTCCCCAGCTTGAGCCGGCCTCCCGGAAGAACGGCCTGCTCGAGGATGTCCCGCACCTCGGCTTCGGTGCTGCGCCCATGCTGGGCCGCACGAATCCGAAGCGCACGGTGCACTTCATCGGGCAGGTTTCGAACCGTAATCACAGGCATGATGCACCTCACTACATTTGCTTTCAATGCAGTCATATTAGCACCTTGATGTCATGGCGGGCGATCCGCGACAGAACCACTCTACCCCGCCAGACACGCCCGCCACAGCTGGCCTTTCGGCCATCAACACTGCCCCGTGCGCCCCCACCGCCACCCCGTCACATTAGTTGACACTTCCCTTACTGACGCTAACAAGAACGCTTCTCATTCAATAAAAAATTACATAGAATGCCGCCTGAAAACAAATCGTAATAATTCCCGGCGGCATGCACACTTCCGTAGCGCACCGCCTCCGGGGCCACACCGCGAGGTCGAAGCGCACCATGAAGTCACGTTCCGACGAGCTGAAGCTCGGTAAATTCACCACCCTGTGCAGCGTACTCGCCGCAAGCCCGGCCTTCGCGACGGACGGCACGCCGCCGCCCGCCCCGGCCGGCGCCGAAGGCCATCTCGCGCCGATCGAGGTCCAGGGCAAGGCCGAGCACAGCTACAAGGCCGACTTCTCCGCTTCCGCGAAATTCACCGCGCCGCTCGTCGACACGCCGAAATCCGTCACCGTGATCCCGCAGGAGCTGATCCAGAACAGCGGCGCGTCGACGCTGACCGAAGCGCTGCGCACCGTGCCCGGCATCACGTTCGGCGCCGGCGAAGGCGGCAACCCGCTCGGCGATCGCCCGTTCATCCGCGGCTACGACACGCAGGGCAGCATGTTCGTCGACGGCATGCGCGACACCGGCGCGACGACGCGCGAGATCTTCAACACCGAGCGCATCGAGATCACCAAGGGATCCGACGGTGCGTACGGCGGCCGCGGCGGCGCGGGCGGCAGCATCAACCTGATCACGAAGGCCCCGCACCTCGGCACCACCGCCGCCGCGAGCGCGGGCCTCGGCACCGACCGCTATCGCCGCTTCACGGCCGACGGCAACTGGCAGTTCGCCGACCACGCCGCGTTCCGCCTGAACCTGATGAGCCACAACAACGACGTCGCCGGCCGCGACGCGGTGAACAACGAGCGCTGGGGCGTCGCACCGTCGATCGCGTTCGGCCTCGGCACGTCGACGCGCGTCGTCGCGAGCTATTACCACCTGCAGACGGACGACCTGCCCGACGGCGGCATCCCGTACTACTACGGCTTCAACCTCCCGAAAGGCGTCGCCACCGACGGCCCGGCGCCCGTCGACCGCCACAACTTCTACGGCCTGACCAACCGCGATTTCCGCAAGACGACGTCGGACATCAGCACGCTGAAGATCGAGCACGACCTCACGTCGTCGCTGACGATCCGCAACACCACGCGCTATACGGAATCGACGCAGGACTACATCTGGACGCAGCCCGACGACAGCCAGGGCAACGTGGTCAACGGCAAGGTCTGGCGGCGCGCGAACACCCGCAACAGCGCGATCAACAGCATCGCGAACCAGACCGAGCTGTTCGGCGAATTCCGCACCGGCCCGTTCAAGCACAGCTTCACGACCGGCATCGAGCTGTCGCGCGAATGGGGCAAGCGCGACACGTACAACGTCGCCGCCGCGAACGGCAAGATCTGCCAGAACGGCGTCGGCGCGGCGTCGGGCTACAACTGCACGAGCCTGTGGTCGCCGAACCCGAACGACCCGTGGGCCGGCTCGATCACGCGCAACAACGACTATGCGCATGCCCGCACCGTGACGAAGTCGATCTACGGCTTCGACACGATCGAGATCACGCCCCGCTGGCAGGTCAACGGCGGCGTGCGCATCGACGACTACTCGACCCGCTTCACCGACACCAAGGCCAACGGCGGCAAGACCACCACGCGTGACGACACCCTCGTGAACTGGCAGGCCGGCCTCGTGTTCAAGCCGGCGCAGAACGGCAGCATCTATGCGTCGTACGCGACGTCGTCGACGCCGGCCGGCATGATGCTCGGCGAAGGCAGCGAAACGCAGTCGCTCACGCCGGGCCGCGGCGGCGTCGGCTCGAACGCCGATCAGCTGGCGCCGGAAAAGAACCGCAGCATCGAGCTCGGCACGAAGTGGAACGTGCTGAACGACAAGCTCGCGCTGACCGCCGCGCTGTTCCAGATCGATACGACGAATGCGCGCGTGACGCTGCCGAACAACCAGTACGCGATGGTCGGCAACAAGCGCGTGCAGGGTCTCGAACTCGGCGTCGCGGGCCAGATCACGAAGCAGTGGCAGCTGTTCGGCGGCTATACGTACATGAAGAGCGAACTGCGCGACAACGGCAAGGACACGGCGAACAACGGCAACCGGTTCCCGAACACGCCGAAGCACAGCTTCACGATGTGGTCGAACTACGACGTGACGCCGAAGTTCACCGTCGGCGGCGGCGCGTTCTACATGTCGCAGGTGTTCGGCGATCCCGCGAACCAGCACGCGGTGCCGTCGTACTGGCGCTTCGATGCGATGGCGCAGTACCGCATCAACAAGAAGCTCGACCTGCAGCTGAACGTGAACAACCTGTTCAACCGCACCTACTTCGACCAGGCGTATCCGGCGCACTACGCGTCGATCGCACCGGGCCGCTCGGCGTTCGTCACGCTGAACGCGCGCTACTGATCGATGGAGGCCGTGTCGCTGAAGGCGCTCGCGTCGGTATCGCCGCGTGAGTTCGCCGACATCCTGGCCGGGCCGGCCGAGCGCGCCGCCGCGTGGGTCGCGGCGGCGGCCGACAACGGCATCGTCGATGCACAGGCCGTCTACGGGCAATACCTGCTCGACGGACATGGCGTCGCGCGCGATCCGGCGGCCGCGTTCAACTGGTTCCGGCACGCGGCGCGCGCCGGCCACGCGATGGCGATGAACATGCTCGGCCGCTGCTATGAGTTCGGCTGGGGCACGGCCGCATGCGCGCCGGTCGCCGTGTACTGGTACCGGCTCGCCGCGCAGGCGGGGCTCGACTGGGGCATGTACAACTACGCGACGGCGCTCGCGCTCGGTAACGGCGTCGACGAGAATCGCGCCGAGGCGCTCGACTGGTTCCAGCGCGCGGCCGCGCTCGGCCATGCGAAATCGATCAACCTGATCGGCGGCTTTTACGAGGACGGCTGGGTCGTACCGGTCGACCGCGACGCCGCGTTCGACCACTATCGACGCGCCGCCGTGGCCGGCGACTTCCGCGGCCAGTTCAACCTTGCGCGGCTGCTTGCCGAGCGCGGGCGCGTCGACGAAGCGCTCGCGTGGCTTGCACGCGTGCCGGCCTCTGCTACCCCCGCGTTCGTCGCGAAGATGCGCGCGTATCTCGCGTCGTCGTCGATCGACGCATTTCGTGCGGCCGCGCTGGAATTGCAAACACCGCCACAGCCTCAGCCACACTGTATGGACACCGCATCATGATGCTTCACATCCCCGGCGTACTGACGAAAGCGCAGGTCGCGCAATGTCGCGAACGGCTCGATGCGGCCGAATGGGTCGACGGCAATGCGACGTCCGGCACGCAGTCGGCGCTCGCGAAACGCAACCGGCAATTGCCGGAAGGCGCGCCGGCCGCACGCGCGGTGGGCGACGCGATCCAGGACGCGCTCGCACGCCATCCGCTGTTCTTCTCGGCGGCGCTGCCGCTCAAGGTGTTTCCGCCGCTGTTCAATCGCTACGAAGGCGGCGAGACGTTCGGCACGCACGTCGACAACGCGATCCGGCTGCTGCGCGGCACGGATTTCCGCGTGCGCAGCGACCTGTCGGCGACGCTGTTTCTCGAAGAACCCGATGCGTACGACGGCGGCGAGCTGTGTGTCGAGGATACGTACGGCACCCATCGTGCAAAGCTGCCGGCGGGCGACCTCGTGCTGTATCCGGCGTCGAGCCTGCATCACGTCACGCCCGTGACGCGCGGCGCGCGCGTCGCGTCGTTCTTCTGGATCCAGAGCATGGTGCGCGACGACGGCGACCGCACGCTGCTGTTCCAGCTCGATACGCAAATTCAGGCGCTTTCCGCGGAGAAAGGCGCGAAGGATCCGATGGTCATTTCATTGACGGGGATTTATCACAACCTGTTGAGGAAGTGGGCGGATGCATAACCAACGATATGCAAGGCAGCCGCTGGACGTATTGCGCGGCTCGGTCGTGCGCTACGACGGTCCCGTCGATCCAATCGAGGAAAGCGGTTGGGAGGCGCCGCCACACGACACGCGAAACGACGGCGTCCACGCGGGCACGACCATCGATACGCGAGGATAAGAGGCTCACGCCCCCGCAGCGGAAACCGCGACACATCCTCCGCCGGACTCTGGCATATTGGCGATTCGTCTGACCAAATCACCCACGAGCACCCGGCCTCGCGCAACCGCGCTTCCTGCTGCCGGCCGGACGTGGCCCGCAACCGTCATTGCGCCACTTCGTCCACTATCGTGATTTCGCTCTCCGATCCCGTTGTCCGGTCCATTACCCTGCTGGAGTCGCACGAAGGGTTTGTCGATCTCGCAGGTTTCCATGAGCGTATCGCCGTTGCTCCCAGCCCCGACGACGTCTCAAACAAGAGCCCGCATTTCCTGAAAGTGCGTCGTGGCGTGGCGGACCGGCTGATCGCCGCCGCGCATACGCTGCCCGCCGGCCTGCGCCTGTACGTCAAGGAAGGCTATCGCCCGCTGGCCCTGCAGCGCCACTACTTCACCGGGCATCTCGCGCATCTGCGGCGGACGCTGAATCCGTTGCCGGACGAAGACACCCTGGTCACACTGACGAGCCACTACGTCGCACCGCCGGAAGTCGCCGCGCACCCGACGGGCGCGGCCGTCGACCTGACGCTGATCTCGGCGGATGGCATCGAGCTCGACATGGGTTGCGTACTCGATGCCACCGACCAGGAATCGTCCGGCGCGTGCTACACGCACAACCCGTTCATCAGCCGCGCAGCCGCCCGCAACCGTCAGGTACTGATCACCGCGCTGGCGGGCGCCGGCCTCACCAATTACCCGTCGGAATGGTGGCATTGGTCGTTCGGCGACCGCTATTGGGCCGCGATGCACGATCAATCGCACGCCATCTACGGCCCCGTCGAGGAAAACATGCTCGACGAAGCCTCACGCTGACATTCTTTCCGACGAAACGCGCCCGCCTCGGTAACATCCTCACTTGTCGATCCCTGCCCGCTCCCGCACAATCGCAGCACCTGCATCACTCTCCCCCGCGCCGATGTCCTATGCGTCACTCGCCACCGGCGTCCTCCTCGCGGGCGGCCTCGGTCAGCGCTTCGACCCGAGCGGCCTGCACAGCAAGCTGCTCGCGCTGCTTCCCGACGGCACGCCGGTGGCGATCGCGGCCGCCCGCCATCTCGCGGCGGCCACGGCCGACGTGATCGCCGTCGTGCGTCCCGGTGCCGAAAAACTCGCGATGCTGCTGAACGAAGCCGGCTGCCACGTCGTCTATGCGCCCGACGCCGTGCGCGGCATGGGCGCGAGCCTCGCGGCCGGGGTGCGCGCGACGCCCGACGCGAACGGCTGGCTCGTCGCGCTCGGCGACATGCCGTGGATCGCGGCGTCCACCTACGAAGCCGTCACGCGCGCGCTCGACGCCGACGACGCGTCGATCGTCGCGCCCGCACATCGCGGCGTGCGCGGCCATCCGGTCGGGTTCGCCGCGCACCACTTCGATGCGCTCGCCGCGCTCGACGGCGACACGGGCGCCCGCGCGCTGTTCGCCAGCGCGCCGGTGCAACTGCTCGACGTCGACGACCCCGGCATCGTGCGCGACGTCGATACACCGGCGGATTTGCGCTGACCGGGATCGCACCACGCGCGCGGTGCAAAGCAGCGCCAGCGCCGCGCCCAGCGGGCTCCTGCTGAAACCCGCCCATCCGCGGCTTGCACCGACGACACACCACCCGCCGCCACAATCCCGCTGCAAATGCGCACCCGATTGGCTATAACGGAGACGAGGCGCCCCTGCCGCGCCACCGCCGTCACGCACTCCGCGAGTTCTCCATGACCGATCACACGACCCCGACGCCCGAGCCACCGGCCGACCCGAACCGCGACCCGGAAGACGATCCGTTGTCGCCACCGTCGCCGGGTCATCATCACGACAATCCGCAGCAACCCGACGGCCCGCCGAGCAAGGATCCGGTCTAGCCGCAAGGCGCCCCCCCTTCTCCGCGCGGTTCCCGTCGTCATGCGCCATAGCCGCATGATGCTGCCTAGCGCGCCGTATACCCGCCGTCGATCGGCAGCGACACGCCGCTGACCATCGACGCCGCATCGCTCAGCAGGAACAGGATCGGTTCGACAACCTCGTCCGGCTCCGCGAATCGCCCGAGCGGAATCGCGGCCAGCATCGGCGCCCGCTTTTCCGGTTCGCTCCACGCGAACTGCGCCATCGGCGTGAGCGTGACGGTCGGGTTCACACTGTTCACACGAATGCCGTGCGGCCCGAGTTCGATGCACAGCACGCGCGTGATCGCGTCCATCGCCGCCTTCGACGCGCAATAGCTCAAATGCGCGGGCAAACCGACGAGCGCGGCCTGGCTCGACACGTTGACGATGCTGCCCCGCGCCTGCGCGACACCACGCGCGTCGCGGGCAATCATCTTCCGGGCGACGGCCCGGGCAACGAGCGCCGCGCCGCGCGCATTGACGGCCATCACGCGATCGAAATGCGCGGCGCTCACCTCGAGCGCCGACTCGAGCGATGCAATCCCCGCGCAATTCACGAGGCCGTCGAATGTATCGTGCGCGGCGAGCGCGGTATCGATCGCATGCTCGTCGCCACCGACGTCGAGTCGCATCGTCTCGCACGCGGCCTCGCCGACCAGCGCATCGAGCGCGGCCATATCGCGCCCGGCCGCGACGACCCGCGCGCCCGCCTGCGCCAGCGCGATCGCGCACGCGCGCCCGATCCCGCTCGACGCCCCCGTGACGAGCACCCGCGAACCGCCGAAATCGAATCGTGTCTTCATGATGGCGTGTGCAACTCGTGCATGATCGGTTTGAGCGCCGGATACAGCGCCGTATAAAGCGCAAAGCGCGCCGCATACGCTTTCGCGCGTTCGGCATCCGGCCGCGCGCGCTCGACGAGCGTGACCCAGCCGCCTTGCGCATCGTCGTGTGATACGAGCCCTGCCCCGACGCCCGCGAGCAAGGCGGCCCCCATCGCGGCTTCGACATCCTGCTCGATCGTCCACACCGGGAAGCCCGTCACGTCCGCGATGATCTGCATCCATAGCGCCGAATGCGCGGCCCCGCCGACGACGATCAGCCGGTCATCCAAAGCCACCGCGCCGCGTCGGCCGGCCTCGATGTTGTGCCGCAACGCGAACGCGACGCCTTCGAGCACCGCGCGATACAGGTGCGCCCGTGTATGCGCGAGACTCAGCCCGACGAACGCGCCGCTCGCCTTCGCGTCCCACACGGGGCTGCGCTCGCCCATCAGGTACGGCAGGAACAGCACGCCGTCGGCGCCCGGCGGCACGCGTTCGGCCGCTTCCTCGAGCAGCACGTGCGGATCGCCGTGCGGCAGCAGGCGTGCCGCTTCGATTTCCGCGTGGCAGAACTGGTCGCGAAACCAGGCGACCGACGCGCCAGCCGTGATCGCGCCGCCGAACACGTACAGGTCGCGCTGCCCGTTGAACACGTGCGGCATGCTGACGAGCCCGTGACGCGCATCGACGTGCCGGCTCACGTAACCCCAGCACATGCTGGTGCCGATCATCGCGACATGCTGCCCCGTGCGCGTCGCGCCGGCCGCGAAGGTCGCGACGGCCGCATCGATGCCGCCGGCGACGACGGGCGTGCCGGCCGGCAGCCCGAGAGGCTCCGTCCATTGCGACAACAACCCGCCGACGATGTCCGTCGATTCGACGAGCCGCTCGGGCATCATCGTCGCCGGAATGCCGAGCATGTCGAGCGCGTCGTCGGACCACTCGCGGCGCGCGACGTCGTACACGCCGCCGATATTGCCGGCCGAACTGTGATCGACCGCGACCTCGCCGGTCAGCAGGTAGATCACATACGCGTTCGGCGGCAGGAAATAGCGCACGTTCGCCCACACGTCCGGCCGCTGGTCGCGCAGCCACAGCATCTTCGTGAAGCCGTAATAGCTGTCGACGCCGTTGCCCGTGATCACGCGCAGCCGCTCGACGTTCACGTTCGCGTTGACCCAGTCGACTTCCGCGGTCGCGCGCCGGTCCATCCAGATCAGGCACGGATGGAGCGGCCGCATGTCGATGTCGACCGGAATGCCCGAGCCGCCGTACAGGCTGCCCACGCACACCGCGCGAATCGCATCGGCCGGCACGCCCTGCGCGCGCGCATCGCTCACGCAGCCCGCGATGCACGCGAGCACCGCATCGAACCACACCTGCGGCCATTGCTCGGCCCACAGCGGGCGCGGCGTATCGGGCTGGTAGCCGGCCGAGCGCCGCGCGACGATCGTGCCATGCCGGTCGACGAGCAGCGCCTTGGTGCTCTGCGTGCCGATATCGACGCCAATGACGTATTCCATGATGTCTCCGGTGAGGCGCACGCCGGCCGTCAGCGGGCCGGCTTCAGCAGCACCTTGATCGATTCGGGCGATTTCGCGACGCGGATCGCGTCGTCCCAGTCCTCGAGCGCGAAATCGTGCGTGACGATGCCTTTCGACGTGACGAGCCCGCGCGCGAGCAGGTCGATCGCGATCGGGTAGCAGTATGGCCCCAGGTGCGCGCCGCGTACGTCGAGCTCCTTGCGATCGCCGATGATCGACCAGTCGACGGTCGCATCCTCGCCGAACACGCTGAATTCGACGAAGCGGCCGAGCTTGCGGATCAGGTCGAGCCCCTGGCTCACGCCAACCGGCGCGCCGGTCGTCTCGATGTAGACGTCGCAGCCGTAGCCGTCGGTGAGCGACCGGACGATCTCGCGCGCGTCGTCGCGCGCCGGGTTGATCGTCACGTCCGCACCGTACTCGCGTGCGAGTTCGAGCCGCTCGTCGATCAGGTCGATCACGACGAGTTTCTTCGGCGTCTTCAGGTGAGCGACCTGCGTCATCATCAGCCCGAGCGGCCCCGCGCCCGCGATCACGACTACGTCGTCGAGCTGGACATCGCCGCGGTTCACCGTATGGATCGCGCACGACAGCGGCTCGATGATCGCGGCATCCTCGAGCGATACGCCGAGCGGAATCTTGTGGACGATCGCGGTCGGCGGAATGCGCATGTATTCGGCCATCCCGCCGTCGGCCACCTCGCGCTGGAAGCCGAAGATGTTGTGCACTTCGCACATCCAGTACTGGCCCGACTTGCAATAGCGGCACTTGCCGCACGGCACGATCTGCTCGGCGATCACGCGGTCGCCCACCGCCACGCCGAAATGTTCGGCCGCGCCGTCGCCGAGCGCTTCGACGTGGCCGAAGAATTCGTGGCCGGGAATCACGGGCACCTTCACCCACGGGTTCGGGCCGCCCCAGAACATCTTCGCGCCCGTGTAGCACTTGCAGTCGCTCGCGCAGATTCCGCATGCGGCGATGCGGATCACGAGCTCGTTCGCGCCGGGGCGCGGCTTCGCGACCTGTTCGACGCGATAGTCCTCGGGGCCGTGGCAGACGACCGCGGTCATCCGCGGCTGGGCTTCGGGTGTCGTCATGGATAGTCTCTTTCGTGGGTGATCTGTATAACTGATGAATGAATCGTTACCGCGACCGTTCGCGGCTGATGTAGATCGCGAGCAGGATGATTCCGCCCTTGATCACGTTCTGCACATACGGGTTCACGCCGATCATGTTCAGCCCGTTGTTGAGCACGCCGAGCAGCAGCGCACCGACCAGCGTGCCAAGGATCGCGCCGCGCCCGCCCGAGATCGACGTGCCGCCCATCACGACGGCCGCGATTGCGTCGAGCTCGAAGCCCACGCCCGCGTTCGGCTGACCGCTCATCAGGCGCCCGGTCAACACGATCGCGGCGAGCGCCGACGTGAGCCCGGCCAGCGTGTAGACGATCAGCTTCACGCGCGCGACCCGCACGCCGGTGAGCCGCGTCGCCTGCTCGTTGCCGCCGATCGCATACACGTAGCGGCCGAACGGCATCCGGTCGAGCAGCAGCCACGCGATCGCATAGACCACCAGCATGATCAGCACCGGCGCCTGGATGCCGAGCACCTTGCCGCTGCCGAAGAACGCAACCCAGTCGGGCAAGCCGTCGATCGGGTAGCCGCCCGTGTAGATCAATGCCAGGCCGCGCGCGATGCCCATCGTCGCGAGCGTGACGATGATCGGCGGCATCCCCGCGAACGCGACGAACACACCGTTCAGGAAGCCGAAACCGAAGCCGACCGCGATGCCGATCGCGAGCGCCGCAACCGCGTTCACGCCCGCGACCATCAGCCCGGCCGCGAGCGTGCCCGACAGCGCCATCACCGAACCGACCGACAGGTCGATCCCGCCGGTCAGGATCACGCAGGTCATGCCGACCGCGATGATCGCGTTGATCGACACCTGGCGCAGCACGTTTTCCAGGTTCGCGGCGGACAGGAAGCTCGGGCTCGCGATCATCATCGCGATGCACACGACGATCAGGCCGACGAGCGGATAGAACAGCGTCGAGCGCCGCAGCTGCGCCCACCTCGCGCGTGGCGGCGGTGCGTCGCCGTGTCCGGCGGTGGCCGCGAGCGTCGTGGAAGGCGTGGAAGAAGAATCAGGCAGGTTCATGGGTCGCTCCTCGCGTGCCGGCCGTGGCATAGGTCATGACCGTGTCGGGATCGATCTCGTCGCCTGCGAGCGTCGCCTCGATGCGGCCCTGCCGGAACACGGCGACGCGATCGCACATGCCGACGATTTCCGGCAACTCGGACGAGATCATGATGATGGCGTAGCCGCGCGCGGTGAGTTCGCGCATCAGCCCGTAGATTTCGGCTTTCGCGCCGACGTCGATGCCGCGCGTCGGCTCGTCGAAGATCAGCACCGACGTGTGATGGTTCAGCCAGCGCGCGATCACGACCTTCTGCTGGTTGCCGCCGGACAACGTCGCGACCTCGGTATGGATCGACGGCGCCTTCACGCCGACGCGCCGCATCACGTCGAGCGTGGTGCGCGCTTCGCCGCGCCGGTCGATCAGCCAGCGCATCGACCGGTACTTGCCGAGGTTGTTCAGCGAGATGTTGTCGCGGATCGAGAACGACGTGACGAGCCCTTCCGTCTTGCGGCTCTCCGGCAGGATGCCGATGCCCGCGCGCAGCGCGTCGGCCGGATCGGCGAGCTTCGCGGCCGCGCCGCGCACGCGCACGTCCTTGCGATGCGCACGCGTCGCGCCGATCACCGCGAGCGCGGTTTCCGTGCGGCCCGAGCCGACCAGCCCCGCGAAGCCGAGGATCTCGCCGGCATGCAGCGTGAAGCGGTTCACCGGGCCACCGCGTTCGATCTGCAGTTCGTTGACCTCCAGCACGCGCGGCGCATCGGCCGCACGCGCCGGCTTCGGCGGAAAGCTGCTTTCGATCCGGCGGCCGACCATCATCCGTACCAGTTGCTCGACGTCCGTGCGTGCGACGTCGGTCGTCGCCACGTACTGGCCGTCGCGCAGCACCGTGATGCGGTCGCACACCGCGAAAATCTCGTCGAGGTGATGCGAGATGAAGATCATCGCGACGCCCTGCCGCTTCAGCTCGCGCATGATCGCGAACAAGTGCTCGGCCTCGGCCGGCGTCAGCGTGGCGGTCGGTTCGTCGAGGATCAGGATGCGCGCGTCGAGCGACAGCGCCTTGCCGATTTCGACGAACTGCTGTTGCGCGACCGACAGTGCACGGATCGGCGCATCGAGATCGATCGCCACGCCGAGCCGCGCGAAGATCGCGGCCGCCGCGTGACGCATCCGCTTGCGGTCGCGCGCGCCCCAGCGATTGCGCAGCTCGCGGCCGAGGAACAGGTTGTCGACGGCGTCGAGGTGCGGAATCAGGCTGAATTCCTGGAACACGATGCCGACGCCTGCCGCGACCGCATCGTGATAGTCCGCGAAATGGCGGGCGGTGCCGTCGATCTCGATCGTGCCGGCATCCGGCTGGTGAATGCCGCACAGGATCTTCATCAACGTCGACTTGCCCGCGCCGTTCTCGCCGAGCAGCGCATGAATCTCGCCGCGCGCGATCTCCAGATCGATGTCGGACAGCGCCTTCACGCCCGGAAAGCTTTTCGTGATGTGGCTGAGCCTGAGTATCGTGTCCATCGGCTTCTCCGTGCGAAGCGCGCCGGCCGTGCCGACGCCCTTCGCGTCGCATCGCACGTCGTTCACCAGCTGAAGCCCTTCGCGTTGCCGCGATCGACCACCTTCACGTCGACGGGGATCGCCTTCGGCACCGTCGCGCCCCACTTCCGCGCGATCGCGATGCCGAGCGCGATGCGCACCTGGTCGGCCGGGAACTGCGCGGTCGTCTCGATGAACTTCGAATTCGGCTTCTGGATCGCGGCGATCGCCTCGGGCGCGCCGTCGACGCTCGTCAGCTTGATGTCCTTGCCCGAGCTCTCGATCGCGGCGAGCGAGCCCATCGCGCCGCCGTCGTTCACGCTGAAAATGCCCTTCAGGTTCGGATGCGCGGAGATCATGTTTTCCGTGACCGACAGCGCGGTCGCGCGCTCCTGCTTGCCGTTCTGCGTATCGACCAGCTTCACGTTCGGGTATTTCGCAAGCCCGGCCTTGCAGCCGCGTACGCGTTCGAGAATCGGCACGACCGGGATGCCGTCGAGAATGGCGACCTCGCCGCTGCCGCCGATCGCCTTCGCGAGGTAGTCGCACGACATCACGCCCGCGTCGTAGTTCTTCGAGCCGACGAACGAATCGACCGGGCCGTTCGCGTTCGCATCGACGGCCACCACCACCGCGCCGGCCTTCTTCGCCTGCGTAATCGCCGACTGGATGCCGGTCGAATCGGTCGGGTTCACGAGCAGGATGTCGATCTTCTTCTGCAGCATGTCCTCGACGTCGCTCACCTGCTTGCTGACGTCGTGATGCGCGTCGGTGACGACGACCTGCGCGCCGATCGACGCAGCGGCGTCGTTCAGCGCCTTCTGCATCGTCACGAAATACGGGTTGTTCAGCTCCTGGAACGTCATGCCGATGCGCAGCGGTGCGGCCTGCACGGCGGCAGCGGGCAGCCAGGCCGCGACGGCGAGCGCGGCAATCACCGCCATACGGGCGGCGCGACGGGGGAATGAAGCGGGCGATGCATGCGTCATGACGGTGTCTCCGGTTATGTGTGCGGCTTTTTCGTGGTTGAACGCGCCCCTCGCGACGTGGGCGACGCGATTGCGCTGGGTGAAACGGTGTGGAAAGTCCAGGCGGGCCGCGGCCCCGCGATCATCCGGGCTGCGGCGCGAGCTCGGGGATGCCGGGCGTGACGACACGCGGCGGCAGCGGATTGCCGGTGGGCGCCGCGTGCAGCGCGAGCTCGCGGCTGCGCGCATTCAGGCGCTGCAGCGCGCGGAATTCGGACGGCGCCATCCCCTTCACCGCGCGGAACTGGCGGTTGAAGTTCGACACGTTGTTGAAGCCGGCCTGGAAGCAGATATCGGTGATGTTCGCGTCGTCGGCGAGCAGCATCTGGCACGCGGACTCGATCCGCAGACGATTCACGTACTGCACGAACGGCATGCCCGTCTGGCGGTGGAACGCGCGCGAGAACGCGCTGACGCTCTGCCCGGTCAGTTGCGCGAGATCGGCTTCCCGCAGCTCGGACGCAAGGTTCTTGCCGATGTAGGACAGCGCATGGCTGAGCCGCGTGGGCGTGACGTCGGCCTGGTCGTACGCGGGGCTCGCGAGCAGCGTGCGTTCGGCCGCCCCGCAAAGCCGTTCGAGGATCGTCATGAACAGCGCGATGCGGCGCATGCCGCGCGCGGCCAGCAGTTCGTCGAACAGCGGCGCGATCGCGGCGCTGGTCGCCGCATCGAAGCCAACCCCGCGCCGCGCATCGTCGAGCAGCGCCTGCGCGTCGCGGCATTCGGGAAACGCGTCCATGCAACGGCGCACGAACGCCGGGTCGAACTGGATCACGAGATTGCGGCGCTCGACGGTTTCGCCTTCGGCCATGTCGCTGACCCAGTTGTGCGGCAGGTTCGGGCCAAGCAGCACGAGATGGCCGGGGCCGAACGAGCCGATGTGGTCGCCGACGAAATACTTGCCGCGCGTCGCGACGATCAGGTGCAGTTCGAATTCGGGATGGAAGTGCCAGCGGATCGTGCGATACGGATAGCCGTGCGACCAGACCTTGAACGACTCGTCGCGTCGCACGTCGACCACTTCCAGATCGGGGTGCATCATGGTTGGCGTCTCCATTCCCATATCTCGCTGGCCGGTTCGTTGCGCGCGTGCGCCGCGTATTTCACACGGCGACGCGACCGGTCGCATGGGAAGCAATGTAGGTCGATCGCGCGCGCGGCTCCACCAACTTTACGCCTGATTTCCGATACTTTTTTGCGCATTCCGGCCGCACAGGGCGCCGGACGACAAATTTGTGCAGCGCGGAACGGCCTGGCGGCCGCCAGCTCCGGTGGTTACGCGGCCGCGTGCTCGCGCGCCGTCCGCACTTCGTACGCCTTCAGGTGGTTGTACGCGATCCGCAGCAGCGACAACGTATCGGCCGCCTGCGGGTCGCGGCGCGCGAGCAGGTCGCCGATCACGTGATCGGCTTCGACACGCGCATGGTTCTCGACGTCGCGCAGCATCGACGCGGTCAGCGGCGACGGCGTCAGCACCATCCGCTGCATCCGCTCGATGGCGGCCGGGTCGGGCCGGTGGCCATTGTGCTCGGCAATCGCGCTGCATTCGCCGAGCATCCTCTCGAGCAGGCGGCGGCCGTCCGGCGCGGCGAGAATGTCGCCCACCGAGCCGCGGAACAGCGACGTGCTCGCGGCGAGCGTCGCGAGGAACACCCATTTTTCCCACATCCGCGCAACCACGTTGTCGCTGAGCGTCGCATCGAACCCCGCGCCGCCGAGCACGTCGGCCACCGCGCGCACGCGCGGCGATTCACCGCCCGCGAGCTCGCCGAAGGTGACCCCGTGCGTGTCGTTGAGGTGCACGATGCGCTGCTCGCGATCGAGCGTCGCCGCGATCACGCACAGCCCGCCGAGCACCTGCGCGGCGCCGAACCGGTCGCGCAGCACGTCGAGATGACGCATCCCGTTGAGCATCGGCAGGATCAGCGTCTGCGGGCCGACGAACGGCGCGAACGACTGAATTGCATCGTCGAGGCTGTATGCCTTGCAGCTCAGCAGCACGAGGTCGAACGGCGCGACGCCGGCACCCGCATCGCCCGCGCGCACGGTCTGCACGTTCGCGAGCGTCAGGTCGCCGCGCGGGCTGCGGATCAGCAGCCCGTCGCGCGCCAGCGCGGCCGCGCGGCCGTCGCGCACCAGGAACGTCACATCGCGCCCCGCCGCGGCCAGCCGGCCGCCGAAATACCCGCCGACCGCGCCGGCCCCTACCACCAGAATTCGCATCGTTGCCTCCTTTCGGTTTCATTCGCCGCCGCGCCACCGAGCCGGGCCCGCAGCGCACACGCCATTGCCCCGTGAGTATAGCGACACCCGTTATGCATATGCATAGATACCCTTGTCGGGATTAGAGGGATGCGTCCACGGTACCGGTTCCTAGGGATAACCCGTCTACGGTGACGCCCGTCGGACGCCGTCAAGACACTTACCCCGTCACGCCGTTCCGGGGAGCATCCACGACTGACCGACCACACACCATGCGCAACCTTTCCCTGAATCAGAAACTCGCCTCGATGATCGTCATCCTCTGGCTCGGCCTGCTTGTGATCGCCGGACTCGGCGCATGGCAGACGCGCGCATCGATGATCACGGACCGCCGCGAACAGCTCGCATCGCTGGTCGCGCAGGCCGCGAGCGTGACCGACCATTTCTACAAGCTGTCGCAGCAGAACGCGCTGCCGGAAGCCGAAGCGAAGCAGAAGGCGATCGAGGCGATCGCCGCGATGCGCCACGGCGCCGACGGCTACATCTCGATCAACGACTCGAAGCCGGTGATCGTGATGCATCCGATCAAGTCCGAGCTCAACGGCAAGGACGTGTCGAATTTCACCGATCCGAACGGCAAGCACCTGTTCGTCGAGATCGTGAAGGCCGGCAACCTGGAAGGCGGCAAGGGCTTCGTCGAGTATCTGTGGCCGAAGCCGGGCGCCGACAAGCCGCAGGACAAAACCAGCGCGGTGCAGCGCTTCGCGCCATGGGACTGGTATCTCGTGACCGGCATGTACATGAACGACGTCCGCTCGGCGGTGCTCGAAAGCGTCGGCCGCTGGCTCGCGATGACGGCCGTGCTCGGCGGGATCGCGACCGCCGTGATGGTGCTGGTGCTGAAGAGCGTGCGCGCGAACCTCGGCGGCGAGCTGGAGGTGGCGCTCGACGCCGCGCAGCGCATCGCGCAGGGCGACCTGACCGCGCGCGTGACCGTGAAGCAGGACGATCGCGGCAGCCTGCTGCATGCGCTGCACACGATGCAGGGCGGGCTGATCGACATGGTGTCGCGCGTGCGGATGGGCACCGAGAACATCAACGTCGGCGCGAGCGAGATCGCGTCCGGCAACACGGACCTGTCGCAGCGCACCGAGGAACAGGCGGCCGCGCTCGTACAGACCGCGTCGAGCATGGACCAGATGACCGCGAACGTGAAGCAGAACGCGGACAGCGCCGCGCAGGCCGCGTCGCTCGCCGATCAGGCCGCGCAGGTGGCGACGCGCGGCAGCGCGGTGGTCGACGACGTCGTGCGCACGATGAACGAGATCACCGACCGCTCGCACAAGATCGGCGACATCATCGGGGTGATCGACGGGATCGCGTTCCAGACCAACATCCTCGCGCTGAACGCGGCGGTTGAGGCTGCGCGTGCCGGCGAACAGGGTCGCGGCTTCGCGGTGGTCGCGGCCGAGGTGCGCTCGCTCGCGCAACGCTCGGCGACGGCGGCGAAGGAGATCAAGTCGCTGATCGTGTCGTCGAACGAGACCGTCGAGCAAGGCGCGGCGCTCGTCACGCACGCAGGCGAGACGATGGCCGAGATCGTGCAGTCGGTGCGGCGCGTGAACGAGATCCTCGACGAGATCAGCCATGCATCGCGCGAACAGAGCGCCGGGATCGAGCAGGTCAATCGCGCGGTGGGCGAGATGGACCAGGTGACGCAGCAGAACGCGGCGCTCGTCGAGGAAGCCGCGGCCGCCGCGCATTCGCTGCGCGATCAGGCCGAGGCGTTGCGGGATGCGGTGACGCGGTTTGCGTTGCCGGCCTGACGGCGGCCGCCCGGCGCACGCGTGCTCACGCGGCGCGGCCGGGCCGTGACGCGGTCAGGCCAGTGCCAAGCCCCAACCCCGCCGCACGCTGGATCAACTCGACGTCGTTGCTCACACCAAGCTTCTTCATCGCACTGATCTTCTGCGCGCTGACCGTCTGCTTGCCCTTGCTCAGACGCTGCGCGATCGTCTTGATCGGCACCCCCGACAGATACAGGCGAATGACCTCGATCTCGCGCGCCGACAGCTTCACGGGCGCCTCGCCGCGCTCGCCGAATGCATCGACCGCGCGCCTGATGAGCGGCGACAGGTAACGCCCGCCGCTGTAGCTCGAATGAATGGCCGTGACGATATGGCCGACCTCGTCGAACTTGCTGACGATGCTCACGCCGCCGATCGCGAGGATCGACCCGAAGATCAGCGGATTCTCGTTCGCGACCAGCGCGACGATCCCGACGTTCGGACGCGTGCGCCGCAGCCAGTCGAACATTGCGAGGCCGTCCATCTGCTCGTCTGCCCGGATCGCATAGTCGACCAGCACGACATCGCAGTCGACGCCGCCGAGCGACGCGACCAGTTCGGCCACGCTCCGGTACACCGCGACGATCTCGATCGCACAGCCGCTGCCCGCGACCTGCTCGATGCCGGCCAGCGTCAACGGCCAGTCGTACGCGAAAACGACGCGAACATTGAATTTCCTCATGCGCAGTTCCAGGTGATTCATCGGCCGCGCGACACGGGGCACGCACGGCCGATTTGGCGTTGAAAGGACATTCAGGCTATTTTTAGCCTGAATGTCGATTCTATGAAGCTGCGCGCAGGCGGGATATCGGACGGCATCGGGATCGGCCGCCGGAGACGTAATACGAGTTTGATATTTGCGCCGGTTCGAACGCCCGACACGAGGCGCCGGTCGCCGCTGACATCCCCCGAATGGCCAGCGTGGCGGCCGATCCGGGCCAAGCGACCGGCCAGCAGGTAAAATCGACGCCTTTGCATCCCGCGCCGGGCCACCGGCGGCGAGCGACGCGCCGATGCCGGCCGCGCGCCGCCGCCCGTTTGCCGGCTGCCCGTACCCCCGCTTTCCCCATGACCGAATCCGACCTGCAACCCGACGACACCTCCATCCACGAAGACGGCCTCTGGCGCGACAACGGCTGGACGGCCCGCATCATCAAGAACGAAGACGACGACGGCTGGGCCGTCGAGATGATCAAGGACGGCGAGTCCGAGCCCGCGCTCGTCGGGCCGTGGACCATGGGCCGCGACAAGAAGAACCCGAAGCCGATGGACGCGAACGCGTTCCGCACGCTCGTGAAGACCGCGACCGAGGTGCTGATGCGGCACGAGCAGCAGCGGCGCGCGATGCTGCACAAGGAAGTGACGGTTCAGGGCGAGGACGACCAGGATGTGTCGGTGACGCTCGACATCGTGCCGGACGAATTCGAGCCGTACGCGCAGCTCAAGGCATTCGATCCGTATGGCGAGCTGCTGGCCGAAGCGAAGGTGTCGGCCGGGTTCAAGCTCAACAAGGCCAGCGCCGAGCGCTGGGTCGCATCGGGCTTCGAGCGGCCGGCCGCCTGATCGCGCGCCGCGCGCCGGGCCGCGCGCTCAGGCGCCGGCGCCCTGCCGTGCGCGCCGCAACCGGCGCGCCGCCAGCTTGCGCCGCACGAGCTGTTCGAACTGCTGCGTCGCGACCGCCGGGTCGCGCGCGGCCAGCCCGAGCGCGTTGCGCACGAGCTGGATCGGCGTCAGCACGAGGCCCCACGGCACCCCCCACCAGCCGAACGCGGCCGACGCCAGCAGCGCGACCGCCTGCTTCCTGCGGCCGCAACGCCGGCAGCACACATGGCGTCGCGTCGCCCAGCGCGTGACGAACAGCAGCGACACGACGCGATGCGACGCATGGACATCCACCGGCTGGTCGTCGCGACCGCAGATCGGGCATGGCCCGTAACGCCAGTCGTGCACGTACTCCCAGACTTTCGCATCGGGCACCCGTTCCGCCTCGATGACGATCGGATGCGCTTGCGCGCACGCCGCACGGCAATAGCGGCGGCCGTCGATCGACCGCCCGCCGGCCAGGAACGTCCTGCCGCAGTGACTGCACTCTGCCACGGTAACCTCGGATAAGCGTGATGCGCCGCGTGCCGGCCGCGCGCAGCATGGCTGCACCGGCGGTCCGGACGGGCCGTTTACTGTCTTAACGGCCGGCATCGCGCGGTCTTGAGCGGCGGTTTGCCGCCGCGCGTCAGGCGTGCAGCCCGTGCGCGGTCATCAGCCGGTACAGCGTCGCGCGCGAGATGCCCAGCTCGGCCGCCACGTCCGCATGCTGGTGGCGGTGGCGCATCAGCGTTTCCTCGATCGCGTGCCGCTCGGCCTGCCGGCGCGCTTCCGCGAGCGTCGGCGGCCGCCGCGACGTGTACGGGTGCAGTTCGAGATCCGCGGCCGAGATCATCGGGCCGTTCGTCATCACGACCGCGAACCGGATCCGGTTGATCAGCTCGCGCACGTTGCCGGGCCATGGGTAGTTGTGGATCGCTTCGATCGCGCACGGCATAAAGCCGCGAATCCGGTGCGAACTGTCACCGCGATAGCGCCGCAGCACGTGGTCGGCGAGCAGCATGATGTCGCGGCCGCGCACGCGCAGCGGCGGCTCGTCGATGCGCAGCACGCACAGGCGGTAGTACAGGTCGGCACGGAACCGCCCCGCCTGCATCGCGGCCTCGAGATCGACGTGGGTCGCCGACACGATCCGCACGTCCACCGGAATCGACGCGTGCCCGCCGAGCCGCTCGATCATGCCTTCCTGAAGGAAGCGCAGCAGGCTCGCCTGGCTCTCGAACGGCATGTCGCCGATTTCGTCGAGAAACAGCGTGCCGCCGTGCGCGGCCTCGATCCGGCCGATCTTGCGCTGGTGCGCGCCCGTGAACGCGCCGCGCTCGTGGCCGAACAGCTCGGCCTGCAGCAGCGTCGGCGGAATGGCCGCGCAGTTCACGGCGACGAAGGGCGCGTCGGCGCGCAACGACTGCTGGTGGATCGCCGCCGCCGTCAGCTCCTTGCCGGTGCCGGATTCGCCGGCGACGAAGACGGTGGCGTCCGTGTTCGCGACCTTGCGGATCGTCGCGAACAGCCGGCGCATGGCGTTGCACGAGCCGATCATCGTGCCGCCGGGGGGCGCCGCAGCGGCGTCCGGGCTGCCGTCCGCGAGCTTCAGCATCCCGTATGCATGGCCGACCAGATAGCCGATCGTCGTATAGGCGTTCGCATTGCGCACGTAGTCGAAGCAGCAGTGGCGAATCAGGCGCGCGACGGTGAGATCCCGCAGCCGCTCATGGTCGGCGAGCGCGACCCAGCCGACGCGCGGATCGCGCAGCAGCGTTTCGAACGACATGACGTCGAGCGACGCGAAGCTGCCGAAATCGACGATGCCCGCATGCGGGCGGTTCACCCTGACGAGATTCAGTGCGTCCGCAACGGTTTTCGCGCGCCACACGTCCCAGCCGCGCGACGCGAGGCAGTCGACGAGCGCGGCATCGTGCTGCTGCGACAGGTAGACAAGTGGCCGCGGCGGTACGACATGGTTGCGCCGGACGGCAACGAACGGCGCCGGTCCCGCCTCGCGTTCGAGATCCTGCGGGCCCGACACCCTGATCTGGCAGCAATGGTTCACGATGGCCTCGTCGCTTGGATAGGTGGTCGAAACGGCCGTTGCCGGATCGCGCGGGGCGGGACATCGTGGTCCCGCGGCGCAGCGCCGGGCCGTCCTCGGATTGACGTTTCGTTATCGGCAGAACACGACGCGCTGCGTGTAGATTTGCGGCTCGACGACCGGCTTCGCGGCACGGTTGAGGTCGTCACGATAGGCGCGGTAAGTCTTGCCGTTCACCGTCACCTCCGTCGCAGGGGCCGTCTCGATCGAGCCGAGCCCGTTGCGCTGCCACCCGCTCACCCGCTCCGCCGCCGTCACGGTCGACTCGCCGGCGATCTTCTGCGTGATCGCGCTGCCGTCGCTCCATGGCTGCGTCTGCATGTCCTCGGCATGCTGCATCGCGCCGATCGTCTTGCCGGTCGATATCGGCCCCTTCTGCGCTTCGAACGGCGCGCCACGGCCGTACACCGGCGATTGCCACGACGGGGCGTGACCTTCCTCCGGCATCATGTAGATCATCTGCGGATCGCCGATCATCATCATCGGCGCGCATGCCGTGTTGTCGGCGCGACCGAGCGTCGACAGCGCCTGCTGAACGCTCACGGCGTTCGCGGCGGTCTGCTCGCCCAGGATCACGAAGACCGCCGGGTTCTGAAATACCGACTGCGCCGCGGCTTGTGCGCTGTACAACAACAGAGCGACCAAAAAGATCCTCATGATTGAGGCCTCCTTGCATCCTCGTCAGGCAAAAAGAGGTGTTGACCTCGGGGATGGGATCAACACCCGTCAAACAGGCAACGACCGTCGGGCATCGGGTTCGAACGTCTCCCGTGCGGCCGGTGTTCCGGTCACACGGGAAACCGATCCGCGTGCTTACGACGACGTGCTCGTCGAGATGACGGCCGGAGCCGGCACGACCGGTGCAGCCGGGGCCGCCTGCTGGTCGACCGAAGCCGGCGGCAATGCTTGCGCCGGATCGGACAACGCCGGCATGTCGGCGGGCTGCGCAGCCGCTGCTTCCGGCGCCTTCGCGTCGGCGGCCGGCATGTCGGCAGGCGCCGCAGCGACGGCAGGCTGCGCGGCTTCCGGTGCGGGCGCTTCCGCGGCGACCGGCGCCGGCTCGGCGGCCTTCGCATCGGCTGCCGGCGCGGGCATCGCGGCTTCAGCCGCGGGCGCCGCGACGACGGCTGCCGCCGGCGTCGGGTCCGCAGCCGGCGCGGCAGCGGCCTGCGCTGCGTTGTCGGTCGCGGCCGGCATCGGCTCCGGCGCCTTGTCGGCGACGGGCTGCACAGGCTCGGGGGCCTTGTCGGCAACTGCCGGTGCAGGTTCCGGTGCCTTGTCGGCGACCGCCGGTGCCGGTTCCGGTGCCTTGTCGGCGACCGCCGGTGCCGGTTCCGGTGCCTTGTCGGCCACCACCGGTGCGGGTTCGGGCGCCTTGTCGGCCACCACCGGTGCGGGTTCCGGTGCCTTGTCGGCGACCGGCTGCACGGGCTCGGGTGCCTTCGTGTCGGCGACCGGTGTGGCAGGCGCCTGCGATGCCTTGTCCGCGACTGCCGGTGCGGCGATCACGGCGGCAGCCGGCACGGCCGCCATCGCAGCCGCCGGGATGACCGACGCTGCAGGTGCGGCAGCTACCGCGGGTGCTGCGGCTACGGCCGGCGCTGCGGCTGCAACGGCGGGGGCTGCTACGGCCGGTGCGGCCGCAACAGCAGGCGCTGCCACTGCCGGCGCAGCAGCTGCGACAGCCGGCGCTGCGACAGCCGGCGCAGCGGCAACCGGCGCCATCGACGGCACGGGCACGGGTACCGGCACCGACACGGGTGCTGCCTGCACAAAATTCGTCGCCACCGGACGGGGCTGCGCCGGCGCCGGCGCGGCAGCGCCGAGCGGCGGCAAGCCCATGCGGTCGCGCACGATCGGATCGCGATACTTCACGTCGTCGGCGACCGTCGCTTCCACGCTCGGCGCCACGTTCGAACGGGCGAGCGGCGCGGTCGTGCCCGGGCACAGGTGCCCGGTCGCTTCCACCGCACGCCGGTTCGCGTCGCTCTGGCAGAGCAGCGCGAGCGCCACGTCGGTCAGGCCCATCGCGCGGAATTCACGCGCATCGAGACGTCGCACGCAGGCCTGGTCGACCAACGTCGTGCCGCCCGTCGCGCCGAACCCCGGGAACGACACGCCGACGCTCACCGAGCCCATGCAGGTATCGGACAGCGTGGTCGTCAGCCCCGGCGCCTGGATCGAGGGGTTCGTCTTGATCGTCTGCGTCCCGGAGTAATTGACGTTTTCCGAGGTCTGGGTGTTGTACGGGTTGGTGCCGGGTGCGCCTGACGACTGGAGCGAACTGACGCTCTGCGGCGTCACGTTCGAACCGCCACTCGTGCCGGACGGCATCGTCACGTTCACGTTCACGCTCGAATTGCCGCTGCCGCGAACCCCGCTGGAGCTGGTGGCGTTGCCGCCGCGCGAGCTCGTGGTGTTCGTGTTCATGCTCGAGCCGCCGCCCTGGCTGATGGCCGTCGACGAGGTCGACGACTGCGAGCTCGAAGTCGAGTCGGCGGTTTGCGCCTGGGCGCCGATCGTGGTCATCGCGAACATCGCAGCGCATGCCACCTTGATCCTGTTGCTGTTCATTTCACTCTCCGGACGAGGTTTGACCTCCCACCCAGGCAACCGTACTAGTTCCCCTGATTCCCTTCAGCTTTGCCTGCTTCCCCGAACTGTTTCCAGCCGTTGCCCAGCTGGGACCATGAGCCTGCCGACATGCCCTGCCACTGCTGGGCGTCGGGTCCGCCGATGGCACTGCCCGAAGAAAGCGTTTGTTGTTCTGACGGTTTGGTTGTCTGGTCAGGTTTGTTTGACGTCTGCAAATTCGATTGCACGTCGTCGGCAATACGGTCAGCGCCATACGCCGTCAGAGACGCGAGCATCAGAGCGGCGGCAATCAGTTTCTGCTTCATGCCAACTCCTTACGTGACAACAATGTGGGGCAAAGAGACCAGCGTCGCTGGGAAACTGGTCCCCCCACACCTGACTAATGACTGCTTCCGGTCGCACTTGAACTGCCCTGGCTTCCGCCCGCCGCGGACGGCGAGCCGGCCGGACCTGTACTCCACACGGTCGACGAGTTGTAGTGATTCGAACCCGTGATCGCGCCTGACCCACCACTGCCGGTCAGCCCAGCGGCACCCGCGTTGGCATAGCCCTGGTCGTTCGCGCTCGAAGCCGTGTAGTGATTCGCACCGAGTACGATCGTGGCACTCACCCCTCCCGATAGCGCATTCGCGTTCTCGTTCGTTTTGCTGTTTCCACCGTTCGAGGCTGCGGCACCGATACCGCCGCCTGCCGCGTACGCGCCCCCGTTCAAGCCTGAACCACTGGCCGTCGAGGTCGAGTTGTGGAAGGCGGATGCCGTACCGACGGAACCAGCAGGTGTCACCGTACTGCCAGCGCTTGCACCCGCCGTCGAAGTCGAGTTGCTGGTATAGCTGCCGGACCCGACCAGCACCGAACCGGAAACACCCGACGCAACGGATTGCGTCTGGTTGGTCGTGGACAGTCCCGCGGCCATGGCAGCCGACGACAAGACGGTGAGCGCTGTCGCTAATATCACGTTGGCTTTCATAGCAATCCCTTGCTGTGATGAAGTTCGGCGGTGGCGGAGCCGGGCCTGCCCCCCATCGGACGAAACCCGGCATCCGTACCGCCAGCCAATGACGAACGCTACGCGTCGCGGCTTAGTGGTGATACGTCCAGCCGATCGAACCGGCATTCGCGCCGCTGCTGCCAGTCGCTTGTGCTCCACCGAAGCCGAAGCCGCCAACCGTCGACGTTTGGGTGTGGTTCGTGTACGAGATCGAACCGCTGCCCGGGCCGCCGGCCAGTGCGCCGGCTGCACCGAGTGCCGAGCCGGAATCGGTCGCGGAGAAATGACCGAACCCTGCGACCCCAGCCATCGTCGAACCGCCGCTCGACGAGTTGCTGCTCGACACCGTGCCGCTACCTGCGAACGCTGCACCCGAAACCGCCAGAACTGCTGCTGCAATCAGAAGCTTCTTCATGGTCGACTCCAAAACGGCGTGGACGGAGTGAATCGGGAAGATCGCACGCCATCGATCCTCCCGACTTGAGCAATCCTAAAAATTAAGGATCACTATCCAATCAATAAAATCTCATTGCCTTTTAAATCAAGTTTTTTGCGATTTTGGCCAAACGAAGCTTAGCTTCGAGATTTTTGTTTATCCAAATTTTTTTGTAGGTGTTTTCTATTATTTTTATGAACATTGGCCTTGCATCGAAAACACCATTGCTTGATGAACCGGAACGATGCGCACATCTTTCCGGCTTGCGATATTCGATACCCCGCCGGACGGCATGTCATGAATCGACATCCCGTTTCCGGAATCGAAAATTCGCGAATACATTAACCACCGCAAATTGCAGCGCCGCTTGAAATACATCTTTTACACGGGCGACAAGGGCCTGCATTGCAGCCGGGTGGCGTGTGTTCTCCCTGAGCTATCGACGAAGCGTCTTCCGGATAATCCGGCCGACAGGCTGTTCGATCTAATCCGGCCGGCGCCGGCATGGGCCACGCACGATCGGAGCGGCCCTGCATGGCCGAGGACGAATCGGCATCACGCTGTCCGGCACGAACAGCCTGATCCATCCGGGTGAACTGAATGAGAGCGAGTACCGCTGTCGCCCGACTGCCGTGCGGCGCGACAACCGCGCCAGCACGCGGCGCGCGCGGCGCGCGCGGCGGGCAAGAAACCGGGACAGCGCAACCCGCGAAGCTGGCACAGCGTCGCGAGCATCACCCCGGCCTTTCCGACTACCCCATTGATGCGCAAAGTACGCACCGATCAAGCTACTGCTTATGGTCTTCATCGCCGTTTCCCCGACTGCTTATTGACGAGTTGGCCGCCCCACCGCTTTGTTACATCGTTTCAGCCGCCCGCCGGTGCGTCCAATACCGCAAGCAGCGTGCCACGCGATATTCCACCGCAGCTTGCGCGCGGCACACGCCCGCCACGGCGGCCCGCAGCACCTGAAACGGCATTTTTTGTTTCAGGAATGTATCGCAATAACAGTCTGACACCCGCTCCAATCGTTAAGCGCCGCGACGCAATCTCCGGATTAGACGGACGAATCCGGCCCGCAGGCCCGCACCGGGCGGCCAGATGAACGAGTGTTTCAAACTTGAGAACCGGGCTGCCGCGCAAGGCCGGCGGCGCGGGCATTTCCGCCTGCAAACCGGGGGGGCGCGGCATGTGCGCCCCCTTCCTGCGCCATCACAAACGAGAATCGATTCGCCCGACACCGCGTACCGAAAGCCCGATACGGCAGCCTCCGGCGAGCCATCGACACGCATTTCTCCTGACGACCGAAACGAATTTGATTCATCCGTGAAAATACCAACAGGATCACGCACCGCTCGAGAGCCGAAATGGACCGTAACAATGAAAACTTTCGTGACGACGTAATAATTAAAACAAATGAAAAATCGCGCCCCATCATGCCGCCCATCATTTTTTTCACTTTCATTCGCCCCGCCTTTCACGCACCGAATCACCCGATTCGCGGCACCTTCAGGAAACACTTTTAATCCTTTATCCACGCCTTTCTCATTGATGAAACATTCAAACTCAACACCTGTTTGACGGCGCCATTCCCGCAAAAGCCTGATTTATCGTGCGTTTCGTCGTATCGATTCGCATCGATCCGGCAATTTCCCCGCTCGCTTTTCTGTCCCCACGATACATGCATGAAACAGAAGCGCGCGTATCGCGCGGCAATCGCGCCGCCGCTCCCGTGCGCATCGCGACGGCATCGTTCATGGCATGCCGATTGCCTGATCTCCGGCTCTCACCGAGCGGCACGCCGAGGCACAAGATCACGGACGGCGGCCTGCTCGTCAATCAGCGTATCGGGGAAAAGGCGATGAAGATCACCACCGGTCGATCGGCGTGCGCGTCGTTCAAGCATCAACGGGGTAGTCAGCGAAACCGGAGCGCCTGTCGCGGCGCTTCGTCGACCTCGGCCCATGCGAGCCGGCGCTTGCCGAAGCGCTACCCGTGCGGCGGGATGGAACGCGTGCGCACCGCCGTCGAGCAAATCGACGTGTGGTTCCTCGAGCTGCTCGACGAAGGTGAAAGCCATGAATGACCGGGTCGCGCTCGAGACGCGCGCCGGTCAGCGCGTCCTGGTGACGGGCGGCGCCGGCTTTCTCGGCAGCTACGTATGCGAACGCCTGGTCATGGAAGGCGCGTCCGTCACGTGCATCGACAGCCTGCTGACGGGGCGCAAGCTCAACGTCGCCGACCTGAAGGCGTCCGGCCGCTTCGAATTCGTGAAGGGCGACGTCTCGCTCGGCCTGCCGCAACTGCAGGTGGACGAGATCTGGAATCTCGCGTGCGCGGCATCGCCGCCCACCTACCAGGTCGATCCCGTTCATACGATGATGACCAACGTGCTCGGCATGAACCACTGCCTCATGCTCGCGCGCAAGACGGGCGCACGCGTGTTCCAGGCGTCGACCAGCGAGATCTACGGCGACCCGGACGTGCACCCGCAGACGGAAACCTATCGCGGCAACGTGAACACGATCGGCCCGCGCGCGTGCTACGACGAAGGCAAGCGCGCGGCCGAGGCGCTGTGCTACGACTACTACCGCACGCACGGCATCGACGTGCGTGTCGCGCGCATCTTCAACACCTACGGCCCGCGGATGTCGCCGCACGACGGCCGCGTCGTGTCGAACTTCATCGTCGGCGCACTCCACGGCGCGCCGCTCGAGATCTACGGCGACGGCCGGCAGACCCGCTCGTTCTGCTTCGCCAGCGACCTGATCGACGGCTTCTTCTGCCTGATGAGCGCCGAGCGCAACGTCGGCACGCCGGTCAACATCGGCAACCCCGGCGAATTCACGATGATCGAGCTCGCGGAGAAAGTGCTCGCGATGACGGGCTCGACATCGGAGATCGTGTTCCGGCCGCTGCCGATCGACGATCCGCATCAGCGCAAGCCCGACATCTCGGTCGCGTCGGCCGAGCTGGGCTGGCGGCCGGCCATCGATCTCGACGAAGGGCTGCGCCGGACCGTCGACTATTTCAGCCGCGAACTGTGGCTCGAGCCGGTGCTGCGCGTGACCGGGGCCACGGCATGAAAGTGCTCGTGACAGGCGGAGCGGGCTATATCGGCAGCCATACCTGCAAGGCGCTCGCGGCAGCGGGACACGAACCGGTCGCCTACGACAACCTGTCGACCGGCCATCGCGACGCGGTTCGCTGGGGGCCGCTCGTCGCAGCCGACATTCTCGACCGCGACGCGCTGTCGAAGGCGTTCGCCGCGCATCGGCCCGACGTCGTGATCCATTTCGCCGCACTCGCTTACGTCGGCGATTCGGTGCTCGCGCCCGACCGCTATTACACGGTCAACGTCACCGGCACCTGCACGCTGCTGAGCGCGATGCACGCGGCGGGCATCGGCAGGATCGTGATGTCGTCGTCGTGCGCGACCTACGGCGTTCCGGACGGGCTGCCGATCTCGGAGCGCATGCCGCAGCACCCGATCAATCCGTACGGCTTCACGAAGTACGCGATGGAACGGATGGCCGCCGATTTCGAGCGCGCGTATGGGCTGAAGTGGGTCGCGCTGCGCTACTTCAACGCGGCCGGCGCGGACCCGGACGGCGAGATCGGCGAATGCCACGAACCGGAAACGCACGCGCTGCCGCTCGCGATTCGCGCGGCACTCGGAATCGGCCCTGCGTTCCAGGTGATGGGCACCGACTACCCGACGCCCGACGGCTCGGCGATTCGCGACTACGTGCATGTTAGCGACCTCGCCGACGCGCACCTGAAAGCGACCGCCTATCTGTGCGGCGGCGGCCACAGCGTCGCCCTGAATCTCGGCACCGGCCAAGGAACGTCGGTGCTCGACGCCCTGCGCGCCGTCGAAGCCGTGACGGGCCGGCGCGTACCGACGGTAACGACCGCGCGCCGCCCGGGCGACCCGCCCGAGCTGTACGCCGACGCCACGAAAGCCGCGCTCGTGCTCGGCTGGCGGCCGCGTTTCACCGCGATCGAACCGATGGTCGAACACGCCGCGGCGTGGTTTCAGAAAGCACTGCAATTCGAATCCGGCAATTGAGCCAGTTTCCTTGAACGCCACGCAGGGGAATCACCATGAAGGTACGGATCGCCATCGTCGGCACGGGCTACGTCGGGCTGGTCAGCGGCGCGTGCTTTGCGGATCTCGGGCATGACGTCGTCTGCATCGACAACGATCGCGGCAAGATCGACGCGCTGAACGAAGGCCGCATGCCGATCTACGAACCGGGCCTCGACGCCGTCGTCGCCCGCAACGTCGAACGCGGCACGCTGCGCTTCAGCAGCGACCTCGCGGCGAGCGTGCGCGATCGCGACGCGGTATTCATCGCGGTCGGCACGCCGACGCTGCCGGGCACCGACCAGGCGGACCTGCGGTACGTCGAGGCGGCCGCGCGCGAGATCGCGTCGAACCTGACCGGCTTCGCGGTCGTCGTCACGAAGTCGACGGTGCCGGTCGGCACCAACCGGATCGTCAAGCGGATCGTCGAACGCTGCGCGCCGGACGGCATCGACGCGACGATCGCATCGAATCCGGAATTCCTGCGCGAAGGCTCGGCGATCGACGATTTCATGCACCCGGACCGCGTCGTGTTCGGTGCCGAGCATCCGCGTGCGATCGAGATCATGACGGCCATCTATGCGCCGCTGGAAGCGATGGGCCATCTCGTGCTCGCGACCGAGATCGAAACGGCCGAACTCGTGAAATACGCGGCGAATGCGTTCCTCGCGGTGAAGATCAGCTACATCAACGAGATCTCGGACCTGTGCGAAGCCGTCGGCGCCGATGTCGAGCTGGTCGCGAACGGGATGGGCCTCGACCGCCGCATCGGCGCGTCGTTCCTGAAGGCCGGCCCCGGCTGGGGCGGCTCGTGCTTCCCGAAGGACACGCGCGCGCTGAAGGCGACGGCTTCCGAACATGCGGTGCCGCTGCGCATCGTCAGCGCGGCGATCGAATCGAATGCGCTGCGCAAGGAGCAGATCCTGCGCCGCATCGAGAAAGCCTGCGGCGGCTCGATCAAGGACAAGCGCATCGCGGTGCTCGGCCTCACGTTCAAAGGCCAGACCGACGACGTGCGCGAAAGCCCGAGCATCGACGTGATCCAGCTGCTCGTCGGCGCGGGCGCGCATATCCGCGCGTACGACCCGGCGCGTCCGCACGAAGCGTCGCGGCTGCTGCCGCAAGTCTTCATGGAAGGCTCCGCGATCGACGCGGTGCGCAGCGCGGACGCCGTCGTCGTGATGACGGAATGGAAAGCGTTCGAGGCACTCGATCTCGCCGACCTCGCGGATCACATGGCCGATCCCGTGATGCTCGACATGCGCAACCTGTTCAGCGAACGGCTCGCCGTCGACAGCGGCTTTCGCCGCTACGAGCGCGTGGGCCGCGCGTGCGGCGAACGCATGCCGGCCGACCCGGCACCGGAACAACCGCCTGCCAGCGAGGACACCCGGCTGCCACGCGGCCTGCTTCAAGACTGATGATCTGACCTTGACGGGAGAGCACCATGAAGAAGCTGGTTGCGTCGCTTGCGGGCGGCCTTGCGCCGGATACCGCCGACACCACCGGTGCCGCCGGTGCCGACGCGGATCGCACCGCATCGACGAGCGCGGACGTGCCGCTCGTCGTCCCGTTGATGGACAGCGGCACCCGCATCGTCTTCCACCTCCTCGCGCTGGCCTGGTTCGTCGCGCTGGGCATCTTCTGGCGCTGGTGGTTGCGCGACGAGCACTACGTCGACGCCTTCCGCTTCGGCGTCAACTGCTTCGTGCTGTTCTGGACTACCTTCATTCCCGGCTACTTCATCTTCATCATCCGCTCGGCGGTCGTGCCGAACCCCGCGCTGCCGGTGCCGCGCGACTGGCGCGTCGCGATGGTCGTCACCAAGGCGCCGTCCGAGCCGTTCGACATCGTCCGCACGACGCTGCTGGCGATGCTCGACCAGACCTACCCGCACGATACATGGCTCGCCGATGAAGACCCGTCGCCCGAGACGCTCGACTGGTGCCGCGAACACGGTGTATTCGTGTCGACGCGGCGCGGCATCGCCGCGTACCACCGGACGAGCTGGCCGCGCCGGACCCAGTGCAAGGAAGGCAATCTCGCGTACTTCTACGACAGGGTCGGCTACGACCACTACGATTTCGTGTCGCAGCTCGACGCCGATCATGTGCCGACCCGCACCTATCTCGAGGAGATGCTGCGGCCGTTCATCGATCCGGCAGTCGGCTACGTGTCGGCGCCGAGCATCTGCGACAGCAATGCGGCCATGAGCTGGAGCGCACGCGGGCGCGTGAACGTCGAGGGGCCGCTGCACGGCACGATGCAGGCCGGCTATGCGGGCGGCCTCGCGCCGCTGTGCATCGGCTCGCACTATGCGGTGCGCTGCCGCGCGCTGCGCGAGATCGGCGGGCTCGGGCCCGAGCTCGCCGAGGATCACTCGACCACGATGATCTTCAATTCGAAGGGCTGGCGCGGCATGCATGCGCTGAACGCGATCGCGAACGGCGAAGGGCCGCGCACGTTCGGCGACCTGGCCACGCAGGAATTCCAGTGGTCCAAGAGCGTGATGATCATCATGCTGCGCTACACGCGCCACTATTTCATGGGGCTGCCGCTGAAGCTGAAGGCGCAGTTCCTGTTCTGCCAGATGTGGTACCCGCTGTGCGCGCTCGCGATGGCCGGCGGCGTCGTGATTCCAGTCGTCGCGCTGCTGACCGGCCGCGTGTGGGCGCACGTCGACTACCTCACGTACCTCACCTACGCGCTGCCGCTGGCCGTGCTGCTGCTGTGCGTCGTGACCTGGGCCACGCATTCGACCCAGTCGTGCCGCCCGCTGAATACGAAACTGCTGTCGTGGGAAGGCCTGTCGTTCGTGTTCGCACGCTGGCCGTGGGTCGTGCTCGGCTGCGTGTCGGCGGTGCTCGACTGCGTGCGCGGCAAGGAATTTCCGTTCAAGGTCACGCCGAAGGGCGGCGCGATCGAACAAGACGCGCCGCTGCGCGTGGTCGCCCCGTATCTGCTGATCTCGCTGTTCTGCAGCCTGCCCGTCGTCACGGTCGAGGATCCGCGCAACGCCGCCGGCTTCTATCTGTTCTCGACGCTGACGAGCATCCTGTATCTGGTGATCGCGGCCGTCGTCGCTGTGAATCACGGCCGGGAGCAAGGGCTCGCGTGGTCGGCGTTCAGGCAGATGTTCTTCAGCCGCCTGCCCGTGCGCAACACGCTCTTCGTGATCGCGCTCGCGATACTGCTGTCGGGCATCGGGCTGCGCGCGCCGAAAGGCTGGCAGGCGATGATGTGGCGCTCGGGTTTGCCGGCCGTGGTCGCGCCCGTGCCGGGCGAACCGGTGAAGCAACCCGAACTCGGCGCCTACGATCCCGAGAACACGCTCGCGGGTGAGCGGAATCTCGCGTTCGACCATGTGTTCGTGTCGTGGAACGCACCCGACATCCGCGCGGAAATCGACGATGCGTACCGGCGCGCGCAGGCGCGCAACCGCGCGCTGATGCTGACCGTCGAGCCCTGGGCGGCCGGCGACACGCGGCAACGCGCGCTGCTCGACGATATCGCACACGGCCGCTACGACGCGCGGATCGCGGCCACCTGTTCGGCGCTGGCCGCGTTGAAGCACCCCGTGTTCGTGCGCTGGGGCCACGAGATGGAGGCCGACACCGGGCGCTATCCGTGGGCCATCGGCGATGCATCGGCTTACGTGCAGGCGTACCGGCGGGTCGTGACCGCCTGCCGCGCGATGACCGACCAGATCCGCTTCGTGTGGTCGCCGGCCGGCAACCGGAACCTCGACGACTATTTCCCGGGCCGCGGCTATGTGGACGACATCGGCCTGTCCGTGTTCGACTGCCCGCGCTGCGCGAGCTGGCCGGCCGGCGGCCACGCGTCCGCCGCGAGCATCCTGCGGACCAAGTACGAGCGGGTGGCCGACTACGGGCTGCCGGTGATGGTCACGGAGCTCGGCGTCGACGGGTCGAGTTCGCGCAAGCGCGAGGCACTCGACGAATTCCAGCGGTCGCTGTGGCGCTATCCGCTGCTGAGGGCCGTGGTGTATTTCAACGCGGTCGATACGCCCGGCGCGTGGCCCGTGCATTACGTGCCGGACTGGCGGATCGCGCCGGCCTTCCTGCAGACGACGGTGGTCGCCAGGTGACCGGCACGGCGAGCGACGGCGCGCCGGCTTTCAGCGATCGGCCGTCAGCCGAGCAGTTCCTTCCTGCGCAACTGGACGACGTCGCGCATCGGCGGCGCGCCGAACAGCCGGCTGTATTCGCGGCTGAACTGCGACGCGCTTTCGTAGCCGACGACGGCGGCCACCGACCCGACGTCGCCACCCTGCCGCAACAGCAGCCGCCGCGCCTCGTGCAACCGCAACTGCTTCTGGTACTGCAGCGGGCTCAGCGTCGTCACGTGCTTGAAATGATGGTGCAGCGACGACACGCTCATGTTGACCGCCTGCGCGAGCGACTCGACGCGCATCGGCTCGGCGAAGTGATCGCGGATCCATTCGATCGCGCGGGCGATCCGGTGCGTCTGGCTGCCCGCGATCGCCATGTGCCGCAGCCGCGTGCCCTGCCCGCTCGTCATCAGCCGGTACAGCAGTTCCTTTTCGATCAGCGGCGCGACGACCGCAATGTCGGCCGGCGTATCGAGCAGCCGCATCAGCCGCAGCGCGGCATCGAGCAGCGGCGGCGTCAGCTCGGCGAGCGCGATCCCCTCGCCTTCGGGGCCCGCGTCTGGTTCGGGCAGCCGCATCTCGGCCGCGAGCTCGACGATGCGCTGCGGATCGAGCGTCAACGACAGGCACAGGTACGGCGCGTCCGGTGACGCGGACGTCACGCGTGACAGGATCGGCAAGTCGATGGAGGTAATCAGGCAATTCTGCGCGTCGTACTCGTAAGCCTGACCGGCCACGGTCACGCGCTTCGAGCCCTGCGCGGCGATCACGAGCGCGGCCCGCGACACGCCGCAGCCGAGATCGACCGGCCGCGTGTGCCGGTGCAGCATCAAACCCGGCACGGCCGTTGAATGCGAGCCGTCCGCGGGCGCGAAGCGGCTGATCAGCGTCGCCAGCTCGCGCTGCCCGGATGCGCGCGACGCCACGATATCGGTCATGTCCATGACGCTTCCTCGATCAATTTCCTCATGTCGCGGGAGCATAGCGAAACCGCCCGCCGCCTGCCGGGGATTTGCAGGATTGTTCAATAAATTTGCAGGATTGGGTAGACGCAAAAACCGATGCCTCGCGCACACTCAGGGCCTGCTCACGCTCATAGCGGGCTTGCGAACGTGCGTTGCCGGTCGTAGTGCAAGGAGTGAGGAGCGCCGTTTGGCCGAGCCAAACAAGCGACGATCGACGCCGCAATACGGCCGGCAACGCACGTTCCCCTGTTTTGGGTAAATTCATTCGTGGGGCTGGCCCCCAGAAGGGCCGATCGCGGCGTCATGCTCCTTGCGAATACGTCGAGTATTCGCTGCGTCGCATTCCTTGCGCTCGGCCCTTCTGGGGGCCAGCGCAAGCCCGCTATGAGCGTGAGCAGACCCTGTGACCGGGCGCATGCCGGGTTATCCCCCACGGAGACAATCACAATGCCTACCTCCTTTGTCCTGAACGGCAAGAACGTCACGCTCGACGCCGATCCGTCGATGCCCGTCCTCTGGGCGATTCGCGAACACGCGGGACTGACCGGCACGAAGTTCGGCTGCGGCATGGCGCAGTGCGGCGCGTGCACCGTGCATCTCGAAGGCCAGGCCGTCCGCTCGTGCGTGCTGCCGCTCGCCGGCATCGCGGGCAAGCACGTCACGACGATCGAAGGCCTGCAGAGCAAGCCCGCGCAGGCCGTGCAGGCCGCCTGGGTCAAGCTCCAGGTGCCGCAGTGCGGCTACTGCCAGTCCGGCCAGATCATGTCGGCCACCGCGCTGCTCGAACAGAACCCGAAGCCGACCGACGCGGACATCGACGCCGCGATGAACGGCAACCTGTGCCGCTGTGCGACCTACGCCCGCATCCGGGCGGCGATCCACGACGCGGCCGCGACGCTGGGAGCCTGACCATGACGATCGAACTCGACAACACCGGTTCGGTGCGCCCGTCGCGCCGCACGTTCCTGAAGGCCGCGGGCGCCGCGGCCGCCGTCAGCCTGACCATCGGCTTCGACTTCAGCGGCTTCGGCCGCCGCGCGCTCGCCGCGCCCGCGCCCGCCGCCGACTTCGCGCCGAACGCATTCCTGCGCATCACGCCCGACGGCACCGTCACCGTCATCGCGAAGCACGTCGAAATGGGCCAGGGCGCGTATACGGGCATCGCGACGATCGTCGCCGAGGAGCTCGACGCCGACTGGTCGCACGTGCGCGTCGAAAGCGCGCCGGCCGATGCGAAACGCTACGCGAACCTCGCGTTCGGCACGATGCAGGGGACGGGCGGCAGCTCGGCCATGTCGAACTCGTGGCAACAACTGCGCGAAGCCGGCGGCAAGGCCCGCGCGATGCTGGTATCGGCCGCGGCGGCCCGCTGGAAGGTGCCGGCGAGCGAGCTGACGACCGCCAATGGCGTCGTCACGCATGCGAAGAGCGGCAAGACGGCCGCGTACGGCACGCTCGTCGCCGATGCGTCGAAGCTGCCGGTGCCGGACAAGGTCACGCTGAAGCAGCCGGCCGATTTCAAGCTGATCGGTCACCCCATTCCGCGCGTCGACGCGTCGGCCAAATCGAACGGCACCGCGCATTTCACGCTCGACACGACCGTCCCCGGGATGCGCGTCGCGCTGCTGCAGCGCCCGCCCCGCTTCGGCGCGAAGGTGAAGTCGTTCGATGCGACGGCGGCCAAGGCCGTGCCGGGCGTCGTGTCGGTCGTGCAGGTGCCGGGCGGCGTCGCCGTCGTCGGCACCGGCTTCTGGGCCGCGAAGCAGGGCCGCGACGCACTGAAGATCGAATGGGACGAAACGAACGCCGAAAAGCGCGGCTCGGACGAGATCATGCGCGAATACCGGCAGCTCGCCGACAAGCCGGGCACGTCGGCGCGCAAGGACGGCGATGCCGACGCGGCGATCACGGGCGCGGCGCGCAAGATCAGCGCGACGTACGAATTCCCGTATCTCGCGCACGCGCCGATGGAGCCGCTCGACGCGGTCGTCAAGCTGACGGCGAACAGCTGCGAAATCTGGGCCGGCGACCAGTTCCAGACCGTCGACCAGGCCAACGCGGCCCGGACGGCCGGCCTGAAGCCCGAGCAGGTGCAGATCCACACGCTGTACGCGGGCGGCAGCTTCGGCCGGCGCGCGAACGCGTGGTCGGACTACGTGGTCGAGGCCGTGTCGATCGCCAAGGCGCTCGGCGCGGACGGCAAGCCCGTGAAGCTGCAGTGGACCCGCGAGGACGACATCCAGGGCGGCTTCTACCGGCCGATGTACTTCCACAAGCTCGACGCGGGGCTGACCGCGGACGGCAAGCTGGTCGGCTGGCGCCACCGGATCGTCGGCCAGTCGATCCTCGCCGGCACGCCGTTCGAGGCATTCATGGTGAAGAACGGCGTGGATGCGACCTCGGTCGAGGGCGCGGCGAACCTGCCGTACGCGGTGCCGAACGTGTCGGTCGAGCTCACCACCACCAAGGTCGGCCTGCCCGTGCTGTGGTGGCGCGTGGTCGGCAGCTCGCACACGGCGTACGCGGTCGAGGCGTTCATCGACGAAGCCGCGCACACGGCGGGCAAGGATCCGTACGCGTTCCGCCGCGACCTGCTCGCGAAGGAGCCGCGCATGCGCGCGGTGCTGGATCTCGCCGCGCAGAAGGCCGGCTGGGACCCGGCCAGGCCGCTGCCGAAGGGCCGTGGGCGCGGGATCGCGGTCGCCGAAGCGTTCAAGAGCTATGTCGCGCAGGTGGCCGAGGTGTCGGTCGACGCGGACGGCAAGGTGAAGGTCGAGCGCGTGGTGTGCGCGGTCGATTGCGGGATCGCGATCAATCCCGACATCGTCGCCGCGCAGATGGAGGGCGGCATCGGCTTCGGGCTCGGCGCGGCGATGCACAGCGCGATCACGCTGAAGGACGGCCAGGTCGAGCAGCGCAACTTCGACGGGTACCACGTGCTGCGGATGGCCGAGATGCCGAAGGTCGAGGTGCATATCGTGCCGTCGGCCGAAGCGCCGACCGGGGTCGGCGAACCGGGCGTCGCGCCGATCGGGCCGGCGGTCGCGAACGCGATCTTCGCGGCGACGGGCAAGCGGCATTACGTGCTGCCGTTCGATTCGGCGGATAGCGCGAAGGCTTGAGGATGGGCCGGAACGCCGGCCGCGGGGCGCAGACGTCTCGCGGCCGGCGTTTTTTATTCAGGAGGCTGACGATGTAGGGTTCGATGTCGGCAAAAATCAACCGTAACATATTGATTTTCATTGAAAATCAATCGACCCATGTAGGGTTCCATGTAGGGTTCGATTTGCCGACCTCGCACCTGCGCCGCGACGTGTTCCTCATGCCATTCCCCCGCCTCGCCCCACACGTTACGTCGGACGTAACGCCCGTAACGTCGCCCGCCGATGCTACGTAACAATCCTTCACGGTTGTCCCGCCCCGTTTTCTCTACGCCCCGCGCCTCCCGTTAAAAATTCTTTTAAATTCAAGGCTGCCGCGCCGCCTGCGCTGGCGCCGCCCCCGGTCGATCCCCGACGATCCGCTCCCTGGCCCGGAAGTTGCAGCACAGGACCCGCAAACACTCCTTTATGGACATGCGAGGGCCACCATGGATTGCAAATACCTGTACATCGACAACATAAAAATCAACTTCGTGCGCCGCACGATCGAAATCGACAACAAGATCATTGATGTCACGCCGCGTGAATTCGACGTCGTCGAATTCCTGCTCGACAACATGAACAAGATCGTGCCGCGGCAGGCAATCCAGGAAGCCGTGTGGGGCCGTGAACTCGGCGTGTCGTCGCGCACGCTCGACACCCATATCTCGCGTATCCGTTCGAAGCTGAAGCTCGATCACGACAAGAACCTGCGGATCATCCCGATCTACGCAGTCGGCTATCGTCTCGTGCTGTTCGGTGCGGCGATGACGCACGTCGAGCGCCACGAAGCCGCGCCGATCCTGCGCGTGGCGCCGCAGGCCGTGATGGCCGCCGACTACGCGTGACGCTTTCCCCGCGCCGCCCGCACGCGGCGCGCCGGCCACGCTCCCCCCACCGCGCTGCGGCGATCCGCAGCGCCTCGCGGCCCGCCCGTCGGGCGCGGCCTGCACGCCGCCCGGCCCGCCAGCCAGTCGCGACCCGACCGCCGCCTCCGGGCGGCGGTCGCTTTTGAGCGGCGGCAGCCGAACGTCCTCGCGCGTCACGCTTCGCCGCGCCCGCACCGTCCATCGCCGTCCATGCCCGTGACGACGGATTCCGGCGTGACACGCGGCCTTCGTCGTCCCTACAATCGACGCAGCAGCCGCGCGCCCTCCGCGCCGCCGGCCCCCGGAACGAACGGAATGACCATGAAGATCCGCGCGTCGCGAACCGTTGTCGCCTGCCTGTATGCGCTGGTTGCGCTCGTGTGCGCCACGCCGCCACCCGTTGCGCATGCAGCCGACGACGACGCGCTGCACGTCGCGTCGATGACGCCCGGCAATCCCGATGAAGGCAGCGCCGGGCGCGACACGCCGCCCGCACGCCAACGACGGATGGATGCCGCCGCGACCACCCCGCCCGAACGCGCACGCCGACAGGCGTCGCCCGCGGCGTCCGCCGATCCGCCTTCGTGCCATGCGCGGCCCGTGATGACGATGTGCCGCGGCCTGCACTCGAACGCCGCGAAGCAGCGCTGCATGCGCTGCCTCGACGAGTGACGACGCGCAGTGTGCCGCCTCATGCGGCGCGCTGCGCTTCCAGCCACGCCTGGAACATCAGCACCGTCCACAACTGGTGCTGCCAGTTCATCCGCCCCGTCACGTGCTGCCGCCACAGGCGCTCGACCGCGGCCGCATCGAAGAAACCTTCCTCGCGCAACCGCGACGGCCGCAGCAGCGCCTCGGCCCAATCCCGCAGCGCGCCGCGCAGCCAGTGATCGACGGGCGCGCAGAAACCCTGCTTCGGCCGGTCGATCAGTGCGGACGGCACGTACCGGTCGAGCAGCCGGCGCAGCAGCGCCTTCGATTGCCCTTCCGGCAAACGCACCGCCGCCGGCACGCGCCACGCGAACTCGACGACGTGATGATCGAGGAACGGCATGCGCGTTTCGAGGCTCACGGCCATCGCCGCGCGATCGACTTTCGCGAGGATGTCGGTCGGCAGGTACGTGAGCGTATCGATCGCCATCGCCTGCTCGGCGAAGCTCAGGTGCGCGGGCCACGCGGATACGGTGTCGAGCGGCGTCGCCGGCTCCTGCCCCGACAGCGCGAGGCGCTCGGGATGATGCACCGACGACATCAGCAGCCGGTACAGCCCGATGCGGCTCTCGGCCGTCATCACGTGGCCGAGCTTGTGCAGCCGATCACCGATGCGCGCGGCCGATTCGCGTGCCTCCACGCCGCCCCACGCACCCTGCGCGACGGCCGCGAGCTGGTCCGCATGATCGGGCCGCAACGCATGCAGCGCGGCGGCGATCCGTGCGCGCACGGCACCGGGGACACGATGCAGCTTGCGCCACAGGCGCGGCGTCAGGAAGTAGCGCGTATAGCCGCCGAACAGCTCGTCGCCGCCGTCGCCGGACAGGCTCACCTTCACGTGCCGGCGCGTCAGCTCGGACACGAGAAAGGTCGGGATCTGCGACGCATCGGAGAACGGCTCGTCGTAGATCGACGGCAGCTTCGGCACGACGCCGAGCGCGTGGTCGGCCGTGACGTAGAGCTCGGTATGACGCGTGCCGAGATGACGCGCAACCGCCTTCGCATACCCGGCTTCGTCGTAGCCGGCTTCATGGAAGCCGATCGTGAACGTATCGACCGGCGTCGACGATTGCGCCTGCATCAGCGCGACGATCGTCGACGAATCGATGCCGCCCGACAGGAACGCACCGAGCGGCACGTCGGCCTCCATCTGCCGCGCGACGGCCTGGCGCAAGACCGCGTCGAGCTGGCCGACGGCCTCGTCGGCGTTGCCCTCGAACGGCTGCGCGCGACCATCCTCGATCGCCTGATCGAGCGTCCAGTACGCCCGCAGGCGCGGCGTGTCGCGCGCATGCTCGAACTGGATATACGTGCCGGGCGGCAACTTGCGGATGCCACGATAGATCGTATGCGGCGCGGGCACGCTCGACTGGCGCAGGTACAGGCACAACGCGTCGCGATCGATCGCGCCGTCGAAGCCCGGATAGCCGCGCAGCGCCTTCAGCTCGGACGCGAACACGAGCGCGTCGCCGATTCGGCCATAGTAGAGCGGCTTCTCGCCGATCCGGTCGCGCGCGAGCGTCAGCACCCGCGATTCGCGATTCCACAGCGCGATCGCGAACATGCCGGTCGCGCGCCGCAACGTCGCCTCGACACCCCACGCGACGATCGCCGCGATCAGCACCTCGCTGTCGGAGTGGCCACGCCACGCCGGTGCGCGCCCCGCGCGCTCGAGCTCCGCGCGCAGTTCGCGATGGTTGTAGATTTCGCCATTGAAGACGATGACGTAGCGGCCGCACGTGGATGCCATCGGCTGTCGGCCGTGCACCGACAGGTCGACGATCGCGAGCCGCCGGTGGCCGAGCGCGATGCCGGCTTCCGGATCGACCCAGATCCCCTGTCCGTCCGGCCCGCGATGCGCGAGGCTTGCCGTCATGCGCGCGAGCGTGCCGCGCGCTGTCTCCTCATCGAAGGCGACGCTATTCAGAAAGCCGTCGATTCCGCACATTGATTTGTCTGCCCCTGTTGACCAGTTCCGTCACGCATGGCGCAACCTCGCGGCCCGCCGTCCGGCGTGACGGTCGAGCCATATTACGAAGAAATAAATCAGCAATAATTCACTGGTGAATGCTGCAATCACTCGAAAAAAACGCTGTCAAGCAGCGTGCGTGCATCACGACGGTCCGCGCGGCCGACGTGCCCCGCCGGGCCGGCCACGGACGGGCCGGCCCGGCGATCATCGGGTCACGCGGAAAAACGGGGAACGGACCGCGTCAGGACGGCATCCGGCGCGCCGCCAGATACGCAAGCTGTGCGCGGTTCTGCACGTTGAAGAGTTTTTCGAGCGAGCGGATGTGGTGACCGACCTTGTGCAGCGACGTGCGCAGCGCGCTCGCGATCTCCTGGTCGGACAGCCCGTGCACGAGACGGTCGAGCACCTGCTGTTGCTCGTCGCCGAGTGCGAAGCCGCGCATCCGTGCGATGCGTGCCTCGAGGAACGGCAACGCGACACGATGCACCGCGAGGCTCACCGACAGCGCACCGCCGATCACGCGATCGTCGATCCAGTCGGTGCCGTGCGTTTCCGACGTCACGTTCACCGCGACACGCAAATCGAGACGCGGCGCCGACAGGCCGAACAGCACGCCGCTGTTCATCGCATGCGCGCGCAGATGGCCGGCGAGCGCCAGCATCTTGCGGTCGCCGCTGCCCTGCGCGGCCGCCTCGATCTCGTCGAGCCGCCACGCGACCGGAAAGCCGCTCTGCCGCACCTGCGCGAACCGCGGATCGCTCTCGTAGAGCATCCCTTCGATAAATGGCTGCATGAATGTCGCGGGCGCGAGGTCGCGCAGCAGATGCGCGCACAGGATGCGCCGCCCGATCATTTCGAAAGCGCCGTAACCGAGCGTACTGAAACCGATTTGCCGCAAGCGCGCATGGCATTGCGCGAAATCGACCGGAGTGAGGTCGGTTTTACCGGATTCAATTTGAGTGCCGGTAAAAACGTCGTGCCCGATTGCCTGATATTGATTCGAATAAGCCGCAGTCGTTGCGATATCGGCCTGCGAAAACCACTCGACGCGTGGTGCGCCGTCAGCATATGTCATGAGGAGCCCGCCCTTTCCCAATATGTGAAACTGCGCCCCGTCACGATCTGGTCTTTTCTTTATGGATTGTCTGGTCTTCGTTATCGGCGTGCGAATAGGAATCTTCCGCCGCCATTAGTATTACGGCATATTACGCATACACAGGCATTTTTGTACAATGCCCCCGCGTTTCGTCAGGGATGACGATCGGCGCATATCACACGATGCTCGATCGCACCGCCACGAACGCCGTACACGATACGGCCGCCGCCAGGCGATGCGCGTCGATTCCGAGGGATGGCACATGTCCGATATTGCATTGCATGAAGAAGCGGTCGCCCCAACCTTTCCCCGCCCGACGCACGGGTCGAACGCGTGCCCGGACGTGCTGCGGGAGCGCCCCGTGCAGGTCGTCTGGTGCGACGACGTGAAGCGCGGCGAGCTCACGCAGCCGCACGCGCCGAAGCTCGGCGTCGCCGATACGCTCGCGCACGCGCAGAGCACGGCCGAGCGCAGCCGCATCGTCGCGAGCCTGCTGCACCTGACGGGCTTCTCGACGTTCGCGTACTTCGCGCTCGAATTCGCGCACGAGCGCGTCGAAAGTCTCTACCTGCACGAAGCCTTCACGCCGGCCACCTATCGCGGCGACTACGTGCGGCACAACCATCACGACATCGACCCGCGCACGCTCGGCGCGCGCGTCTGCAACATGCCGATCGTGTGGGACCTGCAGCAGTTGCGCCGCGAACACCGCGAGCGCGACGACGGCCCGCGCGCGACGCCGGCCGCGCTCGACGGCTTCCTGCAGACGATGCACGACGACGGAATGTGCAGCGGCATCATGTATTCGATGGCCGTGCCCGGCACGCGGCTGCATGCGTTCATGAGCTTCACCGCGCCGCGCCGCACGCGTGAATGGATCACGCCGGCGACGATCGAGCAGGCGCTGTCGATCGGGCTGTCGGTGCACAAGTTCGCGTCGCCGCAGCTGATCTCGACGTCGCGCGAGCGCGCGGTGAACGGGCTCACGCCGTTCGAGCAGGAGCTGCTGCTCGGCATCGCCGAAGGCGCCTCGGACAAGGAGATCGGCCGGCGCCTCGACACCAGCGCGCACAACGTCGACTATCACCTGCGCAAACTGCGCAAGCGCTTCGGCGTCGCGAACCGGATCCAGCTCACGTACCTGACGTCGAAGCTCGAGCTGATCTGACGGTCGCGCGGCGTGCGCGGCCTGTCGCAAGCGGACGCGTAAACGCACATGCCGGCCTCGCGGGCCGGCATGTACGGGTTGCGGCGCGGTGCCGGGTCCGGCGCCGCTTCCTGGAAGACGACCTGCGTTACTTCAGCAGCGTCATCTGCACTACCTTGACGATCACGAGACCGACCGCGATCACGAGATAGCCGCGCAGCACGGCCATCCACACGCGCGTCGTCATCGTCATCTTCTGCGGCTCGAGCGTCTCGAGCGGCGGCATGCGCCACGTATCGCGCTGCGTACGGTCGACGCCCGGTTCGACGACGCGCTTGTTGCGGCGGATCAGCACCGTCGCGAGATAGCCGACGATCGCGAGCACGCTGCCGCCCACCAGCACGTCGATGATCGCTTCGCCGCTGATGTCCGGATACATCACCGATGCGGTCAGGATGATCGACAGCATCACGAGCACCCAGATCACCGCGCCGGTGAACACGTTGAGCTTCGTCGAGTTGATCCACGGGCCGAGCACCTGCTTGTCGTTGCAGAGCAGCAGCAGGAACACGGTGGCGCTCGGCAGCAGCACGCCCGCGAGCGTCTGCACGGCTTCCGTCAGCAGGCCCAGCGGGCTGCCCGGGATCAGCACCAGCGCAGCGGCGGCCGCGACGATGCCGAAGTAGACGAGATAGAAGCCCTTCGCATCCGACACGTTGCGGTGCAGCGAGTGACGGATCTTGAACACGTCGCCGATCGCGTAGGCGGTCGACAGCGAGACGGCCGCCGCGCCGATGATGCACGCGTCGAGCAGCGCGACGGCGAACAGCGTCGCGCTCGTGCGGCCCGAATACTTCTCGAGGCCCGCGATCACGCCGCCGGCATCGGTGAAGTTGCCGAATTCCGGATGACCCGAGAACAGCTGGGCCGAGAACGCGATCATCGCGACCGCGCCGACCAGCACGAAGGCGATGCCGATCCACAGGTCCGCCTTTTCATACTTCATGAAGCGCGGGGTGATGCGCTTGTCGATCACGTAGCTCTGCTGAAAGAACAGCTGCCAGGGTGCGACGGTCGTACCGACGATGCCGATCACGAGCAGCATCACGTCCGACAGCTTCGAATGCGCGGGCCAGTTCGGGATGAAGAAATCGCGCGTGATCTGCCCGACCGGCGGATGGATCGCCACGAGCACCGGCACGAGCAGCAGGCTCAGCAGGCACAACCCGATCGCGAATCGCTCGAAGCGCCTGAAGTCGCCCGTACTCACCGCGGCCATGGTCAACGCCGCGGCCACGCACACGCCGGCCACCTTCGGCAGCCCGAAGAAATCCAGCACGAACGTGATGCCGATGAACTCGGTGACGATGGTGAGCGCATTGAGCAGGAACAGGTCGATCACGCTGAACGCGCCCCAGAACTTGCCGAAGCGTTCGAAGATCAGGCGGGCGTGGCCGACGCCCGTGACCGCGCCGAGGCGCAGCACCATTTCCTGGTTCACGTACAGCACGGGCACGAGCAGCAGCAGCGTCCACAGCAGCGTCGTGCCGTAGTTCTGGCCGGCCTGCGTGTAGGTGCCGAATGCGCCGGCGTCGTTGTCGCCGACCATCACGATGAGGCCCGGGCCGATGATCGCGAGCAGCGTGCGCAGACGCGCCCACCACGTGCCGCGTGCACCGGTGTCGTGACGCGCGATCGTGCCGAGCGCGCCGCGGATATCGCCCAGGTGGGCTTCGTCGAGCACGGCGCTGCGTTCGGCGGCGATCGGTGGAGAAACGTTGGATGGCGTGGACATGATTTATTCCGTACGGCTAAGGGTTATCTGAAGAGCGTGTGACCTTGGAATACGCGCGGGGCGGACGCGCGATGGCGGCCGTGCGTGCGCATGCCGAGGCGCGCTCGGTACTTCCTGCTCAGTGGATCAACGCTTTCAGCTGGTTCAACAGGCGGGCGAACACCCGCGGACGGGCGTCGAGCGTCAGCATCGCTTCGTAGTGGTTGCGCGATTCGGTGACGTGCGGGAGATTCGACAGCAGAAGGCCGAAGTTCATGATCTGGCTCCGTGCGGCGACGGCAGGCTGCCGGCCGCGTGTGGGGCGCGGGGCCAGTCCGGGGCCTGAACGACGTGTCAGGCTAGTCGGCCGGATTGTCCCTGCGACCCGGGTTCAAAAGGGTCTGTGCGTGCAACGGGCATAAGGGACAACTGTCACTGTCGTTCATGGCGGCTCCTGTGCGGTGTTCCGGAGAACACGGTTGACCGCCGTCAGGCGGGCGGGCCGGGATTCGCGAGCCGACGAAAGGCGTGCGCGAACGCGGCCGCCTGCCAGGCGGCGGTGAAACCGGCGGGCGCATGCGAAAACGCATCACGCTAACCGGCGCGAATCAGGGTGCACGTAGGAATTTGCTGCGGAGTACTGCTGCGCGCACCGTTTGCCTGGGAGACAAACGGCGGCTTCGATGAGGCGCGGACGTCGGTCGCTCAGGCGGAAATTTCGTTCGAAGATCGACTACTGCAGGCGTCCAAGGCGGCGGCCCCAAGAGTGAAGATGCCGGATTCTATGGACCGCCCAAAAGTGAAGTCAACCCCTCCAAACCCCATTTCTCGAAATAATTTTCGCGCGTCACATCACTGAAAGAATTGCCCTTGAAAACACGTGACGCAACCTTTCAGCGCATGCGGTGCAACCGGGGATCGATGCGTATGAACAACGCGGCACCCCGTCCGGTCGCGCCCCTTCGTTGCCGATCCGTTGCCCGTCCCGTGCCGGAACGGGCCGCCGAAGCGCCCGCGCAACGTGCGCCATTTTTATGCGTTTTTTACTTGCGCTGCAGCAAACGACGCGAATACAATCCGCCGCAATTCATCAAGGGAGTCCCTCCGTGGACACATGCTCTAGTTGCAGTTCGATGCCGGTCCAGGCCGGCCAAGCCATCGCGAGATAGCAGCCAGACGCATGTCTTTCGCCGCTAACTCGCATTCGTCGGGTTAGCGCGCTTCCTCCCGAGCCGGTCATCGCCGGTTCGTCCGTTGCACGCTCCGTTACGTTCCACCCTCCGATCGCAGGCCGCGTCATGCGCCCGCGCTCGACCACGTCGTCCGGCCCGAGCCGGACACGACGGAGGCAGCGTCATGTTTTTTCAATCGTTCGCGGTCAGACTCAAGCGCATCGTGCATGTCGCATGCGACCGCTCGTTCGTCTCCGGCCTGTCGCCGCTCGCCCACGCGTTCAGCAACTGGCGCGGCACGGCGCTCGCCCACGTGCCGGCCGCGCCCCGCCTGCTCGACTGCCTGCTGGTCGCCGTGATGGCCGCCGCGGTCGCCCTCGTCGCGCTGCTGTGCTCGGCCGCATCGCGCCTCGGCTTCGCGCAGGTGGGCCGCATCGGCGGCTGGCTGCCGTAAGCCCCGCCGGCATGCGGCAGCGCCACGCGCCAGGTGCCGCCGCGCGACCGTCTCGTCTCGCCACGCTTCCCGCAACACGTTTTCGTTTCTTCAGCCCAATTAATCAAACCGCCAACGGAACCCACATGAAGAACTACCTCGAACCCGTCCCGCGCAAGCGCCGCGTCAATGCGCTCGCCACGCTGCTGCTGTCGCTCGCCGCCACGTCCGCGTTCGCGCAAGCGTCGTCGCCGGCCGCGGCCGAACCGGCGGCCGGCGCCAGCGACGCCGCCGCTCCCGCACAACAGGCCGCCGATGCTGCCGCGCCCGCCCCCACCGGCTTCTGGGAGCGCTCGAACCTGCTCGGCAACATGGGCGGCCTGCGCGACGTGCTCGGCGATCACGGCATCACGCTGAGCCTGCAGGAAACCAGCGAGTACCTGTACAACACATCGGGCGGCACGCATCGCGGCGGCGCGTACCAGGGGCTCACGCAATTCGGTTTCAACGTCGACACGGGCAAGGCGGTCGGCCTGCCGGGCGGCACGTTCAACGTGTCGGCACTGCAGATTCACGGCACCAACCTCACGCAGCGCAATCTGCAGACGCTGCAGACCGCAACCGGCATCGAGGCGAATTCGACCACGCGCCTGTGGGAGCTCTGGTACCAGCAGTCGCTGCTCGACGGCAAGGTCGACGTGAAGGTCGGCCAGCAAAGCGTCGACCAGGAATTCATGGTGAGCCAGAACGCGGCGACGTTCATGAACGCCACGTTCGGCTGGCCCGTGCTGCCGTCGACCGACCTGCCGGCCGGCGGCCCCGCCTATCCGCTGTCGTCGCTCGGCGTGCGGCTGCGCGTGAAGCCGTCCGATGCGTGGACCGCGATGGTCGGCGTGTTCGACGGCAACCCGGCCGGCCGCAGCGACGGCGATGCGCAGGTGCTGAACGCGCACGGCACCAACTTCAACCTGCGCAGCGGCGCATTCGTGATCGGCGAAGTGCAGTACGCGCTGAACGCGCCGCCCGCCGATCCGAAGGCGCCGCAACCGGCCGGCCTGCCTGGCACGTACAAGCTCGGCTTCTGGTATCAGTCGCAGCATGCGAACGACCCGCGCTACGGCACCGACGGCCTGTCGCTCGCGGATCCCGCCAGCAACGGCATTGCCGCAACCCATCGCGGCAACTACTCGTTCTACGCGGTCGCGGACCAGATGGTGTGGCGGCCGTCGGCCGACAGCCCGCGCTCGGTCAACGTGTTCGCGCGCGTGATGGGTGCGCCGGGCGATCGCAATACCGTCGATTTCGCGGCGAACGCAGGCGTGACGCTGAAGGCGCCGTTCAAGGGACGCGACAACGACGTCGCGGGCATCGCGGTCGGCTACGCGAAGATCGGCTCGCATGCGCGCGGCCTCGACGGCGACACCGGCGTCTATACGACGCCCGGCTATCCGGTGCGCCGCGCGGAGACGGTCGTCGAAGCGACGTACCAGTACCAGGTCACGCCGTGGTGGCAGCTGCAGGCCGACCTGCAGCACTTCTTCCGTCCGGGCGGCGGCATCCCGAACCCGAACGCGGCCGGTGCGCGCATCGGCGACGAAACGGTCGTGGGCGTGCGCACGACGATCACGTTCTAAAGCAGGCCCGAAGCAGACACGGGCCGGACGGCCGCTTGCGCGACCGCCCAGCCCGTGCGTTCTCTTGCAACCCCAGCGCGCGGCCCGCGCCGCGCGTCACTCGCCGTACAGCCCGAGCAGTTTCAGCGTGACGCCGTTGGTCCAGCCGAAACCGTCCTGCAGCGGATATTCACCGCCCCCGCCGCCGCCCGTGCCGGCGCCTTCGACCACGTACTTCTCGACGAGCTTGCCTTCGGTCGCATACACATGCTTCACGTCGGACAGGAAGCGCGTGCCGATGTCCTTCGCAAGCGCCGGTTCGCCATAGCGGCGCAGCCCGTCGATCGCGATCCACTGCAACGGCGCCCAGCCGTTCGGCGCATCCCACTGCTGCCCCGTGTTCTCCGTGGTCGTCGCGAGGCCGCCCGGCTGCAGCAGCGTCTTGCGCACCTCGCGTGCGGTCGCCTTCGCGCGCTCGGGCCACGCCACGCCCGCGAACAACGGATACAGCGCGGCGGCCGTCACCGCGTCGCGCGGCTTGCGCTGCTGCCAGTCGTAGTCGCCGTAGTAGCCTTTGCGGTTCCACAGATAGCGGTTGATCGCGGCCGCCCGCCGCGCCGCGCGCGCGGAAAAATCGGTCACGCACGCCACGTCGCGCGTGACCGCGCAGCCCTTCACGATCGTCGTCTCGAGATGGAACATCAGGCTGTTCAGGTCGACCGGCACGATCGACGTCGTGCGGATCGTCGCGAGTGTCTTGCCGTCGCCGAACCAGCGCGAGCTGTAGTCCCAGCCACTTTCGGCGCCCGCGCGCAGGTCGCGGTAGACCTCGTTCGCCGGACGCGCCGGCACCGACTTCGCGGTCGTCACGTCCTCGAGATACGACTCGTCGCGCGGCGTATCGCTCGCGTCCCAGTAGCGGTTCAGCACCGCGCCGTCGGGCATCGCGACCACATGGCGCGTGGCCTGCCCGTGCGGCGTCGTGGCTTCGCCCTGCATCCAGTACGCATGTTCCTTGCGCAGTGCCGGCAGGTATTTCTGATAGACCTTGTCGCCTTCGGCCTGCGCGGCGAGCGTGACCATGTACGCGAAGAACGGCGGCTGCGAGCGGCTCGCGTAGTACGTGCGGTTGCCGTTCGGGATGTGCCCGATCGTGTCGATCAGATGGGCGAAGTTGTCGAGCATGTTGTCGACGAGATCCTCGCGGCCCGACACCTGCAGCCCGAGCATCGTGAAATAGGTGTCCCAGTAGTAGCCTTCGCGGAAGCGGCCGCCAGGCACGACATACGGCTTCGGCAGCGGGATCAGCGAGCTGTACGGCGGCACCGTCGTGCTCGTGCGCGTGAGCTGCGGCCACAGCCAGTCGATGTGCTGGCGCAGCGTCTGGTTCGGCGGCGGCGTCACGCCGCCTTCCGGCGGCGGCGTGAAATGCTGCGCGACGAACGCCTTCAGCGAAAAACCCGGCTGCGATTTCTGTTGCTGATACAACTGCACGATCGTCGCGGGATCGCCATCGGGCGTCGCGTCGACGAAGGTCTTCTGGTCGGGATAGAGCTGCGCGGTCTGCACCGCGACGAACAGGTCGCCGTAGAGCTGGCTCGGCGGCGGCAGCAGCGCACCCGATGCGGGGACGGCAACCGCGGCCGTAGCCGGCGGTACCGGCTGGGCAGCCGCCTGCGCGGCGGCCTGGTTCGCGTTGTCGGCCTGCGCGGCGCAGCCGGCGACGGCGAGATACGCGACGGCCAGCGCGGCAGCCCAGCGAAGACGCGGCGCGGGTGGCGCGAGAGGTGGTGCGAGACGTGCTGAGTCAGGACTTGAGAAGCGACTCGAGAAGCGCGATGCGATCGATGCGGCACGACGTGACGTCATGACGTGTCCCCTCCTTTCGATGGTGAGTGGGTCGGCACGAGGTCTCGTTCGCGCGCGCGCTCGTCTCGATGGCCCTCGATCGATGCGCGTCGTTTTGTGATGCGAGTGGGTCCGACTGTCGCACGAAACGTGCAGATCAAGCAAGTTTCGATTCGTGCGACTGGCGCCGACAACCGCGCGTGGCCCGCCACGCACACGCGTCGAGCGCATCCGCATCGGTCTCGCCGAGCGCGCCCGCTGCATCGACGCGCCCGTTCACGATCGCGAGCAGTTCGTGCTCGATGAAGTCGGGCGCGGCGCATCGCGCAGCCTGCCCGCGCGGCAGCGTCATGCAGTCGTTCTTTCCACGCCACCGCCAACCAGGACGACTGTTGCAACATGCGGAACAACTGTTGTCGTACGTGACTCAACGGTCACATTGTGGGCATAATGGCGCCTTTACCGCGCGCCCAGCCCATGTCGCCCGTCTTTCTAGCACCGCTCATCGTTGCCTGTGCGTTGTTCATGGAAAGCGTCGACGCGAACATCATCGTCACCGCCCTCCCCGCGATGGCGAGGGACTTCGGGCACAGCCCCGTCACGTTGAACATTGCGATCACGGCCTACGTCGTCGGGCTTGGCGTGTTCATCCCGATCTGCGGCTGGCTGGCCGACCGCTTCAGCGCACGTTCCGTATTCCGCACCGCGATCGGCATCTTCGTCGTCGGCTCGCTGATGTGCGCGGCCTCCAATTCCCTCGGCGTGCTCACGTTCGCGCGCTTCATCCAGGGCGTGGGCGGCGCGATGATGGTGCCCGTCGGCCGCATCATCATCTTCCGCGCCGTGCCGCGCTCGGATCTCGTGCGCGCGATGAACTACCTCGCGATTCCCGCGCTGTTCGGGCCCACGGTCGGGCCGCTCGTCGGCGGCTTCATCACGACCTACCTGCACTGGCGGATGATCTTCTTCATCAACGTGCCGATCGGCATCTACGGGATCTACCTCGCCAGCAAGCACATCGCGAACACGCGCGAGCCCGATCCGGGCCCGCTCGACTGGTTCGGCTTCCTGCTGTCGGCCAGCGGCGCCGCGCTGTTGCTGATGGGCCTCACGCTGATCGACGGCGCGCTCACGTCACGCTCGAACGCGCTCGTCATGTGCGTGGCGGGCACCGTCCTGCTCGCGCTGTACGTACCGTACGCGCGCCGCAAGGAGCGCCCGGTGCTCGACCTCAGCTTCCTCAAGATCCCCACGTATCACGCGAGCGTCGTCGGCGGGTCGCTGTTCCGTATCGGCCTTGGCGCGGTGCCGTTCCTGCTGCCGCTCGCGCTGCAGGAAGGGCTCGGCATGAGCGCGTTCCATTCGGGGCTCATCACGTGCGCGTCCGCGTTCGGCGGCGCGATGAGCCGCTCGACGGCCACCCATACGCTGCGCCACTTCGGCTTCCGCACGGTGCTGATCTACAACGCGGCCTTCGCGGGGCTCGCGATCGCCGCGTACGGCGTGTTCCATCCCGGCATGGCGACCTGGGCGATCTGGCTGATCGTGCTCGTCGGCGGCATCTTCCCGGCGCTGCAGTTCACGAGCCTGAACTCGATGATCTACGCGGACATCTCGCCGCGCGACGCGGGCCGCGCGACGAGCCTCGGCAGCGTCGTGCAGCAGATGTCGCTCGGCCTCGGCGTGACGGTCGCCGGCCTCGTGCTGCACATTTCGCACTGGCTGCAGGGCCATCAGAAGATGATGTGGTCGGATTTCTGGCCCGCGTTTCTCGTGGTCGGGCTGTGCTCGTTCGCGTCGATTCCGATCACGCGGCGGCTGCCGCCCGGCGCCGGCGACGAAGTCGCGCGCGGCAAGCGGCAATAGCCACCAGGCGGACGAGCGGGAAATCGCGAGAGGGGCCGAACGGGCAAAAGGAAAAACCGCCCGCGAAGCAAACCGGAAAATAAAAAAAATCAGCGGACATCCACACGGGGCCGGTGCACAGCCGCATGGATGTCCGCTCAGGGCTCCGGGTCTCCCGATGGGGGTTGAGAATCCCGGATTCGCTTCCTGCGTGCCATGGACATATGTGCGTCGGAAGCAAAAGCGTTGCGCGTGTTTATCGTTGCGCCATGAACTGCACTATAGGGAAACTTGCGCAACGCATCTGTCAACCATTGTCAGACGCGGTGCATCGGCACGTCGCACGCGTGCGCCGCTTTCGCGCTAAAGTGGTTCCCGACCATCACTCCCGGCCGCCCTTCCGATGCTGACGCTCTCGACCGCCGCCGCCCGCGCGCTGCATCTCGCCGCGCAAGGCCTGCTGACGCCGCCCCGCCGCAAGGCAACCAAATCCGACGTGCTCGACACGATCCGCCGGATGGCGCAGTTGCAGATCGATACCATTCACGTCGTCGCGCGCAGCCCGTATCTCGTGCTGTTCAGCCGTCTCGGCGATTTCTCGCCGCAGTGGCTCGACGAACATCTCGCCGAGGCGCGCCTGTTCGAATACTGGTCGCACGAAGCGTGCTTCCTGCCGGTCGAGCAGTTCGGCCTGATGCGCTACAAGATGCTCGATCCGTCGGGAATGGGCTGGAAATACGCGGCCGAATGGCATGAGCAGAATCGTCCCGACATCGAGCGGCTGCTCGCGCGGATTCGCGCCGAGGGCCCGGTACGGTCGGCCGATTTTGCCCGCGAGGATGGCGCGAAAGGCAATGGCTGGTGGGATCGCAAGCCCGAGAAGCGCCACCTGGAAGTGCTGTTCACGACGGGCGACCTGATGGTGTCGGAACGCCGCAATTTCCAGCGCGTGTACGACGTGCGCGAGCGCGTGCTGCCCGACTGGGACGACACGCGCGACCTGCCGCCGCGCAGCGCCGTGCTGCCCGCGCTGCTCGACTACACGTGCCGGGCGCTCGGCGTCGTGCGCGCGGACTGGGTGGCCGACTACTATCGGCTGCCGCGCCGCTCCTACCGCGCGGAGCTCGAGCAGCTCGCCGGCGCGGGCGACCTCATCCCGGTGGCGATCGACGACTGGAAGGAGCCGGCCTACGTGCATCGCTCGCTCGAAGCGTTGCTGCCGGCCGCGGAGGCCGACACGCTGCGCTCGACGGTCACGACGCTGCTGTCGCCGTTCGATCCGGTGGTATGGGACCGGCGGCGGGCGTCGACGCTGTTCGGTTTCGACTACACGATCGAATGCTATACGCCCGGGCACAAACGGCGTTATGGCTATTTCTGCCTGCCGGTACTGCATCGCGGGCGGCTGGTCGGGCGCATCGACGCGAAGGCGCATCGCACGCTCGGCACGTTCGAACTGAAGGCCGTGCATGTCGAGCCGGGCGTGCGGTTCGGCACGGGGCTCGCAGCCGATGTCGCGAAGGCGGTGAAGAAGCTTGCGGCATGGCACGGCACGCCGGAGGTCACGGTCGGGCAGCAGGCCCCGCCGGAGCTGGTGAAGGCGCTGGCCGGCGCGTAGCCGTCCACGCAGCCGGCTGGCACGGCGGCGGCGCGCGCCGCCGGCCGTCGATCAGTCGCGCAGCTTGCGGAAACGCGAGGTGCCGTCTTCGAGGTTCCCGTTGAACATCGCTTCCGGCCGGACCCACAGCCCGCGCGCATGCGGCCACAGGTGTTCGTACACGACCACCGATTCCTCGGTTTCGGAATGGCGAGCAACGCCGATGTAGCGGTACAGCCCGCCCTTGTAATGGCGATGCGTCGCGAGCTGTTCGGCTTCCTGTTCGGTCATGATGGGCTTCTCTTCGGCAAAAACGGAAAGCGCGTATTGTATGCGCTGCGCCGCGCGTCAGCGTTTCGCGTAGATGTCCGGGCGGCGGATCTCCATCACGCGCTCCGGATTCGCGCACGGCTCGAAGCCGACCGGCCGGTACAGCGCGTGCGCATCGGACGTCACGAGCATGATGCGGCGCAGGCCCTGCACCACGTCCTGTGCAAACACGTGGTCGATCAGCGCGCGGCCGTAGCCGTTGCCGCGCTCGGCCGGCAGCACGAACACATCGCACAGGTAAGCGAACGTCGCGTGATCGGTCACGAGACGCGCGAACCCGACGAGCCGGTCGCCCACGTAGGCGCCGAAACACAGCGAGCCCTCGATCGCCCGCTCGACCACGTCGCGCGGAATGCCCTGCGACCAGTACGCGTCGCGATGCAGGAAGTCGAAGATCGCGTCGACGTCGAGTTCGCGCTTGTCGGTGGAAAATCTCAGCGTGGCGGGGGTGGCAGGGGTGGCAGCGGGCACGTCGGTCTCCGGTTGGGGTGGTGGAAGACGAGACGCTGACGATACCGCGCGGCGCGGCGGGCTACAAGCGGCGACACTTGTCGCCATGGCCAGACGGCGCGCATGCTCATTCCGGACGATTCTGGTGTGTAACGAAGCTGGGGCGGGTCGACTTGTACAGCAAACCGTACACCTTTATCGACTGTGGTAAACTTGTACGGTTATATGTACAAGTGAGGCAATCATGCGCACGATTCATTTTTCGGACGCCCGTGGCAATCTGAAGACTGTTATCGACCAGGTCGTCGACGATGCGGACGTGACGCTCATCACGCGCCGCGATGCGCCGAACGCCGTCATCATGTCGCAGGACTACTACGACAGCTTGATGGAGACGGTGCACTTGCTGCGCTCGCCGGCCAACGTCGCCCATCTCGAGCGTTCGATCGCGCAACTGCGCAAGGGCAAGGCAAAGGAACACAAGCTCGCGGCGGATGACGAATGAGTGTACGCCGCGGGCTCTTTACTTCCGACGCGTGGGACGACTATGTCTACTGGCAGGGGCAGGATCGCAAGACGCTCAAGCGTATCAACCAGCTCATTCGCGAAGCCCAGCGAACGCCGTTCGAAGGCATCGGCAAACCCGAACCGTTAAAGGCCAATCTCTCCGGCTTCTGGTCACGCCGTATCGACGACACGAACCGTCTGGTCTACGAGGCTGACGACTTGCAGATCAGCATCGTGTCCTGCCGTTACCACTACGAATAGCATCGCCCCGCGGGTCATGGCGCCCGCAACGCGCGATCTGCCTTGCAACGCTTCAACGGCAGCGGCCGCGCCGCGACTATCCGCGTCACCTCGCGCGTGCGCGGGTCGATTTCGAGGTCGAGGCATGCACAACCGTAGCCATGCCCGCCGGCGTTGGTGACGACCCAGCCCTTCGTCGACATGTCGGGCATCTTGTCGAGGCCCGGCACCGGCTCGTTGCCCATCGTCAAGAGTGTCCAGGTGCCGTCCTTGTCGTTCAGCCACCAGTTGGCCGGCGACGGATTCTCAAGCCATCCGCAACGCTTTTCCGGTGCGGCAGATACCTGCGTCGCGGCTGCCAACGTAAAGGCTGCACCCAGCATCCACATTGCAAGACGTGCACGAGTGATTGTCATGTAATCGATCCGGAAACGAATGTGCATCGGGAAACCGTCATTGCGGGTGCCGGACAGCATACCGGGCTTTCTCTCGCATGTCGCTCGTCCGCACCAGCCATCCGGTCGCATCGGTCGTCGCGAGCGGCGACTACGAGCTCGGCTTTCAGCAGATTCGGTGACAATGTCGCCAGCCCCATCAACTCGCCACACCGCTTCATGCCCTACCGCCTCATCGCATTCGACTTCGACGGCACGCTCGCCGATTCGCTCGACATCTTTCTCGCCGCGCTGTCGGAAGCGTCGCGCCTGCACGGCTTTCGCGACGCCACGCCCGAGCTGCGCCCGGCGCTGCGCGGCATGTCGGCGCGCGACATCATTCGCGCGCTCGACGTGCCGATGTGGAAAGTGCCGCGCGTGACGATCGACATGCGCCGCCTGATGCAGCCGCGTGTCGCGCAAGTGGCGCTGTTCCCCGGCGTTGCCGAAACGTTCGACGCGCTCGCCGCGCGCGGCATCCGCATCGCGATCGCCACGTCGAATACCGAGGCGATCGTGCGTGACCGGCTCGGCCCGCATGCCAGCAGCCGTGTCGAGCATTTCGCATGCGGCATTCCGCTGTTCGGCAAGGCACGTCGCCTGCGCGCGCTCGTTCACGAGGCCGGCGTGCGCAGCGACGAAGTGCTGTACGTCGGCGATGAAATCCGCGACGCCGACGCGGCGCGACGCGCACGCATCGCATTCCAGGGCATCGCGTGGGGCTATACCGCGCCGGACGCGCTGCAGGCGCATTGTGCGACACCGTTGCTGCCGCGTCTCGACGCATTGCTCGATCGCGTGTGACGCATGCGCGCGCTTTGCGCGTCCGGTTCGCCCCATCGCGCGATGCGCACGTCATCGCACGACACAGCCGCACGACGATGAAAAGCGGATGACACCCACGTGCATCCCGCACGCGTCAGGCGCGCAAAAATTGCCGCCGTCGCACACGCAACAGGTACGCACTACCTGTCGGCGTGCTGGCTCATCGATTCGTCTTACCAACCGTTACACAAACCACAGCGCGGTTGCACCTGCTACCGGATCGCTCTCCTAGAATCAGTCGGGCCGGGAAACACTTCGACCGGCGCCGCGGCAGAGCGGCGGTCGAATCCGGCCCGGGCGCGCCCGGTCTCTCGCACAGCGACGGATCCCGTGATCCGTTTTTCAACCAGAGCCCCGATCGAAAGGAGGTCCCATGAACCGCTTTCCCCAACTCTCGCGCCTTGCATTGTCTGCCGCTGGCCTGCTTCTCGTCGCCGTGACGGCGACCGCGCAAACCGCACAACCGGCACCGGCCTCGCCGAACGCACCGGCCGCCGCCGCGACGCGGATCCACGAAGCCGACCAGGCCTTCATCACCGACGGCACGAAGACCGTGTCGACGCAGCACGACGCGGCACGTATCGCCGATTCGCGCACGTCGGACAGTCAGGTCAAGGCGTTCGCGCAACGCGTGTCGACCGACGATGAAAAGATCATCCAGGCGATGCGCGCGGCCAGCCCGCGCGGCGTCGACGTGCCGGCCAACGACCCCGATACGGCCGTGCTGGGCAGCATCAAGAACCTGCGCGGCGCCGAGTTCGACAAGGCGTATATCGAGCAGGTCGCGCTCGCCGGCCAGCAGAAGGCCATCTCGGCATTCCAGGCCGAAATCGCGTCGGGCCGCGACACGAAGCTGAAGGAAGTCGCACGCCAGTCGCTGCCGATCCTGCAGAAGCACTACGCGGACGCGCAGAAGCTCGCGGAACGCCACCACCTCGCATCGGCGCAGTAACGCGCCGCGGCGCCGCGCATCACGCGCGGCGCACTGCTTCCCCCTGTCGTCGCGTCGCCGCTCCCCTTCCGGCGGCGCGACGCACGTCAAACGTCACGCTTCACGCGTGACACGTTACGTCGCGAGCTTCGCCAGCAGCCGCGCACGCACCTCCGGCCATTCGTCGTCGATGATGCTGAAGCGCACCGAATTGCGCTTGCGGCCATCCGGCATGATCCGCTCGTGCCGCACGATCCCTTCCTGCTTCGCACCGAGCCGCAGGATCGCCGCGCGCGATTTCTCGTTCAGCTCGTCGGTCGTGAACTGCACGCGCACGCAGTGCAGCACGTCGAACGCATAGCCCAGCAGCAACCATTTCGCTTCGGTATTCGCGCGCGTGCGCTGCGCCGATTCGCTCAGCCACGTATGGCCGATCTCGAGCTTGCGGTTCTTGCGATCGATCTTCCAGAAACGCGTGCTGCCGATCACGCGGCCCGATGCGCGATCGACGATCGCGAACGGCATCACGGTGCCGGCCGAACGCCCCTGCAATGCGGTGTCGATATACGCGTCGATCGTCTCGGGGCCCGGCACGACCGTGACCTTCAGGTTCCACAGCTGGCCGTCGGCAGCCGCGTCCAGCAGCGCCTGCCGGTCGGATGAATCGAGCGGCCTCAGTTCGACGTGTTCGCCGGTGAGTATCGGTGGTTCGAGGCAAGCAGAAGCGTCGGTCATGAAGGATTCCGGAAAGTGGCGGCGATGGCGGCGAAACACCGATCATACGACCGCGTCAGCCGAGGAGCGCGGCCAACCGGCGGCGAATCGCCTTCGCCTCGCCGCGCAACGCGTCGGCAAACGCATCGACGAGCAGGCTCTTCGGCCGGTGCTCGGGCACGATCACGCTGACCCGGTACGGAAACGACCGCGTGAGCGGCCGCACATGCAGGTCGCGCCCGACGAAATCGAGCGCGGTCAGCGGATTGACGATCGCCGCACCGAGCCCCTGCCGCACGAACGCACACACCGACACGGCTGACGGTGTTTCGACGACCGAGCGCGGCGCCACGCCGAGCTGCGCGAACGCCTCGTCGATCAGGATGCGGTACGGATCGTTCAGCGACAGGCTCACGAACGGGCGATCCGCGAGATCCGGCAGATCGATCGCGTCCTGCGCGAGCAGCGGATGGCCGTCGGGCAGCACGCACACTTCGTCGACTTCGAGCAGCGGCGTGAGCACGGTGCCGGCCGGCGCGACGTCGCGCTCGGTCAGCCCGAGGTCGTAACGCTGCGCGGTCAGCCATTCTTCGAGCACCGGCGATTCCTGCGTCGCCACCGACACGCTGACGCCAGCATGCTGCTCGCTGAAACGCCGGCACGCACCGGGCAGGATCGCATGCGAGAACGCCGGCAACGCGATCACCGACAGTTGACCGTCACGAAACTCGCGCAGGCGCGCAGCAGTCGCCGCGACACGTTCAAGCCCCACATACGCGAGCCGCACGTCGTCGAACAGCGTGAGCGCGGCCATCGTCGGCCGCAGCCGGCCGTGCGCGCGCTCGAACAGCGCGAAGCCGACGACCTGCTCCATGCGCGCAAGCTCGCGGCTGATCGTCGGTTGCGACGTATAGAGCATCTCGGCCGCGCGCGTCGTGCTGCCGGTGACCATCAGCGCGCGAAAGACCTCGATATGGCGGTGCGTGAGCATGATCTGCTATATCAAATATGAATCGAATGTCGATAAACAGGCATTTTACTGGATAGTCAATCTGGCGCATCATGGCCGTTATCCGTTCATTCGACCTGATTCATCTGCCATGTCCCTCGATTCCCGCCAGCTCGCGACGCTCGCGCAGCAATACGGCACCCCGCTGTGGGTGTACGACGCCGACGTCATCCGCGACCGCATCGCCCAACTGCGCCAGTTCGACGTGATCCGCTACGCGCAGAAGGCGAACTCGAACGTCCATATCCTGAAGCTGATGCGCGAGGAAGGCGCGTGCGTCGACGCCGTATCGCTCGGCGAGATCGAGCGCAGCCTCGCGGCCGGGTTCAGTCCCGCCGGCGAGCCGGAAGGCGTCGTGTTCACGGCCGACCTGATCGACCGCCCGACGCTCGCGGCCGTGCTGAAGCACGGCGTGACCGTGAACGCCGGTTCGCTCGACATGCTCGCGCGCATCGGCGAGCACGCGCCCGGCCACCGCGTGTGGCTGCGCGTCAACCCCGGTTTCGGCCACGGCCACAGCAACAAGACCAACACCGGCGGCCCGCAGAGCAAGCACGGCATCTGGATCGACGACGTGCCGCGCGCGATCGAGATCGTGCGCCAGTACGGGCTGAAGCTCGTCGGCATCCACATGCATATCGGTTCGGGTGTCGACTACGGCCACCTGTCGCAGGTGTGCGATGCGATGGTCGATCTCGTCACGTCGCTCGGCCACGACATCGACGCGATCTCGGCCGGCGGCGGCCTGTCGATCCCGTATCGCGACGGCGAGCCGCGCGTCGACGTCGGTCACTACTTCAGCCAGTGGGACGCCGCGCGCAAGCAGATCGAGCGTCACCTCGGCCACCCGGTGCGCATCGAGATCGAGCCGGGCCGCTTCCTCGTCGCCGAAGCCGGCACGCTCGTCACCGAAGTGCAGGCCGTCAACCGCCGGCCGAAGCACGACTTCGTGCTGATCGACGCGGGCTTCAACGACCTGATGCGCCCGTCGATGTACGGCAGCTACCACGCGGTGTCGGTGCACACGCAGGATGGCGCGCTGCCGGCCGAACGGCCGCTCGTCGATCTCGCGATCGCGGGGCCGCTGTGCGAATCGGGCGACGTGTTCACGCAGGACGCGGGCGGCGTGGTCACGCACCGCAAGCTGGCGCAGCCGCAGATCGGCGACCTGCTGTTCCTGCACGATGCAGGCGCATATGGCGCGTCGATGTCATCGAACTACAACAGCCGGCCGCTCGCGCCGGAAGTGCTCGTCGATCGCGGCGCGCCGCGGCTGATCCGCCGCCGGCAGACGATCGGCGAATTGCTCGCGCTCGAAACGTTCGAGTAACGCGTGCGCGCCAGATGATCGAGCGTGAGCGGGCGCACCTTCGACAGGTCGCGCCCGTGCATCCGATCAGCCCCGCACGTCAGCCCGCGCGCCGCACGGGCGCCATTTTCGAGAAGTATTTCGCGCCCGCGACGCAGCCGACCACGACGACCGTCACCGCGACCATCGACGGCGGCACCGTCTCATGCAGCAGCCCGGCCGCCAGCAGCAGGCCGAAGAACGGCTGCAGCAGCTGCAACTGACCGACGCCTGCGATCCCGCCGAGCGCGAGCCCGCGATACCAGAACACGAAGCCGATCAGCATGCTGAACAGCGACACGTACGCGAGCCCCCACAGCGCGGCAGCATCGACGCCGTCGAACGAAACGGGCCAGGTGAACCACGTGAGCGGCAGCATCAGCGGCAGCGACAGCACGAGCGCCCACGAGATCACCTGCCAGCCGCCCAGCTCGCGCGACAGGCGTGCGCCTTCCGCGTAGCCCAGCCCGCATGCGACGATCGCGGCCAGCATCAGCGCATCGCCGACCACCGACGCCTGGCCGCCGTTGCGCAGCGCAAACGCGGCCACCGCGCAGCTGCCGATGATCGAGAAGATCCAGAACGGCAGCCGCGGCCGTTCGCCGCCGCGCCACACGCCGAACAGCGCGGTCGCGAGCGGCAGCAACCCGACGAACACGATCGCGTGCGCCGATGTCACGTGCTTCAACGCAAGCGCCGTCAGCAGCGGAAAGCCGATCACGACCCCGAGCGCGACGATGGCGAGCGACACGGCCTCGGCACGCGTCGGCCGCCGCTGCTTCAGCCCGGCGAGCAGCAGCAGGCCGAGCGCGCCGGCGATCGTCGCGCGCGCAAAGGTGAGGAACAGCGGGTCGAGCCCCTGCACCGCGATACGCGTCGCGGGCAGCGAGCCACTGAAGATGATCACGCCCAGCAAGCCGCTGAGCCATCCGTCGGTCGTCTTTTGCACGGGAAATCCTGAACGGGGAAAGTGGATGACCGATGATCCGCCGCGCGCGAAATGCGCGTAAGCTACAGCCCAATACAATTCGGACAAACTGTACTGGACAACCAGACGTACAGTTCATTCTTCGCCATGAGCCAGGCCACCCCGCTTCCCGTTCCGCCCACCCCGTCGCGCACGCGCGTGGAAACCGTGATGGATACGTTGCGCGCACGCATCGCGAGCCGCGCGCTGGTGCCCGGCGCGCGCGTGCCGTCGATCCGGATGATGGCGGACGCGCTGGGCGTGTCGAAATCGACCGTGGTCGATGCGTACGAGCGGCTCGCGAGCGAAGGCGTGCTGGTCGCGCGGCGCGGCTCGGGTTTCTATGTGTCGGGGCATGCACCGCCGCTCGCGCTTGCCGATCTCGGCCCGCAGCTCGATCGCGGGCTCGATCCGCTATGGCTGTCGCGCCAGTCGCTCGAAGCGGCGCCGACGTCCGTGAAGCCCGGTTGCGGATGGCTGCCGCCGTCGTGGCTGCCCGACGAGAGCCTGCGCCGCGCGCTGCGCGCCGCGTCGCGCGACGAAGCCGACGCGCTGACCGACTATGCGACACCGCTCGGCCTGCCCGCGATGCGCCAACAGCTCGCCTGGCGGCTCGCGCAGCACGGCGTCCAGGCCGAACCCACGCAGATCATGCTGACCGACGGCGGCTCGCACGCGCTCGATCTCGTCTGCCGGCTGCTGCTGGAGCCGGGTGACACGGTCGTGCTCGACGATCCGTGCTACTTCAACTTCCAGGCGCTGCTGCGCGCGCACCGTGCGCGGGTCGTCAGCGTCCCGTACACGCCGAACGGCCCCGATCTCGCGCGCTTCGAGCAAGTGCTCGCCGAGCATCGGCCGCGCCTGTACATCACCAACTCGGCGCTGCACAACCCGACCGGCGCGACACTCTCGGCGCCCGTCGCGCACCGGCTGCTGACGCTCGCGGCCGAACATGGCCTGCTGATCGTCGAGGACGACATCTTCGCGGATTTCGAGAGCACGCCCGCGCCGCGCCTCGCGGCCTTCGACGGGCTGTCGCGGGTCGTGTCGATCGGCAGCTTCTCGAAGACGCTGTCAGCCGCGATCCGCTGCGGCTACGTCGCCGCGCGCCCGGAATGGATCGAGGCGCTCGTCGACCTGAAGCTCGCGACGTCGTTCGGCCATGCGCAGATCGGCGCGAACGTCGTGCACCGGCTGCTCGTCGACGGCACGTACCGGCGCCACGTCGACAGCCTGCGCACGCGCCTCGCGGACGCGATGGGCGAAACGCTCCGGCGCGTCACGCGCGCCGGGCTCAGGATCTGGACGGAGCCGCGCGGCGGCCTGTTCGTGTGGGCGGAGTTGCCCGACGGGCTCGACGCCGCGCGCGTCGCGCGCCATGCGCTGGACCACGATGTGGTACTCGCGCCCGGCAACGTGTTCAGCGCATCGCACAATGCAACGTCGTACCTGCGCTTCAACGTGTCGCGCTGCAAGGGGCCGGCGGTGTTCGATGCGCTGGCGCGGGCGATGGAGGCGGTGCGGGCGGCGGACACGACCGGACGCATGCTCGCCCGCGAATCGTGACGGCGGGCGCGCGCTAGCTGCCGGCCGCCACGATCTCCGCGACGAAATCGACGAACGCTCGCACCTTCGCGGGCGGCAAGTGGCGCGACGGGTAGTACGCGAACAGCGGGAACGCCTCACCGCGCCAATCCGCAAGCAACTCGACGAGCCGCCCCTGTTCGATCAGCCCCGCCACCCCGCTCGCCTTGAAGCGTGCGATGCCGACGCCGGCGAGGCATGCACCGAGCATCGTGCCGGCGTCGTTGACGAGCAGCCTGCCCGTCGTCTTCACGGGCACGCGCTTGCGGCCGAGCCGATAGACCCATTCGAGCGGCTGGCCGGTCAGCGTGTTGCGCATCTGGATGCACGCATGGCCGACGAGGTCGGCTGGCGCTTCCGGGCGTCCGTATCGTTTCACGTACGCAGGTGCGGCGACCGTCACTGCTCGCGTCTCCAGCAGCTTGCGCGCCACCAGCGACGACGAAGGCGGTTCACCGAACCGCACCGCGACGTCGAATCCTTCCGCAACCAGATCGCCGAGTTGCTCGCGCGCCGCCAGTTCAAGCGACAGATCGGGATGGCGCGCCAGGAACGCGGGGAGATGCGGCGCCAGCACCCGCCGGGAAAAATACGCGTCGACATTCACGCGCAGCCTGCCGCGCACGGCCGCAGCCGAACCGGCGGCCAGCGTGACCGCGTCGCCGATGCCGGCGAGCAGCGGGCCGATGTCCTCGTACAGGCGACGCCCCTCGTCCGTCAGCGTGACCGACCGCGTCGTGCGATCGAGCAGCCGTACGCCGACCCGCGCCTCCAGCCGGCCCACGGCGCGGCTGACGCCGGACGGCGACAGGCCGAGTGCGTCGGCCGCGCGCGCGAAGCTGCCGCTTTCGACGATCGCGGCGAGCACGCCCACGTTCGCCAGGATCCGCCCGTCGATGCTCATGATTTCACTCATGACAAAAGATCACCAATCAAATGACATGGATTCGATTCCATCAGGAATCGCCGCTCCCTATCATGCAACCCGATGCATCGCGACGGCAAGCCCGGTCGTTCCGGCATGCCGCTTCTCCACTTCTCGATGAGGATTTCGAATCATGTACGCCATTACCGGCATCACCGGACAGGTCGGCGGCGCGCTCGCCCGCACATTGCTCACCGCGGGCCAGCCCGTACGGGCCGTCGCGCGCGACGCCAATCGCGCCGCGCCGTGGGCCGCGCGCGGCTGCGACGTCGCACTCGCCGACATGACCGACACCGCCGCGCTGACGACGGCCTTCTCGAACACGGCCGGCGTATTCGTGCTGCTGCCGCCCTGCTTCGATCCGTCGCCCGGATTCCCCGAAACGCGCGCGGTCATCGACGCCGCCGGCGCGGCGTTGCGCGCCGCGCGGCCGCGCAAGGTCGTCTGCCTGTCGACGATCGGTGCGCAGGCGACGCAGGTGAACCTGTTGACGCAGTTGACGATGATCGAGCAGGCGTTCCGGGACCTGCCGATGCCTGTCGCATTCCTGCGCCCCGCATGGTTCCTTGAAAACGCCGCATGGGACGTCGCGACCGCCCGCGACGCGGGCGTGATCCACAGCTTTCTGCAGCCGCTCGACCGCCCGGTGCCGATGGTTGCCACCGAAGACGTCGGCCGCACGGCGGCGGCCCTGCTGCAGGACGAATGGTCCGGAACGCGCATCGTCGAACTCGAAGGACCGCGGCGCGTCAGCCCGAACGATCTGGCCGCCGCGTTCGCCCGCGTGCTCGGGCGCCCCGTACAAGCCGAGGCCGTCCCGCGTGATACGTGGGCCGGCCTGTTCGATGCGCAGCGGATGCGCTATCCCGAACCGAGCATGCGCATGCTCGACGGCTTCAATGAAGGCTGGATCGACTTCGCGTCGGCGCCTGCGGATGTCCTGAAGGGACACCTCGACGCAGACGCCGTGCTGCGCACGCTCGTCACGAGCGCCGCCTGAACGGGAACGAGGCGGCGGGATGCCCCGCCGCCTGCCTCACACCTCCCCCGCGTGCACCCTCGCCCGCACTTGCGCAAACGACGTATCGACGAGCAGGCGCCCCGTATCGAACACCGTTTCCAGCGCATCCTCCCACTCGCCTTCGAGCATCCGGTTGTCCCACGCGGCGGGCTCAGGATCTGGACGGAGCCGCGCGGCGGCGTGCGGATGGGCGCGAGCCACCGTATCCATGCTGGAGAATGATGAAGCCCGGCAATCGGGCGGACAACTACGGAATGAATCGGCAATCTGCCGCCAAGCAGGCCGACATCCGATAAAGCATGTCAATTGGGTTGCGTCGTTTCGCAAATCGTACACGTCCAATAGACGAGCGCGCCTCCGTCAGCCGATAGTTTTCGTCCTCCTCCGGATAACTATCGAATCGATGAGCGAAACCTTCGATCGACGCGACGCCACGCACCAAGAAGACTGCGACGAATGGATATACGTCGGAACCACTTATACAAACACCACACCGGGATCCACTCACACCATCGAACTCGACATGGCGCAAATCTGCGAAAACATGTCGAACAAAGCATTCAGGCGCCTGATTGCTCGGCTGCGCGATGCTGCAATTGTCCTGATTCGTGAGCGAATTCATGGCCTCGCCGCTTGGGATCAGGAAGAACAGCGCCGCGTCCAGACTTGGTTCGGCCGATCAGATGACATGGTCCGCCGAAGACTCGACACCGGATTACCCAAACTTCTGCGCGTCATGCAGGAGCTGAAACCTGAGAATGTCATCAGGTGGGACGAGCAAACGCAGAGAAACGTAACGTGCACCGTCTTTCCCGACAACGGAATCACTGATGCAGCAGTATGCAAACCCGATTCGCACAGGCGGATAATCGCGATTTATCCGCACTTCTGCGCACTCCCCGATGCTCGGCTTTCTACCAGCTGCAAGCTGAAAGTCCTGATTCATGAATGCACGCACTACGTCGACACATTCAACTCAAACGACGAAATCTATGGGTTCGGCACCGGCCTGAAGTACTGGGCTCAGACACACCATGATGTAGCGATCGACAATGCAGACAGTCTCGCCTGCTACATTTCATTTTTCGACGACAGGATTCTGTGGTGACATTTCTTGCACGCACGATAAGCACCGCGATCTGGTTCTGCCTCTCGTTTTCGATGTCATCCACGGCGTGTACCGTTTCCGAAGACATGCTTGACAGCGTCCCGCTCAATTCCGACGCGATCCCTAACGAGGATCGCGTCAAGATTGCAGAGATGGTTATTCGCGCTCGTCAATGGCCGGATGCAGAGATTCGTGGCATCGTCACTGCCGGCGCCTACATCGGGGAAGTCGGTCCACAAGCGCTCGCGTTGCGACGAGCGGCGAACCTGAAGGAATACCTGATACAACTCGGCGTCAAGAACGAGAACATCTGGTCCGATACCCACATCATCTCGAAACCGTATCCGAAAGACAGCGCCGGTTACGAAGGCTATCTTCAGATAGGACTGACACTGGTGCCGCTTTGCAACGATGGATGTCGGCGCCTGTGCGGCGATCCGCGCACCACGCCGACATCCAGAGCCCTTCACTAAGGTAGTCCGCAGCCAAACGACATCGCGATCGCGTCGGCGACGGAGTGACCCGAACCTCTCACGCCGCCACCGCCGCCTGCTTCACACCTCCCCCGCGTGCGCCCTCGCCCGCACTTCGGCAAACGAAGTATCGACAAGCAGGCGCCCCGTATCGAACACCGTCTCCAGCGCGTCCTCCCACTCGCCCTCCAGCATCCGGTCGTCCCACGCGGCGGGCAGCGTCGTCGTCCGATACTCACCGGTGCGGAAACTGCGCAGCAGCGTGAGCCGCCCCTTCTTCGAGCGCTTGCCCTGATCGGTGACCGGATCCTTGCAGACGTCGTGCCACACGCCGCCACGCCGGATCGCCGAGCACTTCATCGCGAAGCGCTGCGTATCGCGGTTCACCTGCTGCAGCAGCCCGCCGCCCATGCCGAACACGACGTTGCCGGCCGCATAACCCGCGTCGTCGAGCGCGGACAGAATCGCGTCGATCGACAGTTCGTCGACGCCGTCGCCCTGGATCACGCGCACGCGATTCAGCACGCGCCGCCCCTTGCCGTTCACGGTCGAGCCGAACGATGTGTCGAGCGCACGCACGGTCTGCAGCACGATCGCCACCGGGTCGCCCGAATCGGGCCGCACGACCAGCGTCGCGCCGGAATCGAGCACGGCCTGCCGAAGCTCGCCGCCCCACAGATCGAGCGCCGCGAACAGATCGTAGGAGTCCGACACGACCGACACGATCGCACCGGGCAGGCCAAAGCGGCGAATCATGTTCCGGTACGCATCGGCTTCGTGTTCGCGGCCCCACGACGTGATCGTGCTGTGCTCGGCCGCCGGCACCGAGTACGCGGCCATCGGCTCCCGATAGAAGCGGTTCGCGGCCAGCACGCCGAGCACCGTATCCGAACCCATGAAGTTGACGAGGTGCGCGGCACCGCCGATCGCGGCCGACTCCGCGCTCGACACGCCGCGTGCGCCGAAGTCGTGCAGCTTGAAGGGCAATTGCGCGAGATCGTCGTCGGTCTTTTCCAGGAAGCGGCGGATCGTCTGCCGCAGGTGCCAGCTGCGCGTCGCGACCGTCACCGGATACCACACGCGCAGCAGCATCGTCTCGAGATACGACGCGAGCCAGAACACCTGCGGGTCGTCGCATTCGACCGTCATCAGCACGTTGTGCACCGGCACGACCGAGCCCTCGGGCACCGCGCGGATCGTCACCGGCAGGTAGCCGTCGTAGCGTTCGACGATATAGCGCCAGCCTGCCTCATTGAACGGCTCGCCGTGCACGGTGAAGAAATCGCGCGCCTCGTCGATCATCGCGTGCGTGATCGGCTTGCACAGATATTCCTTCAGCAGCATCTGCAGGCCGAAGAACACCGTGCGGTCGTAGCGGCCGCCGCGCGATTCGACGTACGAGAACATCGCCGACGCGTCGGGCGGATATTGCAGGAAGTGGGAAGCCTTGTACGAATCCGTGTTGAGGATCGGATTGGCGAGAACCGCGGCAAAGCCGCCGAGATCGTTTTGCATGGCTAGAGCTCCTCTAGGCCGTTGAAGTGCCGCCGCGTCTGTCGCGGCGGACGGAATGCGGGGAATCAGCGGATCACAGCTTCCCCAGGAAGTGATACGCGATGTCGAAGTGATCCTCGAACATCACGCTGCGCATCTGCGCGAATTCGTTGAGCGGCACCCAGCGCGCCTTGTCGGCATCGTCGCTGCCCTTCACGCGCGGCAGCTCGCCGGTCGGGAAGTTGAACAGGCACGCATGCGTGATCGTGCGGCCGCGCAGCGAGCGCGTCGGGTGATCGAACACCTGGCGATCCTTGATCGAGCCGCGCAGCACCGGCTCCGGCAGCTTCAGGCCGGTCTCCTCGCGCAGCTCGCGGATACAGGCCGCGTCGAGCCGCTCGTCCTGGTTCACGAACCCGCCCGGCAGCGCCCACAGGCCGCGGCCCGGCTCGCTGCGGCGGCGCACGAGCAGGATATGGCCCGAGTGCACGACCACCGCGTCGACCGTCACGAACGTGACGGGATACGGGGCGGCCGCCCACGCCTTGCGATACCCGGCGATGAATTCGGCTTCGGACTTCAGCTGCGCGAATTCCGGCTGCGTGCGGAAACGCTCGAGCCAGCCGAACACGGGTTCCGGCACGGCCCACTGCACGAAGCTGTTGGTGCGCTCGGCGAAATACTGGTCGCGGATCTCGGTGGCGGAAATGTCTTCGGTCGCATCGACGTCGACGAGCTCCCATTGCGGGAACATCCGCAGGTAATACGAGGTGGCGTCCTTCTCGTGGCCGATCAGCCCGACCTTGCGCTGCGCGATGTCGCCGAGCGCGGACGCGACGGCGTCCTGCACCCAGCGCACCCAGTCGCCGTCGTTGTAGGTCGAATCCTGCAACGGCGCGATGGTGACGCGGTCGCGCTCGGACGCGTCGAGCAGCGAAGCCAGCATCTGGCGGCGCTCGTCGAACGAGAACGGATCCTTGATGGTGCGGGGCTTGTCGGTCGATCCGATCAGCACGCACACGCGCTCGGCCCGGCTCAGTGCCGACTTCAGCACGTTCAGGTGACCACGATGCGGAGGCTGGAAACGACCAATGAAAACGAGCGCGTCGAAGCGCCGGTTCTGTTGCGTACTCATGAGGCTCCCTCAAGAGATTGAAACGCTTCGGGTCTGTCCCGAAGGGTTGAAACGAATCCTAGGGGAAATCCCGAGGTGCGTCAATCCAGCCCGTTCGAGCCCCTCCTCGACTTGACGAAGTCTGACGAAACTCGGGTTATTGGCGCGGTACACTCGATTTCATCCCACTCCGCGCCAGGGCGCCCGCCATCATGAGGATCTCAGTCAGCCGCACCGTCGGCGTCGATCGCAGACGCCTCTTCACGTGGTCGCAGGATTACGCGCGGCGGCTCGTGTGGGACAGCTTCCTCACCGACGCCTACCTGCTCGACGGCATGACGGCCGACGTCGGCGTCGATGCGTTCTGCCGCAGCCAGTCAGGCGCGACGATGGTGTCGCGCTACATCTCGTACCGTCCGCCGCAGGTTGCCGCCGTCGAAATGGTCGACGGGCCGAAAGTGCTCGAACGCTTCAGCGGCAGCTGGAACTTCACCGAGCACACGCCCGGCACGACCGAAGTGAAATTCACGTACCACTTCCGCGCCCAGCCGGCCTGGCTGCGCTGGCTGCTCGAACCGCTGATCGGCGCGTTCTACCTCGTGCAGACGCGCCGGCGTCTCGATTCGTTCAAACGCTGGGCCGAAGCCGAAGCGCTGCCGCACTGAGCGGCGAGCTCGGGCCGTACGGCGCGGCGCGTTTGCGCCACCTCCCCTCGAATGCGTCCGAACGCGCCATCGCCGCGCCGTCCCGGCATGCGCGCGACGATCACGTGCGGCATCAGCGATCCGGAAACCGGCTTCCATGCGGCCGGCGGCGACTGCTACTGGGCCGTGCTGAGCAACGGCAAGCGCGCGGCCGTCGCGAATACCCAGGGTATCGTCGGCACCGACGACGCGACGCTGCACAGCGTGTCGTCGTTCCGGTTCGAGCGTTAGCGGGAACGTCGTGACGTGCGATCGCCCGGGCATGAATCGACGTGCGATGCGTCATCGCAACGACACCTCGGCAGCCTGTCGCCGACACCCGCAAGCGTAAAAGCGCATTGCATGGCCCGATCCGCAACGGCCGCTCCTCCAGCCGCGCCGTTCGAACCGCATCCGCGCTAACGTGCGCCGTCCCCGCGCAACGGGAACGTTTCCGCCCTCGCGTCGCGGCGCAACGTGACCGCTGTACCCGTCAGCCATCCTGAAGATTTCAGGATCGGGCGTGCGATCGCGTACAGGCGGTCGGCGCTCGCGCCATAGAAGTACAGATAGCCGTCGTTGCCATCGCGATGCAATTCGGTCTCGCCCAGCTCGCCGGCACCCGCCTGTTTCACCGCACGATCCAGCCGCTGCTCCAGCGCGTGAAGGCGCGCCTTGTCCTTCTCGTAGTAATCGAAGTGCACCATCACGACTGGCCCGGGCGGCTTCGGCGGCACGTCAGCGGCCGCGTTGGCGGCAAGCAGCGCCCAGCCGAGCAACGCGGCACACCGGATTCTGTTAGGCATATCGGCAAAGGAAGTGAATCGCCTGCTCACGTCGGCGCGCCGCCGCGCGCAACCTGCTGCCGGACTTGCGCCTGCGTGCCGAGCGCAGCGGCGATCGCATCGACCGCATCGGCCGCACGCGCCGCGCCGCACATGAACGCATCGACGGCCGCGAAGCGATGCTCGGGCCACGTGTGGATCGTGATGTGCGATTCGGCGAGCAGCACGACGCCCGTCACGCCATGCTCGCCGCCGAAATGATGGAAATGCGCGCCGATCACGCGCGCGCCGGCCTGCCGCGCCGCTTCGGTGAGAATCGACTCGAGCCGGGCGGCGTCACGCAGCAGCGCCGCGTCGATGCCGGCCAGGTCAGCCAGCACGTGCGAGCCGAACGTCGCGCGCGGTGGCGTGATCCCGTCGCGCGCGGTCATTTGTGCGACCCGTACGACGAATATCCGCTGCGCGCCGATGAGCTGCCCCAGCCGCTGCCACCCGAGCCGCTGCCGCCGATCGATGCACAACTGAACAGCGTGACGACGATCAGGCCGTAGATGCCGTAGAGGATGTACCGAATCACGCGTTGCCCCCGTCCGATGCAAAGCGCTTCCACAGCCATTCAGGCAGCCACAGCACCAGCAGGCCGATCAGCAGGTAGACGGAACGGCCGCTGAACGAGAACAGCGCGCCCATGTTCAGGATCACGAGCAGCGCGCTGAACACGAGCGGCAGCGGTGCGAAACTGTGCGGGCCCTTCCGGCCGAACAGGCCCGTCGACGCGGTGGCGCCGGTTGCCGCCGCAGCCGCGGCCGTCGCGAGCGCCGGCGTGCCGAAGCGTTCGGCAAGCGTGCTGGCCGACAGCGGCCGCGCGCGCGACCAGACGATCTCCGCGTCGCTGCGCTCGCGCGTCAGCTTGTCCTTCTGCCAGCCGTAGTCGATGATCGACGTGCGATCGCCGACCTGCACGCGCCAGTTGAACGCACCGACCACGTAGACGACCTCCGAGTCGTATTCCTCGCGCAGGCGGTAGGTCTTGTCGCCGTCGGTCACGTCGGCATCGCTGCCGATCGTCGGCCACTGGTCGAGCACCTGCACGCGTTCCCAGCGCCCTTCGCTCTGCACGAGCCACAGGAACCCGCGCGTCGGGTTCAGCAGCAGGTATTCGTCCCACGTCTCTTCGTCGTCCGGCACGCGGCAACGCATCATCCCGATCACCGTGTACTTCACGCCGTCGAACGTGCCGATCGCGCCGAGCTCCAGCGCCCCCTTCACCGCTTCGAGCTTGCGCTGCGCCGCGAACACGGTCTGCTGCTCGGCCGTGCACTGCACGCCCGCATGGCAGCTGCCGCACACCACGTAGTCGGCCACGTTCGGCGCATACGACAGCGGCGCGCCGCAGCTCGGGCACGCGAACGGCACCATCTCCGCGCCGCGCTTCTCGCGCGTATCGTGGTCGCTATCGCGCAACCCGGTGAAAGCGAGCGCATCGAAATCGAGCGCTTCGCCCGTATAGACGGCCGGGCTCCCGCCGTTCGAATCGGCGTCGGAATAGTCGTAGGTCGCGAACGCGTTGCCGGTGCGCAGGTCGACGACGCGCGCCGCCCAGCCGGCATCGACGCGGAACGGCAGTTCGCCGTCGCCGCCCGTGCAGCGCGCGGTGCGCACGTCCGACACGAGAAACGCGCGGCCACCATGGTCGATCCGCATGCCCGGTTCCAGCGTGCCGAACGCAGGCCATGCGCCGCCGGACGCATCGTCGGGCTCGCGCACCGTGATCGCATACTGGCCCGACGCATCCGACAGCCAGCCGAACGTGCCGTCGTCGAACACGACGTACCACTCGCTCCACGCACCGGCATCGTAGGTCATCTGGATGCGCCCGAGCACCGTGAACGTACGCTTGCCGTAGCGACCGGCCGTGCCGATCTGGATCGGCGACGCATCGTCGAGCACCGTCGCCAGTTCGCCGATGCGTTCGACGTCGGTGCCCCGCTTGAGGAGCGTGCTGCGACAGAACGCGCAGACGGCCATCACCGCCGCCGCCGAGCGAAACTCGACCGGCGCGCCGCACTGGGGGCACGAGGTACTGAACATGCGCGACGCTTACCGCGTGAGCTTCGCGAGGATCTCGGCCTTCGCGCGCGAATATTCGTCTTCGGTCACGAGGCCCTTGTCGAACAGCGCCTTCAACTGTTCGAGCCGCTGCACGTAGTCAGTGCCTTCCGCCGGTGCGGCAGTCGGTGCGGCAGCCGCCGGCGCTGCGGCGGGCGCGGGCGCTGGCGGTGCGGCCGGCGCCGGTTGCGCGGCGCCCGCCATCTGGCCGGCCATCGCCTGCCCGATCGCCGCACCCGCGGCAAGCCCCGCGCCGATCCCGGCGATGCCGCCCGGGTTCTGCGCGGCGAGCGGAATCGCCTGCGCGGTCTGGTATTGCGTGGCGCGCGCGAGATCGCCGGCCATCCCCGCGCCGATCCGCAGATCGAGCGCCTTCTGCAGTTCAGCCGGCAGCGACACGCTTTCAACCGCGAACGCGTCGAGCGCGAGGCCGTAGCGCGTGAACACCGGCACCAGCGCCTCGGCGACGCGCTGCGACAGCAGCGACTGGTTCGCGGCCATGTCGACGAATGGCACGTCAGCCGAGCCGAACGTCGTGCTCATCGCGGTGACGACCAGGTTGCGCAGTTGCTGTTCGAGATCGTCGACCGTGTACTGCGCGCGGGTGCCGCTGACTTCGCGATGGAACGCGCCCGCATCGACGATCCGGTACGAGTAGATGCCGAACGCACGCACCTGCACGAAGCCGAATTCGCGATCGCGGATCGTCACCGGCTGCGCGGTGCCCCAGCGCCGGCCGAGCTGCAGCCGCGTGCTGAAGAAATAGACGTCCGACTTGAAAGGCGACTGAAAGAGTTTGTCCCAGTTCTTCAGGTACGTGAGCACCGGGAGCGTGTTCGTTTCCAGCGTGTACAGCCCCGGCTGGAACACATCGGCGACCTTGCCTTCGTTCACGAAGATCGCGACCTGGGTCTCGCGCACGGTCAGCTTGCCGCCGTACTCGATTTCCTGGTCTTCCATCGGATAGCGCCAGGCCAGCACGCCGTCCGTGTCTTCCGTCCATTGCAGGACGTCGATGAACTGCTTGCGGATGAATGAACCCAGACTCATGTCGGTCTCCTCGAAACGCGTGGCGCGTCAGGTCAGGCAGGCGGCATTGATGATGCCGACGACGAGCGACGCGGTGCCCATCAGGCCGCCCATCGCGACGTTGCGATCCTCGATCGCATGATTCATGCCGGGCATCAGGCGTGTGAGCGCCGCATAGGTGATCAGTTGCACGGCCATCGCGCCGACCGCCCAGATCACGACTTCGCCGAGCGTGGAATTGTGCGCGATGCTGGACGCGAGCGTCAGGCAGAAGCCGATCAGTGCGCCGCCGAACGACAGCGTCGCGGCGGCGTTGCCGTCGCGGATCAGCGCCAGTTCGTCGAACGGGGTGACCTTCAGGTACACTGCCGCGAACACAAGAAGCAGCACGAACGCCGACAGTAAATGAACCGCATAGAGATAGGCACTATTCATTCTTTCCCTCGGATTTTGTGCTCGGTTCGCCGCCCCGTCGCCGGCCGGCCCGCACAGGGCCAGCTGACAAAATTCCGCGCCAGTATATCCACATTGCCGACCGCCGCACAACGGACGCCCCATGCTGCATAGGCGCGCTCTCGTCCTGTCGATTCTCGTGCTCGCGTCGTGCGGGCTCGGCTACGAACTGATCAGCAGCGCGCTGTCCAGCTACCTGCTCGGCGATTCGATCCTGCAGTTCTCGTCGGTGATCGGCTGCTACCTGTTTGCGATGGGGATCGGCTCGTGGCTCGCGAAGTTCGTCGAGGACGACGACGTGCTCGACCGCTTCGTCGACATCGAGCTGCTCGTCGGCCTGCTCGGCGGCGTGTCGGCCGCGCTGCTGTTCGTAGTGTTCGCGTGGCTCGCCGCGCCGTTCCGCGCGGCGCTGTATGCGCTCGTGCTGGCGCTCGGCCTGCTGATCGGAATGGAGATCCCGCTCGTGATGCGCGCGTTCCAGCAGCGGCGCCAGGCGTTCCGCCATACCGTCAGCGAAGTGCTCACCTTCGACTATCTCGGCTCGCTCGCCGTATCGCTGATCTTCCCGCTGGTACTCGCGCCGCGTCTCGGCCTGCTGCGCACCAGCTTCCTGTTCGGGCTCCTGAATGCGTTCGTCGCGCTGTGGACGACGCACCTGTTCCGCGACGAGATCCGCAACGTACGCGGCAAGCTGATGCGCGCGTCGCTCGTGATCGGGCTGCTCGTCGCCGGCTTCGCGCTGTCGGACCGCATCACGCACTGGGCCGAACACGGCGTGTACGGCGACGAGACGATCTATTCGGAAACGACGCCGTACCAGCGCATCGTGCTCACGCAGTGGCACGACGACATGCGGCTGTATCTGAACGGCAACCTGCAGTTCTCGTCGCGCGACGAGCACCGCTACCACGAGGCGCTGATCCATCCGACGATCGAGGCGCTGCCGTGGGCGAAGCGCGTGCTCGTGCTCGGCGGCGGCGACGGCCTCGCGGTGCGCGAGCTGCTGAAGCACCGCAACCTCGAACAGATCACGCTCGTCGATCTCGATCCCGCGATGACGAAGCTGTTCTCCACGTCCGCCCCGCTCGTCAAGCTGAACCAGGGTTCGCTGAAGGACCCGCGCGTGCACGTGATCAACGATGACGCGGTGCGCTGGCTCGAATCGAATGCCGACGTGTACGACGCGATCGTCGTCGACTTTCCCGACCCGACCAACTTCGGGCTCGGCCGGCTGTATTCGGTGCCCGTGTTCCGGTTGCTTGCACGACACCTGTCGGAGAACGGCTACGCGGTGATCCAGTCGACCTCGCCGTATTTCGCGCCGCACGCGTACTGGACCATCATCGCGACGCTGCACGAAGCCGGGCTCAACACGTGGCCGTACCACTGCTACGTGCCGTCGTTCGGCGACTGGGGTTTCGTGATCGCCGGCAAGCGCCGCGACTTCACGGTGCCGACGCACTACGCGGTGCCCACGCGCTGGCTCGACGCGCAGACGGCCGCCGAGATGTTCCACTTCCCGGCCGACATGCCGGCGCTGCCGATGTCGCCGAACGAACTCAACGACCAGCCGCTCGTGCGCCGTTTCGACGACGACTGGAAACACGTGCTGCGCTGATGGACCGCCGCACGTTCCTCGTCGCGTCGGCGGCCGCGTCGCTCGCCGCCTGCGGGCGCACCGGCTGGATCGAGACGACGCCGCAGGTCGGCTACCCCGGCATGCGCGAAGGCCACGCGCTGCGCGACCATGCGACGCTGCCGCCGCCGTCCGGCACGATCGAGACCGACGTCGCGATCCTCGGCGCGGGCGCGGCCGGTCTGTCGTGTGCATGGCAGCTCGCGCGCGCGGGGCACAAGCGCTTCACGGTGCTCGCCGGCCCCGAATTCGGCGGCAACGCGGCCGGCGGCCGCTTCGGCGATCTCGGCTATCCGAAAGGCGCGCACTACCTGCCGCTGCCGTCACTCGAATCCACGCATCTGCGCGACATGCTCGCCGATCTCGGCGTGATCGAATCCGCACCGTTCTCCGCGCGCCCGGTGTACGACGAGCGCGCGCTCGTTCATGCGCCCGACGAACGGCTCTTCATCGCCGGGCAATGGCAGGACGGCATCGTGCCGACGGCCGGCCTCGGCGCCGACGAACTCGCGCAGCAGGCACGCTTCTTCGCGTACACGGACGGGCTGCGCACCGCACGCGGCGCCGATGGCCGCAAGGTGTTCTGCATCCCGATCGCGGAATCGTCGCGCGACCCGCGCTGGCGTGCGCTGGATCGGCGCTCGTTCCGCCAGTGGCTGCTCGACGACGGCTACACCGCGAAGGCGCTGCACTGGTACCTGAATTACTGCTGCCGCGACGATTATGGCGCAGGCTACGAGCATGTTTCGGCATGGGCCGGCCTGCACTATTTCTCGTCGCGCGGCGGCCATGCGGGCGATGCAAGCGACGGCGCGGTGCTGACCTGGCCCGACGGACTGCACACGATGGTGACGAAGCTCGCCGATTCGATCACCGCGCGCACCGGCTCGACCGCATGGTCGCGCGACGGCTTCGCGGTGCGTGCGACCGAACGCGCGGGCGGCGTCGACGTGCTGTGCGCGCGCATCGGCAACGACGGCGCGCTGTCGACGTTCACGCTGAAGGCGCGGCGCGTCGTCTGCGCGATGCCGCTGTTCGTCGCGGCGCGCGTGTTTCCGCAGCTTGCCGCGTACGGCTTCGATCCCGCGCGCGACCTGCCGCCGCGTGCGCCGTGGCTCGTGTCCAACTTCCTGCTCGACGGCATGCCGGCCGAGGAAGCGGGCATGCCGCTCGCGTGGGACAACGTCGTCTACGACGGCGCGGCGCTCGGCTATGTCGTGTCGACGCACCAGATTATTCGCATGTCGCCGCCGACGCGCTCGGTGTTCTCCGCGTACCAGGCGTTGAGCACGCAAGCGCCGGACGACACGCGCCGCTGGCTCGCGCAGGCCCGACCCGACGCGTTGCGCGAACAGGCGGCGATCGACCTGCAGGCCGTCTATGGGCGCGAACTGTGGAAACATGCGACGGCGCTCGAGATCACCGTGCGTGGTCACGCGATGGCGACGCCCGACGTCGGCTTCCTGAGCCGGCCGGGGCTGCTCGCGCTGCGCGATGCCGACGGCCCCGTCGTGTTCGCGCATGCCGATCTGTCCGGGCTGTCGCTGTTCGAGGAAGCGTCGTACTGGGGCGTACTCGCCGCCCGGCGCGTGCTGGCCTGACGGCCGTCCTCCGTCATTGCGGCGCCGCCGCCAGCCGCTATAATCGCCCGACATTCCGACTGCATTGAGCAGGCCGACGTGCCGCGCCGTCCGACGCGCCGTATGCCCTCCTCGACAACAACAATGACGAACCGAACCATCCGACGCCTTCGCCCGTTCGTGCGCGCCGCCGCACGCGTGCTCGCCTGCGCCCCGCTGCTCGGCGCGCCGCTGGCGCTGCATGCGGCCGACTCCGCACCCGCCTCCGGGCGCTACATCGTCGTCGACACCGGCCATACGCCGGCGCGCCCGGGCTCCACCGGTGCGAGCGGCCGCGTCGAATACCTGTACAACCTCGACCTGTCCGCGGCGGTCGCCGAGAAACTCGCCGCGCATGGCGACCGCGTGCTGCGCACGTCGGCCGACGGCCGCGAGATCGCGCTCGATCAACGATCGACGCAGGCGCCCGACGCGAACCTGTTCGTGTCGATCCATCACGACTCGATGCAGCAGCAGTTCATCGACGCGGGCCGGCAGCGCGAATTCCGCGGCTTCTCGGTGTTCGTGTCGGCACGCAATCCGCACTATGCGGAAAGCCTGCGTTGCGCGAAGGCGATCGCCGAGCGACTGGTGGCGGCCGGCGAGCGGCCGTCGCTGTATCACGCGCAGCCGATCCGCGGCGAGAATCGCCCGCTGATCGACCCTCAACTCGGCATCCACCGCTTCGACGATCTCGTCGTGCTGCGCACCGCGCCGATTCCGGCGGTGCTCGTCGAAGCCGGCGTGATCGTCAATCCGGACGAGGAAGCGCGGCTGGCGCGTCGCGAGACGATCCAGAAGCTGTCCACCGCGATCGCGGGCGGCATCGACGCGTGCACGACACCGCAATAAGCAACGATAACGCCCGTCGGGCTCAACGGTTTTCACCCAGTCAGGAGCATCACCATGAAAATGAAGCATCTGCTCGCATCCTGCGCGCTGCTCGCGCTTGCCGTTCCGTTCACCGCCCATGCTGCCGGCTGCGGGAAGCCACGCAGTGCGTTCGACCAGGTGTACTGCACCAGCACGCAGTTCTCGCAGTCCGACCGCGATCTCAACGACGAATACGGCCGCCTGCGCAAGCAACTGAGCGGCGACCAGCAGGCGACGCTGAAGGCCGGCCAGCTCGCGTGGCTGAAGCAACGCGACGCGCAGTGCAGCGAGACGCGCAATAACAGCTACCTCGTGGATATCCAGTGCGCGAACGACATGACGCAGTCGCGGCTGTCGTTCCTGCGCGAGCGTGAGCGCGAATGCTCGAGCACGGGCTGCGTGACGTCGAAGCTCGGCGAGTAAGGGCCTCGCGCGTGCCGTGCCGCGCCGCGAGACGTTTCGCGACGCGGCGCCTCGTGCCCTTGCGAGCCCTGCGCATCGGCACCGAGAAAGGAGCGGCGATGCGACATGAATTCTCCGAAGTCCTCAACGATCTGGTCGACTATTTTCTCGTCGGCGATCTCCTGCTGCTCAAGCGCTTCAAGGAACGGCACGGTCTGCCGGACGACGTCGCATCTGCGTTCACCACGAGCGACAGCGGCGACCGCGCCGTGCTGGAAGGTGTCGTCGTTCCGCTCGCCGGCATCGAGAACCATCCGTACACGGTGATCTTCACGCTGGATGGCGATACACCCGAATTGCTGAGGACGGGAAGCCGCCTGCAGCATCGGCGCGGCGGGTACGTACTGCGCGTCGAACATCGTGCGGTCATGCTCTACACCTGGCGGATCCTCGAACGCTTCAACGACACGGCGGTCAACGCACTGCTCGCGCGTTACCGCGAACCGGGGCGACCCGTGATCGAGATCGACAACGGCTGGTATGAGGTCGAGATCCTTGACGGTGAAGTGCCGCGCGACGGCTGGTTCGAACCTGCGTTCGAATTCGTGCTGAAGAGAACCGACGTGCCGGGCGATGCATCGCAGGTGGATATCAACTACCGCTTTGCGATAGAAGGCACTCTGGATCCGGCGAATTGAATCCCGCGCGCGACGGCGCGACATACGGCAACCGATCAGGCGGCGTACACATGACACCGAACACGATGCACATCGACATCCGCCCTGCCACGCCCGCCGATGCCCCGGCCATCGCCGCCATCCACGTCGCATCGTGGCAGGCCACCTACCCGGGCATCATGCCGGCCGCGTTCCTCGCCGGCCTGTCGGTCGAAAAACGCATCGCTTCGTGGCGCCATGCGCTCGACGCCGGACGGCCGCGTGTCGCGCTTGCGTTCACGGAAGGCGGGCCGATCGGCTGGATCGCGTACGGCTCGACCCGTGACACCGACAAGAATCGCACCTGGGGCGAAATCGAAGCGATCTACCTGCATCCCGCGCATTGCGGGCAAGGCGTCGGCGCGGCGCTCGTCGACCATGCGTGCCGTGCGCTGCATGACACGGGCCATGAATGGGTGTCGCTCTGGGTGCTGTTCAAAAACCATCGCGCACGGGCGTTCTATGAACGCGAGGGCTTCGTCGCCGAAGACGACATCAAGACGTTCGAGATCGACGGCGCACCAATCGAAGAAGTGCGCTACTGGCGCCCATTGCCGAAACGATTGTCATGACGGCATCGCCACCCCTGCCGCCAGACGCGCCTGCATCAGCTGCAGCAACTCGCGGATCTTCGCGTTGACGGAATTGCGGCTCGAATAGGCGGCCAGCAGTTCCAGCGGCGCCGGCGTCATCTCCAGCGGCACACGCACCAGCCGCCCGGCGGCCAGCTCGGCCGCGCATCCGCGTTCGACGAGAATCGCGAAGCCGATCCCGTTCACCGCAGCCAGACCCGCCATCTCGCCGCTATTGACGCGGTACCGGCTCGCGACCGGAATCTTGTGAATCCGCCCGTCGCCGTCGGCGAACTGCCACGGTTGCCCTTTCAGCGTGCTCAGCGTCGTGATGCACGGCAACTGCCTGAGCTGCTCCGTCCGCGTCGGCATGCCGGTGCGCTCGATGAGCGACGGCGCGGCCACGACGACGCCCGGCAGGCTCACGAGCGGCCTGACGACGAACGCGCTGTCGTCCAGCTTGCCGCGATGGACGATGATCGACAGGTCGATATCGTCGCGCAACGTCGACACGCCTGCGAGGCTCGTATCGCAATCGATTTCGACACGCGGATGTCGGCTCGCGAATTCCGCAACGATCGGCCCGAGCATGCGCGGCCCGATTTCGCCGGGTACGCACAGCTTCAGCACGCCGCGCAGCTCCGTCTGCTGCGAGATCAGTTCGAATTCAGCAAGCGTCAGCGCATCGAGCATCGGCTTCGCGCGCTCGTGCAGCAGGCGCCCTGCCTCCGTCATGCGCAGGTGCCGCGTGCTGCGCTCCAGCAGACGCACGCCGAGCCTCGACTCCAGTTGCGCCACATGGCGGCTCACGTTGGAACCGGGTATCGACAGCGCGCGCGCGGCGCTGGCAAAGCTGCCTTCGTCGACGACCGACACGAACACGCGCACCGCGTTCAGATCCAGCTTGCTGCGCATCATTATCCCGTTTCAGGTATCAAAGCTCGCCGATTTTCACGGCTTATCCCGTTCGCGACCGTAATTTACGATGCGGATCCAGTCAAGGCGTGGCCGCCGACGCACGAACCCGCGCCGACGTGAGCACGCACACGAACCTACGGGAGCATCAACATGGATATCGCCATTCTCGGCGCCGGCGTGGCCGGCATGAGCACCGCGCTTGCGCTTGGCCGCCAGGGGCACCGGATACGGCTCTACGAACGCAGGCCGTCCGAGACGACGATGGGGGCAGGCGTCGTGCTCTGGCCGAATGCCGGCTTCGTGCTCGAGCAACTCGGCCTCCTGCCGGACATCGTCGCGGTCAGCGGCCACCTGCACGCGATGTGGTGCATGGACCGGCACGGCAACCCGTTCAAGCGCTTCGATATCGGCGAACTCGACCGCCACATGGGTTTCCCGACGCGCTCGATCTTGCGGCGCGACTTGCAGGCCGTGCTGGCGCGGCACGTCGCAGCGCACGACATCGAAGTCTGCTTCGGTCACAACGCGACAGCCATCGACACCGACACCGATGGCCGCGCGATCGTTCGCTTCGACAATGGCGCGACGATCGCCCCCGATCTCGTGATCGGCGCGGACGGCCGCATGAACTCCGTCGCGCGACGTCATGTGGTCGGCGACGCCACGCCCGTCTATCAGGGATTCGTCAACTGGATCGGCGTCGCGCATAGCGATGTGCCGCTGGTCGACGACGTGTCGATATTCGACTACTGGGGCCAGCGCGAACGATTCGGCATCGTCGCGCTGGACCGGCATCGCATGTACTGGGCAGCGGCCCGGGCCGAGGCTGAAATCGACGATAGCGACGATGCGGCACCGGACGATCCCGGCCCGCTGCTGGAACGGCTCTTCGACGGGTGGCCAGCGCCCATCGCGAACGTGATGCGTACAACACCGCCGGGCACGATCGCGAAGATCCGTGTGCACGATCTCGATCCGGTGGACGTGTGGCACCGCGGCAATGTGCTGTTGATCGGCGACGCCGCGCACGCACCACTCCCCACCTCCGGACAGGGCGCATGCCAGGCGCTCGAGGACGCATGGCACCTCGCCCGTTGTCTCGACGAGCATGGAAAAGGCAACGACCTCGACGCAGCGCTCGCGTCGTTCACGCTGAGACGCACCCGGAAAACCACGGCGATCACGCTACGTGCACGCGAGTTCGCTCACCGGCTATTCGGCAACGACACGCACGACGCTGCTCGACAGGTCGATCCGAGCGCCGAAATCGAAGCGCTCGCGAACGCGTGGGGAGCGGGCCTGCCGATGATGCCGGCGCGGGACTGACAAGACGCGCAAGCGATGGCATTCGATCACAAGAACCACCGATACTCCCGCGCCCCGATTTCATTGCGGAAATCCAGCTCCTCCTGCCGCTTGTTCTCGCAATACACCATCACGAACTCGCCGCCGAGCCCTTCGCGCACGGCCGCGTGCTCCTGCATCGACGCGACGGCCGACAGCATCTCCTTCGGGAAATCGATCCCGCTGCCGCGATCCTCGTTGAGCGGCGCGATCGGTTCGAGCTTCGCGTCGAGCCCGTGCTCCATCCCGGTGAGAATCGCCGCGAGCACGAGGTAAGGGTTCGCGTCCGCACTCGCGAGCCGGTGCTCGATCCGCAGGTTGCGCGCATCCGACTCGGGAATCCGGATGCACGCGTCGCGATCCTCGAAGCCCCAGCTCGCGCGGCTCGCCGCATTCACCATCGATCCGTAGCGCCGGAACGCATTGTGATTCGGCGCGAACACGGGCATGCAATGCGGCAGTAGCGCGAGGCAGCCGGCCACCGCGTGCCGCAGCGGCCGCTGCCCGTCCGCGGCGAGCAGGTTGCGCCCCGCATCGTCGTAGAGGCTCACGTGCACATGCATCCCGCTGCCCGGTGCATGCAGGTACGGCTTGCCCATGAAGCTCGCGCGATAGCCGTGCTGCAACGCGACGCCGCGCGTGCTGCGGCAGAACATCGCCGACCAGTCGGCCGCGCGCAGCCCGTCGTCGCAATGGCCGAAATTGATTTCGAACTGGCCCGGCCCGAGCTCGGCGGTGATCACGGTCGCGTCGATTCCCTGCACGCACGCGACGTCGACCATTTCGTGCAGCACGTCGGAGAAGCGCGACAGGCGCTCGATATGCATGTTCGGCTGATCGTCGCGATCGTCGGACAGGCGGTCGCGCGGATACTTCGGCATCCCCGCTTCGAGCTGCGCGGCGAACAGGTAGAACTCGAGCTCGAACGCGACGACCGGGCGGATACCGCGCCGCTCGAGCCGTTTCAGCACGCGCGCCAGCACCTCGCGCGGCTCGAACTCGACCGGCGCGTCGGTGCCGTCCGTCGTGATCAGCATCTGGCCGAGCGGCTGCTTCTCCCAGGTCACCGGCTTCAGCGTGCCGGGGATCAGCCGGCGCACGGCGTCCGGATCGCCGTCGTTGAAACAGTAGTCGCCGATCTTGTAGAGCCCGCCCTGCGTGCCGAGCAGGATGCAGTTCTGCGGCAGCTTCAGCAGCGAGCCGGCCGCCACCTTCTCGAGCGCATCGATCGGGTAGCGCTTGCCGTAGAAATGCCCGGGCAGGTCGAGGCAGATCAGGTCGACATAACGGATCTCGGGATGCGCCTGCCGGAATGCGCGGACCTCGGCGACCAGCGCGGGAACGACGTCAGCCATGTCTCATCCTTTCCATGTCTTGTATGGCGGTGCCGCGATGCGGCGAACCGGATTCATGCAGCACACTCGACAACAAACGCCGCATTTAAATCAGTACTGCAAACATGCTGCGTGCCGCGATGGCCCGCATCACCGCGCGCCCCGCCGACCACTCAGGTGAATACCCAGATCACGCGCGTCGGCACGTCGGTCAGATTGGCATAACGAAAGCGCTTGTGCGCGGGGAGCTGGAATGCGTCGTTAGGGCCGAGCGTGACGGGCGTATCGTCGCCGTCGACCCAGATCGTCAGTTCGCCTTCGAGCACGAAGCCGCCCTGCTCGTCGCTGTCGTCGACGGGCCGCTCGCCGCTGCTCGCGCCCGGCGCGAGATGGCTTTCGAGAATCGAGAAGCGCGAGCGCATGTTCGGCGAAACAAGGATGTCGGTAATGCCGGCCGCGTAATACACGGTGCGCCGCTCGTCGGGCCGCGTCACCCACGGCACGCTGCGCGGCTTGCTCAGGCTGTAGAAATAGGTGGTCGGCACGCCGAGCGCCTCGCCGATCGCGGTGAGATCCGCCACCGTCGGGCGCGACAGCCCGCGCTCGACCTGCGACAGAAAGCCGACCGAGCGGCCGATCCGTTCCGCGAGATCGTTGAGCGTGACCTTGCGATGCTTGCGCAGGTCGCGAATCAGGATCGCCAGGCTTTCTATCTCTTCCTGTTCATTCATGGTGGGTTCCGGTGCAGTCAGACGGTATCGCGCAGACGGTACCAGGCCTTGCCGATCGCTTCCAGCGGCGCGGCGAGCCGGTCGCCGCCGGGGAAGCGCGGGTTGCGGATGCGCTGGTACTGCGCGAGCAGGCGTTCGTCGCCGAGCACCGCGTCGGCCACCGCGCGCGCACCGGCGAGCGTCGGCAGCACGCCGTGCCCCGAGAACCCCTGCAGCCAGAAACGCTGCCCGCGGCGGCCGATGTCCGGCGTGCGGCGCATGCTGATGTCGATATGGCCGCCCCACGCGTAGTCGAGCGGCACGCCGGCCAGCTGCGGGAACACGCGTTCGAGGTGCGGGCGCGTGGCCGCCGCGATATCGGCCGGAATCCCGCCGAGATACGTGCAGCCGCCGCCGAACAGCAGCCGGTTGTCGGGGCTCAGCCGGAAATAGTCGGGCACGAACTGGTTGTCGATCACGCAACTGTTCTGCGGCAGCAGCGAACGGGCGACGTCGGGTGCGAGTGGCGCGGTGGCGACCTGGTACGTGCCGACCGGCAACAGCCGGCGCGCGAGATCGCGATCGAGCCGGTCGACGTACGCGTTGCAGGCCAGCACGAGCACGTCCGCACGCACTTCCCCGCGCGCCGTGCGGGCAACGTGGCCGCCGGCCGTCTCGCGGCAGTCGAGCACGCGGCTCTGCTCGAAGATGCGGCCGCCCGCGCGCTCGATCGTCTGCGCGAGGCCGAGCGCGAGTTTCAGCGGATTCAGGTGGCCGGCCTCGGGATCGTGCAGCGCCGCAAGGTAACGCGTGCCGCCGATCCATTCGGGCATCTCGTCATGGCCGATCACGCGCAGCCGGTCGTAGCCCCAGCGTTCGGCCGCTTCGTCGCGCGCCTGCTCGAGCATCGCGACACGCCGCGGCCGCACGGCCGCCCACAGGCTGCCGGGCCGGTAGTCGACGTCGAAGCCGTGCCGCGCGGGCAGTTCGCGCACCTCGGCCGCGGCCCAGCGCATGCTGTCCCACAGCAGGCGCGCGCCGTCGCGGCCGAGCGAATCCTCGAGCGGTTGCATGTCGCACGACCAGCCGAGCAGTGCCTGCCCGCCGTTGCGCCCCGACGCGGCCCACGCGACGCGGCTCGCTTCGAGCACGACGACGCGCTTGCCGGCGAGCGCCAGGCGCAACGCCGTATGCAGCCCGCTGAAACCCGCGCCGACGACGAGCACGTCGGCATCGATGCGTTCGTCCAGTTCCGGACGATACGGGATCGGCGCCGGGTAGGTGCCGGCGTAGTAGCTTGCGACGTGACGGTCGGACTGCACGAACATGCGGACTCCCGTGAAAATTACGCCGAGAAATTTCATGAAAAATTAGCACGGCAATTTCACGGAGGCAAGCGGGCAAAAAAACGCCGGATCGGCCGATACACCATACGCGTTGCGCATGAACCGCACTGCCCCGGTGAAGGTTCCTGCCATCCACCCGGACGACATTTTTACGGTTGTAAAAATTTTGGACTGAGAGAATGACGCGCTGAGACAGCGCGCTACCCATCCAAGCACGGCCCCCGCAACCCCTTTCAGACCCAACCCAATCGCTGACGGGAGACAAGATGCCCACGAACCGGGATGCAAGCCCGATGGCCGAATCGGATCACGGAGAATTCTCGCTGAGCGAAGTCCCGCTCGAGAAACGCACCGGATTCCTGTCCATCACGATGGTGTTGTTGAGTTTCACGTTCTTCACGGGAACGATGTTTGCCGGCGGCAAGATCGGTGTCGCCTTCGACTTCGTCAGCATGATCCAGATCGCCGTCATCGGAAACCTGTTGCTCGCCGCCTATGCGGCGTCGCTTGCGCTGATTGCCGCTCGCAGCGGCCTGAACGCGGTACTGATGGGGCGGTTCTGCTTCGGGGAAGTGGGCAGCAAGCTGTCCGATTTCCTGCTCGGCTTCGCCGAACTCGGCTGGTACGCATGGGGCACCGCGACGGTGGCGATCGTCCTGGTCAAGCTGCTGGGTTGGCCGCCCGCCGTGACTACGCCGCTGATGATCCTCTTCGGATTCGGATTTTCGATCACGGCCATCATCGGCTATCGCGGCATGGATGTGCTGTCGCGCGTCTCCGTGCCGCTGATGTTCGTGCTGCTGATGACGTCGATGTGGATCGCCACCCGCGATATCGGCGGCTGGGCCGGCCTCACGCATGTCGCGCCGTCCCAGCCGATGCCGTTCTCGGCCGCCGTGACCATGGTCATCGGCACCTTTGCCAGCGGCGCGACCCAGGCCACCAACTGGACCCGCCTCGCACGCAGTGCGCGCAGCGCCGTCTCGGCCAGCATGATCGGATTCTTCGCGGGCAACGGCCTGATGATCATCGCGGGCGCATACTGCGCGATCGTCTATCAGCAAGCCGACATCGTCGAGGTGATGATGCTGCAGGGCCTGTCGATCGCGGCGGTCGTGATGCTGTGCCTCAATCTCTGGACCATCCAGGGGCCGACGATGTACAACGTGGCGGCCGCCGGATGCCATCTGCTGCGCACCGAACGGCGCCGCACGCTCGTACTGGTGGGTGCGGCGATCGGCATCGTGCTCGCGGTCGGCGGGATGTACGCGTGGCTGATTCCGTTCCTGGTGCTGCTCGGCTCGATCATTCCGCCGGTCGGCGGCGTGATCATGGCGGACTACTGGTACCGCTATCGCGGGCAATACCCGTCGCTCGCCGCCGCCCGCCTTCCGCGCTTCAACCTGGTCGGCCTGGCCGCGTATGCCATCGGCGCCGGACTCGCCTATACCTCGCCGTGGATCGCGCCGATCGTCGGCATCGCGGCGTCCGCCGCCGCCTACATCGTGCTGCTGCAGATTGCCCGCGCGTTCGCGCGCGAGCCGTCCGTTCAGGGTGAATGATTCCGCTGCACACCCTCCCGCTCCCCGAACCACAGGAATCCTCATGAAAATCATCAACGCCAGATTGCGCGGCCGAAGCGGCCTCTTCACGATCGACATCGATGCGGGCACGATTCGCGGCATCGACCTCCAGCCGTCGCCGCTGGCGTCTCAAGGGGACGACGTCATCGATGCGGGCAGCCATCTCGTCATCCCGCCGCTGGTCGAGCCGCATATCCACCTCGATGCGACGCTGACCGCCGGCGAACCCGAGTGGAACATGAGCGGCACGCTGTTCGAAGGTATCGAGCGGTGGGGCCAGCGCAAGGCCACCATTACCCATGAGGATACGAAAGCCCGCGCCCACACCACGATCGGCATGTTGCGCGACAACGGCATCCAGCACGTGCGCACGCACGTGGACGTCACCGATCACACGCTTGCCGCGTTGAAGGCGATGCTCGAGGTCAGGGACGAAGCACGCGATCTCATCGATCTGCAGATCGTCGCCTTCCCTCAGGAAGGCATCGAGTCGTTCGACAACGGACGTGCACTGATGGAGCGCGCGATCGACATGGGGGCCGACGTCGTGGGCGGCATTCCGCATTTCGAGAACACGCGCGACCAGGGCGTGAGCTCCATCCAGTTCCTGATGGAACTCGCGGAGCGCAAGGACTGCCTGGTCGACGTTCATTGCGACGAAACCGACGATCCGCACTCGCGCTTCCTGGAAGTGCTTGCCGAGGAAGCGCGGGTTCGCGGGATGGGCCCGCGCGTCACCGCCAGCCACACGACCGCGATGGGTTCCTACGACAACGCCTACTGCTCGAAGCTGTTCCGGTTGCTGAAGCGCTCGGACATCCATTTTGTTTCGTGTCCGACCGAAAGCATCCACCTGCAGGGTCGTTTCGACACCTTCCCGAAACGACGCGGCATCACGCGTGTCGCGGAACTCGATCGCGCCGGCATCAACGTGTGCTTCGGACAGGATTCGATCAAGGATCCGTGGTATCCGATCGGCAACGGCAACATCCTGCGCATCCTCGACGTCGGCCTGCACGTGTGCCACATGCTCGGCTACGAAGACCTGCAGCGATGCCTCGACTTCGTGACGGAGCACAGCGCCCGTGCGATGTCCCTGGGCGATCGATATGGCATCGCCGTCGGGCGGCCGGCCAACCTGCTGATTCTCGACGCGGATTCCGACTATGAAGTGGTTCGCACGCAGGCCAAGGTGCGCGTGTCGCTCCGTGCCGGGAAGGTCATCATGCAGCGCGCGCCCGAACGCATCACCTATCCCGAAGCGGGCGCGCGTTGAGCGGGCGACGCCGCTGGTCCGACATGCAGGAGGAAGCATCGTGAGGCACCCGTCCGAGCCGACCGCGGGAACGCCCGGCCGGCCTCACGGCCGGCGCGAAGCGCTGCGCGACACGCTCGAGGCGGCCATTCTCGCCGCCGCCGAGGAATCGTTTGCCATTGACGGATTCGAGGGCAGTTCCGTTGCGACGATCGCAGCGGCCGCCGGCCTGTCGAAGCAGAACCTGATGTACTACTTCCCCACGAAGCTGGCGCTCTACCAACGCGTGCTGGACGACGTATTGCGAGACTGGCTCGGCAGGATGCGGGAGTTTGCGGCGCCCGATCGCGAGCCCGCGGAAGCCATGTCGGCCTATATCCGGGCCAAACTCGAATTCTCCAGAAATCGCCCGCATGGATCGCGGGTGTTTGCGCTGGAAATCATCGGCGGGGCCAGGACCTACGGAAAGGAAATTCGCAAACAACTGATTCCGGTGTTGCGCGACGACATCCGGGTGCTCGAACGCTGGATCGACGAAGGCAAGGTCAGGCAGGTCGATGCCGAGCACCTGTTCTTCCTGATCTGGGCAGCCACGCAGGCGTATGCGGATTTCGCTCCCCAGATGCTGCTGGTGCTCGGCAAGCGTGCGCTGGGAAACGACGATTTCGACGCGGCTTACCGCACGATCTCGGATCTGGTGCTCAACGCATTGATCACCGGCGACGGAAAGCCGGATTGACCGCTTGACCGCCTCCGTCGCCCTTCATGCACTGCACCCCGGCGCCGTCGACACGCGCCGGGGAACCGCCGGTCAGTCGTGCTTGTGGCGCTTCTTGTGCTTGTTGCCGTGGTAATGATCGTTGGAACGCGAGTTGTTGCGCGACACGTGGCCGCCCAGCGCCGCGCCCGCGCCGCCGCCCAAGCCGGCGCCGACGAGCCCGCCGGCCGTGCCGCCCATTGCGTTGCCCGCAGCGGCGCCTGCGCCGCCGCCCAGTGCGCCGCCGACGATCGCGCCCGTGCGTTCGCGTTTGTTCGACGTCACCGCACCGCCTGCGCCGCCGCCCACTGCCCCGCCGATCACGGTGCCCGTGCTGCCGCCAATCGCGTTGCCGACCGCCGCGCCGGCGACGCCACCCAGCGCGCCGCCCAGTGCGTTGTTCGTGTCGCCTGCCACGGCCGGCAGCGACACCACCGCCGCCGCACCGACCACCACGGCCATCCCCGCCAGTTTCTTCAACATCTGTCTGCCCTCTCCGCCTTGCGAAATATCGATGCGCAAATCTAGCACCTTTCCGGACAGCCCATCGTAATGAAGCGTTAAATCGGGCAGTGTCGTGACCGGAGCGCGCGAGATCGCGGCCTAGCTCGACGCATCCGAGAACGCGCCGGAGTGCGTGATGCGATGTCGAAGAAATTCAAGCAACGCATGCACTTTGCGCGAGTGGCGGCGATTCGGAAGATAGGCGGCATAAACGCAGACGGTCTGGTCGAGCGGGTTGACCGAGTAGTCTTCGAAAAGACGCGTGAGCCGCCCCGCCATCACATCCTCTTCGACGAGCCATTGGGGAAGCAGTGCGATGCCAAATCCGCTGATCACGGCCTCGCGCAGCACGTCCGAGTTGTTCACCGAAAGTCTGCCGTTGATCTCGACATGCTCGGTGCTGCCTGCGCGAGTGAACGACCAACGCTGCACGGCGGCCTGGTACGCAAAACGCAGGCATTGATGGTCTCCCAGATCGTCCGGAGAAGCGGGCATTCCGTTGCTTTCCAGATAGTCACGACTCGCGACGACATAGCGATGATGTTCCGCCAGGCGATTGACGATCAGATTCGGCTGGTTTGCAGGTGTGCCGATGCGCACCGCAACGTCAATGCGCTCGGTCGCCAGATCCAGATACGAATCCGACAGCACCAGATCCAGCGATACGCGGGGATGCTGCTGCAGGAAGCCGGCGATGTGCGGCCCCAGGCACAGGCGCCCGAAAGTCACGGGCATCGAAACACGCAGCGGTCCAACCGCGTCGACACCCGTGTCGGACACACTCCCGTCGGCTTCGTCGAGGTCCGACAGCACGCGCGTGATCTGCTCCAGATACGCGGAACCGGCATCCGTCAACGTGACATGACGCGTCGTGCGAGTCAGCAACGCGCTGCCAAGAGACTTCTCCAACGCGTCCATCAGGCGCGTCACCGACGAAGTGGCCACCCCCATGCGGCGAGCCGCCTTCGAAAAGCCGCCCGTTTCCGCGACGTCGATGAATGCCCGCAACGCAAGAAGCTTGTCCATGCCATGTCCTTTATCTTTGCGCGCACCGCAATGCTGGTTTGCGATCGGTTCATATTCTTTTACCCTGACGCAAAGCCTAAAGTGCTTGAACCGTCAACGCAAGGAGTCTCCAAATGAATCCGCTCGACATCCAGGTCACGTACGACTTCATCTGCCCGTGGTGCTGGATCGGCCACGCACATCTCAAGGCAGCGCTCCGGGAGGCCAACCTGGCCGTCGCACCGACCGTCAAGTACCTTCCGTATGAACTCAATCCGACCATGCCCAAGGACGGAATCGATCGAAAAGCCTATCGCAGCGCCAAATTCGGCAGTTGGGCACGTTCGCAGGCAATGGATGCCGACGTCACGCTGGCGGGCAAACGCGCAGGGGTCGAATTCAACTACGACCGCGTAGCGGTCACGCCCAACACGCGGCTTGCCCATCGCCTGATGTTCCTCGCTCAGTCCAACGGAGATGCGGCCAGGACCGAAGCACTGTTCGAGGCGGTTTTCTCTGCCTACTTTTCCGACGGACAGGACATCGGCATGGCCGAGGTTTTGGTCAGCCTCGCGGAAAGTACGGGTTTCGACGCTGACGAAGTGCGCAGTTTCCTGGCGACGAACGACGGCGAGCGCGAAGTCGTTGCCGACGAACTGCGGGCCGGGGCGGCCGGCATCCGGTCGGTGCCGACAATCCGTGTGGGCGGCGTTCCGGTTAGCGGTGCACAACCGGTTTCGGTACTCGCTGAAGTGCTTCGGCATGCCACCGGCGACACAACCGCCAAAGCCGCCGTCTGAATCGACACCTGCAGGTGAACGTAAGCGCGCACGCTCGATTCGCGGAATCGGGCATGCGCGCCAAGCACCACACACGCAACTCGTTTGGAGAGACTCATGGTCGCCACCGCAAAAGCCAGGCCGCGCGCACTGATCATCGGCGGCTCGCTCGGCGGGCTCTTTACTGCAACGACGCTGCAAGCCGCGGGGTGGGACGTCGACATCTTCGAGCGCTCCCCGAGTGAACTGGACAGCCGAGGGGGTGGAATCGTGTTGCAGGGTGACGTCCTGTCAGCGTTTCGTTTCGCCGGAATTCAGACCGGCGCCGCGCTCGGCGTGCGGTCGGGCGACCGCATCTACCTGGACCGTACCGATCGCGTCATTCAGCGCAGCTTCATGCCGCAGACCCAGACGTCCTGGAACATGCTCTACGGCACGATGAAGGCGCACCTGCCCGCGCAGGTCTTTCATCCGGGCGAGCGCTTCGTCCGCTTTGAACAGAACGGCGACCGGATCACCGCCTGCTTTGCCAGCGGCCGCATTGAAACCGGCGATCTGCTCGTCGGCGCGGACGGCGCACGCTCCACGGTCCGCGAACAAGTTTCTGCCGGCCTGGCACCCACCTACGCCGGATATGTCGCGTGGCGTGGGCTCGTTCCTGAAGCGGCGCTCCCGGCACGCGCCGCGGATGTTCTCAAGGGAACCTTTGCCTTCCAGCAAGGCCCCGGCCACCTGATGCTCGAATATCTCGTCCCGGGCGAAGACCTGTCGACGCAGGAAGGTCAGCGGCGCTGGAACTGGGTGTGGTACCGGAAGGTTGCCCACGGCGACGAACTCTCATCGTTGTTGACCGACCGCTCCGGGATACGCCACTCGTTTTCGCTGCCTCCGGGCGCATTGAAAGACGAAGCACTCGCCAGCCTGACGCAGGCGTCGAAGGCGCTTCTCGCGCCGACTTTCCAGACGTTGGTTGAAGCCACCCACGAACCGTTCGTCCAGGCCATCCTGGATCTGCAGGTGGAGCAGATGGTGTATGGCAGAGCGATCCTGCTGGGCGACGCCGCCTTCGTTCCGCGCCCTCATACCGCGGGCAGTACCGCCAAGGCAGCCGCCAACGCATTGACGTTGGCCACGGCGCTGCAATCCGCGGATGCCGACATCGATGCAGCCCTGTCGCGTTGGCAGGCTGAACAATTGAGTCAGGGCATCGACATGACCGAATGGGGAATGAACATCGGCGACCGGATCATGGGCATCCCGCGCAGCCATGTCGTCTCGACGAGCGCTTGAGCAACAACCGCCGCACATACCGGCGCGAACCCGTGTGGCGGCGGCAGCGGGCACACGTCGCGAAGCGAAAGCCGCTATCGTCGCGGAACACGGGCAGCGCTGCGCGATCATGTGCTCGGAAGCGGTGTGGTGGCGCTGCTACCGGCGCATCGTGTCCGACTACCTGATCGCGCGCGGCGAAACGGTGCTGCACATCATGGGCCCCCACCGCGTGGAACCCGCGCACCTGACGGCCGGCGCGGTGATCCGGCCTGACGGCACGATCGTCTATCCGGACGCCGGGGACGACGCCACGGCGCCGGGGGCAACCGCGCCCCCGAACGCATAGCGCGGCGCCCCGTTCGATGGCACGGCGGGCAGCGCATCGCGAACCTCGTCAGTTCCGCGCCGACGCAGGCGCGCCATTCGGCTGCATCAGGCTCGTGCGCACCGCCGGCATCCCGGACGTCACCGCGCCGCCGGCCGGAATCGTCCCGGACGGGGACGCGCCGACCGGCGTCGCCAGCGCCACGCCGCCCAGTGAATTGCCGTACGCGACGATATCGGCGGCCGGGCAGTTGTGCGTCAGCAGCGACACCGGCATGCCGGCGATCGACGCGAGCGTCGTGTCGGCCACCGCGAAATGGCAGACGTTCCCCAACGCCCGGAAACCGTCATAGCCCGAGCCCGACACGCGGTTGCCCTTCACGACGACGTACGACACCGTCCCCGACCAGGTATCGAGCTCGATCGCGGCCTGGTGGGTAGGCGGCAGGCCGTTGTTCGCATTCGTGCCGTCCTGGATCGCGCCGACGACGTTGTTCTCGATCACGACGTCCGACACACCGTAGGTCTTCCAGCTATCCTCCTGCGCGACCAGGATGCCGGCCGCCTTCTGCACGCCGCTGACGGTGTTGTTCGAAATCGTCACGGTCCGCCCGCCGACCACGGAGATGCCCCGCCCCCAGTAGTTGCCCGACACCGTATTCCCGTCGATCAGCACGTTGGCGCTGAGGCGGCCGTCACCCTGGTAGCTGACGACGGCGATCATGTCGTCCCCGGTGTTCTTCACCGTATTGCCGCGCACCAGCACGTTGGTCGAGCCGTACGTGGTGTGGATGCCGTCGGCCAGCGTCGCCTCCACGGTGTTGCCCACGATCGCCACGTTGCTGCCGCCGAACACGAAGATCCCGGCGCTGGCGCCACCCTGGATCGTCACGCCGAGCACCTGGACGCCGGTGCCCGTCACCTCGACCTTCGTCGAGGCGGGTGTCGTCAGCCGCGTCGTACCCGTGCCGACCAGCGTGACGCCGACGAGCGTCGAACCGCTGCCGCTCATCATGATGGTCTGATCAGTCGGGTTGGTCGCAACCAGCGTCGCGCCATAGCCGGAGATCACGACGTTCGCCCTGGAGACCGTCAGCGACCGGCCGACGGTGTAGCGTCCCGGCGCGAGCACGAGGCGCTGGCCCGGCTGCAATGCATCGAACGCAGCCTGCAGCGCATCGGCCTGGTCGCCGCCGTTCGCCGTCGGCTGGACGGTCACGGTCGAAAGCGCCGGTGCGCTGCGCGACGGATGCGCATGACGAGCACCGCCCGGCGTGTAGGCGGCCGCCGGCGATGCGGCGAAACAGGCGGTGCAGATCAGACAGACGGCCGTACTCGGACCGACCCCTCGAAACGACTTTTTCATGGTTGTTCTCTCACGCCCGTTCGCCCGCGACGACCGGCCAACGGCTGACGGTCGCGAGGCGTTCGAGCAACGGCGATCGCACGGCGCGTGGCACACGCGGCGCACCATCCCGACTGCGACATTCATTTGCTCCGCCGATGCGGCGGAGCAACGGCAACGAAGCGCCGTCGCGTGGCCGCGATCGACACCCGGTCGCCTGTTCGCCCGCCGGCGCGCATGCGTGTCCCCCGAGAAAAGGCGGCCCGATTCCGACGCGCCGGCACTGCGTGGCCGGAATCGAACCCGTCAACAGGAACTGCGTTCCCGAGCGCACCGGGCGCCGGCTGACCCCCAACCCTGCCGGTTCTTTCCCGCCGCTCATCAACCAGTCTATTTCACGCGCGTCGATCGGCAATCCGACATTGGCCGCGCGACGTCGTAAGACCGCCCGCCCGTCCGCCCGGGCCATCCTCGACCTTGGTCGCGGACGGTGCGGCATCGTCGCTTGCACCGGCCGGGAAGGCTCGCGACGACACTGCGATCGCAGCAGTTCACATCGTCAGCGGTCCTGCATTACCATCATGCGTTCGCCGCCTCTGCCCGCCTCCGGCAGGCGAGCCCCGTCACCTTTCGCTCCCGCTCCGATGCTCGCTCTCGTCATCCTCGCCGGCCTCTGGGCCGGACTGCAGAACACCCTCGCCGGGGGCGGCTCGTTCGTCACGCTGCCCGCGCTGATCGTGTCGGGCATGTCGCCGCTCGCGGCGAACATCACGTCGACGGTCGCGCTGTTTCCCGCGCAGGTCACGACCGGCTGGGCGAGCCGCAAGATGGTGCGCGGCGTCGGCAGGCTGTCGTTTCGCGCGATGTTCATCATCAGCGTGGTCGGCGGTGCGCTCGGCGGGCTGCTGTTGCTGAAGACCCCGTCGTCGATCTTCTCGCGCCTCGTGCCGTGGCTCGTGCTGTTCGCGACGATCGTGTTCGCGTGGGGCAGCTTTTTCCGCAAGCCGAGCGAAGGCACGGCCCACCTCGGCACCGTCCCCGCCGCGCTCTCGCAGTTCATGATCGCGATCTACGGCGGCTATTTCGGCGGCGGGATCGGCTTCCTGATGATGGCCGTACTGACGATGGCCGGCCTGTCGCCGCGCCATGCGATGTCGACGAAGAACGCGCTCGCGGGCGTGATGAACGCATCGGCCGTCGTGCTGTTCCTGACGTCGCCGCACCTGCACTGGGGCAAGGCGCTCGCGCTCGGCGGCGGCGCGATCGCCGGCGGCCTGCTCGGCACCTGGGCGCTGCATCGCGTGAACGAACGCGTGCTGCGGATCGGGATCGTCTGCATCGGCGCGGTGCTGACCGTCGGGTTGTTCGTCAAGCCGATCTGACGCGCGCCCACGCCTGCCGCCGTCGCGGCAATTGATGAGCAAACCGCAAGACGTCTTTCGCATATCTCGTTTGCCGTGACGACGGTGTCCGCCCACAATCCGGGGGTCGTCGTCATCGCCCTCTCGCGGGCACCGACCGGCACTTCGCGGCCGCCATTCCGATTCACCGCCGGCGGCCCGGCACATCGCGTCACACACGCTCCCTCGACATCGGCGCCCATGCGGCGGCAGCACGCTTGCCGCCGCGCGGCCCGATGCGCTCCCGGCCAACGGGCCAACAATAACTAGAGGTAGGAGATGCAGGACAACTCGTTGAGGCAAAGCCTCAAGCAACGGCACATCACGATGATCGCGCTTGGCGGCGTGATCGGCGCGGGCCTGTTCGTCGGCTCCGGCGCCATCATCGCGACCGCCGGCCCCGCGGCGATCCTGTCGTACCTGATCGGCGGCGTGATCGTCACGCTGGTCATGTTCATGCTCGGCGAAATGGCGTCCCGCAACCCCGACAGCGGGTCGTTCTCCACCTACGCCAGCAGCTATCTCGGCGAATGGGCCGGCTTCGCGGTCGGCTGGCTGTACTGGTTCAAGTCGATGATGACGATCACCGTCGAGGCGATCCTGCTCGGTGCGATCCTCCACGATTTCCTGCCGTGGCTGCCCGTGTGGGGCGGCGCGCTGTTCATGCTCGTCACGCTGATCGCGAGCAATGCGTATTCGGTGCGCTCGTTCGGCGAAGCGGAATACTGGCTGTCGTTCGCGAAGGTGACGACGATCATCATCTTCATGGCGCTCGGCGCATCGATCCTGCTCGGCTTCCAGCCGCGCATTCCCGCGCCGGGGCTCGTGAACCTCACGGATCACGGCGGCTTCATGCCGAACGGCATGTCGCCCGTGCTGGCCGGCGTGATGGTCGTGATCTTCTCGCTCGGCGGCAGCGAAATCGCGGCCGTCGCGGCGGGCGAATCCGAGAACCCGAGCAAGAACGTGATCCGGGCGATCAAGAGCGTGATCGTGCGCGTGATGGTGTTCTACGTCGGCTCGGTGTCGATCCTGATCCTGTGCATGCCGTGGACCGACAAGGCCAACCTGAAATCGCCGTACGTGTCGCTGTTCGGCATGGCCGGCTTCACGGGCGCGGCCGTCGCGATGAAGATCGTGCTGTTCGTGTCGTTCATGTCGGTGATGAACTCGTTCCTGTTCTCGAACTCGCGCATGCTGTTCTCGCTCAGCCAGCGCGGCCACGCGCCCGCGATGTTCGGCCGGACCAACGCGAAAGGCGTGCCGATGAACGCGCTCGTGCTGTGTCTCGCGATCTGCGTGTCGATCCTCGGCGTTCACTTCGTGAGCGGCGGCGACCTGTTCCTGATGCTCGCGAAGAGCAGCGGCGCGTTCGTGATGATCGTGTGGATCTTCATCATCGTCGCGCACTTCGCGATGCGCCGGCAGGACAAGCACGCGCCGCGCGATCCGCAGGCATTCCGCGCGTGGTTTTATCCAGTGTCGAACTGGATCGCGCTGCTGGCGCTGGTGGCCGTGCTCGGCTCGCAGGCGTTCAACCCGGATTCACGCTTCCAGTTCTGGTTCACGGTATTGACGGCGCTGGCGATCGTCGCGGCCTATTTCCTGCGCCGCAAGCCGGCACAACTCGGCGAGACGGCCGGCGCGAAGGCGCGCTGATTATTGCTCCAGGCGGACGAGCGGTGCGCCGGTCGGCCGCCGCTCGGTTGCTCGACGTCTCGGTTGCTCAATCTCCTGGCCGCTCAGCCGAACGGCCGTACGCCGATCAGCCAGCCGTGCAGGAACCGCACGAAGACGGCCCACACGACGAGCCCGGCCACGATCGCCACGACGTCGCCCGACAGCCTGCCTACCGGGTAGCGCACGCCATCGCGGCGATCCCGCGCGCGCCACACGACGAAATCGACCAGCGCCCATACGAAGAACGCGCCGAACAGCACGACAGCGTGCAGCGTGCCGTTCGCGAGCAGGTGCGCGATGGCCCACACCGCCACGCCGGCCACCATCGGATGGCCGACGAGCGTCTTGATGCGGTTGCCGGGCACGTAGGACGCGGCGATCAGCACGAAGGCGATCGCGGTCAGCATGCCGGTGAGGTGGCGCACGCCGACGGGCGACACCCACAGCAGCGTCGCGCCCTGGCGCGCGATGCCGTACCCCCAGATGATCAGCACGAAGCCGATGATCGACGCGATCGCATAGGGGCCCTTCCAGCGCTTCTCGCCGATCCGCTCGATCGTCGCCGACCGCCAGCCGTCCGCGACGATCCGGATCGAGTGCACACCGAGGAAGATCGCTAAACCGAGAATCAGGACGAGCATCGGCTGTCTCCGTCTGGAATGATGAGTGGGGGAAGCGCCCCGCGCGGCGTACGATGCGCCGTTCGCGGAGCCGGCGGCGCGGCCGGCGCGGGTCGCGCCAGGCACCGGTGCAACCCGCGCCGATCATAAACGCCGAGGCCGCCGTTGTGAAGCATGGGGGATGTGCGGTGCGGCACGCGCTTGACGCTTTCGTGACTGTGTCCCTCCCCGGCCGCCCTTGTGCCAGCCGGCGCATGTCGCGTGAATCACCGGGCGACGGCCGGGCCGACAAAAAAGAAAAGTCGCGCGGCTTTCGCTTCGCGCGGCCGGCACTATGTTTGCTTGCGCTTCGCCGGGGATTTCGCTGCCGGTTTCGACGTCGGCTTGATAGTTCGCTTCGTTGCCCGCTTGGCTTCCTGTGCAGGCGCTTTCGATGCCGGTTTGGCGGCTCGCTTCGACGCAGGCTTCGCCCCTTGAGCCGGCGCAGCTTTCGGCAGTCCTTTCGATGCCGGCTTGGCGGCTCGCCTCGATGCCGGCTTCGCTTCCTGCGCGGGCGCCGATTTCGATGACGCTTCCGATACCGGCTTGGCCGCCCGCTTCGACGCGGGCTTCGCTTCCTGCGCCGGCTTCGCTTTCGGCACCGCCCTGGCCTTGCGCTTCGGCGGCCCCGCCAGCAGCGCCGCGCGATACGCGCCGCGACACCAGTCGAACAGCGCGCCGGCATCCTCGAGCACGTCGGCCGGCGTTTCGTAATAGCCGTCGAGCGAAACCGTGCGCGTGGGCCGCTCGTACGAGAACGGCCCCATCCGCGCCGCGACGAACGCCGGACGGTTCACGTCATCCACACGCAGGAACAGCGACCCGCGCGACATGAAACCGAACATCACGCCGTCGAGCCGCAGCGCCGCACCGCTGAAGAAGCGCACGACCGTGACGTTGCCAAGCGGCGCGAGCCGATACGCGATCTCCTCGCCGTGCGCCTGTTCCGATTGCCAGCTCATGCGAATGCCCTGCAGCGCTGCGTCCACGCGTCGAGCTCGGCTTCGTCGAAGCCGACCGCCGCCGCGCTCTCGCGAATCTGCCGCCACGTCGCGCGGTCGACCGGTATGCCGCCGGCACCGCGCGCCGTGCGGCTCGCTTCCTCCGGCTCGCCCGGCACCTGCACCGGCGCATCGCCCGCCTGCGGCGACGCCTTCGCCCATGCGACGAACGCATCGGCTTCGCGCTGCGCGTCGGCCGCATCGAACGCGTTCGGGTCGATCAGCACCGACAGCATCCCGTTGACGATCGCGCTCGTCTTCTGCAGCGTGTCGCCGTAGGTCGTATGCCCGCCGACGAGCGCGCCGCCGAAAATCTCGCACATCGCCGCCAGCGCGTACCCCTTGTGCAGCCCGAACGGCAGCAGCGCGCCGAACGGCTGCTCGTGCATCACGGCCGGATCGTCGGTCGGCTGGCCGCGAGAATCGATCAACGACCCGGCTGGCACACGCTTGCCCTGGTTGTACGCGACGCGCGTCTTGCCGTATGCGATCGCGCTCGTCGCGAAATCGAGCAGCAGCGGCGGCCGGCCCGCACGCGGATACGCGGCGCAGAACGGGTTCGTGCCGAAGCGCGGATCGGTGCCGTGCAGCGGCGCGACCAGCAGGTCGCCCGGCACGTTGACGAAATGGAACGACACGAGCCCCGCGCGCGCGCACTGCTCGGCCCAGTGCCCGATGCGGCCGAGATGATGCACGTCGCGCAGCCCGATCGCGCAGATGCCCATGCGTCGCGCGCGGTCGATCCCCTCGACCATCGCCTCGAACGCGATTACCTGGCCGAAGCCGCGACCGCCGTCGATCGTCAGCACCGCGCCGCCGTCGCGCGCGATCGACGCGTGCCCGTTCAGCTGCAACTGCCCTTCCCGCCACGACGCGACGTAGTTCGGGATCATCCCGATCCCGTGCGAATCGTGGCCCGCGAGATTCGCGCCGACCAGGTGATCGGCGACGAGCCTTGCCTCGCGCTCGCTGCTGCCGGCCCGCTCCCAGAGTGCCGCGACGAATGCATGCAGCGGTTCGGCGCGCATGCGCAGCGGTTCGGTATCGGACGTCGGCAGTGCGGTCATCGGCAAGGTTCCGTGAGGGTGGGTCGGACAGTGGTCACTGCTGATCGTCAAGCGCTCAGCGCGCGGTCGCGATCACGTCCGCGACCGCCGCCGTCAGCTTCTTCGCATACGGCACGTGCAGGAATTCGTTCGGGCCATGTGCGTTCGACTTCGGCCCGAGCACGCCGCACACCATGAACTGTGCGGACGGGAACCCTTCCTGCAGCACGTTCATCAGCGGGATCGTGCCGCCAAGGCCCATGTACGCGCAGTCGGCGCCGAAGTGGCGGCGCGACGCGGCATCGAGCGACGACGCGAGCCACGGCGCGAGATCCGGTGCGCTCCAGCCCGTCGCGGCGCCCGCGTCCGGCTTGAACGTGACCTTCGCGTTGTACGGCGGATCGAGTTCGAGCAATTCCTTCAGCTGCTGCACGGCCTGCGCGGCATCGACGAGCGGCGGCAGGCGCAGCGACAGCTTGAACGCGGTGCGCGGACGCAGCACGTTGCCCGCATCGGCGAGCGCCGGCAAGCCGGCCGCGCCGGTGACCGACAGCGACGGACGCCACGTCGAATTCAGCAGCACCTCGCGCGGATCGGTCGTGGTCGGCAGCACCGGCTTGCCGTCCGCGCCGCAGGCCCACGGCAGCCCCTTCCATACGGCGTCGCCGAGAATCGACGCGGCCGCCTCGGCTTCGCGCACGCGGCTGTCGGGAATCTCGCAATGGAACACGCCCGGTAGCAGGTTGCCGTTCTTCGCATCCTCGAGGCGCTCGAACAGCTGGCGCATCACGCGGAAGCTCGACGGCGCGATGCCGCCGAACACGCCCGAGTGCACGCCTTCCTCGAGCACCTCGACCTGCAGGTCGCCGGACACGAGCCCGCGCAGCGACGTGGTGAGCCACATCTGGTCGTAGTTGCCGGCGCCCGAATCGAGGCACACGACGAGCGACACCTGGCCGAGCCGGTCGCGCAGCGCATCGACGTACGGCAGCAGGTCGTAGCTGCCCGATTCCTCGCAGGTCTCGATCAGGCCGACGCAGCGCGGCCGCTCGATGCCCTGCTCGTCGAGCGCGCCGAGCGCCGCGAGGCTCGCGTAGATCGCATAGCCGTCGTCCGCGCCGCCGCGGCCGTACAGCTTGCCGTTCTCGTACTTCGGCGTCCACGGGCCGAGGTCCGCGCGCCAGCCGTCGAATTCGGGCTGCTTGTCGAGGTGGCCGTACAGCAGGATCGTGTCGGTGCTGCCGGAACGCGTGGCGGGCGATTCGAAGAAGATCACCGGCGTGCGGCCGGGCAGGCGCACGATCTCGAGCTTCAGGCCTTTCACGGGCTGGCGCTCGGCCCACTGCGCGGCATCGGTGACGACGCGCTCGAGATAGCCGCGCTTCGCCCAGTCGGGGTCGAATGCGGGGCTCTTCGCGGGGATCGCGATGTAGTCGGTCAGGGCGTGGAGGATTTCATCGTTCCACTTGCGCTCGATGAAGGTAACGAGCTTGTCATGGTCGAGGACGGGGGTAGTGTCGACGGAGGTCATGGTGGGGGTGCCTGGATCGGGCTGACGAAAACCCAGATGATACGCCGATGCTCCCGCGCCGGCGCCCCCTTCCCGGTCGCTCAGACCGCCTGCGGAAACGCGTCGCGCAGCCCCGCCGCGCACGCGAGCGCGTCGCACCACAGGCGTTGCGTCAGTTCGCCCGCATCCGCTTCGCACGCGAGCGCCGCGGCCTCGCCCGACCACAGCAGCGAGAAGTCGTCGCGGCCCTGCCGCTCGAACGCGCCGCGCAGCGGATCGACCGCGGCCGTCGCGAGCGGGAACGCCGGCGCGAGCGCGCTCATCGGCCCCTGCTCGCGCATGAAGCGCGTCAGCAGCCCGCGCGCGGGGCGGCCCGTGTACAGGTTGGTCATGCGCGTGGCGTCGTCGCGCGCGGCGCGCACCGCCGCGCGATGCTGCGCCGAGCGGCCGGCTTGCGGCGTCAGCAGGTAGCCCGTGCCGATCTGCACCGCGCGTGCGCCGAGCGCGAACGCAGCCGCGATGCCGCGCCCGTCGGCGATCGCGCCGGCCGCGATCACCGGCACGCGCACCGCGTCGACGATCTGCGGCAGCAACGCGAACAGGCCCGGTTGCGCGTGGATGTCGTCGGTCAGGAACATCCCGCGATGGCCGCCGGCCTCCGCGCCCTGCGCGACGATCGCGTCGACGCCGCGCGCATCGAGCCAGCGCGCTTCCTCGACGGTCGTCGCGGACGACACCACCCATGCACCCGTGCGCCGCACGCGCTCGAGCAGCGCATCGTCCGGCAACCCGAAATGGAAGCTGACGACGGCCGGGCGCAGTTCCTCGACGACCGCGCACATCGCGTCGTCGAACGGCGCGCGGCCGGGGCCGCCCTTCACGTCGGCCGGATCGAGACCGGCCTCCGCGTAATAACCGGCGAGCGCCGCACGCCAGCGTGCCTCGACTTCGGCGTCGGGCGCCGGCGGCGTATGGCAGAAGAAGTTCACGTTGAACGGCGCGCTTGTGCGCGCCCGGATCGCCGCGATTTCGTCGCGCAGTTGCTGCGGGCCGAGCGCCGCGCACGCGAGCGAGCCAAGCCCGCCGGCTTCGCACACCGCGATCGCGAGCGGGCTCAGCGAACCGACCATCGGCGCCTGGATCAGCGGCAAACGGGAAGGCAGCGTCGTCATCGGAATCGTCCTCGGGGAAGAAGCGGTGGTCGCGTGCGCCGACGGCACGCGTTTAATGCGCCCGATATTAACCGACAAACCCTAACCCCGTTTGCGACGCCATTTACGTCACGAATTGATTTAACCGATTCGGGAAAAATGGATTATCCACATCGGCTTCAGCAGCGTGATCCCACCATCCATGGCCGAGACTAACAAAAACGCCCGCATCCTTGCTGAACGGCCCACCCACACCCAAATTCAAACACCGATTCACTGGTTTCAATGACATTCATCAATATTCAAGTTATTAAATACCGGCGTTTACCCTTATTAAAAACCACCAAGGCGATAACATAAAAACGTTAAATAAAACGACGATTCATGCCGGAATCGTCAACCGGCGCCACCCCGCGCCACCTCAACCGCAACTCGTCTCGTCAAGGAGCGTCGCATGTCCGATGCCAGCTCGTCCTCCTCCCGCGCCGCCGCCCCGTCGGCCGCGGCTTCCGCGCCGAAAATCGGCGTCATTCCCGCCACGCTGATGGTCGCGGGCAACATGATGGGCTCCGGCGTCTTCATGCTGCCCGCGAACCTCGCCGCCACCGGCGGCATCGCGATCTTCGGCTGGCTGATCACCGTCGTCGGCGCCGTGTCGCTCGCGCTCGTGTTCGCGAAGCTCGCGGCGATCGACCCGGCCGCCGGCGGCCCGTACGCGTATGCGCGCAAGTCGTTCGGCCCGTACATGGGCTACCAGACCAACCTGATCTACTGGCTCGCGAACGTGCTCGGCAACGTCGGCCTCGCGGTCGCCGGCCTCGGCTACCTCACGCATTTCTTCCCGGTCCTGAAGGACCCGCTCGTGTTCGCGCTCGCGCAGATCTTCGTGATCTGGCTGTTCACGTACGCGAACATCCTCGGGCCGAACGTCGTCGGCCGCGTGCAGTCGGTCACGACGATCTTCGCGCTCGTGCCGATCCTCGGGATGGCCGTGTTCGGCTGGTTCTGGTTCAGCAAGGACGTGTACTTCGCCGGCTGGAACGTGTCGGGCGCGAGCAGCTTCAGCGCGATCGGCGCGACGCTGAACTTCACGCTGTGGGCGTTCATCGGCGTCGAGAGTGCGTCGGTATCGGCCGGCGTCGTCGAGAACCCGTCGCGCAACGTGCCGATCGCAACCGTCGGCGGCGTCGTGCTCGCGGCCGTCTGCTACGTGCTCAGCTCGACCGTGATCATGGGGATGATTCCGAACAAGGCGCTGCTCGCCTCGAGCGCGCCGTTCGCGGATGCCGCGCGCCTCGCGCTCGGCAATACGGCCGCGAACGCGGTCGCGATCTGCGCGGCGCTCGGCTGCCTCGGCTCGCTCGCGGGGTGGACGCTGCTGGTCGGCCAGACCGCGAAGGCGGCCGCCGACGACGGCCTGTTCGCCGGCGTGTTCGCCCGCGTGAACTCGAAGAACGTGCCGTCCGCCGGCCTCGCGATCGTCGCGCTGATCATGTCGGTGCAGGTGCTCGCGACGATGTCGCCGAGCGCGAGCGAACAGTTCGGCAAGATCGCGTCGATCGCCGTGATCATGACGCTCTTGCCGTACATCTACTCGTGCATCGCGATCAAGGTGCTCGGCTACGGCAAGATGCCGTCGCACCAGTTCACGTTCTATACGATCGTCGGCCTGATCGGCGCCGTCTACGCGTTGTGGGCGATGGTCGGCTCCGATGGCCAGCAGACGCGCTGGTCGCTGATCTTCGTCGTCGCGACGATCGTCTTCTACGAGCTGTCGATCAACCGCCAGCGCGAGATCGAGGAAACCCATATCCATCCGGGCGGCCGCTCGCCGCGCTGGGTGCGCTATCTCGCGCTCGGCGTGACCATTGCCGCGCTCGCCGCCACCTTCTGGATCTCCGTGGGCCGTCACCAGGCCGACACCCTTCACGCGCGCTCGCCGGCCGTTGCCGCGAGCGTCCAGGCAACCCAGCAAACGGGGGATTAAACAATGACTGCTTCCTTGACCCAACCGGCCTTCCGCCGCCTCGGCATGAAGGCGCTGCTCGTGCAGCACGACATCGACGAACGCACGGCCACCGGGCGCGCCGCGACGGCGCTTGCCGAGGAGCTGCGCGCGCGGCTCGTCGACGTCGTGATCGCGACGTCCGCCGACGATGCGTGCGCGGTGGTCGCCGCCGATCCGGCGATCCAGTGCCTGCTGCTCAACTGGGAACTCGGCAACGACGCCGACCATGTGCCCGCGCGGGCCGTGCTCGACGCGATGCGCGCCCGCAACGCGACCGTGCCCGTATTCCTGCTCGCGAGCCGCGCGAGCGCGTCCGCGATTCCGGTCGACGCGATGCGCAAGGCCGACGATTTCATCTGGATGCTGGAGGACACCACCGCGTTCATCGGCGGCCGGATCGTCGCCGCGATCGAGCGCTACCGCGAAACCGTGCTGCCGCCGATGTTCCGCGCGCTCGCGCAGTTTTCCCGCGTGTACGAATACTCGTGGCACACGCCCGGCCACACGGGCGGCACCGCGTTCCTGAAATCGCCGGTCGGTCGTGCGTACTTCGAATTTTTCGGCGAATCGCTGTTCCGCTCCGACCTGTCGATCTCGGTCGGCGAACTCGGCTCGCTGCTCGATCACTCGGGCCCGATCGGTGAAAGCGAACGCTATGCGGCGCGCGTGTTCGGCGCGCATCGCACGTATCACGTGACGAACGGCTCGTCGATGTCGAACCGCGTGATCCTGATGGCGAGCGTGACGCGCAACCAGGTCGCGCTGTGCGACCGCAACTGCCACAAGTCGGCCGAGCACGCGATGACGATGTCGGGCGCGATTCCGACCTACCTGATTCCGTCGCGCAACCACTACGGGATCATCGGGCCGATCATGCCCGAGCGGCTGACGGCCGCTGCCGTGCGCCTCGCGATCGACGCGAACCCGCTCGTGCGCGGCCGCGACGGCATCGACCCGACGCCCGTGCATGCACTGATCACGAACTCGACGTACGACGGCCTCTGTTACAACGTCGCGCGCGTCGAGGCGCTTCTCGGCCAGAGCGTCGATCGATTGCATTTCGACGAGGCATGGTACGGCTACGCGCGCTTCAACCCGATCTATCGCGACCGTCATGCGATGCATGGCGATCCGTCGCAACACGACGCGAGCAAGCCGACCGTGTTCGCGACGCAATCGACGCACAAGCTGCTCGCCGCGCTGTCGCAGGCATCGTTCATTCATGTTCGCGACGGCCGCAACCCGATCGAGCACGCCCGCTTCAACGAGGCGTACATGATGCATGCGTCGACGTCGCCGAACTACGCGATCATCGCGTCGAACGACGTGAGCGCCGCGATGATGGACGGCCCCGGCGGCGAAGCGCTGACCACGGACGCGATCCGCGAGGCCGTCGCGTTCCGCCAGATGCTGGCGCGCCTGCATACGGAATGCGCGGAGAACAACGACTGGTTCTTCAACGGCTGGCAGCCCGATAGCGTCGTCGATCGCAAGACGGGCCGGCGCGTGCGCTTCCACGAAGCGGACGAGACGCTGCTCGCCACCGATCCGTCGTGCTGGGTGCTGCATCCGGGCGATACGTGGCACGGCTTCGGCGATATCGAGGACGACTACTGCATGCTCGACCCGATCAAGGTGTCGATCGTCACGCCGGGTGTCGCGGCGCACGGCGGGCTGATGCCGGTCGGCATTCCGGCGTCGGTCGTCACCGCGTATCTCGACCGGCACGGGATCGTCGTCGAGAAGACGACCGACTTCACGATCCTGTTCCTGTTCTCGCTCGGCGTGACGAAAGGCAAGTGGGGCACGCTCGTCAACACGCTGCTCGACTTCAAGCGCGACTACGACGCGAACGCGCCGCTCGAACAGGCGCTGCCCGAACTCGTCGCGCGTTATCCGGAACGCTACGGCAAGCTCGGCCTGCGCGACCTGTGCGACCTGATGTTCAGCGCGATGAGCGACCTGAAGACGACCGAGATGATGTCGCGCGGCTTCTCGACGCTGCCGAAGCCCGACTACAGCCCGGCCGAGGCGTTCGAGCATCTGGTGCACAACGACATCGAGATGCTGGAGCTCGCGGAGATGGAAGGCCGCACCGTCGCGACGGGCGTCGTGCCCTATCCGCCCGGCATTCCGCTGCTGATGCCCGGCGAGAACGCGGGGCCGGCCGACGGCCCGCTGCTCGGCTACCTGAAGGCGCTCGAGCAGTACGACCTGCGCTTCCCCGGCTTCACGCACGACACACACGGTGTCGAGGTCGAGGATGGCGTGTATCGCATCGCGTGCATCAAGCAGAAGGCGCGCGATACCCGCACACGCTGAGTACGCAATGCAACGCGACGCCGTGCCGCCGCCCGGCGGCGCGCGTCGCCACTTGCAGCCGGCGTCGGCCGCTCAGGCGGCCGGCCTCTCGCGGTGATGCGCGATCTTGCGCCACTGCGGTGTCATCCGAAGAAAAAGTCGACAGGAATCGGTACGGTGCTCAGGCGTCCCGTGCGCTTTCGCCGCGACTCATCCCGCGCCGGTACGCGGCCGGACTCGTCGCCGCGACGCGCCGGAAATGCCGGCGCAGCGACTCCTCGGAACCGAACCCCGCGCGCGCCGCGACCTGCGCGAGCGACAGCGCCGGCTGCGCTTCGAGCATGTCCTTCGCGACATTCACGCGTTCGCGGATCAGCCACGCGAGCGGCGACATGCCCGTTGCATCCGCGAACTGACGCTGCAGCGTGCGGGTGCTCATCGCGGCCTGCGCGGCGAGCGACGCGAGCGTATGCGGCTCAGCCGCGTGCGCGCGCATCCAGTCGATCAGCTTCGCGAGCCGGTCGGTGCCGCCCGGCGCGACCGGGCGCGGCACGAACTGCGCCTGCCCGCCGTCGCGATGCGGCGGCAGCACGAGGCGCTGCGCGACGCGGTTCGCGATCGCACCGCCATGATCGCGGCGCACGAGATGCAGCAGCATGTCGAGCCCCGCCGCCGATCCGGCCGAGGTGATCACCCGCCCTTCGTCGACGTACAGCGCATCGGGATTCACACGCAGCGCCGGATAGCGCGCCTGCAGTTTCTCCGCATAGCGCCAGTGGGTCGTCACCGTGAGGCCGTCGAGCACGCCGGCCGCGGCCAGCACGAACACGCCCGAACAGATCGAGCAGAGCCGCGCGCCGCGACGATGCGCGGCCCGCAGTTTCTTCAGCAGCGGCTCCGGCGGCGGTTCGTCCGGATCGCGCCAGCCGGGAATCACGATAGTGTCGGCGCGATCGAGCGTCGCGAGCCGATAGGGCGCGGCGACCGTGATCCCGCCCGCCGCGCGCACGGGCCCCGGCTCGCTCGCGCAGACCGCGAAGCGATACCAGTCGACCCCGAGCTCGGGGCGTTCGAGGGCGAACAGTTCGACCACGCAGCCGAATTCGAACGTGCAGAGGCGATCGTAGGCGAGCGCGACGACGAGATGATTGAGCATGGCGCGATGTTACCGGAACTTGTCGATCGCGCCACTGCCGCGAAACGCGCCGAACCGCGATACTGCCCCTCATTCCACCGCGTTCCACGCAATCTTCAGGAGAACCTGCCATGTCCTACGTCACCGACGTGCCCGCCGCCGACAGCCCCGCCGCCCTCGCGCATTTCGAGGCATCGCTGCGCTTCGAGACCGATTGCTGGGACGTGCACGACGCGCTCGCATCGGGCACGCCCGATTTCGTGCTGCTCGACGTGCGCGGCCCCGATCAGTTCGCCGCCGGCCACGTGCCTGGCGCGCGCAACCTGCCGCGCCGCAAGATCATCGAGAGCAAGCTCGCCGGCTATCCGGCCGGCACGCTGTTCGTCGTCTACTGCGCGGGCCCGCACTGCAACGGTGCCGCACGCGCGGCGATCCAGCTCGCACGCCTCGGCCGGCCGGTCAAGCTGATGATCGGCGGCGTGACGGGCTGGCTCGACGAAGGTTTCGCGCTAAGCAACGAAGTGCAGCCGGCGGACGCCGAAGCCGGCTGATCGTCATTAAAAACGCAACAATCAATTGCTTGCCCACGGCCTGCACGCAAACGGAAAAAGCGCGATACTCGGTTCCATTGCAGTTCGGATGGAGCAGCAACATGCAGAACGCAGTCCTGATTCAAGTGGCCGGTTCGGTGGCCGCGATTGCGATCTATTTTCTGCCGGCAGTCATTGCCGACCGGCGTGGCCGGCACGACAAGCTGACGGTCGCGATGTTCAACGCGCTGTTCGGGTGGACCGGCATCGGCTGGCTGATGACGCTGTACTGGGCCTGCCAGCCGAACCCGCGCACCGATGTCGCGCAGACGATCCTCGCGAAGCGCCGCGGCATCAGCATGCGGACCTTCTCGACCGGTCTCGTCGAACGCGTGCAGCGCCGCGTTGCCGCCCAGGAGCAATGGGCGGAGAAGCAAGGCTGCCGTTAAGTCCCGCTTTCCCCTTCAGCGTACCGCGTCGAACTTCGGCATCCTGACGTTGGTCGACGCGCGGTAGTCCCACGCCAGCCCGTCGTGCGGCGGTACGCCGCCCGCACGCAGCCACGCCCCGAACGCCCCCGATGTCACCGCCCGTGCGATCCGCTCGCCCGGGCAACCATGCGGCCCCGTGCCGAAGCCGAAATTCGGCCCGTCCGCGCGGCCAGGGGTGAACCGTTGCGGATCGCGATGCACGGCCGGGTCGCGATTCGCGGCGGCGAGCACGACGAGAATCGCGTCGCCCGCTTCGACGCTCACGCCTTCGATCGTCGTGCGCGATGCGACGAAGCGGCGCGTGTTCTGCACCGGTGAATCGAAGCGCCCGACTTCGGCAACGAATGCGTCGAGCGCGGCATCGTCCGGCGTGACGCGCGCGGCGCTCGCCCCCGCTTCCCCGTTCCACGCCACCAGCGTATTGCCGAGCCACGCGGCGCTCGCCTCGCAGGTCTGCGACAGCAACCCGACGAGATTCGCGACCAGCGCGCCGCTCGCCTGCCAGCCCGATGCGCGGGCCGCCTGCTGCACGGCGGCAACGAGCGTGCCGTCGTGCGCCTGCGTCTGTGCGACGCGCGCCGTCATCCGGTCGAGCAGCGCTCGCGCAGCGTCGCTCGCGCGGGCCAGTGCCGCGGCATCCGACAACGGCGACAGCGCGGCGACGAAATCGACGACCTGCGCCGCGATACCGTCGAGCTGCGTCTCGTCGAAGCCGAGCAGATCGGCAACCGCGCAAACGGGCACCGTCATGCACCACGCGTTCAGCGCGCCGGCGTCGCCCGGCGCCGGCAAGCGCCGCGCGGCAATCCGCGCGGCACGGTCGCGCAGCGCCACCGGGTCGATCGGCGCGAACGCCGCGCGCAGCGCCTGCTTCGGCACGTCGTGCCGCAACGCGCCATCGTTCATGCGTACCAGCTCGCCGAACAGCGCGCCGGCCGTCGTGCCGCGCAATGCGGGCGGCACGGGTGCGTCCAGCGGGCGAACCCGGCAGGCCGGATGGCCGAGCACGGCCGTCACGGCGGCCGCGCGGCTCGCGACCCACAGGCCGAGCGTGGCGTCGAACGCGAGCGGCGGCCCGTCGACGAGCGCCGCATAGTAGGGATAGGGATCGCGGTGCGTGACCGCTGCGATGGGATCGGTCGGGTTCATGCAGACAGTATCGGCGCAGTGCGCTGCCGCATGTTTCGGGTTGACGTGAAATGTCGCGGCGCGGGTATCGGGCGTGGCGGCCTCGCGACGACAGCGGATCGTCAGGCAGCCGACCGGTAGCGATGCGACTGCATCCGCATGCGGACGCGCCCGGCCGAAATCGCGCGCGGCTCGGCCACCACCGTGTCGTGAGGGAACATTTCCTGCCGGAATTCGCCGTTTTCGTCGAACCACTGGCAGATCAGCCAGTCGCCGTCGTCGAATACCACCGGCCCGGCATAGGTGACGGTCATGCGCGGCCCGCCCGTCTTCAGCGTCACGACATCGCCGACGCGAAACCTGACGCGTTGATTTTCTCGGTTCGTCATCGCTCTCTCAGCATTTATATATATCGATATTCCCGGCGGACCACCCACTGTCCTTTCGAACGTGCCGCAGATTATCAATCAAATAATCAGCCGGCAACTCCCGCGATCAAAAACATACTGACCGAGGAAATGCAACAATGCGCGGCATCGACGCGCCCGGCGAGCGCCCGATCGCCCGATCCGGCGCGGTTTGTGCGCCGGCGCCGGTCGAACGGGCGGGAATGCGGAGAATAGACGATGTATTTTGCGTCGTCACCGACGTTTAATTCGGACAGGGAATCGCTTGATTATTGTCAAGCAACGTTTCGACTGGAAACGATCCCACGATTTATCTGCGCTCATTTGCCGAACAAATCCGGCGAATTATCGGGTGACGCAAACCAGCGGTTGATATCGCGCCCGGGCACGGCAGCTTGCGTAAATGTAAACGTGCCGTCCTGCGCCATCTCCTTCGCCGCGCGCAGAAAGGCGCCGAGCGCGGCCCGCGCCAACGCGCCGCCGACGCTCACGCGCTTCACGCCGAGCGCCGCCAGCGCATCGAGGCTCAGCAACCCGCCCTGCAGCCCCATCACGACGTTCACGGGCGCGCCGACCGCCTGCGTCACCGCCGCGATGTCGTGCGCATCGGTGATGCCCGGCGCGTACAGCACGTCGGCGCCCGCGTCGCGATAGGCGACGAGCCGCGCGATCGTGTCGGCGAGGTCGTGGCGGCCATGCAGGTAGTTTTCGCAACGCGCGGTCAGCGTGAACGGAAACGGCAGCCCGCGTGCCGCGTCGACGGCCGCCGCGATACGCTCGATCGCCGCTTCGCGCGCGTAGATCGGCGCGTCGGCGCGGCCCGTCGCGTCCTCGATCGAGCCGCCCACCGCGCCGGCCTCGGCCGCGAGCCGGATCGTTTCGGCCACCGTGTCGGGCGCGTCGCCGAAGCCGTTCTCCAGATCCGCGCTGACGGGCAAGCCGCCCGCGGAGACGATCTCGTCGATGTGATCGAGCATCGCGTCGCGGTCGATCGCGTTGTCGGGCTGCCCTTTCGAAAACGCGTAGCCGGCACTCGTGGTCGCGAGCGCCTCGAAGCCGGCCATCGCGAGCAGGCGCGCGGTGCCGGCGTCCCACGGGTTCGGGATGATGAAGGCGCCGGGGCGCGCATGCAGGGCGCGGAAGGCTTCGGCTTGGCGGGCTTGCAGGTCGGAACGGGTCATCGCGGACTCCGGAAGGAAGGTGACGACCGAGCTTACGCCGGTCGTGCACGCGACGTTTCAGCGTTCGCCGAAATGTCGTCGCGCAACGGGGAAAACGGGGCACGCCGACTGTACGCCCGCATCCGCCCACGAGCGGGCCGGCGCCGCCACCTGCCGGTCGCCGGCCCACGGTCGTTCAAGCCGATGCGGCCGGCCCGCCGTCGATGCCGAGCAACACGTCGGTGACGGCTTCGGAGAAGCGCATCGCGCGGCCGTCGATCAGCACGTCGTCCGGATTCGACGGGTCCCGCGTGGCCTTGGGCACGCCGTGCGCAAGCAGCACCCGCGCGCACGCCTCCCAGTCGGCCGCGCCGACCTGCTCCGGTTCGTTGACGGATGCCCACGACAACGTGCCGAGCGCGTCGCTCCCGAACCCGTGCAGGTCGCGCCAGTTCGCGCCATGCGCGAGCAGGAACGCCAGCAAGTCCGCGTCGCCGCGGAACACCGCGTGATTCAGCGCGCTCGCGTCCCAGTCGCCGCCGCGCGCGGCGATCGGCCAGCCCAGTTCGACCATGACCTTCACCGCGTCGCCCGCCCCCCACGCGGCGGCGTCCGGCAGCAACCGCAGCCGTTCAGCGGGCAGCGCGCCGGGCAGTTCGGGATGCCGCGCCTGGATGCGCCGCGCATCGTCGGCGTCGGCGCGCGCGCAGGCCGCCACGAACGCGTCCGCCGCGTCGAGCGCCTCGTCCGCGCCGGCCGCCCGCAACAAGGCCGCGACGTCGGACAGCCCGGTCTGCATCGCCAGCCGGTACGCACTGATGCCTGTCGGCGTTTGCGCGCGGGGATCGGCGCCGGCCGCCAGCAGCGCGGCCACGTGGCGCGCCGAGCAGCGCACGCCGATCGCCCGCAACAACGGTGCGCCCCAGATCTGCGCGAGCCCCGGGCCGGGCGGCTCGTTCGGGTCGCCGCCATGCGCGAGCAGCAGTTCGAGCGCATCGGCATCGCGCATGTCGAACGCGCGCCGCAACGCATTCGTCCCGCTCACCCGCGCGCCGTGTTCGAGCAGCACGCGCGTGCAGGCCGGATGCTCCACCGAGTGATACAGCGATTCGCCGTCGTTCGGGTCGGCGCCGGCTTCCAGCAGCATCGCGGTGAGCACCGGATCGCGATTGACGCCCGCCGCGCCGTACAGCGCCGACAGCGGCCCCGCTTCGTCGGGTTCCGCGAGCGACGCAGGCGGAAAGCGGTTGCCGATCCGCTGGTTCGGATCGGCGCCGGCATCGAGCAGATGGCGCGCGCAGGCGCGCAGCCTGGCCGCGAACTCGGGAAGCTGCCCGAGCCGCGAATGCGTGACGGCGACCAGCGGCGGCAGCTTCAACGCGCCGCCGGCACGCGCGATCCAGCCGGGATCGGCGGCCAGCGCCGCCTTCACGGCGTCGAGGTCGCCGGCCGCGCACGCGATGGTCGGATCGTCCGCGACCAGCTCGGGATGGTCGAGCAACAATTGCGCGGCGACGCGCGGCCGGGGCGCGTCGACGCCGCCGGTCACGTCGCCGCCGTACGCCAGGTCGAGCCAGCGCCGGACCACCTGCGCGCGCGGTTGCCCGGCCAGCGCATGCGTTTCGACGAACGCGCCGAGATCGGCCCATGACGCAAAACCGTACTCGCGCGCGATGCACGATTGCGCGTCATGCAGCCGAAGCCCGAGCGCGAGCGCTTCGTCGTGCGTGTGGTTCGCGGCGGCAGGAAGAAACCGGACAAAGCGTGCGACGGCATCGGCGTCGCCTTGCCGGTACAGGCGCAACAATGCCTTGGCCTGCTTTTTCAGATGATCGGGATGGGCCTTGGGAGGCAGCTTTTTCATGCGGATCCTCGTGCAGTGGATGGCCGAAGGTCCGCAATACCGCCAGCACAAAGGACAGGGGGAAAGCTGAATTCGCTGCGACAGGTGGGTTCAACCCTTTCCGCGGACCCGGAAGCGACCTGCATCGCTGACCGGTATCCTAGGTGACGGCCGGCCGCGACGTCAACCGCGCCGCGCCCTGCGGCGGCGACACTCAGCCCGCGAGCTGCTTCGTCAGGAAAATGCGCGAATGTCCGACCGGATAATCCGGCAGCTCGCCGAAGCGGACATAGCCGCGTTTCTCGTAGAACGGCCGTGCCTGGAAGTCGAACGTGTCGAGCCACGCGCTGTGGCAGCCGCGCGCGACGGCCTCCGACTCGGCCAGATCCATGATGCGCGTGCCCGCGCCCTGGCCGCGCGCGGCCTCGGGCACCACGAGCAGGTCGACATGCAGCCAGCCGTACGCCGTGCTGCCCCACAGGCCACCCACCACCGCGCCTTCGCCATCGGTCACGACCACGGCCAGCGGACGCGCGTCGATCGGGCCCGCCTGGCTTTCGTTGAACCGGACGAGCGGCGCGACGATCTGCTTGCGCACGTTCGCGTCGCCCGCATCCGTCACCTCGTATGTGAACGTCATCGGTTGAATCCGCTTGAATCCTGAATGAGGAAGGGGCGACGCCGCACGCACCGCGTCAGACGACGTACGCGCCCTTCGCGTGCAGTTCCGCTTCCGTGCGCTCGAGCGCGGCGATCGCATCGCTGCCTTCGAGCGCCAGCAACTGCGCGACCAGCGCTTCGGCCATCGCATGCGCGGCCACCAGCGACGGGAAGAACGACGGGCTGTCGTGCGTGAAGATCAGTTGCGCATCCGCGTGCAGTGCGATCGGCGACACCGCGCTGTCGGTGATCGCGACGATCCGGCTGCCCTGCGCCTTCGCGGCCTGCGCGACGCGCGTCGCTTCCTGCGAATACGGCGCGAAACTGACGACGACGGTCACGCTCTGCTTCGCGATCGTGCGCAGCTCCATCTCGAGCGAACCGGCGACGCCATTGAGCAGCGACACGGTCGGACGGAACAGCCGGTAGCCGTACACGAAGCCGAACGCGACCGGATAACACGAGCGAAACCCCGCGACGTGCACGTGCGACGCCTTGCGGATCAGTTTCGCGGCATCGGCGAGCGCGTGCTCGTTCTGCGCGGCGGTGGCCGACAGGTTGTGTTGTTGCGCGGCGAGCAGGTCGTGCGCGAGCGACGCCTGCGCGTCGGGCCGCACGAGCGAGCGCGCCCGCTGCGTGAGCGGCTCGGGGCGCGTGCGCACGCGTGCCACGCACAGGTCGCGCAGCTCGTTCCAGCCGGGGAAACCGAATTGCTGCGCGAGCCGCACGAGCGAGGCGGGCTGCACCTGCGCGCGCTGGGCGACCTTGCGCATCGACGAAGTGGCGACTTCGTCGGGGTGATCGAGCAGGAAGGCAGCGCCCGCCTGGAATTGCGGGCTCAGCTCGGAAAATTGCGCCCGGATCCGGGACGCGAGTTCGTCGAAATTGGCGGCCATCTTGGTGGGAACGGGAACCGGTCGTCCATGGTATCACCGGCCCCGCGCGCACCGGTCAGCGCAGCACTTCGACGTGATCGGCGTCGACCTTCACGCTGCCCGACCATTTGCGCTCGAATTCGCCGGTCACCTTCACTTCGTTCTTGTCGCTGACGGGCTGGCCGGCCGCCCACAGCTTGTGGTCGATCTCGACGCGGATCGTGCCGGTCGCATCGGCGAATTCGTAATCCTCGCCGCCGACATGCTTGACGATGCGGCCCTGCAGCTGCACGTGCTGGTCGTCCTTGCCGTTCGCAAGCAGCTCCTTCACGGTGGTCGTCGTCAGCGTGGACGGCCCCGTGTATTGCGCGTAGACGGCGGCGGGCAACGTGGCGAGCGCAACCGTCAGGATTCTGGCCAGGTGTTTCATGATCGTGGTCCTCTTCTTCGATGTGACGCCGCGCCCCGTTGAACGCGACGGCACCAGATTACGGACCGTAAGATTAAGCAAACCTGAAGGTCGCCCGGAAGCGACGCGGTGCCGCATCGGACGCATGGGAGCGCCCGCCGCGCGCCGCCCACGTTTAAGCTGCGCCTAAGACACGGGCGCTTATCATGGGAACCCCGGGTGCCACGGCGCCCCGTTGAAGAGACACGAATTCATGCGCGTACTGCTCGTCGAGGACGATCCGCTGATCGGCAGCGGGCTCGAACAGGGCCTCAAACAGGAAGGCTTCGCGGTCGACTGGGTGAAGGACGGCGACGCCGCATCGCTCGCGCTGCGCGCGACCGGCTACGGCCTGCTGCTGCTCGATCTCGGGCTGCCGAACCGCGACGGCCTGTCGGTGCTCGCCGCGCTGCGCCGCCGCGACGAAACCCTCCCCGCGATCATCATCACCGCGCGCGACGGCGTGCCCGACCGCATCGCGGGCCTCGACAGCGGCGCCGACGACTATCTCGTCAAGCCGTTCGAGCTCGACGAATTGCTCGCCCGGATCCGCGCCGTGAGCCGCCGCCACGCGGGCCGCGCGCAGACGACGCTCGTGATCGGCCCGCTGCGGCTCGACCCCGTCAAGCACCTCGTCTGGCTCAACGACGACGAAGTGCCGCTGTCGCCGAAGGAGTTCGTGCTGCTGCACGAGCTGATGCGCGACCCGGGCGCGGTGATCTCGCGCGAGCAGTTCGAGGAACGGCTGTACAGCTGGGGCGAGGAGATCGAGAGCAACGCCGTGCAGGTGCACATCCACAACCTGCGCAAGAAACTCGGCCACGACATGATCCGCACGGTACGCGGCGTCGGCTACCGGATCGGTGACGGCGCATGACGCGCATCCAACGCGCGATCGCGCGCTGGCGCAACACGTCGCTGCGGCGGCGCCTGCTGACGTGGCTGATGCCGGCCGCGTGCGTGATCGGCCTCGTCGCGAGCGCGGGCACCTACTGGGGCGCGCTGCGCGAGCTCGACGACCTGCTCGACGACCAGATGCGCAGCATGTCGAAGCAGATCGTCGTCGGCCCGAACGGCGAGCTGTCGTTCAGCAACCACGCCAACGGCAAGCACGGCTTCGAAGCGAGCGACCCCGACGCGGTGCTGCTGCAGGTCTGGCGCAACGGCACGCTCGTGTATTCGACCGACCGCGATTCGAAACTGCCGCCGCCTGAGCAGAAAGGCATCGCGAGCGTCGACGTCGACGGCCAGCCGTGGCGCACCTATGTGACCGAGCGCGGCGGCACGACGATCCGGCTGGCGCAGGCACGCCACGCCCGATGGGAAGCGATCGCGGGCATCGCCGTGCATCTGCTGTGGCCGGTGTTCTCGATGCTGCCGCTGCTCGCGATCGGCCTGTGGTTCGGCATCGGCGCGGGGCTGCGGCCGCTGCGCACGATCGCATCCGGCCTCAAACGCAGGAATGCGAACAATCTGGAGCCGGTCGACGTCGGCTCGATGCCGAACGAAGTCCGGCCGCTCGCCGAAGCGATCAACGACCTGCTCGCGCGCCTCGACCGCTCGTTCACGCTGCAGCGCCACTTCATCGCCGATGCCGCGCACGAATTGCGCACGCCGATCATGGGGCTGTCGATCCAGTCGCAGCTGCTGCGGCGCGCGGCGACCGCCGAGGAACGCGAGCACATCCTCGCGCAGATCCAGGCGGGCACGACACGCCTCGGTCACCTCGCCGAGCAGTTGCTGACGCTCGCGCGCCTCGAGCCCGACGCGCAGGCGGCCGCTTCCGCATCGGCGCCCGTCGATCTCGCCGCGCTGTGCCGGTCGGTGGTATCGGATCGCACGCGCGTCGCCGACGCGCACCGGATCGATCTCGGCGCGATCGTGTCGACGCCGGTGATGACGTCGGGCAATGCGGACACGTTGCGCGTGCTGCTGAACAACCTCGTCGACAACGCGATCCGCTATGCGGGCGACGGTGCGCGCGTCGATGTGTCGGCACGCATCGACGGCACGACGCCCGTGCTCGAAGTCGCCGACGACGGCCCCGGGATCCCGGAAGCCGAACGCAACGACGTGTGGGAGCGCTTCTATCGCGGCGAAGGCGCGCAGGCCGTCACGTCGTCGGGCAGCGGGCTCGGGCTGTCGATCGTCAAGCGGATCGCCGAACAGCATCGCGCGACGGTCGCGCTCGGCACCACGCAAGGCGGACGCGGGCTGACCGTCACGGTGCGCTTTCCGCAGCCGGCCTGACGCGCGGGCGACGCGCGATGCACGGCTTTTCCACAGATTGTGTTGGCAAGCTTGTGGACAACCTTCCATTAACGACACCAAGCCATTGATCGGAAAGGGTTTGCCGGTCGTGCGCGGCAAATGCGCCCGGCCGGGTCAGCTCACCACCCGACTCAGTTGTCGTCGACGATTCGCTCGATCCGCAGGCCGGTCGAGGTTTCGAGGATGATCGCGTGCTGCGACACGTAGCAATTGCGACGCCCCGCCGGATCGTCGCCCGGCCCGGGATGAGTCCGGCTCTCCTCGTAAACGGCGACGGTGCCGCCGCCGCTCGGATTCGCTCCGCCTCGTTCGCCCATGTTCCTGACCGTTCTCACCGGTTTCTCTCCAGGGGCTTTCTTGTTGACCCGCGATCCGACGCCGCAATTGTTACCGGTGCCGGATCGCGTTGTCGGTTGCCCACCCGGTTTCGTTCAGCGACATCCATTCATCAAATTGACAACCAGTTGTCCAATACGTAAAGTAGTTGTCAATTCATCCTGCGTATCGAACATGACGAAATCCGCGAAGTTGACCACCGTCGCACTGTCCGTATTCCGCTTGAACGGCCTGCTGATCGAATGGGGCAACACCTTTGCCGGGCCGCACGGCCTGACCAGTGCACGCTGGCAGGTGCTGGGCGCCATCTCGCTGGCGCCGGAAGCCCCGAACATCCCGCAGATCGCCGACGCGATGGGCATCACGCGGCAGGCGGTGCTGAAACAGATCAACGTGCTGACCGATGAAGGGCTGGTGGAATCGCTCCCCAATCCGGCACACAAGCGTTCCCCGTTGTACGCGCTGACGCCACGCGGCGAGGCGGCCTATCAGGCCGTGGTCGGGCAGTGGCAACAGCATGTCCGCAGCATCGCCGGCGACTTCAGTTCGGCTGACCTGGATGCGGCGATCCGCGTGCTGTCGGCGATGTCCCGCGCGCATGGCGCCGATGCACCGACGTGAGCGCGCAACCGCCCCCCACCCACAGGAGTTCCCATGCCTCATTTCAAGCCGATGGATCCGGCCTTTCCGATCCAGCAACAGATCGCCATCGACGCCGAGCCGGTCGTCCTCGTCAACGTATTCACGCTGGCCGCCGCCGACGAAGCGGACTTTCTCGCCGTGTGGAAGGACGACGCCGAATTCATGAAGCGGCAGCCCGGATTCATCTCGACCCAGTTGCATCGCGCGCTCGGCGACAGTCCGACTTACCTGAACTACGCGATCTGGGAATCGACTGAAGCATTTCGCGCGGCCTTCACGCATCCCGAGTTCGTCGCCAAGCTGTCGGCCTATCCGTCGTCCGCCGTCGCGAGCCCGCACCTGTTCCAGAAAGTCGGCGTGGCCGGTATCTGCACCGCGTGAGGGCACGCGGGAATCGCGGCAACGCGTGGCATTAGCCAGGGTGTTGCGCGTCGCTCGCGCCCCCGGACTTCTCCACAGAAAATGTTGGCAAGCTTGTGGATATCCTGCGCACCGCAACGCTAAGCCCTTGATCTGACGGACTTTGGCACGCGTGATGCAGACGAGGCCCCGGTGATGGCCATCGCACACACCGCTTCGCCGCACTTCGCATCACGACGCCACGACGATGCACGCCGCAATCGGTTCACACGCGCCTGCGCGGCGCCACTTACCCACAGATTTTGTTGGCAAGCTTGTGGATATCCTGCGCACGCCTGCGCTAACCCGTTGATCGGGCTGCGGTTCATGCGCGGCGTCACGGTTGCGGCACCCCACGGCCCGAGCCTGCGTGCAAGCGCACGATCCCGCGCAACAGCAGCGCCTCACCGTCGCCTTGACGCTCGCGCCCGCCACGCGTCAAGATCACGCGAGCCGCACGCGGCCGCGCATCGCCGGCTGCGCGCGACGGCTCAACGGGCCGGCCGTTCCGCCGGCGCCGCACCACGACACCTCACTCCGAGGAAGACCATGGAACACTTCACCGCGTGGCAGCTGGTCGTCTCAATCGTGCTGGTCGCCGTCGTCATCTATCCGTACGTCCGCATCGTGCGGCGCACCGGGCATTCGGGCTGGTGGATCCTGACGATGTTCGTCCCGGTCCTGAACTTCATCATGTTGTGGGTGTTCGCGTTCGCGCGCTGGCCCACCGTCGACGATCGGCAGCCCTGATCGTCGCCAGCGCGGCTGCCAGGCTTGTCCACAGATTGTGTTGGCAAGCATGTGGATAGCCTGCGCATACCGCGACCAAGCGCTTGATCCGAAAGACTTTGTCCGCGCCGCTTCAAATGCGGCACGCGGCCGGGAAAGTGCCGCCCGCACGCCCATTCGCCACATGACCGAGCGCCTTCCGCGCGAGCGAACCGGCTTGTCCACAGATTGTGTTGGCAAGCGTGTGGATAGCCTGCGCATACCAAGGCCAAGCGCTTGATCCGAAAGACTTTGTCCGCGCCGCCTCAAATGCGGCACGGCGGCCCGCGCCACGCCGGATGCGGCCGCGCGCGGGCTTGTCCACACTTTTTGTTGGCAAGCATGTGGATATCCTGAGCATGCGTGACCTAAGTCGTTGATCGCACAACGTTTGATCACGCGGGTCACGGTTGCGGCACGGCATGCACGCGGCTCGCGTCACGCACGTCGTGCCGCCCGCCTCAACCGAATGCCCGGACCACGATGCGTGCGACCGACGCGATCACGTCGTCCTTCGCGCGCGCATCGGCACGCGCCTGCGTGTAGTACACGGCCAGCGCGATCGGCCCACCCGACGGCGACCACATGACACCCGCGTCGTTGGTCGTCCCGTAGTCGCCGGTGCCCGTCTTGTCGCCGACCGTCCACCCGGCCGGCACGCCCGCACGAAGCCGCTTGTCGCCGACCTTGTTGCCGCGCATCCATGCGACGAGCTGCGCACGCTGCGCGGCCGGCAACGCCTCGCCGACCATCAGCACACGCATGCTCGCGGCCATCGCGGCCGGCGTCGTCGTGTCGCGCAGGTCGCCCGGCAGCGCGGTATTCAGTTCGGTCTCCCATCGATCGAGGCGGAACGTGTCGTCGCCGATCGAGCGCGCATAGGCCGTCACCGCCGACGGGCCGCCGAGCAGCTTCATCAGCAGGTTCGCGGCCGAGTTGTCGCTGTACTGGATCGTGGCCTCGCACAGCGCGGCGACGGTCATGCCGTCGTCGACATGCTTGCCCGACACCGGCGAATAGTTGACGAGGTCGGCCTGGGTGTACGTCACGCGCTGTTGCAGCAACGCCGGTCGATCGACGCTCTGCGCCAGCACCGCCGCGCTCAGCATCGCCTTGAACGTGCTGCAGAACGGGAAGCGCTCGTTCTGGCGATGTTCCACGCGCCGGCCGGTCGCGATGTCGATCGCGCATACGCCGAGGCGGCCGCCCGCGCTGCGTTCGAGCTCGGCCAGCATCTGCCCGGCTGCAGCGGGCGTCACGGCCGCCGCCGCAGCCGCGGCTGCGGCCGTTGCGTCGTCCGGCGCCGTGGCCTGCCGCGACGCGCATGCGGCAACGGTCAACGCAAGCGGCGCCGTCGCCGCGGCCAGCAACAGGGTTCGACGTTTCGATGAGTAGGTCATGTCGGTTGTCTCGTGGTGGAATGTGAGCGAAAGGGTGTGGAACGCGCCCGGCCGGCGAGACAGCACTATCGGGACTTTACGGTTGCCTGACAAGCAACGATAATTGAGCGCTGACAAAAGAAATTCTTATGACCAAGCTCCGCCCTCATCTTCCGCTCAATGCGCTGCGCGCGTTCGAATCGTCGGCGCGCCACCTGAACTTCACGCGCGCCGGCCTCGAGCTGAGCGTGACGCAGGCCGCGGTCAGCCAGCAGGTGCGCTCGCTGGAGGAGCGGCTCGGCTGCGCACTGTTCACGCGGCTGCCGCGCGGCCTCGGGCTCACCGACGAGGGACGCGCGCTGCTGCCGGTGCTCAGCGACGCGTTCAGCCGCATCGAGAGCGTGCTCAAGCAGTTCGACGGCGGGCGCTTCCACGAGGTGCTGACGCTTGGCGTCGTCGGCACCTTTGCCCTAGGTTGGCTAATGCCGCGCTTGAAGCAGTTCGGCGATACGCATCCGTTCGTCGAGCTGCGGATGCGGACCAACAACAACGTCGTCGACCTGGCCGCCGAGGGCCTCGACTTCGCGATCCGCTTCGGGGAAGGCAACTGGCCGGCCACGCGCAACGAGCGCCTGCTCGACGCGCCGCTCACCGCGCTGTGCGCGCCGGACATCGCGCGGCGCCTCGCGCAACCGGCCGATCTCGCGAACGAAACGCTGCTGCGCTCGTACCGCACCGACGAATGGCACGGCTGGTTCGACGCCGCGCAGCTCGCGCCGTGGGCGGTCAACGGGCCCGTGTTCGATTCGTCGCGGCTGATGGTCGAGGCCGCGATGCAGGGCGCGGGCGTCGCGCTCGCGCCGGCGTGCATGTTCGCGCGCGAACTGCAGCTCGGCCTGCTCGTGCGGCCGCTCGACATCGACGTGCGCGCCGGCGGTTACTGGCTCACTTCGCTGAAGTCGAAACCGCTCACGCCGGCAATGACGCTCTTTCGCGACTGGATCGTGGCCGAGGCGGCCGCGACGGCGCAGGCCGAATGACACGGCCCGGCTTGTCCACAGAAAGTGTTGGCAAGGATGTGGATATCCTGGGTACCCGGGACCTAAGCCCTTGATCGCGCACGAATTAGCGCGCCGACGCAGACATCGGGCAGCCTCTGTTCACGGGCGTCGCGAGCCGGCCCCCGACGGCCCGATCCTCAACTGTCGCGACGCAATCGATTGCGAGTTATCCACAGAATATGTTGGCAAGCCTGTGGATATCCCTCAAATGCGGCGCGTAACATCCTGATACAAAAGGGGATTCAATATACGGACCTTGCGAGGTCAACCCTGTGGCAGCGCCGGCGCTTTCGCACGGCCCGCGCCGCACCCGGCGCGGGGGCCGGACGGTTCTCCACAGATTGTGTTGGCAAGCTTGTGGATATCCTGCGTACCGGCCACCTAACTCCTTGAGCGCACGGGGTTTTGTGCTTCATCTACAGAATCGGGCAGCCCCGGCGCGGCCCGTGCGGCAGGCGCCGGGGCCGGGGCCATCCGGGCATCAATGCCGGTCGAGCCCGCCGCGCAATTCGCTCGCCTTGTCGCGCAGCGCCTCGTAACCCGAACGCGCATGCTCGGGCAGGTCGGGATCGCCGATCAGCGCGCCGAGCGTTTCGATCAGGCTGAACAGGATGCCCTTCGCCGCGCCGACCGCGATGCTCTGCGATTCGATCGACTTGTGCAGGTGGTCGACCGCCGCTTCCAGATTCTCGAGCTTGTGCTCGCTGTCGTCGGGCCGGTTGTCGGTCGTCATCGTCTACCTCCGCCATCGTTCAAGGGTCATGTCACGATTCTATGCCGCTGCGCGCGAACGTGGCGCGACATCGCGCAACGTTCGCGCCGCGCTAGGGCCTGTTCACGCTAATAACGGGCTTGCGCTGGCCACCAGAAGGGCCGAGCGCAAGGATTGCGACGAAGCGAATACTCGACGTATTCGCGAGGAGCATGACGCGGCGATCGGCCCTTCTGGGGGCCAGCCCCACGAATGATTTTTTCCAAACAGGGGAACGTGCCTTGCCGGCCGCATTGCGGCGTCGCGCGTCGCTTGTTTGGCTCGGCCAAACGGCGCTCCTTGCTTCTTGCACTGCAGCCGGCAAGGCACGTTCGCAAGCCCGTTATTAGCGTGAACAGGCCCTACAGCACCGCGACCACCTTCACTCGGCCCGGCTGCTCCGCCGCCGCGACGACCTGGCCGTCGACGCGGCGGAACGTGAGCGACACGGTTTCGTCACCAACGCGCAACGCGTCGATCCGCAGCCAGTCGACGCCTTCCGGCAGCGTCGGGCGCTCGACGCGCACCTCGTGGCGCGCTGCGTCGATGCTCACGCCGAGGCAGGCCTGCAGCATCATGAACGGCGCACCGGCCGCCCACGCCTGCGGCAGGCAGGCCACCGGATACGCGGTCGGCGGTTCGCCGCGCCGGCGCGGGAACCCGCAGAACAGTTCGGGCAGGCGCATCTCGAAGCTCACCGCCGCCTCGAACAGCGCGCGCAGCAGGTTCACCGCGGCGGTCTTGTCGCCGTAGCGCGCCAGCCCGCGCGCGATCAGCGCATTGTCGTGCGGCCACACCGAGCCGTTGTGATACGCCATCGGGTTGAAGCGCGGCTGGCCGGCCGCGAGCGTGCGGATGCCCCACCCCGTCTGGAACAGCGCCGAGCCGAGCACGCCGGCGACCGCCGCGCCGCGCTCGGCGTCGGGCAGACCGAATGCGAGCAGGTGGCCCGCGTTCGACGCGAACACGCGGCACAGGTCGCCATGACCATCGAGCGCGATGCCGTAGAAATCGCCTTCCGGCATCCAGAACAGCGCGTCGACCTGCTCGCGCAACGTCTTCGCGCGCAACGCATAGCGGGTGGCATCGGCCGCGTGGCCGCGCCGGTGCGAGCACATCGACATCGCATCGAGCGCCGCGCACGCATACGCCTGCACCTCGACCAGCGCGATCGGCCCGTCCGGGAAACGGCCGTCGGCGTGGAACACCGAATCGTGGCTGTCCTTCCAGCCCTGGTTCGCGAGGCCGCGCTCCGACGTGCGCTGGTAATCGAGCAGTCCGTAAGGATTGCGGTCGCACTTGTCGATCACCCATTGCGCGGCACGCTCGAGCGCGGGCCACAGCTCGTCGATCAGCGCATCGTCGCCGGTGCGTTCGACGTAGGCACCCGCGAGCACGATGAACAGCGGCGTCGTATCGACCCCGCCGTAGTACAGCGCGAACGGCACCTCGCCGGTCGCGGCCATCTCGCTGCGGCGGAACTCGTGCATGATCTTGCCGGGCTCCGCGTCGCGGAATGCGGAAGTCTCGCGCGCCTGGTGCTCGGCCAGGAAGCGCAGCACGCCGCGCGCGAGCGACGGCTGCAGCCACAGCATCTGCAGCGACGTGATCACCGCGTCGCGGCCGAACGGCGTCGAGAACCACGGAATGCCCGCATACGGGTACGGCCCCGTGTCGAGCTGCGTCGTGAGCAGCCCGAGATCCGCGAGCGAGCGGTCGAGCCACGCGTCGAACAGCGGATTGCCGGTGTTCACGCGCGCCATCGATTCGCGCCGCGCGCGCATCTCGCGGTGCACGCCGACGAGCGCGGTGCGCAGCGCGACGCGGCCGCATCCCGGCCCTTCCGCATGCGCGGGGCCGAGCGTCGCGTCGACGGTCAGGTAGATCGACACGCAGGCCTGCGCGGCGATCGTCAGCGTGTAATCGGCACGATCGACCGACAGCGCATCGGGCGCCGGCGAGAAATGCACGGTCACGTTGCGCTCGACGCTGTCGAGGCCGTCATAGCGCAGCCGCACCGCGCCCGCGTCGACGCGCGGCGCCACCACGGTGCCGCGCTTCGGGCGCTGTGTGCCGCGCACCTCGAACATGTCCTTGAAATCGGCCGCGAACGACAGCGACAGCGGCACCTCGGCTTCGCTCGCGCCGTAATTCGTCAGCGTCAGCGCTTCGTAAAGCACGTCGCCCGCGAGCACGCGCATCCGCTCGATGTGGATCACGCCCTCGGGCGTTTCGTGGCCGCCGAGCGGCGGCAGCGGCCGGTTCGTCAGGTGGGCGGTGAACGACGCGTTGTCGGCGCTCGTCGCGCCCGACAGCAGCGACGGCGCGCGACCGCCGAAGGTCAGGCGCCACGTCGACAGCACGCGCATGTCGTCGACGAACAGGCCGTCGTCGTGACCGCCGATGTCGCCGAGCGCGTCGCTGACCACGAACGCATCGCCGGATTTCAGCACGTACTGGTTGTTGCGCGCCAGTGCCTGCGGATCGGCTTCAGGCGCGATGAAGGCGGGGCCCGCCGGTGCGATCGGGGCAACAGGCGCGACTTGCGGCGCCTGGGTCGTCGTGGCTTCAGCGTGATTCGGCATCGATGCTCCTGTGTCGGGTCCGCAACGCGCGGCGCGTCGCGTGTTTCGCACAGGATAGGACAGAACGGGGAACGTGCGCAGCGAGGAAAAAGCCGCGACACCGTGCGACGTTGCCGTCGCCGCATGGCGTCGCGTTCAGGCACATCAGTGACCGCTCAGAACTTCCACAGGATGTTGCCGAGTATCGCGTTGTCGCGCACGCCGCTGCCGTACTGGCCGCTGTACGTGAGGCCGAGCGTCAGGCGCTTCGTGATGTTCGCGTCGATGCCGGCCTCGAGCACGGCGCTGTCGCGCGCAATCGGCACGCCCGATACCTGGAACGACGTGCCGCCGTTCGCGAACGTGAACGCCGACGACGGCGTCACGTTGCCGAACGCATGCCGCCAGCCGACCGTCCCGCGTGCGGTGAACGTGCCGCTCGCGATCGAGCCGAGCTGCGACGCGGCACGCACGCCGAGGGTCGAGAAGCCGACGTGCGTCGTCTCGCCGCCGGCGCGCAGCGCGGCCGCGCCACCGGTTTCCGTATAGCCGTCGGTGTGCAGGTTCACATACGCGAGGCCCGCGAACGGTTCGATCGCCACGGGCCCGACCGGCAGCGCGTAGCCGACTTCGCCGAACACCTGCGCCGAATTCGCGTCGTAGCCGGCCGAATCGTGATCGGAGAAGCCCGCGAAGCCCGGCGAACGGTCGCTGTTGATCCGGTACCACGTGTACGACGCGCCGCCGCGCACACCGAGCGCGCCGTACTGCGCGCCGCCGTACAGCGACAGGTAGTAGCTGTTCACCGACGCCGACGAACTCTGGTCGTTGTCGAGGGAGCTGTGCGTGACGCCCGCGGCCAGGCCAGCCCGCCACTTGTCGTTGAGCGCCATGTCGGCACCGGCGATGAAGCCCGTCATGCTGCGGTTGACCGTCGACGCGTTGCCGTCGCCGGTGAGCCGGCTGCGGCCGCCGAACGCCTGCCCCCAGACGACCGGCTGGTAAGGCGTGCCGCCGTAGCAGCCGTCGCGCGAGCCGATCCGGCGTTCCGGCGGCAGCGTCGGGTCGACCGCGCCGGCCGTGTTGTCGCCGCACAAGGCCGCGCCCCCCGACGACAGCGCCGCGAGCGGGCCCGATCCGGGCGCGAGGCCCTGGCGGACACGATCCGTCACCGCGTCGCGCACATAGCGGCTGTCGAGCAGCAGCATGCTCTTCAGGCTCGCCTGCAGTTCGCCGTCCAGCATCCCGTAGGCACGGCGTGCGGTCGTCGCATCGGTCGTCACCACGGCGTCGTACAGCGGGTTGCCGGCGCCGAGCCCGCCGAGCGCGCCCGCGACCGAGCGCTGGTTCGGCGTCGTCGCGACATCGGGAAACGCGGTACCGTTCGAGACCAGCCGCAGGTACACGTGATCCGGATCGTAGCTGAGCGTCGGCGCGAGGAACGCGTAGTTCGCATTCACCTGGCTGAACGTGCCCTGCACGCCCGACCCCGCGGAGAGGATCGTATAGGTCGTGCTCGGCTGGTAGCCGCTCTGGTTCGCGAGCACCTGCACGGTGCCGCCGTTCAGCGTCGCCGTGCCGCTAGCCGCGAGACTGCCGCTTTGCTGCGGCGAGGCCGCGACCTGGAACGTCGAGCCCGGCTGGAACGTGACGTTGCCGCCCACGTTCAGCGCCGCGCCCGGCTGCGACGCGGCCGCCGTCGCGCCGCCCTGCACCACGAGGCCGCCGATCGTGCCGGTGCCCGTGACCGTCGCACCGTTCTGCACGGTCACGGTCGACTGGCCGAGCGAACCGTTGACGGCGAGCGTGCCCGCGCTGACCGTGGTCGGGCCGCTCAGCGTGCTGGCGCCCGTCAGCGTCAGTTGCCCGCTGCCGGCCTGCGTGAGCGAACCGGTGCCGGACAGCACGCTTGCGATCGTCACGTTGCCGGATTGGTTGACGATCAGCGCGCCGTTGTCGACGACATTGCCGGCGATGCTGCCCGACGTGCCGCCGTTGCCGAGTTGCAGCGCGCCGCCGGCCGCGATCGTGGTGCCGCCCGTGTACGTGTTCGCGCCCGTCAGCGTCTGGACGCCGGTGCCGGCGATCGTCACGCCGCCCGCCCCGCCGATCGTCCCGCCGAACGTGCCGTTGCCGCTGCCGTTCAACGTCAGCGCATTGGCCCCGAGATTGACGGTCGCGCCGGCCGCGCCGTTCAACGTACCGATCGTCTGCGCGCCCGTCGCGCCGCTCGCATCGAACGTCGCACCCGCGCCCGCGAGATTCACCGCGCCCGTCGACGCGAGGCTGCCGCCCGCGCCGAGTGCCAGCGTGCTGCCGCCGTTGATCGTCGTGCCGCCCGTGTAGGTGTTCGCGCCCGTCAGTGTCTGCGTGCCGGTGCCGGCGAACGTCACGCCGCCCGCGCCGCCGATCGCACCGCCGAACGTGCCGTTGCCGCTGCCGTTCAGCGTGAGCGCATTCGTGCCGAGGGTCACGTTCGTGCCGGCGCTGCCGTTCAGCGCACCAATCGTCTGTGCGCCCGTCGCGCCGCTCACGTCGAGCGTCGCACCCGTGCCGGCCAGATTCACCGTGCTGCCCGACGCGAGGCTGCCGCCCGCGCCGAGTGCCAACGTGCTGCCGCCGTTGATGGTCGTGCCGCCCGTGTAGGTGTTCGCGCCCGTCAGCGTCTGCGTGCCGGCGCCCGCGAACGTCACGCTGCCCGTGCCGCCGATCGCGCCGCCGAACGTGTTGTTGCCGCTACCGTTCAGCGTGAGCCCATTCGCGCCGAGGTTCACGTTCGTATTGGCCGCGCCGTTCAACGCGCCGATCGTCTGCGCGCCCGATGCGCCGCTCAGGTTGAACGTTGCGCCCGTGCCGGCGAGATTCACCGCGCTACCCGACGCGAGGCTGCCGCCCGCGCCGAGCGCCAGCGTGCTGCCGCCGTTGATGGTCGTGCCGCCCGTGTAGGTATTCGCGCCCGTCAGCGTCTGTGTGCCGGCGCCCGCGAACGTCACGCTACCGGTGCCGCCGATCACCCCGCCGAACGTCCCGCCGCTTCCGTTCAACGTCAGTGCGTTGCCGCCGAGGTTCACGTTCGTGCCGCCCGCGCCGTTCAACGCACCGAGTGTCTGCGCGCCCGTCGCGCCGCTCACGTCGAACGTCGCACCCGTGCCGGCCAGATTCACCGCGCTGCCCGACGCGAGGCTGCCGCCCGCACTCAACGCCAGCGTGCTGCCACCATTGATCGTCGTACCGCCCGTGTAGGTATTCGCGCCCGTCAGCGTCTGCGTGCCGGCGCCCGCGAACGTCACGCTGCCCGTGCCGCCGATCGCGCCGCCGAACGTGTTGTTGCCGCTGCCGTTCAGCGTGAGTCCATTCGCGCCGAGGTTCACGTTCGTGCCTGCGCCGCCGGACAGCGTGCCGAGCGTCTGCGCGCCCGATGCGCCGCTCAGGTTGAACGTTGCGCCCGTGCCGGCGAGATTCACCGCGCTGCCCGACGCGAGGCTGCCGCCCGCGCCGAGCGCCAGCGTGCTGCCGCCGTTGATCGTCGTGCCGCCCGTGTACGTGTTCGCCCCCGTCAGCGTCTGCGTGCCGGTACCCGCGAACGTCACGCTGCCGGTGCCGCCGATCACGCCGCCGAACGTGCCGTTGGTGCTGCCGTTCAACGTCAGTGCGTTGCCGCCGAGGTTCACGTTCGTGCCGCCCGCGCCGTTCAACGCACCGAGTGTCTGCGCGCCCGTCGCGCCGCTCACGTCGAACGTCGCACCCGTGCCGGCCAGATTCACCGCGCTACCCGTCGCGAGGCTGCCGCCCGCGCCCAACGCGAGCGTGCTGCCGGCGTCGATCGTCGTGCCGCCCGTGTAGGTATTCGCACCCGTCAGCGTCTGCGTGCCGGTGCCCGCGAACGTCATGCTACCGGTGCCGCCGATCGCGCCACCGAACGTGCCGCTGGCGGTGCCGCTCAACGTCAGCCCGTTCGCGCCGAGGTTCACGTTCGTATTGGCCGCGCCGTTCAACGCGCCGATCGTCTGCGCGCCCGATGCGCCGCTCAGGTTGAACGTCGCACCCGCACCGGCGAGATTCACTGCACCGCCCGATGCGAGGCTGCCGCCCGCACCGAGCGCCAGCGTGCTGCCGCCGTTGATGGTCGTGCCGCCCGTGTACGTATTGGCGCCCGTCAGCGTCTGCGTGCCGGTACCCGCGAACGTCACGCTGCCGGTGCCGCCGATCACGCCGCCGAACGTACCGTTGGTGCTGCCGTTCAACGTCAGCGCATTCGCGCCCAGGTTCACGCTCGTGCCGCCGATACCGCTCAGCGTGCCGAGCGTCTGCGGTCCCGATGCGCCGCTCAGGTTGAACGTCGCACCCGTGCCGGCGAGATTCACCGCGCTGCCCGATGCAAGGCTGCCGCCCGCGCCGAGCGCCAGCGTGCTGCCACCGTTGATGGTCGTGCCGCCCGTATAGGTGTTCGCACCCGTCAGCGTCTGCGTGCCGGTACCGGCGAACGTCACGCTACCGGTGCCGCCGATCACCCCGCCGAACGTGCCGCTGGCAGTCCCGCTCAACGTCAGCCCGTTCGCGCCCAGATCCACGTTCGTACTGGCCGCGCCATTCAACGCACCGATCGTCTGCGGGCCCGATGCGCCGCTCAGGTTGAACGTCGCGCCCGCACCGGCGAGATTCACCGCGCCGCCCGACGCGAGGCTGCCGCCCGCACCCAGCGCCAGCGTGCTGCCGCCGTTGATCGTCGTGCCACCCGTGTACGTATTCGCGCCCGTCAGCGTCTGCGTGCCGGTACCCGCGAACGTCACGCTACCGGTGCCGCCGATCGCGCCGCCGAACGTGCCATTGGTGCTGCCGTTCAACGTCAACGCATTCGCTCCGAGGTCCACGTTCGTGCCGGCCACCCCGGTCAGCGCGCCGATCGCCTGCGGGCCCGATGCGCCGCTCAGGTTGAACGTCGCGCCCGTGCCGGCGAGGTTCACGGAACCCGTCGACGCGAGACTGCCGCCCGCGCCGAGCGCCAGCGTGCTGCCGCCGTTGATGGTCGTGCCGCCCGTGTACGTGTTGGTGCCGGACAGCGTTTGCGTGCCCGTGCCGGCCACGGTCAGGCCGCCGGTGCCGCCGATCGTGCCGCCGAAATTGCCGCTGGCGGTCCCGCTCAGCGTCAGGCCGTTCGCGCCGAGGCTCACGGCCGCGCCGGCGACGCCGCTCAGTGCGCCGATCGTCTGCGCGCCCGTCGCGCCGCTCAGGTCGAGTGTGGCGCCCACGCCGGCCACGTTCACCGCGCCCGTCGCCGCCAGGCTGCCGCCGGCACCGAGCGCCAGCGTGCCCGCGTTGATCGTCGTGCCGCCCGTGTAGGTGGCCGCGCTCGTCAGCGTCGTCGTCGCCGCGCCGTTCTTCACGAGGGCACCCGCGCCGGTGATGCCGCCGTTCAACGTGAGCGCGTTGCTGCCGCCGAGCGTCAGCGTCGCGCCGGTGCCGAGATTGACCGCGTTGTTGACCGACAGGCTCGCGCTCGTGTCGAGCGTCGCCGCGCCGCCGACGTTCAGCGCGCCGCCGCCGAGCGCCCCGTTGTTGCCGAGCACCAGGCCGCCGCTGTTCAGGTTCGTGCCGCCCGTATAGACGTTCGCGCCCGTCAGCGTCTGCGTGCCGGTACCGGCCAGCGTCAGGCTGCCGGTGCCGCCGATCACGCCGCCGAAGCTGCCGCTGGCGGTCCCGCCCAGCGTCAGCCCGTTGCCGCCCATGTTGACGGCCGTCCCCGCGACACCCGACAGCGCACCGATCGTCTGGGCGCTGGTCGCCGCGCCCAGGTCGAGCGCCGCGCCCGCGCCTGCCAGGTTCACCGCGCCCGTCGCCGCCAGGCTGCCGCCCGCGCCCACCGCCAGCGTGCCCGCGTTGATCGTCGTGCCGCCCGTGTAGGTGTTCGCGCCCGTCAGCGTCGTGGTCGCCGGGCCATTCTTCACGAGACCGCCCGCGCCGGAAATGCCGCCGCTCAACGCGAGCGCATTGCTGCCGCCCAGCGTCAGCGCCGAACCGTTGCCGAGACTGACCGCGTTGGCGACCGACACGCTCGTGTTGGTGTCGAGCGTCGCGGTGCCCGCGACGTTCACCGTGCCACTGCCAAGCGCACCGTTGTTGCCGAGCACCACGCTGCTGCCGCTGTTCAGGTTCGTGCCGCCCGAGTAGGTGCTCGCGCCGTTCAGCGTCTGCGTGCCGGTGCCGGCCAGCGTCAGGCTGCCGGTGCCGCCGATCGCGCCGCTGAAGGTGCCGCTGGCGGTCCCGCCCAGCGTCAGCCCATTGCCGCCCAGCGCGACGTTCGTCCCGGCCACACCGGACAACGCACCGATCGACTGCGCACCGGTCGCGGCGCTCACGTCGAGCGTCGCACCCGCGCCGGCCAGGTTCACCGCGCCGGTCGCCGCGAGGCTGCCGCCCCCGCTGATCGCCAGCGTGCCCGCGTTGATCGTCGTGCCGCCCGTATAGGTGTTCGCGGCCGTCAACGTCGTGGTCGCCGCGCCGTCCTTCACAAGACCGCCCGCGCCGGTGATGCCGCCGTTCAGCGTGAGGGCATTGCTGCCGCCCAGTGTCAGCGTCGAACCGGTGTTGAGGTTGACTGCGTTGTTGACCGACAGGTTCGTGTTCGTATCGAGCGTCGCCGCGCCGCCGACGGTCAGCGCGCCCGTGCCGAGCGCCGCATGGTTGCCGAGCACCAGGCCGCCCGCGTTCAAGGTCGTGCCGCCGGCGTAATTGTTTGCCCCGGACAGCGTCACCGTCGCCGCGCCGTTCTTCACGAGACCGCCGCCACCCGAAACCGTGCCGCTCAGGCCCAGATTGGTGCTGCCGGCAAGCGTCAGCGTCGTGCCGGCGGCGATGTTGACACCGTTCGCGAGCGACACGTTGGCGGTCGCGTCGAGCGTCGACGAGCCGTTCACGTTCACCGCGCCGAGGCCGAGCGCCGTATTGCTGCCGACGGAGAGGTTGCCGCCGTTCAGGTTCGTCCCGCCCGTGTACACGTTGGCGCCGGTCAACGTCTGCGTGCCCGTGCCCGAGAGCGTCACGCCGCCCGTGCCGCCGATCGTGCCCGCGTACGTCGCATTGCCGCTGCCGTTCAACGTCAGCGAATTGCCGCCGAGATTCACGTTCGAGCCGGCCGCGCCCGCCAGCGCACCGACCGTCTGCGTGCCCGACGCGTTGCTCAGGTCGAACGTCGCGCCCGCGCCGCTCAGGTTCACCGTGCCGGATGCCGCGAGGCTGCCGCCCGCACCCAGCGCGAGCGTGCCGCTGTTGATCGTCGTGTCGCCGGTGTAGGTGTTCGTGCCCGTCAGCGTCAGCGTCGCCGCGCCGTTCTTCACGAGGCCGCCGTTGCCGTTGATGGAGCCGGCCAGCCCGAGATTGTTGCTGCCGCCGACCGTCAGCGTCGTGCCCGTGGCGAGATTGACGGTGTTGTTGAGCGTCGCGTTCGTGCTCGAGTCGAGCGTGGCCGAGCCGTTGACGTTCAGCGCACCGGTGCCGAGCGCCCCGTTGTTGCCGACCACGAGGCCGCCTGCGTTCAGGTTCGTGCCGCCCGTGTAGTTGTTCGCGCCGGACAACGTCAGCGTCCCGCTGTCGTTCTTCGTCAGCGCGCCGCCGCCCGATACCGTACCCGACAGCGTGAGCCCGGTCGAACCCTGCACCGTCAGGCCGCCCGCGCCGAGGCTCACGTTGTTGCTGACGTTGAGCCCGACCGCCCCCGCCTGCAGGGCACCGCCGGTGGCCGTGATCGTGCCGGTGCCGAGCGACGCGTTGTCGTTGATGATCGCGACGCCGCCCGCCAGCGTTGCGTCCTGCGCGGTCGACGCGCCGTTGATCGTCCAGTTGCCGCTCTGGACATCGACGTGATTGAAGTTGATGTAGTTGTTGGCCGCGATCGTGCCGTTCGCGCCAGCCCCCTGCTGCAGCTTGAGCGTGTTGTCGCCGCCCGCGCCGCCGTCGACCGTGCCCGTCGCCGCGACGCCGAGCGTGATCGGGCCGACCGTGATGTTCAGTGCGCCCCCGGTGCCGCCGGCCGTGTTGACCGACGAGCCCGTCACCGCGGTGAACGAGTTCGTGCTGTTCGCACCCATCGACACGCTGCCGTTGATCGTGCCCGAGTTGACGAACGAGTTGCCCGCCCCGGGCGTGCCGTTCGAACCGAGCGACACGCGGCCGGTGATCGTCCCGCTGTTCGTCATGTTGACCGTGGCGCCGCCGTACGCGGCGACCACGGGCGCGTCCGCACCGACGAGTGTCGCGCCGACCAGCGCGTTCGAGCCGATCGTGCCGGTGTTGGTGATGTTCGACGTGCCGCCGGTGCCGTTCTGGACCGACAGCGCCATGCCCGTCACGCCGCTGATCGCCACGCCGGTCGAGCCGTTCATCGTGCCGTTGTTGGTGACGGTGGTGCCGGCGCTCGCCGCCGCGTTGCCGATCACCGTGCCGCTCGACAGCACGCCGAGCCCGGTGCCGAGCGCCGACGGGTCGATCGTGCCGTTGTTGGTCAGGTGGGTATTGCTCCCCGTCAATGACAGTGCGGTGCCGCCGACGCCGAGCAGTACGCCGAGGCTCGAGCCGGCATTGACGGTCGCGTTGATGTTGTTCGCGCTGTTCGAGTAACTCGGCGCAAGCGGGTTGGCGACCCCGGAGCAGGTCACCGTCGTGCCCGCGGTGGTACAGGTCGCATAGGCGGGCACGATACCGGCGCCGGACAGCGCCAGAAAAACACCCGTCGGCAATAACAATTTCGGAAACGGTTCGCCGGATTTTTTCGAACGCGCAAGATTCATGCTTTCCCTCGTTATGTTATTGGAATTGGCATTACCGTGAAATCGAACAGCCGGCCGCAGAAAATCGCGGACAAAAGCGTGCCCCCCGGCTGTCGCGACGCGACGTCGGCTAATTCATGGACGAATCTTTAAATGGCCCTGGCAGGCGGGCGTGAAACTAGCCGAATGACATGTCGGTGGCCCCTGTTTTTCTGCAGCGATTTTCTGGTTGATTTGATTCCCGCCCTGCTTTTGTCAGACAAGGCTAGTTCAAAAAAACAGGCTTTACCAGTCGATCTTTACCTTTGCATATCGGGGTGCGGCGAACGCGTATTTTTTACTTATCGGAGCGCTTCAGACAGGCAATTCTGGATGCCGCTTGCCAGCTGATTTGATATTCATCAAAAAATACCGGAACCGCCGCATCGGTGAAAATACCGATACCGGCGTGATTATCACAATGCTTTATTGCAGTGCAATATCCGCGAGCCCGAAAGATATCGACACGAGATAATCCCCACGTCGTCACGCATCCGACAAAAGAAAGCAGATCCGGCATTTAACCGATCCTTTCGATTTCCGTCGCGTATCGGTCGAACACCATCCCCCGTTACGCGAACAGGCTCATCAGATAAAGCATCGGCCGAAACGAAACCGGTCGCGCATCGGGGTTCACCCACAGCCGCACCGCATACACCGCGTAGGCCGGCACTTCCCGCCAGCTCGAGTAGACGTCGCGCAACTGGAAACGGCGCGGATACGCAGCGGAGATGTCCGCCCGCGCGATGCCGACGCGCTCGAACGCGAGGCGCGCCCGCGCGAGGTGGTAATACTGGCTGACGATCACCACGCGCGACACGCGATGCGCCTGCAGATAGGCGAGCGTGTGCTGCGCGGTCGCGAGCGTGTTGTCGCCCTGGTCGTCGACCGCGATCCGGTCGGCCGGCACGCCGCGCGCCACGAGATAGTCGCGCATCGCGGTCGCCTCGTTCAGCCCCGGGCCGTCGATCGCGCCGCTGACGAGGAACGCCGGGCACTGCCCCGTGCGGTAGCAGCGCACACCCACGTCGAGCCGGGCGGCGAGCACGGGCTTCGGCGCGCCGGCCTCGTCGAGCGCGTTGCCGAAGATCACGGCGACGTCGGCCCGCTCGCTCGGCATTCGCATCCCGGACGCGACGAGCGCAACGGCCGCGACGATCCAGAGGCACGCGACGACGGCCAGCAGGCGGCCCAGGCGGGCAAACACGCCCCGTTTGGTGTGGTTTTTCAAGGTTTTCGGTCTCTCAGGTCGTCGGGCGTAGCGGCTTGCCCCGCCCCGGACGGGCGCGTCACGCTAGCACGGTGCGCGTTCGGGTGTCCACGCGACGGACCGATGCCGGACGGCGGACGGCCTTCCTGAAAGTCGACCGGAGACACCTACCCGGCGACGCGGGTACGCATTACGGAGATCGAATGGATGCACATGCGCGCGCCGCTCGGCGACTCCCGGCCGGCACGACCCGGATCAGTCGACCTGGCACATCGTGAGCCGCCCCATCGCCTCGCCCGCGCCGCGCACCGCGCAGGTGGCCGGCTCGTCGGCGATCCGGGCGACGAGCCCCGTCTCGTCGAACAGCAGGCGTTCGATATCCGCGAGCAGCGCGCCGCCGCCCGTCAGCACCACGCCGCGATTCGCGATGTCGGTCACGAGCTCGGCCGGCGCGTTCTCCAGCACCGACTTCACCGCGCCGATCACCTGCTTGAGCGGCGCGGCCAGCGCGTCCGCCACGTCGTGGTTGGACAGTTCGATCGAGCGCGGCAGCCCGTCGCCGACACCCCGACCGACCGCGCGCGTCGACCGGCGCGGCACCGCGCTGGTGGCCGAACCGATCGTCTGCTTCACGTGTTCGGCCGTCTGTTCGCCGAGCAGCACGCCATACAGGTTGCGCACATGGTTGACGATCGCCTCGTCGAACTGGTTACCGCCCACGCGAATCGCCTCGCGGTAGACGATGCCGCCGAGCGCGATCACCGCGACTTCGGTCGTCCCGCCGCCGATATCGACGACCATCGAGCCGACCGGCTCGGTCACCGGCAGGCCCGCGCCGAGCCCGGCCGCCAGCGATTCCTCGATCAGTTCGACCTCCGATACACCCGCGGCAAAGGCGGCCTCACGGAGCGCGCGGCGCTCGACGGCCGTCGCGTCGGACGGCACGCACAACGTGACTTCGACGCGGCGGCCGAAGCGCGAACGCGTGCGCGACATGTCGATGAAGCTGCGGATCATCTGCTCGGCCGCGTGCGCGTCGGCGATCACGCCGTGCCGCATCGGCCGCACGGCTTCGAGATGCCCCGGTGCGCGGCCGAGCAGCGCCTTCGCGAGCTCGCCGACGGCCTCGAGCGTCGGCCGGGCGTCGGTCGCACCGGCACCGGCCTTGCGGAAGCAGACGACCGACGGCTGGTTCAGCACCACGCCGCGTTCGTGCGTATAAATCCGCGTACTCGCCGTTCCAGGGTCGATCGCAACGGGTTGCGCAAACAACTTTCCGAACAGCGGTGTCGACATATCAAACCTTTGTAATCGAACGGACCCGGGCAGCCGCGCTGCATTTCGCGGCGCGTCCATGCCGCCCCATCACGAACTTAGCGGCAAATCGTTCCGATACTTTAGGCAATTCCGATGATTTTTTCGCGAAACAATTGTCAAAAGTGCCGGCCGGGACACCTCCGGCTACGCAACAGCCTCTCGCATTGCGCCTGTAAAACACGGTAATCTCTCGGTCTTGCCTGCTCCCGGCAGGCCTCAGACGCCCGATCACGCCAGGTATTTCCTCCATGACAGCGACCGTTTCCTTCCGCTGGGCGCGGGTGCGCCCGCTTTGCACGACGCTCGTCGCCCTCTGGTGCTGCACGGTCGCCGCGCAACCGCTGCCGGTCGCCGACTCCGCCGCCGCGGTCACCACCGCCCCGATCGCCGCCCCGGTCGCTGCCGTCAGCACGCCGGCTGCCACGCCCGCCGCATCCGGGCACACCTGCGAAGCCGACGGCGGCCCGGCCGGCCGCCCGTCGATCGGCCTCGTGCTGTCCGGCGGCGGCGCCCGCGGCTACGCGCACCTCGGGGTCCTGAAGGTACTGGAAGACAACCGCATCCCGATCGACTGCATCGCGGGCACCAGCATGGGCGCCGTGGTCGGCGGCCTGTACGCGAGCGGCATGGCCGCCGGCGAGATGCAGAAGCGGCTGTCGGAGGTCAACCTCGCGGACATCGCGTTCGACGTGACGGAGCGCGCGGACCTGCCGCAAACCAGCCGGGAGGACGAGCGCCTGTACATCAACGGGCTGACGCTCGGCTTCGGCAAGAAAGGCGTGAAGGTGCCGGTCGGCCTCGTGCAGGGCAACCGGCTGCAGGCGCTGCTCGCGAACTGGACGGCCGCCGTGCCGACCAACCAGCCGTTCGACCGCCTGCCGATCCCGTACCGTGCAGTTGCGACCGACCTGCAGACGGGCCAGATGGTGGTGCTCGACCACGGCTCGCTGCCGCTCGCGATCCGCGCGAGCATGGCGATGCCGGGCCTGTTCGCGCCGGCCGAGATCAACGGGCGCGCGCTCGTGGACGGCGGGCTCGTCAGCAACCTGCCCGTCGACACCGCGCGGCAGATGGGCGCGAACGTCGTGATCGCGGTCGACATCGGCTCGCAACTGCGTCCGCTCGACGCGCTCGCGTCGCCGGCCGACGTGATGCAGCAGATGGTCGGCATCCTGATCCGCCAGAACGTGACCGCGCAGCGCAAGCAGCTCGACGCGCAGGACGTGCTGCTCACGCCGGACCTCGGCTCGCTCGCGTTCACCGATTTCCAGAACGCGAAGCAGGCGATCGCCGCAGGCGCTGCCGCCGCGACCGCGGCGCTGCCTAAGCTGAAGCGCTTCGCGCTCACGCCGGAACAGTACGCGGCCTACAAGTCCGCGCACGCGCAGCCGCTGCCGCCGCCGATCCGGATCACGCGCATCGACATCAAGACCTCCGGCGGCGTGCCGAAGCAGGTCGTCAGCAACGCGCTGCACGTGAAACCCGGCGACACCTACGATCCGGACACCGTCAGCCAGGATCTGCTCGGGCTCACGACGGGCGGCAACTTCGAGAGCGTCACGCAGCAGATCGTGAGCCACGGCAACGAAAACGTGCTCGAGATCGACGCGCGCGAGAAATACTGGGGGCCGAACTTCCTGCTGTTCGGGCTCGGCATGTCGAGCAGTTCGACCGACGAGGGCGGCTTCCGCCTGCACGTCGGCTACCGGCGGCCGTGGCTCACCGAATCCGGGCTCGAATTCCGCGCGGACACGACGATCGGCAGCGACCTGCAATCGGCGCGCATCGAGTTCCGCCAGCCGCTGTCGATGGCCTACGGCGTCTATCTGTCGCCGTACGCGGAATACCAGCGCCGCTACGCGAACCTGTACGACGACACCGGCGACGTGAAGATCACGCAGTACCTGATGCAGACCGCACGTGCCGGCCTCGATTTCGGGCTGCCGATCGGGCGACTCGGCGATTTCCGGATCGGCCTCGGTTACGTGACCGGGCACGGCTCGCCGACCTACAACGTGCCGTTCGACGACGGCAACGGCCAGACGCTGCTGTGGCCCAGCTTCACGTCGCAGGCGCTGACCGCGCGCGCACGGCTCGTGATCGACCAGCTCGACGATCCGCTGTTCCCGCGCAAGGGCTATTTCACCGAGCTGCGCGTCGAACGCTCGCTGGTGTCGCGCAACGGGGGCTCGGCGTCGGACTTCGACGACAGCATCAACACCGCGCCCTACACCGAGATCTACGGCAAGGCGATGGTCGCGCAGCAGTTCGGCCGGCACAGCGTCAGCGCGACGATCGAAGGCGGCAAGAGCATCGGCGGCACCAACCTGATCAACGCATTCAATTTCACGCTCGGCGGCTTCCAGCATCTGTCCGCGTATGCGGCCGACCAGTTGAACGGCAACGAGCTCGCGTATGCGCAGGTGACCTACATGAACCAGTTGATGACGTTCAACGCGTCGCCGGTCAAGGCGCTGTCGGTGGGCGCCAGCGCGGAAGTCGGCAACGTCTGGTCGAGTGGCCAGAAGGTCGGCGGCGGCGCGCTCAAGCAGAGCTATACGTTCTTCACGAGCCTGTCGACCGCGTTCGGGCCCGTGTACATCGGCGTCGCGCTCGCGCCCGGCGGCCGCCGCAACTTCTACCTGCAGCTCGGCCGCACGTACTGAGCCGTGCGCGGATGCCGCTTCGGCGGCATCCGCGTCTCCATCGCGCCGCCCGGCCCGGGTCAGAATGCCGCGGCCATCGCGACCGCGCGGGCTCGCGCCCGTTCGATGCTGTCGCTGGCCCGCGCGCCCCACGTGTGTTCGACGGTCAGGCTCCTGACCTCGCTCACGCCGATGAACCTCAACCAGAATTCGATGTAGTCGGCCTGATGCCGGAAACCGGGATTGTCGGCGCCCGCACCGGGTTCCCGGCTTTGCCCGCGAACATGGATCACCAGCGCGCGCGGAATCTCCAGCAACGGCGCGTACGCCGTGCCATCGAACGTAAACAGCATGTTCCGCTGGCTGACGAGATCGATCAGCTGCTTGAGCTTGTACGGATAGCCGAAATTCCACATCGGCACGCCGACGACGATCCGGTCCGCCGCCTGAAAACGCTTCACGAGCGACTGGATGCGCCGCCAGATCAACTGCTCCGCGTCATCCATCGGCGCGTTCGCGACGCCCTTGTACTTGGCGCCGATCGCCTCGCTGTCGAAGTCCGGCAAGTCCTCCTCCCAGACATTCAGCGTATCGACGTCGATCGTGGCGCCCGTCTCACGGTACGCATCGACAAAGGCATTGGCGACCGCGATCGAAGCCGACCTGGCGCCGCGGGGAGAAGACACGATATTCAACAGCCGCATGATGGGTGACCCGGACAGGAATGCATGAACAAGGGAGCGGCCATCGTGGCGGCCCCGGCTTCATTGCTGCGTCGCGGGCCGACCGCCTGCGCTGTCAGGGATCGGCCCGCCGATATAGTTGCAATTGCAATCGTAAAGCAAAGCGCGTACGCGTGGCAAACGAATCGCCACGCGATGGCGGTGTGGGGAGGCATCGAGACGGGGAAGGTACGGCGGGAACGGCCGGCGACGCGCGCGAGTCCGGCGCGCGCCGCTGTGTGCTGTCGTGGTGTCGTGCTGTCGTGCCGTTGTTGCTGTCGGGCTCGGCGCCCGCGCGGTGTATCGCTAGACCGGCCAGCTGATCTCGAAGCGCGCGCCGCCAAGCTCGACGGGATCGACGACCGCGATCCGGCCGTTGTGCGCATGGAGCACCTGTCGCGTGATCGACAGGCCGAGGCCATAGCCGCCGGTGCGGCGGTCGAGGCGCACGAATGCGTCGAAGATTCGCTCGCGTTCGCTCTCCGGCACGCCGGGGCCGTCGTCCTCGACGAAGATCCCGATGTTGCCGTGCACGAGCGAGATCCCGACGACGATCCGCGATTTCGCGTACTTGCTCGCGTTGCGCAACAGGTTGCGCATCGCATACGACATCAGCCGCCGGTCCATCTTCACGCGCAGGTCCGATGCGATCGCGATGCGCGACTCGATCGCGCGCTCCGGATACAGCAGCTGCGCATCGCTGACCTGATGCTCGAACCACGCGACGGGGGCCGTCATCTCGAGATTCGACTGCAGCGAGCTGTATTCGAGCCGCGCATACGTGAGGCTCATGTCGATCAGCTCTTCGAGCTCGGTCACGTCCTGCGCGATGCTCTCGAGCGCGCCCTGGTATTCGGCCGCGGAACCCGGTTCGCGCAGCATTTCGAGCGCGAACCGCACGCGCGCGAGCGGCGTGCGCAGCTCGTGCGAGATCCCGTTCGTCAGATCGCGCTGCGCGGCGATCAGCCGTTCCATGCGCATCGCGAGCGCATTCAGCGTCCGCGCGAGCGGGCCGATGATCACGCTGTGCGATTCGCGCGCACGCGTGTTGAAGCGTCCGCCCGTGAAGTCGATCGCGCGCTCGCGCACCATCACGAGATCCGACCACACGGGCCGCATCCATCGATACGCCGCGAGCGCGGGTGCGGCAAACACGAAGACGAGCACGATCCAGATATCGCCGGGCAGCGAGTCGAACGCATGCCACACGACCTGCGGCGACAATTCGACGCACAGCGCGAGCGCCGGCACGAGCGCGGTCAGCAGCACGAGGCCGAGCAGATGCAGGTACGTGCGCACGTAAAGGCGCGACCAGCTCGGGATGCGGTCGGCGCGCGTGTCGGTCCACGCGCGGCGGAAATGCAACCAGCGCCACTTGACGTAGCGCAGCGTCGGCAGCGGCGGTGCATCGGGGTGCGAACGGGTTCGTCGGATCATCTCGGCTCCCGGCCGGCGGGTGGAGTGCCCGCGCGGAACGTGACGGCGTCGTGCGACCGCCGCGTCATTCCCACGCGTGCTTGCTGAATTGATAGCCCTTGCTGCGGATCGTCTTGATCCGCTGCGGGTTGCTCGCGTCGTCGCGCAGCTTGCGGCGCAGCTTCGAGATGCGCCCGTCGATCGTGCGGTCGAGGCCGTCGAATTCGACGCCGCGCAACTGCAGCATCAGGTCGTCGCGGCTGACGACTTCGCCCGCATGGCAGACGAGCGCCCACAGCAGGTCGAATTCGGCCGACGTCAGGTCGGGCGTGCTGCCGTCGGGCAGCACGACGGAGCGGTCGGTGCGGTCGATCGAGAACTTGCCGAACGCGTAGCGCTCGGGCTGCGGCGCGGTGCTCTCGGTCACGCGCGCGGGCGCGCGGCGCAGCTGGGCCTTGATCCGCGCGAGCAGGATGCGCGGCTCGACCGGCTTGTGCACGTAGTCGTCCGCGCCGAACTCGAGGCCGAGCAGTTCGTCGAATGGCTCGTCGCGCGCCGTCACCATGATGATCACGCCGTCGTACTGCTTGCGTGCCTCGCGGCAGATTTCGAAGCCGTCCTTGCCCGGCAGGTTCACGTCGAGAATGACGAGATCGGGACGAATGGACAGGATCGCCGGCACCGCGGCGTCACCATGCAGCACAGTGTCGACTTCATAGTCGTTCTTGCGCAGGTAGCCGGCGATCAGCGTGGACAGGCGGGTGTCGTCTTCGACGAGCAGGATGCGAAAAGACATGGGCAGCGGTCGGGTCATCGGGGAAGCCGCGGCGGCGGCGCCGGCGGGGTGCCGGACGCCGGCCATTGGCCGAAACGTACCGCATGATACTGCGGCGGCCGATTGCCTGTTCAGAGGTCTTGAAAATAAGGGCTCGATATCGTCCGAGCTTGACGAATCGGCGCCGGGACGGTTCCATACGGGCTCGCCGGAATCCGGCCACTCACCTACCCGCCTGACTTGATGAATTACCAGACGATCCTCGAACGCATCCACACCGAACTCGCCCCCTGGATTGGCCAGGGCCGGGTTGCCGACTACATCCCCGAACTCGCGAAAGTGCCCGCCGACAAGTTCGGGATGGCCGTCGTGACGCTGGACGGAAACGTTTGCACGGTCGGCGATGCGTACGAGCGCTTCTCGATCCAGAGCATCTCGAAGCTGTTCGCGTGCACGCTCGCGTTCCAGCTGCTCGGCGACGAACTGTGGGAACGGGTCGGCCGCGAGCCGTCCGGCAACGCGTTCAATTCGCTGGTCCAGCTCGAGAGCGAGCGCGGCAAGCCGCGCAATCCGTTCATCAACGCCGGGGCACTGGTCGTCACCGACGTGCTGTGCCGCCGCTTCGTGAAGGCCGAGACGGCGCTCGTCGAATTCGTGCGGCGGCTGATCGGCGCGAACGACATCGACTACGATTCGCGCGTCGCGCAATCGGAACTGCAGCACGCGGAGCGCAACCGCGCGATGGCGCACTTCATGGCGAGCTTCGGCAACATGCAGATGCCGCCCGACACGGTGATCGACGCGTATTGCCGCCAGTGCGCGATCACGATGAACTGCGTCGAGCTCGCGCGCGCGGCACTGTTCCTCGCGAACGGCGGTGTCGCGCCGGTCACCGGCGAGCGGATCGTCGATTCGAGTTCCGCGAAGCGGCTGTCGGCGCTGATGCTGACTTGTGGCACCTACGATGCGGCGGGAGATTTCGTGTATCGCGTCGGGCTGCCCGCGAAAAGTGGCGTCGGCGGCGGGATCGTCGCGGTGCTACCGGGCGAGATGGCCGTATGCGTGTGGGCGCCGGGGCTCGATGCGAACGGGAACTCGTTGGCCGGCACGTTGGCGCTGGAATGGTTGACGACTTATTCGGGAAGGTCGATTTTTTGAGGCGGCGGGGTCAGGCGAGCGCCACCTGGCGCAACGGCGGCAGGTGAATATCGGCACGTCATTTGGCAGCAATCGACCCAAAGGGGACAATTACGACCACCCTGGACGGAGCTTCAAAATCAGAGCTCGTCGCCGCACGTCGAATGTATGATTATTCGAGCGCTCGGTAGCCTTGATTCAGCAATCGCCGACATATCCAGGCGCTCCCATAGCGAGCGCTATAGATGTTCTTCGCCACGAAGAGTATTAAAGCCGCAATCAAAGGGGCCGGACGGCCGAAGGAACAGAGGAGACCGGAGACGGCATCGACAGCGGCCATCCGCCCTCCTTGAACAACTAATCCTTCGGAGTATGCCCAGATTGTGCCGAATATCAGGGCAGACCAGTTGAAACCGAGCTTCACGCGCTGCTCCGGCATTGTCGGATGGATCATTAAGGTTGACGGCATCGTAGATAGGGAATTGATTACGGCGATATGTCGGTTATCGCCCTGGAAACGACGTTCTTTAGACGTCCTGTCGCGAATGATCCAACACTGGACGGACGTTGTGGACAATCCTCACCTCGCTGTCGACTGGCCGCACATAGCCCAACCGAGCCACGGAGCAACCCTAAAGCTGGCGGACCGGCTTCGACCACAACCTTGAAGTAACTTCAGAGGTCAACGTTGAGCGAGGGAATTTCGAAGTAGAGTGAATCTCGACAATTGACGTAACAAAGCTTGACGTTCTGTCTGGAGTTCCCGGCCTAGAATGACGACACCGAATCGTCATATGATGTGATGCACGAATTGCGCGATGGATAAATGATCTCCGCGGACTACCCGTTCGAAGACGTACCAGTGCAGTATCGCGAACGGCCCGTATTCGTCATGACGTCGCCAACGCGGCTGCACGTAACGTCGGTCGCCGCTGATTTTTCCCGATACGGTCCTGCGGTCCGCTGTTTCCTTTCGCCGTTTGACGCGTTGTTGGAAATGCTCTTCTTGCGGCGGAAAGACCTTAATGCGGTCGAAGCCGTAGCGCGTTCAAGTCTTTTGCCGTTGAATTTTATTCGAGTCGGTTCCGGCAACGGCCGTTCGCTGTGCATTTGGGGGGGCTTACGCACGACCAACGGTTGGTGGCGCAAGCCGACGGCCAATTAATCCGTGTAGTTCGCGTCCAGGCACCGCAATGGCGAATGAGGCCTAGATGCTTGGAGAAGATGGCGATCGACAGCGGGACTTGGGCAGCGTTGAATCAATTGCATGAACGCGCCGGACTATTTGCCTGGTGCGATACGCTACAAATTGTGCATCAGTGGTTCGCTGAACCGGCCGCAGCGGAGCCGGCGTTGCAGCGGAGCGTCACGGCGCTCGAAGCGATTGAATCGATAGTGGTCCCCGTTGATCGCGGTGAACAAGTGGCTCTGTTTGACCCGGAATCGGGCCAATGGCATTTCGTGCCGCGTGACACGGTCAAATTAACAAACTGAGAGAATCCGCCCAGGCCGGGACGGACTTACAGGATGTAAATAACACCGGAAGGGGCTTTCCGTGGGCATTCGAGACACTTTCAACAATTTCGCGACCGGGGCGGTCGACTGGAATAAGCGCCCGGTCAGCCTGAATTTTGGTCAGGCACAAGGTGCGCTGGGCCATTTGCTCGCGCTCCAGCATGGGCGCATCCATGAAGGGCTGATGACGGGCATTCACGGAGCGCTCACGTGCGCCTCGCCCCGTCACCACCTCGCCCCTAAACTATTCATCGGCATGCCCGTCTCCGTCCAGGTCGCCACCGACCGCGGACACCAGCACTGCATCAACGCGATCATTCGCGATGTTCAGACGGGCCAAAGCGACGGTGATCTGTGCGTGTACCAGCTCACGATATGCGATGCCTTGTCGCTCATGGACCGGCGCACCAATTCACGCCTCTTCCGCAAAACAAGCGTCGTCGACGTGCTCGCCATCATGCTCAATGAATGGCGACAGCGCAGTCCCGCGCTCGCCCGTGCGTTCGAGTTCGATCTGTCCAGCCTCAATCGCAGCAGCTACCCGGCACGCGAATTGACCCGCCAAGTCAACGAATCGGATGCGAAGTTTGTGCGCCGCTTGCTACGCCGCGAAGGTATCACCGTGTTCGCTCGATCCGGTCCGATCAAGGGCGCACACGGCACGCCCAACGAGCCCCCTGTCCATACGCTAGTTTTCTGCGACGATCCAATGCACCTGCCCGAAGCAACGGCGGGCACCGTACGCCTGCATCCGCGCGATGCAGGTACTGAGGAACGCGACACCATCACCTTGTTTGCCCAGCACCAGCAGCTTGTCGCCGGCGAAGCCAGCCGGCTGTCTTGGGACTACAAGACGACCCGCATCGACGAATCGGGCGCAACCCTGAATCTCGACCAAGGCGAGGCAGGCAACGACCTCGCCAAGTTGCTCGCCGATGTGATCATCGACATTCCCCACGCGGGCGACTCTTGGGCTGACCTCGACCGGCTCACCCAGGCTCGCATCCACGCCCATCGATTCGCCGCCGAACGCGTCGACGGCGTCAGCAGCGTGCGCGACCTCGCCGTCGGGGCATATATCACGGTCACGGGCGACCTGGAACTCGACATGCTACCCGTCGATCAGCGCCAGTTCGTCGTTACCTCGATTCAGCACGATATCTGGAACAATCTACCCAAGGGGCTGAGCGAGCGCGTCCAAGCCTTGTTTGCCGCCAGTCGCCATCTGTCTCAGCAGGCCCCGTCGATAGAGGCAGCTGACGGCCACGATACTCGCTACGAAAACACCTTCACCGCCGTGCGCCGCGGCGTGCCGCTCACCCCAGCGTACGATCCCGCGATCGATCTGCCGCACGTTCATCCGATCACCGGCGTCATCGTCACGCACGATGGCGAAGACGTGGTCTGTGACAAGGATGGCCGCGTGTATGTCCAGTTCCAGGGCCTCAATCCGGCAGATCACGCGCATGCCGATGGTGTCGGCACCAACGGCGACGCCGGCGACAGCGTGCCGATACGCGTCTCCACCCTGCTCGCGGGAGCTGGATTCGGCGCCACCTTCCTGCCGCGCGCCGGCATGGAAGTCATCATCGATCATATCGGAGGTGACCCCGATCGCTTGATCGTCACGGGGGTCGTACCTAATGGGGCGAACCCGCCGGCTGCGTTCACCCACACGGGGACATTGCCCGGCAACCGCCACGTGTCGGGCATCAAAACCCAGGAGGTAAAGGGGAACCGCTACAACCAGCTCCGCCTCGACGACACGCCGAATGAGATCAGCGCGCAGCTGGCAAGTGAGCACGCTCATACTCAGTTGAATCTCGGAGATCTGACCCACCCTCGCGAGAATGGCCAAGGGCAAGCGCGCGGTGAAGGCGCAGAATTGCGCACTGACGCGGCCGCAGCCGTGCGCGCGGCACGCGGAATCCTGCTCACTGCTTATGCACGCACGCGCGCGAGCGGCGACCAGCTCGACCGCGACGAACTTATCGCCCTGCTCGGCGAATGCTCGGAGCTGTTCAAGTCGCTCGGAGACTACGCCGGCCAGCATGGTGGCCAAAGTGCCGACACAGCCGGTCAGCAAGCCGTCTCCACTGCTTTTAAAAACTGGACCGCGGGCGATAGTCGCCAAGGCGCGCCTCGCTCCAATGTCGCGACATCATCAGACGCGCCCGCCTTGCTGGCGATTGGCGCACCAAGCGGTTCGGTCAACCTGACGCCCAAAACCCACGTCACCTACGCTGGCGAGAACGTCGACCAGGTGGCACAGCAGCACATGCAGCTCGTGAGCGGTCAGCGGCTAAGCGCAATGGCCGGCCAGGGCATTCATTTGTTCGGACGTGGAAAAGGCGTTGTCGCGATCGCCGGAGAGGGGCCCGTTACGCTGCAGGCCCAGCAAGACAACCTAACGGCTGTCGCGAAGCTCGGCATCCAGATCACCGCGACCGATGGGGAAGTAGTGATCAGCGGCAAGTCACTTCGACTCGTCGCTGAGGACGGCAGCTACTTGAAGATCGGCGGCGGTATTCAGGGCGGCTCGAACGACGCTTTCACTATGCACACTGGTGGCCACGATTTCCTTGACCCTGCCACAGACCACGTCGCACCGCCGACCTTCAGTCAGGCCGGCACAGACCAGAAATTCCGCTTGCGTCATCCCGCCATCGATGGCGATTCCACCGTGCACGCCGTGCCTAATCGGCCCTATAAGATCACCCTGAACAGCGGCAAAGTAATCCAGGGTGTCTCGGATCACGAGGGGCTTACCCAACTGGCCGACAGCGACGCTATGCATATCGCTCACATTCAGGTCTTCGACGCACAGGAATAACACGTCATGCCAACCTCTTCGTCGCCGAATGTAGTCGCTGAGCGAAAAGCCGTCACCCAGACGGGCCGGCCCGCTGACGCTGCCCTCGATGTCAATGTGCCCCGCCGCTTCCCTTGTGTCACGATCCTCATTCATGGTGTCAACGATCTCGGCACCGACTTCGGCACGGTCGAAGGCGGCCTCTGCGAGGGCCTGAATGAACGGCTCAACCGCCCCGATCTAAAGGCCGCCGAATACAAGCACGGCCGCATGGCCAACGACGACCCGAAAGCAAAACCGGTTACCGCCAAGGACCTCATGGCAAACCTCGACGACGTGCTTTATCGGCGGCAGGAGGACAAAGACACCCTCAGTCCGCTCATCCCCTTCTATTGGGGCGTACGCGAAAGCGGCAAGGATCTACCGCAGGACCCGGCCAAGCAGACCATCAATGGTCAGTACGTCGATAAATTCGGCAACCGGCTCGACGTGCATCGCGCCAAGAATGGTGGCTTTTTCGCCAATGCGACAACCGATATCCCTGACATGTTCGGCACACACTTCCTCGGGGGAAGCACCACCGCCATCATGAACGGGATACAGAACGATCCGACTCACCCGCTCTACGAAGCCCCGGATCGTCATTACATGGTGTTGGCCGCCGTTCGACTCGCGGCTCTGATCCGGCAAATCCGAATCATCAATCCCGATGAAACCGTCAACATCATTGCACACAGCCAAGGCACCCTGATTTCCCTCCTCGCCCAGGCGTTCCTGATAAACGGGCTCGATCCAAACTCCTGCGGCGTAGGCGATCGACCTGCCGATACGCTGATTTTGATCGATTCGCCCTATTCGCTCGAACAGGAAACCATGGAGCGCTGGACGCAGAGCGGCGACGAGCAACAGACGTCCTACGCGCGAGTCAAAACCCTCGCCAACCTGACCCAGCTAGTGGCGCAGGCCAAACACAGCGCACCGTCACTAGATACGCTTTGTGCCGTCGACGCTCAGGGCAAGGTGGTGCGCGACAACTTCGGTGTCACCGGAGCCAAATGGACACCGACGAAGGCGGTGCGCCTGGCCAGCAAACCGAACGACGATGTCCTCGGCAATGCGGCACTCGTGTTCGCAGAGCGCGACAATCGAGGCAAGGTCTACCTCTACTTCTGTCCTGAGGATGCCACCGTGGCATTGACTGGGGTCAACGGAATGGGGGCGGCCGGCCTGCCTGATTCGATGAGTGTGCGTGCCTCGCGCAGCGGAGCGAAAGCGGAGTCGGTTCCTTTGCTATCGAACGCTTTTCGACAGCGCATTTTTACGCGCCGTTTGCGCAACGGGCAGCCGGTTCTTGTCGGCAACGCACCCGGCCCGTTCACATTGCGGCTAAAGGGTGAGAGCGCCCATGGCACCTCCGGGTATGTCGAAACACATTGGAAGCGTGCTGAAATCCCGGTCGGAACCGTCCGAACCATTAACGGCGAAGCACTTCCGCCGCCATTTCCGCCGGAACTACAAGGCAACGTGATTCCTGGCACTGAGAAAACGCGGCTTGATGGCAGCGCAAGCGAAACTGAACCGGGTAAGCAGGCGCTCGATCAACTCGAGGCAGAGGTCGCCGTGAGCACGAATAGCGGCGCCGGCGCGCTACAGCAAGTAGCGCAAACAGTCGCTTGGCCGTCCTTCACGATCGGCGGCCGGGTACCGGACAGCCGCGAGGTCGAAAGCATGCTGAATGCAAACCAGGCTCTCGACAATCAGTGTCGGGTCTTGCGCGTGCAGCCCGTCTTCCCACCGCATGGGGGCAAGCTACAGGTGTTGCGTACCGAGACACCCAATGAGGCGAAAGTACGCCTGATGAATCAGCTGCAGCCCGACAGCTCTTATCACTCCGCCGTGATGAGTGGTCGACGCAATCATCGCTGCGCAACCGCGTTCGATGTGTCTGTCGGTCAGGGCCGTGTTCTCGACGATCCAATTTTGGCCAAGCTGCTCCGTTCAATCGCTGACTGGCGCATACCCTTCGCGAGCATCACAAAAGGCGCGGCACTCGATCGATACAATCAGTTTGACCATACAACACGCGCAATCGTCGAGGCGACTTGTCAGTACTATGGGGACGGGACGTTCCCGCCAGATCGCCTAGTACCCAAAAAGCCGCCGGAGCAGGTTGTCAGCGAAATCTATCAACAGCAACAGGATTTCAAAAAGCAGGAAGAACAGCGCAAGAAGCAGGAAGAACAGCGCTTGGAAAAAGAGCGCATCGACCAGCGCAACCAGCAGCTGAAGGCCCAGGCCGACAAGGTAAAGTCGACGATCAAACAGGACATGGACCAACTTCAGCAACGCCTTGGACAAGGGGCCGACGCCGCTCGACAGGGCGTCAACCAGGCCGTCGAACAGGGCAAGCAGGCCGTCAAAAATTTGTTCGATAAACTCTGAATGCGATGAATTCCACTGCTTCCAAGCGCCTGTCGGGCGGACATCTGGTGGTCGCGTTGGTAATGTGCCTAGCGCTGGTCTGGAGTATTGCGCTCAAATTGGCCACAATGAACGGCTATATCTCCTGGGAAACGATATCGATGAACCAACGGGCGCTGTTGTGGCTGTTACCGATCCTGCTGCTCGCCGGCATGATCGCGACCGGATACACCATCTGGACGCGCCGGCATGCACCAGGCCAGTCCGACCCAGCCGCAGTACAGGCGGCGACCGTTTCCGACGGCGCAACGACAGCTGCGGCGGCACACGATCCGCGATTTACGCTGGAGGTGCGGCGCCTCGGTGTCACCGTCGACCGGTTCCGTCAACGAGCCCTGTTGATGCGTCTCGATGAAGTCGGCCAGAAAGGCAAACTCCTGCTGCAGGACCCAAAGGAGTATCCGTGGTCGAGCGAGACGCGCGATTCGCAAGGACGTCAGCGCGAAAACAACGTATTCGGATATGCGCTGCGTGGCTGGCTCGGCTTTTGGCCAATCCCGGTTATCGTCGCCGGGCCGCCGAGAGACGATAGCAATCCAGGTGCCGATCGCATGGCAACCCACATAGGAACTGCCGACAACGGCGCTGGAATCGGGAATCCTATTTATATTCGTCTCGACGAGGTCCAGACCGAGCACGGTGACGACGTTGTGGCCCGCGTGTTTGATGTCTTTGAACGTCATCCGGACCTGCCAGCAGTCGTCCTGTTAGTCGAGGATGGGCTCAACACTCGCGCGTACATGCGAACGCCAGGCGAGGATCTCGCGCAGTCGGATACTGACGGCAATTTCGTCCCGAAGCGACCGGACAGTTTCGTGGCGCTGCTTGTGACACGCAAGGATCGGGTGGATCGACTGATCCGGCCATACGTGACTGATGCGCCGGCCGCGATCGACAGTTCGAAGACGCAGTACGACGTGATCAAGCTGTGGAACTACTTCTGGCACCAGCAGGATCAGTATCGAAAGGACCATCGTAACGAAATGCCGTGGGACTACTGGCAATCAAAGCTGCCGGAGTTCTGGAAAACCACACAGTTGAAAGTGCCCGAAGGGTTCAAGCCGAATCCCTGGGTGCCCGTGCCGTGGACAAACTGGCAGTTGAAAGAGTACGACGATTGGCCGGTACTGGCGTATCTGCATCGCCCGGTGCGCATCGACCTGAGCGACGGTCACGGCGAACCGCTGAAAAAGGGTGAGCGCATCGAGAAGATCAAAACGGGCTGGCAGGACGCATTGCAAACCGTTACTCCCGAGAGTCAGCCGAGTCGGATGTTTTACGACACGGGTGCGTCATCCAGCCAACTCCCGCTATTGGTGCAGGCGCTGCACGACAACCCGCAGCATATCGATTTGGACGACCCGAAAGACGCGTTCGACATGCAACGTCGCATCGGCGGCGACACCGGTACCAGCTCCACGTGGGTCCAGCTCGCGTTGGCGTTGATGATGAATTACCAGGACGGCAAAACCAGCGCGCTCGTGAACCTACGCGATCCGCTACACGCCACGATCGTGATGCTGAGCCCCCCGGACGCGGCAGCCCGGCAGGCCCATCCTCAGGACTTCAGCTGGGCTTTCTGATGAGCGAGAAACCTTACGTCCTAGAAGGCGATGGGCATAGCCATGGCGGAAGAGTCCTGTCGGGCGCACCGCATTCGCGAATCAAGGGCCGAGCGATCGCTCGTCTGCACGATCCCGCGATCTGCGAGATTCACGGGCCGACGACGATCGTGAAGGTATCCGGTCGCGGCCGCTTCGATGGTCAACCAGCCGCGTGCGACGGCGACGAACTGGCCTGCGGGGCGCGACTGATTGCGAGTCAATCGAACACCGGCGGCTAACGCTAGACCCGTTCGGAAGAGCGGGGCTAGCGCCACGCTGCCGTAGACCGAAGCAAAGTTGTCACCGTTTGCGAAGTAAAAATGTCACTTCGCCGCCTCGGACCGGCGATGAGGGGCGAAACCGTCGTGAATTCATGAGGTCGCACGTTGCGAATTAAAATTGTCACCGACCACGGCCTTGCGGAGCCCGGTGTCAACTCCCGCGAGGCGCTGTTGCAGCGCCAGCGCTCCCACATTAACGCCTTCGGGCTGTCTGCATAGTAGATCCGACGTCTCTGTTTCATTGCAACACTCCTTGCTGCTATGCAGCCTCAAGTGTGTTGCATCGACGGGTTGAATCCGCGGCCGAACCCGGTCGTCGAAGGCCGCGCGGCACTCGCCCACTTGGTCGGCGCCCAGATGACATAGTCGGTTTATATTGCCGGAGTGCCAGCACTATGGCTTTGGAATGGTTGACGACTTATTCGGGAAGGTCGATTTTTTGAGGCGGCGGGATTAGTCGAGCGCCACCTGGCGCAACGGCGGCAGAGTCATATCGGCGCGTGCGCTTGATGGGGAATTCGGCCATCGGCTGCGCTCGACCCAACTGGGCCGCACAACACGCCGACTTCCAAAAGGCCGTTTCCGACGGTAAAACGGTCACTCGCATGCAGGCCGATGTCGATTCGGTGCAAGCCGAGCCGCTAGAAATTGCGCGCCACGCCGACCATGAACATGTCCTGGTCCTTGTCGTTGCCGGTTGCGACACGATTAAAGCGTAAGCTCGCCGCCCAATCGTTCGTTACCTGATAGGTCACCTGCGCGCTGAGCAAGGCATTGAGTCTCGTTTTACTCGCGACCTCGTCCCGATCATGCGAGAGATACGGGCCCACACCTGCCGAAAGCGTCCATTTGCTCTTGATCGGCGCGACATACCAGAATTGCGCCGCCACGCCTCTTCGGCCGGCGACGCCGTTATTGCCTTCGTAGACGAAGCTCGCCGAATAGGCCCACGCATTGCCGAGCGGCCGCTTGACTTCGACCATATACCCTTTTTCGATCGGCACTTGGGGACGGTTCGTCTGCGATGTCCCGGCCCAAACGCCGACCTGCGTCTTGCCGTCCGAAAAAGCCGGGCCAGGATCGCCGCCAAAATCCGAGCCGATGCCGAAGAGCACCGCGTCGGAGTTGAATCCGTCGATCATCTGCACGTGGTTGTACTGCACCTTGAGGAAGAAGCGGTTGGGGACGACGTAATACCGCACCGCTGCCGAGGCGCGCACGCCCCATCGCTTTTCATTGCGCGGCTGGTCGTCGACATGTGTCGTGTCCATGCTGAAATACGGCCCCGCCGACAACTCGAGCGCCAGGCGATCGCCGACCGGCCAACGAAACGAACCTATGGCGGCGAAGCCGTCACGGTGGTGATCGAGGGGATGCCCCTCGTTCAGATACGCGAGGTAGACCGAGAGGTAGTCATTCAAGACGTCGCCGAAGCCGACTTCGTAGGCACGCCAATGCATATCGCCACCGTTGGTCGCGCGTCCGTCGCCATACACCGCATAGGCGTTGATCGTTCTTTCCGATGGCTTGAACCCGGTCGGCACGCTCGAAGGAGCGTCCTCGGCGTACGCGAGGCCTGCGCCTGCCAGACATCCCAGACCGACGATCGAGCTTGCGAGGACCAAGCGCGAATAGATGCGACGGCACTGTCCCATTTGGACACCCCCTCACCTTGGTAACCGCGATTTCTCGGGCAAGATGACGACGATTATAGGCAGCCTCGGGTAAGAGGGGTAATAGGGGCAATCCGCACAACTTCGGCCGCTGCTCCTTATAGGCAAAAGTCGGGCGGCCATGATCCGATCCGTCGTCATCGCTGAATTCCGGATTCAGCGATCGACTATCGTCGGAGACGATGAAGGCGACCGCCAGTACATTGCCGGCAGGCAGGCATGCGACGCCGGCGTGACGGTCACCGGCTCGCAGCACGATAAAACGCTCCTACGAAAATCGCATCGGCAGCGTCCCCGATTTTCCGGTACAAATCGGGGACGCTGACATTCCCCGCGGGCTATCGGAGACTCTCGTTCATGACTCGGCAACACGCACCGGATATCGCAACGACCACCCGCACGACTCCCGGCGACAGCCCGTCCGCGCCGATTCCCGCCATCGTGCCGTCGAGCACCGCGCTGCTCGTCATGCATTACCAGACCGACATCCTCGGCCTCTTTCCGTCCGTCGCGCCCGAATTGCTCGCCAATACGCGCCGGCTCTGCGATGCGGCGCGGGCCGGCGGCATCGGCGTCTGGTTCGCGACCCTCCGGTTCAGCCCCGGTTATCCGGAAGTCAGCCCGCGCAACAAGAACGGCCAGGGCATCAAGCAGCTCGGCCTCTTCATCAACGACGGCCCGTGCCCGGAGCTCGGCCGGCAGCCCGACGAGCCGCTGATCGTCGCGCACCGCGCCAGCGTGTTCTACGGCACCGATCTGCAGGCGCGGCTGGTCGAGCAAGGTGTCGATTCACTGATCATGGTCGGCATCGCGTCGACGGGCGTGATGCTGTCGTCGATCGCCCACGCGGGCGATGCGGACTTCCGCTTGTATACGGTCAAGGACTGCTGCTACGACCCGGACCCGGTGGTTCACGAGCATCTGTTCGCCACCGCCTTCGAATCGCGCACGACGGTGCTGTCGCTCGCGGACGCGTTGCGGCTGCTCGAGTAAACAAGCGGTCGCGCGGGCGATGCGAAAGACCGGCAGGGACTGCGCGCCGGGCTCGCACGGCCCGACGGTGTCGTCGAGAGAGCCAGTGGCGATGCGTCGAACGTCGACGAAGCCGCGCACGCGGCCATGCGATGGTTCGGCACACCCTGCGCCAGGCGTTGAACGCTACCTCTCTTCGTCTGAAGAATCCGGTGTATATTGCCGCCGATACGCCTGCACGCGCGCCATCGACGGTGCGCCCGACCTCATCGAATGCCTACGCCATCCGCCCTGCCGACGCCTGCCGAACTGAACCGCACGCTGCCTTTCGCAGCCGGCGCACGGCCATGGCGGCTCGTCCGCTATGCGTGCATCGACTGGCTCGGCATCCTGCTGTGCTGGGCCGCGATCCGCTTCGTGCCGAATCCGTTCGTCTATGTCGCGGCCGTGCTGCTGATCGCGGGCCGGCTGCAGGCATTCGGCGTGATCCTGCACGACGCCTGCCACCTCCCGATGCGGCGCATGACGCTACCGCTCGCGCTCGTCGAAGTACTCGCCGGCTGGACGATCGGTTCGTCGATCGCCGCGATGCGCTATCACCACCTGCGCCATCACCGCGCGGTCGGCACCGCCGAGGATCCGTACCTGCACCGCCTGGCCGCGCGCGGCGGCTGGGTGCAGCGCGTGATGATGCTGCGCGGCGCGCTGCTGCCGGTCTGGTGGCCGCTGCGCGCGCTGATGGCGCCGCTCGCGATCGCGTGGCCGGCGTTCCGGCCGTGGTATGCACGCGGCTTCATGCAGGACCGCTCGCGCCAGGATTTGCGCCGTCACCCTGAAGTCATCGCCTGCGCGCGCGCCGACCTGCCGCATTGCGCGGGCTATCTGCTCGCGATCGCGGCCGTCGTGCACTGGGATCTGCCGTTCTTCACGTACTACGGACTGCCGTGGATCGTCGGCGGCATCATGAACGCGAACCGTGTGCTGCTCGAACATCAGCACGTCGAGATCGACGAACGCACGCCGGAATCGATCTGGCACATGACACGCACGATGACATTCGGCTGGATCGGCAAGCTCGTGCTGTATCCGCGCAACATCGGCTATCACCAGGTGCATCACGCGTATCCGGCGCTCGCGCTCGAACATTTGCCGGCCGTGCACCGCTACCTGACGGACGGCACCGCGTTCGCGCCGCCCGCATCCGGCCAGACCGGCCCCGCGCACTAGACACACCGCGCGGCGTCTACAGCTCGAACCGCATCACCTTCTCGCCGCACTGCGCGGCCGGCAGCGGCTCGCCGCGTTTCACCGCATCGAGCAGCCGGTCGATCGCGACGTGCACGATGTCGGCGCGCACGTTGTGCGGACGGAAGTCAGGCGCGTTGTCGAGGCCCTGCCGGTGCGCGCGCATGATCCGCACGTCCTGCTGGATCACGAGGTGCGTGTACAGGTTCAGCAGCGGCCGCAGCGCGCGCAGCATCCAGCGCGGCAGCCGGAAGCGATAGGCGATGTACGTATAGACGCGCGAGCGGCGCGCATCGATCGGCGTGATCTGGCTGACGATCAGGAAACCGGAACGTTCACCCCACAGGTAGTCGCAGCGCGTCACGTTCGGCGCGATGAAGCGGTCGACGTGCGCGAGCGGCACGCGATCGGGGTTCGTGAGCCAGTCGAGACAGAAGCCGATCTTGTCATCGCCGTCGTGATAGGTGACGGCCACGCTGTCCCGTGTCGTCGCGACCGTCGCTTCCATCGCCTGGCCGCGGCTGCTGCGAAAGATCCCGTCGTGCACGAACACCGTATGCGGCACGTCCATGAAATTCTGCGCGAGCATCGCGATGTCGCCGTCGAACGTGTTCACCATGTAGTACGACTGCCACGGCGTGACATCGCGGAACGGCATCCGGAAAATCGCGCGCGCCGACGGATCGCCCGCGCCGAGGTACACCCACACGAGCCCGTCGAGCAGTTGCACGGGCAGCGTGCGCTGCCGGAACGGATAGCGGCCGGGCAGGCCCGTCGGCTGCGTGCCGTCGATGCTCGGCACATGGACGACCTGCCCTTCGCCGTCGTAGCGCCAGCCGTGATACGGGCACACGAGCGTGTCGCGATCGACCTTGCCGGCCGACAGCCGCGTGCCGCGATGCACGCACTGGTCGATCAGCGCGGCGATCCGGCCGTCGCGCTGCCGGAACAGCACGATGCCGGTATCGAGGATCCGCACGCCGAGCGGCTTGTCGCGCGGGAGTTCGCGTTCGGTGCACGCGACGAACCATTGCTCGTGCAGGCCATCGGCCGGCGGCGCATGCTCGTGCGCCGCCGCCGCATCGCGCGACGGGCAGTCGTGCCCGCATCCGCGTGGTTCGATCATGTCGTTCATCGCGTCAGTCATTCGTCATCGCCAGCAGCGCGCCGGCCACCGGCAACCGCGTCACGAGTGCGCATGGCTTCACGTCGCCCGCGCGGATGCCGGCCCGTTCGGACGCCTGCTGCTGCAGGTCGCCGAGCCGCGCCGGCGATCGGCCCAGTACGCGCACGCGCAGCGGGCCGAGCTGGCCGAGGCGGCGTGCGTGCGCGTAGTGGAACGCCTGCACCAGTTCGGCTTCGACGGCTGCGCACATTGCGTCGGCTGCATCGGTGCCGATGTCGCCGGCAACGCACAGCACGTAGTGCGGCAGCCCTTCGTTCGCCACGCACGGCACGATGCATGCGCCGACTTCGCTGTGTTGTCCACGCGCGCGGTTCAGCGCGGCGGCCGCAAGCTGTTCGTCGAGCTTCTCGCCGACGAGATCGACGCTCGCCGCCGCGCGCCCGACGAACGCAATGCGCGGCGTGCGCGCGGTCATGCCGACCACGCACACGCGATCGCCGAGCGCATAGCGATACAGCCCGCCGCCCGTGGTCAGCAGCACCTGCACGTCGTCGCCGGGGCGCAGCCCTTCGACGTCGCACACGCTGCCGTCGTCGCGCACGAATTCAAGGTAGTGACTGCCGATCGCGAGCGGGCAACCGTCGCCCGTGCCGAACGGAACGCTCGCGACACCTTCCGTCGCGAACAACCCCTTCGGCAGCCATTGCGCCTGCGGAAACCGCACGCGCAACGCGTCGGCGTAATGCTTGCTCGGGCCGTCCAGCCAGCAGCTCACGGCGGCCAGGCGCGGCCACAGCGCACGGCAATCGCCCGCCTCGATCGCACGGCGCAGCGCGGCGCGGCGGTCGGCCGGCAGCGATGCGTCGACCCACGCGAGATCGCGCGCGCTGTCGGCAGCGTCGCGATCGAACAGTGGGCGCAGCACGCTCGTCAGGAACGTCGGGCTCCATACGCTGATGAATGCGAGCGCTTCATCCGCAACGAGCGCACGCAGCGTCTCGCGTCGCCACGTCGCTGCGTTACCGGTCAGCGGCGGCACGAGCAGCGTCGACGCGAGCGCGGCCGCGCTGCTGTCGCCGAGGTAGTCGAGATCGCTCGCCGAGCCGACAGGAATCCCGTTGGGCGCGACGCCGGGCGCCTGCAGCGGCGGCGACATCGACCAGTACGCGCGCCCTTCGCCGAGCGCCGGACAGGCGCGATACATGTCGGCCAGCCATACGATCATCGCGGCCTGCAGTTCGCGCAGGAACGCGGGCGTATAGGGAATCAGCTTCTGGCGCGCGGTGCTGCCGCTCGTGCGTTCGAGGAACACCGGACGCTCGGCGGTCAGCACCGGTTCCGCTTCGTGCGACACGCGATCGAGCCACGGCAGGAAATCGGCAGCCGCATGCACGGGCACGCGCTCACGAAACTGCGCAGGGCTGTCGATCCGGTCGAAGCCGAACCGGCGTCCGAATGCGGTATCGCGGTTCGCGGCGAGCAGCGCCGTCAGCCGCCGCGCCTGCGTGTCGCCCGGTGCGTCGAGGCCGGCTTGCCAGCGATCGACGTCCGGCTGCGCGGCGCGTGCGAACGTGCGCCATGCGTCGGCCGGGCTGCGGGCGAAGATATCCATCAGAAATAGGTCTTGTCGAGTTGCGCGAGATCGTCGGGCAGCCGGCGCGGCGGCGCGAAAATCGTGAGCCAGCCGTACCACAGCGGCCGTGTCTCGCGCAGGTCCGACACCGCGTGCATGTCCTGCCAGCGCAATGCGGGGCGGCGATGATGCGTGAGGTTGTAGTTGAAGTTCAGCAGCAGCCAGCGCACGGGTGTCGGCGCGCGCATGTTGTACGTGCCTTCGACGACGTCGAGCGGCGTGCGCATGTGGTACACCCATTGCAGCGACGACCACGAGAACGCGAACGCGACATACGCGAGCAGCACCGCCGACGCCGACCATTCGAGCAGCCAGCCGGCCAGCAGCCAGGCGCCGACCGCGGCAAGCGTTTCGTAGCGGATGCGGCGGAAGTCGGCCGTCGTGAATTCCTTGAAGGCGGCCGCGTAGGTGTTGTCGTCGCCGCGCGCGGCGAGCCGCTGCATCGTGCGACCGGGCACCAGCGCAAGCACGAAACTGCCGACGAAACTGCCGAGCCAGATGCCTCCGAGGATCGCCGCGTAGTATTCGATGCGCTTGCGCAGCAGCGATTCGTCCGCGGTCGCGAAATCCGCGCGCTCGGCGCGCGTGCGGTTGCGTACGTGATGGCCGAGATGGTTCACGTGAATGAGTGTCGCGGCCGCGCCGAACATCGTGGACGCCCACCACATCATCATATAATTCGCGATCGGCCGGCGATGCCCGAACCCGTGGAAGGTTTCGTGCATCATCGAGAACACGCCCTGCATCACGAGGCAGAACGGCACGAGCACGAGCCACTTGATCGCGCCGGCGCCGGTATGTGAGAGCCAGGTGAGCGCGCCGGCCCACACCACGCTCTGCAGCGCGAGCACGAGCAGGTTCGCCCGGTCGTAACGTCGGGTCTGCGCGGCGGCGGCTTGCGCGCTCGGTCGGTTCATGGCTCGGAATGGCGGTTGTTTGCACGGGAGGATACAACAGATGCGTCAGCCGCCGGTAACGGCCCGCGGCCCGTCCCTGGCGGGGCGGAACTAGCATGCGGCCGTTTCGCCACCCGAGCACCGACAGCCCCGCGTCGCGCATGCCGACCCGCGACGTGCGCTTCGCGATCGACGAACGCATTCCGCGCTTCTGGTATCGCGGCACGTGCCATGTCACGCGCTTCTTCGACGCGTTTTCCGTGATGTTCCCGCTCGGCGAGCGCTTCTTCATCGAAAGCGTGCGGCCGTTTCGCGACCAGGTGGGCGGCGATGCATCGCTCGCGGCCGACGTCGACGCGTTCGTGCGGCAGGAAGCGTCGCATATCCGCGTGCACCGGCGCTACAACGCACGCCTCGCGTCGCAGCACGTGCCGGTCGACGCGCTCGAGGCGCTGCTCGAAACACGCCAGCGCAATGCCGCGCGACAGGTGGCGCCCGTCACGCGGCTCGCGCTGACGGCGTGCCTCGAGCACTACACGACGATCCTCGCGCACCGCCTGCTGAGCGACCCGGCGATCCTCGACGGCGCCGACCCGACGATGGCGGCCGTGTGGCGCTGGCATGCGATCGAGGAAACCGAGCACAAGACCGTTGCGTTCGACGTGTTCACGGCGGCCATGCCGAACGCGGTGCGGCGCTATGTCGTGCGCTGCGCGGCCATGCTCGGAATCTCCGTCTACTTCGTGATCGACCTGATCTATTTCGTGCACCGCCTCGTCGCCGTCGACGGGCAGACCTGGAACCTGCGCGGCTGGCTGCAACTGCTGCGCTGGCTGTTCGTCGCGCCGGGCATCTTCACGCGCGTGATGCCGATGTGGCTGTTCTGGTTCTCGCCGCGGTTCCATCCCGACCGCCTCGACAGCGATGCGGCATTGCGCGCGGCACGCGCCGCACTCGAACCGTATCTGGCCACTGCCGAACCCGAGCCGGAGTCACACGCATGACACGCGCGCCGTGGACGCCCGACGGGTTCGACGACTGGCGGCGCCACTATCCGACGACGCCGTTCACGCGTGCCGTGCCGAACCTCGACCGGACCGACGCGTTCATCGAAGGCTGGACACGGCGCGCCGCCCGCCTGCCGCTGACGACGACGGTCGTGCTCGTCGCCGGGCTGTATTCGGAATGGCTGCCCGGCTGCAATCGCGGCGCGCGGCAGACGCTCGGTGCGGCCGGCTATCGCGTGCTGACGGTGCCGGTGCGTTCCGCGCGCGGCGTGTTTGATCAGGGCGCGCATATCGGTGCATACCTGCGCAAGCACCTGCCGGCCGGCGGCGAATTCGTCGCGCTTGCGCACAGCAAGGGCGGCATCGACACGCTCGCCGCGCTCGTCGTCGACCCGGCGCTGGCGGCGCGTTGTGCCGGCCTCGCGCTGATGCAGCCGCCGTGCGGGCCGTCCGCGATCGTCGATACGATCTTCCGCCACGGCATGCCGTCGCACGTGGCCGCACCGTGGCCCGACCGCATCGCACGCCGCATGCTGCGCACGCGCTGGGCCGACGCCGGCACGCGCGACATCAGCAGCCGGCGCGATCCGCGCGTCGGCGCAATGCTTGCCGCGCTGCCGCGCGACCTGCATCTCGTGCACGGCGTGAGCTGGTCCGTCGAGGCGTCCACGCGCTTCGATTCGCATCACGGGCGGCTGAACGGGCATCGTCCCGGCTGCGCGCACGACGGACAGTTCTATCTCGACCACCAGGTGATGGCCGGCATCCCGCAGGTCTGCCTGCCGCGGCTCGACCACGGCCAGCCCGTACTCGGCGGGCTCGGCTTCGACGCCGGCCGCTTCTGGCTCGCGTTCGCCGACCTGCTGCACGTCACGCGCGCTCAGACGAGGTAGATCTCGAAACCCGGCACGCGGCCGGCCAGCAGGCCGTCGATCGGCGCGACCGGCTCGCCGGTCGACAGCGTATAGAGATCCATCGGCGTACGCGTCGCGTGGTAGCGCGCGAGCGCCGGCCCGAGCGGATCGCCGTCGTACAGGCACAACTGCATCAGCGCATGGCTATTGCGCACGCGCAACCACGCGGCATCGAGCAGCGCAGCGAACACGGACGGATCGCGGTCGCGCACCTGCAGGTGCGTCAGATAGACGTCTCGCAACGGCTCGCCGGGCGCCGCGATACGCGGGCGGCGCAATGCGGGTGCGACCGCATTGAATGCGACACGGACCGCCCGCAGCGGCAACGGCAGCCGTTCGAGCACGATCCGTTTGATCTCGCCCGCATCCCACGGCGCGACGCAGCCGACCAGGTTGTCGTGCGCGTCGAGCGCCAGCAGGAACGCGTCGATGCCGAACGATGGCCACGTGTCGAGCCGTCGCGCGAATTCGTCCGCGGAGAACACGCCGCCGAACGGCTGGCGGCGCGATTCTGCATCGAGAAACGCGCGCAGTGCGTCCGCATGATGCGGCTGCGCATCGACGATCCGCACGCCCGGCACGCAACGCGGCACCGACGACAGCCCGCGCTGCGCGTAGATCGACACGTTCTCGTAGCCAAGCCAGTGCGTGAAACGCAGCCGGTTCTCGCGCCGCGAGCGGACCAGCGACTGCACCGCGAGCCGGTTATCGCGGATCATGCAGCAATACGCATGCTGCACGCCGGCGTCGGCGCGCAGCGTCGCGAAGCGCGCGCGCACCGAGTCGGTCCACTCGCGCGACAGCCGCCGGTCGTGCATCAGCCGCAGGTCGCCGAGATAGGCGACCGGCTGCGCGCGCTCGCCGAGATAGCCGTCGCGCACGACGAGGCTCGCAAGCCCCTTCAACGACGCACGCTCATCTTCCGCGAGCCAGACCTCATGATGCGGCGCGTGGCAGCGATGCAGCGCGAAGTAGTCAGGCGCACGATCGAAGCGCAGCGGCAGGCTGCCCTGCATCGCATGACGGGACTGGAAATCGAGAATGCGCGCGTTGTCGGCCGATTGCGCGAGACGGATCCGCATGCGCGTGGCTCACACCCCGTCGAACAGCCGGCGCGCAAGCGGCCGCAGGTTCGACGCCGACAGTTCGCACAGGCACACGAGTTCGTCGCCCTGTGCGTAGCCGGGATTGCGTGCGAGGAAGTAGTCGACGTCGGCCAGCCGCCGGTGCGCGGCCGGCACCTCCGCGAGCACGGGCGCAAGCCGGCCCTGCGGCGTGTCGAACGACAGCAGGCCGGTGGCGGAGTCGTACGCGTGCCCGTAGCGGCTCGCGGCCAGGTAATCCATCAGGTCCTGCGTGACCGGAGCGGTCAGGTGATCGGCACGCGGCGCGTAGTCGCGCGCGAACGCGCGCAGGTAGCGATAGGTGCGATGCCCCTTGCAGATCAGGAACCAGTACAGCGGCACGGCGGGTGCCTGCCGCCACACGTCGCCCGCGTGGCGGATCCACGCGAACGCGAGATGCTGCGTGCCCCAGTGCGCGGGATCGATGATCGTGTCGCCGGAAAAGATCACGCGGATCGACGCGTCGCGCCAGCGTGTCTCGTACTGCTTGAGCGTCGAGAAGCCCTGGATCGCGCCGCCGCCGTCGCGCAGCACGATGCAGTGCGTCTTGTCGCCGAGGTCGCGGTCGAACTGCGCACGAACCGTGTCGCAATAGGACGCCGCATACAACGAGAACATCCGGTCGATGTCGTCCGGGCCCAGGGCCGCACGTTCGACGGCGGTGGCACGCAACTCCATCGGGTACTCCTGCAAGACTGAACAGCTTGCTATGATAGCCCGTTACTCGCCTGCTCCCGCCATGTCCAACGCCGGTTCCCGCCTGGATGCGAACGACGCGCCGATCGCCCGGCCATGGCGGCTGCTCGTCGCCTATCTCGTCGTGACGGGCGCGTTCTACTCCTTCGTCACGCACCTGCCGCTCGGGCCGGTCACGATCATTCCGGCGAGCACACTCGATCGCGCGGTTCCGCTGCTGCCCGGCACCGTGCCGCTTTACCTCAGCTACCTGTTCGTGATGCCCGCGCTCGTGTGGCTCGGGCGTGGCCGTGCATGGCTGCTGCCGGCGCTCTTCGCAGGCACGCTCGCGGCCGGCATTTGCCTCGTGTGCCATCTGCTGCATCCGACCGCCGTCGCATGGCCGCCCGCTCATGACGGCTGGATCGCGTGGCTGCAGCGGATCGACACGCCGCTTGCCGCGTCGCCGAGCGGGCACGTCGCGCTGCCGGTCGCGATCGCCATCGTGCTGCTGGCGCTGCGGCAACGGTCAGCCGTGCTGTTCGCCGCGTGGAGCGCGCTGCTGATGGTGACGGTCCTGACCACCGGCCAGCATCGTGCCGCCGACGTCGCATGGGGCGGCGCGACCGGTATCGCGGCCGGCGCGCTCACGCTCGCGCTGCTGCGCACCAAAGTCGACCTGCGCACGATGGCGGCCGCGCTGCTCGAATGGGCGTGCATCGTCGTGGCGATCCGGGTGGCCACCGCGCTCGGCGCGTGGTACCTGTATGCGCTTGCCGTACTCGTCGTCGCGACGCGGCAGCATGCGCTGTTCATCCTGTATCACGACGCGACCCACTATCACCTCACGCGCCGCCGCGGTTTCAACGACTTCCTGATCAACGTCGCGATCGGCGTGCCGGGGCTCGTGCCCATCGAGTTCTACCGGCCGCTGCATCTCGCGCATCACCGGCATCTCGGCACCGCGCAGGACCCGGAGCGGCAGTTCCTCTATCACGACCAGCCGTGGCAGTTCCGGCCGCTCGACGCATGGCCGCTTGCGCGGCAGTTCCTCGGCGACCTGCTCGTGCTGAACATGGTGCGCAACATGGCGGCATTCCGGCGCGCGGGCGGACAGAACACGCGGCTCGGCCGGCCGTTCCTGGCAGCCGCGGCGGTGTGGGGAGTCATCGTCGCGCTGCTCGTATGGGCCTGTACCGTGCAGACGATCCTGCTGGTCGCCGCGCTGTGGTTCGTGACGCTGCTCACGCTGTCGGTCCTGCTGCAGAAGATCCGCAGCATGGCCGAGCACAGCGGCGGCCCGCACGCGACGCCCGGCTGGGCCGACTGGACGTATTCATGGCGAACGGGCTGGATCGGCCGCGTGTTCGTGTGGCCGTATCACATCAACCTTCATCTGCAGCATCACCGGAATCCGGCGGTGCCGTGGCATGCACTGCCCGACGCGATCGACGAACACGAGCCGCAACTCGACGCACCGGAACTGGCCCGGCTGCTGTGGTCGGGCCTCCCGCCGAAGCCGTAACAAGCGACGGCGCGCCCGATGTCGCGCGCACCGCCCCTTCCTTCCCCGTTACTTCGCGATATACACACCCGACGTCGGGCACGTGCCCTGCGTATTGCCGTCCGTCACGAGCGAGGCGGCGCTCGGGAACTGCGTGGTCGCATTGGTCTTCACCGCGATCCACGCTTCGGTGAAGTAGCTGACGCCGTTCGTCTTCGTGCACTTCAGCGACACCGCGCTGCGCGTGTGGCTGCCGAACGCGCCTTCGAACGCCGACAGCAGTTGGTTACGCGTGACCGTCTTGCCCGCGTTCGCCTGCAGGAATGCGTTGAACGACGTGTTGCCGAGCCGGCTGATCATGCCGGATGCCTGGTTCCAGTACGCATCGGGCGATGCCGAATTCGAGCAGGTGCCGTGCTTGAACCACTCGTGCTTGTCGAGGCACGACGCGACGCCCGGCATGTACGTCGACAGCGTGTTGCGGGTCGCGCTGCTGATCGGGTACGCGTCCATGCTGCACCACTGGTGCGCGTTGTCGAGGTCGATGTCGTTCTGCGGCACGCCGCAGTAGAACGGCTGGTTGCCGTCGTAGTTGTTCGGCCACAGGCCATGCAGTGACAGGCTCGTTGCCGCGTACGTGCCGGCGAGGTTCGTGCATTCGGGCGTGTCGTGCGACGCGCAGAAGCCGGGCTCCCACGACGCGGCGAGCAACAGGTAGTCGTAGCTGGTCTGCGCGGTGGCGTGCAGTGAAGCGGAAGCGACGGCGAGTGCGGCAGCGGCGCGGGCGAGCGTCTTGAGCATGGCGTTTCCTCGGAAAAGGCTTGCGGTCGCGGGATGCGCCGCAAGGTTGTCGAATATCTGTCCGCGATTGTTGCCGATGCAACGTGGCACGAATGTGAAGGTGGACGAAAGAAGTCGGGCGGCGCGGGTGCAGATACCCACCGTCGCGTCGCGCGCTGCCTCACACGGCCGACACGTGCCGCCATACTGGCGGCACGCCGCCCGTCACGACCCGGCGCCCAGCTGCGTGCACGCGCGCGTGATCGATTCGGGGCCTTCGAGCGCGAGGATCTGCCACACGCCGATGCTGACGCGCTGGCGCGCCGCCGTCGACGCATCGGTCAGCAACGCCTCGACGCGCGGTGCAGCGTCCGGCGCCTGCTGCTTCAGCGCCGCGTGATGCCGCGCGCGCGACGCCGGTTCGGATTCGTAGACGTCGCACAGACGCACCATGCCGGCGAGACCGGCGAGGTCGTCATCCTTGTCGATCGCGCGCGGCTCGACCGGCGCGAGCCCCTTGCGCTCCGCCGCCGGCAGCTTGTTGCGCGCGCCTTCGTCGATCGACGTGGCGGAGGCCGGCGGCAGGCCGCCGATCGCCGCGACGATCCGGCTGCCCGCGGCGATCATGTCGCCCTGGCACTCGATCTTCTCGGCGGCCGCGACGTTCGAGCAGAACGACACCGACATGCGGTACACGTCGTCGCTCATGCGCGGCACCTCGTCCGCGCTCGCCTGCGCGAAGCCGGCGCTCGTCAGCGCCAGCGCGGCGGGAATCAGGATGCGGAAGGCTCTCGTCTTGTTCATTGTTGTTTACGTTGGGGGGTCTCGTGGCGGGCAACCTCGCGCGGCCGCACGGTGGCGGCCACAGTGACGCCGGGCCCGCGTCCGGCGGCATGCGCTCACTTCATCGACGCTGCCTCCGGTCCGCCGGGCGACAGCGCCGCGTGGTCCTGCTCGCGCCACGTGCGGCGCGACGTCATGATCGCCTTCACGGCCGAGCGCGCGACCTTCCACCACGCGAACGGCCGCGGGTCGGCGAGCATGCTCAGCGCGCGCGCATAGTCGAGCGTGAGCCCGGGCGTCCAGGCCATCGTCACCGCGCGCTTGCGGATCTGCGCGGCGACCCACAGCTCCGGCGTGAGCAGCAGCCGCACGAACGCGCCCCACCCGGCCCGCGCGCCCTTCAGCCGCCACACCGCGCCGTCGAGCGCGGCTTCGAGCGCGTTCGACACCGTGCTCGAGCAGTTGCGATGCGTGAGGTTGTACGTCACGTTCTGCCGGTACGACGTCCAGAAGGCATCCAGCTTCGACGGATCGTAGTTGCGGATCCGCACGCGCACGGTCGACGGGCACCACGCCTTCGATTCGGTCGCGTAGTCGGGCTGGAACAAGCCCGGTACGTCGTTTTCGCGGGTCGCGCGCAGGATGCGCGTGAATTCGTCCGGAGAACGATCGATTTCGACGCCCGGATACAGGCTGATATAGACGCCCTCGGGCGACTCCAGCGCCGCGTGCCCGGTGGAGATCACACCGTTGACGTCCACGGCCGCGATATAGCGGTCGATCACCGGATAGCGCTGCGCTTCGGCCTTCGACGTGCCGGTCGGCGTCCACACGTGCACGGTGAGCGCATGCTCGCCGTCGGCCGGCGGGCCGTCCCATTCGGATTGCGCGAAATGCGGCCGGTCGCGCGCGTCGTCGAGATCGGGCGCGAGCGCCGGCGCCGGCGACGTCGCGAACGCCGGATTGCGCGTCAGCCGCCGCACGCGCGCGGCGAGGCTCAGCATGTGCATCCCGCCGAACATCAGCAGCAGCCCGAGGCAGTACGGCACGGTACCCACGTAGTGCGTCGGATACGGCTGGTAGAAAAAGATCGCCAGCAGGATCTCAACGACGCCCCATGCGAATGCGACGTTCCAGCGGCGATAGCGCACCATCCACGCTGCAGTGCACTGCAGCAGCCCGTCGACGAGGAACAGCGTGCCGAAGATCATCGACAGCAGGAAATGGCCATGGTGATGCCCCGCGAACACGAGCCCGGCGGCGACCACGACCACGATCCCCTTCACGTAGCGCAGGATGCGCTGCCCGCCGACGCCGCTGCCGGCCACGGCAAGCGTCGCGAGCCCCTCGATCAGGAACAGCCACGCAAAGATCTGAATCGGGAAGTGCAACGCGCCGTCGAGCGCATCGACGAAGATCACGACGCCCGCGACGACCCACACCCAGCCGAGCACGGTCAGGCCGCGCCAGCGGGTGCGCAAGTATTCGATGCCCAGCAGCAGCAAGACCAGTCGTACCATCGCGTGCTCTCGTCATTTTTTTTGGATACGCGCGGGTCACGCGTTTCCTGTCGTTTCGACCGTGCCTCGTGCAGAGTGCTAGCCGAAAAGCGGTAATTCGTACCGGCGCGTCATGCCTCGACATGACCGTGGGTGGCCGGTATCCCTCCGCACTGGCCGAATAATAAGATATGGCGGAGACGGTTGAAAGCGGCGGCGACAACGTCGTCGGCACGGCACGGTCAGGGGCCATCGACTGCTGCCACGGCAGATTTCCCGTTCGACAACGCGCAGTGGATCCGCCAGAATCCCGCTACGAGGGCATCGAAAGAACCGAACCGCACAAGACGGGACAAGACCATGACCATATCGATCGCACGCCGGTGCTGGCACGCCGCCTTGATCGCGGGCTGCATCGCGCTGCCGGGCTGCCACGAACCACCAGTACACACGGAACAGCCGCCGCCCGAGGATCCGTTTTTCAAGTCGGGGCTGGTTCGGGAACAGCCGTACGATGAAGCGGTATCCGGCTTCATGGTCACGAAAGACCATGCGAAGCTGATCGTGCTGGGCCGCCCCGTCCACTTCGTCCTCGATCTGCCCGACTCGCTGCGATCCGCCATGTCGGCAAGCTACCGGACATCATTGCGTTGGTCGTTCAACGGATTCCGGGCGGTGGGCGGCCATGTCAAAGGCCATTTCCGCGTCGTGCTGCCGGACGGCGCTTCAGCAATCGATCGGGTAACGGCGGCCGCGCATGGGTTTGTCGTCGTACACGACGGTCTCGCGCTCGAAGGCAGCATCGCCGGAATGCGTTACGCCACCCAAGGCTTCGAGATACCGCCCAAGGTGGCAGCGCAGCTGCTCGACCGGCCCTACACGATTGATGCCCGGCATGTGACGGAGGCCGTGGCAATCATGAATCTCGCGATCGAACCCACGCCGATCACGGCCACCGCCGACGGCGATCTTGTCCTCGGCGGCGCCGCGCTGGTCCCTGTCGAACTCGTCACGATTCAGGCGCCAACGGAATGACGATTCCCTCCATCGCCGCCGCAACGCGGCGCGAGCGCGATGCGCACCCCGAACGGAGCACCACCATGACCGCCTCACCGCTTCACGCCCCGCCGCTCGGCCCGCAACTCAAGCGCTGGCGCGCGCTGCATCGCGTCAAGCAGAGCCATGCGGCCGAGCTGTTCGGCGTCGCGCAATCGACGATCTCGCGCTGGGAAGCCGGCCGCCAGCAGATGTCGCCCGACGAGCGCGCGACCGCCGAGCGGCTGCTCGCCGCGCGCCTCGATTCGGCCGGCGATCACGCGCTCGCGCGGCTCGTCTCGGGCAGCGCGGGCCGCATGCACCTCGTGTGCGACCTCACGCACCGCCTGCTCGCTTCTTCTCCGGCGCGCGCGGCCGAATTCTCGCAACCGCTGTCGATGCTGCTCGGCACGTCGCTGTGGCGCTACGCAACGCCGGAGATCGTCCGCATGGAAACCGCGCTCGACACGCTCGGCTGGCATGACCACGCGGGGCCGCCGAGCGTCGAATTCGACACCGGTGCGAATGCATCGCGCGTCGTACCGATCCGCGGCAGCATGTGCCGGTGGACGCGGATGACGCTGTCGGACGGCTCGGCCGTGCGGCTCGTGGAGACGCTCCAGGATGCGTGATTGCCGGGTCGCGATGAAGCACCGCATACCGGCAACGGTGCGGCAACCTTCAACGTGTCCGGCATGCCACGCAACCAATACCAACGTGAATGGCAGCACGCCCAAGGGAGATGCCACATGTCGACGCTTGTCATGCGAGAACTCGTGATCGTCGCGTTCCTTCTCTATACGGGCGCCGCCGTGCTGGTCGCGCTTCGCTCGGGTGTGGCCAACGCCGGCGGCAGGCGGGTGGCGCGCCGCAGCAGCCCCTGGCTGTTCCGCCTGATCGTCGGTATTCAAACGGGCTTCTTCGCGCTGTTCTGCTGGGCCGGACTTTTTGTGAAGTAGCGGCGCGGCAAAGCGCCCCCCGCCACGCATATTTCATGCGTGGACGACCCGCGCCCACCCGCATTACGCTAGGCGGCTCATCGCAAGGACGCCGACCATGACCCCCGATACGATCCACGTGCGGCTCGCTTTCCTGCGCGAAGCCGAACGCCTGAAGGATGTGCTGCGCAGCGGCCACACGTCGTCCGGGCGCGCGGAAAGCACGGCCGAACACAGCTGGCGGCTGTGCCTGATGGCGCTCGTGTTCGCCGACGCGCTGCCCGGCATCGACACGCTGAAGCTGCTGAAGCTGTGCATCGTCCACGATCTCGGCGAGGCGCTGCACGGCGACATTCCCGCGATCGAGCAAGCCGCGCACCCCGACAAAAGCGCGCAAGAACGCGACGACCTGCTGACGCTGACCTCATCGATCGATCCCGCGCGGCGCGACGAGATCGTCGCGCTGTGGGATGAATACGACGCGGCGGCGACGCCGGAAGCACGCGCGGCGAAGGCGCTCGACAAGCTCGAGACGATCCTGCAGCACAACCAGGGCAGCAACCCGCCCGATTTCGACTACGCGTTCAATCTCGGCTACGGCCGCCGCTACACCGACGCCGCGCCGCTGTTCAGCGCGATCCGCGACATCGTCGACGCCGACACGCAACGCCGGATCGACGCGAGCGGGCAGCGCGCGTAAGCTCGCGGGATCGGGCGTGCGGCACCGCGCACCCTGCCCGCACGAGGCGCTACGCATGACGCAGAACATCTACGACGACCCGGCCTTCTTCGAAGGCTACAGCCGCCTGAACCGCTCGATTCACGGCCTCGACGGCGCACCCGAATGGCCCGCGCTGCGCGCGCTGCTGCCCGGCCTGCGCGGCCGCAACGTGCTCGACCTCGGCTGCGGCTACGGCTGGTTCAGCCGCTGGGCGGCCGACCAGGGCGCGGCAAGCGTGCTCGGCATCGATGTCTCCGAGCGCATGCTCGAACGCGCGGCCTCGACCGCCGCGCACCCGGCGATCACGTACCGCCGCGCCGATCTCGAAACGCTCGCGTTGCCCAACGCCGCGTTCGATCTGGCCTACAGCTCGCTCGCCTTCCACTACGTCGCGCACCTCGACACGCTGCTGCGCACGATTCATCGCGCGCTCGTGCCCGGCGGGCGGCTCGTGTTCTCGATCGAGCACCCCATTTATACGGCGCCGCGCCGGCCCGGCTTCGTCGTCGATGCGCAGGGCAACCGCGCCTGGCCGCTCGACGGCTACCAGCATGAAGGCGAACGCGTGACCGACTGGCTCGCGCCGGGCGTCGTCAAGCAGCACCGCACGCTCGGCACGCTCGTGAACCTGCTGATCGGCAGCGGCTTCACGCTCACGCATCTGGACGAATGGGGACCGACGCAGGCGCAGGTCGATGCGCTGCCCGCGCTCGACGAGGAACGCGACCGGCCGATGATGGCGCTCGTCGCGGCGCAGCGCTAACGCACGTCAGCGCACGCCGCGACACGCACGCGGCCCCTCGCCCGCCGCGCTCACCGACCGCGGCTATCGCGCCGCACGGCCTCCGCTCCGGCGCGGCGTTCGCACAATTCAGCACAATTTCCACACGATTTGGCGTGATGTCCTCGCTTACCATGAGCGGCTGATTCGACTCGGCACGCCCGCGCGATGCGTACGCGGATGCCGTCGCGGGCAACCTGCCCGACAGGCGACGCCGACCGGATCGTCCCGCCCGGCCGCACGCATCGCCGGCACTGCCTGATCCTCGCCGCACGCTCATGACTCAGAAGACCCATCGCCGCCGGCGCATCGTGCTGGCTACCCTTGCCGTCGTGGCGATCGCCGCCGGCGTCACGCTGAAGGCGTGCGCGCCCGACAAGCATCCGCAATACCTGTCCGCGCCCGTCTCGCGCGGCGATCTCGAGAACGCGGTGCTGGCGACCGGCGCGCTTCAGGCCTTCAAGCAGGTCGACGTCGGTGCGCAGGTGTCGGGGCAGCTGAAATCGCTGAAAGTCAAGCTCGGCGACAAAGTCACGAAGGGCCAGTGGCTCGCCGAGATCGATCCCGTGATCTCGGAAAACGCGCTGCGCCAGGCGCGCGCCAGCGAAGAAAGCCTGCGCGCGCAACAGCAATCGACCGCCGCGCAACTCACGCAGGCGGAACTCGCGTTCAAGCGCCAGCAGGCGATGCTGCCCGACGATGCGACCTCGCGCGAATCGTTCGAGGCCGCACGCGCGACGCTCGACGTGCAGCGTGCGACCCTCGCGTCGCTCGCCGCGCAGATCCGCTCGGCCCGCATCCAGATCGAGACCGCGCAGGCGAACCTCGGCTACACGCGCATCGTCGCGCCGATCGACGGCGAGGTCGTCGCGGTCGTCACGCAGGAAGGCCAGACCGTGATCGCGCAGCAGCAGGCGCCGGTGATCCTGAAGCTCGCCGATCTCGACACGATGACCGTGAAGGCGCAGGTGTCGGAAGCCGACGTGATCCGCGTGCGTGCCGGCCAGACCGCGTATTTCACGATCCTCGGCGAACCGGACAAGCGTCACTACGGCAAGCTGCGCGCGATCGAGCCGGCGCCGCAGAACTATGCCGAAGCGCAGAGCCCGCTCGGCGGCGGTGCGGGCGGCGGCACGAAGCCGAATTCGGCCGTGTTCTACAACGCGCTGTTCGAAGTGCCGAACCCCGAGCATCGGCTGCGCATCTCGATGACCGCGCAAGTCAACATCGTGCTCGGCAACGCCCGCAACGCGCTCAGCATTCCGGCCGCCGCGCTCGGCGAAAAACGCAAGGACGGCACCTACGCGGTGCGCGTGCTGCGCGCCGACGGCAGCACGGAAACGCGCAGCATCCGCATCGGCATCAACAACAACGTGCGCGTCGAAGTCCTGGCCGGCCTGAAGGACGGCGACCGCGTCGTGATCGGCGAAGCGGCCGGTGACGACCACGCGCCGCTGGCGGACGTGGTGTGACGATGAGCCAGCCCCTGCTGAAACTCGCTGCCGTCACGCGACGCTTTCCGGCCGGCGACAAGGATGTCGTTGTCCTGAACAACGTCAACCTGTCGATCCACGCGGGCGAGATCGTCGCGATCGTCGGCGCGTCGGGCTCCGGGAAGTCGACGCTGATGAACATCCTCGGCTGCCTCGATCATCCGAGCGAAGGCACCTACACGGTCGGCGGCCGCGACACGCACATGCTCGACAGCGACGAGCTCGCGCAACTGCGTCGCGAGCATTTCGGCTTCGTGTTTCAGCGCTACCACCTGCTGCCGCACGTCGACGCCGTCGCGAACCTCGAGATGCCCGCGATCTATGCCGGCACGCCGCGCGCCGAACGGCACGCACGCGCACGCGAACTGCTCGCACGCCTCGGGCTCGCGGATCGTGCGCACCATCGGCCCGGACAACTGTCCGGCGGCCAGCAGCAGCGCGTGAGCATCGCGCGTGCGTTGATGAACGGCGGCCAGGTGATCCTCGCCGACGAACCGACCGGCGCGCTCGACACGAAAAGCGGCCAGGACGTGATCCGCATCCTGCACGAGCTGAACGCGCTCGGCCATACGATCGTCATCGTCACGCACGACCAGGCCGTCGCGCGCCACGCGAAGCGCATCATCGAGATCAGCGACGGCGAGATCGTCGCCGACCGGCCGAATCGGCACTATGCGGAAGCGCTCGCGGAAGCGGGCGTCGACGCAGCGGAAGCAGTACAAGCGACCGAAGCGGAAGCCAGCGCACTACCCGCCCGTGATCGCCACGACACGTTACCGCCGCCCGCACCGGTCGACACCGAGGCGCACGCCGATACCGAACCCGGCACGCGCACGCAACGCTTCGCCGCCGGCTCCGGCCGCTTCGCCGAGGCCTGCCGGATGGCATGGATCGCACTCGTGTCGCACCGGCTGCGCACGCTGCTGACGATGCTCGGCATCATCATCGGCATCACGTCCGTCGTGTCGATCGTCGCGATCGGCGAAGGCGCGAAGCGCTACATGCTCGACGAGATCGGCAGCATCGGCACGAACACGATCAACCTCTATCCGGGCACCGACTGGGGCGACAGCCGCGCCGACGCGATCCAGACGCTCGTGCCGGCCGACGTCGCCGCGCTCGCCGAGCAGCCGTACGTCGACAGCGCGACGCCCGAAACGTCGCGCACGCTGCTGCTGCGCTACCGCAACGTCGACGTGAACGCGCTCGTGAGCGGCGTCGGCGACCGCTTCTTCCAGGCCCGCGGGATGCGCTTCGCGCTGGGTGTCGCGTTCGACGAGGACGCGGTGCGCCGCCAGGTGCAGGTGGCCGTGATCGACCAGAACACGCGCCGCAAGCTGTTCGGCGCGACGCGCAACCCGATCGGCGAAGTGATCCTGGTCGACAACGTGCCGTGCGTCGTGATCGGCGTGACGGCCGACAAGAAGAGCGCGTTCGGCAGCGTGAAGAGCCTGAACGTGTGGGTGCCGTACACCACCGCGAGCGGGCGCCTGTTCGGGCAGCGTTATCTCGACAGCATCACCGTGCGCGTGCGCGACGGGCAGCCGAGCGCCGCCGCCGAGAAAAGCCTCGAAAAGCTGATGACGCAGCGTCACGGCCGCAAGGACTTCTTCACGTACAACATGGACAGCGTGGTGAAGACCGTCGAGAAGACCGGCCAGTCGCTCACGTTGCTGCTGTCGCTGATCGCGGTGATCTCGCTCGTCGTCGGCGGGATCGGCGTGATGAACATCATGCTGGTGTCGGTCACCGAGCGCACGCGCGAAATCGGCATCCGGATGGCGGTCGGCGCGCGCCAGTCCGACATCCTGCAGCAGTTTCTCGTCGAGGCCGTGCTCGTCTGCCTGCTCGGCGGCACGATCGGCATCGCGTTGTCGTTCGGGCTCGGCGCGCTGTTCTCGATGTTCGTCGCACAGTGGAAGATGGTGTTCTCGGCCGGCGCGATCGTGACCGCGTTCGTCTGCTCGACGCTCACCGGTGTGATTTTCGGTTTCATGCCCGCGCGCAATGCATCGCGGCTCGATCCGATCGATGCGCTTGCGCGCGATTGAAGAAAGACCTGTCATGACGCATTCCTCACCGCTTCACCGCCTGGGCGCAGTCACGTGCGCGGCCGCGCTGCTCGCCGGCTGCGCCGGCGCGCGCCACGAACCGCTGCCCCCTGTCGCGATGCCCGCGAACTGGGAGGCACCGGTTTCCGCCAATGCACCGGCCACCTCACGCGACTGGTGGCGCAGCTTCGGCGACCCGCAACTCGATGCGCTGATCGACGATGCGCTGCGCGCCAACAACGACCTCGCGATCGCGGCGATCCGCGTGTACCGCGCGCAACTGCAAGCCGGGCTCGCGGATACGAACCTGACGCCGAACGTGTCGGTCGGCGCGAACGGCGCCGTGTCGCGCACGCTCGATACGCACCGGATGAGCCGGACGAGCGGCGTGACCGGTTCGCTCAGCTATGAAATCGACCTGTGGGGCCGGCTGGCCGCGCTGCGCGACGCCGCGCGCTGGGAAGCCGACGCGACGGCCGCCGATCTCGAAGCCGCGCGGCTGTCGCTGATCGGCACGACGGCGTCGCTGTACTGGCAGATCGGTTATCTGAACCGGCAGATCGCGCTCGGCGACGCGAACATCGCGTATGCAGTCCGCACGCTCGCGGTCGTGCGGTCGCGGCACACGGCCGGCGCCGTGTCGGGGCTCGATCTCGCGCAGGCCGAACAGAGCCTCGCCGCGCAACGCGCCGCGCAGACGCAACTGATCCAGCAGCGCACCGAGAATCGCCACGCGCTCGCGATCCTGTTCGACCGGCCGCCGCAGCAGCGCGCGGCCGAGCCATCCGCACTGCCCGTCGCGGCGCCGCCGGAAGTCGTGGCCGGCCTGCCCGCGAGCCTGCTCGGCCGGCGTCCCGACCTGCGCGCAGCGGAATTCCGGCTGCGCGAATCGCTGGCGCAAGTCGACGCGACGCGCACGAGCTTCTATCCGACCTTCACGCTGACCGGGCAGGCCGGTACGTCGAGCACGAGCCTCGAGCGCGTGCTGATGAATCCGGTCGGCACGCTCGGGCTCGGCCTGGCACTGCCGTTCATCCAGTGGAACACGATGCAGCTGCAGATCAAGGTGTCGAAGTCGCAGTACGAGGAAGCCGTCGTCGGGTTCCGCCAGAAGCTCTACACGGCGCTCGCGGAAGTCGAGAACGCGCTGTCGGCGCGTGTGCAGCTCGAACGCGAAGCCGAGCAGCGCGCGCTGTCGCTGACCCAGGCGCAGCGCGCCGAACAGCTGGCCGCCGCGCGCTTCGCGGCCGGCGCGACCGCCGTGCAGCCGTGGCTCGACCAGCAGCAGCGGCTGCGCGACGCGCAAAGCGCCGACGAACTGACGCGCCTGAACCGGCTCAACAACCAGATGACGCTGTACCGCGCGCTCGGCGGCGGGATGTCCTGACCGAAGCGCGCACCGGGCCGGCCGCGCCGATCAGGCGCGGTGTCATTCACACACGGGCGCTCTGCGCCGCGCCGGCGCAAACGCCACCGCGCTCGCCGTCGCGAGCACGGCCACGCCCGCCGCGCCGTACACCATCACCCAGCCGAATCCGTGCACGAGCGCCGCGTGCAACGCCGCGCCGCTCGGGTCGGCCTGCGCGAGCGCCGGTGCGATCTCGTGCAATCCGTCCGTGCGGCCCGACGCAATCTCCTGCGCGAGCCGGCGCAGCGCCGCATCGCCGATCGTGCCCGCGACGCCGCCCTTCAGGCTCGCGACGATCCCCGCGAGCAGCACGAAACCCATCGCCGCGATGTTCAGCGCGAGCGAGATCATCCGCGCGCTCATGTCGATGCCCGACGCCATCCCGGCCCGCGAGCTCGGCACCGCACCCGTCGTCGTGTTGGTCACGGGGGTATTCGTGAGCCCGAGCCCGATGCCGGCGATCACGCAGCCGGACAGCATCGTGATCCAGCTGGCGTGGTCGGCCGCGCTGCCGATCCGCATCAGCGCGAACCCCGCGGCGATCGTGAACAGGCCGCCCGGGATCACGACGCCCGGCCCGTAGCGCAGCGCGAGCCGTTCGCCGAACGGCGGCGCGACCAACGTCGGCAACGTGTACGCGAGCAACGCGAGGCCGGCCGTCACGCTGTCGTAGCCGAGCGCGACCTGGAACCAGATCGGCAGGTAGATCATGAACGGCCAGAAGCTGAAGTTCATCCCCATCGAACCGAAGATCGCGCCGGTGAACGCGCGAATCCGGAACACCGAGAAATCGAACATCGGCCGCGCACTGGCGCGTTCCGCGATGAAGAAGCCGGCCAGCGCCAGCACGGTCGCGCCGAGCACGCCGAGGCCGGCCGCGCTGGTCAGCCCGAGCGCCGCGCTTTGCGTGATGTAGAACGCCAGGCCGAGCACCGCGAGCGACAGCGTGACGATGCCTGCGACGTCGAGCCTGCCCGCGTGCGGATCGCGCGACTCCTGCACCGCGCCGCCGATCAGCACGAGCGCGACGGCCGCGAGCGGCGCATGGACGAGGAACACCCACGGCCAGCTTGCCAGCGCGACGATCGCGCCGCCGACGATCGGCCCGAACCCGAGCCCGATGCCGAACACGATCCCCCAGATCCCGAACGCGCGGCCGCGCTCGCGGCCCTCGCGGAACTGGTGCGACAGCACCGCAATCTGGCAGATCAGCATCGCGCCGCCGCTGGCGCCCTGCAGCAGCCGCCCCGCGACGAGCACCGGCACGTTCGGCGCGAGCCCGCACAGCAGCGACGTCGCGCCGAACAGCACGGTGCCGATCACGTACACGCGCTTGCGGCCGAACCGGTCGGCGAGCGTGCCGGCGGCCATCAGCACGGTCGTGCACGCGATCGTGTACGCGTTCATGATCCACTGCATGCCGTTGAAATCGCCATGCAGCACGTGTTCGAGCGTCGGCAGGATCACCGGCACGCTCGAGATTTCGAGGCCGAACATCAGCGACGTGAGACAGACGGCCGCGAGCGCGACCGCATTCCTGCGGGAGTCGGATTGCGTCATGCGTATTGCGCCGCGACCCGGCAACGGGCCGCGCGCCTCCAGGTAAGAGGGATGCTCCGCGTGCGGCCGGCGACGCACGCTGAACAGGAATCGGTACTATAGTGAGAATCTTCATCCCCATTGACGCACGGATTTCTCCAGACTGGGGAATTACAGGACTCAATCCCGCCCATGACCGACAGACTCGACGGTGTAACGACCTTCGTCCAGGTAGTGGAATCGGGCAGCTTCGCGCTCGCCGCGGAGCGCCTCGATATGACGCGTTCGGCCGTCGGCAAAGCGATCGCGCGGCTCGAGAAGCGGCTCGGCGCGCGGCTGCTCCAGCGCACGACGCGCAGCCAGAGCCTGACCGACGACGGCCAGGCGTACTACGACCGCTGCGTGCGCGCGCTCGCGGAGCTGGAGGCGGCCGAAGCCGACCTCGACTGCGGCCGCAACGAGCCGCGCGGCAAGTTGCGCCTGAGCGTGCCGCTCGCGTTCGGGCATCACTGCGTGACGCCCATCGTGCTCGACCTCGCGCGCACCTTTCCGCATTTGCGGATCGACGTGTCGATCACCGACCGTTTCGTCGATCTCATCGAGGAAGGCATCGACCTCGCGGTGCGGATCGGCACGCTCGCGGACAGCACGAGCCTCGCGGTGCGGCGGCTCGGCACGCAATACGGCAGCCTCGGCGCGGCGCCGTCGTATCTCGCCCGCTACGGGATGCCGAAGACGCTCGACGACCTGAAAGACCACCGGACGATCGCGTATTCACGCTCGGGCGTGGTTCAACCTTGGGACTTGCGTGCGCTGGACGGCTCGACGGTGCGGGTCGACATGCCGCACCAGCTCAGTTTCGACGACGTGCAGGCGATCGCGGCGGCCGGTGCGTCGGGGTTCGGGATCGCGTGGCTGCCGAGCTGGCTGCTCGATCATTACGTGAAGCGCGGCGAGATGACGGTCGTGCTCGACCGCTGCTTCGTCTGCGAAGGCGACATCCACGCGATCTGGCCGAAGACGCGCTACCTGCCGCGCAAGACGCGCTGCGTGATCGACGCGCTCGCGCAGGCGGTGCCGCCGATGATCGAACGGTGAGGTGAGACGGGATGGGATGGGATGGGATGGGATGAAATGAATCCGACGCGCCGCGGGGGCGCGTCGGAGCATCACGCCGCGCCGAGATCGGCCAGCGGATGCGCGAACAGCTTCCACGGCGACGTCAGGAAATGCCGCACGCGTTCGGCGCGCAGCTCGACGAGCGACGCGGGTGCCCAGCGCGGCTTGCGATCCTTGTCGACCAGATGCGCACGCACGCCTTCGCAGAAGTCGCCTTCCTCGATCGCGCGCGCGACGATGCCGAGCTCCATCCGGAACGATTCGGCCAGCGTCATCTGGCGGCCGCGCAGCAGTGCCTCGCGGGTCACGCACAGCATCGTCGGCGAGTGGCCGGTGAGCGCATCGAGCGTCGCCTGCAGCCATTGACGGTGCTCGCGCGACAGCTCCTCGCGTGCAAGATCCTGCGTCAGCGTCGCGACGATCCGCTCGACGGTCGAGCGCTTGTCGAAGTGACGCACGATCCACGGCATCTGGCTGTCGAGCGCCGCGTGCGGCACGACGTTGCACGGCGGCTCGAACACCTTGCGCAGCAACGGCAACGCATCGCCTTCCCACTTGACGCTTTCGATGCGCGTCTCGAACGTGTCGAGCCACGCGGACGGCACGCACAGATCCGCGAGTTTCGCCGTAAGTGCGTCGGCGCCCGACAGCATCGCGCCGGTCAGCCCGACGTACAGCTCGAGTTCGGCCGGCATGCGCGACAGGAAATGCGTCGCGCCGACGTCGGGCACGAGGCCGATGCGCGTCTCCGGCATCGCGATCTTGCTGCGCTCGGTCGCGACACGCAGCGCCGCGCCCTGTGCGAGGCCCATGCCGCCGCCCATCGTCACGCCGTCCATCAGCGCGACCACCGGCTTCGGGAACGTATGGATCGCGTAGTCGAGCCGGTATTCGTCGACGAAGAACGGCAGCCAGGTTTCGCGCTGCGCGACCATCCGGTACAGCGCACGCACGTCGCCGCCTGCGCAGAAACCCTTCTCGCCCGCACCGCGCAGCACGACCGCGACGATCTGGTCGTCGTGACGGCAGCGCTCGAGCAGCGCGGCCAGCTCGCCGATCATCGGGTACGACAGCGCATTGAGCGCGGCCGGCCGGTTCAGCGTGATCAGCGCCACGCGGTTCACCACGCGGAACAGCACCTCCGGTGCGTGCTCCGCGAACGCGTCGTGATTCGTCACCGGCGTGCTCATCGTTGCGGCTCTCCGTCGTTGTGCCACTGCGGCGCGCGCTTGCCGAGGAATGCAGCCACGCCTTCGCGCGGATCGTTCGTGTCGAACAGGTCGACGAAACGTTCACGCTCGACCGCGAGCGCCGCGCCGCGCGGCACGCCGCAGCGCGCGAGGCCGATCAGCTCCTTGCTGTAAGCGACCGCATGCGGGCTCTGCCGGGCGACGTTGCGTGCCAGCGCCAGCGCGGCATCGCGCGATGCGCCCGACTCCACGACGTCCTCGACGAGGCCGATCCTGAGCGCCGTGGCCGCATCGACACGCGCGCCGGTCAGGATGATCTTCTTCGCCCAGCCTTCGCCGACGAGCCAGGGCAGCGTCTGCGTGCCGAGGCCGCACGGCAGCAGGCCGACCGACGGTTCGGGCAGCGCCATCTGCGCATGCGTCTCCGCGATCCGCAGGTCGCACGCGAGCGCGCATTCGAGCCCGCCACCCATCGCGTAGCCGTTGATCGCCGCGATCGTCACGACGCGCGCGTCGTGCAGCGCCTCGAACGCCGCGCCGAACCGCGACGCCATCGCGCGTGCCACCGCGCGGTCGCCTTCGGCGAACGTGTTGAGATCGGCACCCGCGCTGAAGAACTTCGGGCCGTCGCCGGTGATCATCAGCGCGCGCACGCGCGGGTTCGCATTCAGTTCGGCGACGGTTTCCTGCAGTTGCCGCAGCCCGTCGGCGGTAAAGGCGTTCGCGGGCGGACGCTTGAGCGTCGCGCACGCGATCGCGCCGTCGTCGACGTAGTCGAGTTCGATCATGAGGCGTCCTTCTTCGTTGCCGGTTGGTACAGGCGGATCACCGCCGAGAAATCGAGCTGGCCGTCGCCGCGGCTGCTCATCGTCTGGTACAGCTGCTGCGCGAGCGCGCCGAGATAGACGGGCTGGCGCGCCTGCTTCGCGGCATCGTTCGCGAGGCCGAGATCCTTCAGCATCAGGTCGGTGCCGAAACCGCCCGAGTAACCGCGCGACGACGGCGCGGTTTCGATCACGCCCGGATACGGGTTGTACGTATCCGAACTCCAGCAGCGGCCCGTCGACGTGTTGACGATGCCGGCCAGCACCTTCGGGTCGATGCCGAGCGCGACGCCGAGCGACATCGCCTCCGACACGGCCGCCATCGAGATGCCGAGCACGAGGTTGTTGCAGACCTTCGCGACCTGCCCCATCCCCGTCGCGCCGCAGTGGACGATGTTCTTGCCCATGCCCGCGAGCACCGGCTTCACGCGCTCGAAATCCGCATCGCTGCCGCCGACCATGAAGGTCAACGTGCCGGCCGCCGCGCCGCCGGTGCCGCCCGACACGGGCGCATCGACGAACGCGCCGCCGTGCTCGCGCACGAGCGCGCCGAACGCCTGCGCGCTCGCCGGGTCGATCGTGCTCGAATCGATCACGGTCGCGCCCGCGCCGAGGCCGGCGAGCACGCCGTTCTCGCCGGCGAGTACCGAGCGCACGTGCGGGGCGGCCGGCAGCATCGTGATGACGAACGTCGCGCCCGATGCCGCATCGCGCGGCGACGCGGCCACCTGTGCGCCGGCGTCCTGCAGCGCGCGCAATGCGTCGGCGCTCAGGTCGAACGCATGTACTTCATGGCGTGCTTTCAGCAGGTTCAGCGCCATCGGCGCGCCCATGTGGCCAAGGCCGATAAAACCGATTTTCATGTTCGTGTCCTCCGCCGCTCAATGCAGCCGGATCGTCGTATTCACCGGGCCGGCCGTCGTGTCGTCGTCGAACCAGCGCGCGGTGACCGTCTTGGTCTGCGTGTAGAACTGCACGACCTGCTTGCCGTACGGGCCGAGATCGCCGAGCTTCGAGCCGCGCGAACCCGTGAAGCTGAAGAACGGCACGGGCACCGGAATCGGGATGTTGATGCCGACCTGGCCGATGTCGATCTCGCTCTGGAACTTGCGCGCAGCCGCGCCGCTCTGCGTGAACAGGCCCACGCCGTTGCCGAACGGATTCGCGTTGACGAGCGCGATCGCGTCGTCGAGCGTGTCGGCTTCCATCACGACCAGCACGGGCCCGAAGATTTCATGCGTGTAGACCGACATGTTCGTCTTCACGCCCGAGAAGATCGTCGGGCCGACGAAATTGCCCTGCTCGTAGCCGGTCACCTTCACGTCGCGACCGTCGAGTTCGAGCTTCGCGCCTTCCTTCACGCCCGCGTCGATCAGCGACAGGATGCGTTCCTTCGCGGCCTTCGACACGACCGGCCCGACGTCCGTGCCGGCTTCCGCGCCCGCATTGACCTTCAGCGCCTTTGCCTTCGCGACGATATCCGGCAGCCAGTCGCGCGCGTTGCCGACGAGGACCGCGACCGACGTGGCCATGCAGCGCTGGCCGGCCGCGCCGAAGCCCGCGCCGACGAGCGCGTTGATCGCCTGCTCGCGGTTCGCATCGGGCAGCACGACGGCGTGATTCTTCGCGCCCATCATCGACTGCACGCGCTTGCCGTGCGCGCTGCCGAGGTTGTACACGTGCGTGCCGACCGCCGTCGAGCCGACGAACGAGATCGCCTTCACGAGCGGATGCGTGCAGATCGCGTCGACGACTTCCTTGCCGCCGTGCACGACGTTCAGTACCCCTTTCGGTACGCCGGCCTCGACCGCGAGTTCGACGAGCTCCATCGTCGACAGCGGATCCTGCTCCGACGGCTTCAGCACGAACGTGTTGCCGCACACGATCGCCATCGGGAACATCCACAGCGGAATCATCGCGGGGAAGTTGAACGGCGTGATGCCCGCGCACACGCCGAGCGGCTGGCGCAGCGTGTAGGTATCCACCCCGCCCGCGACGTTCTCCGCGAACTCGCCGAGTTGCAGCGAACCGATCGAGCACGCGTGCTCGACCACTTCGAGGCCGCGGAAGATGTCGCCTTCGGCATCGGGAATCGTCTTGCCCTGCTCGGCCGTCAGCGTCTTCGCGATGCGCTGCTGGTTCGTGCGCACGAGATCCTGGAACTTCAGCATGATGCGCATGCGCGCGGCGATCGGCGTGTTCTTCCACGTCGCGAAGGCGGTGTGCGCGGCCTGCACGGCCGCGTCGACTTCCGCGACGGTCGCGAACGGCACGCGCGCGAGCACCTGCTGCGTCGCCGGGTTGACGATGTCGCGCCACTCGTTCGTGGCGGACTCGACGAAGGCGCCGTCGATCAGCAGCTTGACCGTCGGCACGTCTTTCGAATTCGCGTTCATCGATCCAATCTCCTGGCAGAGGGCCGCGAAGCGCGATATCGCCGCGCGGCCGGTTCAATTCGGCTGCGGGCGGCGGCCGCGGAATGCGGCGCGCACGGCCCGCGGTCACGTCACTTCAGTTCGGCGGCGAAATCCTCTTCCCAGTATTCGCCCGGCATCCGTTCACTGGCATCGTCGCCGCGCTCGATCTCGCGGCGACGCAATTCGACGCGGCGGATCTTCCCCGAGATCGTCTTCGGCAGCTCCGCGAACTGCAGGCGGCGAATGCGCTTGTACGGCGCGAGCTTCTCGCGCGAGAAGCGGAAGATGTCCAGCGCGAGTTCGGGGCTCTCCTCGTAGCCCTGCCGCAGCGTGATGAAGGTCTTCGGCACCGACAGCCGCACGGGGTCGGGGCTCGGCACGACGGCCGCCTCGGCGATCGCCGGATGCTCGATCAGCACGCTTTCGAGTTCGAACGGGCTCAGCCGGTAGTCGGACGACTTGAACACGTCGTCCGCGCGGCCGATGTACACGTAGTAACCGTCGTCGCCGCGCATCGCGATGTCCGACGTGCGGTAGTGGCCGTCGCGCATCGCGTAGGCCGTCGCGTCGGGGTTGTTCGCATAGCCTTTCATCAGCCCGACCGGGCGCGTGACGTCCGCGCCGATCGGCAACGCGACCTCGCCTTCGGTCACCGGCGTGCCGTCCGGGTCGAGGAGCTCGATCCGGTAGCCCGGCAGCGGCCGGCCCATCGAGCCCGCGACGACCGGCTGGCCCGGCGAGTTGCCGATCAGGCAGGTCGTCTCGGTCTGGCCGTAGCCGTCGCGGATCGCGATGCCCCACGCCTTCTTCACGCGCTCGATGATCTCGGGATTCAGCGGCTCGCCCGCGCCGACGATCTCGCGCAGCTTCACGTCGAACGACGCGAGCGGCTGCTGCACGAGCATGCGCCACACGGTCGGCGGCGCGCACAGCGTCGTCACCTGGTATTTGACGAGCGCATCGAGCACGACCTTCGGCTCGAAACGCGCGTAGTTGAAGGCGAACACGCACGCCTGCGCATTCCACGGCGCGAAGAAGCAGCTCCACGCGTGCTTGGCCCAGCCCGGCGAGCTGATGTTCCAGTGGATGTCGCCCGGTTGCAGGCCGACCCAGTACATCGTCGACAGATGGCCGACCGGATAGGTACGGTGCGTGTGCTCGACGAGCTTCGGCTTCGACGTCGTGCCCGACGTGAAGTACAGCAGCATCGGATCGTTCGCGTGCGTGATGGCGTCCGGCTCGAAATCGGCGCTCGCCGCATAGCCGTCGTTCATCGCGAGCCAGCCCGCGCGCGGCGCGCCGGCGACGATCTTCTGCGCGAGGCCGAGATCCGGCTGTTCGAACTTGGCGGTTTCGTTCTCGTCGACGATCGCGTATTTCGCGCCGCCGATCTGCACGCGATCGCGTACGTCGTCGGGCGACAGTTGCGTGGTGGCCGGCAGCACGATCGCGCCGAGCTTCATCGCGGCGAGCATCGCGTCCCACAGCTCGACGCGGTTCGGCAGCATCAGCAGGATCCGGTCGCCGCGCACGACGCCGATCGAGCGCAGCCAGTTCGCGATCCGCGACGAACGCTCGGACATCTGCGCGAACGAATACGGATCGCCCGTGCCCGTCGCCGCGTCGACGATCCACAGCGCGAGCTGGTCGTTGCCGCGCGCCATCGCGTCGAAGTAGTCGAGCGCCCAGTTGAATGCGTCGAGCACCGGCCACTCGAACTCGCGGTACGCGGTCTCGTAGTCGGTGCGATGGCGCAGCAGAAAGTCGCGCGCGTCCAGGAATGCCTGTACCGTCATCGTGTCCTCCAGTCTCCATGCGTCGAACCGGGCATGCGCTGCAGCCCATGCCCGGTTGCCTCCGTTGCGGCGCACGGTCACGTCGTTGCGTGCCGCGTTCGCCGCGCTGCCCTCGTGCCCCGCGCGATGTCGTCGCCGGGGTAACCGCCGCGGCTCAAAGCTGCCGAGCGATCACCATCCGCTGCACTTCGCTGGTGCCTTCGTAAATCTGCGTGATGCGCGCGTCGCGATAGTGACGCTCGACTTCGTAATCGACCAGGTAACCGTAGCCGCCGTGGATCTGGATCGCGTCCGAGCACACGCGTTCGGCCATCTCGGATGCGAACAGCTTCGCCTGCGACGCTTCCGACAGGCACGGCAGCCCGGCGGTGCGCAGCTTCGCCGCGTGATGCACGAGCAGGCGCGCGGCGTTGATCTGCACGGCCATGTCGGCGAGTTTCTGCTGGATCGCCTGGTGCTCGGCGATCGGCTTGCCGAACTGCACGCGCTCGCCCGCATAGCGGCGCGCCTTGTCGAATGCGGCGCGCGCGATGCCGAGCGCCTGCGCGGCGATGCCGATGCGTCCGCCCTCGAGGTTCGACAGCGCGATCTTCAGGCCTTCGCCGCGATTGCCGAGCAGGTTCTCTTCCGGAATCGCGCAGTTCTCGAACGTGATCGGGCACGTATCCGACGCGCGGATGCCCATCTTCTTCTCGGGCTTGCCGACGATGAAGCCCGGCGTGTCGGTCGGCACCAGGAACGCGGAAATGCCGCGCTTGCCGGCTTCCGGGTCGGTCATGGCAAAAACGATCGCCACGCCGGCACGCTGGCCGTTGGTCACGAACTGCTTCGCGCCGTTCAGCACCCATTTGCCGTCGCGCAACTCCGCACGCGTGCGCAGGTTGTTCGCCTCGGAGCCGGCGTGCGGCTCGGTCAGGCAGAACGCGCCGATCACGCGGCCGGACGCCATGTCGGCCAGCCAGCGATCCTTCTGCGCCGGCGTGCCGAAGCCGAGGATCGGCCCGCAGCCGACCGAGTTGTGCACGCTCATCATCGTCGCGCACGCGGCGTCGCCGGCGGCGACCTCTTCCATCGCCAGCGCGTAGGCCACGTAGTCCGTATACGAGCCGCCCAGCTCCTGCGGCACGATCATCCCGAGCAGGCCGAGCTCGCCGAGCTGCGCGACGATCGCGTCGGGCAGGTGCGCGTCGTGGTCCCACTGCGCCGCGTTCGGCGCCAGCATCTCGGTGGCAAACGCGCGCGCGGCGTCGCGGATCATCCGCTGGTCTTCGGTGTAAAGCTCGTCCATGGTGCTGCTGTCTCCCGCGGCCGCCGGGCGCGACCGTCCTTGCGTTTCGATGCAACAAGTGTAGGCAAGCCCGCGCGACTGTTCGATGCTCGCGTCGCTCATTTACACTGAGCGTTTTTGCCACACCGGCGGCACGGATGAAGCAGGAAGACAAGGGAACCGTCGCGATCAGCCTCGTCGCTTACAGCGTCGCGCTCGCGACCCGGCGCGGCGTCGCGGCCGAGCCGCTGCTCGCGCAGGCCGGCATCGCGCCCGCGCTGCTCGGGCAGCCGCGCGCACGGGTGTCCGCGCAACAATACGGCGCGCTGTGGAACGCGATCGCGCGCACGCTCGACGACGAGTTTTTCGGGCAGGATCGCCACCCCATGCGCAGCGGCAGCTTCATCGCGATGAGCCAGGCGGCGCTGTCCGCGCGCGACGGCCTGCACGCGATGGCGCGCGCGGTGAATTTCATGCACTGCGTGCTCGACGATCTGCACGCGGAGCTCGACGCGACTCCGCAGCGCGTGCGGTTGCGCTTCGTGCACCGCAACAACGGCGCGACGCCGGCGATGTTCACGTACGCGACCTATTTCATCATCGTGTACGGGCTCACCTGCTGGCTGATCGGGCGGCGCATCCCGCTGCTGCATGCGAGCTTCCGCTGCGACACGCCACCCGCCGACCACGAATACCCGTCGATGTTCTGTGACGACATGCGCTTCAACGAGCCCGATTCGTATGTCGATTTCGATCCCGAATTCGCGACGCTGCCGGTCGTGCAAAACGCGAAGACGCTCAAGGCGTTCCTGCGCAACGCGCCGGCCAGCTTCATCGTCAAGTACCGCAACCCGAACGCGCTCGCGCAGCGCGTGCGCGCGGTGCTGCGCGGGATGCCGCCCGCGGCGTGGCCGGGCGCCGGCGGGATGGCCGCGCGGCTGCATGTGGCCGAGGCCACACTGCGCCGCAAGCTGCACCAGGAAGGCCACGCGTACCAGTCGATCAAGGACACGCTGCGGCGCGATCTCGCGTTCGAGGCGCTGGCGGACCCCGCGCGCACGATCGCCGATGTCGCCGCCGCGACCGGTTTCGCGGAACCGAGCGCGTTCTACCGCGCGTTCCGCAAATGGAGCGGGCGCAGCCCCGCCGACTACCGCGACGAAGTGCTCGCGCGGGACGGCGGCGCGAGCTGAAGCCGGCCGGCACGGCTGTCGCTTCGCGCTTTGTGCCGAAACCGCCTAATCTTTAAGCATCGGGCCCAGGCCCTTTCCGCCAGCCGGACGGCACGCGGCCGCGCGCCGCCCGGACGCCGCGATGCACTTTCATCGTCACGGGCCGTCGCCGGCGCCTGCCACGCCCGGCGGCCACCCTCGTCACCCGCTGTCCGCGCGGGTCGCGCGCGCCGCGCTGTTCGCGGCGCTGCTCGTCGTGTGCGCCGCTGTCGCTGCACCGTCGCCTGCCGAAGCCCCCGCCGCCGCCCGCCCGGTGGTCGTGATCCCGATCAACGGCGCGATCGGCCCGGCCAGCGCCGATTTCATCGTGCGCTCGCTCGACCGCGCGGCCCGCCAGCACGCGCCGCTCGCGATCCTGCAGCTCGACACGCCCGGCGGCCTCGACACGTCGATGCGGCAGATCATCAAGGCCATCCTCGGCTCGCCGGTGCCGGTCGCCGCGTTCGTCGCGCCGGGCGGCGCGCGGGCCGCGAGCGCGGGCACCTACATCGTCTATGCCAGCCACTTCGCGGCAATGGCGCCCGGCACCAATCTCGGCGCGGCGTCGCCCGTGCAGTTCGGCATCGGCGGCGCCGCGCCGCCGGGCGGGAATCCTGCGGCACCGCGGATGCCGGGCGGCACCTCGGGGGCGTCGGGGGCGTCCGATGCGGCCGCTTCGCAAGCCGCGCTGCCGACCGATACGCAATCGACCGAGATCCGCAAGGCAATGCAGGACGCCTCCGCGTATATCCGCGGCCTCGCGCAACTGCGCGGGCGCAATGCCGAATGGGCCGAGCGCGCGGTGCGCGAGGCCGTGAGCCTGTCGGCGAGCGAGGCGCGCGCGCAGCATGTGGTCGACCTGATCGCGCAGGATCCGGCCGATCTCGCCCGCCAGCTCGACGGCCATAGCGCGACGACCACCGCCGGCACGGTGCGGCTCGCGACCGCGCATGCGCCGCTCGTCGTGGTCGAGCCCGACTGGCGCAGCCGCTTCCTGGCGATCATTGCCGACCCGAACGTCGCGCTGATCCTGCTGACGATCGGCATCTACGGCCTGTTCTTCGAGTTCGCGAACCCCGGCTTCGTGCTGCCGGGCGTCGCCGGCACGATCTGCCTGCTGGTCGGGCTGTTCGCGATGCAACTGCTGCCGATCAGCTATGCGGGCCTCGGCCTCGTGCTGCTCGGTCTCGGCTGCCTGGTCGCCGAGGCGTTCCTGCCGACCTTCGGCGTGCTCGGGTTCGGCGGGATCGTGTCGTTCACGATCGGCGCGCTGATGCTGATCGACACCGACGTGCCCGGCTACGGGATTCCGTGGCCCGTGATCGCGAGTCTCGCGCTCGGCGGCGGGCTGCTCGTCGCGGGCGTATCGAGCGTCGCGCTGCGCGCGCGCCGCCGCCCGGTCGTGACGGGCGCCGAGGCGATGGTCGGCAGCATCGGCGAGGTGCTCGACGACGGCCTGCTGGCCGACCAGCCGCACGCTGCGGCCGGCGCCGCGCCGTCCGCCGCCGGCTGGGCGCGCGTGCGCGGCGAGCGCTGGCGCGTGGCCAGCAGTGCGCCGCTTGCCGCGGGCTGCCGCGTGCGCGTCACCGGCCGCCACGGGCTGCTGCTCACCGTCGCCCCGCTCTACGACGTGCCGGGGCAGGAACCCCATCGAGAACAACACCAGGGAGAACCTTCATGATCGGTTTCACGTTCGGCTTCAGCAGCATCCTGATCGTCTTCGTCGTGGTGCTCGTCGCGTCGTCGATCCGCATCTTCCGCGAGTACGAGCGCGGCGTGGTGTTCATGCTCGGCCGCTTCTGGAAGGTGAAGGGGCCGGGGCTCGTGCTGATCATCCCGATCGTCCAGCAGGTCGTGCGGATCGACCTGCGCACCGTCGTGTTCGACGTGCCCGCACAGGACGTGATCACGCGCGACAACGTGTCGGTGAAGGTCAATGCGGTCGTGTATTTCCGCGTGGTCGATCCGGAGAAGGCCGTGATCCAGGTGGCGCGCTTCTTCGAGGCGACGAGCCAGCTCGCGCAGACGACGCTGCGCGCGGTGCTCGGCAAGCACGAACTCGACGCGCTGCTCGCCGAGCGCGAGCAATTGAACGCCGACATCCAGAAGACGCTCGACGCGCAGACCGATGCGTGGGGGATCAAGGTGTCGACGGTCGAGATCAAGCACGTCGACCTGAACGAGACGATGATCCGCGCGATCGCGCGGCAGGCCGAGGCCGAGCGCGAGCGGCGCGCGAAGGTGATTCATGCGGAAGGCGAACTGCAGGCGTCGGAGAAACTGCTGCAGGCCGCGCAACGGCTCGCGCTGCAGCCGCAGGCGATGCAGCTGCGCTACCTGCAGACGCTGACGACGATCGCGGCGGACAAGAACTCGACGATCGTGTTTCCGCTGCCGGTCGATCTGCTGGGGGCGTTGCTGGAGCGGTTGGGGGGGAAGCGGGAGGGGTGAGGCAGACATTCGGATACCCCAGGACCCGCCGAGCGAGGGACGACAGGCTCGATAGCGACCGGCGCAACCTCATCGGCCAAATGGTATGGAAGATGGCAGCTCACGCTCCGTTGGCGTATACAACGAGATCCGCATGCATGGCAGTACGGATCGACGATGGGCAAGACTCGGACAAGGAAGACAGTATCGGCAACGCCAACCAGGGCCTATGCCAAGGTGGCCCTCAGTGCCGAGGAGACACTGCATCGACTGTGGCAGCGCGGCCTGCGCATCGACGATCGTCCCGCGAATTTGCGAATGCTTCGGTCGATCGGCCATTTCCGGCTGCTGGTCTACATGCGCCGGTTTCAGAACCCCGCCACCAAGCGGTTCTGGCCTCGAACCCGTTTCTCCGACGTCGTTGAACTCTACGCCTTCGATCGACGTCTGCGCTCGGTCACGATGGACGCGATCGAGCGCATCGAGGTTGCGTTGCGCGCTGCACTGAGCAATCCCCTCGCAATCGACTACGGCAGCCACTGGTATGTCGAGCGGGACCGTTTCGCCGACCTGCGCCACTACGCGCGCATTCTGGATCAGATCGCCCGGGAATGCGAAACGCGGAAAGGCTCGGCACTGACTCACTACTATCGAACCTACGCCAGCCCCGACCTGCCGCCGATCTGGCTGGTCTGTGAGCGGTTGAGCCTGGGCGCGTTGTCCCGGATCTTCAGCGCGCTCTCGACTCACGACCGGAAGGTCGCCGGGCGCCACGTGTGGCCGGACATCCCGGATACGGTGCTCACCAGCTGGCTGCAATCGCTCACCGACTTGCGCAATGCGTGCGCTCACCACGCTCGGCTTTGGGGAATGAAGCTGACGGTATCGCCCCCCGCCAAGCCAGCCGGGCGAAGTCTTGTCCGATATGCCCCGGAAATGCCCCGCCCCGAGACGTTCTACGCCCGCGCGACGATGATGAAGGCCCTGCTCGACCCGCTCGGTCATGGCGGCGAATGGCGCGAAACCTTGCGAGCAACGTTGACGGGGTGTGAGCACGTGGACCCGGCGACACATCTCGGCTTCACGACCGATTGGCATGCGACGCCGGCGTGGCAGTGAGTTCAGGGCGGATGCAACGCGCTGCACCGTTTTCGGCGCGAGGCCTTTTGACATCCCGTCGATACTTCGCTAGCATCCTCGATGAAAACGCTGGGGACGCCTCTCGACGATGCGCAACACTTCAGACGGCAAAAGGACGCGCAAGCGTCCTTTTTTATTTCCAGGCCTACTTCCTGTTCCGACCCATTTCCGGATTCCACGACGCGCCCACTCGCGGTCGACCGTGCACGCGCGCCGCGCCGATCCCCGCCTCTCGTACGGAAGGCGAACTGCTGTTTCCGCTCCCGGTCGATCTGCTGGGGGCGTTGCTGGAGCGGTTGGGCGCGCCACGCGAGCGCTGAGACGCTCGTTTCCGGCCCGCGCGGCGCGGCAGTCGATTCCGCTGGACGCTGGGCCGCAACCGCCCAGCGTCCAGCGCCCGGCGCGCGTCAAGCCAGCAGCTTGCGCTCGGTCTTGCCGTACTTGATCGACTTCTCGTCCGGGATCATCAGGCCCGTGTGCTCGTCGCGGCCCTGCAGCAGGAAGCGCGCGTCCGACTTGCCGATCTGTTCGGCCGCGAGTTTGCTGTCCGCGCCGATCTCGCCCTTCTTCATCCGGTTGACGATCACGCCGGCCGCGGTGTCCTTGAAGTCGCGCAGCATCCACGCGTCGCCGTCGCTGTCGCCGAACACCAGCAGCGGGCCATAACCCTTCTTCGACGCAAGGACGTTGCGGATGCCCACCGTCTTGCCGGGCCCCCAGTTGAAATGCCAGCCGGCCGGATACGTGCTCGTGTACTTGCCGTCCCGCATGTCGAGACGCAAGCCGATCACGTTCCCGGGCGGCACGCCGTAGCCATAGTTCGGATTGCCGGCGAACACACGCACGACATCATCGAGCGATGCCGTGCTGACGTACACGTCGATGCCGTTGGCGCGCAGCGTATGCATCACCGCGCGGATTTCCTCGTGAATGCGAATGCCGTGGAAATGCGTGTCGGCCACCACGCCGGCCTTGCCCGGCAGCGTCTTCGGGCTTTCGTAACGGACCTTGCGCAACGCATCGCCGATGCCGTAGTTGTTCGACGCTTCCGCCATCGCCTGCAGCTCGGCGGTCGTCATATTCTTGTAGAAATAGATGATCCACTTGTAGCCGATCTCAAGCGGATGCGTGTCGCAGATCGCGTCGTACATGAAGTACAGCTTCGCGCGGAAATCCTTGAACTGATCGGTCTCGCGAATCTCGTCGAGGCTCTTGTCGCCCCCGAATCCCTGGTAGTTCGCGTAAAGCCAGCGATAGTCGGATTCGACGTCGGCCGCGAGGTCTTCCATCGTCACCGGCTTGCCGTCCACCGTCGCGTAGTCCTTCATGAAGGCGCCCTTCGGCACGTCCTTCCACATCACGTCGACGAATTCGGCTGGCGTCAGTTTGTACTGCAGATGGTTGATCTGGTACATCAGCAGCGCCTCTTCGCAGTCGTTCATGATGCACGTGTTGTCCCAGTCGAACACCGCGTACGGGCGGCGCTTGTCGTCGTAGTGCGCGCTCGCGACGCCATGCTGGTCGAGCACCGCCTGCAGGCGCGCGGCGTTGAACGGCGACCAGCGGCCCGGGTCCAGCGCATCCGGCACGGCTGCGCTCTTCGCGCCGGCCGTGCCGGCCTTGAGCATCAGCGATGTCGCGGCGGTCGCCGCGGCAAGGGTATTCATGAACTGGCGGCGTTGCATGGTCTCTCTCCCTGGAAATGTCGAATCGGTTTCAGTCGCTATCCCGCGCGGCTCACCGCGCACCGGCCGCTGATCGGCGCGGCGAAGCCGGGACGGCTCCGAACCGGGGGCGAATGATGTGACGAAATTATTTCGGCAATTTGACAGCGTCACGTCGCGACACGACGGGGAGTTGATCCGGCGCGACATGTCGCGCCGTCGCAAGGCGGCCGCGCACGCGGCCATCCGGGCCGGCGCCGGAAGACGGCGCGTGACAATCCCGGTCAGTGTCCCGACCCGGACGGCTGCGCAGGGGGCCGTCCGGCCCAACTTCCGGAAATCTAGAGTTTCCACTCCACTTCGGCCCTTCATTAGGACAAATCCTCACCCTCGGGGGCTGGCGCGCGTCCCGGAACCGTCTATGATCTTTACATCGCTCAATGACACATTAAATGCTGACTGAATAACCCGCGCCGGTGATGCCGGCGGGCGCATTCCGGATCAGCACCCCCAACGGAGACGCATCATGGCCGACCATCCCCCGCTGCCGGAAGTCCACCTCGACGAGCTGCCGCAATTCCGCGCGGTCCAGCAGCTGGCGTACCGCTGCGTCGAAACCGTCGGCGCGATGCTCTACCCCGGCATCACCGAAAAGGAAGCCGCGCGCCTGCTGACCGAATGGCTGCAGGACAACGGCGTGCACGACTGGCTGCACAAGCCGTTCGCGTGGTTCGGCGACCGCACCGCGTTCGAGGGCTTCTCGGGCCTCAAGCACCTGGGCGGCTTCAATCTCGCGTTCTTCCCGAGCAACCGGCAGCTCGAAACCGACATGCCGGTGATCCTCGACGTCGCGCCGGTGCTCGACGGCATCGTGGCCGACGTTGGCTACGCGCACTGCCTCGGCCACAACCCGATCCTCGAACAGCTGCAGGACGATTTGATCGATCACCGCGACATGATCGTGCGGCTCGTGAAGGCGCGCCGGCCGATGGCCGAGGTCGCGCAGGAAGTCGACGCGCTGTGCCGCCGCCAGGGTGTCGAGCCGCGCCACAAGGCCTATCCGTTCAAGGTGCTCGCGCACCGCGTCGCGAAGATCCACAAGCTGTCGAAGCCGCGCTTCGTCGCGCGCTTCGGGCTGAACGCGACGCGCAACCTGCTGCTTGACCAGGGCCGCGCGGCGAAGCAGCAAGGCTGGTCGCCGCTGTGGTCGATCGACCGCCGCTCCGAGCATGCGCCGGTGCCGGGCCTGTGGGCCGTCGAGCCGCATCTCGGCTTCGCCGGCGTCGGCGCGAAATTCGAAGAGCTGCTCGTCATCACCGAAGACGACGCGTACTGGCTCGACGAAGACCTGCCGCACGTGCGCCGCTGGCAGCGCCGCCAGGCCGAGCGGATGCAGGCCGTCGCGACCGTGCCGGCCGCCGCCTGACCCGAACGCGCCCATCCTCCCGACTCCCTGAACGACGGACTCACGATGCAGCCTCTTTCCGACGAAGCACCGCTGGCCCTGTTCGAATCGGTTCACAGCGAAACGGCGGTCGCCTCCGGCGACCTGACGCTCGCGGTCAAGACCTGGGGCGACCCGGCCCGCTCGCCGGTCGTGCTCGTGCACGGCTACCCCGACGACAGCAGCGTCTGGCAGCACGTCGCGCCGCTGCTCGCGCGCACGTCGTACGTGATCGCGTACGACGTGCGCGGCGCGGGCCTGTCCGGCGTGCCGAAGCGCACGGCCGACTACCACCTCGCGAAGCTGACCGACGACTTCGTCGCGGTGATCGACGCGCTCTGCCCCGGCCGCGCCGTGCACCTGGTCGCGCACGACTGGGGCTCGATCCAGGGCTGGGAATTCGTCACCGATCCGCGCCTCGCCGGCCGCATCGCGTCGTACACGTCGTGCTCGGGGCCGTGCCTCGACCACGTCGGCTTCTGGCTGCGCGAACGCGTGCTGCACCCGACACCCGCGTCGCTCGGCAAGCTCGGCGGCCAGCTCGCGCGGTCGTGGTACGTGTACCTGTTCCACCTGCCGTTCATCCCCGAACTCGGCTGGCGGCTGTGGCTCGGCCGCGCATGGCCGCGCCTGCTGCGCCGGCTCGAGAAGACGCCCGTCATGCCGCGCCCGACGCAAGCCGACGACGGCGCGCGCGGTGTGCGCCTGTATCGCGCGAACTTCATCCGCTGCCTGTTCGCGCCGCGCGAACGCCACGCGCATGCGCCGGTGCAGACGATCGTGCCGCTCGGCGACAAATACGTAAGCCCGGCGCTGTCCGAGAACCTGTCGCGCTGGGTGCCGCAGTACTACCGCCGTGAAGTCGCGGCCGGCCACTGGCTGCCGCTCGCCGATCCGGCGCGCTTCGCGGCGCTCGCCGGGCAACTGATCGACGCGGTCGAATCGGGCAATGAACCGCCCGCGCTCGCGAACGCGCGCCGCCGCGCCACGAGCGGCCGCTTCAGCGGCAAGGTCGCGGTGGTGACCGGCGCGGGCAGCGGCATCGGCCGCTGTGCGGCGCTCGCGTTCGCCCGCGAAGGCGCGACGATCGTCGCGTGCGACATCGATCTCGCGAGCGCCGAACGCACCGCGCTGCTGATCGGGCTCATCGGTGCGCAAGCGCACGCGAAGCGGGTCGACGTCGGGTCCGCCGATGAAATGGAAGCGCTGGCGACGTGGGTCGGCAGCGAACTCGGCGGCGCGGACGTCGTGATCAACAACGCGGGCATCGGCATGGCCGGCGGCATCCTCGACACGAGCACGCGGCACTGGGAACGCATCCTGCACGTGAACCTGTGGGGCGTGATCCACGGCTCGCGGCTGTTCGCGCAGCAGATGGCCGCGCGCGGCACCGGCGGGCACATCGTCAACACCGCGTCGGCCGCCGCGTTCGGGCCGTCGCGCGACCTGCCCGCGTATGCGACGACGAAGGCTGCCGTGCTGATGCTCAGCGAATGCATGCGCGCGGAACTCGCGGAACAAGGCATCGGCGTGACGGCCGTGTGCCCCGGCTTCGCGGAGACCGGAATCATGGCGTCGACGCAATACGCGGGCGCCAACGCACAGGACGAAGCGCGGCTGCGCAAGCGCGCGACGAAGCTGTACCAGATGCGCGGCCTGAAGCCCGAAACCGTCGCGCAGGCGATGGTCGACGGCGTGCTGCGCAACCGCCCCGTCGTCGCGGTCGGCGGCGAGGCGCACGCGATGCGCTTCGTCGGCCGCTTCATGCCGTGGCTCGGCCGGATGATCGCCCGCGTCAGCATGGCATCGCATTGACGGCGCATCGCGCCGCACAGGGAGACACAGATGACCGATACCGCCGACTATCACAAGATCAAGGCCCGGCACGTGAAGTTCGACTTCAGCGACACGCCGGTTACCTGGGTGCCGAACGACCCGGGCAGCACGCACATCATCAACACGCTGAACCTGCTGTTCCCGGAAGGCGAACTGTGGTTCTGCCGCGTGTACAACAAGGCGTTGCCGCTGATCACCGATGCGCGCCTGCGCGACGAGGCCGAAGGTTTCCTGCGGCAGGAAGCCGTCCATTCGCGTTCGCACGGCGGCGTGCTCAAGCACTACTACGACCGGCACGGGATCGACACGAAGCCGTTCACGCAGAAGCTCAATCGCCTCTTCACGCGCGTGCTCGGCGAACAGCCGCTCGGGCTGAAGATCGGCCACACGCGTTTCTGGCTGCGCCAGCAGCTCGCGGTGATCGCGTCGCTCGAGCATTTCTTCGGCTATCTCGGCAACTGGGTGCTCAACGCGCACGGGCTCGACGAAGGCCGTGCCGACCCGACGATGGTCGACCTGCTGCGCTGGCACGGCGCCGAGGAAGTCGAGCACCGCACGGTCGCGTTCGACATCTACCGGCACCTGGGCGGCACCTATCCGGAGCGCTGCGTGCACATGGCGTTCGTGATCCTGCTGCTGCTCTACTACATCACGACGGGCGCGAAGTTCATGTACCGGCGCGACCCGGCCGCCGGCCGCTACCCGGGTTTCGTGCTCGCGTGGTGGCAAGGCTCGCGGCGCGGGCACCTGCCGTCGTTCTGGAAGGTGATCGGCGCGGCGCTGCGCTATTTCAAGCCGGGCTATACGCCGCACCACGAAGGCTCGACCGAACAGGCGCTCGCCTATCTCGCCCGCTCGCCGGCCGCGCAGGCGGCCGCGCACGGCGGCAACTGGGGCACGACGAAGGGTGCCTGAACGGGTTTCCTGCCGGCTCGGCGGGCGGCGCCCGCCGAAATGCGTACAATCGCGGCTTCATTTCCCGGAGGTGCCGCGATGGCCATGAAGAAAACCGATCTCGAAAAGAACAAGGCGCTCAAGCTGACGCACGCGCTGAAGCAATCCAGCTCCGCGCGTTTCGGCAAGGGCGCCGAAGAAGCCACCAAGCTCGACCGCCGCGCGCAGCGCAAGCTCGACCAGGAACAGGGCCTCGTGCCGTTCGCCTGCAAGCTCAATGCCGACCTCGTCGAACAGCTCAAGGCCCGCGCGGCCACGCACCCGGAAGGGATGACGGGCCTGCTGTCCGAGCTGCTCGTGAACGGGCTCGCGCAACGCGACGCGTGACCCGCGCCCGCGTCGAATATTGTCATTGACGCCGCCGCGCGGCGACGCACGCGCTCGCGTGCCTGTGTTCGCGCTCATTGCCATCGCGATCCATCGCCGGGCACAGGCACGAAACGGTGCGTCATCGATGGCGCCGGCGCGTCAGCGCGCCGATGGGTACCGCCGCCCGTCACACCAGGCCTCGCCGGAAACGGCCGAGGCCTTTTTTCGAGGTTGCGCGCCGTCCGTCCGGTCCAGTGAATCGAACGAAGAACACGACGCGCCGCGCAAGCACGTTGCCCGTCAGCCGCACGCGACGCTCGCGCCAGCGGGAACAAGGGACCGAAAGCACCCGCGTATTGAGATTCTCTTCAGGAAGTTGGTCGCATCGATGCGGCGTGGACACACTACGTATCCCGAACGCCTTGTGTCACCCGAGAAGGCGTTCCCACCATCGAAACCGGAGATTATCTGATGAACGCATCCCGAGTGATACTTGCTCTCGCCGCAGCATTCGCCGTCAGCGGCAACGCCGTCGCCTGCGACGATCCTGACCACGACGCGCCCGCTGCCCAGCAACAGACCAGCGACCAGGCGAGCGACCAGGCAAGCGCGGAAGCAGCCGGCCACTGAGCGCCGTGCGCGTGCCCGGGCAAGCCGGCGTGATGCCCGCTCGGCCGGGCATCGCCGACGCGTTCACGGCATGCACTGAACCGGACTCGCACTCGTTTCTCACGTACGTACGCGGTGTGCGGATCTCCCCAATTATTCGCATACCGAATCAACATGACACAACGAATGCTGCTCCGGTTGACCGTGCTTTCGAGCCTGCTCGCGAGCCTCCCCTCCATCGTGAACGCGGCGCCCGCACCGGCAAGTCACGGCGCGCCAGCGGCGTCTTCCGGCGCGATCACGCTGGCCCCCGGCACCCGCATTGCGGCGCGCGACACCGGCGCGGTTCTGGCGTCGATGGCGCGCGCCCACGCGATCCAGACGGTCCGCGGCAACGGCAAGCGGACGCTCTACGTCTTCTCCGACCCGGATTGTTCCTATTGCAAAAGACTGGAGCGCACGCTTGAACGGATCGACAACGTGACCATTCACACTTTCCTCTATCCGCTCGAGGGACTCCATCCGCAGGCCGCCGCGCATGCGCGCGGCATCTGGTGCGCGGATGACAGGAATGCGGCGTGGAAAGCGTGGATGATCGACAACGTGCAACCTGCCGCCGGCACGTGCGCCGCACCGCTCGCGCAGATCCGCGCGCTCGGCCTTGCGTTGGGCCTGCGCGGCACGCCGACGCTGTTCAACGCGAACGGCCGCATGACGTCCGGTGCGGTTTCCGCACCCGCCATAGAAACGTTGCTGAACGACTGAATCGAGGAAATGCACGCACCCGCGACGCGCTATCGCATCGCGGGTGCGCTTTCAATGACGCGGCACGCCAGTGCGTGCCGCGACCGATCGCGCGCCGTGCGCAGCGACGGGATGCAGCAGGTGCATCAGGTGCTGGCGGCGAGACGCGGGCCCGTGCTCCGGGGAGTGGACTCGAGGTCGGGACGTTGCGCTGCCTGCGAGGTCACCCAGGGATCGATGCCCTGCTTCTGCACCTCTTCCAGGAATGACACACGTGTACGCCAGTAATCCGCTTGTAATTTCGCGTCGATGACGCGCTGTTCGGCTGCGAACAGTTCCATGCGCGCCGTCACGAGCATCGACGCAGCGGTTTTTTCCGGCGTGGGGGCGTGTCGCATCGCCCAACGGCTGATCCAGTTCAACATGCTGACCTCCGTGATTACGGACGAACCCGCATCGGGCAATCGCAAGCGGCCGTGCCTGCCCGAACACGCAACGGCCTTGACCGCACTTCACCGCCTGGCCTGCACGGACTGCGACTCCCCCGCGTCGGCAATTACTGGCCGGCGTGTGCATGCGCGGTGTATCTATCCTAGAAAGACTTGCCGGTTTACGCGATGGGGTCTTGCAATCTTTTACACAGAAACCACAGTCGCCCCCGCATCACGAAATGACAGTTGCGGGCGGGACGGCTTCGGCGCACGATAGCCCGATATCTGCACCCGTCTGGACTGACGAATGGCCGCTGCACGCCGCTGCCGGGCATCCGGACCGGCCTCGCACGTGCGTTCGCGCGCACGCGCCGCCTGCCCCGCGTTCGTGCAGCATGCGGGCGCGCCGTTTCAGTCGGATGTCATCGTCCCGCACCCACGCCGCGTGATCGACCGCGCGTGCCGCCTTGCACGCCGTTGCGCACGCATCGGCCGGCGTCGGCGTCGTTCGCGCATCCCGCTCCCGTTTCAGCCATTTCTGCCGGCCCGTTCCGCGCGAACCGGTAAAATGCGCGCCTTCGTCGCGCGGCCGGGCTGCCAGACCGTTCGCGCGCAGGCAGCCGATCGATCTTTCGATCGTGCCCTCCAACTATATCGTCCGAGCTATCCGCGCTATTACAATCCGCCGATAGCCGGGCAATAGTGGCTGGTTACAGTAGGCCGGCCGCGCTGCCTTTACAACAATTCGGCACAACAAGCAACACGACAACCGACCGGAGAAACGCCTTCATGGAATCCATCAAGCGGTATTTCGGCTTCGCTGAAGCCGGCACCGACTTCCGCACCGAAATACTCGCGGGCGTCACCACGTTCCTGACGATGGCCTACATCATCTTCGTCAACCCCGCGATCCTCGGCGACGCCGGCATGCCGAAGGAATCCGTGTTCGTCGCGACCTGCCTCGTCGCGGCGCTGGCGTCGCTCATCATGGGGCTGTACGCGAACTATCCGATCGCATGCGCGCCCGGCATGGGCCTGAACGCGTATTTCGCGTACACGGTGGTCAAGGGGATGGGCTTCACGTGGCAGGCCGCGCTCGGCGCGGTGTTCATCTCCGGCTGCCTGTTCCTGCTCGTCACGCTGTTCCGCGTACGAGAGGCGATCGTCAACGGCATTCCGAAATCGCTGCGGATCTCGATCACCGCGGGTATCGGCCTGTTCCTCGGCATCATCTCGCTGAAGACGTCGGGCGTGATCGTCGGCAACCCGGCCACGCTCGTCACGCTGGGCGACCTGCACAAGCACGACACGATCCTCGCGATCGTCGGCTTCTTCACGATCGTCACGCTCGACCACCTGCGCGTGCGCGGTGCGATCCTGATCGGCATCATCGGCGTCACGGTCCTGTCGTTCTTCTTCGGCGACAACCAGTTCCACGGCGTGTTCTCCGCGCCGCCGTCGATCGACGCGACGCTGTTCAAGCTCGACATCGGCGCCGCGCTGTCGACCGGCATCATCAACGTGATCCTCGTGTTCTTCCTCGTCGAGCTGTTCGACGCGACGGGCACGCTGATGGGCGTCGCGAACCGCGCGGGCCTGCTCGTCGAAGGCAAGATGAACCGCCTGAACAAGGCGCTGCTCGCCGACAGCACGGCGATCGTCGCGGGCTCGGTGCTCGGCACGTCGTCGACCACCGCGTATATCGAAAGCGCGTCGGGCGTGCAGGCCGGCGGCCGCACGGGCGTGACGGCCATCACCGTCGCGGTGCTGTTCCTCGCGTGCCTGTTCATCGCGCCGCTCGCCGGCGTCGTGCCGGCCTACGCGACGGCACCGGCGCTGCTGTACGTGTCGTGCCTGATGCTGCGCGAGATGGTCGAGGTGCCGTGGGACGATGCCACGGAAGCCGTGCCGGCCGCGCTGACCGCACTCCTGATGCCGTTCACGTACTCGATCGCGAACGGCGTGGCATTCGGCTTCATCGCGTACGGCGGCCTCAAGCTGCTGACCGGCCAGGCCCGCTCGGTCAAGCCGATCGTGTGGCTCATCGCAGCCGTGTTCCTGTTCCGCTTCTTCTATCTCGGCAGCGAATGACGGCGGCGCTTCGGCGCGCGGCATGATGCCCGATGAAAAAACGCCACCTTCGGGTGGCGTTTCTGTTTTTGCACGATTCCTATGCGATCCTGACGAACTGGCACGCACGAACGTACCGACTACGAAAATGCCGCCCGGCCCCACCGAACGGCATTGCGTGAAAGGCAACGTCTTCGCATGCGCAGCGTTCAGCGACGCGCGCCGCAAGACGAACGTCGTGTCATCCGCGCCAGTTGGCCTCATAGAAGCGGACGTAGCCGCTGCGCAGCGTCACGCACTGCGCGCGCGTCTCGGACAGCAGGCGTCGCGCAGCCGCCTCGATACGATCGCGGTGCTGGTCGAATGCACCGACCATGTCCTCGAAGCGCGGCGACGCCGCGCCGAAGTGATCTTCCAGCGCCTCGGCGGTGATCTGACATTGGACCCGCTCGCCATTGACCAACGCCGTGAACGCCAGCATCAGGTCGCGCCCCGAATACTCGGGCTTCTCGTTCGTGAAATGGATCTGCATGGGAGCCGCCTCGACCGGTAGAAAACGAATGACCGCGTCCGTCGTCCGCTACCGGCCGGACGAAGTGTACGCGGGCTCGCCGGCGGAGGCGCCGCCCGCGGGGATAGGCGCGGGCAATGCATGCCGGTTGATTTCCACTTTAGACGGTTTCGCGCAGGAGACAAATATTCCGCGTGCGTCGTTACGACGCGCATTTCCTCAGATCAGCGCGGCATCCGGCACCGTTTCGGAAACCGGCGTCAGTGAGGATCGTTCGGCCAGACGTTGAGCGCGATGGCAGCCGTCGTGGCACCCACCGCAATCGCGGCCGCCCCGTATCGCACCGCATCGGTCAGATCGAACAGCAGCCCGTGGATCGCCACGGCGATGCCCCCCAGCATGATGAAGGTGGCAATGGCCGCCAGCACGACTCTCAGTTCCGTCCGAACCATGATGCGTCTCCCGAACGGATGCATGTCGCGTCGCATGCATGTTGCAATGCGGAACACGGCGCGTGCGTGTTCCATTTCCATCATTGCAGGCGGGCATTTAAAAGCAAGGGGATTTTGTTCGCGGTCGCGCTTCGTACGCGGCGCTTGTATGATGATGCGTACCCGGATGGTTGCCGTTCGCACACCGATGGTGCGCCGCACGCGAAGGCGGGAATCCGTAGAGGATTTCGGTGCGGAGGCGTGCGCCGGATCGGCCGATTTCGAGGAGCATGGGCCCGGAGTGAGTGTTGAAATGCTCACCGGGCTCGACCGCGGAGCATGGGACCAGAGCAGGCGCTAAAGCGCCAACTCGGGTCGACCGCGAAGCATGGGGTCCCAGTAAGCGCTGAAGCGCTAACTGGGACCGACAGGAGACAAGTCATGCCGCAACCCTTCGTGCTGCCCGCCACCGCGGGTCGCACCGACCTGCTCGCGCAGGCGCATGCGCGTTCGACCGCGGTCGGCCTGCGCGCGCACGAACGCCCGGATTTCTCGCCGCTGTCGCGCCTCGCACTGCGCGAACTGCTCGACACGAATCACGCACTGTTCTCGCACGCGCGCCCGGTGATGGAGAACCTCCACGCGCAGATCGCCGACACGCAAAGCCTCGTGCTGCTGACCGACGCCGACGGCGTGATCCTGCACAGCATCGGCGACGCGGACTTCATCGAGAAAGCCAACCGCGTCGCACTGTGCACCGGCGTGTCGTGGGCGGAAGGCGCGCGCGGCACCAACGCGATCGGCACCGCGCTCGCATCGGGCCAGGCCGTCGCAGTGCATGGCTCCGAGCACTTCCTGCGCGCCAACCACATCCTCACCTGCTCGTGCGCGCCGATCTTCGACCCGTTCGGCCGCACGCTCGGCACGCTCGACGTCAGCGGCGACCCGCGCGGCTCGAGCCCGCATACGCTGGCACTCGTAAGGATGTCCGCGCAACTGATCGAGAACCACCTGTTCGCGAACCAGTGCGCGGAAGCGTTGCGGCTGCGCTTTCATGCGCACGAGGAATGCGTCGATTCGCTGTTCGCCGGGCTCGTCGCCTTCGGCCCCGACGGCGGGCTGATCGCCGCGAACCGCAGCGCGCAATTCCAGCTCGGCGCGTCGTTCGACGCACTGCAGCATCAGGCCAGCGACGCGCTGTTCGGCATGCGCTTCGGCCAGCTCGCGCAGCAGGCGGCACGCGCACCCGGTGCGATGTTCCGCCTCACGCTGTCGACCGGCGTACGCGTGCTGGCGCGCTGCGAATTCGCGGAAGCACACAAGACCACCGTCGCCGTCACGCCGCCCGCGCCTGCCGCACGGGTGCGCACGCCGGACCCCGACACGATCACGTTCGCAACGCTCGACACCGGCGACGCGCGCATGGCCGCCGTGCTCGAACGCGTCGCGAAGATCCGCGGCCGCGACCTGCCGCTACTGATCCTCGGCCAGACCGGCACCGGCAAGGAATGGCTCGCCCGTGCGCTGCACCAGGCATCGCCGCGCGCGGACGGCCCGTTCGTCGCGGTCAACTGCGCGGCGCTGCCCGATTCGCTGATCGAGGCCGAGCTGTTCGGTTACGAGGACGGCGCATTCACCGGCGCACGCAAGCGCGGCAGCCCCGGCAAGATCGTGCAGGCCGACGGCGGCACGCTGTTTCTCGACGAAATCGGCGACATGCCGCTCGCGCAGCAAGTCAGGCTGATGCGCGTGCTGCAGGAACGCGCGGTGATGCCGCTCGGCGGTGCGCGCGCGGTGCCGGTCGACGTGCGGGTGGTCTGCGCGACGCACCGCGACCTGCGCGCGATGATCGCGGAAGGCACGTTCCGCGAAGACCTGTTCTACCGGATCAACGGGCTCGCGGTCACGCTGCCGGCGCTCGCCGCACGCACCGATCTGCCCGCGCTCGTCGAGCGGATTCTCGCGCGGCTCGCGCGCAGCGAACCGATGCCGCGCCGCATCGCGGCCGACGTGCTCGACGCGTTCACGCGCCACCTCTGGCCCGGCAACCTGCGCCAGATGACCAACGTGCTGCGTACGGCCGGCATGCTCGCCGAAGACGAAGCGGAAATCACGCTCGCCCATTTGCCCGACGATTTCTGGCTCGATTGCGACGACGCACCGGCAGCGCCCGCCACCGCAGCGCCGGCCGCATCGGCCGCCACGCGCGAAGGCACGACGCTGCAAAGCCACCAGGCCGCGGTGATCGACGCCGTGCTCGCGCGACATGGCGGCAACGTATCGGCGGCCGCGCGCGAGCTCGGTCTCGCCCGCAATACCGTGTACCGGCACCTGCGCCGGCATTGACGCCAGCGGCCGGCCGACGCCGGCCGCCGGCACGTTCGGGTATGCTTGGCGCGTTGCCGCCGAACCGCCGCCCGCCCTGCCTTCGCCATGACCGACCCGGAACACCTGCCCCTCGTGCGCATCGAGCCGCTCGGCGCGACCTTCGATGCGCCCGATTCACTGACGCTGCTCGAAGCCGCCGCGTTCGCGCACGTATCGCTGCCGCGTTCGTGCCGCAACGGCACGTGCCGAAGCTGCCTTTGCCGGATCGTCAGCGGCAGCGTACGCTACACGATCGAATGGCCAGGGCTGAGCCGCGAGGAAAAGGCCGAAGGCTATACGCTGCCGTGCGTGGCCGTCGCGACGTCGGACCTCGTGCTCGACGTGCCCGACGCGGTCATGCTCGACTAGCCGCGGCGCGCTCGCGCGGGCCGTCCTGCAAAGGTTGATCCTGAGTGGAGAACGTCATGACCCAGCAAACCGATCGCATCGAAAAACAGGCCCAGCTCGACGCATCGCCCGACCGCGTGTGGGAAGCCGTCAGCAATTCCGGCGAATTCGGCCAGTGGTTCGGCGTCACGTTCGACGGCCCGTTCGCGGCCGGCCAGCCGCTGTTCGGCCGCATCACGCCGACCCGCGTCGACGACGACGTCGCCAAGGCGCAAGAGCCCTACGCGGGCACTGTGTTCGAAATCGTCGTCGACCGCGTCGAGCCGAAACAACTGTTCTCGTTTCGCTGGCATCCGTTCGCGATCGACCCGACCTTCGATTACTCGACCGAGCCGATGACGCTCGTCACGTTCACGCTCGCCGCACAGGCCGGCGGCACGCTGCTCACGGTCACCGAAACGGGCTTCGACCAGTTGATCGAAGCGCGCCGCGCGAAGGCGCGCGAGATGAACGACCAGGGCTGGGCGGCGCAGATGACACTGATCACGAAATACCTGGCGAAGCACGCGTAGCGCGCCGCCACGCCGCAGGTCCGTGCCGACATGCGCATCGACGTGCGTGGCATAATCCGCTCCATCGTCGCCTGTACGTCACCGCGCATCGCATGCTGAGTCGTCGCCTCCGGAAGATCGGCAGTCTGATCGGGATGCTCGCCATCCTGATGACGGCGCTCGCGCCGACGATCTCGCAGGCACTGGCGACGCAGCAGCGCGTCGATACGCTGCTGGCCGGTTACTGCACGGCCGCGCCGGCCACCGGCAAGCGCGCCGCCGATGCGGCGCAGAAGAGCCTGACGGCCCACCTCCAGGCATGCGGCTATTGCAGCCTGCTTGCTCACACACCCGCACTGCCCGCGCCCGAACTGACGTTCGCGGCCAACGTGCACGTCATTCAGCATCGCGAAGCGACCCGCTTCGACAGCCTGCGCCGCGCGCTGCCGCTCACGGCCGCGCAACCGCGCGCCCCTCCGTTCGCGTCCTGATTCGTCGTCAATGCCCGTGATGCCGTCAAGCATCGCGTGGCCCGCGCACGCCGCCGGCGTGTGCGACCTGTCACGTTTCGAAGGACGATCATGTGTCACCGTATTGCGCTCGGCGTCGTGCCGTGCGTGCGGCTGGCGACTTCCGGTTCGTACTGTCGCGCCGACATTCGCTCGCGGGCGAACGTCCGGCCGCGCACGTTCGCGCTGACGCCAGCCGCCCTCGGTGCTGCTGCGAGGGTACGCGTGCATCCGTCCGTCGAATCCGTGTTACGCCATCCGATTCGCCACTCGCACATTCGACCATGAATACCCCCTCTTTCGTTCGCGGCGCGCTTGCCGCCCTTGGCTTCGTCGCCATCCAGGCTGCCCACGCCCACGCGCTCCCGAAAACTCAGGAACCGGCTGCCAACGCCACGCTTTCGACCGCGCCGCACGCGGTCACGATCGGCTTCAGCGAAGCGCTCGAACCCGCATTCAGCTCGATCGCCGTCACCGACAGCCATGGGCAATCGGTCGTCGACGGGAAATCGTCCGTCGATGCAGGCAACCGAAAGCGCATGCAGGTCGCGCTGACCCATCTGACGGCCGGCACGTACACGGTCGCGTGGATCGCGGTGGCCAGCGACGGCCATCGCACGCACGGCCACTACGCGTTCGCGCTGAAATGATGCCCGCGATGCGCATCGGCGTTCCGTGCCAGCCGCGTCGCCCCATTTTTCACTGCATCTACCCATCAGGAGAACCAATCATGAAGCGCTCGATTCCGACCGGCCTGCTGTTCGCACTGCTGGCGCTGCAAACCCCCGCCACGTTCGCCGCGCCGGCCGTGCAGGCAGAACACTGCTGGATCCGCGCGATGCCGGCAACCGTGCCGTCGTCCGGCTACTTCACGCTGAAGAACGACGGCGACGCGCCCATCACGCTGACCGGCCTCGACTCGCCGGCGTACGGGATGGCGATGCTGCATGAAACACAAACGAGCGGCAGCACCGCGAAGATGGTCCACGTCGACGCCGTCGAAGTGCCGGCGCACGGCACGCTGACCTTCAAGCCGAAGAGCTATCACGTGATGCTGGAGGAACCGCGCCAGGCCGTCGCGCCCGGCGCGAAGGTGCCGTTCCGGCTGCATTTCGCGGACGGCTCGACGGTGTCCGTGACCTGCGACGCCAAGGCGCCGACCTACGCCGGCCAGTAACGTCCACCGCCCCCGATCGAAGGAGACGCACATGAAACATCGCCTGCCGCTGGCCGACCTGATCGTCCGCTACCGGACGCCGCTGAACGTCGCCGTGATGATCGTCTGCGGGATATGGGCCGGGTGGATCGCGTGGATGACGCGCCCCGCCGCGATCGATACACCGCCGTCGATCCCGGCGTACTGCATGCGCGACGCAAGCTGACGCACCGCGACGGCATGGTTCCGGCGCGAGCCTGCGCCCATTATTGGCGTGGCATCATCGGTTCATCCCGATCGCCGGAACCGCCTCTCGGAGCGCCGCATGTCCATTCAGACCTGGATGCTGTTTGCAGCAGCCTATCTCGCCACGACGCTGTCGCCGGGGCCCAACGTGCTGCTCGTCATCCGCAACACGGTGCGCTACGGCACGCACGGCACGGCCGAGACGATCGCGGGCAACCTCGTCGCGCAAGGGGTGGTCGTGGTACTCGTCGCGCTCGGCGTCGGCGCGGTGCTGGCCGCGATACCGCCGCTGTTCGTCGCGATGAAGGTGGTCGGCGCCGCGTACCTGATGTTCCTGGGTGTCCGGCAACTGTGCGGCGACCGCAAGGCCGCCGCTTCGACCGGGGCGGAGGAGATAGCCGCGCCCGACCGCGGGAAACTGTTCCGCGAAGCGCTGTTCGTGTCGGGCAGCAATCCGAAGACGATGATCTTCCTGTCGGCGTTCATGCCGCAGTTCATCGTGCACGACCGCCCGCTCGCGCTGCAGTTCGTCGTGATGTACGCGACGATCGCGTGCACGGTGGTGATCGTTCACAGCGTCTATTCGGCCGGCGTGCGCCGCTTCCATCGCGGCTTCGGCATGAGCCGCGCGGTGCGTGCGCTCAAGCGCGCCAGCGGGCTGCTGTTCGTCGGGCTGGGGATCAGGCTGCTGACCGCGCGTCAGGCGTAAGCCGACGCGCGCCCGTCAGCGCGTGTGTGCGGCCAGCTCGGCCGCGATCTCGCCGAACGACGGCCGCGCATCGACGTCTTCATTCAGGCAGGCCACCGCGAGCGCATCGAGCGCGCTCCTGCCGGCCCACGTGCGCGGTTCGCATCGCTCGAGCAACTCGCCAAGCAGATAGCCGAACGCCCGTACCTCGATCCGTTCGAACGCCGTAGCACGGGTGCGATCGTTCACATCGTAGAGCGATGCCGCGCCGAAATCCCCGAGCAGCGCGCCGCCTTCGCCATCGTGCAGGATGTTGTGCGCGTACAGGTCGCCATGCATGATGCCGCGGGCATGCAGATGGCCCGCCACCGACGCGATGCCATGCGCGATCCGCACCGCCTCCACCGGCGTGAATTTCGCGTCGGCCGCATACACGTCGCGCGTGCAGGTCGCGAAGCTCGGCGGCCCGGCGAGGTTCGTGAGCGCGGGATCGACCAGTTCCATCACGAGGCCGTGCGTGCCGTCCGGATGCCCGCTCACCTTGCCGATCACCGGGATCATGCTCGGATGGCGGCCGGCGTGCAGGCACGCGGCCATTTCGCAATCGGGCAGGCCGTCGCTCGTCACCGCGCCCTTGAACAGCTTGACCGCGACCGCCCGTGGCGGATGCCCGTCCGCGCGCCACTGCGCGCGGTAAATGACGCCCGATGCACCCTCGCCCAGCTTCTGCTCGCAGGCCAGCGATGCCCAGTCGACGTTCGCGACCTCGGGCCCAGCCGACACCGCGGCTTCCGGCGCGGCGCCGAACGGGTTGCCTGCGGTGGCGAGCCATGCGAGGCGCGGCAGGCGCAGCAGCCAGTCGGGCAGTGCGTCCAGCCGGTTCGCGGACAGACGAACCAGTTCGAGCGCGCGGCATCCGGCCATTTCCGCCGGCAGCGTGCGCAGCCGGTTGCCCGCGAGCATCAGCTTCTGCAGCCGCGAGCAATCGCCGATATCGGCCGGCAGTTCGTCGATTGCGTTGTCGGTGAGGATCAACCAGCGCAGCGCGCGCGGCAGCGACCCGCTCGGCACCGTTTGAATCCGGTTCGCCTTGAAGCCGATCATGTCGAGCTGCCCGCACGCGCCAAGCACGTCGGGGAACGCGGTAAAGCGGTTGCCGGACGCGAACAGGATACGCAGGCGATGCAGCCGCGGCAGGTCGTCCGGCAGTGCGGACAGCGCATTGCCGGTCAGGTCGAGCACTTCGAGCGTGTCGGCCAGATCGAAGATCTCGCGCGGGAACTCCGTCAACCCGCATGCGAGCTTGAGTTGCCGTGCGCCGGCGAGCTGGCCGGCCTGCAGTTGTTCGAGGGTGTGTGTCACGCGGGGAAAACGGGTGGCGGTTGCGATGATCGTCGGGTCGATCGCCCGAATTCTACCGGGATCGCCTGCGTGCATTCACCGATCTTGTCACACCCCCTTCACAAACGCGCAACGTCGCGCTAGAATTGCGCCCCTTGCAGTGCCGACGTGGTGAAATTGGTAGACACGCTATCTTGAGGGGGTAGTGGCGAAAGCTGTGCGAGTTCGAGTCTCGCCGTCGGCACCAAATGCGGTTTCTCCGCATGCACCGCCATTCCGGAAACCCGCGACAGCACGACGCTTCGCGGGTTTTTTGTTTTTTGATGGTCGGCCGCGGCAGGTCGTCGCCGGCAAAAGTGCCTGGACAATGTCGGGCCGTCGCAGCCATCCCTGTCGATCAGACGGCGCCCGGCCTCAGTCGAAGACTGTTCAGGAACGCCTCCCACACTTGCAGCGCGCCAGCTTCATCCACGGGCGACGTTGCTTCATCCCGCGACAAATCGGGCGTCCTTGCGCCGAGTATCAACTGAATGGCGGTATGGGGTTTCGCCAGCGTAGCCGGATCGCCTGGTGCGAGCAGGTAGAAGCGATACGAAGTGATGTCGCCTTCGTTCAGTTCGAACAGCACTTCTTCGGCGTCCATTCCCGCGACGGTGCGCTTGCCTTTCCGCACGATGCGGTAGCTGCCGTTTGACAGCCGGTTAAGTTGTGACCGCAGTTCGGGCAGTGTCTTCGTCAGCGGTGATTTCTGATCGACGTCCACCGCGTCACGCATCTGGATCACCAGCAGCGCCGGACGACCCGGCATCAGCGCAAACGACTGAGACACTTCCTCTGTAGAAGTCGACGAGCCCGTGGCAATCCCGCCGTCAAAGCAGAATCCTGATTCGGTCGGGACCGACCAGTTATCACGTGCCTTGATCCGGCGATAGATGCCGTTGTAGATCTCTTCTGCCCGATCAATTGCCGCCGACCCGATACTGCCGGTTGTATGAAATAGCGTTTTATTTTCGTAGATATACCCTTCAGTATCGAAAGGTAGTTTGGCAGCCTTTGCAATCCCTTCTTGATAGACAAAAACTGTTGAAGTGCTTGTCGGAGAAAGCGTCTTCTCAAGCCAAGCAGGCCCTGCGCTATCGTTCGGGTTTGCAGGATCAAAGCGGCGCTTGGTGCGATACTCCCTTTCCAACCCGTCAACCTTGGCTTGATAGATAGCACGCGTTACGTTGTATTGCGTCTCCAGTTTCTCGCCTTGAAACTCGTACCGCTCATTCGTGATGACGCTTGCCGCTGGCCGGTCGAACACGAAGCGGCCGACGCACCACGGACGCAGGTTGGACAACACCGGATTGGTGACCGTCAACTCCTCGGCGAACGCGATCGAGCAGGCATAGATGCTCGCCGCCAAAAACAGAAATCGTCCCACTCGTGTCAGCATGTTGGTTCCGGTGCGTCGATTGTGATTTGCACGATACTGTAGAGCAACGCACAGACACGGGCATCGACAACCGTCGATTAATGCGTCATCGCGGTGGCCGCGCGCATCACAACAACGGCAGCGTGAGACGGATGTGCTCGGCGAACGCCGCCGTCAGATGCGATGGCCGCTTGCGATCGAACTTCAGCGCAATGCCCACGGCCGGCAACGGCGGCAGGCGCGGATCGCCGGTGACGATCGCCAGATCCGCCGGCACCGCCGTCTGCGTCATCACCGCGAACGCCTGCCCCGAACGCACGAGCGCGATCAGCCCCGCGAGACTGCTGCTCGCATACGCGACGCGGTAATCGCGGCCCACACGATCCAGCACCTCGCAGGCCGCGACGTGGTCGAGCGTGTCGCGATCGGACAGCGCCAGCGGCAACGGATCGAAATGTGCAGGTTCGAGCCCCGGATAGCCGATCCAGACCAGTTGCTCGCGGCGAATGATGTCGTCGTTCGCGCCGTCGTCCGGCAATGAAATCATCGCCAGATCGACTGCGCGTTTGTCCAGCTGCTCGATGAGCCGCGGCGTCGGCCCGCACACGACCTCGACGATCGCCTGCGGATGCTGGCTCGAAAACTGCCGCAGCAACGGCGGCAGCCAGACCTCCGCGTAATCGTCCGGGCAGCCGAAGCGGATCGTCCCCGACAACCCCGTGCCGCACAGGTCGGCCATCGCCTCGTCGTGCAGCCGCAGGATGCGCTGCGCGTGCACCAGCAGCCGCTCGCCCGGATGGGTCAGCACCACGCCGCGCCCGGTACGCTGGAACAGCGGCTGGTCGACGGCCTCCTCGAGCCGCTTCATCTGCTGGCTGAGCGCGGACTGGGTCCGGCCGACGCGCGCGGCCGCGCGGCTCAGCGCGCGCATCTCGGCGATCACGACGAACGAGCGCAGCAGGTCGATTTCGAGCGAAAGTCCCAAGGTATTAGCTCCTTTTCTACCTTGCATTAGAACTATTCGTTTCCATCAAACCAGACGCGCGCCTAGACTGCAAGCACCCCCCGCCCCTTCCTGGAGACGCCCGATGTCCCTCAACGACGACCCGACCTTCTGGCGCAACGCCAGGCAGCACCTGGTCCGCTACGGCGGCACGTTCGAGCCGATGATCATCGAGCGCGCGACAGGCAGCTTCGTGTACGACGCGGACGGCCGCGCGATCCTCGATTTCACGTCGGGCCAGATGAGCGCGGTGCTCGGCCACAGCCATCCGGAGATCGTGTCCGTGATCGGCGAATACGCGGGCAAGCTCGACCACCTGTTCAGCGGGATGCTGTCGCGGCCGGTCGTCGACCTCGCGACGCGCCTCGCCGACGTCACGCCCGCCGGGCTCGATCGCGCGCTGTTGCTCAGCACCGGCGCGGAATCGAACGAAGCGGCGATCAGGATGGCGAAGCTCGTCACCGGCAAGTACGAGATCGTCGGCTTCGCGCAATCGTGGCACGGGATGACCGGCGCGGCCGCGTCGGCCACGTACAGCGCCGGCCGCAAGGGCGTCGGCCCGGCCGCCGTCGGCTCGTTCGCGATTCCGGCACCGTTCACGTACCGGCCGCGCTTCGAGCGCAATGGCGGCTACGACTATCTGGCCGAACTCGACTACGCGTTCGACCTGATCGATCGCCAGTCGAGCGGCAACCTCGCGGCGTTCATTGCGGAGCCGATCCTCAGCTCGGGCGGGATCATCGAACTGCCGGAAGGCTACATGGCGGCGCTCAAGCGCAAGTGCGAGGAGCGCGGGATGCTGCTGATCCTCGACGAGGCGCAAACGGGCGTCGGCCGCACCGGCACGATGTTCGCGTGCCAGCGCGACGGCGTGACGCCCGACATCCTGACGCTGTCGAAGACGCTCGGCGCCGGGCTGCCGCTCGCGGCGATGGTGACGTCCGCGGCAATCGAGGAACGCGCGCACGAACTCGGTTACCTGTTCTACACGACGCACGTGTCGGACCCGCTGCCGGCGGCCGTCGGCCTGCGCGTGCTGGACGTCGTGCAGCGCGACGGGCTCGTCGAGCGGGCAAACGTGATGGGCGACCGGCTCCGGCGCGGCCTGCTCGACCTGATGGAACGCTTCGACTGCATCGGCGACGTGCGCGGGCGCGGGCTGCTGCTCGGCGTCGAGATCGTCAAGGATCGCCGGACGAAGGAACCGGCGGACGGGCTCGGCGCTAAGATCACGCGCGAATGCATGAAGCTCGGGCTCAGCATGAACATCGTGCAGTTGCCGGACATGGGCGGCGTGTTCCGGATCGCGCCGCCGCTGACCGTCAGCGAAGCGGAAATCGATCTCGGGTTGTCGTTGCTCGAGCAGGCGATCCGGCGCACGCTGTAACGAAACGCCGCGCGCGTGGCATCGCGCCGCCGGCCCGTTGCAGGCCGGTGTCATCCAGCATCACCCAGGCGCCGGTCGCCGGCAATCAACGGCTCGCGCGCGCCGACGAGCCTCGGGCCGCCTCAGCCCGCTTCCGCCGCCCACGCGACGGCATCGGCGCCGGCCGGAATGCGCATTGGGCTCGACGGATCGGTCGCCGCGCGCCACACCGCTTCGGCGACGTCCTGCGCGTGGGTGACCGGCGCGGATTCGTCGACGATGCGCGCAAAGACCGCCGCGGCAAATTCCGCATAAGCCTCGTGCTCGAAGCCGTGCATGTGCGCGCGCGCGTTGTCGGCGAAACGCGTGTCGGGCGCACGCCCCGGCAGCACGAGATGCGCACGCACGCCGAACGGCGCGAGTTCGAGCGCCATCGATTCGGTGTACGCATTGACCGCCGCCTTGCTGGCGCGATAGGCGGCGAGCAGCGGCAACACCTTTAGCGTGACGCTCGACGTGACGTTCACGACCACGCCGGCCCCACGCCGGCGCAACTGCGGCAGCACGGCTTCCGTCACCGCGATCGTGCCGATCGCGTTGGTCTCGAACAGCGCGCGTACGGTGTCGATCGGCATCAGTTCGGCCGGTGCGGCCGCGCCGAAACCTGCATTGTTGACGAGCACGTCGATCGGGCCGGCGGCGTCGATCGCCGCGCGGATGCTGTCGGGATTCGTGACATCGAGCGCCAGCACGCGCAGGTTCGGCGACGGCGGCAGCACGTCCTCGCGCGGCGTACGCATCGTCGCGACGACCTGCCAGTCGCGGGCCAGGAAATAACGGGCGATCTCGAGGCCGAAGCCGGAGGAACAGCCGGTGATCAATACGGTCTTCATGCGAACTCACTCCTGTGACGTGTTGAGCATGTGTTCGTACGATAGATGGCCGGATCCGTATTCGCTACAATCTAAAATCCGATTTTCATTTGCGAGAGTCCGGCGATGATCGATCCGTTGGCCGAGGTCGTGACGCTGCTGCAGCCGAGCACCCGGTATTCCAAGCTGGTTCACGGCGCGAGCCCCTGGCGCATCAGCCGGACGGTCGCCGGCGAGCCGTTCTATTGCGTGGTCCTGGATGGCGGGTGCCGGGTCGCGATCGACGGACATCCGCCGATCGCGCTGCTGCCCGGCGATTTCGTGTTGATTCCGGCTGCCTACGGCGTCTCGATATCCAGCTTCGAACTGCCGCCGCCGGGTGTCGAAACGGCCACCCCGGTCGTGCTCGACAACGGCGAATACCGGATCGGCGACGCGGACCGCCCGGTCGACACGCGCATGATGGCCGGCCATTGCAGCTTCAGTTCGCCCGACGCTGCGCTGCTGGTGTCGCTGCTGCCGCAATACGTGCACGTGCGCGGCGAGCCGCGCCTGACCACGCTCGTGCAACTGGTGCGGGACGAATCGCGTGCGCAGCGGCCCGCGCGCGAACTCGTGCTGTCGCGTCTCGTGGAAGTGCTGCTGATCGAGGCATTGCGATTCTCGGCCGGCACGGATGCGTCGCCCGGCCTCGTGCGCGGGCTCGCCGACAGCCGGCTGGCCGCCGCGCTCCGTCGGATGCACGAACGCCCCGCGCATCCGTGGACGATCGTCGAGCTGGCGAAGGAAGCGGCGCTGTCGCGCTCGACCTTCTTCGAACGCTTCAGCCGCGCGGTCGGCGTCGCGCCGATGGAATACCTGCTCACATGGCGCATGGCGCTCGCGAAAAACCTGCTCCGTCGCGACGAGGGCCGCATCGCGGAGATCGCCGGGCGCGTCGGCTACAGTTCCGCGAGCACCTTCAGCGTCGCGTTCACGCGCCACGTCGGCCGGCCGCCCGCGCAATATGCGCGCGACGAACGCGCAGCGAGCGACGAATGACCCGCGTCCGCCACCGCCCTCCCGCGACCTGCGGTCACGCTCCGTCACGCGACGGCAACGCACGAGGCACTCGATGACGACAACGGCAAAGGACGCCGGCGCACTCGACCACTGGCTCGTCGCGCGGCGCGATGCGGAAACCGGCATCGAAAGCCTGCATGCGCATTTCAACGGCCATGCCTACGATGCGCACGATCACGACGACGTGCTGGTCGGTTTCACCGAACAGGGCGTCCAGCAATTCCAGTGCCACCGGTCGGTGCATACGAGCGTGCCGGGCCGCGCGATCCTGATCGAACCGGGCGCGCTGCACGACGGCCACGCGCCCGAAGCCGGCGGCTTCACCTACGGGATGCTGTACCTGCCGCAAGCGTGGGTCGAGCGCGCCGCGCGCCGGCTCGACCTGCCGGGCCTCGGCGGCGTCGAGGCGTCGTTCGGCCATACGCTCGTCGACGATCGCGGCCTCGTCGACGCGATCCGCCAGGCGTTTCTCGCGATCCACGGCAACGAAGGCAAGCTCGCGCGCGACCAGACGCTCGACCGCCTGCTGATCCGGCTCGGCGGTGAACTGCGCGGCCCGCTCGTGCTGGAAAGCGCCGTCGTGCCACCCGCGATCGCACGCGTGCGCGATCTGCTGCATGAACACATGGACGGCAACATCGGGCTCGACGAACTCGCGCAGGTCGCCGGGATCGACCGGTTCCGGCTGACGCGGCTGTTCCAGCGTGCGTTCGGCACGTCGCCGCACGCGTACCTGGTGCGCTTGCGGCTGCGTGTCGCGCGCCGGCTGCTGGCGGCCGGCCGCACGCCCGCGCAGGCGGCCGCGGACGTCGGCTTCGCCGACCAGAGCCACCTGGGCCGCTGGTTCCGCCGCGCGTACCGGATCACGCCGGCCGCTTACCGGCAACTCTGCACAAACGTTCCAGACTGATCGCGCGCGGCAGCCGATCATGAGCGCCTCTACAAGGAGCACTCATGTTCGATACCAAGGTAGCGCTGATCGTGCGCGACGATCTCGCGGCGTGGCAAAAACTCAATGTCGTCGCGTTTCTCGCGACGGGCGTCGCGGCCGAAGCACCCGAAGCGCTCGGCGAGCCTTACGAGGATGCGGCAGGACGCCGCTACGGCCGCATGCTGGGCCAGCCGATGCTGGTGTTCTCGGCCGACCTGAACGGCCTGCAGGCTGCGCACCGGCAGGCGCTGTCGCGCGAACTCACGATCGTGCCCTACGTGCACGCGATGTTTTCGACCGGGCACGACGCGGCCAACCGCGACGTGTTTCGGGCCGGCGATGCGGAGAATCTCGACTTCGTCGGGCTGGCGCTGCGCGGGCCGAAGAAGGCGGTCGACAAGGCGGTGAAGGGGTTGGCGTTGCATGCGTGATGCCCCGTCGAGGCGCGTATCGCGAATGGCCTCGCGGTCGGCCTCATCGAACACGATCGCGTGTCCGGCAACCTGACGAGCCACGTCGCCGGGATCGTGCTGCCCGATCTCCCGCCGCACCTGATCACCATCCTGACGGACGACAGCAATCGCGCCGCGCTGCGTCTGCGCGACGTTCTGAAAAGCACCTTCAGGATCGGATGAAGACAAGGCCGGGAACCGGCCTTGCATGAGAAAGCAAAGAGGACGCGCCGCCGGCCCGTTGCAGGCCGGCGGCGTTCGGCATCAACCGCCGAGGTAGGCCTGCTTGATGCGGTCGTTCGCGAGCAGGTTCGCGCCCGTATCGGCGAGCACCACGCGCCCCGTTTCGAGCACGTAGCCGCGATCGGCCACACCCAGCGCCTTGTTCGCGTTCTGCTCGACGAGGAACACCGTGACGCCTTCGTCGCGGATCGTGCGGATGATGTCGAAGATCTGCGCGATCACGAGCGGCGCGAGGCCGAGCGTCGGCTCATCGAGCAGCAGCAGACGCGGCTTGCTCATCAGCGCACGGCCGATCGCCAGCATCTGCTGTTCGCCGCCCGACATCGTGCCGGCCCGCTGCGTCGCCCGTTCCTTCAGGCGCGGAAACAGCTTGAACACGTGCTCGATGCCGTCGTCGATCTCGTGGCGGCTCGCGAAGAAGCCGCCCATCTTCAGGTTCTCGAGCACCGTCAGGCTCGGGAACACGCGCCGCCCTTCCGGCGAGATCGCCATCCCCTGCCGCATGATCTGGTGCGTCGACATCGCGGTGATGTCCTTGCCCTCGAACAGCACGCGGCCCGACGACGCGCGCGGCGTGCCGCACACGGTCATCATCAGCGTCGTCTTGCCGGCACCGTTGCTGCCGATCAGCGTGACGATCTCGCCCTTGTTCACCTCGATCGACACGCCCGCGAGCGCCTCGACCGCGCCGTAGTGCGTATGGACCTGTTCCAGCTTCAGCATCACTCTTCCCCCAGATACGCCTTGATCACGCGCGGGTCGTTGCGGACCGCTTCCGGCGTGCCGATCACGATCGGCCGGCCGTGCTCCATCACGAGGATGCGGTCGGACACGCCCATCACGAGGCTCATGTCGTGTTCGATCAGCAGCACCGATACGCCGAACTCGCGGCGCAGCTTGTCGATCAGGTGCTGCAGCTCGATCTTCTCTTGCGGGTTGAGGCCGGCCGCCGGCTCGTCGAGCATCAGCAGGCGCGGCTCGGTGATCATGCAGCGCGCGATCTCCAGACGCCGCTGGTGCCCGTACGACAGCGTGCCCGCCGGCCGGTTGGCGACCGATGTCAGCCCCATCCGGTCGAGCCAGACGGCCGCGCGTTCGAGCGCTTCCTGCTCGGCACGGCGATACGCGGGCGTCGAGAACAGGCCGGGCAGCAGCCCCGCCTTCACCTTGCGGTGCTGCGCGACGAGCAGGTTCTCGACGACGGTCAGCGACTTGAACAGGCGGATGTTCTGGAACGTCCGCACGAGGCCCTTCAACGCGATCTTGTGGCTCGGCAGCCCGCCAATCGCGTGGCCGTCGAGCACGACGTCGCCGCCGGTCGGCTTGTAGAAGCCGCCGACGCAGTTGAACACCGTGGTCTTGCCCGCGCCGTTCGGCCCGATGATCGCGAACACCTCGTCGCGACGCACGTCGAAATCGATCCCGTCCACCGCGAGCAACCCGCCGAAGCGCATCTGCAGCCCGGCGACCTTCAACAGTTCCGTATTCGCGCTCATTGCGGCAGCTCCACGTGGGGACGGCTCGCGGGCAGCAGGCCCTGCGGACGCCACATCATCATCAACACCATCACGAGACCGAAGATCAGCATCCGGTACTCGGCGAAGCCGCGCGCGACTTCCGGCAGCACGGTCAGCAGGATCGCCGCGAGAATCACGCCGAGCTGCGAGCCCATCCCGCCGAGCACGACGATCGCGAGGATCAGCGCCGATTCGATGAAGGTGAACGATTCAGGATTCACGAGGCCCTGGCGCGCCGCGAAGAACGCGCCGCCGATACCGGCGAACGCCGCACCGAGCGTGAACGCCGACAGCTTGATGCGCGTCGGGTTCAGGCCCAGCGAACGGCATGCGATCTCGTCGTCGCGCAGCGCTTCCCACGCACGACCCATCGGCATGCGGATCAGGCGGCTCGTCACGAACAGCGTGAAGCCGACCAGCACGAGCGCGAGCAGGTACAGGAAGATCACCACGTGGTCGCCGCTGTATTCCAGCCCGATCAGTTCATGGAAAGTCTTCGCGCCTTCGACGCTCGCGCTGCGCGCCATCTCGTAGCCGAACACGGTCGGCTTCGGGATGCCCGAGATGCCGTCCGGGCCGCCCGTCAGGCTCGTCAGGTTGTTCGCGAGCAGGCGGATGATTTCGCCGAAGCCGAGCGTGACGATCGCGAGATAGTCGCCGCGCAGCCGCAGCACCGGGAAGCCGAGCAGGAAGCCGAACGTCGCGGCCGCGATCGCGGCGAGCGGCAGGCATTCCCAGAACGACAGCCCGAAGTACTGGTTCAGCATCGCGTACGTATAGCCGCCGACCGCGTAGAACCCGACATAGCCGAGATCCAGCAGCCCCGCGAAACCGACCACGATGTTCAGCCCGAGCCCGAGGATCACGTAGATCAGCGCGAGCGTCGCGACGTCCACCGCGCCGCGCGAGCCGAAGAACGGCCACACGAGCCCGACCGCGAGCAGCACCCAGACGATCACGCGCTGCTGCTGCGCGCCCATCGCGGGCATGGCCGGCAGCTTCACCGACGATTTCGCGCGCACGAGCCACGGCTTGAACAGCTGGAACAGGAACACGCCCGCGACCGCGATCCACACCGGCCGCCAGTGCGGCGTGAGCACCACCTGGTAGCCTTCGAGCTTCAGTTGCAGCCCGAGCACCGGGATCGTGAGGATCGCCGTCAGGAACGCGGCGGCCACGGCATTTTTCAGCGCCTGGCCGATCGAAGCGTCGGCGGCCGGGCGGCGAACGGAAATGACTTGACTCATCTGCGTCTCCCTCAAACCTTTTCGATGTCCGACTTGCCGAGCAGGCCGGTCGGGCGGAAGAGCAGGATCAGCACGAGCAGGCCGAACGCAACGACGTCCTTGTACTCGGCCGGCATGTAGCCTGCGGCGAAGGTTTCGGCGAGGCCGAGCAGCACGCCGCCGAGCATCGCGCCCGGGATGCTGCCGATCCCGCCGAGCACCGCGGCGGTGAACGCCTTGATGCCCGCGACGAAGCCGATATACGGGTTCAGCTTGCCGATCGTCAGCCCGATCAGCACGCCGCCGACGGCCGCCAGCATCGCGCCGAGCACGAACGTGAACGAGATCACGCGGTTCGTGTCGATGCCGAGCAGGTTCGCCATCTTCATGTCCTCGGCGCATGCGCGGCACGCGCGGCCCATCCGCGAATGCGAGATGAACAACGTGAGCGCGATCATCAGCACGAGCGTCACGCAGACGATCATCAGTCGCGAATACGGAATGGTCACGTCGAAATCGCCGCCGAGATGGATGTCGAACGCGCCGGAGATCAGCACGGGCACGGACACGTCGCGCGCGCCCTGGCCGATCTGCACGTAGTTCTGCAGGAAGATCGACATGCCGATCGCGGAGATCAGCGGCACGAGGCGCGGGCCGCCGCGCAGCGGCCGATACGCGACGCGCTCGACCGCGAAACCGTACAGGCCGGTGACGATCACCGACACGATCAGCGCGGCGCCGAGCACGAGCGGCAGCGGATAGCCGGCGGAAATGCCGATGGCAGTCAGGGTCACGAGGCCCACGTACGCGCCGATCATGTAGATCTCGCCGTGGGCGAAGTTGATCATGCCGATGATGCCGTAGACCATCGAATAGCCGATGGCGATCAGCGCATAGATCGCACCCAGCGTCAGGCCGTTGACCAGCTGCTGGGCGAATTGAGGAAAGAAGTCAGTCATGTGCGGGAAGCTCCCGTTGGCGTCGTGTCGCCTGCCGTCGCCGGATCACGGCGTGGCCGCGCGCAACGCACGGTGTCGTCTCGGGCCGCCCCATGGCCGCGCAATGGGCAGATGCGCGGCCAATACGCACCCGCCCCGTCCGGGTCTCGGACAGGGCGGCGTGCGCGGGCGGGTACTCCGTCTTACTTGGCGGCGGTCTTCGTCGCGTCCTTGTGCCACGTGTACACGACGAACTTGAACGCCTTCAGGTCGCCCTGTGCGTCATACGCGACCTTGCCGATCGGCGTGTCGAACGTCGTCTTGTGCATGTACGCGGCGACCTTGGTCGGATCGGTCGTCTTCGCTCCGGCGATCGAGTCGGCGATGATCTTCACCGCGGCGTACGACGGCATCTGGAACGGGCCGTTCGGGTCGCGCTTCTTGTCCGCGAACGCCTTCACGAGCGCCGCGTTGGCCGGATCGGCCGAGAAGTCGGCCGGCAGCGTGACGAGCATGCCTTCCGAGGCCGGGCCGGCGATCGCCGTCACGTCCTTGTTGCCCACGCCTTCAGGCCCCATGAACGTGGCCTTCACGCCCTGCTCGCGCGCCTGGCGCATCAGCAGGCCCATTTCCGGGTGGTAGCCGCCGAAGTAGACGAAGTCGACGCCTTGCGACTTCAGCTTCGTGATGATCGCCGAGTAGTCCGAATCGCCGGCGTTGATGCCTTCGAACAGGACGACCGGGATCTTCGCGGCTTCGAGGTCCTTCTTCACCGACGATGCGATGCCCTGGCCGTACGACTGCTTGTCGTGCAGGACCGCGACCTTCTTCGGCTTCACGTTGTTGATGATGTAGTGCGCGGCGGCCGGGCCTTGCTGGTCGTCACGGCCGATCGTGCGGAAGATGAAGTGGCGCTTCTTGCCTTCGGTCAGCTGCGGCGCGGTGGCCGACGGCGTGACCATCACGATGCCTTCGTTCTCGTAGATGTCGGAGGCCGGGATCGTTGAACCCGAGCACACGTGGCCGATCACGTACTTGATCTTCTGGCTGACGATCTTGTTGGCGACGGCGACGGCCTGCTTCGGTTCGCATGCGTCGTCCATCATCACGACTTCAAGCTTGTTGCCGCCCGCACCGCCTGCAGCGTTGACCTGCTCGATCGCGGTCAGCGCGCCGGCCTTCACCATGTCGCCGTATTGGGCGACCGAACCGCTCATCGGACCAGCGATGGCGATCTTCACGGTTTCCGCTTGCGCAGCGGCGGCGCCGGCGGCGAACAGCACGGCGGCGGAAATGGACGTAAGACGGGACAGCGTCATCTGGGAGCTCCTCGATGTTGTTTAGTCATACGGGCAAAGGCGGCATGACTTGCGCAATCGAACAGCACCCGGGGCGAGGACATGGGACACGCCCGAGACACATAGAAGACGGAACTCCAGCGGAATGTTGCGTAGCGGGGCCCGGCTCTTGCAGTCCCCGATGGGGACGTCTGGTTCGGAAAGACATCGTGATGCGTCTTGCATTGCGCAAGCGTTTCGCCTGCCCCGCTTGCCAAATCGCTTGTTCGGAGGGATGGTCCGACAGCCATTGGCAAGGCAGTCGAAATTATATGGGCGTTTTTAAATCGTCTGTCAAAAATGCCGGTCGACCGAGGGAAAACACGGAGGGTTTTGGGGGAGGTGGTGGCGATGGGGCGCAACCGCGTGAGGGGTGGGAACGTTTGCCTGGGGTGCAATTGGGTTGCTATTGGGTGGCTCGGATTGGGGTGGTGCCTTGCTGCGCTTGGCTTTCGCCAATCTCGGATTTCTTGCGGGGCGTTTTCGGGCTGCTAAGGGTCTGATCATTGGCAATCAATCGACTGATGATTGATTGGGTTGGCACCAACTTGGGGTGGTCGGTCGAAGCGGTCAATCCTACTGTTTACAAATAAAACTAAACATTTGGAAGCTCGTTGTTATTTTTATGAAATAATGCGAATTCGCTTCTGCAATCCAGCCAGCTTTCCTGTGAGTCGCATACGCCGCGCCTCGCAGCCGCTTCAGGGCCGCTCCGACGCCCGTCCGTCGCCCAGCCGCCAGCCAGTGATCTGCCGTTTTTCTTCTCATCGCATATCACCTGCTTCGGAACGCTGATGAATCACCCTTTCTGCCTCTCTTCCGCCGCCGCGCTTGCTTGTGCGTTTTCTGTTTCTGCTGTCGATGCTTCCGGGCGCGACTCGCTGACCGATCGGTCGGTGGGTGCCAATGTGTTTCGGTCGGAGCGTAGGGCTGCGGCTCGGGATGACGGGCATGCGGCACGGATGGGCCACGATCGCCTGGAATACGCTGCGCCGGCGGAGCGCAGTCCGTTCGATACGCCGGATACGCGGCCGTTGCGGGTGACGGGCGATGCGCTTGTAGCGCCGACGCCTGCGGTTGAGCACGAGCCCGATTTTGTATTGCCGTCGAACCGAGTCGCGCTCGGCGCGGGTGGCAGCGATAGTTTTGGTCGCGCGGTGCCTGGATATGAACAGCGCGCGGAGAACTGGAATGAATACCTGCACGCTAACGGATCGCGGCCTGCAGGTAGTGGCGGTTCGTATGCGCCGCGGCGGCCGTACGACGCGCCGCGCGGTCCGCATGGGGCGCCGAATCCGTTCGACCCTTCGGTGCCGCAACCGGAGACGCGGACGTTTTATGACAACGGCGCGGGGACGAAGTGCACAGCTACCGGCGGTGCGGGGACGTCGCGGTCGTCTTGTAATATCGATTGGTGAGGCGCGGGGGACGTCTGTGGTTACCCTGGACGCCGGTATGGCCACAGACCTATGCCGCGCCTCCATCGCGAAATGGACGTAACAGTCATCGTCGCCGTTACGACGGCATGCGCATTAGACATTCGCGCAAACGCTTGATCAACTCCGGGTTTCCAGTGCAATCTATGGGGCGAATGTTGTCGAGCGCCGGGACATTCGAATTTATCCACTTCTGTGCAGATTTTGGACCGGCAACCCAGTAGATCGTATACGCAAGATCAAGTTGCCCATTTAGATCCTTCGCAAGATCCTGGACCTCCGGCAAACCCTCATATTTCGCGAATAGGTCGGAGAACCCCTTCCAGCTATCGTCGCCCGCGTAGTACTGTTCAAGCCGACTCAATTCAAAACCCTCCTAAATACATTTGATTGACGCCATCCGGATTGAACTCCACCGCCGCTCGCAAGCAGCATCACTCACTTTCGAACTTTAAAAAGCCCTATCCCACGCCCCGTTTTCCGCCTTCTCCGGCTCAACGAATGCCCAAATCGCATGACATCGAGTACAGCGGTAATACATTGCAGATCCTGCCGACCCTGGCCCCTCAGAATCAAAACGAGGCGGAGCAATATCCGCGAGGACTCCGCTGGTAACAGCAGTATCGCGACGTTGCGAATATTGTTGATATTCCAGGCGTGATTCGAACTGTTTGGGCGAGCCAACTGCCAGACAGTACTCGCACGCTGGAAGTAACTGCGCGATCACTCCATTGCTCCGGGCTTCACTTCCTCGTCTGAGCTTGAGTAATTGATCTCGTGGAATTTGCGCCTCAACACGAGCACTTTCGTTGCCCAGCCACACACGCAGTTGCTGCAAATCGATATCTCGATCGCGATAGCGGCGAAACATCTCCTGAATATCCTGATCCACTGACCTTTCCCTCTGAGGTATTCCTGAGGCTAGCCCACAAACTTACGGCTAATATCGTCGACTGGGCAAGGTCAGTAGTACCGGCTCAGGCTGCAGCTCAGCCCCGTCCGGTCCGGTCGCTACCCACTGGCCAGCAATGGTTTTTCACATACAAAAGGCGGCGTTATCCATCGACTCGACAGCCCCTTCAAACGCGCAAATATGAATCAGCCGAATCGCTTACGATTGCAGCCGGTCCGTAAACAAGCTCAAGGCAGCTTTCGAGCCGGCTTATTCGCTTGAGTTTTTTGCCAGGCGAGCAATATTCCCGCCTCTCCACAAGCGTTGTTGATTTCGAGCAAGTCCGACTCCTTGACCGACCAGAGCCACATTTTGTTTGAGATATTTTTCAACGATCCTCGACGTGGATCAGCTCCAATCCACTCTCTCAAGGAAATATCGTTGACACGAATCCCCAGGTGCTGCTCGTTGAGAACATTCAGGGGGTAAACCATCCGGAGCTTTACACCTTCATAGCTCGCCGATCCCGGCACCCTGCCAGGGAGATCCTTCGTGAAAAGAGACGTATTTTCGAAAGGAAATATTCTTGTTAGATTTACACCACTTGAATATTTATAAGCTGCCGTCATATTTACTGCATCGTATGCGATGGCATATTTAAAACTCACACGCGCCACAGCCTCCTCCAGAAAAACCTCCACTTCTTTATTTACTTTATAAACGGAATCACTGATTTGAACATCAACAAACGAAAATCCCTCGAATTCAGGGACATTGTGACCAAATGAAATAGACAAGCCGCCACCGGCTCCTCCATCGTTACTTATCTGAAACGCGGCAGCCTCGCCGGCCAAAACTTTCACCTTCAATTCAGCAAGAGATATCTCATGATCCTCAACAAATCTCTCACCATTTCGAACGACGAATTCCAGAAACATCGCCTTGGCCGCCTCTTCGCCGAATTGACGAAACAGGTTTTCAGCCATTGACAGAGCAGAGGCGGCCTGAGTCGGATCGGTTCCGTAAATTACGATTCCAGTGTTCATCTCTTCTCAGATTCCTGATATCAAATTATCCAAGTCCGCTTTTATCGCTTGCGCATCATACGGATGCTCAAACACCAGAATATCACCTCTCGCATTCGGAGGAAGATTCTGCATCGCATCATAATTTCGCGACGTTAGCGTACGCAACTTTGCCCCCATATCAGTACGGGATGCCATTTCGATAGCGTGCACCTTACCATTGACATCTACCGCCATAATGTCGGGACGCCGTGCCGAAACGGCATTATCTGTTGCAAAATTATACGATCGATTCAGATATATTTCCTTGAATTTCCCACTCATCGCCAGTTTGTTAGCAATTACCTCTGAAAACTGGTCATGTCCCGGCGTTCCGTCCTTTTGCCCTTTACCGTATATCTTCGTTCCATTAACTTCCCGCTCGGGGCATTGCTGCAATCCGAACGGATCGACCCACTCATTCGGTTCATGAACATAACCCTGAGTCCGGAATCCACCTGCAAGTCCCAGCGGATCAACGCTCAGGTACTGTCCTGAGTCGGGGTCGTAATAGCGATGCAGGTTGTAGTGGAGGCCCGATTCCTCGTCCCACCATTGTCCCGGAAACCTCAATGTCGCATCGATCGGTACGACTTCGCCATCGTTGGCAGCGCCTCGCACCGGCAGCATTTTTCCCCAGAGCGAATGAGCGGCTCTAAAGACCGTCTTGCCACGTACGTCGAATACCGCCTTCGCACAGCCGACCTGATCCGTCAGGATAGGGTAGAGACCATCATTTGTCTCCTGTGCTAGCGGCGAGAAGCTTCCTGGCTCAATGTGCCACGTCACCACTTGTCCTGTCGTACCATCCCGCTGCTCGATCCAGCGCTCGGCCAGCATCGAACCGTCCCACAAAAACTTCACCGTTTCGCGCGCGCCGATCTGCTGCTTCTCGATCCGGCGATTGAAGGCATCGTAGCGATAGACCCAGACGCCACATTTGGGCGTCACGACCTTTATAAGACGATTGAGGCCATCCCAGGTGTATTGCCACGTCTGAGGCCGGAACCCGGGCTGATCAACCGTCTTCTCGATCGTACGGCCACGCGCGTCGTACCGATAGCGGGCATAGCCAATTCGTTCGGGCAGACCGCCCTTGCCATAATGGTGGACATCTACAGGATCCTGCCGGCCATGCGCGGCGATGTTCATCGCCGCGTCGTAACGGAAGTGCTCGGCCGGATGTAGCAGACTTTCGGCCGAGACGATCTGGCCGCGAACATCACGTCGGTATGTAAGCGTATCGGCGTCCGTATCAACACGTTCCAGTTGTCCCGCCGCGTCGTAGTGATAGACGTGCCGCGTGAGTTGCTCAAGCGCGAGTGCGGGGTCGGTTTGCAAGGAATTGAACGCTACGACAGGGCCTGCGATCTGCCGACGGATGCGGCTGAGCGAATCGTATTGCTGTTGCGTAACGAACTGCCCCGCTTGCCGGCCAATTTCGCGCCCCTGGCCGTCGCGTTGAATCGTAAGTCCACCCACTTGAGTCAACGCACCCAACGCATCGTACGCGTAAGCTGTTTCCCGTCGCGGCGTCATCCGAAGACGCCGCTGCCCATCCGCGTCGTAGACGTGCCTTAGCAGTTCGCCATGCTGATCCTCGCCGATCAGACGTCCGTTCTTGTCGTAGGCGAAGCGCGTCAGACGAGAGTGCTCACCTGCCGCCTCAGCCGATTCCAACCGTCCGCCCTTGTCGTACCGGTAAGCAAGCTTCACATCCCCGGCATCGACCTCGATGAGCCGGTCGTATGCATCGTATGCGTAATGCCACCGCCCACCATCGGGCAACGTCTTCACAAGCAGACGACCGGTTGCATCGCGCTCGTAATCTGTCGTGCGACCGCCCCAGTCGATCTCGGATACAAGACGTCCGGCCGCATCGTAACGGTACGTGTAGGTCTCACCCAATGCGTTAATGACCTTCGTCAAGCGCGTCGCATGGTCGTACTCAAATTGCGTTGTATGACCAGCCGCGTCAATCGATGCCGTGAGCAGATCAAATGGGCCGTAGGTGCGCTGAGTCGTACGCCCGATCGGATCGACCCATTCGACCGGCAGGCCCTCACTGTTATATCGCACTCGCACTTCCGAGCCATCCGGATGTGTGATCGTACTCAGCATACCTCGCGGATTGGCAGGGCCGTCGGCATACTCATAACGGGTCACATGCCCGTCGGGCGACGTTTCCTCCAGCACTCGACCCAGCACGTCAATCTTGCGCCTGAAACGCGCACCGGTCGGCAATTCGATAACGGTGAGTCGCAAACGGTCGTCGTAGTCGAAGCGGGTCTCGCGATCGCCAGCGATTATGCGGAGCAGTTCGCCATTTTGGCCATAACGATAAGTCGTCTTGATGCCATCTGGTTCAGTGCGCGCGATCAACCGCCGCAGATGATCGTATTCGAGCTGGATCTGGCCGCCGTTTGGCAAACCCGCCGCAATAAGGAGCTGTGCGTCATCGTATTCGAAGCCAATCGTGCGTCCAGAACTTTCGGTTACCGAAATCAGCTGGCCGAAATCGTCATAGTGATAATCCGTCCTGCGCCCCAGCGGATCGATCCGTGCCATCAAACGACCGAGTTCCCATTCCGAGCGCACGCAATGGCCAAGCGGATCGGTTTCGGCCGTTACAAGACCGTCATCGTTATAGTCGTAGATCCATTCGCCATCGACATCACTCACGCGTGTGCGACCGGTTTCGTAAATGAACCGCCCCGTGTGATAGCCCTGCCGTGTACCGGTCTCGACAACACGGCCCGCCGTGTCGTACCGATATCGGACATCGGTCTGATCGGTATCTCGCCATTGGGTCATCCATCCGTGTTCGTCGTACGCGTAATGGAACTGCCCAAACTGGAAGCTCGCCACATGGGTGAGCATGCCGTTCTGGTAGTCGTAGTCCACGAGTGTTCGGGAATCCCCGTCCGCATCGTGAAGAACGATCCTTTGCAGGCGACGGTCGTACCCGTGATAGGTCACCTCGAGCCGATAGCCATCGCTATGAGCCATGCCGCTCAAACGGCCAGTAGAGTCGTAAGAAAGAACGATCGCGTTACCGTCGAGGTCCTCGATCCGCTCGAGGCGAGAAGAACTGCCGTAGACGAGAGGCGAGAAAATACGCAGTTGCCGCGTATCGCGATCGAAGATACGCGGCTCGAGCCGGCTGCCGACCAGCCGATAACGTGGCTCGCGCAGATTGATGCCGTTGAGCGCCATATCCGGCGCGTCAAAGCCGATCACAAGACCTGCACCGTCGTGAAATCGCACGAAGCGACCGTCGGCGAACGTCAATTGCTGCGACCAGTTATCCGACCAGCGGTGACCGAGCAATCCATGGTCGTCCGATCGAGTCCGATAGCGTCGTTTGAACTCAAGGGGCAAGATTCCGGGAATGGCAAGATCGGTACGAATCTCCAGCATTTCTCCGGATACCGGATCAACCGGATCCTTGCACTTCGGTCGATTCTCGTCCTTGACGCCGCTCTGTTCGGCGGATCGGGTGGGCTCGGGCCTGAATCTATCGCGCAACCCCTTGCCGGCGAATTTTCCGACACCGCCGCCGACTATCCCCCCGAGCAAACCCGCCAGGAATTCCTGAGTCGCGGACAACTCCGGGTTCTTCGGGCCGTAGTGTCCGGTCGTCTTGTCGATCCAGATGCTGTTACGCCCCGAATTGACTTTGCCGCTACAGTGCGTTTCGTGGCCGATCCGCACCAGCGGCAGGCCGTTGACGAACACGGTTTTGCTGCCGTCAACGAGTGGCTGCGGCACGCCGGAATGATGCTCGCAACTCACCAGGTCCGTGACGCGCGCCACCTTTTTACCTTCAAAATACACGTTGCCCGAGCCGGTAACGATCTCGCCACAGTTGCTGCCCATGCTTTGGCTGGCCGACGCAAGCGCACCGCCCAGCGTCAGGCCGCCCGCCATGCACGCGCCGACGATCAATGCCCCGGCGAGTCCGCCTGTCGCCACGGTCGCCGCCACCGCCACACCAATCGCGACCCCTACGGCAATGCCGGCGAGGATCCCCATAAATCCTGACGAGTGCGCGATCCGATCGCCGATACACGCGGGATGCGGATCGCCACGGCCGATCGTGAGGCCCAGTGCGTCACCGACCTGCGTGAATTCCTTCGAGAGCCATCCCGTCACACCGACTTTGTCGAGCGCCCACGCTCCACCGACAGCAATCGCCAGCGGCAGCATCACCGTACCGGCCGCGACCGCCCCCGCACCTAAAGCCGCTCCGCCGGTTGCGCCACCCGCCAACGCCGTACCCGCCGCACTCAACCCGGCTGCCGTCCCCTCAAGCGTGGTCAGGCCCGCGTCGGCACCGAGCATCCCGTAGTTGAGGTTCTCGTAAAACGGTTGCTCGGCCGCTTTGGCGGCGTCACCGTCCTCCAGCTTGGCGATCCGGTCGAGACGCTCCTGTGCGCTGCCGCTCGGCTCGTTGAAATTTGGCGTGTCCGACATTGCGGCCTCAGATCGGATCGCGCAGCTGAAGGCTCTGAATCACTGCCCGGATTTGTTCGCGCTGGGTGTCGCTCAACGTACCGGGAGCAGTGAAGGTCAGCATCAGGACGACCGGTCCGTACTCCACCATCGTCAGCCGCTGGTGAATCAGCGCCTGATTGTTCGTCCACGTAAACTCGTGCACGTGCGCGGCGCGCCCGGACACCGTAGCGTCTTCATTTGCGACCTCGGAATAATCCGGCACCTGCTTCGCCACCTTCCGGATTTCGCTTGTCACATACTCGGCAAACTTCATTCCCCATGGCAGCCGCTCGCGCGTGATCACGAAACTCACGCCCTCCGTGCCGGCCGCCGCCGACACGAATACGTTCATCGTCTTGTCCTGCCACTCCACGGGCAGCGCCAACGTGCCTTCCTGCATCTGGTACATGCTTTGTGATCCTGATTATTGTTAGCCGTTCTTCGGATTGATGTCGGTTCGGGACGCCTGGATATTGATGTTGCTGTCATCGAGGTGAATCACCGAATCGCCCTTGTAGATGTCGATCGAGCCAGCCGTCATGTGGATCCGCGTGCCGCCCTCGCCACCGATCTTGATCCAGAGTTCCTTGGCTTCGATTGTATGCACACCCTGCGGAGTCTTATGCAGCGTATTGCCCTGCACGACAACGTCTGACAGGTTGCCAACCGCGACGGCCGTCGTATGGTTGCCCTTCCCCACCTCGACAGTCCGGTCGCCTTTGAGAACCTGTGTCCACTGCGCGTCCTCGACGACGGTATGCATGTCCTTCTGCGCGTGCATGTAGAGCATCTGCGCACCGTTCACGTCGCTCATCAAGAGTTCGTTCGACCCCTGCCCCTTGTGCGTCTGGCTCTTGATCCCCATCGTCTGGCCGGCCGCCCCGTGATACGGGTTGCCCTGCTCGCCATTGAACACGCGACCGACGATCACGGGGTTATCCGGATCGCCCTGGTTGAACGCGACCAGCACTTCCTGCTTGATCCGCGGAATCGCGGCCGCGCCCCAGCCGTCGCCTGCCCACGGCTGCGATACACGCACCCACATCGAATCGGAGCCGTCCTTCTTGCCGCGCCGGTCCCACGGGAAATGCACCTTCACGGCGCTCCCGTTGGTGTAGATTTCCTCGCCCTTCGGCCCGACGACGATCGCCGACTGCGTGCCGTGAATCACCGGCTTCGGCGTGCCGCGCGGCGCGCGGTACGGCACCTTCTTCGGCAGCAGCGCGAAGCTGTTGCGGTACGGCAGCTTCGCGCTGTGCTGCGTGTAGTCGTTCACTGCCTCGTGACGCACGTGCAGGATCACGTATTCCTGGTTGTTCTCGAGCACCGGGTGATTCGCCACGGTGACGGCGCCCGCCGTGGTCATGCGCCACGCGTAGCCACCGCCGGTATAGCGATGAGCCTGCGCCTCCTCGGCCTCCATCGCGAAACGCGCGTAGCGGTTGCCGTCGTCGCCGTGGTCGTACAGCGACTGATGCTCGAACCGCTCGGTCGCGTCGAGCCGCGCGTGCTTGAGGTTCTGCGGCCCGGCTTCCACCAGCATCAGCGGCGACGACGGGTTCTGATGGTTGAAGTCGCGGAACGTGACCTTGCCCACGCCAAAGCGCCGGCCTTCGTGCAGTTGGTCGATGCCGCTGTCCTCGCTCGCCTCGGTGGCCGCGAACGGCACCGTCGCGAGCCCGTCGATCGGGCGGAACAGCAGGTTCGAATCGCCGATCACCAGGATGTGCTTGTCCTTCTCGTAGCGGTGCGTCCAGACCAGCCCCTCCTGCTCCATCAGCCGCGCGCAGAAGTTGTAGTAGCTCTCCTGGTACATCACGACGTACTCGAGCGGCTTCTGGCTCGTCCGGATATCGAACACGAAGTCGGAGAAGCCGTGCTCCTGGAAAATCTCGGTGAGGATGTCCTGCGCGGTCTTGTTCTGGAAGATCCGGCAGTCGGTGGAGCGCGTCAGGAACCAGAACCACGGCACCGCCGTCAGGTGATATTGCGTGACGTTGCCGGGGTTGCCGGCGCGGTCGAACGACGCGACGTAGCCGTCGAAGTAACGATCGTTGTCGGCGGCGCCCGATGCGACGACGCGTTCGAGCGTCGACAGGCGCGCCTGCTGGTCGAACCGGATCTTGACCTGCTGGCCGATCAGATCCTCGGGGCGCAGGTCGTGGCGATGCGACAGCAGGTCGAGGTGGATCTCCGGCAACCGGTTCACGTGCTCGTCGACGACGGCGGCGCTGACCAGCAGCACGTCCGGGCCGAGCGGCGTATCGAGCGTCACGTAGCGGTTGAGCTGGGTCAGGCGCGCGGGGTTGGCGGCGCCGTTGATCGCCTCGGCGACCGCGCCGGGCGTCTTGTCCATCAGCGAGAAGCCGGTCTGCGCGAGCTGCATCGCGCGCTGGACGGTGTCGACGTGCCCGGCCAGGCCCGCGAGCGGCCCAAGGCTGCCGGCGACGCTCGACGCAACCGGGCCGGCGAGACCGCCGAGCGCGCTCAACGAGCCGAGCGCACTACCGCCCATTCCAGTGGGAATACCCCCGTTCGGAGCGAAACTCATGCTTGTTCCTTCTTGTGTTCTCAGGTTCCTGGTGCCGGCTGACCGGCCCGAAGCCCCGATAATGTAGGACAAAATCCGGACGCGTGAAAGACACCTGCAAACGTTTCCGTTCGGGCCCCCGATAGCCCGGAAACAGGCCGGCGGCCGGGCCGCCCGGACGCGGCGCCCATGCCGAATCACCGCGCCAGCACGCGCGGAACGGGACACAATCTGCATGAAACGTGTGACAGATCCGTACGGGGCGAAGCATCGCCCCAGTCACGATGAAATAGTGCGAGCGCTCGGGAAGGAAATGGGCGCTGGCAGGCGCTGCCGTGCCGCTACACGCTGCCGGTCGTCGCATCCGATCGCATGCCTTCCGTAGCCTTCAAATGCCTTTCTCGCCGTGCGCGGAAACCGCCCCGGTCACCGCGGCGACACCACGATCGCCGCCCGCCGGTTCTGCGCCCTTCCTCCCGGCGTCTTGTTGTCCCCGACCGGATCGCTCTTCCCTTTCCCGACGACCGCGATGCGCTTCGCATCGAGCCCCACGTCGATCAGTTCAAGCGCGACGACCTCGGCCCGCCGCCTGGACAACTCGAAGTCATACTCGTCCACGCCTTCCTGGTCCGAATATCCATAGACCCGTACCCCGTTGATCCCGGCCGAGCGGAGCGTGCGACCGATCCGTTCGACGATCCGCCGCACATCGGGCTTGAGGTTGTAGCGATCGAAATCGAACAGGATCGGCCCGGTCGAGCCGAACTCGAAACCCTGCTGGGTTTCCTGGAAGCCGGCCGACTTGAGCGCCGTGACCTGCGTCTGCGTCAATCCACGATGAAGCGGCGGTGGCGTCTTGCAGCCTCCCAGCAGCATGCACCAGAGCAGCGCGCTGCCGACGCACATGCGCCCAAGCCCAACCGGAAACGTGTTGTTCATCATTGACCCCTTCGATTGCACCCGCGTCGCGAGCGCGCTTTCCACCCACTGCCGCGGCCTCGCCCGCAGCGTGAAACGATGAACCTCAAGCCGCCCCCGCGACTCCTTCCGCCAGTTGCCACGAGCCTGGCCGGGCGCGCTTGGCGCGGTACATCGCAGCATCCGCCGCCCGCAGCAAGCCGCTCGCATCCGACGCGTGATCGGGATACAGCGCAACACCGGCACTCATCATGGTGGCCACCACGCGGCCGTCGGACAGCTCGATCGACGGCGCCATGCCGGACAGGATTTCGTCAGCAATACGACATACGCTACCCGCTTCGCGCACGGCCGGCAGCATGACCGCGAATTCGTCGCCGCCCAGGCGCGCGACCAGATCGGCCTCGCGCACCTGCGTGCGCAGGCGTGACGCGATGCCGATCAGCACCGCGTCGCCGGCTTCGTGGCCGAGGCAGTCGTTGATTTCCTTGAAGCGGTCGCAATCGAGATACAGGATCGCGACCCGCTGCCCCGTCACCCCGGCTTCGCCGAGGGCGAGTGCGAGACGCGACTCGAACTGCACGCGGTTGGGCAGCCCCGTGAGCGCATCGTGCGTCGCCTTGTGTTCGAGCGACGCGTTCTCGTCGCGCAGCGTGTTCTGCCAGTCTTCGAATTCGTCGAGCAGCGCATTGAAGTCGTCGCCGAGCTGGTTGAGTTCGGCAATCGATGCGGGCTCGACGCGCTGCGCGAACGCACGTTCGCGCCGCACCGCGTGGGCGACGCCCGCCAGCGCGCGCAACGGCGAAACGATGCTGCGCAGCAGGCGCTGCGAGCTGATATACGCACCGATCACGCTGACGGCCAGGCACCCGAGAATGCCGCCCACGCCGCCGAGCAGGAATCCGAAGAACTGATGGCCACGGCCGCGCACGACGACGTGACCGACGACGATGCCGTCGTGCACCACCGGCGCGGTCACGGGCCCCGGCAACGCGAGGTCGGCGACGACGCGCTCGAGCCGCGCGATCCCGCTGCCGGCAGGCAACTGCCACGTTGCGAACGGTTGGCCCTGGCTATCCGTGACCACCACCTGCGCGACATCCTCGTCGCCGGCGATCATCCCGATCGCCTCGGCCGCCGCGACGCGGTCGCCGAACACGAGCGCGGCCTCCACCGTATAACCGAGCGAGCGCGCCAGCAGGTTCAGGTTGTTGCCGGCATACGCACGCAATGCAATCACGGCCACCACGATCAACGACACGGCCGCCATCGTGACGGCGACGAACGCGAGGCGCAGGTGCGCGCGACGCAGCACGCTTTGCAGCGTCGGGCGCGGCACGCGCGACAGCGAGACCGGTGGGGTGGGTCGTGTCATGGCGCCCCCGGCCGCCGTGCGAGATTGAGCACGTTCGGATGCACGCGCACGCCGCTGCGTGCGACCGCGTCGAGATTGATGTCGAACGACACGCGTTCGCCGTCGACGTTGAGACAGAACATGCCGCCCGCCGTGCAGGACGGATCGTGTTCCGAAATCGTCAGCACCGGATGGCCGGCTACCGCCGCCCTCACGCGCGCCCGCTCATCCGCGCCCAGGTTGCCGAGATAGACGATGTCGCAGGCCATGCCGAGCGCGGGATCGTCGAAACGCACACGCTGCACGTCGAGCAGCGTCGAGCCGGCCTGCAGCGTGTCGGTCAGGCCGCGCGCATAGTCGGGCCGGCCCGTGACGCACAGATGCAGGCGCACGGGTGTCGTCGGCCAGCGGGTGAAACTGACGATGCCCAGCACGACCTGACGCACGGCCGTGTCGTGTGTCGCATCAGCCGGATTGGCGGGATCCGTGGGGCTTGCAGCCGCCACGATGCGCACCGTGTCGGCCGGATCGGGCGCCTCGGCGGAAGCCCCGGCAAGCACGGCCTGTGCGGCCCCCAGAACGCAAACGATTGCGACCAGCGCGTGGCGCAGCGGAGCGGTTCGACCCGAGCAGCCGGGCACCGTTCGCGCGGCGATTGCCGCCGCGTCCGCTGGCGTCGCTGCAGTCGCGAGACTGGCAGCCGACGCGCACACTTTCGCATCCATGATGGCAACATCCGCTGGCGTCGCTCCGGCGCTGCCTCCCGCCTCCCTCCATGCGCGTGCAGGCACCGAATTACGCGCATGATGGCTTCATCTTAGGTAAAAATTCGCATCACCAACCAGTGGGAAACACCCGCGAGAAGCGGGGGAACGTATGCGGAATCGGCGCTTGCGCGCGACGATGCGGGCGAACGCGTTCGCCGACGTCGATCGGGTGCGACGCCGGTGGATTAATCAGCGGATTGGCGGCCGATGCGGGGCAAACTTCATACGTTCGGTCACGCTACGCCACCACCGACAAATCGAAAGGCGTCTCCCGCAACCGCTTCCCCGTCAGCCGGAATACCGCGTTCGCGATCGCCGGCGTCACCGCCGGGCTCGACAGCTCGCCGACCCCGCCCGGCTTCGCCGGATCGCCCTGCACGATGTGAATGTCGGTATCGGGCATGTCGCTCATCCGCATCACGCGATACGTATCGAAGTTCGACTGCTGCACGCGGCCGTGCCGGAAATCGATGCGATCGGACGTCGCATGGCCGAGCCCCCACATCAGGCCGCCGTACAGTTGCTCGTCGACGCCGGCCGGCGACACCGCGATCCCGCAATCGGCGACGCACGTCAGCTTCTCCACGCGCACCGCGCCGTCCTTGCGCACGACCCGCGCGACCACCGCGACATAGCTGTCGTACGCCTGGTTCGTCGCGATGCCGAGTGCGACACCGTCCGGCAGCGGCTGGCCCCACCCCGCTCGTTGCGCCGCTTCACGCAGCACGGCCGCATGACGCGGCCGGTCGCGCATATGCGCGAGCCGGAACTCGACCGGGTCGCGCTGCGCCGCGTGCGCGGCCTCGTCCATCATCGATTCGACCGCGAACACGTTCGGGATGTAGCTCACCGCGCGGAACCAGCCGGTCGGCACGCCCGTCTCCATCCGGATCCAGCCGATGTCGCGATGCGGCACCGCATACGCGAACTCCCATTTCGTGATCGCCTCGGTCGTGCTGAAATCCATCCGGTCGGTGCGCTCGAGATAGCCGGGCTCCCACTGCTGCGGCGATGCGGGCATCACGGCGCGCAGCCACAGCGACGCGAGATTGCCCTGCGCATCGAGCACCGCGCGCGCACGATGGTAGCTTGCCGCGTGATAGAACAGCGCACGCATCTCGTCCTCGCGGCTGTTCATCAGCTTCACGGGCTTGCCGGTCTTCACCGCGAGCCACGTCGCCTCGAACAGCCAGTACTTCGATTCGCGCGCGCCGAAGCTGCCGCCCGACACGAGCTCATGCAGCGTCACCCGATGCGAAGGAATGCCGCCGATCACCTCCGCCGCTTCCATTGCGGTCGACGGCACCTGCAGCCCGCCCCAGTATTCGATGCCGCCATTGCGGGCCCACACGGTGAGGTTGATCGGCTCCAGCGGATTCGCGGCCTTGTGCGGCATCGCATACGACGCCTCGATCGTGCGCGCGCCGGCCGCATGGGCCTTCGCCGGGTCGCCGTCGGCGATCGTCGGCACGACGCGCGCGGCCGGATCGTCGAGCCACGCGGCCTGGCGTGCGGCGAGCGTACTGCTGTCGAAGGTTTCGAAGAAGCTGTCCTCCCATTCGATCGTCAGCGCGGCCTGCCCTTGATGCGCGGACCAGTAGTCGTCCGCGAGCACCGCGACGCCGGCCTGGTTGCCGCCGAGCACGTCGGGGCGCGGCGGAATCTGCAGCACGTCGCGCACGCCGGGAATCGCGAGCGCGGCCTTTGCATCGACGCTGCGCACGCGGCCGTCGATCACCGGCGCACGCGTGACGACCGCGACCAGCATCCCCGGCAGCGACACGTCGATGCCGTACGGAAACGAGCCGTCGGCCTTCTGCGCGGCGCCGCGCTTCTTGCGCAGCTTGCCGATATAGCGGAACTGCGCGGGATCTTTCAGCGCGACCTGCTTCGGCGCCGGCAACTGCGCGGCCGCCTGCGCGAGCGCGCCGTACGTCGCACGGCGGCCGCTCGACGCATGCAGCACCGCGCCGTCTGCCGTCGTACATGCAGAAGTTGGCACGCCCCATTGATGCGCCGCCGCTTCGACGAGCATCGCACGCGCGGTCGCGCCCGCTCGACGCAGCCGGTCGTACTCCATCGCGACACTCGTGCTGCCGCCGGTCGAGAACACTTTCCACAGCGGATGCAGGTAGTCGGCGAAGAACGGATCTTCCGGCGTGATCACGTCGACCCGGAACGGATCGACGTCGAGCTCCTCGGCCACCACCGCCGCGAGCGCGGTGCGCGTGCCGGTGCCCGAATCGTGCTTGTGTACGACGAGCTTGATCGTGTCGTCGGGCAGCACGCGCACCCACGCGTTCGGTTCGAATTCGCCGGCGGCCGGATGCGGATCGCCGCTCGCGTGCTTGCCCGCGGCGGCCGCGTCGGGCATCCGGAAGCCGATCGCGATGCCTGCGGCCAGCAGCGCCGAACTCTGCTTGAGAAAACGCCGGCGCGGCGTGCCGTCGCCATGCGGTGCATCCGGTGCGTGATCGTCGCGCATGTCACGCCTCCTTCGCGGGTTCGGCCGCGGCCGTCAGCGACGGATCGCCGGACGCCGCACGCTTGATCGCGCGGTGAATGCGCGCATACGTGCCGCAGCGGCAGAGGTTGCCCGACATCGCCTGCACGATCGTGTCGTCGTCCACCGGCTGGCCGCCCTTCAACAGCGCGGCCGCCTGCATCAGCTGCCCCGGCTGGCAATAGCCGCATTGCGGCACGTCCTCGGCGACCCACGCGAGTTGCAGCGGATGCCGCCCGTCCGGCGACAACCCCTCGATCGTCGTCACGTGCCGCCCGTGCGCGGCGACGGCCGGAATCAGGCATGCGCGCGCGGCCTGCCCGTCGAGATGCACGGTGCACGCGCCGCACAGGCCCTTGCCGCAGCCGAACTTCGTGCCGGTGAGCTTGAGCCGGTCGCGCAGCACCCACAGCAACGGCATATCCCCCGGTACATTCTCGAGCGAATGGCGTGTATCGTTCACGACGATGTCGATCATGCGCGGTCTCCTGATTCGCATTCCTAGGTCGGCCCGCGCCCATCGCGCGGTTCCGGAGCATTATCGAAACGCGATGCACGGCTACGCCAGCGATCATTTCGTCGAATCCCTGTCAGTCGGACTAACAGATGCTCAAGCGATACCCTTCGATCCAGTCGATGCAGGCGTTTCTGCACGCCGCGCGGGTCGGCAGCTTTTCCAGCGCGGCACGCCAGCTGGCGCTCACGCACAGTGCGATCAGCCAGCAGATTCGCTCGCTCGAGGAATTCATCGGCCAGCCGCTGTTCGCCCGCGCCGGCGGCCGCGTGATGCTGACCGATGCCGGCACGCTGTTCGCGAACCAGTTGTCCGACGGGCTCGAGCAGATCGATCGCGCACTGTCGTCGGTGAAGGGGCGCACGACCGGGCCGTCACTCCGGCTCGACGTCGATCCGGAACTGATGCAGGGCTGGCTGCCCGCGCGGCTGCCGGCACTGATGCGCGCGCTCGACGGCACGTCGCTGACGGTGCTGTCGGCGCCGCGCCATGATCGCGATGCATTCGACCACGTCGATGTCGCGCTGCGCTATGGCTACGGCGAATGGGAAGGCGTGGACAGCGTGCTGGTCTGCCCCGACCGGCTGACCGCGATGGCCGCGCCCGCGCTGCTCGAACGTGACGGGCTGACCGCGCCGCTCACGCCCGAACAGGTGTTGGAACTGCCGCTGCTCGGCTATACGAAGCGGTCGTGGATTCCGTGGCTCGAAGCGGCGGGCCTCGAACCCGTCGAACCGGACACGATCGCCGTGTTCGACAACGCGGCGGGGCTCGTCGCGACGCTCGTGTCCGGGCTCGGCGCCGGGCTGGTGCGCGGGCTGCTCGCCGCCGATGCGCGCCGCGACGGCCGGCTCGTCGAACTCTGCACGATCGCGATTCCGACGCACTACAACCTGCATGCGATCTGGCCGCGCGAACGCCATGCGCGCGTGAAGCCGCTGATCGACGCGATCGGCGCGCTCGTCGCGCAGTCGCTCGCGCGCTGATACGCGCCGCTACGCGCTGAACTCCGCCGCAACCTCGCGCACGGTGTCGAGAAACGCGCCGAGCACCGCGGACGTATCGTCCGCGCGGTAGCGCGCGTGCAGCGACACCTCGAGCGCCGGCGGCAGCAGCGGCACGAACGCGACGCCGCCCGTCGAGATCTGCCGCGACGACGCGGGCAGCAGCGCGACGCCCAGCCCTTCACGCACCAGCGACAGCAGCGTGTGCACCTCGACGACCTCGTGCGCGATCCGCGGCGTGAAGCGCGCGTCGACACAGCTCTGCTGCAGGAAGCGCGCCAGTTGCGAATGCCGCAAGCCGAATGACACGAACTGCTCGCCGGCCAGCTCGCCGAGCGCGATCGCGTCGCGCGACGCGAGCGGATGGCCGGACGGCAGCACGGCCACGGCCGTTTCGCGCACCACGATCTCGCTGCGGATCGACGGGTCGTCCTGGAACAGCCGGAAGAAGCACACGTCGAGCCGCTTCTCCTTCAGCGCGTCGATCTGCGCGGCCGGCGTCATCTCGTGCAGCGACCAGTGCACGTGCGGATGGCGTTCGGCGAACACGCGCAACGCACGCGGAATCGGCACGACCATCGCCGAGCTGATGATGCCGACCGCAAGCCGCCCCACTTCACCGCGCCCCGCGCAACGCGTGAGATCGATCGCGCGATCGAACTGCGCGACGATCAGCGGCACCTGCTCCTTCAGTGTTTTCCCTGCCTCGGTCAATTCGACGCGATGCTGCGAGCGCACGAACAGCGCGGTGCCGAGCTGCTCCTCGAGCAGCCGGATCTGCTGGCTCAACGGCGGCTGCGAGATATGGAGCCGCGCGGCCGCGCGCCCGAAATGCAGTTCGTCGGCCAGCACCGCGAAGTAACGCAACACACGCATGTCCATATCGCAAACGTATCAAGAGCGTCAGTAAAAAATATTGTACAGAGCACATTCGGCTGGTGACACTCGATCCCAAGCAGCAGTGCACGTCGCAGTGTGTCACTCGATGCCGGCGAGGGGAAGGCGCAAAAAAATAATGCGCCTTGCAAAGGGCCGCATGAATCCGACCGACAGGTCGCTTCATCGACGTGCCTGCCCGCGATACGGCAACCGGCCTTTCCGGTTCCTCTCAAGGAGATCGAGTAGATGATCATCGACACCAGCTGTTACCCGACGAATCTCGTCGACCTCGCATGGCGTCACGACGGCCCGCCGTTCACCGGCGAGCGCCTGATCGAGACGATGAACGGCCCGTTCCTCATCAACGGCAAACCGCGCCGCGTCGACAAGGCGTTCATCCAGCCGCCGCAAGGCAACACCATCTATACCTATACCGACGGCGAGAAGTCGGGCACCGAATCGATCGACGCGTACATGGCGTATACGGTCGAGATGGTGCGCAAGCACCCCGACCGCTTCATCGGCTGCTTCGTCTACAACCCGCGCTGCGGCGTGGAGAACGGCGTGAACGCGATCGATCATTACGTGCGCAAGCTCGGCTTCAAGATGGTGCAGTTCCAGGCCAACATGCATGCGTACCGGCCCGATCGCGCACTCGACTGGCTGCGCCCCGCGCTGAAGAAATGCGCGGAACTCGGCGTGCTCGTGAAGCTGCACACCGGCGACGGCCCGTACAGCATCCCGACCGAGTGGGTGCCGATGATCAAGGAATTCCCGACGGTCAATTTCATCATGGCGCACTTCGGGGTGCAGACCGGCGGCGTCTACTGCTTCGAGCCGTTCCAGCTCGCGATGGACCTGCCGAACGTGTATTGCGAATCGGGCTGGTGCCTGCAGTCGCGGATCGTCGAATTCGCGAAGGTGCTGCCGAAGCACAAGATCCTGTTCGGCTCCGACACGCCGCCGAACGAACCGGGCATGTGGCTGCGGCTGCTCGAAGTGCTGTGCTTCGATCCGCCGCAAGGGATGAATCTCGACGAGGACACGCTCGAGGATTACCTCGGCAACAACACCGCGCGAATGATCGGCCTCGAACCGACCCCCGCGCCGCGCACCGTCGACGAAGCGAAAGCCCTGCTCGCCGCCTGACGCCCGCGCCCCTCTCTCCCGATTCCGGAGCATTGCATGATCATCGATACGCACCTGCACCCGACCAACCTCGTCGACGAGGCGTGGCGCCACACCGGCGAACCGTTCACCGGCGAACGCCTGCTGAAGATGATGGACGGCCCGTACATCATCAACGGCAAGCCGCGCCGCATCGACATGGGCTTCATCCAGCCGCCGCCCGGCAACACTGGCTATCGCGACGGCAACCGCCGCGGCCGTGACGGCATTCGCGACTACATGGCGTATATCGCCGAGCTCACGCAGAAGTACCCCGACCGCTTCATCGGCAACTTCACGTACAACCCGCGCTGGGGCCCGGAAAACGGCGCGGCGGAGCTCGAATTCCACATCAAGGAGTACGGCTTCAAGATGGTGAAGCTGCACGCGAACATGCACGGCTACCGGCCCGATCGCGCGCTCGACTGGCTGCGCCCCGCGATGAAGGTCTGCGCGAAGTACAACATCGTCGTGCTGATCCACACCGGCGACGGGCCATACACGATCCCGACGCAGTTCTATCCGATCATCCGCGAGTTTCCGATGGTGAACTTCATCATCGGTCACTTCGGGATCCAGACGGGTGGCAACTACTCGTTCGAAGCGTTCTGGATGGCGATGGATACGCCGAACGTGTACTGCGAATCGGGCTGGTGCTACCAGTCGCGGATCGTCGAGTTCGCCCGCGAGCTGCCGCGCAACAAGATCGTGTTCGGCACCGATTCGCCGCCGAACGAACCCGGCATGTGGCTGCGCGAGCTGGAAATGCTGTGCGGGCCCGCGCCGCAGGGGATGGATCTCGACGAGGACGGCCTCGAGGACTACATGGGCAACAACATCGCCCGCCTCGTCGGCATCGAGCCGACCAAGCCGCCGAAGGATCTCGACGAAGCGCAGAAGCGCCTCACGTCGACCTACCTGTAACGCGCCGGCAGCCGGATCGCGTGTCGCATCGAACACGCGCGCGATCCGGCCTTTCCCCTTCCGCATCCGACGGAGTGCATCATGGCGTCCAGCCTTTTTGCCGAGCAGCAGGATTTTCATCACTTCGCGAACGCCTATCGCGAACGCTTTCCGGACGACGTGCTGACGCTCGCGCAGCCGCTGTCCGCCGACCAGGACGTCACGGCCGTCGTCGCGTCGCTCGCCGCGCGCGGGCGGCACGAGATGCTCGTCTGCGAGCGCGTCGACGGTCTGTCGACACCGCTCGTCACCAACGTATTCGCGTCCCGCACGCGCATCGGCCGGCTGTTCGGCGTCGATGCGAACGGCCTGTTCGATGCGTGGCAGCAGCATGCGAACGCACCCGTCGCGCCGGTCGTCGTGCCGCACGGCCCCGTACTCGATCAGGTAACCGAAGGCGACGCGGTCGATCTCGCGCAGCTGCCGATGATCCGCCACTTCGAAACCGATCGCGGGCCCTACGTGACCAATGCGGTGATCGTCGCCGAAGATCCGGTGACGGGCGTCGCGAACCTCAGCTACCACCGCTCGATGCCGCATGCGCGCAACGCGCTGGCGACGAGCCTGCATTCGCGCGGTCATCTGTGGCGGATGCTGCAGACCGCGAAGGCGCGCGGCGACACGCTCAAGGTCGCGATGGTGATCGGCGCGCATCCGCTGTTCATGCTCGCGGCCGCCGCGCGCGTGCCGTTCGGCGCGGATGAGCGCGCGATTGCCGGCGGACTGTTCGGCGCGCCGCTGCAGCTCGTGCGCACGCCGCGCCACGGCATCGGCGTACCGGCCGCCGCCGAGTTCGTGCTCGAAGGCACGATCGATCCCGACGCGCATGCGGAAGAAGGCCCGTTCGGCGAATTCACCGGCTACTCGTCGGACCGCTCGACCAACAACGTGCTGCGCATCGACGCGATGATGCGGCGCAAGGATGCATGGCTCGTCGACGTGGTCGGCGGCCCGTACGCGGAGCACCTGACGCTCGCGCGGCTGCCGCGCGAAGCCGAGATGAGCGAAAAGCTGAAGGCGCGCTTTCCTTCCGTCACCGCGATCCACTATCCGAATTCCGGTACGCACTTCCACTGCTATGTCGCGCTGAAGCAGTCGCGCGACGGCGACGCACGCCAGGTCATGCTCGCGCTGCTCGGCTGGGACCCGTACCTGAAGAACGTCGTCGCGGTCGACAGCGACGTCGACATCACCGACGACACGCAGGTGCTGTGGGCCATCGCGACGCACTTCCAGCCGCACCGCGACCTGTTCGTCGTCGACGGCCTGCCCGGCAGCCCGCTCGATCCGTCGTCGTCGGCCGACGGCACGACGTCGCGGATGGGGATCGACGCGACGCGCGGCTCGCGTTTCGACGGCGTGCGCGCACGCGTCGGCGACGCCGCGATGCAGCGCGCCGCGCACGTGATCGCGCAACTCGGCGGAGCGTCGCGATGAGCGCGCGGCGGCTCGTGGTCGGCATCAGCGGCGCATCCGGCTTCGTGTACGGAATGCGGCTGCTCGCGCTGCTGCGCGACCTCGACATCGAGACGCACGTGGTCGTGTCGCGCGCCGCCGCGCTGACGATGGCGCACGAGACCGACTTCCGGCTGTCCGACATCACCGCGCTCGCGAGCGTGCTGTACCGCAGCGACGACATCGCGGCGCCGATTTCGAGCGGATCGTTCCGCACGCTCGGGATGATCGTCGCGCCATGCTCGATGAAGACGCTCGCCGAGATCGCGAGCGGCCTTTCCTCCGGCCTGATCTCGCGCGCGGCCGACGTCGTGCTGAAGGAGCGCCGCCGGCTCGTGCTGCTCGCACGCGAGACGCCGTACACGCTCACGCACCTGCGCAACATGGCCACCGTCACGGAGATGGGCGCGATCGTCGCGCCGCCGGTGCCGGCGTTCTACGCGCGCCCCGCTTCGCTCGACCAGATGATCGACCACACGCTCGGCCGCGTGCTCGACCTGTTCGACCTCGATTCCCGCACCGTCCATCGCTGGAAAGACAACGCATCACAGCCGAACCCGCAGCCCAACCGACTCAACGGAGACGCATCATGACCCACATCCACACCACCCACAGCGACGTCGAGAAGATTCCGGTCACCGTGCTCACGGGCTTTCTCGGCGCGGGCAAGACCACGCTGCTGAACTACATCCTGCGCGAGAAGCACGGCCGCAAGATCGCGGTGATCGAGAACGAGTTCGGCGAGATCGGCATCGACGGCGGCCTCGTGCTCGAATCGACCGAGGAAATCTACGAGATGACGAACGGCTGCGTGTGCTGCGTCGGCGCGGTGCGCGAGGATCTCGTGCGGATCGTGCGGATGCTCGTCGCGCGCCCCGACCGGCTCGATCACATCATCGTCGAGACGAGCGGCCTCGCCGATCCGTATCCGGTCGCGCAGACCTTCTTCCTCGACGATCCGATCGCGAAGGAAGTCGCGCTCGACGCGGTCGTCACGATGGTCGACGCGAAGCATATCCGCGCGCATCTCGACGATCTGGTGCTCGACGGCCGCGACAACCAGGCGGTCGACCAGATCGTCTGCGCGGACCGGATCGTGATCAACAAGGTCGACCTCGTCGACGCACCGGACGTCGATGCGCTGACCGCGCGGCTGCGCGAGCTGAACACGACGGCGGAGATCGTCACGTCGAGCTACGCGCAGGTCGATCTCGACCGCATCCTCGGCATCGGCGCGAACGAATTCGCGCAGATCCTCGTCGAGAGCGACGGGCTGCAGGCCGATGCGCCGCATGCGGACGAACACGCGCACGAGCATGAGCACGACGACCACGCGCACGCAGCCCACGCACACGACGACGATCACGACCACCACGAACACGACGCCAGCGTGTCGTCGGTCGGCATCGAAGTCGACGCGGACGTCGATCTCGACGCGCTCGAAACGTGGCTCGGCGAGCTGCGCCGCGCCGATACCGCGAACCTGTTCCGGATGAAGGGCATCCTGGCCGTGCAGGGCCGCGCGCAGCGCTACGTGCTGCAGGGCGTGCACGGCGTGATCGAGCTGCGCGCCGCGCAGGCGTGGGGGTGCGAGCCGCGCTCGTCACGCATCGTTTTCATCGGCCGCGATCTCGATCGCGCCGCGCTGACCGACCGTTTCCATGCCTGCCTCGCCGCGGCGGTCGCGGCCTGACGGGCACGCCAGGCGGGCGCATCGCGCGCCCGCCCGCAAACGAACCTCAGGAGACTCGCCCATGAACGCTGCTTCACATCCCGTCGATCGGGTCCTGCCGCGCCGCCAGATGCTGACGCTCGGCCTGCAACACATGCTCGTCGCGTATATCGGCGCGATCGCGGTGCCGCTGATCGTCGCATCCGCGTTGAAGATGTCGCCCGCCGACACGACCGTGCTGATCAGCACCGCGCTGTTCTGTTCCGGCATCTCGACGATCCTGCAAACGGTCGGCGTCTGGAAACTCGGCGTACGCCTGCCGATCCTGCAGGGCGTCGCATTCAGCAGCGTCGGCCCCGTGATCGCGATCGGCCTGACGCCGGGCGTGGGGTTCGCCGGCGTGTGCGGCGCGGTGATCGGCGCGGGCATCGTTACGACCTTCGCCGCGCCGCTGGTCGGCCGGCTGCGCCGCCTGTTCCCGCCGGTCGTGACCGGCTGCATCGTCACCGTGATCGGGCTGCAGCTGTTTCCGGTCGCGTACCAGTGGGCCGGCGGCGGCGACGCGGCGAAGCTGCAGTTCGGCGAGCTGTCGTTTCTCGCCGTCGCGCTCGTCGTCGCGGTCGTGATCCTCGCGGTCAACCGCTTCGCGAACGCGTTCCTGCGCAACCTGTCGGTGCTGATCGGGCTCGTCGCGGGCAGCCTGCTCGCGATCGCGCTCGGGATGGGCAACTTCACGAACGTCGCCGCCGCGCCGTGGTTCACCGTGCCCTACCCGTTCCACTTCGGCACGCCGGTGTTCGCGATCGTGCCGGTGCTGACGATGGTCGTCGTGATGATCGTGCAGATGGTCGAGTCGATGGGCCTGTTCGTCGCGATCGGCGACATCGTCGAGAAGCAGGTGAGCGAGGAGGACGTCGTGCGCGGGCTGCGGGCGAACGGCGTCGCGAGCGCGATCGCCGGCACGTTCGCCGCGTTCCCGTTCATCGCGTTCATGGAGAACGTCGGGCTCGTGATCCTGACCGGCGTGCGCAGCCGCTGGATCGTCGCGGTCAGCGGCGTGCTGATGTGCGTCGTCGCGCTGGTGCCGAAGATCGGCGCGATCGTCGCGTCGACGCCGTCGGCGGCGCTCGGCGGTGCCGGTATCGCGATGTTCGGCGTGGTGGTCGCCGCCGGCGTGCAGACGCTCGCGAAAGTCGACTTCGAAGGCAACCGCTACAACGTGCTGATCGTCGGCTTCACGATCGCGACCGCGCTGATTCCGGTGATGGCGCCGAAGGTGTTCGCGCACATGCCCGACTGGACGCAGCCGTTCCTGCACAGCGGCGTCGTGCTCGCGTGCCTCGTGTCGGTGCTGCTCAACGCGCTGCTCAACGGTGTGCCGGCGGCTGCCCCCGTTGAATCGCACGTCCACGCCGACGCCGCGCACGGCAGCCCGATGGCGCGCGAGTGCGACTGACGGGCCGCATGCCGCGCGCGGCATCGAGCCCGCGCGGCGCCTGACGAACCACAACCCGACTATCCGTATTCGAGGAGACCCGACCATGAGCGTTCCTTCTTCTTCGCTGCTGATCCGCAACCCGATCGCGGTCATGAGCGGCCGCACCGGCGACGCCGCACGGCTCGGCCAGGCCGACCTGCGCATCCGCGACAGCCGGATCGAGACGATTGCGCCCGATCTCGCACCGCTGCCCGGCGAACGCGTGATCGACGCGACCGACTGCGTCGTCTACCCGGGCTGGGTCAACACGCATCACCACCTGTTCCAGAACCTGCTGAAGGCCGTGCCGGCCGGGATCAACGCCGGCCTGCAGGAATGGCTCGCGGCCGTGCCGTATCCGCGCGTCGCGCGCTTCACGCCGGCACTCGCGCGCATCGCCGCACGGCTCGGCTTCGCGGAGCTGCTGCTGTCCGGCGTGACGACCTGCGCCGATCATCACTACCTGTATCACGCGGGCGGCACGACCGAGACCGGCGACCTGCTGTTCGACGAAGCGGCCAGTTTCGGGATGCGCTTCGTACTGTGCCGCGGCGGCGCATTGCAGGCGGCCGGCGATCATCCGGGCTTCGCCGGCACGGCGTTGCAGCCCGAGACGCTCGACCGGATGCTTGCCGATATCGAACGGCTGAAGGCGCGTTATCACGACGCGGGCACCGCATCGATGCGGCGCGTGGTCGTCGCCCCGACGACACCGACCTTCTCGCTGCCGCCCGACCTGCTGCCCGAAGTCGCGCGCGCCGCGCGCGGGATGGGCCTGCGGCTGCATTCGCACCTGTCGGAGACGACGCGTTACGTCGACTTCTGCCGCGAGCGCTACGGCAAGCTCCCGGTCGAATTCGTCGCCGAACACGAATGGCTAGGTCCCGACGTGTGGTTCGCGCACCTCGTCCATCTCGAGGAGAACGAAATCGCGCTGCTCGCCGAAACGGGCACCGGCTGCTCGCACTGCCCCGTCAGCAACGCGCGGCTCGGCAGCGGCATCGCGCCCGCACCGCGCATGGCGGCGGCCGGCGTGCCGGTGTCGCTCGGCGTCGACGGTGTCGCATCGAACGAATCCGGCAGCATGACGCACGAAGCGAATTTCGCGTGGCTCGTGCATCGTGCGGCGCACGGTGCGGCGGCCACCACCGCCGAGGAAGTGCTGCACTGGGGCACGCAAGGCGGCGCGCGCGTGCTCGGGTTGAACGCGGTCGGCACGCTGGAGCCGGGCCGGGCCGCCGATCTCGTGCTGTACGACGTGAGCGGGCCGCGCTTCAACGGCTTCCACGACTATTCGATCGCGCCGGTGACCGCCGGCGAGCCCGCGCCGGTGAAGTACAACATCGTGAACGGCCGCGTCGTGGTGGACAACGGCGAGATTCCGGGCCTCGACCTGGCCGCGCTGCGCCGCGAGGCCGTCGACGCCGTGCGGCAGTTGCTCGATTGAACGGACGCCCCGCGATGAATCCGCGCATCCGCATCGGCATCCTGACGCCGTCGTCGAACACCGCGCTCGAACCGCTGACGACCGCGATCGTCGCCGGGCTGCCGAACGTCAGCGTGCATTTCGCGCGCTTCACCGTGACCGAGATCCGACACGCCCGGCGCCCGAAAGGCGCCGGGCGTGTCTCATCATCGCTTGTCGGCTTCCTCGACGAAAATCTCGAACCACGCGTTCATCACGGCCCAGAAATCCACCGGCTCGAGTTCGGTCGGATTCTCGTGCCACCAGATCCGCCCTGCGTCGCTGCCGTCGCCGGCGCTGTCGCGCAGGTCGAGGCACAGATAGTCGCCGCCGCCATTCTGGAACACCGTCCACACGAGATCAGGATTCACGCCGAGCTGGCGCGTCTCGTCGGGCGTCAGGTCGAGCTTGTCCGTCAGCGCGGTCTGGTCGCCGATCGGCAACGGGCCCATCGAGTTCGCGGGGAAGAACGTCCAGCCGTTGTGCGTGAACTGGTAGAAGCTGCGCAGATCGTCGGGCAATGCGCGCCACAGCGGCATGTCATCCGATACGAGATCGCCGAGCGGCGGATGGCCGATGAAGAAGTTCAGGTCGTCCTGTTCGACCGTGTACGGATAGAGCAGGCACAGATCGCCGTTCTCCTTCTGGAACACGGCGGGGCGCCGCAGCTTCTCCGCGAAGAACTGCTCGACCGCCGGCAAGCGGCCGGCGACGCCCGCCCACATCTTCGCGAGCCAGTTGCCCAGCGCGGCGTCGGGCGTATCCAGCAGCACGCGCCATGCGGTCGGCACCTGCACGTCGGCGGGAATCTCGTTCGCTGCAAGCCAGACCTGGCCGCGCAGCTTGAAGCGCTTCAGTTCGGCCGTGTAAGTCGTTGCGGATAGCTCAATCATTGCCACTCACCCTTGAATTCGTCGTCGACACATTCTACTTGGGCTGATCGCCAAGCAAATCCTTGATCTGCTGCTGCAGCATCGTCCGGTTGTCGGCCTCGCGCTGCATCATCTGCTGCCTGAATCCTTCGTCCACCTTGATGCCGCCCTTCTTGTATTCGGTCCAGTCGGCATAGGACTTCGACCCCTTCGACGTGTTCGCCGTCTCGCTCAGGCCCGTGAAGTTGTCGGGGTTGTTCAGGACCTTGACCTGGTTGTCGAAGGACAGATCCTTGAACCCGGGCATCTCGGTGATCTCCTTCATCGATACGATGTGGTCCGCATGCAGCGGCTTGTCGATCGTCAGGCCCGGCAGCGCGGGATCGTCCATGCCGGGCTCGTAGTTCTCGTTGACCATCTTCTGGATCTTCGAGCTCGGCGTCTTGGCGCGCAGCTGATCGTACAGCGTGCGCGGCACGCCCTTGGTCGTGACGCGGACGTTGCCGCCGTTCGCGCCGAGCGTGTTCGGCTCGATCTCCACCTTGGTGCGGTTCAACACATCGACCGCGTTCTTCGCGGCTTCCGTGTCGGCGCCCTTCGCGCCCAGGCCGAGCAGCGCGAACCCGGCGACGCCGACCATGATGTCGCCGTAGCCGGGGCCCAGCGACTCGCCCCATGAATGGAGCGCATTCAGGCCGACGTTGGCGCCGATCACGGTGCCCGCGAACAGTGCGGTGGCGCCCAGGCCGGCCGCGAGCGCGCCCAGCCCGGCCGCGCCGAGCGCGACGAAGCCGAGCACTTCGAGGGCCGTCTCGAACATCGCTTCCGTGTCGTGAATCTCCACGACGGTGACGGTCTCGCCGCCGACCGTCACGTTGTCGCTCGCCGTCTTGATGGCGGCGCCGCATTCCATCTTCATCGACAGGCGCGCCATCGGCTTGCCGTTGACGGTCACGGTGCGCGACCCCTGCGCGACCAGCAACCGCGTCTGCGGAAAATGATTGAACGGCAGGCCGTTGCATTCGTCCGCATAGTCGACGCCGGCGCGCAGCGCGGAGCGACTGTTGACCGTGACGTTCGGCGATCCCTGATGCAGCATGCCGGTGGTTGGACCGGGCAGGTTGGCCGCTTTCTGGATGCCGCGGACCAGCGCGCCGCCGGCGAGGCCGCCACCCGCCACGCAGCCGCCGATGATCGCGACGAGCGCGAGGCCGCCGGTGGCCGCGGTCGCCGTCACGATGGCCGCCGCGACCACCGCGCCGACCACCGCGCCCGCGATCATGCCGAGCAGCCCGAAGCCATGCCCGATCTCGTCGCCCATGCGGGCCGCGCGCAGGGCGGCCTCGGCACCGCTCATGACGACGCGCCGTCCGGCCGCGCGGCGGCCTGCTGACGCAGGTGCGCTTCGATGTCCTGCAGCGAGACCAGCGGCGGCACCCCCTCCACGGCCGTGACCGCGTCGAGCCGGCGCAGCAGCGGGAGCCCCGAATAGCCCCGGCTGGGCCGCAACTCGTAGCGCCCTTCCGCCTTGAACAACCCCTGGCGGCTGTGCTGGACAATGCTCGGTTCGAGCGGCGAGCCGTCGCTCGCGAAGAACACCCAGTCGTGACCTTCGACTTCGCGCGTGCTGATCCGCTCGCACACCGTGCGCAGGTCCGGATAGACGCGCAGCACGCGTGTCCTGGCCGACAGCGCGAACACGTGCGGCAGGCCGTCGTGCGCGGCCGCCGGCGTATCGGCTTCATCCGGCACCGGCGGCATCAGGACGAACGACGCCAGGATCGACGTCCACGCGGGCACGTGCCGCTCGAAATCCTCCACGCGTGCATTGAGCGTGAACACCAGCATCGCGTCGTCGAGCCGGACCATCGCCTGCCGCTGCCGCAGCACCGTCTTGTCGCTGCGCCACTGGTAGTCGAGCATGATGCCCGGCAGTCCGCCGATCGTGACGGCCTCCCGCGCGAGCGGCTTGTAGCCCGGAAACTGGCGCTTGAACGCCGTCTGCTGCACATCCGCGTACGCGCCGGCGTCATCGAGCGGCGTGTCGTAGTCGCGCGTCACCACGAATGCGACGTCCTTGCGACCGGACGCATCCGGCAAATGGAACACATTCATGGTCTGGTCGCGCCAGCCGTCGGGCAACGCCATGCGCCCCTCGTGCAATCGGTAAGCCGCCATTCCGTTTTTCCTTTTATCGATCCACGCACATGCGTGAGGGGCGCGCGTTACTTCGCCTTCTCGCCGAAACCGACGCTCGACAGGCAATCGGGGTTGCGCTCCGCGAACCCGAACACGAGTTCGCCCCAGGGTGTCTCCGAGCGGAACGTCGTCTCCTCGTTCGGCGAGCGGCCCGTCGGCGTACCGGCGATCCGCATCCCGGCGAAATGCGCCTTCACGTCGTCGCGGCCGACGCAACGGCCGGACAGCGTCAACGTCAGCGCACCCTGCGCGCCGCCTTCATTGCTCGTGCGCAGCACGACGCGCTCGATCTGCGTGCCGTCGTCGAGCTTGATCGGCGCGCCATCGTCGTTGCTCCAGAACGTGAAGTATTCGTTGCTCGATTCGCTGCGCGCGAGCTTCGCGTGCAGCAGGTGCTCGACGGGTTCGCGCCGGATCGGCTGATGCGCGCCGATCTGGTCGATCACTTGCCAGAGACTGAGTTGAACGGTTGTGTGCATCTTCTTCGATCCTTGCGAACACGCCGGTGTCACGCCCAGCGACAATGCGAGCAGCAGCGAGGCGGCGATCGCCGCGCCGCGGCCGCGCTTAGTGGGACGGGGGGTAAGTACGGTCATACCAGCTTCCGTAGTACGTTTGATAATTGACATACTGGCCGTTGACGGGCACCGACGCGTATTCGCCCGTGCCATAGACGTGGCCGATGGCGGCCCGTGCCGCGTTCGCGTCGCCGTTCTTCACGAACTGGTTGTACGCGGCATTGTAGGCCGGCGAATTGGCCGGATTGCCGGCGATCTGGATGTCCGGGCCGCCGTGCGCGAGGATTTCGCGCTGCACCTTGATGTTGTTCATCGTCGCCGCGCCTTCGTCCGCCAGTTCGCTGTTGACGTAATTGGTCTTGCTCGATAAATCCGGCGCGCCCGGGTACAGCGCGTGTCCGGTTTCATGCGCGAGCCCCTGGACGACGGCCTGCGGATTGCCGCGGTCGTTGCCGTCGATCACGATCGTCGGCGGCTGGCCGTGCTTGTTCGTGGACGACCCCTGATTCGCCGGACCGTACTGGATATGCCAGCCGTCCTTCTGCAACTTGGCGATGTCGTGTTCGAGCGTCGGCGACTTCGCGGCGAGCTTGTCGACGTCGGCGCCGAGCCCGGTCGCCACGGCTTTCTTCGGCGCGCCTTTCGCCTGCTTTTTCCCGTGCGCCGGCGCAGCAGCGGCTGCCCCGCCGCCACCGCCGCCGCCTCCTCCTCCGCCCCCCCCTGCCGCCGGCGCGGCGGCGTTCGGCTCGGGATCGGTCGGATCGTTCACCGGCACGAGCGGCGGCGCCGCGGGCCCGGTCGCGCCATCGGGATTCAGGTCGACACTTTGTGAGCCCAGCACGACCACGCGCGTGCCGTCGAGCACGATCTGCCCGTCGGCCGACAGCGTGATCTTCGCCTTCCCGCATTCGAGCACGATCGACTGGGAGCCCTTGACGTGCACGTGCTCGGTATCGGATTCGATCTGCACGGGGCCCTTCGCCTTGAGCGCCATATGCTGTTCCTGCGCATGCAGGATCACCGCCGTCTTCGCCGTGTGCTGGATGTGCTCGTCCTGCGACTGCACGGAAATCGCCTTACGCACGATGCTCGCGTGCTGGCCCTGCGTGACGACGTTGGTCTGGTTCGGGCCGTTCACGACCGTCACGTGATTGTTCTGGACCGTCGTGGCCATATCCTTCTGGCTGTGGATATTGACCAGTTCCTCGCCTTTCTTGTCGTGGATCACGACTTCGCAGAACCCGCCGCCGCCGGGCGTGGAGTTGCTGTGAAAACCCATCTGGTGCGCGCCGTCGGGCAGGCCGTAGGGCGGCGTCTGTTCCGCGTTGAACATGCGGCCGACGATGATCGGCCGGTCGGGATCGCCGTTGAGGAAATCGACGATGACCTCCTGGTTCACGCGCGGAATCGCAACGGTGCCCCAGCCGCGCCCTGCCCACGGCTGCGACACGCGGATCCAGCAGGAGCTGTCCTGGTCGTTCTTGCCGTAGCGATCCCACGGGAACTGCACCTTGATCCGGCCCATGCCGTCGGTATGAATCTCCTGCCCCTTCGGGCCCACCACGATCGCGCTCTGCGGGCCGGGCATCACCGGCTTGTCATGTTGCCGCACCGGACGATACGGAATCTTGCTGCGGATCAGCGTCAGTTCGTTGCGGAAACTGCCGGGCTGCGCCGAGGCATCGTCGAAGTTGTTCTTCGCGTCGATCCGGATCCCGACGACCAGGAACGTGTTGTCGTCCTGCTTGGCCGGGTCGAACCAGAAGTGCCCGTCGATCTTGAACTTGCGGCCGACCGTGAGCCCGCGGCAACCGGATTTGCCGCGAAATACCTTGGCCTGCCACTCGTACACCTCGAGCCGGCGCTTGGCCTCCGCCTCGCCCGCGCGGGTGTCCTTGTAGGCGAATGCCGAACTGCCGTCGTACACCTCGAGCTTCGGTGCATTGCCCTGATCGGCCAGCGTCGGCAGTTCGACGTAAGGCCGGCCCTTCGGGTGCTTGTAGTCGAACGTATGCAGCGCCACCACGCCGGGCTGGGTTTCGCGGCTCGCCGATAGCGCGGTCAGGCGGTCCGCCTGCTGCACGCCGCTCGCCGCGTTGTAGGTCACGACGGGATCGTGCGCCTGGTCGGGACAGGACGCCGAATCGTCGGCGATCACGAGCGTGTGGCCGTCCTGCCGGTATTCGAAGTAGTAGAACAGCCCGTGCCGCTCGAGCAGCCGGCTGACGAAATTCAGGTCGCTTTCCTGGAACTGGACGACGTAGTCCTCGGGCTTCAGTTCCTGCTTGATGTGCGTCTGGTAATCGACCAGCGCGCCATAATCGGCGAAGACCTTGCGCAGCACGTCGAGCACCGTGACCTGCTGATAGATCCGGCTGTTGACCCGCTTGCCGAGATACCAGAGCCACGGCGCCAGGTCGCCGCGATAGTGCGCGATGCCGCCGTCGTTGCGCTCGAAGCCGAACCGGACCAGATAGCCGTGAATCTGCCGCTCCGATCCGTCCTGGAGCGTGATGTTCACGGCGACCGCCTGGTTCAGCACGTCCTTGAGGTCGATCGACGGATTCTGCGTGATCAGGTCGAGCGTGTAGCCGGGCATTTCGGACAGCGCTTCGCCGCCGGTGATCGCCGCGATCGACAGCGCGCGGTTGCCGGTCAGCGACGACTGGAAACGCAGCAGGCGCGTCGTCTCGCTGAACGGCAACGACGCGGCAGAGGCGCCGGGCTGCGCGGCCGTCTGGCCCGGAACGAAGAATTGCGGTGCGGAAGCGAGATCGGAAAGCGGCTGCCCGGCGAGCGGGTGATCGTCGACAGCCGGCGGCGCGTCGGCAGCCGCCATCGGCATCGCCGAGGCGCCCGCGCCGCGCATGCCGGCCATCGCGCCGGAAGCGAGTTGCCCGGCAAGCGGATTCAGCATGCCGGCCGCCGGTGCGGCCATCGACGCCGCAATCTGCGCCGGATTCCCGCCGGCGGCCAGGGCCTGCATGACGGCCGATGCGGTCGGCGCGATCTTGCCGACGACGGGATTCGCCGCCGCGGCCATTTGCATCGCGCCCGACTGCAGCGCGCCGGCAAGCGGGGACGATCCCGCGGACTCGGCCAATCCGGCGATTCCTGGCAACTCTTTCATGGGCCCTCTCGCTTTCTTTTCTGATTGCCGCGACGCAGGCGACGCGGCATTACTACATGTCGATGTCCGAAATATTAATTTCCGAATGCATCTTCGACGGAATGCGATTCGCGGCTTTCAGGCAATCAATGCAATCGCATTCGCCAGCAGGCAAACATTCGAGAAAATCGGCATTTTCTCCCACGCTTATGTCTTTTTCTTGGCGGGGATCGGCTGTCTCTCACGACAAGCGGCGCCATCATAACGGCCCGTCTCGGGCGAGTCCATACCTTTCAATTAAGTAGTCCCCTCGAATTCCGGCAGCCAGCTGATCATGCAGCCGACCTTCATTTCACGGGACGGGTAATTTTGACATTTCCGCGATGCAGCACGGGATAATTTACCGATACGGTAAATAACCACAAGTCGGCAATTCAAAAACAAATGAGTCCCGGCGAATCGCACCGCAACGCGGTTTTCCGGCATGGTCAGTCATTCCGGAATGACTGGAGCCGCACACCTGTCGATCACGCAATCGACTTTCGCTGGCGTATTGCGCGCCCGCATGAGATTGACGCATTTCCGGACGGAACGCCAACGGATTGTCGCCGGCGAGCGAACGTGTCGCTTCGTGGCATGACGCGCATGAAACCCGATGCGCGCCCAACCGTCGGGCATCGCGCGACGCACCCGTGCGCTCCGGAGGTATCCTCGGGTTCTGAACGGACCATGCATCTTCACGCAAACGGTCCATCCGCTAACCCTACTCTGTCACCGTCATTCATGGATTTCGACGTCATCGTTCTCGGCGCAGGCATCGTCGGCGTCTCCTCGGCACTCCACCTGCAGGATCGCGGGCGCAAGGTCGCCCTCGTCGATCGCGGCGCGCCCGGCGAAGGCACGAGCTTCGGCAACGCGGGGCTGATCGAGCGCTCGTCGGTCGAACCGTATCCGTTCCCGCGCAGCCCGTTCACGCTGATGCGCTATGCGCTGAACCGCTCGACCGATCTCTACTGGCACAGCGCGTCGCTGCCCGCATTCGCGCCCTGGCTCGCGCGTTTCTGGTGGGAATCGGCGCCGCTGCGTCACGCGGCGGCGTCGCGCGACATGCTGCCGCTGATCGAGCGCTGCATCGTCGAGCACGACGCGCTGATCGCACGGGCCGGCGCCGGCGAGCTCATCCGCGCGAACGGCTGGCTGGAAGCATTCCGCACGCCCGCCGCATTCGAACGCGGCGTGACCGAAGCCGGACTCACCGCGCGCCGTCACGGGCTCGGCATCACGCCGCTCGATGCGGCCGCGCTGCGCGCGCACGAACCGAGCCTCGCGCCCGGCTTCTGCGGCGCGCTGCACTGGCTCGATCCGAAAAGCGTCGTCGACCCGTCCGCGCTCGTCAAAGCGTACGCGCAACTCTTCGTGCAGGGCGGCGGCACGCTGCTGACGGGCGACGCCGCGAGCCTCGACGCGCTGTCGCCGGGCTGGCAGGTCAGGACGCAGGACGGCATGGCCGCCGCGCCGGCCGTGGTCGTCGCGCTCGGCCCGTGGTCCGACACGGTGTTCGGCAAGTTCGGCTACACGATCCCGCTGCGCGAGAAGCGCGGCTATCACATGCACTACGCACCTTCCACGCGCGGCGTGCCGTCGGCGCCGATCGTCGATCGCGAATACGGTTACGTGATCGCGCCGATGAAGCGCGGGCTGCGGCTGACGACCGGCGTCGAAATCGCGCGGCGTGGCCTGCCGCCCACCGGTGTGCAGCTCGAACGCGCGGAACGCGTCGCGCGGCCCGTGTTCGGTTTCGGCGAGCGGCTCGACCCGCAACCGTGGCTCGGCTTCCGGCCGTGCACGCCCGACATGCGCCCGGTGATCGGCCCCGCGCCCGCGCATCGCGGGCTGTGGTTCGCGTTCGGCCACAACCATCACGGGCTGACGCTCGGCCCCGTCACCGGCCGCCTGCTGGCCGAGATGATGACGGGCGAAGCGCCGTTCACCGATCCGGCGCCGTATCGCGCGGATCGCTTCTGAACGGGCAACCGGCCATGCTTCGACGCGCGCTCAATCGAGCGCGCGCCCGAAGATGCGGATCACTTCGTCGAGATGCTCGGCCATCGCACGCCGCGCGGCGTCCGGGTCGCGTGCGCGGATCGCATCGAGGATCGCGCGGTGTTCGAGTTCCGAGCGGTGCGGCATGTCGTTCGGCATGTACAGCGACTGCAGCCGCTGGAACATCAGGTCGTACTTGTGCGCGAGCAGCTGCTTGATCATCAGCGCATACGCGGCGTTGTCGCTCGCCTCCGCGATGCGGATATGAAACAGCCGGTCGCCCGGATGCGTGAGCGAGCCACTGAGGTTGTCTGCCTGGTTGCGCAGGAACGCCTCGTGGATCCCTTCGATCTGCTCGTCCGACCCGTGCTTCGCGGCCAGCGCTGCGGCTTCCGGCTCGATCAGCCGGCGCGCCTGCAGCAACGCGAACGGCGGGATTTCGGTATCGAGGTCGAGTGCGATGCCGAGTTCGGGATCGATCTCGACGATCGTAAACGGCGCGGCCTTCTCCGCAGGGACAGGCGCGGGTTCAGGCGGGGCGGCCGTTTCGGGATGGCGCACCTTCACGCCGTCGCCGACGCGCACGCTCACGAGTCCGCTCACTTCGAGCGCGATCAGTGCCTCGCGCACCGAGGTGCGCGACACGCCGAACTGTTCGGCCAGTTCGCGCTCGGGCGGCAGGTAGCTGCCCGGCGGAAAATCGCCGGACTCGATCATCGCACTGAGCTTGTCGGCGATCTGCTGGTAGAGGCGGCGGTTCTGAATCGGCTGGATGGACATACGTCGGGACTGGTGATCGGTTTCGTTCCGGACGGCCGCGCGCGCATCGCACGCAACCGTTTGCGCATATTCTAAAGGTTCGGCCCCGAGCATCGGGCGCAGCATCGATGCGACCGCAACCATCGACACACCGCGGCACCCTTCGTCATTCGTCCGACGAAGTCACGCCCCAACGGGCATGCCCGCGCGCTCACGTCGGCACCGCATAGCAACGCGCGGCGGTGCCGCCCCACAGCGCGGTGCGCTCGGCCGCCGACAGCCGCGATTCGGCCCAGCGCTCGATGATCGACGCCACTTCGTCATACGACGCCGCGAGCAAGCACACGGGCCAGTCCGACCCGAACATCAGCCGCTGCGGGCCGAACGCGTCGAGCGCCGCGTCGAGACACTGCTCGATGCGCCGGACGTCCTTCCCGCGCAGCCCGCGCTTCCAGTCGGCCTCGGTCACGAGCCCCGACAGCTTGCACACGACATGCGGCAGCGCGCTCAGCTCGCGCAACGCGGCGCGCCAGCGCGCGAGCGCCGTGTCGTCGCGCTCGAAGTCGGCGAGTGCGGGCTTGCCGACGTGATCGAGCACGAGCCAGTGCGCGTCGTGCCGCGCACAAAACGCCCACACGTCGCGCAACTGGCGCTCGAACACGAGCACGTCGTACACGTAGCCGTTCGCCTGCAGCCACGCGATGCCGCGGTTGAAGCCCGGCTCCGCGACGAACGCGCCGGCATCGGCTTCGTCCTGCACCTGGTGGCGAAAGCCGCGCAGCTTCGGGCTGCGCCATTCTGCAATGCGATCCGCGAGCTGCGGCGCGGCGAGATCCTCCCAGCCGACCACCGCCGCGATGCGCGCATCGTCGCGCGCGAGATCGAGCAGGAACGCCGTCTCGTCGCGCCCGGCGCGCGCCTGCACCGCGATCGACGCGCCGAGCGCCTGCGCGTGCATCAGCGGCCACAGCGCATCGGGCAGGTAGTCGCGCGCGAGCACGCCCATGCCGGGGCCGATCCACGGGTAATCGGCGGCGCGGTAGCGCCAGAAGTGCTGATGCGAATCGATACGCACTGCGCCCATGATGCCCTCGTGTCCGGTCGCCGCGGCGGCGTCGCGCGCCACCGCCGCGCGACGCAACGTTCAGTCGTACAACACCGCCGCGATCTTCGGATCGTCGATATTGGTCTTGTCGTACCAATAGAAACCGGTATCGATGACCTTCGGCAGCTTCTCGCCCTTGATCGCCTTCACGGCCGCCTCGACCGTCTTGTAGCCGATCCCGATCGGATTCTGCGTGATCGCGCCGGCCATCAGCCCGCTGCGGATCGCGTCCTTCTGCTGCTTGCCGGAATCGTACCCGACGATCACGACCTTGCGCTTCATCTCGCGCACGCCGTTGACCACGCCGATCGCCGAGCCTTCGTTGGTGCCGAACAGCCCCTTGAGCTTCGGATACGCCTGCAGGATCGACTTCGTCACCTCGGTCGACTTCAGCTGGTCGCCTTCGCCGTACTGCACGGTCACGACCCGCACCTTCGGGTGCGCCGACTTCATCCGTTCGAGGAAGCCGTCGCGGCGGTCGATGCCGGTGCGGCTCGTCTGGTCGTGCGCGACCACGGCCACCTCGCCCTCGTCGCCGATCAGCGCGGCGAGCTTGTCGGCGGCGAGCGACGCGGCGGCCTTGTTGTTGGTCGCGGCCGTCGTCACCGGGATGTCGCTGTCCACGCCCGAGTCGAACGCGATCACCGGGATCTTCTCGGCCTGCGCCTTCTTGAGCAGCGGCAGCGCGGCCTTGCTGTCGAGCGCCGCGAAGCCGAGCGCGGCCGGCTTCTTCGCGATCGCGGCCGACAGCATGTCGATCTGCTTGTCGACCATCGCCTCGGTCTCCGGCCCTTCGAACGTCACCTTCACCTTGTAGTCTTTCGCGGCCTGCGTCGCGCCCGCTTTCACGGCCTGCCAGAACTGATGCTGGAAGCCCTTCGAGATCAGCGGGATGTAGGTTTCCTGCGCCTGCGCGCCGGCCGTGACGCCGACGGCGAACGTCAGCCCGACGATCGCGTTCAACACCTTGCTCCTGATCACTTCGCGTCTCCTTTTTTCGTATCGACTCAACCGACTGGAACGACTGGGACGCCGGCCGGGACCGGCGATGAAGCACCTGCCTGCGTGAATGCGACCGTCAGCGGCGCCGCCGGCGCAGGATATCGACGTAGACGGCGAGAATGATGATCACGCCCGTCACGACCGTCTGCCATTCCTGCGCGACCGACATGATGCGCAGGCCGTTCGTCAGTACGCTCATGATGAACGCGCCGATGATCGTGCCGACGATGCTGCCCGCGCCGCCCGACAGCGACGTGCCGCCGATCACGACGGCCGCGATCGCATCGAGCTCGTAGCCCTGCCCGAGGGCGGGCTGCGCGGAATTCAGCCGCGACGCGATCAGCAGCCCGGCGATCCCGCACACCGCGCCGCTGAACGTGTAGACCGCGATCTTCCACGCGTCGACGTTCACGCCCGACAGCCGCAGCGCTTCCTCGTTGCTGCCGAGCGCGAAGGTGTAGCGGCCGAAGATCGTGCGGTTCAGCACGATCGACGCGCCGATCGCGACGAGGAACAGGATCAGCACCGCGTTCGGAATCGGCAGCGCGGGAATCAGGTTGCCGATCAATGAATCCTGCGCGATCGACGTGAAGCCCGGCGTGTCGTTGAAGTAGATCGGCCGCGTGCCCGAGATCACGAGCGACAGCCCCTTGAGCAGCATCATCATGCCGAGCGTCGCGATGAACGGCGGCACCTTCATCTTCGCGATCACGAAGCCCGATACGCTGCCCGACAACGCGCCGAAACACAGCGCGGCCAGGATCCCGAGCGGCAGCGGCATCCCCCATTTCGTCAGCACGACGCCGGCCATCACTGCGCAGAACGTCATCAGCGTGCCGACCGACAGGTCGATGCCCGACGTGATGATCACGTAGGTACAGGCGACGGCCAGCACGCCGTTCACCGCGGTGGCCTGCAGGATCGCGACGAGGTTGTCGACTTCGAGGAAGTTCGGCGACGCGACGCTGAAGAACACGATCAGCAGCACGAGGCTCGCGAACGCGAGCAGCTTCTGCCGCGCGGCCGGATTGAAGAAGCGCGACTTCACGCTCGATGCGCCGGCCGGCGTGTCGCCGGACGCGAGGGGCGGAACGGGATGCGTATCGTTGGACATGATCGGGTAAGCGTCTCGGCGTCTGATTCAGGACAATACGGTCGACTCGCGCTGTGTCGCGAGCTGCATGATCTTTTCCTGCGTGGCGTCGGCCGCGCGCAATTCGCCGGTCACGCGCCCTTCGCACATCACGAGAATCCGGTGGCTCATGCGCAGCACCTCGGGCAACTCCGACGAGATCATCACGATCGCCTTGCCGTCGGCGGCGAGCGCGTCGAGCAGCTTGTAGATCTCGCTTTTCGCGCCGACGTCGATGCCGCGCGTCGGTTCGTCGAAGAACAGGATGTCGCAGTCGCGCAGCAGCCACTTCGCGATCACGATCTTCTGCTGGTTGCCGCCCGACAGCAGCCGCGCCGGCTGCGCGACCGACGGCGTGCGGATCGCGAGCTGCCGCACGTACGACTGCGCGGTGTCGCGCAGCGCACGCGCGTCGAGAAACACGCCGCGGCGCACGAAGCGGCGCATGCTCGACAGCGCGATGTTGTTCTGCACGTCCATCCCGACCGCGAGCCCGAAATGCTTGCGATCCTCGGACAGGTAGCCGATGCCGTGCTTCACCGCATCGGCCGGCGTGCGGATCGTCACGGGCTTGCCATGCACGCGGATCTCGCCCGCATCGACCGGGTCCGCGCCGAACACCGCGCGCGCGACCTCGGTGCGGCCCGCGCCCATCAACCCGGCGAAGCCGAGAATCTCGCCGCGCCGCAGCGTGAAGCCGACATCGCGGATCGCGCGGCCGCGCGACAGCCCGCGCACTTCGAGCGCGACGTCGTTCGCGGACGTATCGGGCGGCGTGCGGAATTCGGTCGCGAGCTGACGGCCGACCATCATCGCGATGATCGTGTCCATCGACGTGTCCGCCATCGGCACGGTCGCCACGTACTTGCCGTCGCGCATCACGGTCACGCGATCGGCGATCTGGCGCAGCTCGTCCATCTTGTGCGAGATGTAGACGATGCCGACACCATGCGCGCGCAGGTCGCCGATGATGCGGAACAGCTCGGCGATCTCCGCGTTGTTGAGCGCAGCGGTCGGCTCGTCCATGATCAGCACGCGCGAGTCGAACGACAGCGCCTTCGCGATCTCGACCATCTGCTGCTTGGCCACCGTCAGCCGGCCGACCGGCGTACGCGGGTCGAGATCGAGCCGCATCCGCGCGAAGATCGCGGCCGCGTCGCGATTCAGCTTGTCTTCGTCGACGAACACGCCGAAGCGGCCGCGCGGCTCGCGGCCGATGAAGATGTTCTGCGCGACGCTCAGGTGGTTCATCAGGTTCAGTTCCTGATGGATGATGCCGATCCCGAGCGCCTGCGCGGCGCGCGGATCGGCGATCTCCACCGCGCGGCCGTCCATCCGGATCTCGCCTTCGTCGCGCGGGTAGACGCCCGCCAGGATCTTCATCAGCGTCGACTTGCCGGCGCCGTTCTCGCCCATCAGCGCATGCACTTCGCCGGCACGCAGGTCGAAATGGCAGTCGTCGAGCGCCTGCACGCCGGGAAAGCGCTTGCCGATGCCGGTCAATGCGATCAATGGTGGCGCGGCGTTCGGAGTCGGGTCAGGTTGCATGGATCGCCGCCCTCAGCTGATCGCACGGTCGAGATGCGTATAGCCGCCGTCGACGAACAGCCACTGGCCCGTCGTATGCGAGGCACGTTCCGACAGCAGGAACACGGCCGTATCGGCGATTTCGTCGGCCGTCGTGAAGCGTTGGCCGAGCGGCACCTTGCCCGCGATGCCGGCCAGCTTCGCGTCGGGGTCGTCGAAGCCGGCGAGCCAGTTCCGATACAGCGGCGTCATCACCTCGGCCGGAATCACCGCGTTCACGCGCACGCCGTCGTCGCGCAATGCGACGGCCCATTCGCGCGTCAACGCGAGCTGTGCGCCCTTCGACGCGCAATAGCCGCTCGTGTTGCCCTGCCCGGTGACGGCCGTCTTCGACGAGATATTGACGATCGCGCCGTGCGACGCCTTCAGATGCGGCACGCAGTAGTGCGCCATCACGTAGTAGTGGATCAGGTTGCGTTCGAGCGACGCGACGAATGCGTCGCGCCCGGCATCGAGCCCGATGTTGTCGTTGACGCCCGCGTTGTTGACCAGGCCGTCGAGTCGACCGAAGCGCGTGACCGTTTCCGCAACGGCATCGCGGCACCGCGCATCGTCCTGCAATTCGACCGGGATGCACGCGGCCTGCGGCTGCTTCTGCACGACGGCGCGCCAGAATGCATCGTCGGGTGCGTGGCGCGCGAACACCACCGGAATCGCGCCTTCTTCGGCCAGCCGCATCGAAATCGCGGCGCCGATGCCCGACGCGCCGCCGGTCACGATCACGACCTTGTGTTGCAGATTCAAATCCACTTCGCGTCTCCGTCGTTCATGTTGTCGGCACGCTCGACGCGTGTCAGCCGCGGAACCGGTACTGCTCCAGCGATTCGGGCTTCATCTCGATCGAGAAACCGGGCGCCGTCGGCGGCATGTACGCCGCGCCGCGCACCACGCACGGTTCGACGAAATGCTCGTGCAGGTGATCGACGTACTCCGTCACGCGCCCTTCCTTCGTGCCGGCAATGCAGATGTAATCGATCATCGACAGATGCTGCACGTACTCGCACAACCCGACGCCGCCCGCATGCGGGCACACGGGCAGCCCGTACTTCGCGGCCATCAGCATCACCGCGAGAATCTCGTTCACGCCGCCGAGCCGGCACGCATCGATCTGCACGACGTCGATCGCGCCGCGCGCGATGAACTGCTTGAACAGCACGCGGTTCTGGCACATCTCGCCGGTCGCGACCTGCACGGGCGCGATCGCCTCGCGGATCTTGCGATGCCCTTCGACGTCGTCGGGGCTGGTCGGCTCCTCGATGAACCACGGCCGCGCGAACGCCAGCTCGCGCACCCAGTCGATCGCCTCGTCCACTTCCCACACCTGGTTCGCGTCGATCATCAGCTTGCGGTCCGGGCCGATCACCTCGCGCGCGATCGTCACGCGGCGGATGTCGTCCTCCAGGTTCGCGCCGACCTTCAGCTTCACGTACTCGAACCCGGCGTCGACGGCTTCGCGGCACAGCCGCCGCAGCTTGTCGTCGCTGTAGCCGAGCCAGCCGGCCGACGTCGTGTAGCACGGGTAGCCGTCGCGCTCGAGCAGTGCGATCCGGTCGGCCTTGGCCGGCGCCTGCCGGCGCAGCAGGTCGAGCGCTTCGTCCGGCGTCAGGCAGTCGGTCAGGTAGCGGAAGTCGATCGCGCGCACCAGTTCCTCGGGGCGCATGTCGGCCACGAGCCGCCACAGCGGCTTGCGTTCGGCTTTCGCCCACAGATCCCACACCGCGTTGACGACCGCGCCCGTCGCCAGGTGGATCGCGCCCTTGTCGGGGCCGATCCAGCGCAGCTGGCTGTCCGACGTCACGTGCCGCCAGAAGCGGCCCATGTCTTCGCGGATCCAGTCGAGGTCGAGGCCGACGACGAGGTGGCGCATCGCGTCGATCGCCGCGCAGCAGATCTCGTTGCCGCGCCCGATGGTGAACGTGAGCCCGTGACCCTCGAGCCCGTCATGATCGGTTTCGAGCACGACGTAGGCCGCCGAATAATCGGGGTCCGGATTCATCGCATCGGAGCCGTCGAGCTGGCGCGAGGTCGGGAAGCGCACGTCGAGGACGCGCATCGATCGAATGATAGGCATGACGAACCGTCCGTTAAAGGAAATCAGGCCTGCACGGTGCGCTGGCGTTGCTCGCCGAGCCCGTCGATGCCGAGCGTGATCACCTGTCCGGCGCGCAGGTAGACGGGCGGCTTCTGCCCGAGGCCGACGCCCGGCGGCGTGCCGGTCGAGATCACGTCGCCCGGCTGCAGGCTCATGAAGCGGCTCAGGTAGCTGATCAGGTGCGGCACGCGGAACACCATCGTCGCGGTCGTGCCGTTCTGGTAGCGATGGCCGTCGACGTCGAGCCACAGCCGCAGTGCATGCGGATCGGGCACTTCGTCGGCCGTCACGAGCCACGGCCCGAGCGGCCCGAACGTGTCGTTGCCCTTGCCCTTGTCCCAGGTGCCGCCGCGTTCGAGCTGGAATTCGCGCTCCGACACGTCGTTCACGACGCAATAGCCTGCGACGTGCGACAGCGCGTCGGCTTCCGCGATGTAGCGGCCGCCCTGGCCGATCACCACGCCGAGCTCGACTTCCCAGTCGGTTTTCTCCGAGCCGCGCGGAATCTCGACGTCGTCGTTCGGGCCGGAGATCGCGCTCGTCCACTTGCCGAACACGACGGGCTCCTTCGGCACCTCCATCCCCGATTCGGCCGCGTGGTCGGAATAGTTGAGCCCGATGCAGATGAATTTGCCGACGCGGCCCACGCACGCGCCGAGCCGCGGCGTGCCTTCGACCAGCGGCAGCGACGACGGCGGAATGTCGCGCAGTCGCGCGAGCGACGCCGGCGCCAGCACGTCGCCGGCGATGTCGTCGATCACGCCGGACAGGTCGCGGATATGGCCCTGCGCATCGAGCAGGCCCGGCTTTTCATGGTGTTTGTCGCCAAATCTCAGCAGTTTCATGTCGTGTTGAGCCGATACGGAAAGTGAATGGGAGGGCGCGGTTAGTTCGACACGGCCGGTTAGGCACGGCCGGTTAGGCGCGGCCGGTTAGGCGCGGTCAGTTCGACCAGCCGCCGTCGATCAGGTGGATCGCGCCGGTCGTGAACGACGCTTCGTCGGACGCGAGGTACAGCGCGAGCGCGGCCACTTCCTCCGCGGTGCCGATGCGTCCGATCGGCTGGCGCGCGACGAATGCCTGGCGCACTTCGTCGGTCGATACGTGGCGCGTGCGCGCCTGGTCCGCGATGCGTTGCGCCAGCGACGGCGATTCGATCGTGCCCGGGCAGATCGCGTTGCAGCGGATGCCCCGCTCGACGAAATCGGCGGCCACCGCCTTGGTCAGGCCGATCACGGCCGCCTTGGTCGTGCCGTACACGAAGCGGTTGGGCACGCCCTTCACGCTCGACGCGGCCGACGCCATGTTGATGATCGACGCGCCGCCGGCTTCGAGCATCGCGGGCAGCAGCGCGCGGATCAGCCGGTACATCGACGTGACGTTCAGGTTCAGCGAGAACGCCCATGCTTCGTCGTCGCAATCGAGGATCGAGCCGTGGTGCACGAAGCCCGCGCAGTTGAACAGCACGTCGAACGCGCGTTCGCTCGCGGCGAGCGCCGCGACGTCCCGCGCATCGGTCACGTCGAGCCGACGCGTGGCCAGCCGACCGCCCGCGCGCTCGGCGTCGGCCTCGAGCCGCACGAGCGCGGCTTCGTTGATGTCGGTCGCCAGCACGTCGGCGCCCTCGCTCGCGAAGCGCAGCGCGGTCGCGCGGCCGATGCCCTGCCCGGCCGCCGTCACCAGCGCGCGTTTGCCCTGCAATCTCATGAGCACCTCCCGAAGAAGCCGGCCACCCGTCGGCCGATTGGCACAAAGGACTAAAGGTCCAACCAATCATAGGAAGTGAGGCCGCGTTTGTCACGGAATCGGGATTCAGTATTTACCCGGGTGGGGAAATCGGGCTGTTGAGCAAGCATTCGGCGTTCGACAGCGCCCGGGAGCACGTCCCGGGATTCGGACAAATCCAATACCGGTGGGTCTTCCAGTCGATTCTTTCGCACAAGCGGGGCACGACATCCGGCCAAACTGACGAAAAAGTCATGTTCACGTCAGGGTCTCAACGGGATGCGCGCGCCATCATGACGTACCGGACTGCGCATCCGGTCCATCGCCACCCCGCCCGCGTTCGATCCCTGCGGGCACCTCCGTCCCCCCGGCGATGGGCTCCGTGACTGGGCGAGCAGACACGGCGCGCAGGCCGATTTTCCGCCCCGGGCTTCGTGTCCGGGGCGTTTTTGTCAGTGGTTTCCAAGAAAATAAGCCTGGATTGTTTCTAAATCGGCAAAAGGTAATTTGAGCCAGACAGGATGTTTTTTCCGGTCACAGACGCTTACATTTAGCGCACCACTCATGGAAACCGCTACGGATTCGCCATCGGGTAGTGACATCCACTGCCATGACCGAACCGCACGAGCTTTAGGAAACGGCAAATGAAGGCCTCCAAATCCCTGCCTGCGCTCGATCCCGCCGACGTCCACGTCGAAATCCTCGAACGTTCCGATACGCTGCTCGTCGTCCGCTGGGTCGAGCCCGGCCGCTGTCACTACGGTGAACAGCGCTGGCGCCGCCGCTTCGCGCAACGCACCGGCACCTGCGCGCTGTCGCGCCAGGTGATCCACCGCGGCGACGAAGTCTTCCGCCCGGCCGAACGCCCGGCGCCCGCGAACGCGGCCGCGATGATCTCCGCCGCCGAAGTGCTCGCGCTGGCCGGCGGCAGGTAAATCCTGCCGGCCATACGTCACCGCACGCGGCGCCATCCGATGCGCCGGCCCTAGAAGCGCCGGTCTAGTTCCCTCGCTTGTCTGCCACGCCCGCGCACACTATCGTTACACCACTCAATGTAACGATTACGCACCGCGGCCGCCCGGCCGCGCCGATGGAGGCAGACATGCATGCATGGAGCGCGCGCCACGTCCCGGCGCAAGGCGGCAAGGTCGCGGTCGTGACCGGCGCCAACAGCGGGCTCGGCTGGCAACTGGCGGAAACGCTGGCCGCGAAAGGCGCGACGGTCGTGATGGGCTGCCGCGACGCGGCCCGCGCCGCGCAGGCGGCCGACGCGATCCGCCGGCTCCATCCCGATGCCCGCGTCGAAGTCGACGCGCTCGACCTCGCCGATCTCGCGTCGATCGCGCGCTTCGCGGCCGATGTGGGCGAACGCCATGGGCGCGTCGACATCCTCTGCAACAACGCCGGCGTGATGTTCCTGCCGCTGCGTCATACGCACGACGGCTTCGAGATGCAGTTCGGCACCAACCACCTCGGCCATTTCGCGCTCACCGGCCATCTGCTGCCCGCGCTGCGTGCCGCGCGCCGGGCGCGGGTCGTGACGATGTCGAGCGGCCTCAACCGCGGCGGCCGGATCCGCGTCGACGACCTGCGCGCCGAACACCGCTACAACCGTTATCTCGCCTATTGCGACAGCAAGCTCGCGAATCTCGTGTTCGCGATCGAGCTGCAGCGCCGTTTCGAGCGCGCGGCGTTCGCCGGGATCAGCGTGGCCGCGCACCCGGGCTACGCGGCGACCAACCTGCAGTTCGCGGGCCCGGCGATGGACCGCTCGCCCGCCCGTGCCGCACTGATGCGCGCCGCGAACCGTTATCTCGCGCAGCCGGCCGACCAGGGCGCGCTACCCGCGATTCATGCGGCAACCTCGCCGGATCTCGCCGGAGGCGCTTACATCGGGCCGTCCGGCTGGTTCGAGTCGCGCGGATTGCCGGCGCCCGCGAGTGTGCCGCGCGCGGCGCGCGACGTGGCTTCCGCTGCACTGCTGTGGGAAGCCTCGGAAGCCGCAACGGGCGTGCGGTTCCTCAGTTCGGGCGCACCGGCCGGACGCTCGCCGGGCCGGTCGTTCGACACAGCGGCCGAGGTGCGCTGAACCGCGCTTCGCCCTCCGCAATATTCGCGATACTTGTTGCACCGACCGAAAAGAAAGCCGGTTGAAAGCCTGATTCGACGCGCGACTGTTACCACCCAGGAAACAATTTATCGTCAAAATCAGCGTTTACCCTCAACCCTCCGATGACTAAGATTTGATCAATCGCTTAAGACATGGTGTCGAGAGCGAACTCAATAAAACACCGGAGGTCATCATGAAATCGCTCGTTTCCGCAGTCGTTGCCGCTGCCGCCCTGTCCGCTTCGTTTGGCGCATTCGCTCAAAGCACCGTGACCCGCGCTCAAGTGCGCAACGAACTGGTCCAGCTCGAACAAGCCGGCTACAAGCCGGGCGTGGCGAGCCCGTACTACCCGAACGACATCCAGAGCGCCGAAGCGCGTGTTCATGGTGCCGACACCAGCGGCTACGGCGCACAACCGGCTCCGGCCGTCCACTCGGGCGCCCCGGCCGCATCGTCGAACGCTCGCGACTCGATCTTCTTCGGCCAGTAAGCCGATGCGCCCTCGGCGGGCGCCGCGCATCGCGCGATGAAGCACGAAAGTCAGGACGAGCCCCCTTGCGGGGCTCGTCCTTTTTGATGAAACGCATACCTCCGCCGCCCGGCAACGGGAGGCTTCGCCCGGGCGCCTGGCGTCCGGGTGTTTTTTCATTTCCGAGGGATGCGTACGAGCAGGACGAAACCGCGCGCGCCTGTCAGCGCGACGCGGCCGCGCCAGGCGCCGAGCGCGACAGCACACGCCACCGCGACAGCAGTTCGTCGCGATCGATGTAGCAGCCCTGCAGGTGCCGGCGTCCGGTAGACGGATCGAACTCGGTGCGCGCATGCAGCACGCGGCGGTTGTCGAACGCCCACATGTCGCCCGCCCGCAGCCGGCGCTGCACGCGAAAGCGCGGCTCGCGCGCCAGCGCGAGAAACCGCCGGTACGCACGATAGACGGCCGCCACCGAGCCGGCCGGCGCATCGAGCGGCCCGCGCAGGAAGTTCGCGACACGCACCTCGGTGACGTTGCCACGCGCGTCGAGCCCGATCACCGGCGCCGAGCAGCGGTAGTCGCTGTTCGCACTCTTGTTCCAGAACTCGAACGGCGTCGACGCGAGCTGTTCGAAATCGGCCGGATGCTCGCGCCGCAGCGCATCGGCCAGCGCGAAGCCGTCGAGGAACACGCTGTCGCCGCCGGTCGCGTCGTTCGCGAGGCAATGCAGGAACTGCACGCCCGGCTGCAGCTCGCGGGTCGGCAAGTCGGTATGCGGCGGCAGGTTCAGCGACGTATACGCATTGCTGTCCGGGCGCGGCTTCGATTCGACGTCGAACAGCACGCCGAAATTGCTTTCGCGGATCAGGCCGATGCGGCGCGCGATCTCGTCGACACGGTCACGCTCGGCCGGCACGCCTTCGACGAGCGTCAGCCCCGTGCGTTGCAACGCGGCGAGCCACGCGAGCAATGCGCCGTCGTCCTCCATCACGTCGCGCCACGCGAACACGCCGATGGCCGTCGCATCGTCACCGGCCCATACGTGCCGCCCGTGCGCGGCCTGGCGCTCCGCGCGCGACACGTCGTCGTAGGCATGCGCGCGCAACCAGCCCGGCGACCACGCGCTGCGATGTCCGTCATTCCACTCGACATGCAGCGCGCCGTCGGTTTCGACGTGCACCGTCAACGCGGAGAGATCCTCGCGCGCATCGGCGATCTCGAACACCTGTTCACGCGTGACGGCATGCACGCACGCGGAACACGCGCAGTTGTCGCGCAGCCAGTCGAAATGAAACGGCGATCGTCGCGTGTCGCTCCATTCGACGTCCACCGCGCCGTCGCCAATCGTCGCCGCCGCAATGGCCACGTCGGCCGAAAACGTCCGCCAGTCCTCGATACGGTGTTGCGCTGCCTGCATCGTTGCCTCCCGGAAACGCCCGCTACGCGTGTGGTGCGAGCAGAAACCCGCCGACCGTCCGGTGCAGCCGCGCCGCCTGCGGGCTCGTTCCGAGCGCGCGCCAGCAGCCGTGCACCAGCCCTTCTCCCATCCAGTAGTGCGCGACCCCGCCGGCCGCGCGAATTCGTTCGACGTACACGCGCGCGTCGTCGCGCAGCGGATCGTGTTCCGCGCCGATCGCGAGCACGGGCGGCAGGCCGTCGAAACGCGAAGCCGCGAGCGGTACCGACGCGCGCAGCAGCGGGTCGCCGTCTCCCAGCGCATCGAGCAAGCCGCCTTCCCAGTACAGCGCGCGATAGCGATGGACGTCGTCGAGCGTCAGCATCGGCGCATGCGCTTCCGTTTCGCGCGCGGGCGCTTGCGGTTCGAACCCGAGCATCGGATAGACGAGCGCGATGCCGTCGACACCGCCTTCGCCCGCATCGCGCAGCGCGGTGGCCACGGCTGCCGCGAGCATGCCGCCCGCGCTGTCGCCCGCGAGCGTCAGCGGATGCGCGCACGGCCCGAACGGCCAGCGCGCATCGCGTGCAGCGCGCGTGACCGCCAGGCAATCTTCAAGCGCGGCCGGTGCGCGATGCTCGGGCGCGAGCCGGTAATCGACCGCGATCACGTCGAGCCCCGTATCGGCCGCCAGTTGCGCGGTGATCAGCGCATGACTGTCGAGCGAGCCGACGACGAAACCGCCGCCATGAAAGAACAGCACCGTGCCGCGTGGCGTGCGGTGCGCGGACGTGTAACGCCGCAGCGCGATCGCACGGCCGTCGGCGGCGTGCCAGACGGCGTCCTGCTGCACGATGCCGGCCGGCAGCGCGGCCGGCGTCCATTCGGCCGCGAAGCGGTCGTACAGGCGGCGCTGTTCGGCGGGCGAGCGCGCCGCCGCGTCGGCCGGATACCACGCGTCCACGGCGGTAACGAACGCTGCGATTTCCGGTTCGAGCATCGTGTGCGCTCCGAGGTCGAAGGTTCGAGCCGGCTAGCGGCGCGGCGGCAGCCCGATCACGCGGCCCGCATACGCGGGCGCCGCGCCATCGCGCTGCAACGCATGCAGCTCGGCCACGCGAGCGGCCACGTCGTCGTCGAACGGCGCCGATTTCGCGCCGTCGCGCGTATCGACGTGCAGCAGCATCTGCTCGCTCGCCGACACCGCATCGGCGTGCCCGTCAGCAAACAGCTCGAGATACAGGTGCAGCCGCTTCGCGTCGTGCGCGAGCACGCGCGCGTCGACGCGCACCGGCGTGCCCTCCTTGATCTCGTGCAGGTAGTTCACGTGCGCTTCGAGCGTGTAGACCGAGCGCCCCCGCTCGCGACGCGCGGCGTCATCGAGGCCGATGCGATCCAGCAGCGCATCGGTCGCGAAGCTGAAGATCAGCAGGTAGAACGCATCGCGCAGGTGGCCGTTGTAGTCGACCCATTCGGGCCGCACCACGTCGCGGTAAATCGTCAGCGGGGTATCGCCGGTCATCGTCTGTCGTCCTCAGTCTTCGAATCGCATCCCGTGCCGCGCCTTTACCGCGGCGATCGACTTCAGCACCTCGGTGATGCACTCGTCGCGATAGCGCTCGAGCTCCTTGATGCTGCGCGTGCCCTGCTGTTCGGTAGTGCCTTCGACGACGCTGTCGATCAGCGCGTCGGTCAGTGTGGGCGCGACCAGCTTCGTCCACGGCAACTCGAGCGCGGGGCCGAACTGCTGCATGAAGTGTCGCATGCCCGCATCGCCGCCCGCGAGCGTGTAGGTCAGGAACGTGCCCATGAACGACCAGCGGATGCCCGCGCCGAAGCGAATCGCGTCGTCGATCTCGCCGGTCGTCGCGACGCCTTCGTTGACGAGGTGCAGCGCCTCGCGCCACAACGCTTCGAGCAGGCGGTCGGCGATGAAGCCCGGCACTTCCTTGCGCACGTGCAGCGGCCGCATGCCGAGCTTGCGATAGACCTCCATCGCGCCTTCGACCGCTTCCGGCGACGTGCGCGCGCCGCCGAGCACCTCGACGAGCGGCAGCAGGTAGACGGGATTGAACGGATGGCCGACCACGCAGCGCTCCGGATGCGTCGCCCGCGCGTAGAAATCCGTCGGCAGCAGCCCCGACGTCGACGACGCGATGATCGCGTCGGGCTTCGCCGCGCGGCTGATCTGCTCGTGCAGCTCGAGCTTCAGCGCCTCGCGCTCGGGCGCGCTTTCCTGGATGAAATCCGCGTCGGCGACGCAGGCCTCGATCGTCGAGACGAAACGCAGCCGCGCAGGATCGGCGCCCGGCGCAAGGCCAACGCGTTCGAGCGCGGGCCACGCATTCGCGACGTTCGCGCGCAGCCGCTCCTCCGCGCCCGGCGCCGGGTCCCACACGACCACGTCGAGACCATGCGCGAGCGCGCGGGAAATCCATCCGCTGCCGATCACGCCGGTGCCGATGGCGGCGAACGTCTTGATGTCGGTCTTCACAGCCATGTCAACGCATCCTTCAAATCAGGGGAAATCGGTGGGCGGCGGCGCCTGTGCGTGCCGCCGCGTCATGTCAATCAGTCTCGTAAAAGCTCACGCGAACTCGGCGATCGCACGGCGTTCGAGCGGACGCTCGCCGCGTGCGGGCAGGCCGAGCTTGCGGCGGCCTTCGGCCGGCGTCAGCACGCGGGCACCGAGCCGTTCGATGATCTCTCGCGCGCGCTCGACGAGCGTGCCGTTGGTCGCATGCACGCCGCGATCGAGCCAGATGTTGTCTTCGAGGCCGACCCGCACGTGGCCGCCGAGCAGCATCGCCTGCGCGACCATCGGCATCTGCATGCGGCCGATGCCGAAGCCGGCCCAGTGCGCGCCCGGCGGCAGGTTGTCGACCATCGCCTTCATCGTGCCGGTATCGGCCGGCGCGCCCCACGGAATGCCGAGGCACAGCTGGAACAGCGGCGGATCGTCGAGCAGCCCTTCCTTCAGCAACTGCTTCGCGAACCACAGGTGGCCCGTGTCGAAAATTTCCAGCTCCGGCTTCACGCCGAGTTCCTGGATGCGCTTCGCGCCGGCGCGCAGCTGCGCGGGCGTCGATACGTAGATGTAATCGCCGTCACCGAAATTCAGCGTGCCGCAGTCGAGCGTGCAGATCTCGGGCAGCAGATCCTCGACGTGCGCGAGCCGCGTGAGGCCGCCGACCAGGTCGGTGCCCTTGCCGAAACGCATCGGGTCCTCGCCGGGGCCGATCTCGAGATCGCCGCCCATGCCGGCGGTCAGGTTGATGATCACGTCGACGTCGGCCGAGCGGATGCGGTCTACCACTTCGCGGTACAGGTTCGGGTCGCGGCTGCCGCGCCCCGTCTGCGGATCGCGCACGTGGCAGTGCGCCACCGTCGCACCGGCCTTCGCGGCCTCGATCGCGGCGGCCGCGATCTCCTTCGGCGTGACCGGAATCGCCGGATGCTTGCCGACCGTATCGCCCGCGCCGGTGACGGCGCAGGTGATGATGACTTCGTGGTTCATGCTGGTTGCCTCGCTTGAATCGGGTTGTGTCGCAATGCGGCTGTTTCGTCAGGGCGCGCCGCGTACGGCGCGCGGGCCATCCATCACAGGCCGAGATACGCCTTCACGGCCGGCAGGCCATCCTTGCCGTCGAACGTCTTGACGCCCGCGAGCCACGGATCGAGCACCTGCGGGTTCTTCTTCAGGTACGCCTTCGCGGCGTCGGCCGGCTTCGTCTTGTTCATCACCGACTGCATCAGCTGGTTCTCGAGCTGCGTCGAGAAGCGCAGGTTCGTGACGAGCTTGCCGGCGTTCGGGCAGCGTGAAATGAAGTCGGGGGCCGTGAGCGTGTACACGCGCGCCTCGCCGTAGTTCGGCCCGAACGACGCATCGCCGCCGGACAGATAGTTCATGCTGATCTGGATGTTCATCGGATGCGGTTCCCAGCCGAGGAAGACGACCCACTTCTTCTCGCGGATCGCGCGCTCGACGGTCACCAGCATTCCGGCCTCGCTCGATTCGACGAGCTTGAAGCCGCCGAGCCCGTACTGGTTCGTGTCGATCATCTTCTGGATCGTCGCGTTCGCGCTGCTGCCCGGCTCGATCCCGTAGATCTTGCCGTCGAGTTCCGCGCGGTGCTTCGCGATGTCCTCGAAGGTCTTCAGGCCCGCCTGGTATTCGTAGCTCGGCACCGCGAGCGTCGCCTTCGCGCCCGACAGGTTCGGCGGCTCGACGACGTTGATCGACTTGCTGTCGAGGAACGGCTGAAGCTGCTTCTGCTGCACGGGCCACCAGTAGCCGAGCGATATGTCGAGCTGCTTGCTCTTCAGGCCGGCGAACGAGATCGGCACCGACGCGATCGTCGTGGTCGGCTTGTAGCCGAGCGCCTCGAACACGGTCGACGCGAGCGCCGTGGTCGACGTGATGTCGGTCCAGCCGATATCCGCGAAACGCACGGTGCGGCAGGCCGCGGCATCCGTTTCGGCCTGCGCCGCGTGCGTGAACGCGCCGGTCGCCAGCACGGCCGCGACAAGCGCGGCGATCTTCGTCGACTTCATGGTTCGTTACCTCCCGGTTTGACTCGCGGCAGCCGGTGCGCGGGGTGTGCCCGGCCTGCATCGTGGGAGTAAAAGTAACGAGCCATATTGGCCGCGAGAAGACCGGCGGCGACCTGTTCTTGACTATTTGCGACTATGAGTGGAAACCACTAGGTTTCTTGAGAGGCTTGATGGGCGGGGTTTTTACGCGTATTCCCGATGGATTCGGCTTGTCCGCATGCGGCGCGATGTTTTCGATTCGGCCCAGACGAAGCGGCATGCCGGCGCGGCTTCGGTTCAGCGCCGCTCGCACCGACCCGACGATCGGGTGTCACGGGCGCATGTGAAGCTTGCCCGGCCTCCAGCAGCCGAAAGAGCGTTTCGTATTGCGGAATCCACGCCGAATTCCCGCGCCAACACCTTTTCGTCGCTTGAAAACTTGTTTTGCATTGCAAAAATCGCTGCGTAACTCATTGAAAATCAAGCAAAAATAATGTCTTATGTCTTATATAAGACATCACCAAAAGCGCGATGGGCGGCGTTACTATTTATCCCATGCAGTCCGCTTCGACAGACGTAGCGGGCACGCTCAACCCGTTACTCAAACGCGCTTTGCTCCCAGGAGATTGACATGGCCCAGTATCAAGACGACATCAAGGCAGTTGCCGGTTTGAAGGAAAACCACGGCAGCGCGTGGAATGCGATCAGCCCCGAGTACGCCGCCCGCATGCGTGCCCAGAACAAGTTCAAGACGGGCCTGGACATCGCCAAGTACACCGCGAAGATCATGCGCGCCGACATGGCCGCGTACGACGCCGACCCGGCCAAGTACACGCAGTCGCTGGGTTGCTGGCACGGCTTCATCGGCCAGCAGAAGATGATCTCCATCAAGAAGCACTTCAACAGCACCGAACGCCGCTACCTGTACCTGTCCGGCTGGATGGTCGCTGCGCTGCGCTCCGAGTTCGGCCCGCTGCCGGACCAGTCGATGCACGAAAAGACCTCGGTCAGCGCGCTGATCCGCGAGCTGTACACGTTCCTGCGCCAGGCCGACGCCCGTGAGCTCGGCGGCCTGTTCCGCGAACTCGACGCCGCCAAGGACGCCACGGCGAAGGCCGCGATCCAGGAGAAGATCGACAACCACGTCACGCACGTCGTGCCGATCATCGCCGACATCGACGCCGGTTTCGGCAACGCGGAAGCCACGTACCTGCTGGCCAAGCAGTTCATCGAAGCAGGCGCATGCTGCATCCAGATCGAAAACCAGGTGTCCGACGAGAAGCAGTGCGGCCACCAGGACGGCAAGGTCACCGTGCCGCATGAAGACTTCCTCGCGAAGATCCGCGCGATCCGCTACGCGTTCCTGGAACTGGGCGTGGACGACGGCATCATCGTCGCCCGTACCGACTCGCTGGGCGCCGGCCTGACCAAGCAAATCGCCGTGACCAACACGCCGGGCGACCTGGGCGACCAGTACAACGCTTTCCTCGACTGCGAAGAACTGTCGGCCGACCAGCTGGGCAACGGTGACGTCGTCATCAAGCGCGACGGCAAGCTGCTGCGTCCGAAGCGCCTGCCGAGCAACCTGTTCCAGTTCCGCGCCGGCACCGGCGAAGCGCGCTGCGTGCTCGACTGCATCACGTCGCTGCAAAACGGCGCCGACCTGCTGTGGATCGAAACCGAAAAACCGCACATCGCCCAGATCGGCGGCATGGTCAGCGAGATCCGCAAGGTCATCCCGAACGCGAAGCTGGTGTACAACAACAGCCCGTCGTTCAACTGGACGCTGAACTTCCGTCAGCAGGCGTACGACGCGCTGAAGGCCGAGGGCAAGGACGTGTCGGCCTACGACCGTGCACAGCTGATGAGCGTGGAATACGACGAGACGGAACTGGCCAAGCTGGCCGACGAGAAGATCCGTACGTTCCAGGCCGACGCATCGCGTGAAGCCGGCATCTTCCATCACCTGATCACGCTGCCGACGTACCACACCGCCGCGCTGTCGACCGACAACCTGGCCAAGGAATACTTCGGCGACCAGGGCATGCTCGGCTACGTGGCCGGCGTGCAGCGCAAGGAAATCCGCCAGGGTATCGCCTGCGTGAAGCACCAGAACATGTCCGGCTCGGACATCGGTGACGATCACAAGGAATACTTCAGCGGCGAAGCAGCGCTGAAGGCGGCCGGCAAGGACAACACGATGAACCAGTTCTGATACCGGTCATCGCCACGCGAAACGCCAACCCGTTACGTTACGGGTTGGCGTTTTTTTATTCGCCGATCACCCGCACGAGCGCGTCCGCCAGCACCGTCGGCGCGACCGGCAACACCAGCGCGCACACCGACCTGGCGTCTTCATCCGAAATCGGCACGAAGACGACCCCGTCGATCCCGAGACTCGCCATCCGTTCCGGCACGATCGCGACGCCGTGCCCGGCCGCGACGAGATTCAGCATCGACGTCTTCGGCGACACGATCCGGGCGGTCGCCGGCACGAAGCCGCGCTTCAGGCAAAGATCGATCACGACGCGCGCGAGCCCGCCCCGCTCCCGATACACGGCCGATACGAACGGCTCGTGCCGCAGCCGCGAGATCGCCATACGCTTGCGGCCCGCCAGCGGATGATCGGCCGGCACCGCCACGCACAGACGCTCGGCCGCGAGCTCGACGAAGCGCACGCGCGGATCGCGGCGCAGCACCGGCAGACGAACGATCCCGATATCGGCGTTGCCGTTCGCGATCTCCAGCACCTGATCCTCGGACGACGCGCGGTCGAGATCGATCCGCGCGCCCGGACACGCGCGCATGAAGCGCTCGAGCACCGGCATCAGGCTGCCGACGGGAACGGTGCTCGAATGCAGGAGCCGCAAGACGCCCGCTTCGCCGCGCGACAACTGCGCGCCCTCGTCGGCCGCGGCGGCCAGGGTCGCCGGAATCGACGCCACGCGATCGCGATAGAGCGCGCCGGCCGGCGTGAGCCGTACCCCTCTCGGCTCCCGGTCGAATAGCGGAAACCCCAGCTCGTCTTCCAGTTGACCGATCTGCCGGCTGAGCGCCGACTGCGCGACGTGGAGCGCGCTCGCGGCCGGCGTGAAGCCGCCGAGATCGGCCACGGTCAGGAAATACTGGATTTGCCTCAGGGATGGCATGCCGAAAAGAGATGGATAAGCGCCCGATTTGATATTTGCGTTATACCGTCGCGCTTTCCAGAATGGAAGCCTGTCGTGCCGGAGCCACCGTCACGGCCACTTCGCCGGAGCCTGCCTCGTCGTGACTACTCTCCTGTCCTATCTGCTGGTCGTCGCCGCCGGCGTCAGCGTGGCGTTGCAACAGGTGCTCAACGCCAACCTCCGTGCGCAGCTCGGCTCGCCGTGGTGGGCCGGGTCGGTCAGTTATCTCGTCGGCCTCGCCGCGATGCTCGTCGTGGCGCTGCTGACCCCGCATCCGCGCTTGAGCGGCACCGGCACCATTACCGGCGCCGCGTCATGGTTCAGCTGGACCGGCGGCATTTTCGGCGCGGTGTTCGTCGGCATCGCGATCCTGATGGTGCCGCGACTGGGCGCCGCGACGACGCTCGCGCTGATCGTCGTCGGGCAGATGACCGGCGCGCTCGTGTTCGACCACTTCGGCGTGCTCGGCATCCAGCAGCATGCGGCCAGCCCGATCCGCCTGGCCGGCGCGGCGTGCCTCATTCTCGGGGTGGTGCTGGTTCGGGCGTGACGACGTCGCGGATTGCTGCCGGATGCGCGTGATTTCCCGAATGAGTCAGTCAGTAGCGATCGTTGACGCCGTCGATCCCGCGCGCCTGCAACGCGCGCACGAGGCCGGCGCGCACGGTCGCGACGTCGGACAACGCGGGACGGCGGTGCGCGGCGACTTCGGCGGCCGTATAAGGCTTGAAGTCGCGCGGCAGTGCGTCGCGGTTCATGGTGGTGAGTACCCAGTTGAGCACGTCGGCGAGATCCTGGTCCGACAGCGCCGAATTCGACGCGCCGGGCACGCGCATCACGTACTCGCGCCCGGCCGGCAGATGCGTGAAATAGCCGAGCGAGTTGGCGAGCGGCGGCACCTTGCCGGGGATGCCGCCGCCCGTCGCCGTGTGGCAGCCCATGCAGTTGAGCACCCAGTGCTGGCGCGCGAGCGCCGCGTCGGCCGCGCCTTCGGCATGCACCGGTGCCGCGGTCAAACCCGCGACTGCTCCGGCCAGCATCAGCAACGACGACAGCCGACGCGACACGCTGCCGAGCCGCGACGACTCCGCGCAGCGCGTGCGCGCCGCGTCATCGCCAACACGGGGCACGCACGCGAGCGTCACAGGCCGAGCCCCTTGATGACCACTTCGCGTTGCGCATGAACGGCCGTGCCGTCCATCGCCTTCGCGCGCGCCGCACGGATATCCGCCGCCATGAACGGCTTCGCATCACCATGCTGCGCGTTGAGATCGAACACGGCGTAGTTGAGCACGTGCGCGATGTCGTCATCGCTCGCGCTCGCAAACGACGGCATCTTGAAGTTGTAGCTCTTGTCGCGCACCCTGATCTCGCCGAACATCCCGTGCAGCAGCGTTGCGACCAGTTGCGCGCGCCCCGGCTCGGCCGTCGCATACTTGCCCGGATAATCGGTCAGCGGCGGCGCGAGGCCGTCCTGCCCCTTGCCGCCCGCCTGGTGGCATACCGCGCACTGCGCGTCGAACAGGCTCTTGCCGGCCGGGTAATGCACGGTTTCCTGCGCGCCGGCGGCGGCCGGCAACGCGAAGGCCGTCACGGCCGTCATGCATGCGACGGCGAACTTCCCTGCTTGCATCCCTTTCATTGTTTTGCCGCTCCCAGCAGAACCGAAACCGAACAGTGATAGTTCGAATTCCCGTTGGCCATGCACCAGTTGATGTCGTTGTTCAGCGACAGCTTGTACAGCGGCTTCTCGCGCTCGTTGCGGTTGCAGAAGCACTTGCCGCACGACGTCTTGCCGCAGCAATCGTTGTACGACACGATGTAGTCCGAACCGTCGTGCGGGTTGCGGCAGGTGCCGATCCACGTGATCGGCGAAGGCGTCGTGCCCGGTGGGCAACTGCTCGACGTGCCGCCGCAGCAGCTGCACAGCCAGCCGTCGATCGCGCAGTATTTCCAGTAGTCGCAGCTCATCGGGTCGTCGCTTGCCGCCGATGCGGCGCCGCCGGACGCGGCCGATGCACCCGATGCCGCATCGGCCGCATACGCGGTGCGATCGACGGGCAGCAGCGGCAGCATCGCCGATCCCACCAGCACCTTGCCGAGCTTCGCCATCGCGCTGCGCCGCGAACTGTGCTGCGCGACGCCGCGCGCCGACCGCTCGAACCATGAATCAAACAGGCCCATGTCGTTGTTCTCCCTTGAGTTTGAAAGAGGGTCGGCCGGTCATGCGTGCTGCGCGTGCGCGTCGTGGTCGTGGCCGTGATCGCCGTGCACGAACTGCTGCAGCGATGCGACGCCGCGCTCCTTCGCCTCGAACAGGCTCTCGAGATGCTCGCGCGTATTGACGAGCCCCTTCGCGCGCACCGTGCCGGTTTCGTCGAGCAGCACCGCGTACGGCAGCTTGCCGATCTGGTACGCGAGGCCGAGCTCCTGCGACAGCACGTACGGGAAGCGCCCGAGGTCGTGCTTGCGCGCGAAGCGCGTGTGTTCGTCGATATCGCCGTCGCTCGCGAGCACGATGTTCACCGGCGTCGCTTCGCTCGCCTGCAGCGACGGCAGCAGCGGCAGCAACTTCTTGCAGACGGGGCACGTCGGCGACAGGAAGAACAGCAGCGTCGCCTTGCCCGACGCATCGAAGCCGCCGACCTTCACCTGCGCGCCGCGAATGTCGGTCAGTTCGAACGTCGGCGCGATCGCGCCGACCGCCGGCCCCTTGTCGATCATCAATGCGCCGGCCGGCATGATGCGTTCGTACAGGATGCCGATCTGGCGCACGAGCGCGAGACAGATCGCGCCGAGCGCGAGGACGGCCACCCACAGCAGGGCGGTGGAAACGGTGAGAGCGGTTTGCATCATGAATTCCTCAGGTGGGAAAGGCGCGGGGCGTTGGCGAGCAGCACGTCGACGGCGAGCAGCGCGCAGACGATCAGCAGCACGGAGAAGAACAGCGTCAGGTAGTCGAACCACACGACCGCGCGTGCACCCGGTTCGACGAGCGCGGTCGCGGCCAGCGCGGCGAGCAGCAGCGCGCGGCCGACGTGCAGCCAGCCGATGCCGCGCGGCGCATCCGCGCGCGCCGCCGCGAAGCCGGAACAGCCGCAGTCGATGTCGGTATGGCCGCGCAGGAGATTGATCGCAATCGCGACGGCGAAGGCCACGAGCAACGCGATCAGGCCGATCGCGCCGGCCGTGCGCGTATCGGGAAACAGCAACGCTGCGGCGCCGATCGCTTCCGCGAGCGGAATCGCGAACGCGACGGGCGCGGTCAGCGCGTCGGGCAGCAGCCGGTAGCCGGCGAGCGCCTGGCTGAACGCGGCGGGCCGCCGCATCTTCGCGAACGCGCCGAGCAGCACGACGACGGCGGCGCCGGCCTGCGCGCTGGTGGCAAGTACGGGATCGAGTGTCATCGCGGCCTCACGGGTTGACGAGCAGCGACGACGTGTTGCCGATCTGCTTCTCGACGTGCTGCAGCTTGCCGGTGCGCGCATCCATCACGACGAGGTCGGACGTCGCCGTCAGCCCGTACAACAGCGGCTTGTCGTCCTCGCTGACCTGGATCGACACGAGCGGATCGATCTTCTGCTGCGCGAGATCCCAGCGGGCGACACGCTGCTTCGACTTCAGGTCGACCACCCACACCTGCGTGCCGGGATCCTTGTGCGAGCCGTCGCCGCCCTTGTGCATCAGCACGTAGTAGCGGTTCTGCCGGGCCTGCACGGCCGTCTGCTGCATGCCGCCCGGGCGCCAGCCTTCGGCGCGCTCGGCATCCGTCACGAGCGGCCACGGCTTGCCGAACGCGGGCTGGTCGCCGCTGAAATCCGCGCTGCGCACGTTGCCGCCATACGTCGTGAACAGATAGTCGCCGTGGTAGCGCGACGCGTTCACGAACGCCGGATCCTTGTCGACGTCGATGAACGCCTCCGACATCGTGCGTTTCGCTTCCTTGCCGTTCGCATCGAGCGTGACGGTCAGCGCCTTGCCGCTTTCGCACAGCGCGGTGAAGCGGTCGTTGCCCGACGGATAGGCGAGCACGCAGGCCGCCGTATCGATCTCCGACAGCACCTGCTTCGACACCGCATCGATCACCGTCAGCGAGGCGGCCGGCGTGATGTTCGCGACGTACAGCCGCTTGCCGTCCGCGCTGAACGCGGTGTTGTACGGCGACGGCACATGCTGCGCATGCTTCGCTGGAATCACGATCTCGCCCGCATGATCGAGCGTCGTGTTGTCGGTCATCTCGACGACGTCGGTGCGCGTGCCGTGCGAGCCGCGCGAGAAGTAGGTCGTCGCGACGAAGCTCGTCTTGTGGTCGGGCGAAATCGCGAAGCCGGGGCCGAAACCGCCGTCGATCTGGCCGAGCAGCTTCTTCGCATCGGCGTCGTACACGTAGATGCGTCCGTCGGTCATCGACGGCATCGAGATGTCGACGATATAGACCTCGTGCGGATGCCATGGCGGCATCTTCTGCACGACCAGTTCCTCCGGCCTTTCCGTCGCGTTCGCGCTGCCGGCCCATGCCGCCGCGCACGCCAGCGTCGCCGCGAACACCGCGGTTCGTCGCCTTGTCCTCATGTCGCCTCCAGTTGGGGAATCACGTGATGTGGGGCGACTGTAGTTCGACAATAAATCCGGTCAGCACCCGGACCGGCACCGCGTGCGTGCCGATTCGGGATATTGGAAAACCGCCTGAAAGCCGCGCCGGCCGGACGCTTCCGACCCTCTGACCCACGCGCGCGAAATAGCGCTCCCCCTTATTGCGCCGACCACGCGGTCGGTTTAATCTTGCGCGGTCCTGATCGATGCACCCGGAGGCGCCGTGTTCGTGATTCACGAGAGGTTCGACGACGCGGACCGGCATGCCGAGGCGCTGCGCGGCTGGAACCAGCGCTACGACCAGATCGGCTCCGGCGCGTATCGCAGCGCGGTCAAGCATGCGGTGCTGGACGGCATGCAGCTGTTCCAGGAAACCGCCAACGTGCGCATCATCCAGCGCGGAAGACTGCCGCACGACCATACGGTGTTCGGCATGCCGCTCACCGGCTCGGGTGCATTCGCATTCGGCGGTGCGCGCATCGAGCGCGGCACGATGGTGATGGCGCGCGGCGGTGCGCCGTTCGAGCTGCATTCGCCCGACGACATGTCGCTGATCGGTGTCGTCGCCGATCGCGCGCTGATGCAGCAGGTCGAGGATGCCGCCGATGTACGCGTCGACGAAGCCACGTTGCGGCGCGGTGTCGTCGACATGCCCACCGCCGTGCTGATGCGCGCGAGCGTGCAGGTCGCCACGCAACTCGAGCGCGTGCTGGCGGCGCCCGATGCCTACCGCGACGCACGCGCACAGCGCGAACTGCGCGGCGAGATCGGCAACGTGCTCGTCGATCTCCTCACGTACCGGATTCCCGAGCCTTCGAACCGTCTCACGCACGCCTGTCGCGCCGACATCGTACGCCGCGTGCACGACTACGTGATCGGCCATCCCGAAGCGCCGGTCGACGTGCTGAGCCTGTGCACGCAATTGCGCGTGAGCCGGCGCACGATGCAGAACAGCTTCCAGTCGGTCGTGCAGACCAGCCCGTTGAACTACGTGCGCTCGCTGCGCCTGTCGCAAGTGCGGCGGATGCTGCTCGATACACGGCAGGCCGACCTGCCGATCAGCGACGCGGCGGCGCGCTGGGGCTTCATGCATCTCGGGCATTTCGCGAACGCGTACAAGGCGCAGTTCGGCGAGTTGCCGTCGACCACCGCGCGCCGGGCCGTGCGCGACGCAAAAACGCGCTGAGCCCGCGCAAAACCCGCGATAATCTCCCGCTGACCGTTCGGCGCACGCGAACCGGCCGCGGCGCCAGCCCGTCCGCCCGCCGCCCCGCACGATGCGCGACGACCACCGGATTCCATCTCCTGCCCCGATGCCCGAGGATTTCCATTTCCTGCTGCTGCCCGGCTTCTCCGCCCTCGGCTTCATGTCCGCGGTCGAGCCGCTGCGCGTCGCGAACCGCTTTCGCACCGAGCTCTATCGCTGGCACGTGATCAGCGCCGACGGCGCGCCCGTCGCCGCGAGCAACGGCATTCCGGTTGCCGCCGAGGCCGCGTGCGCGGAGGTCGACAAGGTCGAGACGGTGTTCGTCGTCGCGGGTTTCGATCCGCTCGTGTGCTACACCCGCGCGATCGGCGACTGGCTGCGCCGCCAGCACCGTCATGGTGCAACGCTCGGCGGCATCGACACGGGCAGCTTCGTGCTCGCGGAAGCCGGGCTGTTCGACGCGTCGCAGCCGCTCACGCTGCACTGGGAAGCACTGGCCGCGTTCCGCGAACGCTACCCCGGGCTGAACGCGACGCAGGAGCTGTTCGAGATCGACGACCGGCGCATCACGTGCGCGGGCGGCACCGCGTCGATCGACATGATGCTCGACCTGATCGGGCGGCGGCACGGCGCCGATCTCGCGGCGGCGATCTCCGAGCAGTTCGTCGTCAGCCGGATCCGGCAGCGCTCCGACAGCCAGCGGCTCGAGATCGCCGCGCGCTACGGCGTGCACAACCGCAAGCTGATCCAGGTGATCGGCACGATGCAGCGGCACATGGAAAACCCGCTCGGCTCCGATGCGCTCGCGCAGGAGGTGTCGATCACGCGGCGCCAGCTCGAACGGCTGTTCAGCGCGACGCTGAACGACACGCCGACGCACTTCTACCTGAACCTGCGCCTCGATCGCGCGCGTGAACTGCTGCAGCAGACGGACATGAGCATCACGTCGGTTTGCGTCGCATGCGGGTTCGAATCGCCGTCGCATTTCTCGCGCACGTATCGCACGCGATTCGGGCTGAGCCCGCGCAACGACCGGCGCGCGACGCGCTGATCGTCGCCGGTTTCACGCACAATCCGGCGCGGAATTGCGCGTTCGGGCAGCGATTCCCGCCGCTCGCTGAACAATGCCGGCGATTGATCGACGGACCGAAGCGGTCGTCGAAAATAAATTGGAATGTCGTTGAAAATATTCTGTAACATACCAAAAAAAGTTAGATAGGCAGCCTAACGACATGCATGCCGCATCGCGACGTGCGTCGCGCCACGCGGGCTGCCACCGATATCGATCCGATCCGAGGGGTATGACATGACGATGCTCGCTTCGCCGTCGCCGCACCTGCCTGCCGTTCGCTTCTTCTCCCGCTTCTCCCCCTCTTCGCCTGCCTGTTTCTTTTCGACCTGACATTTAGGTTTCCTTAGTCAGTCGACGCTCCCAACACCGCTTCGCCGCACCGGCGCCATCGCGCAGGCGCGCGGGCCGTGTCGTGCCTGCGCGCCACGAACGCGCGGGCGTATCCAACCGTTGAGATGAGGATCACGTATGCAGACATCACGCAAAGCACTGCCGCTCGCCCTGGGTCTCGCGCTCGGTTTCGGCATCGTCGGCGGCACCGCGGCCGATACGAAAGTGTCGAACCCGCAAGCAACGAGCCTGCGCGAAAGCCTGACGCGCGGCGTCGCGCCGCCGGCCGCCAAGGCCGATACGGCCGCCGGGCAGTTCCGCGCAGACGGCGTCGCCGTCACGCTGTACAACCCCGCGTATCGCGCGAAGAAGACCGCCACGACGCCCGCCGCCACCGCGCGCGACTTCGTCGCGTCGCAGGCCGCGCAGCTCGGGCTCGACGCGACCGCGCTCGCGAGCCTCGTCGTCACGTCGGAGCGCAACGACGCCGACTTCACCGTCGTGCGCCTGCAGCAGCAGGCGGCCGGCTTGCCCGTCTACGGCAGCGATATCGCGGTGACGGTCGCGAAGGACGGCCGCATCCTGTACGTCGCGAGCAACACGATCAACGGCGTGGTCGCGACGTCGCGCAAGTCGCAGGCCGTCGACCAGCAGCAGGCGCTCGACCGCGCCCGCGCGTATCTCGGCGTGAGCGGCTTCACGAACCTGGATGCGCAGCTCGTCGCGTTCGTCGACAAGACCGGCACGCATACCGTATGGAAAGTGCGCGGCCGCCCGAACGACGGCCCGAAAGGCGACTGGGAGCTGCTGATCGACTCGGGCAGCGGCGACGTGCTGCGCGCCGAGGACAAGGCGTTCTATGCGACCGACGGCACGGGCTTCGTGTTCCGGCCCGACCCGCTGTCGCCGACCAAGAGCAGCTACGGCAGCACGGGATTCAAGGACAACAACGACGCTGACTCTTCGCAGCTCACCGCCGCACGCGTGCGCGTGACCTTGAAGGATCTCGCGCAGTCGGGCGGGCGCTACACGCTGACGGGCCCGTACGCGTCGTGCATCGATTTCGACGCGCCGCTCGACAAGGCGTGCCCCGTGCAGTCGACGCCCGCGTTCGAGTTCACGCGCGGCAACCTGTATTTCGAGGCCGTGAACGCGTACTACCACATCGACACGTTCCTGCGTTACGTGAACCAGACGCTCGGCATCAAGGCGCTGCCGTACCAGTACACGGGCGGCGTGCAGTACGACCCGCACGGCGAATCGGGCGACGACAACTCGTCGTACTCGTCGAGCAGCGGCCGGCTGACCTTCGGGCAAGGCGGCGTCGACGATGCGGAGGATGCGGACGTCGTGATCCACGAGCTCGGCCACGGCATCCACGACTGGGTGACGAACGGCGGCCTGTCGCAACAGGAAGGACTGTCGGAAGGCACCGGCGACTATCTCGCCGCCGCGTACAGCCGCGACTTCAACCAGTGGAGCCCGTCGGATGCGCAATACCACTGGGTCTACAACTGGGACGGCCACAACGAGTTCTGGGGCGGCCGCGTGACCAACTGGAACGTCGGGCGCACCTACGCGCAGGCACGCGGCGCGGAGATCCATACGGCCGGCCAGTACTGGGCGTCGTGCAACCTCGTCGCGCGCGATGCGATCGGTGCGCAGGCGATGGACAAGGCGTTCCTGAAAGGGTTGTCGATGACCAACAGCTCGACCAACCAGAAGGCCGCCGCGCAGGCCGTGCTGACGGCCGCGTCCGCGCTCGGCTACAGCAGCGCGCAGCTGACCGCGATCGGCAATGCGTACAACCAGAGTTGCACGTACGGCGTGACCGTACCGAAGAAGTCGTAATTCCGCAGCAGGCGGGGGCGCCTCGCACGACCTGCGGCGCGCCCTCTTCCTCGACATCGCCATCCTCACGAGATCGAACATGCCTACTCTGAAACTGATCCGCCTGAGCGCCGCGCTGGGCGGCATGCTGCTGACCGCCGCCGCACACGCGACGCCGGTGTGGATCACACTCGGCGACGCGGCGTTCCGCCAGTTGCAACGCATCGACGCCGGCGCCACCGCGCAATACAGCACGACCCTCGACGCCGGCAAGACGGCCGACGGCGCCACGCGCCGCGAAACCGTTCACGTCGTCGAAATCGACGATTCACGGCTCGGCGAGCTGGCCCACGCCGTCCACCATACGCGCGGCCACGGGCCCGGCTATGTCGTGCACGACTCGTTCGACGACGCGCGCCAGGCACTGCAGCCGTTGCCGCCGACGCTCGTGAAACAGGCCGCCGCCTCCGTGTACAAGGTATCGAACGCGCCGCAGATCGGCACGTGGATCCAGCAGCTGCAGGCCAGCAACGTCGTCGGCACGATCACGTCGCTGTCCGGCTTCACGAACCGCTACTACACGACGTCGCACGGCGTCGCCGCATCGGACTGGCTCGCCCTGCAGTGGAAGCAGCTGGCGGGCTCGCGCGCCGACATCACCGTCGAACAGTTCGCGCACACCGGCTTTCCGCAGAAATCCGTGATCCTGACGATTCGCGGCAGCGATCCGGCCGCGGGCACCGTCGTGCTGGGCGGCCACCTCGATTCGACGGTCGGCCGCACGACGGAGAACACGCGCTCGCCCGGCGCGGACGACGATGCGTCGGGCATCGCCAGCCTCACCGAAGCGCTGCGCGTGCTGCTGGCGAACAACTACAAGCCGAAGCGCACGATCAAGTTCGTCGGGTACGCAGCCGAGGAAGCCGGGCTGCTCGGCTCGAAAGCGATCGCGAAGCAGTTCCGCGCGCAGAACGCGAACGTGGTCGGCGTGCTGCAGCTCGACATGACGAACTACAAGGGCGATCCGAAGGATATCTACCTGATCACCGACTACACGAACGCGTCGCAGAATACCTACCTGACGAATCTGGCGAAGACCTACTTGCCGGAACTCGCGATCGGCACGTCGCAGTGCGGGTATGCGTGCTCGGATCACGCGTCGTGGAATGCGCAAGGGTATCCGGCGTCGTTCCCGTTCGAGGCCGACCAGAACGACAGCCCGTATATCCACACCGTGAACGACACGCTGGAGAATTCGGATCGGCAGGCGAATCATGCGCTGAAGTTCGGCAAGCTGGCGCTGGCCTACGCGGTCGATCTCGGTGGCGATGGCGGGACGTCCGTGAGGCCCTGACGGCGTGCTGCCGGGAAGGTGGCCCGTGCGCGCCTCCTTCCCGGCGACTTCGGTCGAACGCGCGCCGTCAGGATCGGGTAACGACGCATGCTCGTCGCAGCTGCAATGGCCGCTGCCGGCGCTCGCCGATACATTTGTTAAAGAATGCCGCCGCCTGAGCGGACAACCGGCGACATCGCGATATCGCTCACGTCTCGCTGCCGGCTTCGCGTCCGCGTCCGGATAGAATCGTCGTTCGACCACTCCGCTCCCCACGTCCCGCCATGACCGATACCCCCCGCTCCCTCGACGATCTTTCGCCCGCTCGCGTGACGACGGCGTTCGACCTGCCCGGCCACACGACCGTCCGCTCGCTCGGCGTCGCGCAAGGCATCATCGTGCGCTCGCGCTCGATCGTCGGCTCGTTCGGTGCGTCGCTGCAGACGATCTTCGGCGGCAACATCACGCTCTATACGTCGCTGTGCGAGAAGGCGCGCGAGCATGCGTTCGACAAGATGCTCGCCGATGCGCGCAAGCTCGGCGCGAATGCGATCGTCGCGATGCGTTACGACTCGACCGAGATCGGCTCGGGTGTGACTGAAGTGATTTGCTACGGCACGGCCGTCATCGTCGAACCCGCGTGAGGCCCGGCGCTGGCGCCGACGCGAAGCACGAAAACCGCGCCGCCGTCACGGCCCGACGGGCCTTGCCCGATATGCCGAAATCGGCCCGGTGCATCGGCAACGCTGCCCGCCCGCGCCGACGCCACGGGCAGGCGAACCCCGCGCGAAAACCACGCGAAGTTTTCGATTGACGCGCCGCGCGGTTCCCTCTTACCATCGCACTCGTTTTCATTCATGGAGGCTTCTGTGCCTACCGATGCGAGTTGTAGTTGGTCCTGCACCAACCTGACTGCCGCCTGAGGAAGCTTCGCAGAGCCTTGTCTTCTGCCGCATCCCGGGATAGCAGGATGCGGCGTCTTTCAGGATCGGCCTACCGTCGATCCGAAATTCCCGTACTCGATAATTCAGTCGCCGCTCGACACGCGAGCGGCATCCGTACGTGACCCGCGTCGCGTGCGTGTGTCCGGCTGCATGCCCGCGCGTGCACGGCCCAGGTTCACGCACGCGCTACGCCAATAGACAGGAGTTCGAAATGGACGACGACCCTAGCCGATTAAGCTGCGCCGGCACGTGTTCGCACGCCCTCCCGGCGAACCCTCGACTCCCAGCCTCTTATCAGCCGATCGCGCCCGACGCGGCGCGGCGGGAAGCGCTCGTCCGTCGTTGACGTCATGACGCTCCCGCCGTGTGCAGTCCGGCGCCTGGAGCACGCATGAAACGACTCGATCTCTCCGCTCAGCCGAACCGACAGCACCGGTTCGCACACGACGGCCGCCCGGACACTCTCCCGCGTCGCCACCCTGCCGGTCATTTACGTCGATCCACGGCGGCTTCGTCACGCACGCCGCGATGACGCCGACCGGGTCGCGCCGCCACGCCCCGCCTTCTCATGCGCCTGTCACGCGGCAATGCCCGCGTTCGGCGCCACGCCATGTCCGATGTACCGGGAGAACACCATGCACAACCGTATGAAACTCCATGCCAGCCGGCTGATCCGCGACAGCTACGTCTACTTCAAGATGCCGCGCGCACTGCTCATGCATTTCGACCGCCTCGCGGCCGCCTATGACCAGCTGGATCGCAAGCAAAAGCACGCGTTCTCGTTTCCCGACCAGACCGACGGCTTCCTGCCGTTCGGGCTCGAGTACTCGCTTACGCCCGAGCGCCCTGATCTGTGCGACCGGTTCTGCTACTGGGTTGCACGGCGCGACGCGCATCACGGCTTTGCGCTGGCCAAATCCGCGTTCTACCGCGAGATCGCTGCCTACGAGGGCTGCATCCACACGATCGCGCAAGACCTGCTCGATGCGGTATGCGACAACCTCGGCGGTACGCCGCAGCCGCCGGTCCGGCACAGCTCGTACCTGCAGTTCTGCGCGTACGAGCGGCATCCCGGCAGCCACGACCGCGCGTACCTGCAGGATCCGCACGAGGACGGCCACCTGCTGTCGTTCATCCGGCCGACCGCACCCGGCCTGGTCCTGCTCCCCGACTCGTCGCCGCTTTCTGCGCTGCCGCGGCCCGACGAAATGATCGTGCTGGCCGGTTCACTGCTCGAGGCGCTCACCGACGGCGAAGTGCCGGCGATGCAGCACGCCGTCGAACGCCCGCGCACACGCACACCGCGCAAGTCGCTGATGTACTTCGTCAATCCGGACCTGTCGGCCGGGTACGCCAGCACGATCGTCAACCAGCGGCCGCTGGACTTGCGCTCACTCGCCGAAGGCCGGCACGTCGCATTCGGTAACCGCGCGCTATGCCGCCCGTGCGCGGCCTGACCCGCGTCATCCCGCCCACCTTTTCTCCGGAGAATCCATGCTTGGACGCTTCCTCCCCGTCGAAAACCGTTTCTTCGACCTGTTCGACACGCATGCGCAGCACATCGTCCTCGCCGCGTGCGAGGTTCAGATGCTCCTCGACAATCTCGACGATGCCGAGCTGGCCATGGCCAACGTCCAGACCACCGAACGAACCGGCGACAAGCTCGCACACGATGCGATCGACCTGCTGCACAAGACGTTCATCACACCGCTCGATCGCGACGAGATCCACAAGCTCGTCACGACGATGGACGACATCCTCGACCTGATGGAGGACGTCGCGACCACCGTCGTGGTCTACGACCTGAAGTCGGTCACCGAGGAGGCCAGCGAACTCGCCGACATCGTCGTGCAGTCGGCGCTGCAGGCGCAGATCGCGGTCAACCTGCTGTCCGACATGAAAGAGTCGGCGCAGATCCTCAAGGCATGCGAAGAGATCGACACGCTCGAGACCCGCGCCGACCGCGTGCTGCGATCGGCGATCTCGAAACTCTTTCGCGACGACATCGACGTGAAGACGCTCATCAAGCTGAAGGGCGTCTACGACCTGCTCGAACGGATCACCGACAAATTCGAGGATGTCGCGAACATCGTCGAAGGCATCGTGCTGGAAAACGCGTGAGCGAATCAACAAGATGCATTCGATACAACTCGCCCTATGGATGGTCGCGGCACTCGTGCTCGTGGCGCTCTTATTCGACTTCATGAACGGCTTTCACGACGCGGCAAACTCGATCGCCACCGTCGTGTCGACCGGGGTGCTGAAGCCCCAGCAGGCCGTCGTGTTCGCGGCCGCGTTCAACGTGATCGCGTACTTCATCTTCCACCTGAAAGTCGCGCAGACCGTCGGTAAAGGCACGATCGACCCCGAGATCGTCGACCACTACGTCATCTTCGGCGCGCTGGTCGGTGCGATCGGCTGGAACGTGATCACGTGGTACTACGGGATTCCGTCGAGCTCGTCGCACGCGCTGATCGGCGGCCTCGTCGGCGCGGCGCTCGCCAAGTCGGGCTGGAGCTCGCTGAACATCGACGGGCTGCTGAAGACGATCGCGTTCATCTTCATCTCGCCGCTGCTCGGCTTCATCCTCGGCTCGCTGTTCATGCTCGGCGTGTCGTGGCTGTATTTCCGCACCGCGCCCAGCAAGGTCGACCGGCGCTTCCGCCGGCTGCAGCTGCTGTCGGCCGCGCTGTACAGCCTCGGCCACGGCGGCAACGACGCGCAGAAGACGATCGGCATCATCTGGATGCTGCTGATCGCGTCGGGCTATGCGTCGGCGACCGCCGATGCGCCGCCGGCGTGGGTGATCGGCGCGTGCTACCTGTCGATGGGCCTCGGCACGCTGTTCGGCGGCTGGCGCATCGTGCGCACGATGGGCCAGAAGATCACCAAGCTCAAGCCGGTCGGCGGTTTCTGTGCGGAAACCGGTGGCGCGATGACGCTGTTCCTCGCATCGTTCCTCGGCATTCCGGTGTCTACCACGCACACGATCACCGGCGCGATCGTCGGTGTCGGCGCGACGCAGAAGCTGTCGGCCGTGCGCTGGGGGGTGGCCGGCAACATCGTGTGGGCCTGGGTGCTGACGCTGCCCGCGGCTGCGTTGTTCGCGGCCGGTGGATGGTGGCTCGGTCACCGGATCTTCTGATTGCTTCGACGCGACCGTACGCGTGACACAGGACGCATCCCGCACCCCACGTCACGCGTCGCGCTCGAGCGACTTCATGTTCGTGAGCTGAGGAAACAGCCGCATCCACGTGAGCGCGACCGCAATCGTCGCGGCGCCACCCACGACGATTGCCGCGGGCGCGCCCCACCAAGCGGCCGTCACGCCCGACTCGAATTCGCCGAGCTGGTTCGACGTACCGATGAACAGCGAATTGACCGCGCTCACGCGCCCGAGCATGTCGTCGGGCGTGCGCAGTTGCACGAGCGACAGCCGCACGACGACGCTGACGACGTCCGACGCGCCGAGCGCGGCCAGCGCCACGAGCGACAGCGCGAAGTGCCGCGACAACCCGAACACGATCGTCGCGATGCCGAATGCGATCACGCCGCCGAACATCGCGCGGCCCGGCCGCCCCTTCAGCGGGAACCGCGTGAGCCACAGCGTGCCCGCGAGCGCGCCGACCGCGGGCGCCGCACGCAGCGCACCGAGCCCCCACGGGCCGACCTGCAGGATGTCGCGCGCGTAGATCGGCAGCAGCGCGGTCGCGCCACCGAACAGCACCGCGAACAGGTCGAGCGACAACGCGCCGAGAATCGCCGGCTCGCGCCGGATGAACGCGATCCCCGAAAACACCGAGCGCAGCGTGACCGGCTCGCGGGCGGGCGGCGCACTGCGCAGCGGAATCGTGCCGCTCAGCACCGCCGCGATCGCGAATGCGACGACGCTCGTGCCGAACGCCGCGGGCGCGCCCACGCCATACAGCAGGCCGCCGAATGCGGGCCCGAGGATCTGCGCGGCCTGGTTCGCCGATGTCGACAGCGCGGTTGCGCGCGGCAGATCGGTACGCGGCACGACGGCCGGCAGCAGCGACGACACCGACGGCGACTCGAACGCGCGGGCCGTGCCGACGATCGCCGCAAGCGCGTAGACGGCCGGTGCGGCCAGCCACCCTTGCGTGGCACCGAGCAGGAACACGCCGGCGGCCAGCGCCTCGACGCCCTGGCAGATCGTCGCGATGCGCCGGCGATCGTAGCGGTCGGCCACCTGTCCGACGACGAGCGTCAACGCGAACATCGGCACGAACTGCGCGAGGCCGACGAGACCGAGCGCGAATGCGCTATGCGTGAGCGCGTAGACGTACCAGCCGATGGCAACCGACAGGATCTGGAACGCCAGGGAAGACATGACACGCGTGCCCCAGAAACGCTGGAACGGGACATGGCGGAACAGGTTGGCGGGTAACGGGGATAAAGGACTAGGGTCGGGCACGGAGTCGGTCATCGAGGTCTCGGCAGGCGGCGCTGCGCGCCGGTACCGTTCGAGAAACGACGGCGCACGCCGACGCGTGCGCGCGAAAACGGTACCGACGCGGCCAAAGCGCGATGATATGCCAACCGCGGAAAACCGGCCGCAGGCGTGAGTGCCGACGATTCCTGCGGCCAAGTCGAGCGCGGCCGCCGGGTCGATGTCCGGCGACGGGATCTTCCGATACAGGCGGCCCGCGCGCTTTACTGCGGCGGGCCGCCTGTATCGCTCGAATCCGTCGCGAAGCCGAACACGCGTTGCCCTTCCGGCGTGTCCTCGACTCTCCAGCCCTCGGCGCTCAACGCTGCCCGGATCCGGTCGGCCTGCGCCCAGTCCTTGTCCGCCCTCGCGCGCTCACGCTCACCGAGCAACCCACGGACATGGTCCGGAACGTCGAACGCAACCGGCCGCCATTCGCGCAAGCCGAGACCCAGCACGGCATCGAAGCTGTCGACGGTCGCTTTCAGGGTGGCAGGCGGCAGGTTGCTCCTGACCAGGTCCCACAGCACCGCGAGCGCCCTCGGCAGGTTCAGGTCCTCGTTCACTTCGGCATCGAAGCGCGCGGCGAAATCCGCATCGACCTGCCCGCCGTCCGGCCAGCCGGCATGGAGGTGCCGCAGCCGATTCAGCGCGGTGTGCGCCGCGTCGAGTGACGCCCACGTGAAATGCAGCTTGCTTCGATAGTGGGCCGTCAGGCACAGGTACCGGTACGCGAGCGGATCGACACCGCGGCGCTGCAAGGTCTGCAGGCGAACGAAATCGCCGCTCGACTTCGACATCTTCGCATCGGCGTCGAGCGTCAGAAAGTGCCCGTGCATCCAGTAGTTCGCGAGGGACGTGCCGTGGGCCGCCCGCGTCTGCGCGATCTCGTTGCTGTGATGCACGGCGATATGATCCTCGCCGCCGCAATGGATATCGAACAACGTCCCGAGATACTTCGCCGACATCGCCGAGCATTCGATATGCCAGCCCGGAAAGCCGCGCCCCCACGGGCTGTCCCATTCCATTTGCCGCTGGACGTCGGCCGGGCTGAACTTCCACAGTGCGAAATCCGTGATGCTCCGCTTCCCGCCCAATGCCACCCGCTTGCCCGCCTGCAACCCCGCGCGGTCCAGCCGCGCGAGATACCCGTAGTCGTCCTGCCGACTGGTGTCGAAGTAGAGGCCGTCGTCCGTCCGATAGACGTAGCCGCCCCGGTCGAGCGTATCGATGAAGGCAATCTGTTCGGCGATGTGATCGGTGGCGCGGCACCACACCGTCGGCTCGAGCAGGTTGAGCGCGTGCCAGTCCCGGACGAACGCCTCGGTGTAGCGCCGCGCGATGGCCCACGCCGATTCGCCGGTCCGACGGCTGCCCTTCTCCATCTTGTCTTCGCCTTCGTCCGCATCCGACGTCAGGTGGCCGACGTCGGTGATATTGACGACGTGCCGGACCGCGTAGCCGTTGCGTTCCAGTACGCGGCGCAGGAGATCCTCGAACACGTAGGTTCTCAGGTTGCCGATGTGGGCATCGTCGTAGACCGTCGGGCCGCAGCAATACATGCCAACCTGCCCGGCCCGGATAGGCGTGAAGGGGCGCACGGTACGCGACCAGGTGTCATACAGCGCAAGCGGCATCGAGTTTCTCCATCTGGAAAGTGTCGGCCCAAAAACAAAAAGGCCGCCTGTCTTGCATCACAGGCGGCCGGAAGGCGATTGCTTGAATGTTTAGCGAATTCGCTAGACGCAACTTCCCCCTGGCATGTTCTGACAACATGCACCGATGAACGAGGAGGGGGAAAGGGCGAGATCAAGCATGCGGTCGATGCTAGCGCCTATAGACGGCAATGGTCAATACCATCCGAGCGCTTCTCCCCGGGCGGTGGCCACGCTGCCGGCACGGGCCGGACGGCTTTCATGCCCGCTCACGCCGGCAAAAAAAAGCGCGAACCGAGGTTCGCGCCAAAGAGAGACCGCTCGCTGAAGACGTCGCTGCCCCACCCCATCCCGCTCAGAACGAATGCCGCATCCCGATCCGCACGTCGGCCTGCGTCTGCGTCGTCGACGGCGTGAAGCTGTAGCCGATCACCGCATCGACGCCCTGCGATGCGCGCAGGTAATCGCCGGAGATGTAGATGTCGGTGCGCTTCGAAAGCAGGTAGTGCAGGCCGGCCGTGCCCTGGTTCCAGTGGTGGCCTTCGAAGCGCGTGTGCTGGTAGCCCGCGATGAGGCTCAGCGCCGGCGTGAACTGGTACAGGCCGCCGCCTTCGTACACCTGCATGTGCGACGACTGGCCGAAGCCCTTGATCGTCGTGTACGAGTAGTTGGCGTCGAGCGTCAGCTTGCCGATCGTGTAGCTGGTGCCGATGCCGAACGTGCCCTGGCTGTCGACGTCCATCGCGGTGTTCGCGAACAGGTCGGTGCGGGCACCGGTCGCCGGATCGACGGTGACGGTCTGCTGGCCGAGGAACGTGTGCGTGCCGATCATCGCGTACGGGTCGAACGCATAGATGCCGTTCGGGTTGTTCAGGCGCGTATACGCGGCGCCGATCGAGAAGTCGCCCTTCGTGAAGCTCGCGCCCGCGCTCCAGGCGCTGTTGCGATGGAAGTTGCCCGCGACGTTGCCGAACGAGTACATCGCGCCGAACTTGAAGCCGCTCAGGTCGTTCGACAGGAACTTCACCGAGTTCGGCAGGCGGTCGCCGTTGAAGCGGTCGAAGTCGCCCTGGTGGATCGCATAGCCGCTGCCCCACGCGGAGATGTTGTAGATCGATACGAGCTCGTTCGTGATGTCGAGCTGGTTGCCGAACGACAGCGTGCCCCAGTCGTTCTGCAGGCCGACATACGCCTGGCGGCCGAACTCCGCGCCGCCGAAGCCGAGTTGCCCGTTGCCGAGGTGGAAGCCGCTCTCGAGGGTGAACACGGCCTTCAGGCCGCCGCCCAGGTCTTCGGTGCCCTTGAGGCCGAAGCGGTTTCCGTAGGCGACGCCGTCATCGAACTTGACCACGTGCGAACCGCCCGTGTTGTTCACGTACGTGATGCCCGCGTCGAGAATCCCGTACAGCGTCACGCTGCTTTGCGCATGCCCGATGGCGGGAATACAGGCCGCGCATGCAAGCGCGGCGGCTACGGCAACTTTCTTTTGCTTCATTGTCGACCACCCTCCCTGAACCGTTCGATGGATAGAATCTCGTCCCGGCGCGTGCCGCGATGCGCCGGTGGATTCGAATTCGGTACGCCCGCTGGCTTTGGTATTTCGTTTTCCGCAATAACGCAGCCATTGGCGAAAAATACAAACCCATATTTCGGGTCACCCGTCTGAAGGCGACACTAAATGGTCACGATGCGACGGATCGGGAAAACACGTAGACAGGCGGCACGGCAAAAACCGGCCGCCGGAAGGGAGGGAATCAGCGACCGTCGAGGGCCGCGCGCACGGCCGGCAGGCCCGGTGCGCCGGCCGCCGTCGTCACGCCGTCGAGCCAGCCGGCGACCAACGCCGGGTCGGCCTTCAGCGCATGCTGCGCCGCGAGCACGGGCGACGTCTTGTGGTCGAGCATGTCGGCGATCATCCGGTTCTCGACGTCGACCGAGAACGTCATCTGCCGGAACAGCCGCGCGAGGTTCGCGCACTGGCCGGCGAACCCGGCACGCGTGACCGTGTTGACCGTCGCGCCGCCGTAGTTCGGACCGAAGTACGCATCGCCGCCCGACAGATACGTCAGATGGAACTTCGTGTTCATCAGATGCGGCTCCCATGCGAGAAACACGATCCAGCGCTTGTCGCGCACCGCGCGCTCGACCTGCGTGAGCATGCCCGTCTCGCTCGATTCAACGAGCGACCAGTTCGCCGCGCCGAGTGCATGGTCGGACAGCATCCGCTTGATGTTCTGGTTCGCGGGCGCGCCGGGCTCGATCCCGTAGATCTTGCCGCCGAAGCGGTCCGCGTAGCGCGCGAGATCGGCGAACGTATGCACGCCGGCGGCCGCCACGTAATCGGGCACCGCGAGCGTGAATTTCGCGCCGCTCAGGTTCGCGTGCAGCACGTCGATCGATTTCTCGTCGACGAACGGCTTCACGAGCGGCGCCTGCGCGGGCATCCAGTTGCCGAGGAACACGTCGACCTGCCCTTTCTTGAGCCCCTGGTACGTGATCGGCACCGACAGGTTCGCCACGTCCTGCCGGTAGCCGAGCGCCTTCAGCACGACGCCCGCCATCGCGTTCGTCGCGTCGATGTCGGTCCAGCCGGGCGCCGCCATCTTCACGTCGCCGCACGTCTGCGGGTCGGCCGCATGCGCGGCTTGCGTCGTCATCAGGCACGCGGCGGCGGCGAGCGCCGCGCCGATCCTTCGGATTGCTGCATTGCGTTGCCGTTTCATGGTTCGCTTCCTCCGTCGTTCTTCAATGATCGCGATGCGGTACGCTCAGCGCCCGACTCGCGGAAACCGCGCCATTGCCTCGAGCGTGTCGAGCTCGATGTGATTGCGCATGTAGCGCTGGCTCGCGTCGGTGAACGGCTGCCAGTCCCACGCCTGAATGCGGCCCTGCGTCGTGGCCGCGTAATGGAAGCGCCGGCGGCGCTGGCTCGCGCGCACCTGCCGGTCCAGCTCGGGCAGGTTCCAGCGCTGCGCGGCCTGCGCGCGGAACGCGGCAAGCACGTCGGCCGCTTCCGGCGTGCCGGCCAGGTTCGTCAGCTCGCGCGGGTCGTCCGACAGGTTGTACAGCTGGTCGGGATCGAGCGGGCAATGCACGTACTTCCAGTCGCCGCTGCGGATCATCACGACCGGCGCGATCGCGCCTTCCGCCAGGTATTCGCCGAGCGCGACGTCGTGCGCCGGCGTGCCGTGCAGGTGCGGCACCAGGCTCGCGCCGTCGACCGGGTCGGGCCAGCCGCCGGCCGGTGCCGCGCCGGCGAGGTCGACGAGCGTCGGCAGCAGGTCGACGTGCGACACGGGCCCGCGCACGCGCGCGGCGTCGAAGCGGCCCGGCGCATGCACGATCAACGGCACGCGGCAGCCGCCTTCGAAGAACGTCATCTTGTACCAGAGCCCGCGTTCGCCGAGCATGTCGCCATGGTCGGACGTGACGATCACGATCGTATCGTCGGCGAATCCGCACTGTTCGAGCGCGGCCAGCACGCTGCCGAACTGCGTGTCGACATAGGACGTCGCGCCGTAGTAAGCGCGGCGCGCGGCGCGGATCTGCGCATCGGTGGGCGGCGTACGGTCGTTCTCGCAGACGAAGCGCAGCCGCTGCGAATGCGGGTCGCTTTCCGCCGCGTCGAGCCGCACGGCCGGCATGTCGATTTCTTCGTCGCTGTACAGATCCCAGTAGTCGCGCGTGATCGCATACGGGTCGTGCGGATGGGTCAGCGACACGACCATGCAGAACGGCCGTGCATCGTGCCCGGCCGCGCGCTCGCGCGCGACGTCGTACAGCTTCTGCTTCGCCGCGAACGTCACCTCGTCGTCGAAATCGAGCTGGTTCGTGCGCACGCACGGGCCGGCCTCCAGCACCGAACTCATGTTGTGATACCAGCTCGGCCGCTCGGTCGGACTGTCCCAGTCGGGCACCCAGCCGAAATCGGCCGGATAGATATCGGTCGTGAGGCGCTCCTCGAAGCCGTGCAGCTGGTCGGGCCCGCAGAAATGCATCTTGCCGGACAGCATCGTCCGGTAACCGCCCGCGCGCAGGTAGTGCGCGAAGGTCAGCGTTTGCGCCGGCAATTCGGCGGCGTTATCGTAGGCGCCGATCCCCGACGGCAGCTTGCCCGTCAGCAGCGAGAAACGCGACGGCGCGCACAGCGGGCTCGCGCAGTACGCGGCGTCGAACACCACGCCTTGCGCGGCGAGACGGTCCAGCGTCGGCGTGCGCGCGACGCGATTGCCATAGGCCGGCAGCGCGAACGGCGTGAGCTGGTCGGCCATCAGGATCAGGATGTTGGGTGTCGGGTTCGTCATCGGCGTTCGTGGGGAAAACGGTGTTCGAATGGAGCGGCGCGCCGCTCGCGCAGCGGGACGTCCGGCATGACGGAAGCGGCTCGGCGAAAGTGCCGCACGGGCGGGCCGCGCTGGCTAGAATCGCGGAATGCGTGGCGCGGTGCCCGTGAAGCGGGCTTTGAAGCAGGCTTTGAGCAGGCCGCGAAACGCAGGTACCGCACCGTCCGAAGCACTATCCCCCACCCGAATTCGCGCGGGTAGGTGTCCGGCCCTTATGGGGCCATTAGAGAGACTTATGTCGAAATCCGAACCGTTACCGTCGATGCAGGCGCTGCGCGCGTTCGAATCGGCCGCCCGGCTCGCGAGCTTCACGGCCGCCGCGCGCGAGCTCGGCTCCACCCAGCCGGCCGTGAGCCAGCAGGTGTTCCAGCTCGAGGCCGAACTGGGCGTGCCGCTGTTCGAGCGCAGCCCGCGCGGCGTCACGCTGACGGCCGACGGCGAGTGCCTGTACGAAGCCGTGCGGCTGAGCCTCGACACGCTGCGCGGCGCGACCGCGACCCTGCGTGCGCGCCGCGAGCACGGTGCGCTCACGATCGTCACCGACTTCGGCTTCGCGACCTACTGGCTGATGCCGCGCCTGGCCGGGCTGAAGCGCGTGATGCCGGATGTCGACGTGCGCGTCGTCACGTCACAGGATTACGACGCGCAGCGCGACCATGGCGACATCGCGATCCTGTTCGGCGACGGCCACTGGCCGTCGTGCACCGCCGCGCGACTCTTTCCGGAATCGGTCACACCCGTCTGCTCGCCCGCGTTCCGCGACGCGCACCCGCACGTCGCGCGGGCCGAGCACTTGCTGGCCCTGCCGCTGCTGCACGTGCAGCCGACGCGCCCCGAGCGCTGGCTGTCGTGGTCCGGCTGGTTCGACGCGCACGGCCTCGATACGGCCGCCGCCGCGCGCGGCGTGACCTTCAACAGCTACGCGCTCGTGATCCATGCGGCACTGCTCGGCGAAGGCGTCGCGCTCGGCTGGTCGCCGCTCGTGGACGAACTCGTCGCGTCGGGGCAGCTCGTGAAGCCCGTCGACGCGCCGGTCGTCACGTCGCGCGGCTACTTCCTGGTGCGGCCGCCGCAGCGGCCCGAGCCGGACGCGACCCACGTGTTCCGGCGCTGGCTGCTCGACGCGTGCGCGAGCGCGTGACGGGCGCACCGCGCCCCCGCGTGCTGGCGCGCCGATACCAGCCACACGGCGCGTTGGTTCTATCCGCCTCGAAATCGTCCTGATTTACTTGAGCCTCCCGCTACCCGCGCGGCGCGGCGCCTTCGTGCGCCGCCGCACGGCCGTGCGCCCATGCCATCCGAGGAGTCTCATGACCGCCGAGCACCGCCCCGATCAATTCGTCCTGACACTGTCGTGCCCGAGCGCGGCCGGCCAGGTCGCCGCCGTCGTCGGCTTTCTCGATCGCCATCGCTGCTATGTCGATGCGCTGAACGTGTTCGACGACGATCTCAGCAACCGCTTCTTCGTGCGCTGCGTCTTTCATCCGACGGATGAAACGCTGCAGATCGATGCGCTGCGCCACGAATTCGCACCAATCGCAGCCGGGCTCGGCGGCCAGCAGGGCGACATGCAATGGGCGATCCACGACGTGAACGCGCGGCCCAAGGTGCTGATCATGGTGTCGAAGCTCGAGCACTGCCTCGCGGACCTGCTGTTCCGCTGGCGGATGGGCGAGCTGAAGATGGACATCGTCGGCATCGTGTCGAACCATCCGGATTTCGAACCGCTCGCCGCGCAGCACGGGCTGCCGTTCCGCCACTTCCCGATCACGGCCGAGACGAAGGCGCAGCAGGAAGCGCAGTGGCTCGACTTCTTCGAGACGAGCGGCGCCGAACTCGTGATCCTCGCGCGCTACATGCAGGTGCTGTCGCAGGAGACGAGCGCGAAGCTCGCGAACCGCGCGATCAACATCCATCATTCGTTCCTGCCCGGCTTCAAGGGCGCGAAGCCGTATCACCAGGCGCATGCACGCGGCGTGAAGCTGATCGGCGCGACCGCGCACTTCGTCACCGACGATCTCGACGAAGGCCCGATCATCGAGCAGGTCGTCGAGCGCGTCGATCATGCACTGCGGCCGGAGCAGCTGCTCGCGGTCGGGCGCGATGTCGAATCGCTCACGCTCGCACGCGCGGTGAAGGCGTTCATCGAGCGGCGCGTGTTCCTGAACGGGGATCGGACGGTGGTGTTTTCGTAAGCGAAAAGGCGTCGCGTTCGACACGCGGCAGAAACGAGAAAGGCTCGACGGGTAGGTACCGGCCGAGCCTTTTTTGTTCTCGCGTTGCGCGCGATGCGCCACGCGACGCTCCGTGTGCGGTTTCCGGAGCCGCCGCGCGCCGCAGCGCATGCGCTATCGCGTCACTTCACCCAAGCAAAGTAATACGACAACCAGATCGTCAGCCCCGCGCCAATCAGCGCAACGTAAGGCATCAGATTCAGCCACATCGCACGCTTCGGCACTTCGAGTTCCATGTCGCGCTGCATCTGCGCCGGAAAGCGGCCACGATCCTGCCAGTAGTGGCGGAACAGGAACACCGGCACGATCAGCAGCATCGCGATCAACCCATTGCGCAGCGTGCCCTCGCCCTGCAGGTTCGCGCCTGCACCGACATACACCAGGTTCGCATACCCGCAGATCGCACCGCCGACGAGCAGCCACGTCGGACAGCGGAACGGCCGATCCCAGTTGCCGCGATCCATCCGGTGGATCCAGCCCGACTGAAGATTCAGGAATACGAACAGCATGTAGCAGACGTTCGAGATCGACAGCACCGTCATGTAGTCCGACATCATCAGCAACACGAGGTTGAAGCCGAGATCGGTCCACATCGCGCGCGTGGGCGAGCCGTGCTCGTTCACGTGCGACAGGTACTTCGGCAGCCAGCCGTCGACCGATGCCTGGTACAGCGTGCGCGACGAGCCCATCATCGACGTCATCACGATCAGCAGGATCGACAGCATCAGCATCACGACGACCGCATTCGCGACCCATGCGCCGCCGCCCACGATCTTCGCCATCGCAGCCGCGACGCCGGTGCCGTCGCCGATCGACGGATCGAGCATCGCCTGCGTACCGAGCGCGCCCTGGAACGCCATCGGCACGAGCGTCATCACGACGAGGCACAGTGCGCCCGACCAGAAGATCGCCTTGGCGGTATCGCGACGCGGGTCACGGAATTCACGCGTGTAGCAGACGGCCGTCTCGAAGCCGTACGACGCCCAGCCGGCCATGAACATCGCACCGAGCGCCATCGTGACGCCTTGCCCGTTCCACGAGCCGAACGTCGCGGCCGTGAGATTGCCGTGCGCGTCGTGACCGAGCGGCAGCAGCGGGAGCAGGTTCGACATCGGCACGTCGCCCGTGACGAACGGCACGATGCCGACGATCAACAGCGGCGTGAGCGATGCGATACCGAGAATGCGCTGCGTGCGCGCAGCCTTCGATGCACCGCTGTGCTGAAGCTTGAACGTGATGAGAAGCAGGATCGTCGCGATGATGAACGTCGCATTGATCCGCAGGGACAGACCGGGCTTGATGAACCCGAGATCCGCAACCTTGAGCTGCCAGTGCAGCACCGCCGCGTCGGCGGGAAAGAGACTCGTGAGCGCATAGCTCGCCGCGAGGCCGCAGCCGAGCGCGAGCATCGGCGACCACGCGAGCCAGTTGCACCACACGGAAACCGGGGCAATCAGCTTGCTGTAACGGACCCAGCCGATCGCGCCATACACGGACGCGCCGCCCGATTTATGGGGAAATAGCCCCGATATTTCCGCATAAGTCGCGCTTTGAACCAGCCCCATCGTGATCGCGGCGATCCAGATCGCCCACGCGGGCTGGCCGATCGTCGCGCATACGCCGCCGATCGTGAACAGCACGCCTGCCGGCACGCCGCTCGTTACCCAAAAAGCGTCTTTCCAAGTCAGGCCACGATGCAGCGTGTGGCCCGGCGAATCATGTGAGATGGTTGCCTCAACATCACTGGTGCGGTTCGCACGCAGTCCTGCTTGACTCATCCAATTCCTCCTCTCGAGCAGTGTTAGCGCTTCAGCGCTTACTCTGGTCCGATGCAAAGCAGATGACTCCGCACAAGGGCGCTAGTGTAACAACTTACGCTCTTTTCTGCAGAATCAAAAAAATAATTCCGGGATAAGATCGCGTCGCAGTGCGATTATTTCGCATTCCTCTCGACCTTTCCCGGACTGTCTCTTCATCTATTTATCGAGGCGATTCACCGCTGGCTTACTGCGCGCCTTCCGTCCATGCATTCACACGATCCGCGTGCGCGGCGATCCACGCGTCGGCGGCCGCTTCCGGCTTCGAGCCGTTCTGGATCGCCAGCATCACGCTGTCGATTTCACCCGGCTTCCACTGGAATTTCTTCAGGAACGCGACCACCGGCTTCGCCTTCGTTTCGAGCCCCGGATTCACGACGCTGTCGACGTGCTCCGCGCCGCCGAACACCTTCTTCGGATCATCGAGGAAGCGCAGCTTCCACTTCGCGAACATCCAGTGCGGCGCCCAGCCCGTCACGATGACCGGCTTGCTCGCATTGACCGAACGCGACAGCTCGGCCGTCATCGCGCTGCCCGAGCTCGGCATCAGCGTGTAGTTCAGCCCGTAGCTCTTGATCGCGTCGTCGGTCTTGCGCATCACGCCGGCACCGGCATCGATGCCGACGATCCGGCCGCCGAAGCTGCCCTTCTCCGCGTTCAGGTCGTCGATGCTCTTCGCCTTCACGTAGGCGGGCACGATCAGGCCGATCTTTGCATCCGGGAAATTCGCGCCGAGGTCGACGACCTTGGCCTTGTATTCATCCCAGTACGAGCCGTGCGTGACCGGCAGCCACGCGGACAGCGTCGCATCGAGATCGCCGCGCGCGACGCCCTGCCACATGATCCCGGCCGCGACCGGCACGAGCTTCACTTCGTAGCCGAGCTTCTTCTCGATCACGCGCGCCGCGACGTTCGACGTCGCCACGCTGTCGTCCCAGCCTTCGACGTAGCCGATCTTCAGCGTGGGCTTCGTATCGGCAAGTGCGGACGCGCTCAGCGCCACCATGGCCGACAGTGCGCCGGTCCACAACAATTTTCCGAACAGCTGCATGGTCGATCTCCTTGATATGCGCACCGTGCGCGTTGCCTCTCTAGGTTCTTCAACCACAAATCCGCGGTATCGTTGTTTTCCGACGGATGCTTGTCCGGACGCGACGCGCCCGGACAGCCGATGGCGTGTTGCGACTACTTGTCGATCACGAGATCCGACAGCGGCTTGCTGCAGCACAGCAGCACCATCCCCTGGTCGATCTCGCGCTGGCGGATACCGCCGTTGTGCTTCATTTCAACCTGCCCCGACACGAGCTTCACCTTGCAGGTGCCGCACATGCCCTGCGTGCACGAGGCCGGCAGCCGCACGCCCGACTGGCGCGCGGCGTCCAGCACGTGCTGCTCCGAGCCGCACGAAATCTCGCGATTGCTCTTCGCGAAGCTGACCGTGTACTGCTTCGTGTCGGTGTCGGTGTCGACGCCGTCGGCCAGTGGCGCGAGATCGGCGAGCAGTTCGTCGCTTGCGGTTTCGGCAAGCGTTTCGAACGAGAAGCTTTCCTCGTGATACTGCTTGCGATCGAAGCCGGCTTCGTCGAGCAGGTCGCGCACGGCCTTCATGTACGGCGCGGGGCCGCACGTGAAGATTTCGCGCTCCATGAAGTCCGGTGCGATCAGCTTCAGCAGCGGCAGCGTCAGGAAGCCCGTGACGCCCGGCCAGTTGGTGCGGGCGCCGACGCGCTCGACGACGAACGACGTGCGGAAATTCGTGTGGTTCGACGCGATCAGGTCGAGCTCGCGCGCGAAGATGATGTCGTCCGGCGTGCGCGCGCTGTGCACGAACAGGATGTCGCGATCCTCGGCGAGATCATGGTGCGCGCGGCTCATCGACATCAGCGGCGTGACGCCCGAGCCGGCCGACAGGAACAGGTACTTGCGCGCCGGATGCCGGGCGCACGTGAATTCGCCGGCCGGGCCGAGCACGCGCACCGGTGCGCCCGGCTGCAGGTTGTCGTGCAGCCAGTTCGACACCTTGCCGCCCGGCACGCGCTTCACCGTGATCGACACCGTGTGCGGCCGCGCGGGCGACGACGAGATCGTGTAGCAGCGGTTGATCGTTTCGCCGTCGATGTCGAGCTCGAGCGTGAGGAACTGCCCGGGCTCGAACGAGAACGAGCGGCCCTGCGGCGAACGGAAGAAGAAACTCTTCACGTCGTGCGTTTCCTGCCGCACGTGGCAGCACACCAGCGTTTCCTCGACGTCGCTCGTCCAGCGCTCGGGAAGGGCGTTCCAGAACGCCGGGCGCGTCACCCGGCTGTCCGTCGGCTCGAAGTTGGCCGCATCTCGCATCATGTCTGACTCCGCTTGTACGCTGCTGGGTACTATTCGCCGGTTTTTTCGGCGAGCCGGCCGATGTACCAGGCCGAGAATTTTTCGACGAGACCTTCCGTGAACGGCGAATACGGGCCCGGCTCGTACGCGCTGCTGGTCGCGCCGCGCTGCGAGAATTCGACGAGTGCGCGATCCTGGTCGTTGGTCGCGTTCCACACGGCCGTGAGGTTCTTCACGTCGTAGTCGATGCCTTCCTTCGCATCCTTGTGCACGAGCCACTTCGTGCGCACGAGCGTCTTGCCGGCCGACAGCGGGATCACCGAGAACGTCACGATGTGATCGCTCATGAAGTGGTGCCACGAGTTCGGCTGCGTCCAGAACGACAGCCCGCCGAGGTCGGCCTTGTCGAAGCCGCCGAGCAGCTTCTTCGATGCGACCTTCGCGTCGAGCGTCTGCGATTCGCCGTGGCGATCGAGCGGCAGGCGCTGCGTGCGGAAGCCCGTCACGTCGAGCAGCTTCTCGATCTCCTCGGACGGCAGCCCCATCTCGGCCCACTCCTTGCCGCGCCGCACGCAGGTTTCCGCGAATGCATCCATGCCTTCGGCGTTCGCGTCGGAGCGCTGGTAGCCGAAGCCGTATTCGTACAGCGAGATGGTGAGCTCCGGATGGTTCGCGACGCAGTGATAGCACTCGCGGTTGTTCTCCATCGTGAGCTTCCAGTTGCCTTCCTCGATGATGTCGACCTGCGCGGCGATCTTCGTGTTCGGCAGATCGTGCGGCAGCAGGTACGGCTCCATCTCGGCGCGCAGCTGCGCGAAGTCGGCGGGCGGCTCGTCGGCGAGGCAGACGAAGATCAGGCCCGCGAGGTTCTCGACGTGCACCGACTTCAGGCTGTGCTTGCAGCGGTCGAACTTCTCGCCCATGTGCTCGGCGAACATCAGCTGGCCCGTCAGGTTGTAGGTCCAGCTGTGGTACGGGCACACGATGTTGCCGACCGAGCCTTTGTCTTCATTGCACAGGCGCGCGCCGCGGTGACGGCACACGTTGTGGAACGCGCGGATCGCCATGTCGTCGTCGCGCACGATCAGGATCGAATCGCTCCCCAGTTCCACGGTCACGTAGTCGCCCGGCTCCGGAATGTCCGGCTCGACCGCCACCTGGATCCAGTGCTGGCGGAAAATCGCCTCCATGTCGAGCGCGAAGATGTCCTCGCTCGTGTAGAACGGCGCTTCGAGGCTGTGCCCTTCCTTGCGCCGCTCGATCAATGCACGAATGTCTGCCGATACTTTCATCGTTTGCTCCGGATTCCTTGCATCCCTGGGTTCTTGCCGACAGGCATCAAAATCAGTAGTCGATGAGCTGATGCTCGCGCAAATACGCGAGGATCACTTGTGCTTTTTCGACCGAACTCCCTTCATTTACGACGTTGCCGCCACGGCTTTCGGTCGTCGTCGCGGACAGCATCCGGGCATGCCCGGAGCGCTTCTCGGCGGCGACCAGCTTTACGGGTTTACGCTCGATCGGGCCGACCTTCCACGCGGCCGCGTCGGCGTCCGCGCCGGGCGCCGCGAGCGCCGGCCGGATCGCGCCGGCGCGCAGCCGCGCATACGCGTAGCGCGGCTCGGCATTGGCGAGCGGATGGACGGCGACGACGGCCGGCAGCGCCGCGTCGACGCGCCGCCGCAGCCCCTTCGGCAAAAATTGCCGGACGGCCACGCGACCGCCTTCGACCGTCACGTCGACGGCCGAGCCGACCAGCGGATAGCCGAGCGTCGCGGCGACGCGATACGGCAGCATGCCGGTGTCGTACGCGCCCTCGGCGCGCGTGCCGGTCAGCACGAGGTCGTAGTCCTCGACGCGTGCGGCGAGCGCATGCACGGCGTCGTCGCCGTCGCGGCAGGCCAGCACCTCGACCTCCCGTGCGCCGAGCGCGAGATATTCGGCAAGCGCCGCATTCGCGGGATCGCCCGCATGGATCACGTCGAGCTTCGCGCGATGCCGCTCCGCGAGCTGGCGGCCGGTTTCGAGCGCGGCCGCGTCGTTGCGGCTATAGCGCGCGACACCGCTGACCGGATGGCGGCCGACGGACACGAGCACCGCGATGCGTTGCAGCTGGCGGGGGGCGTTCATGCAGCGACTCCTTCCGGTTCACGGGTGCCGACCGCGGCCGGCGATTCGCCACGCGCGGCGCGCGCGGCCTGCACCTGTTCGATCAGTGCGGCGATCGTGCCCTGCGCGTCGCCGACCACCGTCAGGTTCGCGCGCTTCGCGATCGGCGCGCTGCCGTCGAGGTTCACCGCGATCACGTGGCGGCAGTCCTTGATCCCCTGCAGGTGCTGCACCGCGCCCGAGATGCCGAACGCGATGTACACGCTCGCCTCGACCGTCTTGCCGGTCGCACCGACCTGCTTGTCGCGCGTGAAGTGACCGTTGTCGACCGCGACGCGGCTTGCGCCGATCGCCGCGCCGAACGCACCGGCCAGCCGCTCGAACGCACCGATGTCGGACACGCCGTTGCCGGCCGATACGATGAAATCGGCTTCCTCGAGCGCGACCTGGGCCGCGTCGATTTCGTCGAGGCCGAGATCGCGGTACGGCTGCGCGGCGTCGTGTGCCGGGCGGATGAAGTCGGCGGCCACGCGTTCGCCCGCACCGACGAACGGCAGCTTTGCGTCGACTGCGTTCTGCGCGAGCAGGATCACGTCGGGCAGCGCACGGGTGGCAAACGCGCGCCCGGCGTGCGCATACGCGCCGACGTGCTTCGCATCGATCTCGACGACGTGCGTCGCGACGCTCGCGCCGGCGGCCGCCGCGTAGCGCCGGCCGAGATCGCCGTCGCCCGTCGCGTTGTCCGGCACGAACACGTGTTTCGGCGCAAGCGCCGCCACGCAGGCCTGCAGCGCTTGCAATTCGCTTTCAGGGTCGAACGCGCGGCGATCGAAGCCGGCGAGTTCCAGCAGCTTGTCGACGCCCAGTTCGGCCACGTCGTCCTTCAGCTCGCCGAACGCGAGCAACGCGACTTCGGTCTGCGCATCGGCGAGCAATGCGGCGGCGGCGATGGCCTGCCGCGAATGATCGTCGAGCGCGCCGCGTTCACCGTGCGCGACCACCAGCATCACGTGCTTCGGATCCTGCACCGCGCGGCGCGGCTTCGCGGCCGCCGCGCCATGACCATGCGCGAACCCGTGCACGGCGTTCGCATCCGCGCTGCCTTCCTCGCCGAGCGTGATGCGCTTCAGGCCGGCGGCCGTGATGATGAACGGCCGGCGCGGATCGATTCGTTTGATCGTATTCATCGATTCACTCCAGCGAGGCGGCAACGAGTTCGGCCACGTCGAGCACGTCGGGGCGCGGGCCCACGACGCCTTCGAGCATCGCCGTGCAGTTCGGGCAGGCAACCGCGACCACGTCCGCGCCGATCGTGCGGGCGTCGGCGATGCGGATGTCGGGAATGCGCTGCTTGCCGGGGATGTCGGTCAGCGGCGCACCGCCGCCACCGCCGCAGCACCGGCCGCGCATGCCGTTGCGCTCCATCTCGACGACCTGGATGCCGATCGTCTTCAGCAGCTTGCGCGGCGCGTCCGTCTCGCCGTTGTAGCGGCCGAGGTAGCACGGATCGTGATACGTGGTGCGCTTGTCCTGCAGCGCCTCGACGGCCTTCGGCGCGATCTTGCCGCTGTCGGCCAGCTCCGCGAGGAAAGTCGTGTGGTGCTTGACCGTCACGCGCAACCCGAGCGCACGGTATTCGTTGCGCAGGCTGTGCATCACGTGCGGGTCGGCCGTCACGATCTGCTTGTACGACAGCGTGCCGAGCGTGCCGATCAGGCGCTTCGCCATCTGCTGGAACGTCGCTTCGTCGCCGAGCCGGCGGGCGACGTCGCCCGTGTCGGTCTCGGTCGCGCCGAGCACCGCATAGTCGACACCCGCCTTGTTCAGCACCTTGACGAATGCGCGCAGCGTGCGCTGGTAGCGCATGTCGAACGCGCCTTCACCCGCGACGAACAGCACGTCGACCGGTTTGCCGGGTTGCGCGACCGGCGCGCTCAGGTCGACCGACCAGTCGTAGCGTGCGGCCGTGTCGTAGCCGCCCATCGTGCCCGTCTCGCGCAGGTTCGCGAGCACTTCCTGGCCCTTGCCCGGCACCGTGCCGTGCACGAGCGTGCGGTTGCGGCGCATGTCGACGATCGCGTCGACGTGCTCGATCAGCATCGGGCATTCCTGCACGCATGCGCGGCAGGTGGTGCACGACCACAGCGTCTGCTCTTCGATCAGGCCCGACACGATCGGGCCGTTCGGCTCGCCACGATGCTGGCCGACCGGAATGCCCGGCGACGGGCTGCCTGCGTACGCCGCATCGGTGCCGCCCGCCATCCCGACGACCAGATCCTGGATCAGCTTCTTCGGGTTCAGCGGCTGGCCCGACGCGAACGCGGGGCACGCGGCTTCGCACTTGCCGCACTGCACGCACGCGTCGAAGCTCAGCAGCTGGTTCCAGCGGAATTCGACCGGCTTCGCGACGCCGTACTCCTGATGCTCGATGTCCGGCAGCTTCAGCGCGGTCGGCGGCGTGGCCGTGCCGTTGCCCGTGAACGAGTCGCGGGTGGCCGCGAAGCGCTCCTGGCGCGGGTGGAAGGCCAGGTGCAGCAGGCCTGCGATCGCGTGCTTCATCGGGCCGCCCTTCGCGGCGCCGACCGTCATCGTGAATGCACCGACACCGATCAGCACCGCGCAGAGCACCGCGAACGCACCCGACATCGCGCCGGTCGGCACCAGCATGAACAGCACGAGGCCGAGCGCGAACGAGCCGAGCAGCCAGGGCAGCGTATTCCACGGGCCGCGCGACAGGCGGGCCGGCACGTCCTTGGCCGCACGCCGGCGCCACACGAACACCGCGCCAACCAGCATCGCGAGCGCCGCGAGGAAGATCAGCTTGTCGAGCCACGGCGAGTAGATCGCGAGGCCGTAGTTGATGAATACCAGCGCGAGCGCGCCGATCGCGCCGCCGGCCGTCGCGACGTGCGTCTTCGCGATGTACGGATCACGGGCGACCACGTGGTGCAGGTCGACGAAGTAGCGCTTCGGGATCGCGAACAGGTTCGCGACGCCGAACGAGCCGGGCGCGGTGGCCCGGCCGAGACGCCAGTAGGACGAGCGCTTCGCGACCGCGAACGCGAGCCCCGCCACCGACAGCCACAACAGGGCGGTAATGAGGAAGGACGGGTTCATCGTTTAGAAATCCTTCACGAGACGCAGCGAGTCGTAGATCGCCCCGTGGACGTTGTGCATCGAGATGCAATCGCCGACACGGAACAGCAGGAAACGGCCGTTGCCGAGTTCTTCCGACAGGCACGGCTGCGGCTCGGCCGCGAACAGCGTGTGCGGATCGATCTGGCCGCGGTTCACCGATTCCGGCTTGAGCTTCCAGTACAGCTCGTCGTTCGGCGACGAGCCGTTCTCGATCACCACCTGGTCGACCGCGCGCTCTTCCAGTTCTTCCGTGTACTCGTTGCGCAGCACGGCGATCAGCTTGCCGTCCTCTTCGTAGACGCGATCGAGCATCGTGTTCGGCGTCGGGATCACGCCGAATGCGTACAGGCGGCGATAGAAGATCGGGAACGTCGTGCCGCCGCAATCGTCGGCCACCTTCACGTCCGGCGTGACGACCTCGACCTTCGAGCCGCGGCTCGCCATGAAGTCGGCCACGCCGGCGCCCGCATGCGTGCTCACGCCGTCGAACAGCAGCACGTTCTGCTTCGGCTCGACCTTGCCGGTCAGGATGTCCCACGAGCTGACGGCCAGACCCTCGGCCACGCCCCAGCCCGGCACCTGCCACGTGAAGCTCGACCCGCCCGTCGCGAGCACGACGATGTCCGGCTTCTCGGCCATGATCATCTTCTCGTCGGCGGCCACGCCGAGGCGCCGGTCGACGCCCAGGCGCTTCGTTTCCATGTCGAACCAGCGGATGATCCCCGACATCTGTTCGCGCTGCGGCGCCTTCGCGGCGATCATCACCTGGCCGCCCACTTCGGCATTCTTCTCGAACAGCACGACGTCGTGGCCGCGCAGCTTCGCGACGCGCGCGGCCTCGAGCCCCGCGGGGCCCGCGCCGACCACCACGACCTTGCGCTTCGGGCCGCGCGATTTCTCGATGATGTGCGGCATCGTCGCTTCGCGCGACGTCGCCGCGTTCTGGATGCACAGCACGTCGAGGCCGTTGTACTGGCGGTCGATGCAGTAGTTCGCGCCGACGCACTGCTTGATTTCGTCCTCGCGGCCGTCGCGGATCTTGATCACCATGTGCGGATCGGCGATCTGCGCGCGCGTCATGCCGACCAGGTCGATCATGCCGGTCGCGAGCAGGCGCTCGGCCTGGCCCGCATCGCGGATGCTCTGCGCGTGCATCACCGGAATCTTCACGACCGACTTGATGCCGGCCGCGAGGTGCACGAACGGCTCCGGCGGCAGCGCCATCGGCGGCATGCAGTTGGCGATCGTGTTGTGCGTGTCGCCGCCCGAGCCGACCACGCTCAGGTAGTCGATCAGGCCCGTCTCCGACATCGCCTGCGCGATTTCCTTCAGCGCCTCGTGATCGAGGCCGTCCTCGTGGAATTCGTCGCCGCACATGCGCAGGCCGACGCAGAAATCCTTGCCCACCGCCTCGCGCACGGCCGTCAGCACTTCGATGCCGAAGCGCAGCCGGTTCTCCAGGCTGCCGCCCCATTCGTCGGTGCGGTGGTTCGAGCGCTTGCTCCAGAACTGGTCGATCAGGTGCTGGTGGGCGGCCGAGATTTCGATGCCGTCCATGCCGGCCGCCTTCACGCGCTTCGCGGCGGCCGCGAAGTCACCGATGATGCGGCGGATTTCCTCGATCTCGATGATCTTCGCGTTGCCGCGGTGCACGGGTTCGCGCACGCCCGACGGCGACATCAGGTGCGGCCAGTGCTCGCCGTGGAACGACGAGCGGCGGCCCATGTGCGTCGCCTGGATCATGATCTTTGCGCCGTGCTTGTGCATCGTGTCGGCGAGGCGCGTGAGCGGATCGATGATCTTGTCGGTCGACAGGTTCACCGATTTCCACCAGCCCTGCGGGCTGTCGATCGACACCGGGCTCGACCCGCCGCAGATCGCGAGGCCCACGCCGCCCTTCGCCTTTTCTTCGTAGTAGCGGATATAGCGGTCGCCCGGCAGGCCGCCCGGCTCGGCATACACCTCCGCATGCGCGGTGCTGACGATCCGGTTGCGCAGCGTCAGCTGGTTCAGCTGCATGGGTTTGAACAGGTGGGGATAACGCATCGCTGGCGACCTCTGGCGTTCGAATGTCTCGTGTTGCGGATGTTGTTGTGCTTCGGTGAATCCGTGCGTCAGGGCGTCAGTGCGCGATCGGCGACACTTCGAAGACGCAGTGGTCGTGATGCTCGGCCGCGCACTGCACTTCCTTCGAGTGCGCACGCGGCGCGCCCTTGCCTTCCGGCGTCGTGTCGTTGACCCAGTCCATCGCGCCGGCGAACCAGCCCGCGAACATGTAGCAGAGCTTGCCTTCCTTGCCCGGCTGCTGGAGCACGAACGACGAGTGGCGCAGCTCGATCTTCGCGCGCGCGCTCGCCGGGTCGGCCTCGGTGATCGAGAACAGCCCCCAGCCGCGCTGCGACAGGCGCTTCAGGTAGTGCTCGAACACGGCCATGCCGGTCAGGCCGTGCAGCTTCGCTTCCTTGTCGCACCAGTGGTAGGCCGACTTGTAGCCGGCCTTGTAGAGGATCTCGGCATACGCTTCGACGCCGAGCGCTTCCTCGACGGCGACGTGATTGTTCGTGAAGAAGTGACGCGGCACGTACAGCATCGGCAGCGCGTCGGTGGTCCAGACGCCGGTATCGGGATCGACGTTGATCGGCAGTTGCGGTTGCATCGTGGTGACTCCGTGAGGAAAGTGGCCGCGCGGCTCGGTGCACCGGCGCGACATCGTCCGCGCGCCCGTGCGGCTTGCACGGGCACGTCCCGATTTCTTTTAATGTTGAATCGCTGAAGGGGGTTCGGCGTTCGCGGCGCTTATGCGCCCCACACGTCCTTGAACACGCGCACCCAGTTCTCGCCCATGATCTTGCGGATACGCGACTCCTTCCAGCCGTGGCGTTCCATCGCCGCCGTCAGGTTCGGGAATTCGCCGATCGTGCGGATGCCGTCCGGGTTGATCACCTTGCCGAAGTTCGTCAGCTGGCGATAGCGGCCCTTGTCATGCGTCAGCATGTCGAAGAATTCCTTCGCGTAATCCTGCGTGAAGTCGGTGCCGATGCCGACCGCATCCTCGCCGATCAGGTTCACGACGTAGTCGATCGCCTCGATGTAGTCGTCGATGTTCGCTTCGATCCCGCGCTTGAGGAACGGCGCGAACATCGTCACGCCGACGAAGCCGCCCGCATCGGCGATCTCCTTCAGCTGCTCGTCGCTCTTGTTGCGCGGATGTTCCTTCAGGCCCGACGGCAGGCAGTGCGAGTAGCACACCGGCTTCTTCGAGAACGCGATCGCTTCCGACGACGTATTGCCGCCCACGTGCGACAGGTCGACCATGATGCCGACGCGGTTCATCTCGTTGATCACTTCGCGGCCGAAGTCCGACAGGCCGCCGTCACGCTCATAGCAGCCGGTGCCGACCAGGTTCTGCGTGTTGTAGCAGAGCTGCACGACGCGCACGCCCATGTCGGCGAACGCTTCGATGTAGCCGATGTTGTCCTCGAACGCATGCGCGTTCTGGAAGCCGAGGATCACGCCGGTCTTGTCTTCCTTCTTCGCGCGGAAGATGTCTTCCGTCGTGCGCACCAGCGTCAGCAGCTCGCTGTTGTCGCGGATCTTCTTCTTCATCACGCCGATATTGTCGACGGTCTTGGTGAAGTTCTCCCACACCGACACCGTGCAGTTGGCGGCCGTGATGCCACCCTTGCGCATGTCTTCGAACACCGGCTTCTCGAACTTCGAGATGTTCAGCCCGTCGATGATGATGCTGTCTTGATGCAGCGTGCTCATGTGTTGCTCCAGTATTGTCGGGTCGGTGGGATCAATAGATCGGGAAGCGTTCGCACAACGCGAAGATCTCGCGGCGCACACGCTGTTCGGTCGCGTGGTCGCCCTCCGGGTTCGCGCGCAGCGCATCGAACACTTCCAGGATCAGGCGGCCCACCTCGCGGAACTCCGCGACGCCGAAGCCGCGCGTCGTGCCGGCCGGCGTGCCGAGGCGGATGCCCGACGTGACGGTCGGCTTCTCGGTGTCGAACGGAATGCCGTTCTTGTTGCAGGTGATGCCCGCACGCTCCAGCGCCTGCTCGACCGGCGCGCCCTTCAGGCCCTTCGGACGCAGGTCGACCAGCAGCAGGTGGTTGTCGGTGCCGCCCGTGACGAGATCGACACCGCCCGCCTTCAGCACTTCGCCGAGCGCCTGCGCGTTCGCGAGCACGTTGTCGATGTAGGTCTTGAAGTCCGCGTGCAGCACTTCGCCGAACGCGACGGCCTTGCCGGCGATCACGTGCATCAGCGGGCCGCCCTGCAGGCCGGGGAACACGGCCGAGTTGATCTTCTTCGCGATCTCCTCGTCGTTGGTCAGCACGAAGCCGCCGCGCGGGCCGCGCAGCGTCTTGTGGGTGGTCGACGTGACGACGTGCGCATGCTCGACCGGGTTCGCGTGGCGGCCCGCGGCGATCACGCCGGCGATGTGCGCCATGTCGACCATCAGCTTCGCGCCGACGCTGTCGGCGATCGCACGGAAGCGCGCGAAGTCGAGCGCACGCGGGTAGGCCGAGAAGCCGGCGATGATCAGGTTCGGCTTGTGCTCGTGCGCGAGCGCCTCGACCTGGTCGTAGTCGATCCGCATCGTGTCGCGGTTCACGCCGTACTGCACGGCGTTGAACCACTTGCCCGACAGCGCCGGCTTCGCGCCGTGCGTCAGATGGCCGCCCGCGTCGAGCGACATGCCGAGCACCGTGTCGCCCGGCTTGGCCAGCGCGAGCATCACCGAGCCGTTCGCCTGCGCGCCCGAGTGCGGCTGCACGTTCGCATAGCCGGCATTGAAGATCTGCTTGACGCGCTCGATTGCCAGCGCCTCGACTTCATCCGCGAATTCGCAGCCGCCGTAATAGCGCTTGCCGGGATAGCCTTCCGCGTACTTGTTGGTCAGCACCGAGCCCTGCGCCTCGAGCACGGCGCGCGACACGATGTTTTCCGACGCGATCAGCTCGACCTGCGACTGCTGACGCTCGAGTTCCTTCAGGATGGCGCTGCGCACCGGCGCGTCGCGCTCGGCGAGGGACTGCGAGAAGAAAGGCTGGGTGTTCGACATAGTGCGTCCGTGACGAAGAATAAGGGGCTGAAACCGAAGCTCAAGGCCCGCCCTGCCTGGGTTTCCCGCTCGTCCCGTACAAGGCTGCCGACGGCTCTATTCTTGTCGTTCGGATTTTCGGCGGATTGATGAATTTAGACGCGTTCTTTGCCTTTTCCGCCATCCGCGTCCGTTTTATACAAGTGACCGGTCGTGCTTTTTCGGATGACCAACAAAAGTGGTCGAGCCAGTTCACCTATGAACAGGCACGCCGGCGGTGCGATTGCCGCCCGGTCGGGGTGCAACCCGTCACGGATACGGTGCAGTGCAGCATGCCGCTTTCAGCCAGACAACGTATGGATCTAGGGTTTAGCCGTATGGCACGCTTGTTGCGCTGGCTCACACAATATCGCAGCCCGATCGGTGCCCCCGGGCGTAAAGCTATTAGAGATTCTAGGAACGCTCCCCATGTCGCCCGACCGCACAGCGTCGCTGTCCCACTTCGCGTTCATGCCGTTACCGAACTTCACGATGATCGCGTTCACCAATGCGATCGAGGTGCTTCGGATGGCGAACTACCTGAGCGGCCAGCCGCTCTACCGCTGGTCGGTCATCAGCCCGGACGGCGGCCCGGTCACCGCGAGCAACGGCCTGACGGTCGACACCGGCCCGGCCGAATGCGTGGGGCAGCCCGACATCGTGTTCGTGTGCGGCGGCGTCGACGTGCAGCGCGCGACCACGCCCGCCCATCTGTCGACGCTGCGCCGCTTCGCGCGCGCGGGCATCCCGCTCGGCAGCCTGTGCACGGGCACCTATGCACTCGCGAAGTCGGGGCTGCTCGCGGGCTACGCGTGCGCGATCCACTGGGAGAACATGTCGGCGCTGAAGGAAGAGTTTCCGGACACGCGCTTCCTGAAGGAACTGTTCGTGATCGACCGCGACCGCATCACGTGCACGGGCGGCGTCGCGCCGCTCGACATGATGCTGAACCTGATCGCCGCGCGCGTGGGCACCGCGCGCGTCACGCAGATCGCCGAGCAGTTCATCGTCGAACACGTGCGCGACACGAGCGCGCAGCAACGCATGCCGCTCGTCGCGCGCCTCGGCTCCGCGAACAAGTCGCTGTTCGAGGTGATCTCGCTGATGGAGAACAACATCGAGGAGCCGCTGTCACGCGAGGAGCTCGCGCGGCTCGCGAACATGTCGCAGCGGCAACTGCAGCGCCTGTTCCGCGAACATCTCGGCATGACGCCGACCCACTACTACCTGACGCTGCGGCTGCGCCGCGCACGCGAACTGCTGCTGCAGACCGACATGTCGATCATGCACATCACGATGGCGTGCGGCTTCCAGTCGGCGTGCCATTTCAGCAAGAGCTATCGCGACGCGTTCGGCGTCGCGCCGACCCGCGAGCGCCGCAAGCAGGTCGCGCCGCTTGCGCAGGGTGCGGCGAGCGCCAGCCCCGCGTTTCCGGTGCACGTGCTGCATGCGTGATCCGCGCCGCGCTTGACGAAAAAAAAGCGACCTCGAAGGTCGCTTTTTTCTTTGCGCTTACGATCCCCACACCTGCATTTCGTCGAGCGAATACCCCCACGGCGTCGCGCGCTTCGTGCCGAGCATCCGCACGTAGCGGCCATGCCCGTTCAGGTTCGGCAGCGTCACGTGGCCGTACGACACGCCGTTGTTCGTCGAGTAGATCGTCGTCCAGTTCGCGTTGTCGTTCGACGTCTGGATCTGGTAGACGAGCGCACCCGCATCCCAGTAGAGATCGATGCTGCTGATCGTCTTCGTCGCACCGAGATCCACGGAGATCCATTGCGGATCGACGCCCGCGCCTTCCGGCGAATCCCAGCGCGTGCTCGTGGTGTTGCCGTCGAACGCCTTGTCGGGCGTGAGCGATGCGTTGTAGCTCGCCGACGCGGCAGCCGGACGCCCCTGCGACAGCAGCGTCGGCTGCGCGGTGGCCGGGCCGCCGTAGTAGCTGGACCCGAGCTTGGCCTTCGTCGTGTCGGCGTTCACGCCGAACGGCGACAGGCTCCAGCGCTGGCCGGTCGTCACGTCACCGACGTAGAGCTGGTAGCCGCCCGCCGTCGTCGACGAGAAGAACACGTAGTTGGTGCCGCTCACCGGCGCCGGATCCGAGTTGTTGCTCACGCAGTCGTTGATCGGCAACGCGTTCGGCGTCGACGCCGGGTCCGCCGTCTTCGTATAGATCTGGTCGGCCTGGCCGCTGTCTTTCCAGCGCGCGTAGAACACCATGCCGTCCCCACGCACGATCGGGTAGTACGTCTGCAGCCCGGCCGGGGCGTCGAACACCGCAGTCGCGCCGGTCGCGAGCGTGCGCTTCATCAGCCCCATGTTCGCGCCGGTGCCGGTCGCGTAGTACACGGCGCTCGCATCGGGCGCGAGGAACGGCATCGAGTATTCGGCGCCGGAGGGTGCGTTCGTCAGGCTCACGACCGACGTGAATACCGGGCCCGCGCTCGTGTACGACAGCGTCGCCTGCTTGACGTCGCCGTTCTGCTTGAACACGAGCGTCTTGCCGTCCGTGCTGAATTTCGGATCCTCGTTACGCGTGGCGCCCGTGCTGTTGGTCAGGTTGACGGGCGGCGTGCCGGCGCCGAGCTGGAGCATGAACACGTTCCATGCGCCGTTGCTGATGCCCATGAACGCGAGCCACTTGCCGTCGGGGCTGAACACGCCGTTCATCGGATCGGTAATGCCCCACGCGCTCTTGCTCAGTTGCGTCAGCGTATGGGCCGAGAAGTCGTACAGGAACAGCTGGCTCGTGCCGTCGCCGTACTTGACGTAGCTGTGATAGACGAGCTTGCCGGTCAGTGCGGCGGGGAACGACGCGTTGGATTGCGTCGGGGGATTGCTGATGCAGGCGGCCTGCGCGGCGCCGCCGAGGAGGTTGAGGGCAACGCCGGCCACGAGGCCCGCGACGAGAGTGTTCAATTTCACGCTGTAGGTTTCCGGTTAGGGTCATGACACCGCTGACTAGACCTCGCACGCCCAGGCGCACGGGGCACGGATCAGCCGGCGGACAGCGTGAATTCCGTATCGGTCAATGTCGGGAACAAGGATTGCTCGAGGGGCGAAAGCATGACAGCGCATCGCGCCGAAAAACAGGATCAAAGTCCGTGAAAAACGAGCGGATCACGGGAAAACGACCCTGTGGCGCAGCGCGCGCCGTGCTACTCTTTTTTCGGCACAAAGCTGCTCGACTTGAGGCAGGCATGAAGCGTTATGCGAAGCTCGCACGGACGATTTCCGAGTCGATCCGGCGTGGAGATCTGGCCCCCGGTACGCGCATCCCCACCGTGCGCGCCGCGTGCCGCGCCTATGGCGTGAGCCCATCCACCGTGTTTCGCGCGTACTACGCGCTCGAAGGCGAGGGTCTGATCGTCGCGCGTGCACGGTCCGGTTATTTCGTTGCGAACCTCGAAGACAAGCACGTGCGGTTCGGCCATGAACCGCCGCGCAAGCCGGCTGTCCCGCCCGCGGGCAACGGCGATACGTTGTTCCGGCTGCTCGACTCGCTCAGATGCGAGGACATCGTCCCGCTCGGCTCGGCCTTCGCCAGCTATTCGCTGTTCCCGATGAGCAGCCTGTGGCGCGCGATGGCGTCGGCGGCCCGCAACATGGATCGCCCGGCCCTGCTGTCCGGCGCGCCGCCCGGCCACGACGGGCTGCGCCGCCAGATCGCGCTGCGCTACCTGAATGCGGGCGCGGCGTTGCCGATGGACGAGATCGTCATCACGACCGGCGCGCTCGAAGCGCTGACGCTCAGCCTGCAGGCGCTGACGCGCCCCGGCGATATCGTCGCGATCGAGCGACCGGCGTTTCATGCAGCCCTGGAGGCCGTGCAGCGCCTGCACCTGAAGGCGGTCGAGATTCCGGTCGACCCGCGCACCGGCCTCGATCTCGACGCGCTCGAGAAAGCGCTCGACACGCATCCGGTGCGGGCCTGCTGGTTCATGACGTCGTTCCACAACCCGACCGGCGCGACGCTGACCGACGAGCGCAAGCGCGCACTGATCGACCTGCTCGCGGCACGCAACGTGCCGCTGATCGAGGACGATGTCTACGGCGAGCTGCATTTCGGCACGGCGCCCACGCGCCCCGCCAAGCTGTATGACGACAGCGGTCTCGTCCTGCATTGCGGTTCGTTCTCGAAATGCCTCGCGCCCGGGTTCCGGATCGGCTGGGTCGCGGCCGGACGCTACGTGCGGCAAATTCGTCAGGCAAAGGGCGCCAGCGCGCCGGCGGCCGACGTGCCTGCTCAGATGGCGATTTCGAGCTACCTGCGCGACGGCGCGTACGACCGCTTCCTGCGCAAGCTGCGCCGCAATCTCGCCGCGCACCAGGCACAGATGCTGGCGGCGGTGCGCGCGTATTTTCCGGCCGGCACCGAAGTGTTCGCGCCGCGCGGCGGGTATTTCCTGTGGATCGAACTGCCGCCGCGCATGGATGCGATGCACCTGTTCGGCGATGCGATGGAAAGCGGCGTCAGCATCGCGCCGGGGCCGATCTTCTCCGCGACCGGCGGATTTCGCCGCTTTCTTCGGCTCAACTACGGCCGGCCGTGGACGCCAGCGGTCGAGCACGCGATGGAGACCATCGGGACGCTCGCGGCCCGGCAGCGGCGGGATGGTTAGCGCGGAACCGACGCCTCACGACAGCCTGTTTGTGCCTTGCGTTTCACGCGCCAGCGACCAAAAATGAAGCGGTAGGCCATCACGGACGAACGCGTTCCGCGCACCCGATGTCACGGAGAATCCATGAACACCGCATGCGAACGACAGTCGACGAGGTACGCTCCACTGCATTCCGGCACGGGCCGATCGGCTGCCGTGCCGGAACGGATCATGACGACCGGCGCGCGTTCGCGTCGTTGACGGCGCCCACCCGCTTCCAGCGATGCGAGTCCTCCTCAACCGTACAATTCGCGCACGCGACGACTGGCGCGCGATCCTGAACGCGCGAGCGCAAGCGCGGCGCACCGCCAGCTTCCGCTGCAGGGCATGCGGCTTCGTGGCCATCCGTGCGCTCGAGCACTGCCCCGACTGCGGACGGCGGAACTGGCCGTTCGATTCGATCTCCCGCGCACCGGATGCCACACCTGCTCCGCACGCCGCTCACACGTGGACATCGCGCATCGCGCGCGCGCTTCGCAACGCGGCGCTCCAGCAACCTCGCGCATCGACCGCACCGATCCTGAGCATCCTGACACTCGTGCTGCTGGTCGGCGGCTATGTGGTGGTCGACCGGACATGCAAGGCCGATCCGGCCTGTCGCGGTTCGAATGATTCGCGCGCGATGGCGAGCGATGCCGCCCCGTACGCATCGAACGACCCCGTGCTGCCGGTCTTGCCCGCACCCGTCTATCCGTTTCATTCGACTGACGGAACACCGGCGGCGGTCGCCCGACCGGGCAGCCCGGGCGTGGAGGCCGCCCGCGCACCCGCGGCACGGACGGCAGTCGCGCGAGCGGCGCCGGCCATGCGCGCACCCGACCGGTCGCACCCCACCGCCACGGTTCGCCTGGCCGGCTGGAAAGGCAATCACGGTGCCGCGCATCGCCCGCATACCCTCCACCGCGTGAGCACGCACACCGCACGTGCGCGACGCGCCATCAGCAATACGCAGCAAATCGCGCAGCTCTATCGCGGCCACTGAGCGCGCAGGCGTAGTGCGCGCATGCGCGTTCGTCGATTCATTTTTCTAAAGCCCCCCTCACAAAACCTCGTTTGCGTCGCGACTCACGCGTGACGTTCAATGGATCAGTCGCCCACGCCGGCGCATCTCGCGTGTTGCGTTCCGGCCGGCCGCCTGATCCGCCGAATGGAGCCGTCGATGAATGCACTGCAACTCGTGACCCTTGCCGCCATCTGGGGCGCGTCCTTCCTGTTCATGCGCAGGGGCGCACCGGAATTCGGCGTCGTCCCGCTGATCGCGCTGCGCGTCACACGCGTCGAACGCCAGCCCATCACGCACGCGCCCCCCCGGGCACGAACGATGCGCCCGAGCACGCGCCTTGCGTTCTGGCCGGTGCGCGACAAAGAATGAAATCGGAAGGCGGCGCGACGACCGCGACGAAGTGAACAGCGGGCGGTCGCCCCGGCCGCGTGGCGGTTTCAGCGGAGGAATTCCATGAGCACCGAGAGCACACTCCAGGCGACGATCCAGGCGCTCGTTCAGGATGGCAAAGGCTTGCTGGCGGCCGACGAAAGCGGGCCGACCATCGCGAAGCGCTTCAAGACGATCGCGGTCGAATCGACCGAAGCGAACCACCGCGCATGGCGCACCCTGTTGCTGTCGACACCGGGCCTCGGCGAATTCGTCAGCGGCGTGATCCTGTATGAAGAGACGCTCGGGCAATGCGCGGACGATGGCACGCCGTTGCCCGAACTCGCCGCTCGCCAGCAGATCGTGCCGGGCATCAAGGTCGACGCGGGCAAGATTCCGCTCGCGCTCGCGCCCGGCGACGAAATCACGCAAGGGCTCGACGGGCTTGCGGCGCGCCTCGACGGCTACCAGCGGCAAGGCGCGCGGTTCGCGAAATGGCGCGCGGTGTACAACGTGTCCGCCACGCTGCCGGGCCATGCGGCGATCGAAGCCAACGCCGAAGCGCTGGCGCGCTATGCGGCGATCTGCCAGGAGGCCGGCGTCGTGCCGATCGTCGAGCCGGAAGTACTGATGGACGGCGATCATTCGATCGGCCGCTGCGCGCAAGTGACCGACGCCGTGCTGCACGCCGTGTTCAACGCGCTGCACCGGCACCGGGTCGCGCTGGCGCACATGTTGCTCAAACCGAGCATGGTCGTCGCGGGCAGCACGCATGCCGAACAGCCGGCGCCCGGCGAAGTCGCGGCGGCGACGGTGCGCCTGTTGCGCAGCATCGTGCCGGCCGAAGTGCCCGGCATCTTCTTTCTGTCCGGCGGACAAACGCCCGAGGAAGCGACCGCGCATCTCGACGCGATGAATCGCGTTGACGGGCGGCCGTGGGTGCTGAGCTTTTCCTATGGACGCGCGCTGCAAGAGCCGCCGCTGGCCGCTTGGAAGGGACAGGCGGCCAACGTACGCGCCGCGCAGGAGGCGCTGCTGCTGCGCGCACGCCTGAACAGTGCGGCCTGCCGCGGTCAGTACGACGCCGCGATGGAGCGCACCGCGTGAACGGCACCCGGTCGATCGTTCACGCGCGAGCGTCTCGCCCGGCGCTATCGCGAGCACTGAGCGAGCACTGAGCGCGCACTGAGCGCGCGAGGCCCGAACGTACAAGGGGCCGGGGCGCTTGCACGCCCCGGCCCCTTCGATTGCCGCGCGGCGATCGGTCGCGTTATGCCGCCAGCAACCCGTGCGGGTCGATGACGAATTTACGCGGCGCGCCGCCGTCGAACTTCTTGTAGCCTTCCGGCGCCTGGTCGAGCGAAATCACTTCGACGTTGACGATCTTCGCGATCGGCAGCCGGTCGAACAGGATCGCCTGCATCAGGTTGCGGTTGTACTTCAGCACCGGCGTCTGACCCGTGAAGAACGAGTGCGACTTCGCCCAGCCGAGGCCGAAGCGGATGCTCAGGCTGCCGTGCTGCGCGGCCTTGTCCTTCGCGCCCGGATCGTCCGTCACGTACAGGCCCGGGATGCCGATCGCGCCGGCCGGGCGCGTGATTTCCATCAGCGAGTTCAGCACCGTCGCGGGCGCTTCCTCCGCATGGCCCGACGAACCGTGGCCGTGCGCCTCGAAGCCGACGCAGTCGACCGCGCAGTCGATCTCGGGCACGCCGAGGATCTGCTCGATCTGCTCGCCGAGCGAGGCGTCCTTCGACAGGTCGACCGTCTCGAAGCCCATCGCTCGCGCGTGTGCGAGGCGTTCCGCGTTCATGTCGCCGACGATCGTCACGGCCGCGCCGAGCAGGCGCGCCGAGGCGGCCGCCGCCATCCCGACCGGGCCCGCGCCCGCGATGTAGACCGTCGAGCCCGGCTTCACGCCCGCGCTCACCGCACCGTGATAACCGGTCGGCAGAATGTCGGACAGGCAGGTCAGATCGCGGATCTTCGCCATCGCCTGATCGCGATCGGGGAATTTCAGCAGGTTGAAATCGGCATACGGCACGAGCACGTACTCGGCCTGGCCGCCGATCCAGCCGCCCATGTCGACGTAGCCGTAGGCGCCGCCGGCACGCGACGGGTTCACGTTCAGGCACACGCCCGTATGCGTGTCCTTGCACATCGCACAGCGGCCGCAAGCCACGTTGAACGGCACCGACACGAGATCGCCGAGTTTCAGCGTCTCGACGTCGCGGCCGATCTCGACCACCTCGCCCGTGATCTCGTGACCGAGCACGAGGCCGACCGGCGCGGTCGTGCGGCCGCGCACCATGTGCTGGTCGGACCCGCAGATGTTCGTGCTCACCACTTTCAGGATCACGCCGTGGCCGATCGCGCGGCCGCTCGGATCGACCATCTTCGGATAATCGATTTTCTGGACTTCGACCTGGCCCGGCCCAAGATAGACGACACCTCGATTGCTGCTCATCGTATTGTCTCCATGTCTAGTTGGATGGCGCCGCGGCGCGCCGGCTCATGCGGCGCACGCGCAACGTGCTGTTCGAGAGTAGTCCCGGAGGCAGGGGCGCCGATGTCTCAAACGCGACACGCGTTTGAACGGCGCCGACATCGATGGCGGAAATGCGAAAGTCGGGCGGGAAACGACGGGAAGGTTTGGCGCGCGGGGTGACGTGCTGGATGGTGATGGTGCTTGAGGTGCTTGAGGTGCTTGAGGTGCTTGAGGTGCCGGAGGTCCTTGAGCTGCTGGAGGTGCTTGAGGCGCTGGGGGCGCTCGGGTGCTGGACGCGCTGGCGCGCGCCGCAACGCGCCGGGCGGCGGGCCGTTAGCAGCGACCGGCCGCCCCACTCTCGAGCTGGCGTTACCCGCCCTGATTTTCGCGGATGATCGCGGCGGCGGCGCTTTCCGCGTCGCTCGCGACGCCGTCGTGCACGCGCGTGCTGACGGCCGGCGTCGGCGGCTCGCTGTCGAGCGCGTGGCCGTTGCGATCGTGCGTGTCGACCGTCGCGCGCATCGATAATCCCACGCGCAGCGGATGCGCGGCCAGATCGCGCGCATCGAGCGCGATCACGACCGGCACGCGCTGCACGACCTTGATCCAGTTGCCGGCCGCATTCTGCGACGGCAGCATCGAGAACGCGCTGCCCGTGCCCGCCGAGAAGCCCTGCACGCGGCCACGATAGGTCACGCGCGAGCCGTACAGGTCCGACACGACCTCGACCGGCTGCCCGATGCGCATGTGGCGAATCTGCCCTTCCTTGAAATTCGCCTCGATCCACAGTTGGTTGAGCTGCACGATCGACATCAGCGGCACGCCGGGCCCGACCTGCTGGCCGACCTGCACCGAACGCTGCCCGATCGTGCCGTCGACCGGCGCGACGATCGTCGTGCGCTTCAGGTTCCGGTACGCGAGCTTGAACTGCGCGGCCGCCTGCACGACCGCCGGGTTTTCGTCGACAGGCAACTTGGTGCCGAGCGCACGTGCCGCATCGAGCTGCGCCTGCGCGGCCGCGAGATTCGCCTGCGCACCGGCAACCGCCGCGCGCGCACGCGCGAGTTCCTCGGGCGCGACGATCTCGACCGACGCACCCGAGCGCGCGGCGAACGCGCGCTGCGCGAGCGCCAGGTCGGCGCGCCGCGCATTCACGGCCTCGACGTACATCGTGTTCGAGATCTTCGCGTTCGCGACCTGCCGCACCGCCTGTGCGAGCTGTGCCTTCGCCTGCGCGAACGCGACGGACGCCTCGGTGTCGTCGAGCTTCACGAGGGTCTGGCCGGCGCGCACGGCCTGCGTATCGGCCACCACGACGTCGGTCACCGATCCGGGGATCTGCGCGGCGACCTGGACGATGCTGCCGGCGACGTACGCATCGTCGGTGTCTTCGTAATAGCGATCGCTCAGCAGCCAGTACGCGATCCATGCGAGCGCGGCCACCAGCACGACCGCGAAGAACGCGATGAAGCGCTTGCGGCGCGTCGCGCGGCGCGCGTCGAGTGCCGGGTCGTTCAGTGCGGCCGGCGGTGCGGCGGTATGGAGGTTGTCGTGGTGCATCAGTCGCTTTGCGTAACGATCAGACGATCGTGCTGGAACAAGGGAATCGGCGGCATGACCGACGGGCCCGGCGCCGGATTCGCCGCTGCCGTGTGCGCGAGAACGGGGGGAACGCGAGGCGTCGCGGCGACGGCTGGCGTGCGTGCCGCGTCGTCGCGTCGCGCGGGCCCCGCATTCGTTGCAGCGACGACCGGCGGCACAGCCACGCTCGCCGCACGCACATCGGCCGACGGTGCCACCACCGGTCGGGTCGCGGTCGATGCGGTCGCAGCGGTCGATGCGGTCGCAGCGGTCACGGCGGGCGCGGCGGGCGCGGCGGGCGCGGCGGGCGCGGTAGTCGAAGCGCCTCGCTTCGCCGCCCCGCTACGCGCCCGATGCGCGGCCGGCGCCTGCGCAACCGTCGCGCCTGCATCGAACCCGCCGCCCAGCGCGCCGATGAGCCCGATGCGCAGCGACCGCTGCCGGCCGAGCAGCGCGATCATCTGCGCGCGCTCGTCGATCAGCGTGAGATCCGCGACGTCCACGTCCTTCTGCATCAGCACGCCGCGCCGGTGCCGGTCGGTTGCGATCTCAACGATCTTCTGCGCGGCCGCGACCGCGTCCTGCTGCTGCGCGACGAGCGTCTGCGACGTCTGCAGCGACGTGACGAACTGCGCGACCTGTCCGAGCGCGTCGTCGACGGTCTTGTTGTACAGCCCGATCGCGACGTCGGCCTGCGCGACATCCGCGCCGAGCTTCGCCTTCAGCCGGCCGCGATCGAAGATCGGCAGCGAGATCGCCGGGCCGATGGAACCGGCGAGCGCATCGCGCGAGAACAGCGACGCGGGCGTGAGCGCGAACACGCCGCCGAGCGCGACGAGGTTCACGTCCGGATAGAACTGGGCGCGCGTCGAATCGGCATTCGCGAACGCGGCTTCGACACGCAAGCGCGCGGCGACGATGTCGGGCCGGCGCCCGAGCAGATCGGCCGGCAGCCGCGCGGGCAGCGCGCCGCCCGCCAATGCGCCGACCCGCGGCCGCTGCAGCGCGAGCCCGCGCTCCGGGCCACGACCGGACAGCACGCCGAGCTGCAGCTGCGCGAGCTTGATCTGCTCGTCGTTCATCGCGATCTGCGCGAGCAGCTTGCTGCGCTTGATCGATGCGTCGCTCGCGTCGTATGCGTTGTCGAGCCCGCGCGCGGTGCGCTCGCGCAGCACCGTCGTCACGCGCTGGCTGACCTTCAGTTTCTGCTGCAGCAGGTCCTGCGTCGCATACGCCTGGTCGAGCTGGCAGTACACGGTGACGATCGCGACCGCCAGCGTGAGCCGCACCTGCTCGGCCTCGACCCGCGCCGCTTCGCGCAGCGACATCAGGCTCTTCGTCGCGGCGCGATTCTTGCCCCACAGATCGAGCTGGTAGGTCAGCCCGACGAACACCGACGACGGCGAGGTGTTCGGATCGCCGAAGATCTCGACCGGCACGCGATAGCCGCTGACCGACACGTTGGCGACGTCGTCGCCCGGCTTCGGCATCCGCGCGCGGCTGACCGTCGCGCCGGCCGTGCCCGTCAGCCCCGTCAACGAATCGAACTGCCGAAGCTGCGCCTGCGCGATCCGCAGCCGCGCCTGCGCGACCTGCAGGTCGGGATTGTTTTGCGAAGCATCGGCGACCAGCGCGTCGAGCTGCGGATCATTCAACTGCTTCACCCAGTCGGGCGCGGGCCACGCGCCGTTCACGCCGGGGCCGGCCGTGTGCACGAGCGCATCGTCGGCCGGCGCGCGCAACGACAGCGACGGCAGGAAGCCTGACGGCACGCATCCGCTCAACGCCAGCGACACGGCCGCGGCGGCGATCATCATCGAGCCGCCCTTCACGCCACGCGCCACCTTCGCCGCTTCATTCACACGCCGCATCGCGCCCCTCATCCCTGCTGCACGCGTTGCACACGCTCGGCCAGACGCGGCCGCGTGCGTTCGAGCGGGCCGAGCCGGCCGAACAGGCCATCCGCGACACCGAACAGGATGCCGGCGAGCTTCGCGCGCTTGTCGCGTTCGACGAGCGCGATCTGCACGACCTGCCATATCGTCAACAGGTTCGGCACGATCGCCACCGGAAAGCGCAACCCGTACTGCATCCCAAGCTGCACCGCATTGCGCGCGCTGTAATAGCGCCGTTGCCACGAGTGATTCATCGACGTCATTTCAAAAGGGCCGAGCGCATGACGCTGCTTCGCGCCGATCCGGTGCGGCAGCACCAGCGACGGCACGACATAGAGCGGCACGTTGCGCGACAACGCGCGGAAACTGTATTCGGTATCGACGTGATCGATGAACAGTGTCTCGTCGAAGCGGCCGAGCACGTCGAACGCGGCGCGCGACACGACGCAGCCCGACGAAATCAGGAACGCGCAGCGCTGCAACGACGCGCCCGGCTCGATGCGCAGGCGGCGCAGCCCGATCCCGTTGGTCGACAGTTCGGGCAGGAAGCTGCGCGCGTTTTCGTCGAAAATGCGCGGGCCCGCCAGGAACGGGCGCCCGCCGAGCCCCGCGCAGACTTCGCGCATCGCGGGGAAATACGCGGCCGGCACCGACGAATCCTGGTCGAACAGCGCGACGGCGTCGATCCGATCGCGAAACAACGCCGCGAGCCCCGCGTTGTACGCGCCCGCGATGCCGCCGCGATTGCCGTGATGCAGCAGCGCGATGCCCTCGCGCGCGCACAGCTCGCGGGCTCGCGTATCGGGCTGCGGCGTGTTGTCGACGACGAGCAGCGCGTCGCACGCGTGCCGCCATGCGCGGAGCGCGTCGAGCTGGGCATCGCTCGGGTGATACAGGATCACGAGTGCGCCGAGTGTCGTCATGTTCCTCTCCTCAATGCCCGAACGAGGCCGCCGCGCCGCGCTTCGGCCGCGTCAGCCACATCATTGCCGCGAGGGCGAGACACGTCATGCTCGCCATCCAGAACATGTCGTTGGTCGCCATCATGTAGGCCTGCTGCATCACGACCTGGTGCAGCGTCGACAGCTCGCGCACGCCGTCCACGCCCATCGCGTTCAGCGTGTGCACGAAGCGCTGCGTGTTCGCCGACGCGTGCGTGACGGATTGCGACACGACGTCGTAGTGATAGGTCGCGCGGTTGTCCCACAGCGTCACGCTCATTGCGGTGCCGAACGCGGCGGACAGCGTGCGCAGGAAGTTCGACAGGCTCGACGCGGCCGCGAGCCGGTCGTCCGGGATGCGCGACAGCGTCGCGGCAGTCAGCGGAATGAAGAAGCACGGCAGCCCGACCCCCTGGATCAGCCCCGGCGCGGCGATCTGCGCGAACGTCATCTTCAGCGTGAAATGCGCATCCCACGCGAGCACGGCCGCGAACACGAGGAAGCCGAAGGTCGCGAGCACGCGCGCGTCGAAGCGATGCGCGTGCAGCCCGACGAGGATCGAGAACACCAGCGCGAGCACGCCGAGCGACGCCGTGGCGAGCCCCGCGTGAAACGCGTTGTAGCCCATCACGGCCTGCATCCACAGCGGAAACACAACGCCGACCACCGAGAAGCTCATCATCCCGAGCGAGATGATCAGCACACAGAACGAGAACGTGCGATCGCGGAACAGGCTGAGATCGACGACGGGATGCGCTTCGCCCGCCTCCCAGATCAGCAGCGACACGATCGAGAGCGCCGCGACCACCGCGAGCGTGACGATCAGCGGCGAGCCGAACCAGCCGCGATCGTGGCCGAGATCGAGCATCGCCTGCAGCGAGCCGACGCCGATCACGAGCAGCACGATGCCCGGCACGTCGATCGGGCCGGCTTCACCACGTTGCGCGTCGGGGCGCAGCATCGCGGTGCAGACCGCGAACGAGAACAGCCCGATCGGCAAATTGATGAGGAAGATCCACGGCCACGAGAAGTTGTCGACGATCCAGCCGCCGACCACCGGCCCGAAGATCGGCGCGAGCAGCACCGTCATCGCCCACAGCGCGAGCGCGATCGTGCGCTTGTCCGGCGGAAATGTGCGCAGCAGGATCGTCTGCGACAGCGGCACCATCGGCCCGGAAAACAGCCCCTGCAGCGCGCGGCAGATCACCAGCACGTGCAGGTCGCGCGCGAGCCCGCACAGCAGCGACGTCAGCGTGAACAGCAGGATCGCGCCGACGAACAGCCGCAACTCGCCGACGCGGCGCGCGAGCCAGCCCGTCAGCGGCACCGCGATCGCGGCCGCGACCGAATACGAGCTGATCACCCACGTGCCCTGGCTGTTCGATACGCCGAGACTGCCGGAGATCGCCGGCACCGCGACGTTCGTCACGGTCGAGTCGAGCACCTCGATGAAAGTCGCGAGCGACAGCGCGAACGTCAGCAGCGCGAGCCGGATGCCCCGCACCGGCCGCGCGGCCGGCACAGGCGCCGGCGCGTCGAACGCGGACGGCGCGACCGGCCCGTCGTGAAGCGGCGACGCGGTGCTCATGCGCCGGCCACCGCGACATCGGCCCGCGCGCGCGCCCGCCCGCGCTTCGGCACGAACCGTTCGATGAAATCGGCGGCCGCGTTGCAGCCGTCCGGCGCGGCCGCGAGCAGCGCACGCGTACGCGCCGCATGCACCGCGAACGCAGGTTCGTCGAGCACGCGCGCGAGCGCCGCGCCGAGCCGCGCGCCGTCGAGCGGGCCGTCGACCCGCACGCCGCAGCCGTTCGCGACGACGCGTTGCGCGTTGTCGAACTGATCGTGTGCGAACGGCGTGACGACTTGCACGATGCCGGCTTCGCACGCGAGCGCCGCCGTGCCGATCCCGCCGTGATGCACGAGCGCGCGGCAGCGTGGGAGCAGCGTGCGCATCGGCACGAAGCGGCGCACGAGCAAGCGGTCACTGTCCGGCGCCGCATCGTGCGGCGTCAGCAGGATCCCGCGCGCGCCGGTCGCGCGCAGCGCGTCCGCCACCGCGCGCGCGTATGCCGCGTGATCGACGCGTGTCGAACCGGCCGTGAACACGACCGGGGGTTCACCGGCCGCGAGATACGCATCGAGTGCCACATCGTCTTCAGGCGTCGCAATATCGTTGAACAACGGGAAGCCGCTTTGCAGATGATTCGACGGCCAGTCCGGCTGCGGCGGCGCGAACCAGCCGGGAAACAGGCACAGCACGCCATCGGTCGAATGCAGCCAGCGGCCCAGCACGCGCCGCGCCGGCGCGAGCCCGAGCGCGCGACGCACCGCGTTGAGCGCGGGGCCGCATGCGCGATCGAGCACCTGCCGCTCGATCAGCGTCATCAGCACCGCCTTCACGGGCAGCGGCCAGCGCGCGGGAATCGTCAGGCGCGGGTGCGTCGGCGGCGCATGCGCGGACAGCAGCGTCGACGGCGACACCTGCACCGACACGTACGGCGTGCCGTGCAGCTCCTGCATGAAGCGCGCGGAGAACGCCCACAGCGTGCCGACGAGCACCGTATCGTCGTCGGTCAGCGCACGCAGCGCGTCGTAATGCGGGCGCAGCGTCGGCGCGATCACCGCCCACAGCGTGCGAAACGACGTGCGCGAATCCCACAGCGCGGGGTTCGCCATCGCGGCCTCGTAGTCGGCCGCGGTGCCGATCGGCACGAAGGCGAACCCGCAACGGCGCACGACCGCCTCGAACGGCGCATGCGTGCAGAACACGACGTCGTGACCTCGCGCCGCGAGCGTGCGTGCGACGCCGAGCAGCGGATGCACGTCGCCCGCCGAGCCGATCGCGGTCACGATCATCTTCGCCATCGCGCGCCTCGCGGGGTTCAGTAGAAGCCGGGAATCAGCGCCGCGACTTCGCGACGGTACTGCGTGTACGCCGGCCCGAAATACCCGGTCAGCCAGCTTTCCTCGACGCGCACCTTGTACGCGAGCGACGCGAACACGAGCAGCACGCCGATCGCACCGCGCCATTCGCCGCCGATCAGCGCCGCGCCGACGAGCGCGATCAGGCAGCCCGTATAGATCGGGTGACGCACGAGCCCATACGGCCCCGTGCGGACGAGCTCATGGTCTTCCTTCAGCGTGACCGACACGCTCCAGTTCGTGCCGAGGTGCAGCCGCGCCCACACCGAGAACAGCAGGCCGGCCACCAGCACCGCGAGCCCGCACTGCGCCTGCAGGCCGAAGCGCTGCCAGTCCGGCACGAGCGCCTGCCACGACGGATCGGGCAGGATGATCAGCGCGCCGCCGACGATCAGCGGAATCGACTGCAACGTGCGCGAGCGCGACGCTTCCTTGCGCACGGTCGTCTTCACGCCTTGCGAAGTGGCGATCCAGTAGGCGAGCCACACGGCCCACGGAACGACGATGGCGATGGTCTGAACGATATTCACGGCGGGCCTGCCTCGTTGGGATGGGAATTCGGGAGCGCCGCGCGTATCGGACGCACGGCGTGCGGCGTCACGACGACAGCGCGTGCATCGGTGCGGGCACGCACGACTGCGCGGCGGCGAGCGCCATGCCGGCGGCGAGCGACGCCCCGCCGCAGAAAAAGTCGAGCAACGCCGAACGCGTGTATTCGCGCTGCGCGCGGCCTTCGATGTCGAGGAAGTGGCCCGCGTCCGGCACCGTCGCGAACCGGGCGCGCGGCACGTGCGCGCCGAGCTGGCGCACGTCGGCGGGCGTCGTGTATTCGTCGCGCTCGCCGTTCAGGAACAGCAGCTCGCAGCCGATGTTCGAGAACTCGCTGAGGTAGCGCTCCGGCTGCAGCGACAGGATCTGGTCGACGTGGAACGCGACCTGGTCCTGCTCGTCGCGCGGCAGGCGCGTGAGATACCGGTAGTTGTACAGCTTCATGATGCGCGGCAGGTAGCGGCCGACGGTGTCGTTCAGCAGCTGCGCGGCCTTCAGGTTCTCGCCGGCCGCGATGTGGTCGCGGGCGCGCGTCACGTAGTCGACCATCGCGTCGTTCAGGAACGGCGAGAACGAGCAGATCGCCGCGCGCCGCACGCTCGGGCAGCCGCGTGCAAGCGCGAACAGCGACGCGACGCCGCCCCACGACACCGACACGAGGTACGCCGGCGCGAAGCGCTCGACCAGGTGCTGCAGGATCGCGGCTTCGTCGTCCTTCGTCAGGATGAAGCAGCCCGGGTTGTGCTGGCGCGACTGCCCCGCATACGGCAGGTCGAAGCAGATCGTGTTCATCCGCTCGCCGAGATACTGGACGGTCTGCCCGAACGACGCGGTCGTCGCGAGCGCGCCGTTGACGAGCATTGCCGTGTCGAACGCCGGGTCGAACACGTTCCGTTCGACATAGACCTTCAGACCATTCGGCAATGGGACCACGTGTTTTTCGGTCAGCATCGTCGTTCTCCGGTGGATGCGGCGTCTCGACGTCGCGGCATGCTGCAGGTGCGCAATGACTGCGCCGGTGTGTCACGCGCGATCCGAATCGCGCGATTGGCCAATGCACCGCGGCAATACCGGCGGCATCGATTCATTCCTCGTAGTGCGGCGTCATACTAATACGGACAATATTACTGACTCAAGTCATTCCAACGATAACCTCTACTCCGTTAGGAAATGCGGAAGATTCAAATTATTCCCGCATTTTTTATGGTAAGCGGAATTCGGTCGAGGGCGGTCGCAATCGTTTGCGGAACGGCAGTCGATCCCCGCTTAGTTGACACACTTCCATTTATAATCAATATGTTATGTCGTTTCATTCGGCTATTTCAAACGGATTTTCATGAATGAATCGTGACGCCGTTTCGCGCGTCGACTTCTACGCTTAACCAAATATCACACGGCTCATTACTCTTTCATTCCGTAATCGATTCGACACCTGCAACGATTAACCGGATTGATTGCTCGCTTCAGAAAGCGTTTTAAACAAACTCCATCTTTTTTAAACATCTTTCAATCATTTTTCCGCACCTGCACAACGCGCGATCGGGGGCCCCGTTCACCTCCCGGGCACCTGCCGCCACCGTCAGACCCCGATTTTTTGTTGATTGAACGATCAATAAAAAACCGCTAAGCTCTCGACTTCCATGGACGGCCCGTGCGGGCGAAGGGAGTCGCGATGCCGAAAGTCGGAATGCGGGAGATTCGCCGCGCGCAGTTGATCGACGCCACGCTGCGCTCGATCGACGAAGCGGGCCTGCCCGGCACGACGCTCGCGTCGGTCGCGCAACGCGCGAACATCTCGACGGGCATCGTCAGCCACTACTTCGGCGACAAGGACGGCCTGCTCGAAGCGACGATGCGGCACGTGCTGCGCGACCTGTGGTCGGCCACCACGCGCCGCCGCGTGGCGGCACGCAAGGATCCGCGCGCCCGGCTGCGCGCGATCGTCGCCGCGAACTTCGACGTCACGCAGGTCAGCGCGCCCGTGATGAAGACCTGGCTCGCGTTCTGGTCGCAGAGCATGCACGACCCGATGCTCAAGCGCCTGCAGCACGTCAACACGCGGCGCCTCCACTCGAACCTGTGCGCCGAATTCGCGAAGGCGTTGCCGCGCACGCAAGCGCGCGAAGCCGCCAGCGGCCTCGCCGCGCTGATCGACGGCCTGTGGCTGCGCGGCGCACTCGCCGGCGGCCCCATCGACACCCGGGCTGCATTGAAGCTCGCCCACGATTACATCGACCTGCTGCTCGCGTCCGACTGACGCACGACGCAGTCGCCCTCAAGGAGATCCTCATGTCCGTATTCGGTTTGCAGCGCCTCTACATCGGCGGCGGTTACGTCGACGCCACGAGCGGCAAGACTTTCGACACCTTCGATCCCGCCACCGGCGAACTGCTCGCGCAGGTGCAGCAGGCCAGCGCGGCCGACGTCGATCGCGCGGTGGCGTCCGCACGGGAAGGCCAGCGTGAATGGGCCGCGATGACCGCGATGCAGCGCTCGCGCATCCTGCGCCGCGCGGTCGACCTGCTGCGCGAGCGCAACGACGCACTCGCGGCGCTGGAAACGCGCGACACGGGCAAGCCGATCGGCGAGACGCTCGCGGTCGACATCGTCACCGGCGCGGACGTGATCGAGTACTACGCGGGCCTCGCGACCGCGATCGAAGGGCTGCAGGTGCCGCTGCGCGCCGAGTCGTTCGTCTACACGCGCCGCGAACCGCTCGGCGTGTGCGCGGGCATCGGCGCGTGGAACTACCCGATCCAGATCGCATGCTGGAAGACGGCCCCCGCGCTCGCGGCCGGCAACGCGATGGTGTTCAAGCCGAGCGAAGTCACGCCGCTCACCGCGCTGAAGCTCGCGGAAATCTATACGGAAGCCGGCGTGCCGGCCGGTGTGTTCAACGTCGTGCAGGGTGACGGCTCGGTCGGCGCGCTGCTGACGGGCCACCCGGACATCGCGAAGGTGTCGTTCACAGGCGGCGTCGAAACCGGCAAGAAGGTGATGTCGCTGGCCGGCGCGTCGTCGCTGAAGGAAGTGACGATGGAGCTCGGCGGCAAGTCGCCGCTGATCGTGTTCGATGACGCTGACCTCGACCGCGCGGCCGACATCGCGGTGACCGCCAACTTCTTCAGCTCGGGCCAGGTCTGCACGAACGGCACGCGCGTGTTCGTGCACCGCTCGATCAAGGATGCATTCACGCAGCGTGTGCTCGAGCGCGTGAAGCGCATCCGCGTCGGCAAGCCGACCGATGCCGATACCAACTTCGGCCCGCTCGTGTCGGCCGCGCAGCTCGACAAGGTGCTCGGCTTCATCGAAAGCGGCAAGGCAGAAGGCGCGAAGCTGCTCGCGGGCGGCACGCGCCTGACCGACGGCCACTTCGGCAGCGGCCAGTACGTCGCGCCGACCGTGTTCGGCGATTGCCGCGACGACATGAAGATCGTCCGCGAGGAAATCTTCGGGCCGGTGATGAGCATCCTCGATTTCGAATCGGAGGACGAAGTGATCGCCCGCGCGAACGACACGCACTACGGCCTCGCGGCCGGCGTCGTGACCGAGAACCTGTCGCGCGCGCACCGCACGATCCATCGCCTCGAAGCCGGCATCTGCTGGATCAACACGTGGGGCGAATCGCCGGCCGAGATGCCGGTTGGCGGATACAAGCAATCCGGTGTCGGACGCGAGAACGGCATCACGACGCTCGAGCACTACACTCGAATCAAGTCGGTGCAAGTCGAGCTCGGCCGCTACAACCCGGTGTTTTAAGGATCACGAAAGGAGACCGTCATGACGACACGCGAATACGACTACATCATCTGCGGCGCAGGTTCCGCGGGCAACGTGCTCGCAACGCGCCTGACGGAAGATCCGGACGTGACGGTGCTGCTGCTCGAAGCGGGTGGCCCCGACTACCGCTTCGACTTCCGCACGCAGATGCCGGCCGCCCTCGCCTACCCGCTGCAGGGCCGCCGCTACAACTGGGCCTACGAAACCGACCCCGAGCCGCACATGGACAACCGCCGGATGGAATGCGGCCGCGGCAAGGGGCTCGGCGGGTCGTCGCTGATCAACGGCATGTGCTACATCCGCGGCAACGCGCTCGACTACGACAACTGGTCGACGCACAAGGGCCTCGAGAACTGGACGTATCTCGACTGCCTGCCGTACTTCAAGAAGGCCGAAACGCGCGACGTCGGCCCGAACGACTATCACGGCGGCAGCGGCCCCGTGTCGGTCACGACCAGCAAGCCGGGCGTGAACCCGCTGTTCGAGGCGATGGTCGATGCAGGCGTGCAGGCCGGCTATCCGCGCACGGACGACCTGAACGGCTATCAGCAGGAAGGCTTCGGCCCGATGGACCGCACCGTCACGCCGAAGGGCCGCCGCGCCAGCACTGCGCGCGGCTACCTCGACCAGGCGAAGGTGCGCTCGAACCTCGAGATCGTCACGCACGCGCTCGCCGATCGCATCCTGTTCGACGGCAAGCGCGCGTCGGGCGTCACGTACCTGCGCGGCAGCGAACGCGCGACCGCGCATGCGCGCCGCGAAGTGCTCGTGTGCAGCGGCGCGATCGCGTCGCCGCAACTGCTGCAGCGCTCGGGCGTCGGCCCCGGTGCGTGGCTGAAGGAACTCGACATTCCCGTCGTGCTCGACCTGCCAGGCGTCGGCCAGAACCTGCAGGATCACCTGGAGATGTACATCCAGTACGAGTGCAAGGAGCCGGTCTCGCTGTACCCGGCGCTCAAGTGGTGGAACCAGCCGAAGATCGGCCTCGAATGGATGCTGAACGGCACCGGCCTCGGCGCGAGCAACCACTTCGAGGCGGGCGGTTTCATCCGCACGCGCGACGACGATCCGTGGCCGAACATCCAGTATCACTTCCTGCCTGTTGCGATCAACTACAACGGCTCGAACGCGATCGAGATGCATGGCTTCCAGGCGCACGTCGGCTCGATGCGCTCGCCGAGCCGCGGCCGCGTGAAGCTGCGCTCGCGCGATCCGAACGACCATCCGAGCATCCTGTTCAACTACATGGCCGAAGCGCTCGACTGGCGCGAATTCCGCGATGCGATCCGTGCGACGCGCGAGATCATGCGGCAGCCCGCGCTGGATCGATATCGCGGCCGCGAACTGAATCCGGGTGCGGACTGCAAGTCCGACAAGGACCTCGACGCATTCGTGCGCGCCCGCGCGGAGACCGCGTTCCATCCGTCGTGCTCATGCAAGATGGGTTACGACGAGATGGCCGTGGTCGATGAAGAAGGCCGCGTGCACGGGTTGGAGGGGCTGCGTGTCGTCGATGCGTCGATCATGCCGATCATCACGACCGGCAACCTCAATGCGCCGACCATCATGATCGCCGAGAAGATCGCGGACAAGATTCGCGGGCGCAAGCCGCTTGCGCGCGTGGACGTGCCTTACTTCGTCGCGAATGGGGCAATGGCCCGCAATATCGCGAAGGCCGTGCGGCAGCCGGAGACGGTCTGACGACGGCGGGCGTATTGCCTGCGCATCGACGTACTTTTCAAAACGCCGCCGACAGCCATTGTCGGCGGCGTTTTGCATGGGATCCTCAGCCGCTGTTCACTTCCCGCTTCAAGCGCTCGACGTCGACGTTTTTCAAGTAGTTCGTGATGTTCTGCCAGATCGGATGGAACCCGTAGCCGCCGTGCTGCAGTTCATCGAGCGCCTGCTCGCGCGTCCAGCCCTGATACACCATCCGGTACAGCGCCGACACGAGGCCGGTACGATCGGCGCCGTGCTGGCAGTGGATCAGCACCGGGCCGTCCTGGTCGGCCGTGCGCAGCGCCTTCAGCGCGGTCACCATGTCCTCGTCGCGGATGTCCCACGTGTTGATCCGGATGCGCTGCATCCGGATCTGCGTGCCGGCCAGGATGGTGTCGTCCGCGTGAAACGAACGAAAGCTGATGACCTTGCGGATGCCGAGCTTCTGCAGTTCCGGCACGTCCGAGCGCGACAGCTGGGCGCTACGGTACAGCGTCGGCGTGATGCGGTGCAGGTTGTTCACATGCGCATCGGCCACGCTCTGCGCCCATTTGATCGGCCGGGCGGACACCTCGGAGGCCGGGTCCGCGTGGGCCGGCTGCACGAGCCCGGCAAACGCGACGGCGATCGCGGCAATGATGGCGATTTTCATGTCGGGTCAGGGATCAATAAAAGGCGCGCTTGCGCTCGCGGGAAAAAATGAACAGCACGATCGCGGCGGCGCTCATCGTCCAGTAGTCGGTCGGGGCCACGCCCAGCCAGTGGATATGCCACGGCACGTTCGCCGGATTGAAGCGGGCCAGGCCATAGGCCGGATTCAGCACGAACCACAGGAAATCCTCGGTCAGCCAGAACACCATGATGCACGCGATGGTCCGCGCCTCGATGCGCCACGACCACCGTCCGTTGAACACGGCCGGCAGATGAAAGAACAGCGCGACGAACGGGAACACCCACGCGTGATAGCCGGTCATCGGCCGCCCGCCCCAGAAGAGGTCGAGCAGCCAGTGATGCTCGATGCGCCACGTCGGCAGGTTGGCGGCCCAGCCCGCGCTGCCTTCGATCTGGATCTCGACGTTCGCGAAGAAGTACGCGAGCAGCACGACCCACGCAACGACGAACACCGTATGGCGCGTCGGCACAAAACGCGCGACGCTCATGCGGCCGGCTCCAGGCCCAGCACGCGATCGAGCACGAAGCGGCCGGCGAGCGGCCGCCCGAGCGGCGCGAGACGACGGCGCATGTCGGCGAGACGCTCGGGCGTCTGCAGCAACGCGCGGATCCGGTAGACGAGCGCATCGTCGTCGATCGCCTTCAGCGCGACACCCTGTTCGAGCAGGAAATCCGCATTGCGCTCTTCCTGGCCCGGAATCGGCGAGTTGACGATCATCGGCAACTGCATCGCCAGACATTCGGACGTCGTCAGGCCGCCCGGCTTCGTGATCACGAGATCGGCGCAGGCCATCAGGCGCTCGACCTGCTGCGTGAAGCCCTGCGGAAACAGCCGGCCCGGATGCTGCGCGGCCAGTTCCAGCAACGACGCCAGCATCGCCTTGTTCTTGCCGGCCAGTGCGATCAACTGGAAGTCGGCCTCCATCTCGAGCAGGCGCGCGGCCAGCACGTCGAGGCCGCCGAGACCCGCGCCGCCGGACATCATCAGAAAGGTGCGGCGCGCGGGATCGAGGCCAAATTCGGCCGCGCAGGCCGCGCGATCGAGCGGCTGGCCGAATGCCGGCATGATCGGGATACCGCTGACGTGCACCGTGTCGGGCGCCATGCCGCGCGCATGCATGCGCCACGCGATCTCGTCGTTGGCCGCGAAATAGCCGCGCATGTTCGGCACGACCCACATGCTGTGCAGGTCGAAATCGGTGACCTGCACCCACACCGGCGTATCGACGCGCCCCTTGCGGATCTCGCGCGACAGCAGCTCGGCAGGCAGGAAGTGCGTGCAGATGATCGCGTCCGGGCGCTGCCGCTCGATCTCCGCGAGCAGTGCCCGGCAATTGAGCCGCTCGATCGCGCGCCGGATCTTCTGCGACGGCGCGGCGGGATCGACTTCGTCGGTCTTCTGGTACAGGTAGCCCCACAGCGCCGGCTGGCTGCTGACGAGCTTGATGTAGAGATCGGTGTACAGCTTGCGGAAACCGGTGGACACGAAATCCATCACGTCGAGGTGAGTGGCTTCGATACCGGCGGGGTGGCGGTCGGCGAACGCGCGGATCGCTTCGGCCGCCCGGGTATGGCCGGCGCCGGCGCTGACGCTCAGGAGGAGGATCTTCTTGTTTTGCTTTGACATCTGACTGACCGTTTCGAAAGGTTTGATACGGATGCGGAGTCTGTGTAAGCGATCGCGAGGTTCAGCGACATCGGATGACGTGGATCGCCGTTGCCGACCGCTTCCGGATCATACTTCGTCCGGATTCCGGCGTGCGGTCCCGCTCGGTCGTCCGTGTTTCGATGGTCGTCAGTCTGGCCTATCCGCATACCGGTGCAGACGCCGATCGAACGATTCGGGATGGCAAAGGAATCGCCACGAAACACATGCGAAGCCGACACGATCTTTGCCGGCAATCCTCCGTCAGCGGAGATCGCCCTTGTCCCGCTGCGCGTTGCGGGGAGGCGGGTCGCGGCCCTCCAGACGCGCGATCGCGTCGACCGGATGCGTGTCAGGCCGCGCGCGCTTCGAACTGATCCACCACGGCGAGCCTTGCCGCCGATACCATTTCCAGGCGTTCGCAGACGTCATTTGCATCCCGCGATCGGGGCACACGCCGTCGGCGATGTCTTCGCAATAGAGCCGCACGGCAAGATGAAGCTGCCACTCGTAGAAAGCTTCCGCGACGATCCAGCCGAACGTGGCGCCCCACAGCATGAGCGCCCATTGAAGCGGGACGGAACTGCCGAGATCCAATGCGGCAAGCCATCCGACGACGGTCGTATAGAGCGCGCATGCCACGATTCCGCTCCAGCAGGAGACGAGCAGCAGATACGGCCTGAGCATGGGTCGGCGTCGAGCGTTGCCGTTGTATGCTGGGCCTGCATCGTCGTTGCGTGATCGGCGCCTGCTCACGCCTGCTCCGTCGAAAATCGCAACCTGTCGTCAAAGTCGTCTTCTACCACACGGCGCCGTACCCAGCACCCGACGATCGTCAGCAAAGCGCTCAGTCCATACACCACACTGGCCCCCAGGAACCAGGCGTCGGAGGCACCCGCCGCATCGAACAGGAACAGGGACATGGCCAGGCCACAGGTCAGGCCGATGAAAACGGACACATCGAGGACACGAACGCTTGCCTCGCCAACGCGCGAAACAGGCGTACTCCGGGTCCCGACCAGATTCAGCGTCACGTCCTGGCCTTGTGGCGACGCGACCAGTTGAGCACCCTGCCCGTGTTCGACCATTTGCGCCGCGAGCGCCTGAAGTAGCCATGCACTCACCGGCCCGGGTTCACCGATCGCACCGTCCAGGTCGTGTTCGGCCAGGTTGAGACCCGCGTCCTTGATCGCCCCGCTTGTCGCGTGGCGGCTCTGTCGCGACAACCCGCTCGACCAGCCGTGCCGGATGCGTGCACGGGCTGTCTGTTCGGCCGACAGCAGTCTTTCCAGCGCGTCCGCGACGGAGTCGGATGGTGTCGAAATCGGGCGAAACAGGCGAGCCTGCGGCTTGAGTTTCCCCTTGAACGCCGCGACGACCTTAGGAGGAGCAAGCAGCATCGCAGCGGCTATCTCCGAGCAGGACGGCTCCTTTCCCTCGATGTGCAACTGGCAACCGAGTACCAACCGGACACTCGACCCCAGGCCCGGGTCGAACCACTGCTCCGGCTGATCGACCTTTCCGTCGAACGGCGCCCATCGGAGATCGGCGAGATCGGACAAACCCAGTTTCCGCCAGACCGCTCGCAGTTCGGCTATGTGTTGCGGGTCATCGGAATGCAGGATCACATCGAAGACGCAGGTATCCGCGAGGTTCGAAATATGCGCGGTGAACGGCTTGATCAACTGCTCGATCACCTGCGCCATGCGCGATACGCCCGCCGAAACAACCAGCTCGGGCAAGGCCATGATCTTGCCCGGATTCATCGGTGCCCTCCCTTCGAGCCCGAGCAGACGTTCCGCCAGATCGGGTTCGGGTGTCAGCACCACGCTGCCCAGTACCGCCACGTGGGCACGCGCCCATTCTCGTCGTCGGGCATGATGGAGCCGGCACAGATGGTTCCACCAGTCGACCCGTGCGACCCAGTCCTCGTAACGGCTATAGATCCACGCGCTGATGCCACCCCAGAAGAGCAGCGGAATCAACACGGCGCGCCCGAAGAACGCGCCGGAGATCATCGACTTACCCTGCTCCCAGTTGAGGACTGTTATGACGATGCCCGCAACCTGGATGACGACGAACGCGATCACGTACCACCAGATCGACGGCGGCTTGCCGTACTGGTATTCGGCGATATCGGAAACAGTCCATTTCATTTTCATAAGAGTCTCATCCCGGTACCGCTGGCGATGACTTCGCTGCCACAGGCTGTACGGCAACGGTTGAGCGCCCACCCTCGGCCGCCTTCGTTATAGCCTTCGCCTGATTCAACGATGCGGTTGTCGCCGTGCTCGGGGCACGACACGATGTCGTGATGCAGGGCAATCTTGCTGCCGTCGAGGATGAAGGTCGAGGAAGCGGTTTTGACGACGCCTCCGTGTGTGGTGGAGTCGCCGAGGCGAACGGGGATTTTCATCGGTAGTGGATCCGTTGGGTAAATGCACGCTTGGATGCGGTTGCAGGCGCTCCACGGCGAGACCAGAATTTCCGGTGGCGATTGACGGCCTGCGGCTCTCGCGCAGCGGTCAAGAGTAGAAGCCAAGTGGAACAGCACATCCCGTCATCAACGTCAAGAAAATCATCGAATACAAGATCTGCAGTCCTCTATTTCTCATTTAGTTTCCTTCTCCGAGTAAAGGTAGTCATACGCCTCACGGTGTCAGAGACGCGTCAGGATTTGTGGGTTTGAGCGATGAATCGCACGTGATTCGATCTTGGCCGGAGGGTGTCGAGGCTCCCTGAAGGTAGTTAGGGCGCTTGGATGCCGCAAAACTGGATCCTCTGATTCCGGGTGGATAAGGCTTGCTGAGATCGATTCCATAAACCATTGGATACTCGCGCACATATGCTTCAGACTCGTCTGCGTAGTCGCTCTTGGCTACAAAGAGTCTTCCACCCACGACCGCGAATGTGTATCTCTTGGAATTTTCGAACGACTCAAAGCTATTCGTCGCGTAAGACCTCGCCTGAAATGTCACTCCTCCATCTGTCGAGTACCAGAAGGGAACCACGCAGCCCTTTTCACCATTTCCGCAGATCAGATGCGGTGGATACGCCAGCGGAAGGACAATATTCATACCGGTTGGGTCTGCGTTGATAATGCGTCCCTGAAAATTCTCGAAAAGACCTCGACCCAGATATTTTCGGATCCCTGCACGCGTATCGTTGTAGTAGCTTTCCCCATGATTGCAGTCCCGATAGCGCTCCAGCGTCACAAACCGGTGATCATCGATCCGATAGATCACCTGCGGCGGTGAGTCGTATGGCAGCGTCTCCAGCTTCGAACTCATGAAATCGCCCAATCCAAAGACGGGTCGCGCCGGCGGTTGGACCGCACAACCCTGCAGCAGAGCAAGCACTGCAATCACTGCAATCACTGCCACTCTATTTCTCATCTTGACTGGCTTCGCGGCTGTCTTCATATCCAATCGTCTTATTGCATCAACGGTGCATCGGGATTCGTCGGTTTGAGCGATGAATCGCAAATGATTCGATCTTGACCGGATGGCGTACGAAGACCATCTGGCATCAATTTCTTCCTGGATTGCCATGCGCTATCCGCATGAAAACCAGGTGGATAGGGTCCACCAACGTTGATACCCGGGATGAGCGGATACTGTTTTACTTGCAGGTCGTAGTCCGGCAGATCCCTCCGATATTGATACTTTACGGCGACGAACAACTTGTCCTTGGTAGCCGCGAACGTGTATTTCTTCGAGTCATCGAACGGTCTAAAGCTATGATCTGCGTAATCCTCGACAAGAAATGTTCGCCCACCGTCGGTTGAGTACAAGAAAGGCACCACGCAACCTTTCTCGCCATTACCGCAAAATGCTCGCGGCGGGTACGCCAGCGGCAAGACTATGTTCATCCCCGTCGGATCTGCATTGATGATGCGGCCTTGAAAATTCTCGAAGCGACCTCGGCCTAGGTACTTTCGAATACCTGTACGTGTATCGTTGTAGTAGCTTTCTCCGTGATTGCAGTCCCGGTAGCGTTCAAGTGTGACAAACCGGTGATCGTCGATCCGGTAGATCGTCTGCGGCGGTGAATCGTATGGCAATTCCTTGAGCGTCGAACTCCTGAAGTCGCTCAGCCTGAAGGCCGAGCGCTGTGGCTGCTGCGTTGCACAGCCCTGCATCAGCACAATCGAGACAATCACCGTCACTCGGCATATCATCGCAACTATCTTCTTATCCATTCTTCTTATTGCACCAACGGTGCATCTGGATTCGTTGGCTTTAGCGATGAATCGCAAATGATTCGATCTTGACCGGATGGTGTCGAGGCTCCCTGAAGGTAGTTCGGGCGCTTGGATGCCGCAAAACTGGATCCTCTAATTCCGGGTGGATAAGGCTTACTGAGATCGATGCCATAAACCATTGGATACTCGCGTACATATGCTTCCGATTCGTCCGCATAGTCGCTTTTTGCAACGAAAAGCCGTCCATTCGCGACTGCGAATGTATACCGCTTCGAATCATCGAATGGTTTGAAACTATGATCTGCATAGTCTTTGACGTGAAATGTCTGCCCGCCATCTGTCGAGTACCAGAAAGGCACCACGCAACCTTTCTCGCCATTACCGCAAAATGCTCGCGGCGGGTACGCCAGCGGCAAGACAATGTTCATCCCGGTTGGATCCGCATTGATGATGCGGCCTTGAAAATTCTCGAAGCGACCTCGGCCCAGGTACTTTCGGATACCTATACGCGTATCGTTGTAGTAGCTCTCTCCGTGATTGCAGTCCCGGTAGCGTTCAAGTGTGACAAACCGGTGATCGTCGATCCGGTAGATCGTCTGCGGCGGTGAATCGTATGGCAATTCCTTGAGCGTCGAACTCCTGAAGTCGCTCAGCCTGAAGGTCGAGCGCTGTGGCTGCTGCGTTGCGCAGCCCTGCATCAGCACAATCGAGACAATCACCGTCACTCGGCATATCATCGCAACTAGTTTCTTATCCATTCTTCTTATTGCACCAATGGTGCATCGGGATTCGTTGGTTTGAGCGATGAATCGCAAATGATTCGATCTTGGCCGGATGGTGTCGAAATGTCTCGTAGAAACTGAGGGTGTTTCGACGCAGCAAAGCTGCCCCCCGTAGCACCAGGAGGGTATGGACGACTCAAATTAATTCCGGCGATCATCGGATATTCCACGACATACGCGTCACTTCCGGCAGACTTTTCTGCAATATATAGCTTTGCTTTTGTCACGGCGAACGTATAGTTTTTTGAATCATCGAATGGTATAAAGCTATGATCCGCGTAATCCTCGATGAGGAATGTTCGCCCACCGTCGGTTGAGTACAAGAAAGGCACCACGCAACCTTTCTCGCCATTTCCGCAAAATGCTCGCGGCGGGTACGCCAGCGGCAGGACGATGTTCATCCCAGTTGGATCCGCATTGATGATGCGGCCTTGAAAATTCTCGAAGCGACCTCGGCCCAGGTACTTTCGGATACCTATACGTGTATCGTTGTAGTAGCTCTCTCCGTGATTGCAGTCCCGGTAGCGTTCAAGTGTGACAAACCGGTGATCGTCGATCCGGTAGATCGTCTGTGGCGGCGAATCGTATGGCAACTCCTTCAGCGTCGAACTTCTGAACTCACTCAGCCTGAAGGTCGGGCGATGTGGCTGCTGCGTTGCACAGCCCGATGCCAATACAACCAGCGTTATCACAACCGCAAGAGACCTCATGCCGATCCCCCATACTGCTGCCGAGCGAGGCGCTCACCGTCCGTCCTGCTTTGCTCCTCGGCCACCGTGTCCCAATCAATGAGGGCGGGCTTGACGACGGTTTCAGGTATACCGCTCTCGAGGTACGGATCCGTACCCTGCGTCCAGTCAGCCAGTTTCATCAAGGACGTCCAGAAGGATGGCATCTCATAGGAATCACAGAATCCGACGGGAAGATCGTAGGCGGCCACGCGCGCCATGAATGCCTGATGCTGTGGCAGCGTGCTGTGGTTCGTTGGCTCGGCCCTGTAGGTGTCGAGGCGCTCGAGCATTTCATCCTGACTTTCAAGGCGGGTCCCGCGCCTGGACGTGTAAATATCCTCCGTCGACACGTTCAGCTTGGGTTCATAGAGTGATCGATTGAAGCGGTAGTCCTTGTCGGCATAGCTACCGGTGTCAGGGTCATTCGGATCCACTTTCCACTCTCCCATCTGAGGAGCTTCTTCACGAGACTCTTCAAATATCCTCATCTCCTCGGCCGTGACCGGCTGCGGCACCCGCTCGGCGTTGATCGTGACCGTCTTGTCGGGATGCGGAACCGCCCAAAGCGTCAAGAGAGGGGGAATGATGTTCCGGTTGCCGTTCCAGAAGTCGGTCGGCTTTGCACCGGGAGCCAACTTATCCTCGGGCGTTGGTGGCAGTGTGCCGAACTTCTTTACGCCCGGCTCATCGCCAACCGGTGTGCCGCGTGCCAGCATGCGCTGCTTGACGGTATCTCCCAAGTCCTTGAGGAGTTCATCATCCACGCCCTGCCAGCCGATGCTTTTCAGCGGTGCAGCCCCCATCACCCGATCGTGCGGCGTGAAGTACACGTACAGTCGGCCATGATTGTCGCGCTCGTGTATGCCGGACCGACGCTTGTTGTCAGGCCGCCAGAAGTCCATGTCTTCGGATGCACCACATTGAAGCTGCTGTAACTGCGCTTCGGTCATGACACGTTTGTCCTGCTTGATTCGCAATGCAACATTCCGGAACGTATTGACGCGTGCCGCCTCGGTCGGACGATCGGGGCCGCATGCAAGGGCATCGGTGATCTTGTCGTCGAGTGCGTATGGCGAGTTCATCACGAACAGCGCATCGGGTGCACGTGTCGCACATAGTGCAGTGGCCGCCATCGCGATCATGGTGCCCTGGCTGTGCGACATGACCGTCACGGTATCGCGCGGGCATTTGTTTCTGATCGTGTCGATCAGTTTCGCCAACCGTTGTGCCGCGTGCGCATAGTAGCTGCGCGGTGGCGCATCCTGAAGCTGACGATCCGCTTCAGTATTCAGCCTCTCCATATCAAAACCGAACACGTGGCGGTTGAAGCCGGTTTTGCTCCACAATTGCTGGAGGTTGTTGGTACCGTTCTGAAACGGACCGCCGCCCCAGAACCACGGCCCGGACGGAGTATCGCTGCCCAGCCACTCGCCGTTTTCATTCGTACAGTGACGAGCCCAAAAATCGGCATCGTTCAGATTGCGTAGCGGTACACGCCAATTTCTCTCCTTGCCGGAGACTGCGCTGTAGCCCCAATAGAAACGGATCACTGGAGAATTTCCCGGTTTGGTTGGATCAATCTGGCGCGGAACAGAACGTCCGGTGTTGGGATCTTCTGTCAAGTATGCATTTGGTCTCAGTCTGGTTTCTTCCGTTCGACGCAAGCGTTCACTCAAACCGTCACACAGTGCTTCTTCCGCCGCGTCATACCACTCCCCCGTCGAATTGACGCCATGCACGAAAATGATCACCCCCGGCATGTGCGGTGGAATCCGGCACTCCGCACGCACCTCGAAGCTGCTCGGCGTGTGATAGGACTCCCAAAAAGGTTGCCCAAGATGATCGCGCTGCATCGGCACGACCCGCGTGGCGGCATGAAGCCGAAACGCCTCCGGAGCAGCGGCATCGTGGGCCACCCCGCCATCGGCCAACGAATTGTCCTGATCGGTCATGTATCAAGCCCCTCGCTTTTCTTCAACAGCAGCTTGAGACCTTGCGCGACATCCTGCCGGCTCAGCGAAGTCTCGCCTTTCTCGTCGGTCACGCCCTCGACGATCTGCCCATCCGCAAGCCGGATCCTGTATGCCCGGTTCGCCACCGGCCGGCCGGTGATGTGATCCGTCAGAATGAAGCGTTCGTCGTTTGGAACGCTGACCTGACCGAATTTAGGCAGCGGTAGCGACAGCGCACCCGGCCCCTCCTTCTGAATCTCGATGATCTTCAGGATCAGGCAACCGGCTCCGCCAATCTCCACATTGTCTCCCTGCACCTTGACGTAAGCCGACCCACCTCCACTCAGGACGACGCCATTGGCGGCATTCACGGTCGCGGCGCCATCGGCGCTCGTGATTCGCATGTCCTTCTGAGCAACCAGTTCCATCGCGTCCGATTGCGCCTGAATCTGCACCTTCCCCCGCGCCGCATGGAGCTTCGCTCCCATCTTGTGAGCAAACAACGACAGTACTTCCCCGGCCGCGATCGCGACATTCCCGATCGCGCTCACGCTGAACCTGGCCGACGTCGCCACGCTCACATCCTTGCCCGCCGACACCATCACGCGATCCGGTGTCGCCATGCCGATGCCGTCCGGCGCCGACAAAGCGATGACCGCCTTCTTCAATCCCGTCAGCTCATCTTTCAACCATGCGTTTTCGGCCCGCAGGTCCGCGATTTCCGCCTTGGCCACCGCGGCGGCCTCGGCCAGCCCGCCGACCTGTGCCTGCGTGAACTGAAACTGGTTTGCCACGGGCCGCATGTCCGTCTGTTCGCCACGCGCCCGCTCCTGCATGTCGGCCGATACAAGTACGCCTCCACCTGCGCGCACATGACCACGCATGTCCGTACGAAGCTCGAATCCTTCGCCCCGATTCTGGTTGTCTCGATCGACTGCGTGGCCTAGATTCAACTGCGTCTTGCCGCGCTCGGTCGCGAGCTTGATATGCTCCTTGCCCTCCCGGTCTTCCATTTGCAGCGTGTTGTTCGACCGGGTCCGGATCGTATTGCGCGTCCCCCATGGATAGCCGCCGACGATCGGATCGGTATCCTCCGCCGTATGCAGCACCTGACTGATGTACGGCAGATCTGGGTTTCCCCACAGGAACCCGACCGTCACGATCGTGCCCTCGACCAGACCGAAATGAAAACCGGCTTGCCCCGCTCCCGCGAACGGCTTTGCCAGACGCATCGGGCAACTTTCGAGCCCTGGCGTGCGCTTGTCCTTATCGGCGTGAATATGGACGATGTAGCGTCCCTGGGCGTCGAGATAAGGATTTTTCCAGCCGCCGGACGAAGCCACGGTTCCGGTGATGACGCCTTCGATACGTGGCCACGCCTCTTCCTTGAGCGGAAGCCGGTAGAGCCGATCGGAAGGAGTCGCATCGAACTCGACCTGATACCCCGTCTTGCGCGATGCCCGGCATGTCACACGCACCGCGAGCAACCCATGCTTCGCATCCGGCAGTGTGCGATTCGTCAACTTCAGCACGGCCCCCGGCACAAGGTCCAGCATGTCGCAGGCGCCGCGATACTTGACCTGCTCCGCCAGCGCGGCTTCGTGCCGCAACAACGCCTCCCGCTTTGCTTCGTCCTCGGTCAAGTAAGGCGCGCCCCATACATAGTCCTCGCCGTACGCAGTCCGATCCTCCCGAATGTCGTGCGAAGCCTCAATCGGCTGAGCCGGCTGCCGTTCGGTGTGATAGCTGCGCACGGTGTGGCGCTTCGGCACCGTCGTCGCATGCATTTCGAGCGAATGGACCGATTCGCGCCCGTCAGTCATCAAGCCGCTATGCTCGCGGTATGGAACCACCAGTGCGTCGTCCCGACGGTAATGCGTGAAATCGTCGCCGAATCTCACGTGCTCGTGTTTCTCGCCCGCATCACAAACGAACCAGATTCCCGTGCGCCGACAAAGCCGTGTAATGAACGTCAGGTCGTCTTCCCCCCACTGCATCACGAACGCATGCTTGCGGTATTCCCGATACAGCGAGATTTCGACACTCGCGAATATCTGGTTGAACTCGTGCTCCTTCAGAATCTGCCTGATGATCTCAGGCTCGCTCATGTCCAGAAAGAAGCGGCAACGGCGCGAGCCGCGCAACAGCGCAAGACGCGACTCCAGCACTATCTCGTAGGTGGATTGATCCCGATTGCTATTCAGATGTGCAAAGCCCGTCACGATGCCATGGACGCGCCGGGCTGGCTCGGGTCGACTCCAGCGGTCGCGAGGAGGAGGCTGGATCGCGAACGTGCACGGCCTGTTCAGGAATTCGATCCGAGACAGATCGTGTTCGGGATGCGTAAACTGGATCGTGAATTTCGTCGGCTCGCCCATGCCGGACGTACCCTCGAACGCGAAGATATCCGCGAGCGCGGCACGCTTCGCCTGAGGCATATCGAGACGATAGAACTGGTGAATTTCGATACCGGCGCGCGCATCGGCATCGACAAGGACATTGCTCGGGGCCAAGGATTTTCTCCTGGTCAAACATTATCGAATTGATCCCGACAAGACCTTAATCTGCAAAACTGAAAAATCAAATAGAACGAGTTCGAAAATTCAATTAAACGAATACCTGACCGTCTGACACCAATTTGCGCGTCACTCGGGCTTCGTTTCACCCCTACCAAACTGCGCCGTCCCAACACCCCGCTTCCGCATCCGCTTGCCGCGAACGATCGGATTCCATCGCGACGTCAGGCTCATTGCGCCTTGCAGGCCTTCGAACGCGACGTCCTCCTTCGGCCCGAATCGACTGACCGCCGGCCACGCGAGCACGTGATCGAGCCATGCCTGCCATTCATCACCATGAAAGCGGCGACCAACTTCCCGAACGGCATCCGGCGCTGCAATCACGATGCCCGCCAGCAGGTAGTAGGCCCAGAAACTGCCCGCGCCGACGAGTCGATCGAGCCTGCACACGGATAACGCCGCGAGCAGCCCGTCCACCGACGCGAGATCGGCACGATGCGTGCGGATCGCCCGCGCAACGAGGTTGTGCTGACCGCCATACGCGGCAACAGAAGTCCCGTCGCCGGCAGCAAGCGCGGCCGAGAACGTCACGAGCGCCGCCATCTCGTCGATGCGCGATGCATCGTCGCGCGGCCCGCACACGCGCAGCACGATCGCGTCGATGACGGCGCCCGGCATGGCCGACGTTTCTCCATTCGCCGCCGCGGCAACGGCCAGCCTTTCTCTCAGGTTCTTCGGGGCCGGCGTGTCGCCGTGCGCGCCCTTTTCATGTTCGGCGCATTCGCCGTCATCGCCCCCGTTGCATTCGACACCACCGGCAATCCGCTCGAGCGCAGCCCAGCCGACATCGGGATCGTCGAATGCGCACGCATCGATCACACCGTACGCAGTGTCGAACACGGCGCGCGAGCCCGGGCAGCTACGTTCGGCTTCGGCGAGTTGCTGCATCGAAGGTACATGCGAGCACGCGCCGCGCGGGTCCGTCAGATCGCATGCGCAGGCGCCACCGTCCGACGCGATCCACGGCGCGAGCCGGCCAAGAATCGCTGCCGCTTCTCGAGACAGGTTCGCGCCCACCCGCATGCGTATCGCGCGCGACGCGATGACGGTCGTGTCGCCGGCGTCACCCGTGTCCGCCGCGCACGCGGCGGCGTCGAGTCGTTCGATCAGGTACTGCAGCCACGCGGCCGTGCGCAGCCGGTCAGGCGTCGCGCCGCGGGCATCTCCATACTTTGCTGGATCGGTAAGCATGGGTCTTCCGGGAGTGTTCTGGCCAATTTGAATTTGGTTGTTTCAATCGAATCGGGCAGCGCGGCACGCCGCGCCAGCCCTGCCTGTCCACCCGGATCGGATCGCGACACGGGCGGTCAGCCGGCCGTCGCACCGATACGCGCGACGACACGATTGCATCGGGGAATGAGGCGTCGGCCATGCCTATCGCGCGGCCCTCGTGCACCAGAGGCGCCCGGCTTCACTCAGCGACGCTTACTGCACGTGGAGCTTCGGCGATGCCATCAACGTGCCGGACCACACGCAGTCGGGTGTCCAAACGGCATTGTTGAACGTCAGCGATGCATTCGAATCGTTCCATGCCGCCACGAGCTTGCTCGGCCCGCAAGCGCCAAGCAGCTTGAAGTCCACCTGCGCGTTGTCGATCGAAAGCTGTGTCGCGCTGTCCACCTGCCCCGTCCACGGCGACGCGCTGCTCGCGGTACTGCTGGTCGCCGGACACCAGTTCCCCCCGCTGTACTGCACCGACGTGATATTGACGATACCCGCCGGCGTAATCGTCCCGTTGAACGTCACGGAGCAGTTCGAGACGATCGACTTTTTGCTGAGCGTGGTCAGCCCCGTCGCGGAGAACGGCTCGCCGTTCGGATTCATCGGTTGGCCGTCCACGCGCGAAACGGTCACCGCAAAAGCAGGCGCAGCCGAGACCGCAGTGAACACCGCTGCAGCAACAAGCGATGCGATTTGACGAATTTTCATCTGGATGGCCCTCTCTCTTGATATATGGCGGCCTTGCACGAGAAACACGGCCGCTCTGCGGAACGAATCCGGCCGACGCGCCGAATCATGCGACGGCACGGACCCATCGAAGCTGCGAATACCCGCCGCGCCTGCCGCACGGCCCTCGCACGCGGCCGGCACCCGCTTCGATCCGCGATCGCTTATTGCACGTGGAACTTCGGCGACGTCGCGACCGTGCCGCCCACCGTGCAATCCGGCGTCAGCGTGGCGTTGTTGAACGTCAGCGACGAGTTCGGATCGCTCCACGTCGTCACGACCTTGCTCGGCCCGCAGGTACCGAGCAGTGTGACGTTCACCTTGACGTTATTGATCGTCAACTGCGTCGTGCTGTCGGCCTGCCCCGTCCACGGCGACGCGCTGCTCGCGCTGCCGTTGATCAGCCCGCACGTCGCACCGCCCGAGAACGTCGTCGACGTGATGTTGACGATGCCGGTCGACGTGATCGTGCCGTTGAAGGTCGCGTTACAGGCCGCGGTGATCTGCCCCTTGCTGAGGTTCGTGAGGCCGGTCGCGGAAAAAGGCTCGCCGTTCGGGTTCATCGGCTGACCGTCGGCCCGCGTAACGGTGACTGCGAAAGCAGGCGCGGCCGAAACCGCGGTGAAAGCCACTGCAGCAACAAGCGATACGATTTTGCGAATGCTCATTTGAACTGCCCCCTCTCTTCACAAATGGCGGCACGCCGCCAGGAACGCGATCGTCCGGCCGGAGTGGTCCGGCCAGCCGGTCGCAGGAAGCCGCCGGCGCGCGTCATGCGCACCGGTCGGCTCAGAACTTGTAGGAAATCCCGACGAACGTGATCAGCGGGTCAGCCTTCAGCCGCGTGCGCGTGGTGGCCAGCGTCGAGCCGTCGGCCGCCTTGATCACGAGCGACGAGTAGGTCTTCAGCGGCATGTAGGTCAGCGTCGCCGTGAGCCCCCAGTGCTTGTCGATCGCATAGCTCGCGCCGACGTTGTAGACCGGCGTGAACGACGACGACGCCTTGCCCTCCACCGACGTCGGCCCCGGCTTGCCGGCACCGGCCGCAAGCACGCTGCCGAGGTTCTCGTTGATGTCCTTCGCGAAGTTGCCGTTCAGCTCGATGTTGCTGAACCAGCTGTAGGCCACGCCGATCCCGACGAACGGCCGGAACCGCGCGGTCGACGAGTTGAAGTAGTACTGCAGAATGATCGTCGGGCTCCACTGCCGCGCGTTCTTCACCGCCGGCTGGTTCGCCGGGTTGTCCATGTTGACGCTGCCGAGCGCGCCGGCCGGGCCGGGCGGCCGGATCGTGCCGTGCCCGGTCAGCGTGAACTCGGGCGGCACGCCGAGCACCGACGTCACCGCGATGTGGTCGGTGAAGAAGTGCGTCAGCGTGAGGCCGACGGTATCCGCGTTATTGACCGTCAGGCTCGTGCCCGGCGACGTGAACGACCCGGGCAGGCGCAGCGGCCCGTTGATCGGCATGCCGGCCAGATTCGTCGTCAGCCCGTTGGTCGAATCCTGCGGCATGATGTGCAGCCAGCCCAGCGTCGCGACGTTGTCGCCCGCCTGCTGGGCCGATGCGAGCGTCGACACGCCTGCGACGACACCCGCGACTATCAGCTTCTTCATGAAGTCTCCCCTCATTCTGTCCGGGCGCCGCGCATCCGCGCGCGGCGCCACCGTGTCTCCATCCAGGCGTGCGTCACTGCACGAATGCGCCGACCGTGAAGTACGGGTTGCTCGTATCGTTCATGTCGAGGAACCCGAATACGCCGCCGGTGAACACGAACTTGCCGGTCGCCGGCCCCGACGCCGCATCCGCATGCACGGTCGTCACGACACCCGGCACCTTCTGCGTGTAGTCGAGGTTCAGCGCACGCGTGAGCGCGGCCTGCGACGCATTGAACGGATCGAGCAGCGTGGCCTGCGCGCCGACGAGCGCGGTCGCGCGGTAGTTGAACGCGCTGTCGACACCCGTGTACTCGCCGTTCTGCGAGCCTTGCGCGATCGCCGTCTGCGGGCTCAGGAACGAAATGCCCGATTCGTCGTCCGCGCTCGGCGGCCCTTGCGTGAGGTCCGCGTTGGCCGCGCCGGTGCGGATGAAGATCGGCGCGAGCTGGTTGCGCAGCTTGCCGACGATCAGGATCCCCTTGCCGGCCTTCGCCGGATCGACCGCCGCGAGCGTCGGCGGAATCTGCGGCAGGTAGTTGAGCGACTGGAACGCCGGCGCATCGGGCCGCAGCGTGAACGGCTGGTTCACGGTCGCGCTCGATGCAAGCGGCTGCCCGCCGTTCTTCTTGCCGAAGTTGTCGGTCTCGACGTAGCTGCCGTCCGCGTTGATCGTCACCTGCTGGTCGAGCGCCACCGGCTGGAAGCTCTGCGACGGCACCTGGTGATAGCCGAGCTGGTTGTACTTGCCGGCGATCTTCGTCAGGTCGGTTTCCAGCGACGAGAAACTGATGAACGGGTAGTACGGGAACGTCGTCTTCGTGATCTTGCCGACGCCGATCACGCCGTCGAACTGAATCGTCGCGCCGGGAATCGCGCCGCCCAGCACACCTTCGCCGAGGAACAGCCGCGCGGGCCGGTTCGGGTCGAGGCTCGCGTTCTGCATCCGGAACGTGCACTGGTTCAGCTTCACGGTCGGCAGCCCCGTTTCGTCGGCGAGCGTGCCGTCGACCACGTTGGCCGGCGCCGTGTCGCGGGTCGGCTGCACGGTGCCCGTGGTGGTCGGCACCGGCGATGCGAGATACGTCATCCGGTACGTCATCTTCGTCGTGTCGAGCTGCACCTTCACGAGCTCGCCCGATCCCGACCCGCCGATGAACACCGTGTTGTAGTCGATCGTCTGCGGGCACAGCCGGACTACCGGTGCGGGCGGCGGGTCGCCGTCGCCGCCGCAGGCGGCCAGCACGGGTGCGAGCGACGCCGCGGCCATCCATTGCTTCAAATTCATAGGAATCCTCTTGAAATTCGATTCGCCGGCGGCGACGCATGCGCCGCCGGTGTTACGTGTTCAATGCAGGGTTACTGGACGAACGCGCCGACCGTGAAGAACGGGTTGACCTGGCTGTTGTTGACGACCATCGCGTAGACGTTGCCGGCCGTCACGATCCAGCCCGTATCGCCCTTCTTGAAGATCGCCACGTTGCCGCTCGCACCCTTCGCGTTGAAGTCCTGCGAGGCCGTGACCTTGATCTTGCCGGGCGTGGCCTGCGTATAGTCGAGCGCGAACTGCGAGGTCACCGACGACGTCTGCGGATCAATGAACGCCGCGGTATTGCCCTGGAACAGCGTCGACGTATAGTTCGCGGCCATCGTCGACACGGCAGTGCCGTCGTTACAGGTTCCGGCTTCCGTCAGGAAGGTGCCATTGACGAACTTGCCAGGCAGATCCGGGTGCGGCACGTTTGGATTGAAGCTCGGGCCTGCCGACGGGAAGAAGCTCGCCGTGCCGGGAGACGTCACGATGCCGCATGCGGATGCGCTGGTCGCGCCGATGTAACCGCCCTTCAGCGAATTGGCGGCAATCGCGGTGGCTGACGACAGCATCGAGATCCCGACTTCGGCATCGGCGACCGACGCGAGCGGATTGGCCGGATCGACATACGTGTAGCCGACACGGATCACGACCGGTATCCGTACGCCGTTCAGCTTGCCGACGATCATGATGCCTTTGGCCTGACTCGACGCAAGGAGGATGAGCGACGACCCCTGCCCCGCGATCGGATACGAGGCCACGCCAAACGCATTCGGCAGCCCGTTGCTCACGAACACGTTGTCGGCCGACCCGTCCGCATTCTTGCGCAGCGTCCAGGGAGTCCCGGTCGTCTGACACGAGTAGTCGCTGCCTTGCGTGATCGTGCACGAACCGTCCGCATTGAGCGTCTGGTTCCAGTTGACGACGTCCGGCTCCCAGCCGATTGGCCCCAGCGCGCTCTGCCCACCCCCGCCGATCGGCGACAGATGGATGCCTACCTCGTTGTAATTGCCCGCGACCTTCGAAAAGTCGGTTTCCGTTTCGATGAAGCCGATGAACGGGTAGAAATCGAACGTCCGCGACGGCACGTAGCCGATGGGCGTGGGGGCCCCGAGGTCGATACCCTTGTACGCAATCGTCGCCCCCGGAATCCCGCCACCCACCACGCCATTGCCGACGAACAGCATCGGCGGATCGGCACGGTTGATCGTCACCGCGTACGCGCCGTCGCTCGTCGCGCCGCTGTCGAGCACGAATGCGCAGCGGTTCTGCTCGGCGGTCGGGAGCGTGGTCGGATGATGAAATGCACCGCTGATCGTCAGGCCCGCGCGCGTGTTGTTGACTTGCCCTGCCGACGTCGGCACCGACGATTCGAGGAACTGCATCTGATAGGTGAGCTTCATGGTGTCGAACTTCACCTTCACGTACTCGCCGCTGCCTGCGCCGCCCGTATACGTCGTCGTGTAATCGAGCGCGTCCGGACACAGCTTCGTCACGACGGGCGGCGTCGTTTCGGCCCCGCTCGGCCCGCATGCGCTGCCCGAGCACTGCGGCACGTTGATCGGCCCCGGATCGTCGCCGCCGCCGCAACCGGCGACGAACGGCAGCGCCAGTACCGCGCACGACAGAATCGCTTTCCGCCATTCAGGAATGCAAATCATCAACCCCTCCTTTTCAGGTACGACAAGTCTCGTCCGGACAGGCTGCATGGCCCGCCGGTTGGTATCGCGCCGCGGCACGGACGCGCGGCGCATGACGGTGCGCGCAAGCCGGCCGCGATGCCGGTCAGGCACATGCGGCACACGCCGCGGCGGCAGACAAGCGCTCTCCCGCGGCGCCGTCATGCGGCACGGCGCCGTGAGAACGATCGAAACGGGAAGTGGTTCGCCGCTACACGGCGACAGGACAACGCAGGCACGCGATCTGCATCGCGCCTGCATTCAGCGAAAAAACGGGAAACGGCAGTCCGACTGGCCCCGCGGATAGGCGTCTCATGTATGGGTCTCCATCCGTACGCTTGATTCGTTATCGTGATGCGTCGTTTGTCGAGACTATGATCGGACGATACCCACAAGTAAATGGATGCAGAGTTCCAAACGACCGAAACCACGCAATCCTAGCGTTTACACGGTATTTGACAGATTTTCAAACAGCCTTCAATTTATTTGCTCAGACAAATACCCGGGCGGTATAACACGCGTTTGAATGGCGGCCGCCAATCCGCGCTTGGCCAAGCCAGCCGGGCCTCAGCCGGCCGCCTGCATGTTGCGGCGCAACCTTACACGTCGATGATCGCGAGCGTGCCGTGGCTGCCCGGCAGCACCGCATGAGCCACACCGGCGCGCGCGAGGTACATCTGCCCGGCCTCCACGATGATCGTCTCGCCCGCGACCTCGAGCAGCATCCTGCCGTCGAGCACCAGCAGCCCCTCGTTGTAGTCGTGCACTTCCGCTTCGTAAGCCTGCGCATCCATGCGCAGCACCTTGATCCTGGCCGGCCCGACCTCGCCGACGATCGTGGATTTCCATGCGACGGCCTGCGCCGCCGCCACGGATTTGAAATCGATCAAAGACATGCGCGCCGCTCCGTGAACGATGAAAGGAACGCATTATCGCGAGCGCCGCGCATGCCGTCCCGGTACGGCGCGACAGCCTTCGGGCGGCACAGTCGGCCGTCCGGCCGCGCCGCCACCGAGCGGAAACCCGATCGCAGCCCGGTTCGCCGAAAACGGCACTCATTGTTCACGCGCCGCAAATAAATCGCCGCGTTATTCCGCGATGCGCGGTCAATTCACGCAAATCCGGCACCGGCAACCCACGCCCTTTCCACGAGAATGCATTTCCATCTACCGATTGCTAATATGGCGATCCTGCGATCCCGCACCACAACGCCGTTCGACATGACGCCCGTTCGCCATGCCGTCCCCGGTCCCGGCCGCTTCGCAGCGGCGGCGACGCCGGGCACGTGCGGCGCACGCCGTCGCGCCGGCCGGCCGTCCCATCCGTGAGCATGCAACCGATCCTTTCCGTCTCCGACCTCTCCAAGACTTACGCGTCCGGCTTCCAGGCGCTGAAGCACGTGACCCTCGACATCCGCCCCGGCGAGATCTTCGCGTTGCTCGGGCCGAACGGCGCCGGCAAGACGACGCTGATCGGCTCGATCTGCGGCATCGTCACGCCGACCGAAGGCCGCGTGACGGTCGGCGGCCACGACATCCGCGATCACTACCGCGCGGCCCGCGAAATGATCGGCCTCGTGCCGCAGGAACTGACCACCGACGCGTTCGAGACCGTGTGGGCGACCGTGTCGTTCAGCCGCGGCCTGTTCGGCAAGGCGCCCGATCCCGCGTACATCGAGAAGACGCTGAAAGCGCTGTCGCTGTGGGACAAGCGCGACAACAAGCTGATGACGCTGTCGGGCGGCATGAAGCGCCGCGTGATGATCGCGAAGGCGCTGTCGCACGAGCCGCGCATCCTGTTCCTCGACGAACCGACGGCCGGCGTCGACGTCGAGCTGCGCCGCGACATGTGGAAGCTCGTCGATTCGCTGCGCGACAACGGCGTGACGATCCTGCTGACCACGCACTACATCGAGGAAGCCGAGGAAATGGCCGACCGCATCGGCATCATCCTCGGCGGCGAGCTCGTGCTCGTCGAGGAAAAGCACGAACTGATGCGCAAGCTCGGCAAGAAGCAGCTCACCGTGCAGCTCGAGCACCCGCTCGCGGACGTGCCGCCCGCGCTCGCGCCGTTCGGTCTCGAACGCGCGGCCGACGGCGCCGCGCTCGTCTACACGTACGACTCGCAGCGCGACGACGCGAGCATCGCGAAACTGATCAACGCGCTCGGCTCGGCCGGGATCGGCTTCCGCGACCTGCACACGACGCAGAGCTCGCTCGAGGATATTTTCGTCAGCCTGATCGACAACCGCCGCAACGGCGTGCAAGGAGCCTGACGTATGAACCTGCATGGCATCCGCGCGATCTACCGCGCAGAAATGGCCCGCACGCGCCGCACGCTGATGCAGAGCATCATCGCGCCGGTGATCTCCACATCGCTGTATTTCGTGGTGTTCGGCTCCGCAATCGGCTCGCGCATCAGCGACGTGAACGGCATCGGCTACGGCTCGTTCATCGTGCCGGGGCTCGTGATGCTGTCGCTGCTGTCGCAGAGCATCTCGAACGCGTCGTTCGGCATCTACTTCCCGCGCTTCACGGGCACGATCTACGAAATCCTCTCCGCGCCCGTGTCGTACTGGGAGATCGTGATCGCGTATGTGGGCGCGGCCGCGTCGAAGTCGATCCTGCTCGGCGTGATCATCCTCGCCACGGCCGGCCTGTTCGTGCCGCTGCACATCCTGCATCCGTTCTGGATGGTGCTGTTCCTCGTGCTGACGGCAGTCACGTTCAGCCTGTTCGGCTTCGTGATCGGCATCTGGGCCGACAGCTTCGAGAAGCTGCAGCTCGTGCCGCTCTTGATCATCACGCCGCTCACGTTCCTCGGCGGCAGCTTCTACTCGGTCGACATGCTGCCGCCCGCGTGGCGCGTCGTCACGCTGTTCAACCCGATCGTCTACCTGGTCAGCGGCTTCCGCTGGTCGTTCTACGGGATCGCCGACGTGCATGTAGGTGTCAGCCTCGGCGCGACGTCGCTGTTCCTCGTGATCCTGCTGGCGATCGTCGCGTGGATGTTCCGCACCGGCTACAAGCTGAAGAATTAATTGATGCGCGACGGCCGCACCCCGCGCGGCCGTCGATGACGCATTTGAGCAAGCAGGCGGCGCTTTTCCTCTGATGCGGCATTTTGTGGTCGCGTCTACTGAAGAAGAAGCATCGGGGCCGCGAAGCACGCGCTTCGCGGCCCCTTTTCATTTCAGAGGACGCCATGCCCGCCGCCACCGCTCCCGCCTCCGCCGCCGCCCGGCTCGAACGCCTGCCGTTCTCCGGCTATCACAAGCGGATCTTCTTCATCATCGCGATCGCGTTCTTCTTCGATTCGGTCGACCTCGGCACGATGACGTTCGTGCTCGGCTCGATCCGCAAGGAGTTCGGGCTGTCGACCGCGGCCGCCGGCCTCGTCGCGAGCGCGAGCTTCTTCGGGATGGTGCTCGGCGCGGCCGTCGCCGGCCTGCTCGCCGACCGCTTCGGCCGCCGGCCCGTGTTCCAGTGGAGCATGGTGCTGTGGGGCGCGGCCTCGTATCTGTGCTCGACCGCGCAGAGCGTCGACGCGCTGATCGTCTACCGCGTGCTGCTCGGGATCGGGATGGGCATGGAATTCCCGGTCGCGCAGACCTTGCTGTCCGAATTCGTGCCGACCGAGAAGCGCGGCCGCCTGATCGCGCTGATGGACGGTTTCTGGCCGCTCGGCTTCATCACGGCCGGCATCGTCGCGTACTTCGTGCTGCCGCAGTTCGGCTGGCGCACCGTGTTCGCGCTGCTCGCGATTCCCGCGGTGTTCGTGCTCGTCGTGCGTCGCATCGTGCCGGAATCGCCACGCTGGCTCGAGCATGCGGGCCGGCACACGGAAGCCGACACGGTGATGCACACGATCGAGGCGAAGGTGATGCGCTCGGCCGGCGTCACGACGCTGCCGCCGCCGTCGCGGCTCGCCGAGCCGGTCGCCGCCCGCGGGCGCGGCGCGCTGCGCGAAATCTGGAGCGGCGTGTACCGCCGCCGCACGGTGATGGTGTGGCTGCTGTGGTTCTTCGCGCTGCTCGGTTTCTACGGCCTCACGTCGTGGCTCGGCGCGCTGCTGCAGCAGGCCGGCTTCGAGGTCACGAAATCGGTGTTCTACACGGTGCTGATCTCGCTCGGCGGCGTGCCGGGCTTCCTGTGCGCCGCGTGGCTCGTCGAACGCTGGGGGCGCAAGCCGACCTGCATCGCGTCGCTGATCGGCGGCGGCGTGATGGCGTACGCGTACGGCCAGAGCGCGCTGTACGGCGGCAGCATGGCGCTGCTGATCGGCACCGGCCTCGCGATGCAGTTCTTCCTGTTCGGGATGTGGGCCGCGCTGTACACGTACACGCCGGAGCTGTACGGCACCGGCGCGCGCGCGACGGGCTCGGGCTTCGCGTCGGCGATCGGGCGCGTCGGCTCGTTGATCGGGCCTTACGTGGTCGGCGTCGTGCTGCCGGTGTTCGGCCAGGGCGGCGTATTCACGCTCGGCGCGCTGTCGTTCATCGCGGCCGCGCTGGCCGTGTGGACGCTCGGGATCGAGACGAAGGGCCTCGCGCTGGAACAGCTCGCGGCGGGTGATGAAGCGGGTGGCGGTGGCCGCTATGCCGCGGCGGCGGACTAGGTGTCCTGAGCGCCCGGTCAGCCTTCAGCCAGTTCTTCGTCCGGTCGACGAACGGCAACGTCGTCTGCAGCGAAACGGGCACGCTTTCCAACTTTCCGCAATCGGCCGCGAGCCTCGCGGCCGTCGGCATCACGCCGTCGAGGGTGAGCAGCGTGATCGTTCCGCATTTCGAGGTCGACGAGACGGGCGCACTGCCCGACTTCCTCGTGGCCAATCCGGCGCTCGTCGCATACGCGCATCCGGTCTGCACGCACGGCCCGGCCATCACGCACGACATCCCGCGCGTGCTCGCCGGCGCGATCGCGCATTGCGAGGCCGCCGCCGCGTAAGTCGCGGAGGCGGCAATCCAGTGGGGGTGCCGCAGGTTCCGGTCAGGCGCCGGCGACGACGAACTCTTCGGCCGCCTTGCGCTGCACCGCGGCCATCACCGCCAGTTCGCGCTTGCTGCGCGTGTCGCCGGACACGACACCCGTCGCGTGCTTCGCCTTCGCACCCAGCGGGAAAAAGACAAACGACGCACCGGCCGGAGCCGCCGGCTCGGCGCGCAGGCGTTTGTTCAGGATTTTCAGGTACTTCTTCTTCGAGACTTCCTTAGCAGCCATGGCGCCCTCCGCGTGAACGTGGTGAGGATCAGCATACCAGTTTTGACGACGGGCTCCGGAACGTCGCAGCGTCGCCGCACGAATCGATCTGCCCTAGAATGGAGCACGCTTTCGCGACTTGTCCCCCCGCCCGAGACCGCATGTCCTCATCGGAGCGCTCCCATGCATGTCGAGTTGTTCGCGCAGCATCACGCTTGTACCGGTTGGCAGGGCGACATGGCCCGGCGCATCGCCGCATTCGACTGGGCCGCCACCGGGCTGGGCCCGCTCGACGGGTGGCCGGCCAGCCTCGTCACGGCCGTGCGCACGGTGCTCGCGTCGCCGCTGCCGCTGGTGATGCTGTGGGGCCGCCCCGGCTACATGATCTACAACGACGCATATGCCGGGTTCGCTGGCGGGCGCCATCCGTATCTGCTCGGCAAACCGGTCGAACTCGGCTGGCCCGAAGTCGCCGATTTCAACCGCAACGTGATGGACACCTGCCTCGCCGGCGGCACGCTGTCCTATCGCGACAAGGCCCTCGTGCTGCTGCGCAGCGGCCGCCCCGAAGACGTCTGGATGGATCTGCACTACAGCCCGATCCCCGACGACGACGGTGCACCGGGCGGCGTGCTCGCCGTCGTCGTCGAGACCACCGAACGCGTGCTCGCCACGCGCCACCGCGATCGCGCGGAAGCGGCGCTGCAGGCGTCCAATGCCCGGCTGCGCGACCTGACCGAGACGCTCGAGCAGCGCGTGACCGACGCGATCGCGGAGCGCGCGGCGATCGAGGAACAGTTGCGTCATGCACAGAAGATGGAAGCGATCGGCAACCTGACCGGCGGCATCGCGCACGACTTCAACAACGTGCTGCAGGTGATCAGCGGCAACCTGCAGATCCTCTCCGTCGAACTCGGCGCCCATGCGGGCGCGCAACCCCGGATCGAGAACGCGAACAACGCCGTGCGGCGCGGTGCGAAACTGGCGTCGCACCTGCTCGCCTTCGCGCGCCGCCAGCCGCTCGCGCCGACGACGCTGAATCCGCGGCAACTGATCGTGGACATGAGCGAGATGCTGCACCGCGCGCTCGGCGAAACGGTCCGGATCGTCCCCGCACTGTCGCCCGATGTCGGCAACGTGCTCGCCGACCGGCACCAGCTCGAAAACGCACTCCTGAACCTTGCGCTCAATGCGCGTGACGCGATGCGCGGCGACGGCACGCTGACGATCGCCGCCTACAACGTGCAGTCAGGCGATGCGTCGGGCGCCGGCCGCGCGCCGACGCCACCCGGCGAATACGTGACGCTCGAGCTCGCCGACACGGGCACCGGCATGACGGCCGACGTACTCGAGCGCGCGTTCGAACCGTTCTTCACGACCAAGCCGGATGGCGAAGGCACGGGGCTCGGGCTCAGCATGGTGTTCGGCTTCGTCAAGCAGAGCGGCGGCCATGTGTCGATCGACAGCACGCTAGGCCAGGGCACCACCGTGCGCCTCACGTTTCCGCGCTGCCACGGCGCGGCCGAGGAGCAGGCCCGCATGCCGCAGCACGACGCGGTGCGCGGCCACGAGACCATCCTCGTCGTCGAGGACGATGCGGACGTCCGCCTGACCGTGGTCGACATGCTCGCGCAACTCGGCTACAAGGTCATCACGGCGTCCAGCGGCGAAGCCGCATTGCGCGTGCTCGACAGCGAGACGCCAATCGACCTGCTGTTTACCGACGTGATCATGCCCGGCCGCGTGAAGGGCGGCGAACTCGGACGCCGTGCCGCGCTGCGCAAGCCGCCGTTGCCCGTGCTGTTCACGTCCGGCTACACGCGAGACGAGATCTTCCATGCGGGACGGCTGGACCCCGGCGTGATGCTGCTCGGCAAGCCATACCGGCGCGACGAACTCGCGGCCCGGATCCGCAGCGCACTCGATGCGGGCGTCGGCACGACATGACGGATTGCCGGCGCAACGCCGCACACGCCGTTCACCCCTGAGATTTTTTCCCTGCGATGTCGATTCGCGTCGCTCTCGCGCGTCGTGTTGTCGTAACCGCTCGTTTTTGCCGTCGGAACGACCGGCGGCGCCCCCTCATTCTTGTTCAAGGAGAGTCCACCATGCGCGTCCTCGTCATCGTCAAGGCCACCACCGATTCCGAATCCGGCCGGATGCCCGACCCGGAAATGATCGCCGCGATGGGCCGGTTCAACGAAGAACTGGCGCAAGCCGGCATCCTGCTCGCCGCCGACGGGCTGCACCCGAGCATGCGCGGCAAGCGTGTGCATTTTGCCGGCAAGAACCGCACCGTCAGCGACGGCCCGTTCGCCGAAACGAAGGAACTCGTCGCCGGCTTCTGGCTGTGGCAGGTGAAATCGATGGAAGAGGCAGTCGAATGGGTGAAGCGCTGCCCGAACCCGATGCCCGGCGACTCCGACATCGAGATCCGCCCGCTGTTCGAGGCGGAAGACTTCAGCCCGGCGTTCACGGATGCGTTGCAGGAGCAGAAAGCGCGGCTGAGCGCGCAGGCCGACGCCGGGAAGCGGTAAGGCGGGCGGTGCCGGCGGCGGCCCGCACGCCATCGAAGACTCGCCGATTGGCGCCGCCCCCGCAAGCTCGAATCGCCATCTTGACTGGGCCCGACCGAGTAACGTATCGTTTTGATACGTTACTCGCCGAAATCCTCCCGTCATGCATTCCCGCTTCGACCGTTTCCGCACCACGCCGCTCGGCGCCCAGCTTGAAGCGCTGATCGAACAACCCGAGCGTTACGTCGAATTCGCGGCGCTGTCGCGCGTGGGCGTCGCCGCGATCGGTGCGATCCAGCACGAGATCGCGCACAAATTCCCCGAAATCGAAACCGACACGACAGCCCGCCAGTTCTGCGGCGCGATGGTCGCGGAAGTCATGCGCCGTCACGGCCACGACGTCGTGCAGGCGCGTGGGCGGCTCGGCGGCACGCTGTTCAGCTATGGCGCGGTGTTCAGCGCATATCCGCAACGGCTGCCGTTCGCCGACGTCGTCGCCGCGCTGGCGCGCCTGCCCGATCGGCTCGCCGCGTATGCGGCGCACGTGCCGCCCGCACTGGGGACACGCCGCCCCGACGGCACGGGCTTCTCGGTCGTCGAGCATGCGTGCCACCTGCGCGATCTCGACGCGGTGTTCGCCGAGCGCATCGACGCCGTACGCACGCTCGACCTGCCCGTGATTGCCTCCGTCGACGGCACCGCGCTCGCCGCGCAACGCGACTATCTCGCGCAACCGCTCGACGCTGCGGTCACGGCATTCCGCACGGGCCGCGCCGCGCTGTGTGCAACCGCGGCCGCGCTCGATTCCGCGCAACGCGCACGCTGCGGGCTGCGCGACGGCCTCCGCCGCATGTCGCTCGACGAACTCGTGCGCGAACTGCTCGACCACGACCGTACCCACGTGCTCGAACTCGACGAACTGCTCGCCGAACTCGAATTGCCGCCCCTTCCTGCCGCGCCCGCCCCATGACCCAGCCCACGCCCATCGTCTTCATCCACGGTTTCATCGGCACGCTCGACGTGCGCGGGTGGAGCGGCCCGCATCTCGCGCCCGACCTGCTCGGCTACGGCACGCATCGCTCGGTACCGTCCGACACGATCACGCTTGCCGCGCAGGTCGAGCACCTTCGGCATACCGTTGATACGCACTTCGGCGCGCAGCCGGTCGATGTCGTCGGCCACTCGGTCGGCGGGGCGATCGCGATGCTGTTCGCGCATGCGCACCCGGAACGCGTGCGGCGGATCGTCAACGTCGAGGGCAACTTCACGCTCGACGATGCGTTCTGGTCGGCGTCGGTCGGCCGCATGACGCCTGCCGAAGCCGACGCGATGCTGGACGGCCTGCGTGCCGATCCGCAAGGCTGGCTGCGTGGCGCGATCGACGCGCCGTCGCCGGGCCTCGTCGACGACGCCCGCCGCTGGCTCGCGCATCAGCCCGCATCGACGTTGCGCGCGATGGGCCGCTCGGTGGTCGCGACGACCGGCGAACCGGGCTATCTGCAGGCACTCGCGCAAGTGTTCGCGCGTCATCCGGTCTGGCTGATGGCCGGCGAACGCTCGCGCGCGGGCTGGCACGTGCCCGACTGGGCGCTCGCGCGCTGCGCCGGCCTCGACACGATCGAGCGCTGCGGGCACCTGATCCCGGCCGAGCAACCCGATGCGTTTCGCGCGGCGCTCGAGCGCATCGTGTCCGCGCCGCCCGCCTGACAACCCGTAGGATTCGCCGAAATATGGTTGAAAGGCGCGGTTGCTAGAGTCGTCCGAACAGGGTTTTCCCGGCGCCCGGCGCCGGATGGGGTCGACACATGCGAGGATCGATGTACCTGGCACGCGCCTTCTGGCTGCTTCTGCTGGTCGCCATTTCAGGCCCTGCTCTCGCCTTTCACGCGCGGGTCGTCGTGATTCCCAGCGCCGCGATGAACGAGACGCTCAAGGCCACCGTCGTGCTGCCCGACGCCTATGCGCGCGGCACCCGCGACGGCGACCGCTATCCGGTCGTCTATCTGTTGCACGGCTCGGGCGGCGATCACACCGACTGGACGTCCAACACGCGCATCGCCGCGCTGGCCGACCGCTACCACGTGATCCTCGTGATGCCCGACGGCGGGCACGAGAGCTGGTACATCGACAGCCCGTTCGATTCGGGCAGCCGCTACGAAACCTTCATCGGCGACGAAGTCGTGTCGTACATCGACTTGCACTTCCGCACGATCGCCACGCAACGCGCCCGCGCGATCACCGGGCTCAGCATGGGCGGCTTCGGCGCGCTGCGCATCGCGCTCGACCGGCCCGACACGTTCGGCGCGGTCGGCAGCATCAGCGGCGCGGTCGATCCGCGCTGCTGCGCGGACGAGCCGGGCATCGACCACGTATTCGGCGACCCCGGCCGCCATCCGTCGTTCTGGGACCGCAACGTGATCGTCGCCAGCGCCAGCGCGTTCGTGCGCGCGCATCTCGACATGACGATCGATTGCGGCCGCGACGACGCGTTCGTCGGCTCGAACCGCACACTGCACGAACGGCTCGTCGCGCTCGGCGTGCCGCACGACTATGCGGAACGGCCCGGCGGTCACACGTGGGATTACTGGGCGAATGCGATCCGCTACCAGATGCGGTTCTTCGCGACGTCGTTCCAGCAGCGCGGCTATGCGTACCATCCCGCGCCCCATGCGCCGGGCATGACCCGCGCGGGCTGACGCGCACCGCATCGCCGCGTCACGACGCAGCGTCACGACGCGGCCCGGCGAACCCGGTGGTACGATGCGCGGGCATCGACCACCCGACACCCTCCATGCCGCGCGACAACTTTGCGGATCTTCTCGCCTTCATCGCCGTCGCGCGCGAGCGCAGTTTCACGCGTGCGGCCGCGCAGCTCGGCGTCTCGCAATCCGCGCTCAGCCATACGATCCGCTCGCTCGAAACACGCCTCGGCGTGCGGCTGCTCACGCGCACGACACGCAGCGTCGCGCCGACCGAAGCGGGCGAGCGTCTGCTGCGCAACCTCGCGCCGCGCTTCGACGAAATCGAAGCCGAACTGACCGCGCTCGCGGAACTGCGCGACCAACCCGCGGGCACCGTGCGCATCAACGCGACCGACTTCGTGATCCGCACGCTGCTGTGGCCGAAGCTCGCGCCGGTCCTGCGCGACTATCGCGACCTGAAAGTCGAGTTCGTGAACGACTACGGGCTGTCCGACATCGTCGCGGAGCGCTTCGACGTCGGCGTGCGGCTCGGCGACCAGGTGGCGAAGGACATGATCGCCGTACGCATCTCGGCCGACATGAAGATGGCGATCGTCGGCGCGCCCGCGTATTTCGCGGAACGCGCGCGCCCCGTGTCGCCGCAGGATCTCGTCGCGCACGACTGCATCAACCTGCGCCTGCCGACGCACGGCGCGCTGTACGCGTGGGAGCTCGCGCGCGGGGACGACATGCTGCAGGTGCGCGTCGACGGGCAGGTCACGTTCAACGGCACCTACGAAACCCTCGATGCGGCGCTCGCGGGCTACGGGCTCGCCTACGTGCCCGCCGAACTCGCGGCGCCGCATGTCGCCGCCGGCCGCCTCGACAGCGTGCTCGCCGACTGGTGCCCAACGTTCCCCGGCCATCACCTGTACTACGCGAGCCGGCGGCAATCGTCGCGCGCGCTCGCGGTGGTCGTCGAGGCGCTGCGCTATCGCGCATGAGCCCGCCTTGCTTTGCCTCTGCGCCGCGATTCATGAATCTAGTCGATAAGTGCATGCGGATTGGCGGGGATTATCGATAGACGCATCGGTGGCTACCATCGACGGTGTTCCCCACCTTCCCCGGAGCCCTCGATGTCCGAACCGACTTCCGCCGGACGCAAAGCGTTCGGCGCCATTGCCCCCGCCCTCGCCGACTACACCGACAACGTGCTGTTCGGCGACGTGTGGCAGCGCCCCGGCCTGTCGCCGCGCGATCGCAGCCTCGTCACGGTCGCGAGCCTCGTGTCGCTGTATCGCGTCAACGAGCTGCCGTTCCACCTGAAGAAAGCGCTCGACAATGGCCTCACGCGCGACGAGCTGGTCGAAGCGATCACGCACCTCGCGTTCTACTCGGGCTGGCCGACCGCAAGCTCGGCGCTGACGATCGCGCAGCGCGCGTTCGACGAAGCCGGCGTGTAAGCGCAGCATCCCCTCTTTCAACCGGCGGGCACGCGCCCGCATGGAGCCTTCATGGATTACCGCTATCTCGGGCGCAGCGCGCTCAAGGTGTCGCCGCTGTGCCTCGGTGCAATGATGTTCGGCGGCGAGACCGACGAAGCGACATCGGCGCGCATCATCGACAAGGCGTTCGACCAGGGCATCAACTTCATCGACACGGCCGACGTCTATCACGCCGGCCGCTCGGAAGAAGTCGTGGGCCGCGCGATTGCATCGCGTCGCGACAGCTGGGTCGTCGCGACGAAGTTCGGCTATCCGGCCGGGCCGGACGCAGGGCCGAACCGGCAGGGCCAGTCGCGCAAATGGATCGTCGAATCGGTCGACGCGAGCCTGAAGCGGCTCGGTACCGACTACATCGACATCCTCTATTTCCATCGCGCGCTGACCGACGCGCCGCTCGACGAAGGCATGCGCGCGATCGCCGACCTGATCCGGCAAGGCAAGGTGCGCTACTTCGGGCTGTCGAACTTCAAGGGCTGGCGCATCGCCGAAATCGTGCGGCTCGCGGACCAGCTCGGCATCGATCGCCCGGTCGCGAGCGAACCGCTGTACAACCTCGTCGATCGCACGGCCGAGGTCGAACAACTGCCGGCCGCCGCGCATTACGGGATCGGCGTCGTGCCGTACAGCCCGCTCGCGCGCGGTGTATTGACCGCCAAATACGCAGTCGATGCGCAGCCGCCCGCCGATTCACGCGCCGGCCGCGGCGACCGTCGCATCAAGCAAACGGAATGGCGACCCGAATCGTTGCACATCGCGCAGCAGGTGGCCGCGCATGCCGCCGCGCGCGGCACGACGTCGGTTGCGTTCGCGCTCGCGTGGGTCATGAAGAACCGCATCGTCAGCTCGACGATCGCGGGGCCGCGCACCGAAGCGCATTGGGACAGCTACATCGATGCACTGACACTCGAACTCGGCCCGGACGACGAACGGTTCGTCGATGCGCTCGTGCCGCCCGGGCATGCCTCGACGCACGGCTATACCGATCCCGGCTATCCGGTCGAAGGCCGCAAAGTTTGAAGTCGGAACGGGATATGTGAATGACATGCCGGGCGCGATGCCCGGCATGAAGATGAAAGCGCGTCGCACGACGCGCTTTCACGTAGATGCAGCGCGATCAGTTGTCGTGCGCTGTGTCGGCGCTGACGACGCGATCGAAAAATTCCTGCGCACGCGCCAGCTCGTCGAGCGCGCGATCGAGGCGCGACATCGCGCGTGCGTATTCGGCCGACGAAACGTCGTCGTCGCTTTCGCCGCGCACGGCGCGAAACGCCTGATCGACGTTGCGCGTGGCTTCGACGAAGCGCTGCGCGGCCCGGGCTTCCCGCGAACAGATGTGGGTCGACATCGACACTTCTCCCTCAGGGTTGCAGTGTGAAGCACGCCGACGCTCAGTGTGCGTGGTGCGCATGTCGGCGGCGTGAACCACAACCCATCGAGTGTCGACGCATCGGCCGCCGCGCAGCGCGCTTCGTGCCGATTGTCTCTCTGCGCTCGCCGCTCCGCTATGGCGAGATTGCAACAAATTCTTGCGCGATCTGCGTCGCGCGTTTCGTCACGCGCGCCCGATACGGGGATGCGCAAGGCCCGCGAACGCGGCCGCTTCACCCGGCGACAGGTCGAACAGGTCGCCGGTGAGATCGCGCGGATGCTCGGCCGCCGGCCGGTTGCGCAATCGCGCCGCGTGCGTGGGCGCAACATACGCGGCTGCCGTTTCGATCGGCGGCACATCGAACAGATCACGCGTGACGCCGCGCACGGCATCCGTCGGCGAACGGCCGCGCAAACGCGCGACGAGCTCGACGAAGCGATCGAAATCACCCGCGCGCGTGGCCTTGTTCACTTCCGCGAGATCGCGCGCCTTCAGCACGCACGGCTGTGCGAGCCGCACGAAATACGGTGCTTCGAGTTCGACCGACAGTGCGAGCGGATAGCTCTTGCCCGTCTGCTCCTTCGCACGCCCGACGCAATCGACCACGGCCGCCCCCTGTGCGGCGCCAAGCGGCTGGCCGGTGCTCACGCTGCGCAGGTGATCGGGAAACACGCGCAATTGCGTGCCGACCGTCAGCGCGGTGGACGACGCGCACACGAGCGCGTAGTGCTGTTCGCGGCGCCGGCCCGACGGCAAGGTCGAGCGGCTGGCGATGAACGTGTGCGGCGGCAACGGCCGCACCTGCCCGCTTGCGTCGACCCATGCGTTCCACAGCAGCATGTCTTTGCGCTCGCCTGCGCGCGGGCGCGATGCGACCGGCGAAAACAGCGCGAGCAGCGAGCCCGTGCGATGCGCGGCGACTTGCGCGCTGCTGCCGAGCGGCTGGTTGATGCCCCACAGAAAACGCCCGCCCCCGAGCCGGCGCTCCCATTCCTTGCGGAGCACGACGGTCGGCAGATCCTCGCCGGACTCGGTACCGATCTTGGTCCAGCAGAACGTGGGTGGGAGGTGTTTCAGTGTCATCAACTTTCTCGGGGATACAGCCTCGCTGGTGACAGCAAGCCCATTCAACAGCCGTAACTGTATAGGTATAATGCATCGCATGGAAGCCCCGGACCAAGATTTTCCCGTTCAAGACCTGTTGCGCCGCTTGATGGCAGATACACGCTCGTCCAGCGAAATCGCGCGACTCTCCGGGGTCAGCCAGCCGACCGTATCGCGCCTGAGGCTGTCGAACGGGCTTCGGCTGCGCCGCAGCGCGCCATTCAATAAGCTATGCAGTTTCTATGGTGTCGATACCGGGCCGTCGCGCCGCCAGTACAACGACCTGCTGCGCGACGCGATCGTCGACGCGTGGGACGGGTCGGATGAACATGGGCGCGCGCTGCTGGTCGTGATACAGGGGCTGAAAGGGCTGCAGGCGAAGGCGGATGATGGGTGATGGGGGTGGTGCGTTGCTTGTGCAGGCTGGCACCGGAGTGAAGAGAAGGCACATCGGAGATTGCGGTGGATGTCGCTTGACGCCGCGAAGCGGCCAGCCCGCACACCCGAAAGAGCATGGGTTCAGTTTCGCCGATCAACGCCTCGCGCAAGATACTATCGACTGTCAACCCGCATACCCTACCCACCAAATGGGCACATCGTATCGATTTATCTCCGCCCCAAGCGACAGCGATGCTGTTCTGACATGGTTCCGTGAACTGCCGGAACCACCGCGAGAAATCGCGGCAGCACAACACATCGTTCTGTATTTTGCGCACCTTGGAGGGCTGCAATATGGGGAGGATGGCGAAGTCGACGCGGCGAAGTCGCCAATCGTTACGATCGTCCCCCCTCGAACGGCTCGAGGCGCACTATGGACGGTCGGCGAAGTTCATTTTCTTACCAGCGCGCTCGGAAAACTCTACCCCGCGCTTTACCGCGTTAGCCGGTCATTCGGCAAATGGCTTGGCGGTTACCAATGCGTCTATTCATCCGCGGACCGCGACAACGGGTACAGCTACTATCTGGAAGGATCCGTCAAAAATCAGGTCACTCCGATTTTCGCCCTTCAGTCCGGCATGGACGCGCTCGGCAACGAGCGCTATTTCGTCGGAGCGCGGGATAACGACGCGGTGTTAGACACGGTGTGCAAGACACTGCGGTTACGCGGCCTTTCTGTTGATGCAGGTTAGCCATCACTCGCGGGTTTCGTCTGGTCTCTGATCGACAAGATGTGAAGCACCGATTCCAACAACCACTCACGCGCAATCGCCGTGCATCGCGACGGCCGCTCCAGCGTCGGGAAATGACCACACCCTTCTATCGCTTCGAATCGCGCATGTGGCATCACGCCGGCGATACACCGGCCAACGTCGACGGGAACAAAACGGTCAGCGGCCCCCCAGACGAGCAACGTAGGCACTTTGCTCGCCGCAAGCGTCGACCAATGATCCGAGCGCGTCAGCGTGGCATCAGATTGACGTGCAAACTGATCCGCCCCGGCATCGCGGGCCATCTGCATGAATGCAGCCCGTGACGTGCCGTCGTGCGCCGGAATCGCCTGGCCGGCGAACTCCGCAATGACTCGCTCGTGCTCTCCCGTACGAATGCGCCGGCTGGTGGCACGACCGGCGTCCGGATCCGGATGAACGCCCGGCTGACAATTCATCAGCCAGAGCCCACGAACGCGGTCGGGCGCTCTCGCGAGCACTTCCATCGCGAGACATCCGCCGTATGCCGTGCCCGCAAGAATGAACGCACTGCTTGTCGATGCAAGGAGTTGCTCGGCACTCTCGGCGAATGTCGGTTGCGCCAGTATCTTCACGGTCGGTGAAACAAGATCCTTCAGCGCGTCGACCTGATCGGCATACATTCGGGCGTCGCACGGCATCGCGGGTAGAAATATGAGCGGTAGCACCATCGGAATGACTCAGGCAGGTAGGGGATCGCGTCTCGAAACCATCCAACGCAATCTTGGTCGACTTCAAGTTCCTGAGCCCAGGCTCATGAGCAACGACATGTACTGTGCAGAAGAAAATCGGCTTCACTGTACATTTCATCGTGCTTCTACCTAAAACACAATGCCCGTCAGGCTCGGGATCAGAAAATCCGGAGGGCCTTCCGCACGCCATAGGTGGGTACAAGACGATCAAAGAAATCCGGCCCGCTCGAGGCATCACGGCGGCGATAAAAACGGGACGCCAATTTCATGAACACATCCGCTGACCAGCTTCCGTCTTCGCTCGCCGCTGCCACGTTCGTTCCATTCCTCGTCGCGAGCATCGCACTTTCCGCCGCCTACGGCGCCAGCTTTCTCCTTTCCGAGCATTTGCGTCAGAGCGGTCTGGATTCGTCGATGGCAGGCGCCGTGATCTCGACCGGCATCCTGAGCATGATCGTCAGCTCCCTTGTTGCAGGTTGGGTAGCGCAACGAATCGGGTTGATGTCGACCATCGTGGCCGCCGCTGCCGTCATGGCCCTTTCCATGCTCGCATTCAGCCTGGCAGCGCACGATCTGAGGATTGCATTCATCGGCGGCCTGCTTCTGGGAATGGGATGGTCGACCTTCTACATACTCGCACCGCTTCAGATCATTCATCACGTCAGCCCCTCAGCACGGATCAAGTACCTGACCTTGCTCTCGGGCGGTCAAATGGTCGGGCTGGGTCTCGCGTCACCGATGGGCCATTTCATCGCTAGCCGCTTCGGGTCGTATGCCATCGTCTATGCAGGTCTCGCGTGTCTCTGCGTGGTTGCAGCCGTCGTATTTTCGATTGTCCGAAAACAGACGGAACGCATACCGCACCCGCCCGCAGATGCAACCGGCCTGACGGCCGCGCGCGTGGCTGAAATCCTGCGCAACGTCACCCGGCTGCCGATCATCATGATCGGACTCGCCGCTTGCGTCTTTTCCGCGTTGTCGAATTTTCAGGCGATCTATGCGGAGTCGCGCCACCTGTCGCCCGATCTCTTCTTCGTGACCTTCACGTTGACGACCGTCTTCTGCCGATTCACGCTGGCGCGGACGATCAGCCGATTGCCGGTCCGAAAGCTCGCCTTCACGCTGTTCGCCATGACGCTCGTGGCGCTGGTTCTCTTCGTGTCCAATCCGGGCAGTGAAATCCTGTACGTGATCGGCTCGTTCATCTTCGCGATCGGCTACGGACTCAGCTACTCCACCTTGAACGGCATGGCGGTCAATCTCGCCAGTGAAAAGGGCTTGTCCGCATCGGCGAGCTCGCAGGTCTTCACGATCGCCTACTTCACGGGCCTGTTCGGGTTTCCGTATGTAGCGGGCGTATTGGTGACCCACATCGGCGTGAACGGGATGGTCGCCGCAACGATCGCCATCGTCGTCATCAACTTGCTGATGCTCACTCACGCGAGTCTTCGCCGCGAACACGCGCAGATCGCGGCACGTTGATCGCGAACACGCGATACGGATACAGATACAACGCCTACTGCTCCAACCCCACCGCCAGCGGCCGCTGATCGCTGCGCCCGTGATCGTCGACCACCCGCACCGTATAACTGCCGGCCGTCCGCGGCTGCCAGAACAGCGCATCGCCCGGCGCACTGCGCCCGACGAACGCATCGTTGACGAACCAGTACAGCGCGTGCGCGCTCGCATCGGCCGTGGCGTTGAACGCAATGCGCGTCTCCTCCGTACTCTTCACACGCATCGCATACGTACTCCCGCGCAGCGGCGACGTGATGCGCGGCGGATCGCCCTCGACCTGCCCCGCGTCACGACAGTCCGCGTTCTGCGGCGGCCGCCGGCGCGGAATGCCGGCCTGCACGAACACCTGCTGCAGATCCGACGGCCAGAACTCGAAGATCTCCGCATGCGTGCGCTTGCCGTCGTACGGCGGGCACGCGGCCTTTCCCGTCGCATCGTCGATCACGACCGGCCGGTGCACGGTACTCACGCGAATCGGCGACGTGCCCGGAATGAACCACGTCCAGCCCTGCTGCGGGCACCACTCGTTCGGCAAGTCGCCGCTCGCGAGGCAGATCCGCACGCGCTTCAGCTTCGGCGGCACCGCGCGCGGCGGCTCGACGAGCGTGCGCTCGGCATTCAGTGCATCGACGACCTGGAAGAACAGCGGCGCGGCCGCATCGACGCCAACGAACGCCGTGTTGGTCGAGTTGTCGAAGTTGCCGACCCACACGACCAGCACATACGGGCCGAACACGCCGGCCGTCCACGCATCGCGGAACGACCATGACGTACCGGTCTTCCAGTAGACCGGCACGCTCGACGGCTGCGCGCCGCTCGTCTCGTCGGGGCGCAAGTGCTGGCGCAGCATGTCCATCGTCATGTAGCTCGCCTCGGCGCTCAGCAGGCGCTTGCCAGGCAACGCCGGTTCGTCCGCGCGCAGCCGCAGCGGCCGGAACTCGCCGCGATTCGCGAGCATCGCGTAGAGCGCCGCGAGATCCTGCATCGTCACTTCGCCTCCGCCGAGCACCAGCGCGAGCCCGTAGTGCTGCGCGCTCGCGAGCCGCCGCACGCCGGCTTCCTGCAGGAACCGGTACAGATCGGGCGACTTGAGCTGCGATGCGACCCACACGGCCGGCACGTTGCGGCTGCGGTTCAGCGCATCGGTCGCGGTGATCGGCCCGAGGAAATGGCCGTCGAAATTCTCCGGCGCATACGGGCCGAACGCGGTCGGCACATCGCGCAGCACGGTCTGCGGGTGCAGCACGCCCTGGTCGAAACCGAGCGCATAGATGAACGGCTTGAGCGTCGAGCCGGGTGAACGCCGCGCAAGCGTGCCGTTCACCTGCCCGTCGATCGTGCGGTCGAAGAAATTCGCGGAACCGACGAGCGCCTTCACACTCATGTCGCGCGTATCGACGAGGATCGCCGCCGCGTTGCGCACGCCGCGCGTGTCGTTGCGCGCGACATAGCGTGCGATCTGCCGTTCGAGTGCGCGTTGAAGGTCGAGATCGAGCGTCGTCACGAGTCGCGCGTCGGCGTCGCTTTCGTTTGCCGCGGCACTCGAGTTCGTACGCCATGCGTTGCGCGCGGCGAGCGCCTGGTCGACCGCATGCGGCGCATCGAACGGCAGTGCGGACAATGACCGCATTGCAAGCGGCAACGCAAACAGCGGCTTGAACGACGCATCGCCCGGATGCTTCGTCAGCCAGCGCGCATACAACCGGTTGCGCGACGCGGCCAGCGCGCGGTTGATTTCATCCTGCCCGCCCCGCACGCGTCGCGCCGGGTCCTGCGGAATCACCGCGAGCGCAAGCGCCTCGGGCAGCGTCAGCGCGTCGGGCATCCGGTCGAAATAGACGACGCTCGCGGTGCCCGCGCCTTCGACGTTGCGGCCGTACGGCGCATCGTTCAGATACGCTTCGAGGATCTGCCGCTTCGAATAGAAGAGTTCGAGCTGCACCGCGCGCGCCACCTGCTCGAGCTTGCCGGCCGGCGTGCGCGTGTTCAGCCGCCACAGCGAGCGCGCAAGCTGCATCGTCAGCGTCGAGCCGCCCTGCGGATTGCCGCCGCGCACGTACGTGATCCACGCGCCGCGTGCGAGCCCGTACGGGTTGAAGCCGGGATGCCACCAGAACCAGCGGTCCTCGTGCAGCATCACGGCTTCGACGAGCTGCGGCGACATCCGGTCGAGCGGCACCCACAGCCGGTAGCGGTCGTCCTTCGCAAGCGTGAGCCGCAGCAAGCGGCCCTGTGCGTCGGTTACCGCGACCGACGACGGCTTCCAGTCGCGTAGCGGCAGATGCGGCCACAGCCGGCACGCGGCCAGCGCGCCGAACACGAGCAGCACGCCGGCGATCCAGTTCTGCCAGCGATGCAACCAGCGGCCGGTGCCGTGCAGCACGCGCCGGCGCACCGAAACGTCGTCAGCCACGCGCGGGCGCTCCTCGCACCCGGCTCGGCCGGCAACGACGTTGCAGCTTCATCGTCATCGCGCGCGCTCCACCGTCAGTGTCGACCCGCCGGGCGCCTGGGCCTGCAAGCGGCGGTCGTACATCGACTCGCCGTAGGCCGGCGGCGCGATGAAGCGGCCCGCGTTGCTCGCCTTGATCCGGTAGACGAACTCGCGCACGTCGGTCGTCGCGGTGCCGTAGATCACTACGCGATCCTCGCGCACGTCCGCGAACTGCGGCTGCCACGTGGAACCCTTCACGCCGATCGGCGACCGCCACGGTGCATCGGCCACCGGTGCCGACGCGCCGCCGTCGCCGTTGCTGTCGCCGTCCTGCGTGTCGGTGACGGGCGGCGGCGCGATGACCGGATCGAAGCCGCCCGGCAACAGATCGACGATCGCGAGGTTGCCGACGCTCGCCGAACCCGTCGCACGGATCTTCAGGTGCACGTCGATCTCCTGGCCGACCGTGATCTTGTCGAGCGGCTTGCCGTCCGTGTCGGTGTAGTCGCGCACGATCTCCAGCCCGTTCTTGATCGCCTTCGTCGACGTGCCGCGGTCGTAGCCCGACTGGCTCGTGATCCACCACGCGGGCAGCGAGCTGCCGTTCACGAAGTCGACGCGCGACGCACCGGCCGACCACGTGCCCGAACGCACGAGGTTCGCCTGGATCGACGACACGTCCTTCGGCGCGGCACCCGCGCGCACCTCGTCGATCGCGAGCTGGTCGAGCTGGCCCGCGCTCGACGCCGCATACGCATCGAGCGCGAGGATCGTCATCGCCGACGACAGCGTGTTGTAGCGATTGTCGACGAGCGGCGCGGCGAGGTTGTCCATCGCGCGCGGCGACAGCTTGCGTACGCGCTCGGGAAAGTGCTTCGCGATCAGGTACAGCACGCTCGCGTCGCGCGTCAGCGGATCGAGGTAGTAGCCGGTCACGTAGCCGCCGTCGGGCGCGCGCTTGCGCTCGAGCAGCGCCTGCGGGCCCGCGATCAGCGCCGCGGCCTCCTTGTCCTGCTTCAGCAGCTGGTACGACGCGGCAAGCCATGCGGCCGCGAGATCGTTCTTCCAGTCGTTCGGATACGCATCCTGCAGCCGCTTCTGCACGGCCGCGAGGCTGTTGGTCGTCACGTTGCCCTGGCGCGTCAGCAGATACACCGCGTACGCGCGCTGCCGCAGCAGGTCGAGCGAGCCGAGCGAATCGTTCGCCGCGAGCTTCTGCAGATACTGATTTCCCGCGTCGAGCATGTCCTTCGGCACCGCGATGCCGCGCTCGCGCGCGTCGAGCAGCACGTGCATCGCGTACACGGACACGAACGGATCGGCGTCCGGCGTGGCGCTCCACAACCCGAACCCGCCCTGCGCGTTCTGCCGGCTGCGCAGCATCCCAAGGAACTGCGTGATCGCCGCCGCGTTCGTCGAGTCGGCACCGGCGTCGGTCGCATGCATCGCGCTCGTCAGCGCCCGCACCGACAGCCACTTCGCCGCGAACACGCGCGGCACGGCCGCACTCACCAGCTGCTCGCTGCAGGTGTGCTCGAAGTTGACGAGATACGACGACAACCCTTCCGACAGCACGAGCGGCGCGGTCGAGATGCTCGCGTCGCGCGATGCATACGCGTCGTACATCGACCGCAGGTTCGGCACGCTCGCCTTCTTGCCCGGATCGAGGCGCGCGATGTCGAGCTGCGTGCGGAACGCGGCGGCCGGCCGCACCGACACGTCGACGCGCTGCTGCGCGCCCTTCGCGCCATAACGCGCGCCGAACGACAGCGAACCCGAGCCGAGCGTGTCGGTCGCCTTCACGCGGAACATCGCGACACCCTCGTGCTGCGGCGCGAGCGCGACGTTCTGCGTGGCCGGCCCGATCACCTGCAACTGCGGCCCCGTCTTCAGCGTGACCGCGACCGGCACCGGCTGGTTGCCGACACCCGTCAGGTTGTTCGCGACGCCGACGCTGACGTCGGCCTCGTCACCCGGCGCGAGTGTCGTCGGCACGTTCGGCGACAGCACGAAATCGCCGCGCACCGTCGTCGCGCCTTCGAACGTGCCGACCAGGTCCGGCGACACCGACACGGCCATCACGCGCAGCTTGCCGTTGAAGTAGTCGGGCACGGTGTAGCTCAGGCGCGTGTCGCCGTTCACGTCGACGATCCCCGACCAGTAGACGACCGGCTTGTCGCGCTTGCGCTTGAACGGGTTCAACTGGCGGCCGATTGCATCGTCGGCGTCGCCGCCCGGCGCGGCCATCGCCATCAGCTTCTCGAAGTCCGGCAGGATCAGGTCGAGGATCTGCGACGTGCCGACTTCGAGCATCCGCTTGCGGAAGAAGAACTTCAGCGGATCGCCGAGCTTGTAGCGCGCGACCTGCAGGATGCCCTCGTCGACCGCGAACACGACGACCTTCGCGGGTTTCGCCGAATGCACGGTGAAATTCACCGTGTCGCCTGGCTTCACGAGTGCCGGCGCATCGACCGATACCGCGTTGCGGCGCGCATCGAGGTTCACCGAGAACGGCACGACGCCGTAGCTCAGCGGGCTCATGAAGATTTCATCGGACGACGGATCGCGGATGTATTGCACGTTGATGTAGCCGTTGCCCTCGAAGCCGGCCGGCACCGTGATGTGCTGGATCGAGCTGGTCGTGTCCGCATGGAACCACGCGTGCGCATACACCTTGTCGCGCTCGATCGTGATCAGGCCGCTGCCCGCGTAAGGCGCGCGGATCGCGATCTCGACCTGCTCGCCCGGCTTGTAGTCGTGCTTCGCGAGCGTCACCTGCAGCTCCGCGTTGCGGTCGAGCGAGCGCGTGACGTTCGCGTCGCCGGTGACCGAATACTCGATCCGGTTCACCGCCGCGCCGGCCGCGTTGCGGATCACGAGCGCATAGCTGCCCGGCTTGTCGGTGCGCAGCGTGAAGTCGAGCCCCGCCGCCGGAATCGCCAGCGGCTTCTCGTCGACCGGCACTTCCTTCAGCCGCGAATCGTATTTGTACGCGCCGGAATCCTGCTTGGTCAGCACCGACACGTAGCGTTCCTCGACGAGCTGCGCACGCAGGTCCTTCACGTCGATCGCCTTCGCGGTCGGATCGATCGCGACGAGCCGCACCGTGCGCGGGCTGCCGCGCTTCACGTAGCCGAGATCGTCGACCGACTTGTAGCCGACGAGCCAGTCGTTGTTGGACACGAGCGTCTGCGCGTTCGCGGCGACGTTGCGCCCGCCTTCCGCTTCATAGGCCTTCGCCTGGAAGTAGAGCTGGTAGGTCGCGTCCGCGTACTTGTCGAGATCGAGGTCGAACTCCGCATGGCCCTTGTCGTCAGTCGTGCCGTCCTGCAGCGTCGTCGTATAGCCCTCCTTCGCGCGGCGCGCATCGAAGAAGTGATAGCCCTGCCAGCTGCGGAACGACGGCCACACCGGGCGCAGCGTCAGCGTCGCCGCGACCCGGCGCTTCTCCGCCGGCGTGCCGAACAGGTTCTGCGCATCGACGATGCCCTTCAGCCCCTTCGGCTTCACCCATCCTTCGATCACTTGCTGCGACAGCTTCGCATCGACCTTCATCCGGTCGGGCAGGAACTCCTTCACCTGCACCGTCGTGCTGCCGATCGGCTCCGCACCGGGCTGGCCGTCCTTGACGATACACAGGTTGACCGTCCACGTGCCGGTCGGCGCGGTTTCGGCCGTCGTATAGCCGAGCTCGGTGAAGCCGGTCGCATCGACCGTCACCGGCTTGCGCTCGACCGTGATCCCGCGCGGGTCGACGATCTCCGCCTGCAGCGGCACGCCGGCCGGGCTGCGCGCCCAGCTCGCCGCGCGCACGATCAGGCCGATGTGGAACGGATCGCCGGGCCGGTACAGCCCGCGATCCGAGAACAGGTACGCCGACAGTTGCCCCTGGCCCGTCGCGTTGCGCTCGCCGTCGACGTCGAAACGCGAGAAGTCGAGCTGGCGGTCGCGGCCGGCCACCGGCAGGAACGACAGGTCGGTGTCCTTCTTCACGACGTACAGCTGCGGCCGCTTCTCGCGGTCGAGCCCCTTGAATGCGGGGAAATGCACGATGCCGTCGGCGCTCGTGGTCTGCGTGAACAGCGCCTGGCCGTTCACCGCGAGCACCGACACCGTTGCGCCCGCAACCGGCTTGCCCGTGCGGATCGACTGGATGAATACGTCCTGGCTGCCGTCCAGCGCCTTCTTGACCAGCATGCCGAGATCGGTCACGACGATCAGGCGGGTGTCGCCGAGCGCGTTGTCGCTGTCGTCGCCATTGCCGTTGCCGCTGCTGTCGCCCGAATCAGCGTTGTCCGACTGATCCTGGCTACCGTCGCCGGACGATGCATCGCTGTCCTTCGCATCGTCGGCTTTCTTCTTCTCGGCCGCCGGATCGTACTTCGTCAGGTGCAGCAGGAACACGCCGCGCTTGCCGCCCTTCAGGTACTGGCCGAGATCGATGCCTTCGTAATGCGCCTTGCCGGGGTCGCCGGCCGGGAACGCGCGCGTCTGCACGAAGCGCTCGACGATGTGATCCTCGCTGAACGAATACGACAGCTCGGGCCGCGCATACGTGCCGTTGTTGAAGCTCACGAGATGCTGGAGCTGGTCGGGCAGCACGCGGCCGATCTCGACCTTCATCCCCGGCAGGTTGCGCGACACGACCGACAGCCGCTTGCTGCCGCTCATCGACAGCAGCGAGCCGTCGGCCATGAAGCGCAGCAGCTTCGGATAGTCGGGCACCGTGAACGCGGTCGTCACCGGCTCGGCGAGCAGGTAGCCGCCGGCCGATTTCAGGTTTTCGGCGAACCGCACGACGATACGATCGCCCGGCGTCGCGTGATATTTGAAACTTTGCAGCGTCGCGTAGTCGTTCTCTGTCGGTACCACGTCGAGCGCCAGCGGCTTCGACTGTTTCAGCACCGCGTCGCTGATGTCGGCCACGTTCCATTCGTACGGCGGATCGTCGTCCGACTGGTCGACGCCCGGCTTGCGCTTCGGCAGCACCCATGCCTTGGCGCGTGCGGCCAGATCGGCGCTGCGCACGCCGTCGGATGCCTCCGCGACGAGCACCTGCTCGGGCTCGTAGCGCTCGTTGTCGACGAGCGTCGGCGCGATGTTGTCGATCGACAGGCTGTAGAGCCCCGGCACGTCGACCGACGCATGCAGCACGTCCGGCGTGCCGTTGCCGCCGCGCGCACTCTTCACGCCCTTGTCGACGTCGAGCCGTGCCGCCATCGAGTTGAGCGGGATCTCGAGCGACTGCGAGCGGACCCATGCGCTCGTCTTCATCTTGTCGTAACTGACGGTGTAGCGCAGCGGCGTCGTATTCTTGCCGTCGCGGCCGACCAGCACGAGGCCGATGCGCTTCTCGAACTCGGCGGGATCGACCGGGTAGTTGAAGCGCAACTGCAGCAGCGCCTGCTTCTCCGCCGGATTATCGGGGTTCTGGTAGAACTCGTTGTTGCCGACCGTCGCGGCGAACACCGGCAGGTCGAACGCGAAACGGTCGTCGTGCATCAGCACCTGCGGCGCGAACACCCGGTGCACCGCGAAGCGCACCTCGACGTGCGCGCCGACCGGCCAGTCGGCCGCCGGCGTGAAGCGCAGCGTCTTGTCGTCGGCCCACTCCCATGCGCCCTTCAGCGCGGGCGTCATCTCGATGCCGTCGCCGGCCGGCTTGCCGACCTGTTCGATCGGCGCCGCCGATTGCGCGAACACGACTTCGAGCGGATGCACGGTGATCTTCGGCTTGTCGGTGTCGTCCACCTCGTAGGTGGTGATGGCCGGCGCCTTCACGGTGAAGCTGACGGTCGCGGGCTCGGGCGGCTTCGGGCGATGCTTGAACCAGTAACCGCCATAGCCGAGCGCGGCCGCGAGCAGCACGAGGCCGCCGGCATGCCACGGGCGGCGGCGCACGGCCGCGGCGGTCACGCCCATCCATGCGGGCGCCGTCCACGACACGTCGCCCACCAGCGGCCGCAGCGCGCAGCCGAGCAGCCACCACACGAAGCCCGCCACGCGAATCGGCAGGAGCAGCAGGAAGCGCAGCAAATCCATTGTTATTTCCTTGTCAAGGACATGCTGCCGGGTGCGGCAACCTTCCCCGAATTGTTATGGGTCTGTGACGGCGCGGCCCGGTTGCGCCGTAATTGCTTGGTATGTTCGACCGGATGCTGGCCGCCATTATCGATCAGACCCGAAACGATGGAAATATCGGTGTGCCGGCGCGCAACGCCGCCGGATGACCGGCCGGTCGGGCGGATCTCGGTCGTCCATCGCGCAACCTCCGCCCACGGCGGCGCCGCGTTCGCTAGAATGCGCGGCTCGGCAGGATCGAATCGAAATGAAAGGAAACCGCTTGAAACTCCCGTTCGAATGGCAGATCGGGCTGCGCTATGCGCGCGGCGGCCGGCGCTCGGCCGGCGACGGCTTCGTGTCGTTCATTGCCGGCGCCGCGATGGCCGGCATCGCGCTCGGCGTCGCCGCGCTGATCGTCGTCTTGTCGGTGATGAACGGATTCCGGACCGAAGTGCGCGACCGGATGCTGTCGGTGCTCGCCCACGTGGAAATCTTCTCGCCGACCGGCGCGATGCCCGACTGGCGGCTCACCGCTCATGAGTCGCTGCAGAATCCGGCGGTGCGCGCCGTCGCGCCCTATGTCGACGCACAGGCGCTGCTGACGAACGCGGGCAGCGTGACGGGCGTCGCGCTGCGCGGCATCGATCCCGTGCTGGAGCCGCGGGTGTCCGAGATCGCGCGCAAGCTGAAGACCGGGCGGCTCGACGCGCTCGTGCCGGGCGAGATGGGCATCGTGCTCGGCTCGGCGCTGGCGGACGCGCTGCACGTGAAGATCGGCGACCGCATCACGTTCTTCGCGCCCGGCAACACCGCACGCATCGGCGAAGCGCTGCCGCGGTTCAGGCAGTTCAACGTGGTCGGCACGTTCGAGTCGGGCCACTATCAGTACGACAGCGCGCTCGCCTACATCCACCTCCGCGACGCGCAGACGCTGTTCAACGTGCGTGCACCGACCGGCATCCGGCTGCGCCTCGACGATCTGCAGCGCGCGCCGGACGTCGCGCTGGAACTGTCGCGCACGCTGTCGGGCAACCTCTATATCCGCGACTGGACGCGGCAGAACCGCACGTGGTTCGAAGCCGAGCGGCTGCAAAAGCGCATGCTCTCGCTGATCCTGATGCTGATCGTCGCGGTCGCCGCGTTCAACCTCGTGTCGTCGCTCGTGATGACCGTCACCCAGAAGCAGGGCGACATCGCGATCCTGCGCACGCTCGGCGCGCCGCCCGGGTCGATCATGAAGATCTTCGCGATCCAGGGGATGACGATCGGCCTCGCCGGCACGCTCGCGGGTGTCGCGCTCGGCTGCGCGATCGCGGTGAGCATCCCGTGGGTGCTGCCCGCGATCGAGCAGGTGCTCGGCATCCGCTTCCTGACGCCGTCCGTGTACTTCCTCAGCTCGCTGCCGTCGAAGCTCGCGACGGCCGACGTGATCGAGATCGCCGCGGCCGCGTTCCTGATGTCGTGCGTCGCGACGCTCTACCCGAGCTGGCGCGCCGCGCGGGTGCGGCCGGCCGAGGCGCTGCGCGACGAATAGGCGCGCGGCGTCCGGCTCCGTGACGCCCGTGGCTACGCGGTCTCGTGGAAGCCGATGCTGTTGCGGCCGTTCAGGATGTTCTCGAACGCCTCCCCGAAGCCGACGTCGATCAGGCCGGCACGCCGGCCGTAGGTCTTCTGCCCGGACTCGTCGACGAAGATCGCCGCACCCGACGACAACTGGCGGTCGGTATCCAGCAGCGCCAGCGTGCCGCGCGCGGTGCCGGCCGACTGATCGAACGTCAGCCGCGTGCCGTCCTGCGTGGTGAAATGCCCGCCGGCCTCGTCGAACTTCCGGTTGCGCGCGACGGACACATTCATCTCCTTCATGAAGCGGAAATCCGCATCAGCGCGCTGGCTGGCCACCTTGCGATCCTCGTCCGTGAACGTCTCGCCGACGGCGGCCGCACCCTGCTCCGCGAAATCGATGGCCTGCTGGTGAAACGCGCGCGTTGCGAGCACGAGGCCCGCGTTCGCGTTCAGCGTCGACTCCACCCACGCGCGATCGCTTTCCGTCATCGTCTTCGATACGACCTTGATCTGGCCGTTGTCGGTCATGAAGTCGAACTGCGCGTCGGCCAGGTCCGGCCGCTTCGCGATGATCTCGTGCAGGCTCGTCGCGAGCTGGCTGGTGACGTCGCGCAGCTTCGTCGACAGGTTGCCCAGGATCGACATCTGCTTCATGCGCGCCGCCTGCATCGCGTCCGGGTCCAGCGCGCGGATGGTGATCGGCGTGTCCTGCGCTTGCCCGGCCGCCGCGGCCGTCTGCTGGCGCCCGTCGAGCGCAGCCTGCTGCGCCATCTGCACGAGCGAAAGGCCGCTCGCTGCCGTGACTGAAGTCGTCATGCCCTCTCTCTCCTTTCAATCTGTTTTTTACCGTTTACGGACAGATTGCCCGGAAATTTAGACCGATCGCAGGTCCATCGCCCCGCACGCATGAAAACTTTGTTTGACTCAAACTAAAAAAGTTTGACACCGAGATTTCACTGAGATAAGTTTTGCGCAAGCTTCCGGAAAGCATTCCGGCCAGCCCCGCCGACTCGCGTCGCGCTTTCCTGCCGTTGCAGCACCGCCGTTCGCACCATCCCCGCCTCATCGCATCGTGCCGTTCCGTTTCATCTGAAACCTGAAGGAAGATCGGGCATGCCCGCATTTGATTCGCACTCCTGTATTCACTTCGTGCCGCCGGCCTCGCTTCGACCGGGCGGCCCGAATCGGCCGCCGCGCTGACGCTTTGCGGTCGAGGCGATGCAATCGCCCCGACGCTCGCCGGGTCGCGCGATGCGTGACGCGCGTCGACACCGGCCGTGGCACCCGGGCCTCGCGCCCGGCGCTTTCGAAGGTGCAGTTCCGTTTCATCCGATGCAGCACCCGGCCGGGCCGCAGGGGGCATATCGCGTGCCGACCGGTTCCAGACAATCACAACAAGAGGTCGACAATGGACATTCATCGAACCGGATTGCGTCGCGCGTGGCTTCCCGCGCTCGTTGCGGCCGCAACGCTCGCCGCGTGCGGCGGCGACGACGGCGGCAGCGTGGCGGGCGTCTCCGCGCTCGCGCAGGGCCAACAGGAGGAGGTCGCCGCCGCGGCCGACAAGCAGTCGCTCGCGTCACGCATTTCGCCGTCGGGCGTGCCGTACGCCAATCCGGCCAGCGGCGGCCGCTACCGGCCCGTGATCACGAACGGCCAGGTGCAGCCGTCGCTGTCGGGCGGCACGATCGAGGAGAACGCGTGGGTCGACACGCCGGTCGACTCCGACGGCGACGGCACGCGCGACCGCATCCACGTGCGCATCGTGCGCCCGACCGAAACCGCGAACGGCGCGCGCACGCCTGTCATCGTGCTCGCGAGCCCGTACTACGCGGGCCTCGCCGACAGCCCCGACCACAACGTCGACGTCGAACTCGACGGCACGCCGCATCCGGTCGCCACGGCGGCCACGGCAGCGACCGGCGCCTCCGCGCGCATCATGGCCGCCGCGCCGCAGGTGCGGATGCTGCAGCAGGTCGAGGCGGCCGCCGCCGGGCGCTCGTGGATCGAGGGCTACTTCATTCCGCGCGGCTTCACGATCGTCTACGCGGATTCGCTCGGCACGGCCGGCTCGGACGGCTGCCCGACGATCCTCACCCGCGACGAATCGGTCGCGATGGCCTCGGTGATCCGCTGGCTCGGCCGCGACGCGACCGCGAAGGACGCGAACGGCAAGACGGTCGTCGCGAACTGGTCGACGGGCCACGTCGGCATGTACGGGGTGTCGTACGACGGCACGCTGCCGAAGATGGTCGCGAGCCTGCGCACGCGCGGGCTCGACGCGATCGTGCCGGTCGCCGGGCTGACGAACATGTACGGCTACTACCGCTCGGGCGGCCTCGTGCGTGCGCCGGAAGGCTATCAGGGCGAGGACGTCGACGTGTACATCAAGGCGCTGCTGACGAACGCGCATCCGGAGCGCTGCACGCACCTGATCGACGAAGCGCTGCAGCAGGAAGACCGCAAGACCGGCGACTATTCGCCGTTCTGGGCCGCGCGCGATATTCCCACCGCGTACGCGGTCGCGCCGGCGCTCGTCGCGCAGGGGCTCACCGACGACAACGTGCGGGTCGACCAGTCGACGCTGTGGCATCTCGCGATGCGGCGCCAGGGCGTGCCGACGCAGCTGTGGCTGCATCGCCTGAAGCACACCGACCCGACCCGCGTGCCGGCGATGGCCGAGGCGTGGACCGCGGAAGTGAACCGCTGGTTCACGCGCTACCTGATCGGTTTCGACAACGGCGTCGAACGCGATCCGCGCGCGGTGATCGAGCAGGCGGACGGCACGCTGCTGAAGGAAGCGGACTGGGCCGCACGCCACGCCACGCCGGTCACGTACTTCGCGGGCGGCGACGGCGCGGGCACCGGCACGCTGCTGCGACTGCCGACCGGCGGCCCGCTCGCACGCTTCACCGACGATGCACGCATCACCGCGCTCACGCTGGCGAACGCGCCGACGGGCGAGAACCGCAGCCGCTTCGAAACCGCGCCGCTCACGGCCGCGACACGCCTGTCCGGTTCGGCGACCGCGCGCGTCAGGCTGACCTTCACGGCCGTGGCCAACGTGACGGCCCTGCTGGTCGATCGCGCGCCGGACGGCACGGCGACGATCGTCACGCGGGCGTGGACCGATCCGCGCAACCGCGTGTCGGAGTGGGTCTCGCAGCCGGTTCTGCCCGGCATGCCGTACGACCTGAAGCTGACGTTCATGCCGCGTGACTACAAGCTGGAAGCCGGCCACCGGCTGGGGCTCGTCGTGCTGTCGAGCGACAACGAGGCGACGCTGCGGCCGACACCGGGCACCGGGCTGACGCTCGATCCGGCCGGTACGTCGGTGACGGTGCCGCTGGCTTCGTCCTGAGCGGGCATGCCCGTACTGAAGCCATCCCGGGACGCCAGCGCACCGGCGTCCCGGGATAGCTTCATTCATTCGGTTCCATTTCCCGATTCTTATGGAAACGGAAGCAACGGCTCTTTAAAACAAGAATTCCACGCTTCATAAATCAATTACATTATTGAATCGAAATCAGAAACAATCTGATATCGCTTGACATCGATTCCCCGCCGGCTAGATTTAAAAATCAATAATCCGGACATTTGTAGCCGGTCGCTGCGGGGGAACGGCAATGAACAACCTGATCACCGGTACAACCGCAGCATCCGCGTCACCATTGAACGATCGGCGTAACCCGCCATTCGCGGCAATTCGGGGTCGAGAGCGAAACGATTACGAATCCCGGGTCGTGGAGGCCTACCAGGACGACCCGGTGAACTGGAGCAAGGCCATCGGCGATCGCCTCTGGTTCCAGTTCGGCGTCTTTGACCATCCCCAATCGCCGAGGCCGGTCGATCTCGACGAATCCGGCCTCAGGTATTTCGAACGGCAATTGAAGATCGCCGGTCTGGAGACGCCAGGGCGCCAGCCGATCAACCGGGTACTCGATATCGGATGCGGATGGGGAACCGTGCTGCGCGATCTATCCGAGCGGTTTCCCGACTGCCATCGCCTGGACGGCATCAACATCAGCAGCCGCCAGCTCGAATATTGCGCCGAGGTAAACGCCGCGCGGCGATTGTCCGACAGGATCAACCTGTTCCAGTGCAATGCGCTGGACATCGACCTGCTGCCGGATGTCGACCAGCCCTACGACCTCGTGATCATGCGCGGTGTGATCTCCCATTTCCCCTATGATCTCTTCGAAATCGTGATGGCCAAATTGCGTCAGCGGCTGGGCGCAAACGGGACAGTCATCGTTTCGGATAACTTATATAACGTCGACCTCTCCGAATACCGTTCCGATACGCCCGACCTGGTCGACAGGCTCGCATGCAAGTATCGCAAGACCCCCGCGTACCTGCGCCAGGTATTCGAGCAAAGCGGCTTCCGCGTCCAGGACATGCAGGTCCTGCCGAACCGGACAGACGCGACGCGATGGCTGTTGAACGTTCAGGACAACATCGAGCGCCATTTCCCGACGGGCGCGGTCGGCGCGCTGGAGGAACTCCGCGTGATGTGCGAAAGCCTGGCAGTCGCCATCGTGAAGCATCAGGTTTCCATCTATAGCTTCGTTCTCAAGCACGGTCGATGAAGGCCGCCCGTTCCCGCCGCCGGACATCAAGCCCGAGAACCCGCCATGACAGATACTCCCAACTTCGTCCGCAACCTGCCTGGCCTGCCGAAGCCCGGGGAGACAATCTTCCATCCGGACTTCCATCTGCAGTTGAAACCCATGTGGCATCCGCACCATGACGAGGCGGAACGCCGGATCGCGCTCACGGACAGCCCGTACATCCTGGCCTACTACGGCAGCCAGAAGGCCGTCGAACATTATCTGGCGCAAAGCATGCCGTCATTCGGCGGCCTGTGCTATCCGCACACCCTGAACGACAGGATCTACGATCTGGAACGGATGATGAGCATCACCACGCTGATCGACGACACCATCACCAACCCCGCGATGCTGGAGCAGGCGCACAAGCGCTCGACATTGCGCCAGCACTACTTCGATGCAATCGCCGGCATTCGCCCGCCCGACACCGCGCCCATCGCGCAATTGCTGTACGAGGGGCTCTTGCCCGTCAAGGCACATCTGGCGTCGAAACCGCGTGTCTGGAAACGCATGGAGGACGCGCTGCATACGCTGATCATCAGGCAGACGGATCCGCTGGCCCTGAAGATGGACGAACTCACATTCGACGCCTACCTCGAGATGCGGCGCATCGACAACTACGGGGAATGGGCAGCCATCATGACGGAGTACGCCATCGACGTCGACATGACCGAGCACCTGGTGGCCGACCGCTCGCTGGCGGAAATGAGAACGGCCGCCATCGATTCGATTACGCTGGTCAACGACCCGTATTCATTCCGAAAGGAAATTCATATCGCCGATTCGGTCAACTCGGTCTGGCTGCTGATGTACAGGGAGGGCCTGAAACTCCAGGATGCGCTGAACAAGCTGGCAACGCTGGTTGCGGAGAACGAGCGCAATCTGATGGCAGCGCGCGATCGCGTCCTTGCCGGCCCGCTCGGGAATCGGGCGGATGTGCGCGCCTACGTGACCGAGCTCGAGCATCTGGCGTCCGGCAATGCGGAATTTCACGCGATCAGCACGCGCTACCATGGCCGGGATTTCAAAGGGAAACGGTTCATTTCCGGTGAGGTGACCATTCGGCCGCTCCCCTCCACGGATGAAGTCGCGGCGGCCGATCTGGCCGGTGTCCGTCCCGCGAATTGAGGCAACCGGATCGGCCACGCAAACGCATCGATACGGTCGAAACAACGGCAACGGACATGCTTCGCGCTGTCGCGAACACCCGCGCGCGCAATAGCGAGCCGCATGCCTCGCGCCGTTGGTCTGCCGGCATGACCACATCCTCACGGGCCGGTCATCTCAATCTGCGGCACGTATCCGGCCAATCGCCGGACGCTAAGGAGTGAAATGCTGTTTCATGCAGATCGTTATTTCGGCGCTTGATTGGCCGCCGCGACGCAATTTTTTTCATCTTCTTGCTGGAAGCCGGCCACCGGCTGGGGCTCGTCGTGCTGTCGAGCGACAACGAGGCGACGCTGCGGCCGACACCGGGCACCGGGCTGACGCTCGATCCGGCCGGTACGTCGGTGACGGTGCCGCTGGCTTCGTCCTGAGCGGGCATACGCCGCGCGGAACGCGCTTCCGCCGGCGTGCGTCGCTGACACGGCCGAGCGTCCGGCCAGCCTTCAATCGTCGCGGATTGCAAGGCTGGCCGGGCGGCCTGCCCGGCCGGCCGCCGCCGGGCATGGGTCAGGCCCGCCGGCCATTCGGATCGCCCTGACGACTCAAATAATCGATCAGCCACTGCGCGGCGGGACCGCTCGCGCGATCGGCACGCCGGATCAGCGATAGTCCGTATCGGAACGTGCGCCGGTCGGCCAGTTGCACCGGCACGAGACGGCCCGACTGCAGATCGTCCTCGATCAGATGCATCGGCATCGATCCCCAGCCCAGCCCGGCGAGCAGCAACCGATGTTTCGCGCCAAGGTCGGCCACCTTCCAGGTGCGGGTCGCATGGATTCCGAACGATTGCCCGTCGGTGACCTTGCTGCGGTCGGTGAGCACGATCTGCGTATGTTCGCGCGCCTCCGAGAGCGGAATCGGCAGGTCGCGCAACCCGAGCGGATGCATGGGCGCCGCAACGGTCAGCAACTCGATCGCCCCCATCGAGGTCGCGTCGATCGCATCCGGCCAGTTCGGAATCGGGCCGCTGATGCCGAGCGCACAGCCGCCGTCGAGCACCAGCTTCATGACGCCGCCGAGCGCTTCGATCGCCAGGTTGAGTGCGACGGTCGGGAACGCCTCGGCAAACGCCTGCATGCCTTCGACCAGCTTCGGCAACGGAAACATCACGTCGACGGCCAGCGACAACTCGGCTTCCACGCCGCCCCGCAAACCGGCCGTCTTCGCCTGCAACTGCCCCATCAGCATGTCGAGCCGACGCGCATCGGCGAGCACGACCTCGCCGGCCGCCGTCAGCTGCGGACGGCGTCTGCCGCGTTCGAACAACGGCATGCCCAGCTGTGCCTCGAGGCTGGCGACCGCATAACTCACCACCGATTGCGCCCTGCCGAGCCGACGCGCCGCCCCTGAAAAGCTGCCTGCCTCGACGACGGCGACGAACGCACGAAGCTGATCCAGATTGGGGCTGCGATCCACGATCTATCCAGAAAATTGATTTTAACGATCCATTCTAGCCAATTGTTTGGATCGAAACGATCCCCTACATTCCTGTCACGCCATGTCGATCGCGGCTTCCCCGCGTCGACAATCCCCCGTCAATGTCACAGGAACATGGAACCATGACGACCGACCGCTTTCTCTCGCCGCCCCGGGCGCCTGCGCGTCCGACGCTGTTCGACCCGATCGGACTCGGGCGCATCACGCTCAGGAATCGCATCGTAATGGCGCCGATGACGCGCAGCCGTGCCGGTGCCGGCGACGCGCCCGGCCCGATGAACGCGACCTACTACGCACAACGGGCCTCGGCCGGCCTGATCGTCACCGAGGGCGCGCAGATCTCGCCACAGGGCAAGGGCTATCCGTTCACGCCGGGCATCTACAGCGACGCGCAGATCGCGGGCTGGAAACAGGTGACCGACGCGGTGCACCGTGAAGGCGGCCGCATTTTCGTGCAACTGGCCCATGTCGGCCGCATCGGTCACCCGGACCTGCAGCCGGACGGCGCACGACCGGTCGCGCCGTCGCCGATCCGGCCCGACGGCGACGCGTATACGCCGACCGGCCCGCAGCCTTACCCGGTACCGCGCGCGCTCGAAACCGCCGAATTGCCCGCCATCGTCGATCAATACGTGCTGGCCGCTCGTGCCGCATTGCAGGCCGGGTTCGACGGCGTGGAGATCCACGCCGGCAACGGCTATCTGCTTGACCAGTTCCTGCGCGACGGCACGAACCGCCGGACCGACGACTACGGCGGCACGATCGACAACCGGCTTCGTCTGCCGCTCGAGATCGTGCGCGCAGTCGGCCTCGTTTCAGGCCCCGATCGATTAGGGATCCGTATCTCTCCGGTCACGCCGCATTTCGGTGGAATCGCGGATAGCGATCCGCAAACGCTGTTCGAGCAATTCGCCAACCGGCTGAGCGGCCTCGCGGTCTATCTCCATGTCGTCGAAGGCGTCCCCCAGGCCGCACCGGACGCGGTGCCCGCATTCGACTACGGCGCGCTCAAGCGCGCGTTCGGCGGGCGTTACATCGCGAACAACGGCTATACGAAAGCACGCGCGGAAACGGCGCTTTCCACGGGCCACGCCGATCTCGTGTCGTTCGGCTACCCGTTCATCGCGAACCCGGATCTTGCCGAACGCTTCCGGCACGACCGGCCGCTCGCGCATGCGGACATGTCCATGGCCTATGGCGGCGGCGAAGCCGGCTATACCGACTACCCGCCGTTCCGCGCATGAGCGCGGCCCCGAACCCGAACCGCTGAACACGGCGGCGGATCGCCGATCCGCCGCCTCACGAACGAGGACTCACCATGATTCGATCGATCAACCGCACCCTGTACCGAACCGCTACGCAGGCGCCCGCCGTCAACGCCATCCTGTCCGTCCTGGTGCGCACCCTCATCGCCGGCGTCTACGTCGGCGCGGGCATCAGCAAGATCTTCAACTACGCAGGCACCGAGCAATACATGGCGCACATGGGCGTACCGGGGGCACTGCTGCCGCTCGTGATCTTCGTCGAGGTCGCCGGCGGCCTCGCGTTGATCGCCGGCTTCATGACGCGACTCGCCGCGCTTGGGCTCGCGATCTTTTCGGTCATCGCCGCGGTGATCTTCCATAGCGGCGGCGACCAGACGCAGCAGACCTTCTTCATGATGAACCTGTCGATGACGGGCGGCCTGCTCGCGCTCGTGCTGAATGGCGCGGGCCGCGCCTCGTTCGATCGCGGCGATCGAACGTCCCTGCCGGAGTGATCCGGCCGACGCCGCGTCCTGCCCGACACCTCACACACCCCGGGGGCAACGCCCCCGCATCCAGCGAGATTTTCCCGTGAATACCATGAATGCCATTCAGATCGATCGTTTCGGCGCTCCGTCCGTACTCCGTCCGGTCGTGATCGAGCGCCCGACACCGGCTCCCGACGAAGTCCTCGTGCGCGTGACGCGCATCGGACTGAATTTCGCGGAAACGCTGCAACGCGCCGGTACCTATCCGGGCCCGGCGCCGACTTTGCCGGCGATATTGGGATCGGAAACGGTCGGCACCGTCGAAGCCGTAGGCGCGAACGTGCGGGACTTCCGCGTCGGCGATCGCGTGGCCGCGGCGCTGTTCGGTGCAACGAGCGGAACCGGCGGGTATGCCGAATATGTGACGGTACGCGCTCCGCTGATCGTCGCGATTCCCGACGCCGTTTCGGACGACGACGCCGTCGCGGTCATGCTGCAGGGGCTGGTCGCCCGCATGCTGCTGCGCGAGACGCCGGTGGCCGCACGATCCGTCGCCATCACCGCCGCTGCCGGCGGCGTCGGTTCCATGCTCATCCAGCTGGCGAGACTCGACGGTGCCAGGACGATCGTCGGCCTGGCCGGTTCCACGGAGAAGCTATCGACGGTGCGGGCGCTCGGTGCCGATCAGGCCGTGAGCTATCGCGACGACGCGTGGGTCGATCGACTGGGCGCCGCAACCGGCGGCACGGGCCCCGACGTCGTGTTCGATTCGATCGGTGGCGCCGTGGCCCGCACGCTGGCGTCCAGCCTTGCGCCGCAAGGTCGTTTCGTCGCCTATGGCGCGGCAAGCGGCCAGTTGCTCGCAGTCGACGACAGCCTGATGAACGCGCTCATCTTCGGCTGCCGCTCGCTGTCGGGTTTCGCGTTGCATGCGTTCCTCGCCGATCACGTCGTCCAACAAACGCTCGGCGAGTTGTTCGGCCTGCTGGCCACCGGTGCGCTGAAGCCGCTGATCGGGGGCAGCTATGCGCTCGACGCGATCGTCGACGCGCATGCGGCGCTCGAGTCGGGCGGCACGACCGGCAAGCTCGTGCTGCGTATCGATCGATAGCGCTGCGCATCCGCCCTCGACCGTTGCGTGGCGCCTCTCATGCCGACATCGATCCCGGACGAAACGGTGAGCGGCGAATCATCGTCCCGGCGCCGCTCACACCGGCGTCAACACCGGCCGCCCTGAAAAGTGCCGCTCGGCATTGTCGATGAACTGCCGCACCGACCGATCGAGCGCCTCGGGCGACCAACCGCCCATGTGCGGCGTCAGCACGACGCTGTCGAGATCCGTCAGCGCGCGCGGCGGCTCGGGTTCGCCTTCGTACACGTCGAGCCCCGCGCCCGCGATGCGTCCTTCACGCAACGCGTCCGCCAAAGCAGCGGTATCGACAACGCTGCCGCGTGACACGTTGACGACGAACCCGCCAGGGCCGAGCGCGTCGAGCACCGCGCGATCGATCAGGTGCCGCGTACCCGCGCCGCCGGGCGTCGCGACGATCAGGAAATCGGCCCATTGCGCGAGCGTGTCGACGCGCTCGAAATAGCGGTAAGGGACGTTCTTCTGCGACCGGTTGTGATAACCGATCTCGATGTCGAAGCCGGCCGCGCGGCGCGCGCACTTCTCGCCGATCTTGCCGAGCCCGACGATGCCGAGCTTCTTGCCCGACACGTTCGGCGGCATCGCCAGGCCGTCGCGCCACACGCCCGCACGGGTTTTCGCATCGAGCTGCACGACGTTGCGCACGGTCGCGAGCAGCAGCGCGAACGCATGATCGGCGACGCAATCGTCGTTGGTGCCGGCGCCCGTGACCACGGTCACGCCACGCGCTTTGGCATGCGCGACATCGATGTGCTCGTAGCCGGCGCCGAGCGCGCTGACGAACGCGAGCTGCGGAAGACGATCGATTTCGGCGGCGGTGAGCCCCGTGCTGCCGTTGGTCAGCACCGCGCGTATCGTGCCGCCGTGTTCGGCGATCGCACGTTCGCGTTCATCGGATGTCGGGGCGTAGCGCACGTCGAACGACGCGGCGATCTCGCGATGCGCGTCTCCGCGCAATGCGATGAGAACCAGCAACTCGGGCTTCATGTCAGGAAGTGTCGGCAAGGCGGGAACGGATTCAGTGTAACAAGCCTGCCACACGGATGCGGGTAATCCCCACACGGGCTGTGGGCACGCCGCCGCACGCGGTTTGCCAAAGCCCGCTCAGTCAAGTAACTTTCGGCGTACGCCCCCGTCCTGGAGATTGGCCCGTATGAAGCTCGCCCTGCCCGCCCGGATCCTGGGCCTCGCGTTCGCCGCCGCCCTCGTCGCGCCCGGCGCGCATGCCGACACGCCCGTCGTGGTGTCGTCGAAGATCGACACCGAAGGCAACCTGCTCGGCAACCTCATCGCGCAGGTGCTGAAGGCCCACGGCATCCCCGTCACCGAAAAGATCGCGCTCGGCACCACGCCGATCGTGCGCAAGGCGCTCACGAGCGGCGAGATCGACGTCTACCCCGAATACACCGGCAATGCCGCGTTCTTCTTCAACAAGGCGGACGATCCGCTGTGGAAGAACGCGAGCCAGGGCTACGACACCGCGAAGCAACTCGACTACGCGGCGAACCATCTCGTCTGGCTCACCCCGGCGCCCGCGAACAACACGTGGGGCGTCGCCGTGCTCGCACCGGTCGCGCAGTCGCAGCACCTGAAGACCTTCTCCGATTTCGGCAAGTGGGTGGCCGGCGGCGGCAAGGTGAAGCTCGCGGCGTCGGCCGAATTCGTGAACAGCGCGTCGGCGCTGCCGTCGTTCGAGAAGGCGTACGGCTTCAAGCTGAAGCCCGACCAGCTCGTCGTGCTGTCCGGCGGCGACACGGCCGCCACCATCAAGGCCGCCGCGAACCAGACCGACGGCGTGAATGCCGCGATGGTCTACGGCACCGACGGCGGAATCTCGTCGAGCGGCCTCGCGGTGCTCGACGACGACAAGCACGTGCAGCCCGTCTATGCCCCCGCGCCGGTGATCCGCGAAGCCGTGCTGAAAGCGCATCCGCAAATCGCCGACTACCTGAAGCCCGTGTTCGCGAGCCTCGACCTGAAGACGCTGCAGACGCTGAACGCGCGCATCCAGATCAACGGCGAACCGGCCGCCGGCGTCGCGAAAAGCTACCTGAAAGCGAAGGGCTTCGTTAAATGACGGGTCGCGCGGCAGCGTCCGCGCGGCGCATCACGGCGGACAAGGTCGGCATCCTGATCGGGGTCCTGACGATCGTCGCCGTGCTCGGCCTGCCGTTCGCGGTACTGCGGCCGAACCGCATCGCGGCCGGCACCGACCTGTCGGTGTTCGCCGCGCTGCCGGCCCTGCAGGGCGCCGTGCTCGCCGCGCTGTGGATCGTCGGCGCGCTGTGGGCAATGACGGCCAGCCGCCCCGCGTGGCGCCTGATGGCCGGCTGCGCGTGGCTCGCCACGCTCGCGTACGCGGTCGGCGCGGCCGCGACGCACCTCGTCGCGCCTGACGACACGCTCGCCCGCGTATCGCCCTCCTCCGGCGTCTGGCTGCTGCTGTTCGCGTGGGCCGTGCTCGTCGCGGATGCGCTCGCACGGCTCGCATTCGGCCCGTGGCGGCGCCTCGCCGCGCTCGTCGTCGCGATAGCAGCGATTTCCGTGCCGCTCGCGAGCGGCTGGTGGGACGGACTTTCCGTGATGCGCGAATACGCGGTGCGCAGCGACGACTTCTGGATCGAGGCGATCCGGCACGTGTCGCTCGCCGGCGGCTCGGTGGCGGCCGCGCTCGTCGCGGGCGTGCCGCTCGGCATCGCCTGCGCGCGCATCGCGGCGGTGCGTACCGTCGCGATGCCCGTGCTCAATATCGTGCAGACGATCCCCAGCATCGCGATGTACGGGCTGATGATGGCGCCGCTCGGTTTGCTCGCCGCGCACGTGCCGCTCGCGGCCGCGCTCGGCATCCGCGGCATCGGCGTCGCACCGGCCGCGCTTGCGCTGTTCCTGTATTCGCTGCTGCCGATCGCGTCGAGCGTCGTGGTCGGGCTCGGCCAGGTGCCGCCGCACGTGACCGAAGCGGCGCGCGCGATGGGCATGACGCGCGCGCAGCGGCTGCTGCGCGTCGATCTCGTGCTCGCGCTGCCCGTGATCCTGAGCGGCGTGCGCATCGTGCTCGTGCAGAACATCGGGCTGACCGCGGTCGCCGCGCTGATCGGCGGCGGCGGCTTCGGCACCTTCATCTTCCAGGGGATCGGGCAATCGGCCGCCGATCTCGTGCTGCTCGGCGCGATCCCGACGATCGCGCTCGCGCTGGTGGCGGCCGTCATATTCGAAGCCGCGACCACGCTCGCGAAGGGGCGTGCAGGATGATCGAGATCGAACGTGCGGGCAAACGCTTCGGCGATATCGTCGCCGTCGACGACGTCTCGCTGACGATCGAGCGCGGCACGATCACCGCGCTCGTCGGTGCATCGGGCAGCGGCAAGTCGACGCTGCTGCGCATGATCAACCGTCTGATCGCGCCCACCAGCGGCACGATCCGCATCGACGGCGTCGATACGGCCACCGTTGCGCCCGAGCAGCTTCGTCGCGGCATCGGCTATGCGATCCAGGGGCACGGGCTGTTTCCGCACTGGAGCGTCGCGCGCAACATCGCGACCGTGCCGCGCCTGCTCGGCTGGCCGGCGGATCGCATCGACGCGCGCGTGAACGAATTGCTCGAGCTGTTTCATCTCGCGCCGGCCGAGTTCGCGGGCAAGCTGCCGCACGAACTGTCGGGCGGCCAGCAGCAGCGCGTCGGCGTCGCGCGCGCGCTCGCGGCCGAGCCCGCGATGCTGCTGATGGACGAGCCATTCGGCGCGCTCGACCCGATCATCCGCAACAAGGCGCAGGACGACCTGTTTGCCTTGCAGCGCCGCCTCGGCATCACCGTCGTGATCGTCACGCACGATATCGAGGAAGCGCTGAAGCTCGGCGACACGATCGCGGTCATGGACGGCGGCCGGCTGCTGCAGGTCGCAACGCCTGCCGAGATTCTCGGCAAGCCGGCAGCCGGCGTCGTCGAACAGCTGGTCGCCGGCGTCGACCGGCCGCTGCGCCTGCTCGCGCTGACGCCGATCGATGCGGTGGCCGAACCCGGTCATGCCGACGGCGAACCGATCGCCGCGACGCGCACGCTGCGCGATGCGGTGTCGGAGTTGCTGTGGCGCGGTGTCGATGTGCTTCCAGTGGAAGATGGCGACGGCCGCAACACGCGCCGCATCACGCTCGATGCGATCCGCGCGCACGCAAGGAAGCCCGCATGACGACGCACGGCAGCACGCGGCCCGGGCGGTCGGCACTTCCCGCCTACCTCGCACGCGCGGCCGCGCTCGCGCTGCTGCTCGTGCTGCTGTTGCGACCCGCCTGGCTGCAAGGCTTGTTCGCGCCGTTCGCCGACAACGGCGCGCCAGTGATCTACGATCGCGCGAGCCTGCTCGACCTCACGCTCGCGCATCTCGGCACGGTCGCGTTGTCGAGCGTGATCGGCACGATCGTCGCGGTCGCGGCCGGTATCGCGGTCACGCGGCCGTGGGGCGCGGATTTCCTGCCGGTCGCGCGCAGCGTCGTCGACATCGGCCAGACCTTCCCGCCCGTCGCGGTGCTCGCGCTCGCGGTGCCGGCCGTCGGCTTCGGCCTGAAGCCCGTGCTGATCGCGCTCGTGCTGTATGGCCTGCTGCCCGTGTTCGAAAGCACGATCGCGGGGCTCGAGGACGTGCCGCGCGACGTCGTCGATGCCGCGCGCGGGATGGGGATGAGCGGCTGGCAGCAACTCGTGTCGGTCGAGCTGCCGCTCGCGTTTCCGGTGATCGTCAACGGCGTGCGGCTCGCGGTCGTGATCAATCTCGGCACCGCGACGATCGGCTCGACGGTCGCCGCGCGCGGGCTCGGCGACGTCATCATCGCGGGGCTGCAGACGTCGAATACCGCGTTCGTGCTGCAGGGCGGCGTGATCGTCGGGCTGCTCGCGGTGCTCGTCAGCGATGCGATCGGCGCGATTGCACGGGTGGCGGCCGCACGGCGCGCGTAGAAGCCGTTGCGCGATTTTTAGAAGGGGGAAACCATGACCGTTTCGGACACCGGCCCGTTTTTTCATGGCACGAAAGCGGATTTGCGGATCGGCGACTTGCTGACGGCAGGCTTCCGATCGAATTATCGCGACGACGTCGTGATGAATCACATCTACTTCACGGCTTTGCCCAAAGGCGCCGGCCTGGCTGCGGAAATGGCCAAAGGCGACGGCCGGCCGCGGGTCTATATCGTCGAACCCACCGGCGAATTCGAAAACGACCCGAACGTCACGGACAAGAAATTCCCGGGCAATCCGACGCGATCGTATCGAAGCACATCGCCTTTGAAGATCGTCGGCGAACTCGATAGCTGGGAACCCTACGATCCGGCGTTCATCCAGCAGCTCAGAATCCGCATCGAAACCGGCACCGGCGAGATCATCAACTAGCGTTCGTCCGGACTCCGATGCGTGTCCGTGCAACGATCGGCGCCTCGATCGGCTCGCCGCGACACAAGCCTACATGCCGCTTTCATTCGAACCGGCACTCGACCACCGGCGGCAATTGGCCGATATACTAGGCGCCTTCCCATTCCCCGCACTCCACCATGCGACGGTTTCTCTGGCTGATCGTGCTTTCGCTCGGCATCGCGCAACAGGCGTCGGCGCAGCAAGCGCCCGCACTGCCTGCGTCCGCGCCCGAAGCAGCCGCATCGGCGCCGTCCGTCGCATCCGCGCCGCTCGCCGACGCCAACGATCAGCCGAACGAAGCAAACCGCCGCATCACGTCCTACCTGACGAAGAAGTTCGGCGTCGCGAAGGAACGGGCCGCGAAGCTCGCCGATATCGTGAGCGTCACTGCGACGAAATATTCACTGCCTCCCGCGCTCGTTTACGCCATTATTTCGATCGAATCTCGCTTCCAGGAAAAGGCGCGCGGCCAGCATGGCGCGACCGGGCTGATGCAGGTCGTGCCGACCGCGCACCGCGGCCTGGTGCGCAACGTGAAGGACCTGACCGACCCGAACGCGAACGTCGAAGTCGGCTCCGCGATCCTGTCGGGCTACGTGAGGGCGGCCGGTGGCGACGTGCGGGCCGGACTGAGGAGCTACAGCGGCGGTTCGAACGCGTATGCGGCGAAGGTGATGCAGCGCGTCGACTCGTTCCGCTTCGTGCTTGAACCTGACGACGATGCGAAAGCCTCAAGTCCTGCGAATTCCGCGAACGATGCGAAGGCCCGCATGGTGCCGGTCAGCGAAAAGACGAGCCCGACGTCGGCCCGCGGCAACTAGTCCCCCCTTCGTTCGACGCGCATGCGCCACGCCCCCCGCTTCCTTGCCGTCGCCGCGCTGGCGATCGGCCACACCACCGCGTTTGCCACCGTCGATTGCGAGAAACACGCGCTGACGATGAACGACGTACGGACCTGTGTACTCGGTCAGAACGATCAGGCCGTCGAGCGCGCATACCGGTCGCTCGAGCACAAGCTCAAGCAGCGCAACCCCGATGCCGCCAGCGCGCTCGCGAAGTCGCAGGCAAGCTGGACCCGCTTCGCCGACGACACCTGCGACTACGTGAAAGCCGCCAATCCGCAGCAGATGATCCCGGAAGACGCGCGGATGAACTGCTGGGTCGATTTCAGCCAGGCACGCACGCGCATCCTGAAGAAATGGGAAGCGCAGCTGGACGCACCGCCGCCAGCGCAGAACTGAACGACGAACGGCTACCCGCCCGTCACGCCTGCACGAAGCGCTCCCGCAAGAACTCGATGAAATGCTGCGTCTTCGCGGGCAGCAGCCGCGTTTCCGTCATCGCGTAGACCGCAATCGGCTCGCCTTCCCATGCGGGCATCACGCGGCGCAGCCGGCCGGCGGCCAGATCGTCCGCGACGATCGCTTCGGACAGCACGATGATGCCCGCATCGAGCGTGGCCAGGCGCCGCAACATGCCGACGCTGTTTCCCGCGAAGCGGCTGCTCACCGGTACCGCGACGGTGTGCGTGCCGTCGTGCAGCGTCCACGTGCCGGCCCTCGCCAGGCTGAGGCACGCGTGCCGCGCCAGGTCGTCCGGCGTGCGCGGCTCGCCCTCGCGCGCGAGATAGCCGGGCGACGCATACAGGTAGTTCCCGAGCGTGGCCAGCCGGCGCGCGATCAGTTGAGAATCGTCGGATTCACCCAAGCGGATCGCCACGTCGAACGGTTCGCTCACCAGATCGACCCGCCGTGACGTCAGCTCGAAATCGAATGTCAGCTTCGGGTAACGCGTCGAGAACTCGACGATCAGCGGCGCCAGGTAGGTCACCGCGAAATCGACCGGAAACGATGCGCGCAGCACGCCGGTCGGCTCCGCCAGCAACCCGCCGAGTTGCTCGTGCGCGAGCCGCGCCTCGTCGACGATGCGCTTGCAGCGCTCGAAGTAGAGCTGGCCGGCCTCGGTCAGTTCGATCCGGCGCGTCGTGCGATGCAGCAGCCGCAGCCCGATCGCCTTCTCCAGCGCGCTGATGCGCCGCGACAGCGTCGAGTTCGGCATCCCCAGCGTCTCGGCCGCACTGCGAAAACCCTTCGCCTTCACGACTTCGACGAACAGCGCCATGTCGTTCAGTAGTTCCATGCCCACTGCTCCATCAATGGATCAATGTTATCCAGATTACCCGGTTTATCCCGAAAAGGAAGCAATGGATGATGGGTGCGTGGAGGCGAGGTCGGCACACCCGTGCGCGGCCGGCGCCCGAGGGGGCACCGACCCGGTGCCACCGTCCCGACTCTCGAGGAGCTGACGCATCATGAGCCAACTGTTCACCCCGGTCCGCGTGGGCCGATATACGCTGGAAAACCGCCTGGTCATGGCGCCGATGACCCGCAGCCGCGCCGCCTTCGACGGCACGCCCGGCGAATGGGCCGCCGAGTATTACGCGCAGCGATCGAGCCTCGGCCTGATCGTCAGCGAAGGCACGCAGCCGTCGGACGACGGGCAAGGCTACCTGACGACGCCCGGCATCTATACCGACGCGCACGTCGCCGGCTGGAAGGCGATCAGCGACCGCGTGCATGCCCGCGGCGGCCGGTTGTTCATCCAGTTGATGCACGTCGGGCGCATGTCGCATCCCGACAATACGCCGCATCACCGGCAGGCCGTCGCGCCGTCGGCGATCGCGCCGAACGCGCAAATGTTCACGATGAAGGGGATGCTGGACATCCCCGCGCCGCGTGCGCTGACGCTCGACGAAGTGCGCGAGACCGTGAACGACTTCCGCATCGCCGCGCGCCGCGCGATCGAGGCGGGTGCCGACGGTGTCGAGATCCACGGCGCGAACGGCTACCTGATCCAGCAGTTCTTCGCGCCGAATGCCAACACGCGCACCGACGCGTACGGCGGCTCGATCGAGAACCGCGCGCGCTTCGCGATCGAGGTGGCCACGGCGATCGCCGACGAGATCGGCGCGGATCGCACGGCCATCCGCGTATCGCCCGGCAATACGCTGGGCGGCCTCGACGAAGGTGCGGAAGGGCCGGACCTGTATCGCCATCTCGCGACGGAGCTCGACCGGCTCGGCCTCGCCTACCTGCACGTGATGCATCAGGGCAACGAAGCGCTGCTGGCCGACCTGCGCGCGCGCTGGAGCGGCACGCTGATCCTGAACCGTCCGGGCCGCACGCGCGACGCGATCGGCACGGACGTGACGTCGGGGCTGGCCGATCTCGAAGCGTACGGGCAGATGGTGCTGGCGAATCCGGATTTCGTGACGCGGGTGAAGACCGGCGCGCCGATGAACGACGCGCGGCGCGAGACATTCTTCGGCGGCGATGCGCGCGGGTATGTCGACTATCCGGCGCTGGATGGGGCGGCTGCAGCTTGACGCCTCGGCTCAGCGTGATCGCAACGACAGGCTGGAACGGATGTCGCTGCGATCGCCCGGTGAATGCCCGATTTCAAAGCAGATCGATGTTCACCTTGGACACCAGAGGCGCAATACGCAGCACGCGGTCGGCCTGGGTACACACGTACTCCGAAATATTGCCTACCCATCCACGTTCGTCGCCCACGTAAATGTCGGACGCCGCCAATTCAGGTGCCAGCTTCTTCGCCAGGCTCGCCATCTTCGACATTTCGCGCGCGACGAACGACGGCCGAATCCGTGTGCGATGCGCAAAATCCGCGAGCGCGAACGCGGTCAGTTCCTCCGTGCGAAACACATCTCCATAAGCCATCGCCATATCCTGGACGTACGCGTCGCCATACACGTTGACGCAAACGAGGTCGTAAAGCGGCGCCGGCGCAAGCCCGCCACCGCTGACGAAAAACGAGATGTTCTTGCCATGCGCGTCGCTGTTGCCGATCAGCAGTTGCAGCAGGGCCCAGCGCAGCATGGCCGTGCGCGCGGCTGCCGGGGCCTCGAGATACGGCGTCAGCGAGAACAGCTTCTCGAAGCTCACGCCTTCGCGAATATTGCGCACGTCCGCGTTGTTACCGAGGTTGCGCTCGTACTTGAGCGTTGCCGGCAAGTCCAATGCCTGGCATCCATCGATGACATGAAGGCGCCGCACCGCACTGACGCGCGTCGGATCGTCCGGCTCGGTCGTGACGATCCGGTCGAAGCGCTCGATGAGCAGAATGGGTTCCGGGATGCGGCGAATCTCGACGGGCGCCACTGGCAGCCCCATTCTCGCGGCCAGTGACATGCAGAAGTGCTCATTGGCGACCATGAACGGCGCATGCGGGTTGCCGGACTCCGGCTTCAGAATGTGCGTGCTGCTGAGCGCCCCTTCGACGAGTGCAACTTGCTCCCCCTCGACCAGCACCTGCAGTTTGTCCTGATGGCCGGCAATCGACAGACGAACCTGGCCGTCCCATACCGGAAACGGAATCGCGTCACGCTTGCGAATGCGGTCGGTCAACTCTTCCGCGGATATCACGCGACGTTCGGACTCAAGGGCTGCCGGGGCCTGTGCATTCTCTCCGTCGTCCGGCAGGAAACTCAGCGCACCGACCGGCTCCTTGCCGAGCATCCGGATCAAGCCGAAAACGTTGTCCTTCGATAGCTGATACATCGCCGCGGCCACGTCGAGCGCACGCCCCTCGGGCAACAGATTGCCGATGAAGCGCTGCACCGCGCCCGCAGGTAGCGAACGACCGTCGAGCGGAATGCACGGCGACAACGCGAACGCATCGGCGCGCGCCTGCCACGCCGGGTCATACGAAAAACCGTAGTCATCCTGACGGGCGTCGTAAGTCAGTTGCCCGACGGGGGAACCGTTGGTCGAGATGCGCAGGCGATGAACCATCACGCGCCCTCCCGCGACTCCGCCGGAACAGTCGGCTCGGCAAGTTCATGCAATGCCTTGCGAGCGACGGGCACTTCGCGCTTCGGTACGACGAGCAAATTGAGTCCCAGACCGTCGAGCACCTTGAACAACTTGTCGAGGCTCACCGCCCGGCCGTTTTCGAGCCGCGACAGCACGTCCTTTGAGACGCCGAGCATGTCGGCTGCGTCGTCGATCCGCATCTGGTTCTGCGCCCGCCGGTTGCGGACGAGCGCACCCAGCGCCGCGAGATCCTGCGCGAGCGGGTCGGGTGATGCAATCGGGCGGGGTAAGGTGCGGGCCATAATTCCGGGATACCAGGAACAAAACGCCGACGAACGGGTTTCGACGGCATTGTTACGAGAATATCGGAATTATAGGCTTGAATGTCAGCGCCGGCCAATTGTTCTCATATTTCAGGAACAAACGCCAACATGCTCACAGTCGACGCATTATTCTCATATTTCAGGAACTATACAGACCAGCAAGTGCCACGGCCGGCAGCCGACCGGCATCGTTTCGATGCGCTCGTCGGCCGCCTCTCCTGCCTCAAAACTGCCCCGCCGCCCCCGTCCACCGCAAATAATCCCCGCGCGTCCAGTCCAGCGACACGCCGACCCGCTTCGTGCCGGGTCGGATCTTCGGCTTGTACACCGACAGCGTCAGCGACTCCAGCGCCGGCCACTCACGGAACGACAGCACCGCGATATCGGCGACGAGCGTCTCGAGCAGCCGCGTATGCGGCTTGTGCGACAGGAACGCGGCAAGGCGCGCGCAATAACCGTCGTAATCGATCCACTCGCCCTGCTCGCTCGGCTCGCACCGGTAGCCGAGCCGTGCATCGATCACGATCGGCTGCGGCGCTTCATGCTCGTGCGCATGAATGCCGATCCGCGCGGGCACCTTCAGTTCGTCGACGAACACGCTCCAGCCGCGCCCGCGCAGGCGCGGCGCGTCGATCGCCACGAACGGTTCGTCGAACGGCTTCATGATGCGAGCGGCGCGGCCGCGTCGAGCATGATGCGCACGAAGTAGTCGGCGAAGCTGCGGCGCACGACGATCTCGAACGCATCGTCACCGGTCGGGATCAGCACGATCGACGACTTGAAGTAATGCGACTGCGCGCACTGGCCCGGCTTGAACGCACGCGGATGGAGATCGAGCGGGCAGCCGCGGGCGAGCACGTCGCGCACGCGTTCGCCGCTGATCTCGACTACCGTATAGCCGCTGCCGACGTCGACGGCCGCCGAATACGTGCCCTGCACGGCTTCCGCGAGCTTCGCTTCGAGCACGCCGGCCGGCACGGGCCCGTTCGAGCGCACGAGCCACTCGTCGGGGCCGAGCCACAGCACGTCGTACTCGGCACCGCGCGCGACCGTGTTCGGCGCCGCGGGCGGCCGGCAGCCGACCACGCGCTCGAACGCGCTCACGAACGCCGGATCGCTCAACTCGCCGCGCACGTTGACGAGATCGAGGAACGGCCGCTCGCGCAGCGTGAACTTCTTCGAGGCGCGCGCCTGGTGCGGCTTCAGCACGTCGGCCGCGCCGACGAACGGCGATTCAAGCGTCACGCCGCCCGCGCCCGCCACCTGCGTCTGGTTTCTGGTTTCATTCCACATGCTGGCGCACCCCTTCGGTATCGTAGAAAACCGGGCTCGAGATCGTCGCGGTGATGCGGCGGCCGTTGGCCAGCGGAATCACGACGCTCTCGCCCATCTTGTTCAGGCCGCCCTTCACCACCGCGAGCGCGATCGAGCGCTTCAGGATCGGGCTGTAATAGCTCGACGTCACGTGGCCGAGCATCGGCGTCGGATCGACCGCCGACACCTGCGTGTCCTTCGCGATGATCTGCGCGCCTTCCGGCAGCACGAACTGCTCGTCCTCGGTCAGCAGGCCGACGAACTGCTTGCGGCCTTCCTTCGCGGTGTCCGAGCGCGCAAGCGAACGCTTGCCGAGGAAGTCCTTCGACTTCGCGACGAGCCCGCCCATCCCGAGGTCGTACGGCGTAATCGAGCCGTCGGTATCCTGGCCGACGATGATGTAGCCCTTCTCCGCACGCAGCACGTGCATCGTCTCGGTGCCGTACGGCGTGATGTCGAACTCGGCACCGGCCGCCATCAGCGCTTCCCACACCGCGCGGCCCGCATTCGCCGGCACGTTCACTTCATACGCGAGCTCGCCCGAGAAGCTGATCCGCATCACGCGCGCCTTCGCGCCTGCAACCGTGCCGTTCCGGTAGCTCATGAACGGGAACGCCTCGTTGCCGAAGTCGATGTCCTGGCACACCTTCTGCACGACCTTGCGGCTCTTGGGGCCGACCACCGCGAACGTCGCCCAGTGATCGGTGACCGACGACAGCCGCACCTTCATGTCGGGCCATTCGGTCTGCAGCCAGCGCTCGAGCCACGTGAGCACGCGCGCCGCGCCGCCCGTCGTGGTCGTCATCATGAAATGCTGGTCGGCGAGGCGCACCGTCACGCCGTCGTCGAACACCATCCCGTTCTCGTCGAGCATCAGCCCGTAGCGGCACTTGCCCACTTCGAGCTTGTTCCACGGGTTCGTGTACATCCAGTTCAGCAGCTTCACCGCGTCCGGCCCCTGGATGTCGATCTTGCCGAGCGTCGACGCGTCGAGGATGCCGACGCTGTTGCGCACCGCCAGGCATTCGCGCTTCACGGCCGCATGGAGATCCTCGCCGTTCTTCGGGAAGTACCACGGCCGCTTCCAGTTGCCGACGTCCTCGAACAGCGCGCCGTGCTCGACGTGCCACTCGTGCACGCAGGTCTTGCGGATCGGGTCGAGGAAATCGCCGAGCTCGCGGCCTGCGAACGTGCCGAACGACACGGGCGTGTAGTTCGGGCGGAACGTCGTCGTGCCCGTTTCCGGAATCGTCTTGCCGAGCGCCCCCGCGAGGATCGCCATCCCGTTGATGTTGCCGAGCTTGCCCTGGTCGGTGCCGAAGCCCATCGCCGTGTAGCGCTTCACGTGCTCGACCGACTCGAAGCCTTCGCGTGCGGCCAGCAGGATGTCCGCGGCCGACACGTCGTTCTGGAAGTCGACGAACTGCTTCGGCCCGCGCGCCGCGGCTTCACGGCTGCCGACCAGCCACAGCGGCTGCAGTGCGCCTTCGACGGTTTCCGCGACCTGCGGCGCGACCGCGCGCTGCTCTGCGGTGAAACCCGCCGCCTTCGCGGCTTCCACGCCTGCATCGACCGCGAGTCGCAGCGCACGGGCCAGGCCGAATTCGCCGGCTGCTGCGCCGATGCTCGCTTCCGCCTGCACGGGCTTGCCCGGCAGGAAGCAGGCCTTCTCGTCGTTCCAGCAGGCCTTGCCGCCCGACTGCGCGAACAGGTGCAGCACCGGGCTGAAGCCACCCGACATCGCGACGAGGTCGCACGGCAGCGTCTGCAGCTTGCCGCCGGTCTGGCCGTTCGAGTAGGACGCGACGTCGACCGACGATACGCGCCACTTGCCCGATGCGCCCGTCACGACCGCGCCGCTCATCACCGTCACGCCCTGCCGCTTCGCGGCGGCCGGCAGCGCACCGTTCGACGACGCGCGCGAATCGACGACCGTCACCTTCGCGCCGCACGCCTTCAGGTCGAGCGCGGTCTGGTACGCGCGATCGTTGTTCGTGAACACGACCGCGTTGCGGCCCGGCAGCACGCCGAAGCGATGCACGTAGGTGGACACCGCGCCGGCGAGCATTACACCCGGCAGGTCGTTGTTGCCGAACACGATCGGCCGCTCGTGCGCGCCGGTCGCGAGGATCACGCGCTTCGCGCGGACCTTCCACAGCAGCTCGCGCGTGCCCTTGCGCATCGACACCGGCAGGTGATCGGTCAAACGCTGCGTGACCGTCACGAGGTTGTGGTCCTGGTAGCCGAACGCGGTGCTACGCGACAGGATCGTCACGTCGGGCAGCTTGCGCAGCTCGGCCTCGATCTTCTCGACCCACTGCAGCGCGGGCTTCGCGTCGATCTCGGCGCGGCACGACAGCAGGCTGCCGCCGAGCTCGCGCTGGTCGTCGACGAGGATCACGCGCGCGCCGGCCGTGGCCGCCGCATGCGCGGCCGCGAGGCCCGACGGGCCACCGCCGACCACGAGCACGTCGCAGTGCGCGTAGCACTTGTCGTAGCGATCGGCGTCGAGCGCTTCCGGCGCCTTGCCGAGGCCGGCCGCTTCGCGGATCTTCTCTTCGTACTTCGGCCACATGTTGCGCGGCCACATGAAGGTCTTGTAATAGAAGCCGGCCGGCAGGAAGCGCGACAGCTTCTGGTTGATCGCGTACTTGTCGTTCTCGAGCGACGGCTCCGCATTCACGCTGGACGCGACGAGCCCCTGGTACAGCTCGATCTCGGTCGCGCGCGCGTTCGGCACCGTGTACGGGCCCGATTCGAGCTGCACGACGGCGTTCGGTTCCGCGACGTCGGCCGTCACGATCCCGCGCGGGCGGTGGTACTTGAAGCTGCGCGCGACGAAGTGCACGCCGTTCGCGAGCAGCGCGGACGCGAGCGTGTCGCCCTGGAAGCCCTGATACGTGCGGCCGTTGAACGTGAAGGTCAACGGAATCGCGCGATTGATGCGGCCACCGGTGCCGAGGCGGTCTTTCTGGCTCATTTGCTCGTGCCCTCTTCGTGTGCGTTGCCGGCAGCTTCGCCACCGAACTTTTCGTAGCCCTTGATATCGTAGGTCACCGTGTCGCGGGTGGCCTTGAACCAGCGGCGGCAGCCCTGCGTGTGCAGCCACTGCTCCTTGTGCAGCCCGCGCTTGTTCTCGCGCATGAACACGTACTCGCCCCATTCGCGGTCGGTCATATTCTCGTTGTTCACGGGGCGCACGATGTCGGCTTCACCGCCGCACGAGAACTCGGATTCGGCGCGCGGCCCGCACCACGGACATTCGATCAGCAACATGTTTCTTTCTCCTGTGTCTGGGCGGTAGCGGTCAGTGCGCGACGGCGGCAGCGCCGTGCTCGTCGATCAGGTGGCCCGTGTAGAAACGGTCGAGCGCGAACGGCGCGTTCAGCGGGTGCGGTTCGTCGCGGGCGATCGTGTGCGCGAACACCCAGCCCGAGCCGGGCGTCGCCTTGAAGCCGCCGGTGCCCCAGCCGCAGTTGAAATAGAGGCCCTTCACGTCGGTCTTGGTGATGATCGGGCACGCGTCCGGCGACACGTCGACGATGCCGCCCCACTGGCGGTTCATCCGCACCCGCGAGAACACCGGGAACATCTCGACGATCGCCTGCAGCGTGCTTTCGATGATGTGGAAGCTGCCGCGCTGGCCGAAGCCCGTGTACTGGTCGATGCCGGCGCCGATCACGAGGTCGCCCTTGTCGGACTGGCTGATGTACGCGTGCACCGCGTTCGACATGATCACCGAGTTGACGACCGGCTTGATCGGCTCGGACACCAGCGCCTGCAGCGGGTGGCTCTCGATCGGCAGGCGCACGCCGGCCATGTCGGCGAGCGTCGTCGTGTTGCCGGCCGCGACCACCGCGACCTTCTTCGCCTTGATGAAGCCCTTCACCGTATCGACGCCGACCACCGCGCCGCCTTCGCGGCGAATGCCCGTCACCTGGCAGTTCTGGATGATGTCGACACCGGCGCGATCCGCGCCGCGCGCGAAGCCCCAGGCCACCGCGTCGTGACGCGCCACGCCTGCACGGCGCTGGATCGATGCGCCGAGCACCGGGTAGCGGCTGTTCAGGTTGATGGTCGGCTCGATTTCCTTGATCTGCGCGGGCGTCAGGAATTCGGCGTCGACGCCGTTCAGCCGGTTCGCGTTCACGCGGCGCTCGGTGTCACGCACGTCCTGCAGCGTGTGCGCCAGGTTCATCACGCCGCGCTGGCTGAACATCACGTTGTAGTTCAGGTCCTGCGACAGCCCTTCCCACAGCTTCATCGCCTTCTCGTACAGCGCGGCCGATTCGTCCCACAGGTAGTTCGAGCGGACGATCGTCGTGTTGCGCGCGGTGTTGCCGCCGCCGATCCAGCCCTTCTCGAGGATCGCGACGTTCGTGATCCCGTGCTCTTTCGCGAGGTAATACGCGGTCGCGAGGCCGTGGCCGCCGCCGCCGACGATCACGACGTCGTATTCCTTCTTCGGTTCCGGGCTCTTCCACTGCTTTTCCCAGTTCTCGTGATACGAGAGGCCGTTGCGGAACAGGCTGAATATCGAGTAGCGGCTCATGTGAGTGATCCTTCGTTTAGCATTCGATGACGTTCACGGCCAGACCGCCGCGCGACGTTTCCTTGTATTTCGTCTTCATGTCGGCGCCCGTCTCGCGCATCGTCTTGATGACCGAATCGAGCGACACGTAGTGCTGGCCATTGCCCTTGAGCGCCATGCGCGATGCGTTCAGCGCCTTGATCGCGCCCATCGCGTTGCGCTCGATGCACGGGATCTGCACGAGCCCGCCGACCGGGTCGCAGGTCATCCCGAGGTTGTGCTCCATGCCGATCTCGGCCGCGTTCTCGACCTGGTCGGGCGTGCCGCCCATCACCGCGGCGAGCGCGGCCGCGGCCATCGAGCACGCGACGCCCACTTCGCCCTGGCAACCCACTTCCGCGCCGGAGATCGACGCGGTTTCCTTGTAGATGATCCCGATCGCCGCGGCCGTCATCAGGAATTCGACGATGCCGGCTTCGTTCGAGCCCGGCACGAACTTCACGTAGTAGTGCAGCACCGCGGGAATCACGCCGGCCGCGCCGTTGGTCGGCGCGGTGACGACCCGGCCGCCCGCCGCGTTCTCCTCGTTGACGGCCATCGCATACAGGTTGACCCAGTCGAGCATCGACAGCGGGTCGCGCAGCGACTCTTCCGAACGCGCGCGCAGACGATTGTTCAGCTCGGCCGCGCGGCGCTTCACGCGCATCGGGCCCGGCAGGTCGCCCTCGACCTTGCAGCCGCGCTCGACGCAGGCGGCCATCGTGCGCCAGATCGCGAGCAGCCCGGCGCGCACTTCGTCGGCGGGACGCAGCGCGCATTCGTTGCGCATCATCAGCTCGGCGATCGACAGCCCGTGCTCGCGGCACTGGCGCATCAGGTCGTCGCCGGTGCGGAACGGATACGGCACCTCGACCGCCGCGCGCACGCCGTTCACGCGATCGCCGTCGCGGTTCACGACGAAGCCGCCGCCGACCGAGTAATACTCTTTCTCGACGAGCAGCTGGCCGTGCTCGTCAAATGCCTGGAAGCGCATCCCGTTCGGGTGCACGATGCTCGTGCCGCTCATCAGCTTGCGATAGAAGCCGATGTGCTCTTTTTCCTCGAAACGGACGGTCTGCTTGCCGAGCAGCGACAGCGCCTTCTCCGCGCGGATCGCGGCGAGCCGCGGCTCGATCAGGTCCGGATCGATCGTGTCGGGCAGGTGGCCCTCGAGACCGAGCAGCACGGCCTTGTCGGTGCCGTGGCCCTTGCCGGTCGCGCCGAGCGAGCCGTATAGTTCGACCCGCACGCGGCGCACGAAACCGAGCAGGTTCGCGTCCTCCACGTGCGACGCGAAGCGGCACGCGGCGATCATCGGGCCGACCGTATGCGAACTGGACGGGCCGATGCCGATCTTGAACAGGTCGAAGACGCTGACGTTCATTGGCTTCCTCTGGGTGGGACACACGTGAAATGACGTTGGCGCCAGTACATCAAAGCGTAAAATCGGCCGATAGAACAAAAACGGCATCGGCGTGGGATACCGCCGCCAAGCGCCCCGCCGGCAGGCCCGAAAGTGCGTTTTGGCGATGGTTCGCGACGGAAAACCACAAGTCGTGCCGGAACCGATCAGCGACGCTGGCTGCATCCGCCCCGCCCGGCCGCCGTACCCGCATGACCCGTATCAACAGACTGAGTGAGACCGCCCGCCCGGCGTGAAGAGATTGGCCGCGATGACAACCGACGTACCCGCTTCCCCCCTCGCAGAACCCGCGCCGCGGCGTATCCGCTTCGGCATCGTGCTGCTGCCGAACTTCACGCTGACGGCCTTCTCCGGCTTCGTCGACATGCTGCGGCTGTCGGCGGACGACGGCGACTACAGCAAGCCCGTGCGCTGCGCGTGGAGCGTGATCGGCGAGACCCTCGCGCCGGTGCGCGCAAGCTGCGGGATCCAGATCACGCCGTGGGAAACGTTCGACGCGGCCGAGCCGTTCGACTATGTGGTGGTGGTCGGCGGGCTGCTGCATTCGGGGCCGCAGGCGGGCCCCGAGACACTCGACTTCATCCGCCGCGCGGCGGCGGGCGGCGCGACGGTCGTCGGCATCTGCACCGGCGTGTTCACGCTGATGCGGGCCGGCGTGCTCGACGGCTACCGCACCTGCGTGAGCTGGTTCCACTACTGGGATTTCATCGAGCGCTTTCCGGCCGCCGATCCCGACCTGCTGATCGCCGACCGGCTGTTCGTGATCGACCGGCGCCGCATCACCTGCTCGGGCGGCCGCGCGTCGATCGACGTCGCCGCAGCGATCCTGCTGCGCCATTTCGATCACGCGACCGTGCAGAAGGCGCTGCGCATCCTGCTGGTCGGCGAGATGCAGAAAGGCAACGCGCCGCAGCCGCATCCGCCGGGCCTCGAGCCGGCGACGCACCCGAAGGTCAAGCGCGCGATTCTCCTGATGGAACAGCATGTCGGGCGTGCGCTGTCGCTCGACGAGCTCGCGAGCAAGCTCGATTTGTCGACGCGGCAGCTCGAGCGGCTGTTCAAGGCGGAAACGGGCAAGAGCCCGCAGGCGTTCGCGAAGCAGGTACGGCTGCGCACGGCCGCGTGGCTGCTGACGAGCTCGGACCGCACGGTGGCCGATATCGCGTCGAGCTGCGGATTCGCGGATGCGTCGCACCTCGGGCGCGAATTCCGCAAGCAGTTCGGCGTGCCGCCTGCGACGTATCGGGAGCGTGGCGGGGAAGTGGCGGAAGCCGGCGCGGCAATCGCGGCGGACGCCGTCGAGGACATCGCCGACTGACGGCGACGGGCACCCGCTCCTTTTCCAACCGATCGCGACACGACACTCGAACGCATCGGTTTCGATTCAATTGGAACCGGTTTCAATCAACTTAACCGACGGTGCGCCCCACTCACCGAGGGTTATCCCGGATGCTGTCGCCCATTCAAATTTGTATGATGACCACATAACCTGACAATCCAGAGCACCATGTTCGAGAAAATTCCCGCCCGTGCGATGAGCGACCATGTCGCGCAGCAACTGCTCAAGCAGATCGAAGTCGGCAGTTTCTCCGCCACCGGCAAGCTGCCGACGGAGGCCGTGCTCGCGCAGGAATTCGGCGTGAGCCGCACGGTGATCCGCGAGGCGATCTCGCGGCTGAAGAACGAAGGCGTGGTCGAGCCGCGCCAGGGCAGCGGCGTGTACGTGAACCAGCACGGCGCGATCCGGCCGCTGCGGATCGACTATGCGGAGGCTGTCGAAGCCACGTCGCTGCCGCACCTGCTCGCGGTGCGCCGCGCGATCGAGGCCGAGGTCGCGGCCGAAGCCGCGCTGAACCACACCGATGAAGACATGGCCGACATCGACGACGCGCTGCGCAAGATCGACGATGCGGTGGCCGAAGGGCGCGACGGCGTCGCGGAAGACGTCGCGTTCCACCGCACGATCGCGGCCGTCACCGGCAACCCGTATTTCCTGAAGACGCTGCAGTTCCTGAACCAGTACCTCGAAGCCGGCGTGAAGGTCACGCGTCGCAACGAAGCGACGCGCGAGGACTTCTCGCGCCAGGTGCGCGAGGAACACGCGGCGATCGCCGACGCGATCCGCGCGCGCGACCCGATGGCCGCACGCAACGCGGCGCGCACGCACATGTACAACGCCGCCCGCCGCCTCGCGGAAGCCGGTATCTGCTGAACCCGGCGGCCGCCGCGCCGCCCCTCTCCCGAATCGATCAAGGTTGACCATGTCACGAAATGTTGGAGTCATCGGCCTCGGCGCGATGGGCCTCGGCGTCGCCCGCTCGCTGCTGCGCGCCGGCCTGCGCGTGCACGCATGCGACGTGCGCGACACCGTGCTGCAGGCGTTCGCCGCCGAAGGCGGCATCGCCTGCGCGACGCCGGCCGAACTCGGCGCGCAGTGCGACGTCGTCGTCACGCTCGTCGTCAATGCCGCGCAGACCGAAACGGTGCTGTTCGGCGAGCACGGCGCGGTCGCGGCGATGAAACCGGGCGGCGTCGTGATCGCCAGCGCGACCGTCGCGCCCGAATTCGCGGTCGCGCTCGGCGCGCGGATCGAGGCGGCCGGCCTGCAGATGCTCGATGCGCCGGTATCCGGCGGCGCCGCGCGCGCGGCCTCCGGCGAGATGACGATGATGACGTCGGGCCCGGCCGCCGCCTATGCGGGCTGCGAGGACGTGCTCGCGGCGATCGCCGGCAAGGTCTATCGCCTCGGCGACGCGCACGGCATCGGCTCGAAAGTGAAGATCATCAACCAGTTGCTGGCCGGCGTGCACATCGCGGCGGCGGCCGAGGCGATGGCGCTCGGCCTGCGCGAAGGCGTCGATGCGGACGCGCTGTACGACGTGATCACGCACAGCGCCGGCAATTCGTGGATGTTCGAGAACCGCGTGCCGCACATCCTGAACGGCGACTACACGCCGCTGTCGGCCGTCGACATCTTCGTGAAGGATCTCGGCCTCGTGCTCGATACCGCGCGCCGCAGCAAGTTCCCGCTGCCGCTGTCGGCCACCGCGCACCAGATGTTCATGAGCGCGTCGAGCGCCGGCCACGGCGGCGAGGACGATTCCGCCGTGATCAAGACTTTCCCCGGCATCACGCTGCCGCCCGCCCGCTGATTCGACCGACGTACTTGCCATGACCGCTTCCGCTTCCCGTCCCCTGCTCGGCTGCATCGCCGACGATTTCACCGGCGCGACCGATCTCGCGAACATGCTCGTGAAGAGCGGCATGCGCACCGTGCAGACGATCGGCGTGCCCGCCGACGGCGCCGCAGGCACCCCGCTCGACGCCGACGCGATCGTCGTCGCGCTGAAGTCGCGCACGATCCCCGCGGCCGACGCCGTCGCGCAATCGCTCGCCGCCTACGAATGGCTGCGCGCGCAAGGCTGCCGGCAATTCTTCTTCAAGTACTGCTCGACATTCGATTCGACTGACGCGGGCAACATCGGGCCCGTCGCCGATGCGCTGCTGGATGCGGCCGGCGGCGGCTTCACGATCGCGTGCCCGGCGTTCCCCGAGAACGGCCGCACGATCTATCGCGGCCACCTGTTCGTCGGCGACGTGCTGCTGAACGAATCGGGGATGGAGAACCACCCGCTCACGCCGATGGAGGACGCGAACCTCGTGCGCGTGCTGCAGCGGCAGACGAAGTCGCCGGTCGGCCTGATCCGCTACGACACGATCGCGCTGGGCGCGGCCGCCGTGCGTACGCGGATCGAGCAACTGCGCGCGGAAGGCGTGCGCTTCGCGATCGCCGACGCGCTGTCGGACCGCGACCTCTACGTGCTAGGCGAAGCGTGCGCGGGCCTGCCGCTCGTCACCGGCGGCTCGGGCATCGCGCTCGGCCTGCCGGCGAATTTCCGTCGCGCGGAGCAACTGCCCGAGCGCGACAACGCAGCGTCGCTGCCGCGCATCGAAGGGCTCTCGACGGTGCTCGCCGGCAGCGCGTCGAAGGCCACCAACGCGCAGGTCGCCGCATGGCGCGCCACGCGGCCGGGCTTCCGCATCGATCCGCTCGCGGCCTCGCGCGGCGAACCCGTCATCGACCAGGCGCTCGCGTTCGCGCGCGCGCACCTGCCGCAGCCCGTGCTGATCTACGCGACCGCGACGCCCGACGAAGTGAAAGCCGTGCAGCAGGCGCTGGGCGTCGATGCGGCCGGCCATCTCGTCGAAGCCACGCTCGCGGCGATCGCGCGCGGCCTGCGCGATCTCGGCGTGCGCAAGTTCGTCGTCGCCGGCGGCGAAACGTCCGGCGCGGTCGTGCAGGCGCTCGACGTGAAGTCGCTGCAGATCGGCGCGCAGATCGATCCGGGCGTGCCGGCGACGGCCACCATCGACGCGCAGCCGCTCGGCCTCGCGCTGAAGTCCGGCAACTTCGGCACCACGGACTTTTTCGACAAGGCGCTGCGCGCGCTGGACGGAGCCGCACGATGAGCGACGAAGCGAAACTGCGCGAAGAAATCTGCGTGGTCGGTGCGAGCCTGTATGCGCGCGGCCATGCGGTCGGCAGCGCGGGCAACATCAGCGCGCGCCTCGCCGACGGCTGGCTGATCACGCCGACCGATGCATGCCTCGGCCGGCTCGACCCGAACGACATCGCGAAAGTCGGCCTCGACGGCCAGCCCGTATCGGGCGGCAAGCCGTCGAAGACGCTCGCGCTGCATCGCGGCATCTACGCGCGTAATGCCGAAGCGAACGGCGTCGTCCACACGCATTCGACGCATCTCGTCGCGCTGACGCTCGCGGGCGTATGGCGCGACACCGACGTGCTGCCGCCGATCACGCCGTACTACGTGATGAAGGTCGGCCACATTCCGCTGATCCGCTACCGCCGCCCCGGTGATCCGGGCGTTGCCGCCGAAGTCGCGGCGCTCGCCGACCAGGTGCGCGGCGTGCTGCTCGAGCGCCTCGGCCCGGTGATGTGGGGACCGTCCGTGTCGCATGCGTCGTATGCGCTCGAGGAACTCGAGGAAACGGCGCGACTGTGGCTGATGACGCACCCGAAACCCGAGCCGCTCGACGCCGTCGCGCTCGACGAGCTGCGCGCCAGCTTCGGCGCGCGCTGGTAGCGACGCGCCGCGCAACGATTCCCATGCCCGCCGTGTGCGCGGGCCCTTCCGTCAGCACACACACGACCGGCGACGTACGCGCCGCCGGCACACGACATCATTGGAGACGACGATGACTGCTCTCGACGCGGCCGCTGGCCGCTCGCCCGCCGCGCCCGCCCATGCCGCGGAACTCGACCGCACCTACAAGAAAGTGTTCTGGCGCATCGTTCCGTTCCTGATGCTCTGCTACGTGGTCGCGTATCTCGACCGCGTGAACGTCGGCTTTGCGAAGCTGCAGATGTCACAGGATCTCGCGTTCAGCGAAACGGTGTTCGGGCTCGGCGCCGGCATTTTCTTTCTGGGCTATTTTCTGTTCGAACTGCCAAGCAACCTGCTGATGCACCGCATCGGCGCACGCATCTGGATCGCACGAATCATGATCACGTGGGGCCTGCTGTCCGCGTTGTTCGCGTTCGTGCAGACGCCGACGCAGTTCTACGTGCTGCGCTTCCTGCTCGGCCTCGCGGAAGCCGGCTTCTATCCCGGCGTGATCCTGTACCTCACGTACTGGTTCCCGTCGCATCGCCGCGCGAAAATCATCGCGGTGTTCATGTCCGCGATTCCCGTGTCGGGCATCTTCGGCAACCCGCTGTCGGGCTGGATCATGGAGCGCTTCCACGGCGGCTCGGGCTTCCACGGCTGGCAGTGGATGTTCATGATCGAAGCCGTGCCGGCCGTGCTCGTCGGCATCGCGACGATCCTGTATCTCGACAACAGCATCCGCGGCGCGAAGTGGCTCGACGAGCGCGAGAAGCAGCTGCTGGAGGACGAGATCGCCGCGCAGCCGCAGGAACAGCAGCAGCACGGCCACTCGTTGAAGGCCGTGTTCGCGGACCCGCGCATGTGGTGGATGTCGCTGATCTACTTCGCGTTCGTCACGGGCCAGTACGGCCTCACGTTCTGGATGCCGACGCTCGTCAAGTCGACCGGCATCACCGATACGCTGCAGATCGGCCTGCTGTCGGCCATTCCGTTCCTCGTCGCGATCGTCGTGATGAACCTGTTCGGCCACAGCGCGGACAAGCGCCGCGAACGCCGCTGGCACCTGATCGTGCCGGCGCTGATGGGTGCAATCGGGTTTGCGGTCGCCGCGTCGTACTCGCACAATACGGCGGTGTCGATCGTGTTCCTGTCGCTCGCGGCGGGCGGCGTGCTGACCTGCGCCCCGCTGTTCTGGTCGCTGCCGACCGCGTTCCTCGCGGGCTCCGCGGCCGCGGCCGGGATCGCGATCATCAACTCGGTCGGCAACCTCGCCGGGTTCGCGAGCCCGTACGTGATCGGCTACCTGAAGGACGTCACGCACAGCACGGCGTCCGGCATGTACGTGCTCGCCGCGATGCTCGTGATCGGCGCGATCGCCGTGTGGCTCACGCCCGCGAAACTCGTGAACCGCTGATCCGCCCCACGAACGATCCGGCCGCCATTCGACGCGGGGCGCCGTGCGCCCCGCCCCATTCATTCACAGGACCCGCTGCCATGCCACGCTTCGCCGCCAACCTCTCGATGATGTACACCGAGCACGCGTTCCTCGAACGCTTCGCCGCTGCCGCCTACGACGGCTTCAAGGCCGTCGAGTACCTGTTCCCGTACGACTTCGCCGCCGAGGATATCCGCGCGCGCCTCGACGCGCACCACCTCGAACAGGCGCTGTTCAACGCGCCGCCCGGCGACTGGGCCGCGGGCGAACGCGGCACCGCATCGCTGCCGGGCCGCGAGGACGAGTTCCGGCGCGGCATCGACCAGGCGCTCGACTATGCGCGCGTGCTCGGCAACAGGAAGCTGCACGTGATGGCCGGCATGGTGCCGCCGGGCGCCGACCGCGCCCGCCATCGCGACACCTACCTCGCGAACCTGCGACATGCGACGCAGGCCGCCGCCGCGCACGGCATCACGATCCTGATCGAGCCGATCAACCAACGCGACATGCCCGGCTATTTCCTGAGCCGCCAGGACGACGCCCAGGCGATCCGCGCGGAAGTCGGCGCGCCGAACCTGAAGGTGCAGTTCGACTGCTACCACTGCCAGATCGTCGAAGGCGATCTCGCGATGAAGCTCAAGCGCGATTTCGCAGGCATCGGCCATATCCAGATCGCGGGCGTGCCCGAACGCCACGAGCCGGATATCGGCGAACTCAACTACCCGTATCTGTTCGCGCTGATCGACGCGCTCGGCTACGACGGCTGGATCGGCTGCGAGTACCGCCCGAAGGCCGGCACGTCCGAAGGGCTCGGCTGGCTCAAGCCGTACCTGTAATTCCAGCATTCTTCCGAGGGTAAAGAACATGAAAGTACTGATCACCGGCGGCGCCGGCTTTCTCGGCCAGCGTCTCGCCCGCAAGCTGCTCGAGCGCGGCGAACTCACCGGCCCCGATGGCCGCAGCGAGAAGATCGACGAGCTGGTGCTGCTCGACGTCGTCGCAGGCAGCGATTTCGGCGACGCACGCGTGACGTCGATCGTCGGCGACATCGCCGAGCGCGCGGTGCTCGACCGCGCGATCGACACGCAGACCGGCGCGATCTTCCACCTCGCGGCAATCGTCAGCGGGCAGGCCGAAGCCGATTTCGATCTCGGCATGCGGATCAACCTCGACGCGTCGCGCACGCTGCTCGACGTGTGCCGCGCGCGTGGCCATCGGCCGCGCGTCGTGTTCACGAGCTCCGTCGCGGTCTATGGCGGCACGCTGCCCGACGTCGTGCAGGACGACACCGCGCTGAACCCGCAATCGTCGTACGGCGCCGAGAAGGCGATCGCCGAGCTGCTGCTGTGCGACTACGCGCGGCGCGGCTTCGTCGACGGCCGCGTGCTGCGGCTGCCGACGATCAGCGTGCGGCCGGGCCGCCCGAACGCGGCTGCGTCGTCGTTCGCGAGCGGCATCATCCGCGAGCCGCTGAACGGCGAGGAAAGCGTGTGCCCGGTGCCGGGTTCGACGCGGCTGTGGCTGCTGTCGCCGCGCGGCGCGATCGAAGCGCTCGTCGCGGGCTGCGAGATCGACAGCGCGAAGCTCGGCAACAAACGGGTGATCAATCTGCCCGGCCTGTCGGTGTCGGTCGACGAAATGATCGCGGCGCTGCGCGAAGTCGCGGGCGATGACGTCGTGAAGCTGATCCGCCATGTGCCGGACGAGCGCGTCGAGAAGATCGTCGGCAGCTGGCCGGGCCGTTGGGATACGTCGCGCGCGGAAGCGCTCGGGCTGACGGGCGATACGTCGTTCGCGGACGTGATCCGCAGCCATCTCGCCGACGAACGGCGCTGATTCCCGCGCCGCCCGCCGAGCGTGGCGGGCACGGGCTGCCCGGTCGCATCAATGCGGCCGGGCCGATTCCCCGATGGGCAACGACGCGCGTTTCGTTCCGCCCGGCCGCTTCGCCGAACCGGCCGCCCACTGCCAGGCCAGCAGGCCCGGCAGATAGAACAGCAGGTCGCGCACGCGGCGAGCGCCGGCCAGTGCGAGACAGGTCGGCGGGTCGAACCCGAGCAGCCCGCCGATCAGCACGAACCCGCCCTCCTGCACACCAAGGCCGCCCGGCATCAGGAACGCGATGCTGCCCACGAGCTGGATCAGCGCCTCGATCGCGAGCGCCTGCGCGAAGGTTGGCTCCGCGCCGAGGAAATACAGCGCGAGCCAGATTTCCAGCGCATAGCCGACGAACTGCAGCGTCTGCCAGATCACGAGATAACGCACGACGATGCCGGTCCTTCTCCAGATCATCCGGATCGACTGATCGGTGCGCGCCGATTCGCCGACCAGCGCCACCACCTTGCCGCTCGTGACGCGGTTGAGCACCCGCATCGCGCGTTCGAACGGCCGCGCGTGCTGCACCAGCGCGAACAGCAACAGCACCGGCACCAGCGCGGCCATGCCGATCGCGAGGTTGCCGGCCACCCGCGCGGCACCGGACGACACGTGCTCGAGCACGTAGCCGATCGCGACCAGCGCGTACACCAGCTGGCTGATCAGCGTCAGCTGCATGTCGGCGACGAGGCTGGCGACGGCGGTGGCCGGCCGCACGCCCGCCTGCCGCAGCAGGCCGAACGACACGATCTCGCCGCCGATCCGCGCGACCGGCAACAACCCGTTGATCGATTCGCGGATCCACACGAGTTTCAGCATCGTCGCGAACGACGGCCGGCGCGGGCCGCGGATCAGCATCCGCCAGTCCCACGCATTCGCGAGCATCGGCAGCATGTGCGCCAGCGCCGCGAGCAACAGCCCGGCCCCGGCGATCTGCAGGCGATGCAGGATGTCCAGCGGATGCTCGCGCCAGATCAGCCACACGGCGAGCGCGAGCCCGCCTAGCGCCGCCGCCTGCCCCACGTGGCGCAGCCGTGCGTCGCCCCGCGCGGCGTTGCGCTCCGCGGCATCGGCAGCGGGGTTCGTTGGGGTCGTCATGATTCGCTCGCGGGCGACAGCAGCCCTTCCCGGTCGACACGAAAACGCGTGCCGCGCCACACGACATGCGACGAGAAGAAGCTCGACACGAACACGAAGAACTGCAGGAGATCGACGAACGGCAGCCACAGCGCGCCGCGCAGGCCCGCGCCGGTCGCCCGGCTCGTGTTCAGCATCAGCAGCGCCCGCGCGGCAAGCGCCGCGACCGTCAGCCCGCACGCGACGGCCGTGCCGCCGGAAAACAGCAGCGCCAGCAGCGCGAGCGGCACGGGGTGCATCAGCACCGAGCCGGCGTGACCGAGCCGGTCCGCCGCGCGGATCGTGCAGCTCCAGCGCAATTCGTGCGCGTACAGCTTCGCGAACGTCTCCTCGACGCACGCATGCCCGACGACGAACGGCGGAATGACGACCTGCGCGCCCACCTGCCGCACCGCCTCGCCCAGCGCATGATCCTCGGCCAGGTGATGCGCGAAACGCGTGAGCCCGCCGATGCGTTCGAGCGTCGCGCGCGTGATCGCGATCGTCTGGCCGAAGCAGGGCCGTGCGCGCCCGATGAAGAGCCCGGTGATCACGCCCGGCAGGAAATGGTAGTTCGTCATCGCGACGGCGACGCCGGGCCAGAAGCCCGGCGAGGCGATGCCGCGATACACGCTCGTCACGATGCCGACCTCCGGCTGCTGCAGCGCACCGACGACGGCGCGCAAATAATCGCGCTCGACCCGCACGTCGCTGTCGGCGAGACAGAGCACCGAATACTCCGCGTGTTCGAGCATGTTCACGAGATTGGAAATCTTGCGGTTCGGCCCGTAGAGCCGCGCATCGGCGACGACCTTGATGTTCGCGTCGGGGTAGCGCGCCCGCAACGCCTCGACGGCCACGAGCGCCTCGTCGTTCGCGTCGTGCACGCCGAACAGGTGCTGGACCGGCCCCGGATAATTCTGCACGAAGAAGCTTTCGAGATGCTGTACGAGTTGCCACTCGTCGCCGTGCAGCGGCTTCGCGACGGTGACGCCCGGATAATCGCGCGGCTCGGCCGCCGCCCGGGAAAAGAACCGGCCGACCAGCACGCTGGCCGTGATCGTGTAGGCAATGCCCAGTAATACGCCCAGCCCGCAGACGATCGACATTGCTCCGGCCAGCTCGCGCAGCACATGCAGCAAAACCATGCTTCTCCCCAGTGGTGACCCGTGCGACCACGACACCCCGGGAGCCGCCGCGCGCACGCAGGGTCACCCGTGCACGCCGCCGTATCGATTCCCGTGGAGCCGGATGTGAAGGACGACCAAGCGACGATACGCGCAATCAGATGACACAACTACCGTGCGGTGATCGATTCCTGTCACGCGCACGTAGCCGCAGGCGAGCGCGGCGCGGAACGCGACGTCGGCAAGCTTGCGGGCCGAAAGGATCGCGGTGGCCAACGCGATGGCGACCCATATACGAAACGTCATCGTGGTGAAAAATGCTTCGGGCACGTGCCATGCAAGCAACGACACCAGCATGAAACACTGGATGAACACGCCGGCCAGCGCGGCGATCAGCAGGTGGGCACGCCATCGCTCGATCGTCGAAGGTGCCATGATGAAAGAGTCTCCCGTGCGGACGACCGCTATCGATCTGAAAGATTCGAAAGGTCGCGTGGGTCAGGATGAAGAAAAGCGACAGTCCAGCGGAGAACGATTGTGGCGACGCCCGCTTAACGTTTCGTTAAGAAAGCGAACGTAGAATCCACTCGACCGATATCGTCCCCGTCGTCCGCAGGAGTCTCCATGTCCACGCCCGCCCGATATGACACCGTTGCGCGCTTGCTTCACTGGCTGATCGTCGCGCTGGTCATCGCGCAATATGCGATCGGCTGGACGATGCCCGACGTGCATCGCGACACGCAGCCCATCGGCCTGATCGCCGCGCACCTCCTCGTGGGCACCGCGCTGCTCGCGGCGATGGCTTGCCGCGTGCTGTGGCGCGTGACGCATCGCCCGCCCGCGAGTGACCTGCCGCCCGCGATGCGCGCACTGTCGGGCGCGACGCATTTCGCGCTCTACGCACTGCTGATCGCGGTGCCGCTGCTCGGCTGGATCAACGCGTCGTCGCGCGCCTGGAGCGTGACGTTGCTCGGGATCGTGCCGTTGCCCGCGCTGTCGGCGGCCGGCTCCGCATTCGGCCATGCGATGGGCGACGTGCACGGCATCCTCGCGTGGGCACTGTTCGTCGGCATTTGCCTGCACGTGGCGGCCGCGCTCGCGCACCGCTTCGTGCTGCGCGATCAGGTCGTGCAGCGCATGATGCCCTGGTGATCGCCACGCTGGCGGCACCGCATGCCATCGCGCGCATGAGCCGGATTGCCGCCGATACCGATACCGTCTTCGTTCCGGTTCATCGCACGCCTGGCCAGCCGCTCATCGCACGCGGCCAATGAGATGATCGCGCCGCCGCGCGAAGCGGCGCGCGATGACGGGCAGCGCGGCCGGCGCCCTTCTGCCGCGTCGAGCGGCGCGAAGGGCTGCCGTACTGCCGTGCCGCGAACACGCCGGCCTGAAGTCGCACAAGACCATGTCGACACCTAGTTGCTGGTCTGCGCCGGCATACCGGAGGCCGGTGCGTGCGCGGCGGCTGCCGCCATCCGGGCCCGGTCCTGCTCGGCAAGCTTCGCTTCCGCCGCCTGGATGTCCGCCGGATACTCGCCGTCGTCTCCCTTCGCCGGGTCGTACCCGGCCGCTTCCAGACGCATCAATTCGTCGCGAACCTGCGCACGCGTCAGCGGCGCGGCCGATTGCGCGAAGGCCGACTGACCGACGATCGCGCCGATCATCGTCAGTACTGCGATATATGTTTTCATCATGAACTCCTTCAATGTTCCGTATCGATCAACCGTGTTGAATCCCTCGAATGCCTGACCTGCAAACGCAGGCGGCTGCGTCAGCTTCCGAAATAGACCGCGCAGAAGCTCGCGGGGCCGACGCAGGCGGCAGAACCCTGGCGCGGCGACATCGTCGCCGGCCTGCCCGCGTCGGATGACGCGGCCGGATCGCGGCCGACCGCCGTGCTGGCCTGATGCGCCGGCATCTGTTCGGCCTGCCGCTGGAACAGCGGGCTCACGTCCGGATACGACGTATCGGTCACGAAGCGCAGCCCGTTGTTTTCGGCGTCGATCAGTTCCTGCCTGACCTGCGCGCGCGTCAGTTCCTGTGCCGACGCTTGCGTCGCGATACCCGCGAGAGAAATCGCCGCCACCGCGGCGGCCACCAGCCAATGCGTGTTCATGTTCCACTCCTTGAGAAGTCAACGAGACGATGTGCTACACCCGTATGACGACGGAGCACGTGCGTTTATTCCCGCGCGTCGCGCGACTCGGATCACTCGACTTCTCCGGCGCCGGGCGCCCGGGAGGGACGTTCATGCAACTGTCATTCTTTCGTCAGCCGGCGTAACCTGACGTAACGCAGCGCCCGCCGCGCTTCGGGCAGACTGACGTCACCCCTTACGGATCGCCCTTCGATCGATCATGTCCGTCGTTTACGACTATGCCGCCGGCTTGCTGCGCACGCTGTACGACCGCCATATCGACGGCGGCGCGGTGCTCGATCCGGCCGCGTTTCCCGACGCCGAGCGTTTCGTCCGGGCGTGGACCGACATCCAGGCTGAGGCATTCGCCGTGGCGCGCGACATGCCGCGCATCCCGCGCTTTCACGAGATCATGCGCGAGCAGTACGACATCTCGGCCAACGATGCACGCGACTGGCGGATGTTCATCATGCAGGCGTACGGCCAGCCGTTCCCGCGCAACCTGTCGCGCTGCCCGACCGTCGCGTCGATCGTCGCGGCATCGCCGGACGTGCTGTCCGCATCGCTGTCGTTCCTCGCGCCCGGCAAGCACATTCCACCGCATCGCGGGCCGTTTCGCGGCATCCTGCGCGGCTATCTGGTGCTGTCGATGCCGACGCGCGCGGACGGTACGCCGGCCGCCGTGCTGAAGGTCGACGGCCACGAATACCGGCTCGAGGAAGGACGTTTCCTGCTGTGGGACGACACGTTCATGCACGAGGTGTGGAACGACAGCGACGCGGTGCGGATCGTGCTGCTGCTCGATATCCGCCGGCGCGGAATGCCGCGCCTGCTCACGTGGCTGTCGAATGCGGTGATTGGCGTCGTGCGGATCGGGATCAGGATGCGCGGGCGATCGATTCCGGTTTAGCGCGTGTGAGCGGCATGGCTTCCCGTCACGCCATGCGCGGCGAATCGTCCTGTGCCAGCTCCGTCAGGATCGACGTCAGCGCGCGTATCTTGGGCTGCATCGCACGCGGCGACGGGTACACGAGGAAATAGCCGAGACCGTTGTCCACGACGTCGCCAAAGGGGGCAACCAGCGACCCGGCCGCGAGCCGGTCCCGGGCCATGCGCGGGTCACCGATCGCCACGCCGTGCCCCCGCTCGGCGGCGGTGAGCGTCAATTCGAGCGTGTCCAGTACGAGCCCGGTTTCCGGGTCGACCTGCGTCGCGCCGACGGCCGCGAGCCAGCAGCGCCACTCGTCGTGCCCGGGGGCGGGATGAAGCAACGTGGCCTGCGCAAGATCGGCGATCGATCTCAATGAAGCGGCCAGCGTGACGGTGCACATCGGTGTCAGCCGCTCTGCAAAGAGCGGAACCGACACCATGCCGGCCCAGTGCCCGGCACCTCGTACGACGATCGCGTCGACGTCGGTTCCGGCGAAATCCGGCGTGTCGTCCGCCGACGTCTGGATACGCAGCTCGGTCCGCGGGAGTGCGCGATTGATCGCCGGAAGACGCGGCAGCAGCCAGCGGATCGCGAAGGTCGACGGCAACCGCAGCGTGAGAACCGGCGCGACGCCGCTATGCGCCTCCGCGTGGCGTGCCAGTTGCGTCAGGACGTCGACCGCCACCGTCAGCAACGCGCCGCCTTCCGCAGTCAGTGTCAGCCCCGACGCATGACGCACGAACAGCGCGCACCCGTAATGCACTTCCAGTTGCTGCACCTGACGACTCACCGCACCCTGAGTCCGGCACAGATGATCGGCGGCCCGGCTGAAGCTGCCGAGTTCGGCCGCGGCAACGAAGGCCTGGAACGCCGTCAACGGCGGCAGCGCCCGCGTGAGTTCGGCAAGTGGGTATGCACGGGCCGCATGCCCGGGTTGCGGATTTTTCGATTGTTCGGACATCTGTGCATCGCTATCGTGGTTGCGCCGGATCCGCCTCACCTGTCGCGGCCCGGCTCGTCAACAACCAGCGGAGAAAGAGAATGGACCCATCGTCGAAGGCACTATACACGCGGCAGGTCGACACCTACCTGAAGGCGCTCGAGGGCGGCGACGTCGCCGCGATCTGCGCATTGTTCACGCCGGATGCGCGGATTTTTTCGCCGTTTCTCGGCTGGATGCAGCCCACACCGTTCTTCGAAAAGGTCGTTGCGGCATCCGGACAAAGCCGCATCACGGCGATCGACATCTGCGTCAGTGCGACCGGCGCGCGACGGGCAACCGGTTACTTCGTGTACGACTGGGGGCTGAAGGACGGCTCGGCGGTGCAGTTCGAATGCGTCGACGTGTTCGAATTCGACGAAAGCGGACTCGTCGAGCGCATGGTCATCGTCTATGACACGCATCCGGTCAGGGCGGCGGTGGGCGACAAGTACGCGTAGTACGACTGCACGATATCTGTCCGGCAAACCTCACCAATGGCTCCGTCGTTCCCGGGCGCGGGAGTCAGGATGCATGACGCTGCGGGGTCTCCAGTGCATAGACCCCTCGTTTCGCTGCACATCGGAATGGCGGATCGATCGCCCGCACGTTCGTCAGTTCCCAGCACACGTATCCGGCACACCATTGCTTGCCTTGCGCGCGGGCTTCATCCGGCGTCCAGTCGTGTACCCCCACGACGTCGACCAGCGCGAGCGCGATCCCGTCAGGGTCCTCCTGTCCGTCCTGTCGCAGGAAGATCGTGTTCTGCACCAGGACGAGATCACGCAACGGTATGACCGGCGGCGCCCACGACCGGATTTCGACCCGCTTGCGGCCCGCGACGATATCGTCGACGGCGGGTTTGACGATCGACAGCGCGGATCGAGGCATGGCACGTATTTCCTTCATCGGCCAATGGAAAGCGTACGACTGACGGTCGGCATGGCGGTCGATTCCTGTATGCGATGACGATCCGGCAAGGATTGTTGCCGATTCGCCGGAACGTGTCGACCCGGCCGGATCGGACACGCCGGCGCACCGCGACTACGCGATGCCGGCTTTCCGCCCCCAAAGGATCGCCTAAACTACAGACCGTCCCCTCAGCGAGGCTCCTGCCAGCCACCGCCATGGCGCACCTCTTCTTCGCCGCCTCGATCCAGCGGCATATCGAAACGCCCGAGCGCGAAATCGACGCCCACTCGGTCGGCGAAGCATTCGACACCGTTTTCGGCGAGCAGCCGCGGCTGCGCGGCTACATCCTCGACGACCAGGGTGCGCTGCGCAAACACCTGTCGGTATTCATCGACGGCCAGCCGATCCGCGACCGGCAACACCTGTCCGATGTGCTCGGCGACGCCAGCCGGGTCTATGTCGTACAGGCGTTGACGGGCGGATAAGGGGACATATGCACAAGCACCGGCCGCGCACCCCAACGTCAAGCCGGGCATCCGGAGACATCGCACATGAACGATCGACTGCTCGTCGCCACCCGCAAGGGCCTGTTCGTCCTGCAGGCCGACGGCCACGGCGGCTGGACGCTCGGTGAGCCGCACTTCGCCGGCGAGCCGGTCAGCATGGCGCTCACCGACCCGCGCGACGGCACGCTGTATGCAGCGCTCAATCTTGGCCATTTCGGCGTGAAGCTGCATCGCCTGCGCGCCGGCGCCACCGACTGGGAAGAATGCGCGGTTCCCGTCTATCCGCCGCAACCCGCCGACGCCCCACCCGCCGGCGCCAGCGTGAATGCCGGCACCGGCGACGACGACGACGCGCCACCCGGCCCGCCGCAGCCGCCATGGACGCTCCAGCAGATCTGGTCGCTCGAAGCCGGCGGCGCCGACGAACCGGGCGTGCTGTGGGCCGGCACGATTCCCGGCGGCCTGTTTCGCTCCGACGACCATGGCGATTCGTGGGTGCTCAACCGCCCGCTATGGGATCGCCCGGAGCGCGCCGAATGGGGCGGCGGCGGATACGATGCGCCGGGCATCCATTCGGTGATGGTCGATCCGCGCGACAGCCGGCACGTGATGGTCGGCATCTCGTGCGGCGGCGTCTGGCAGACAGCCGACGGCGGCGCGACGTGGCGCGTGACCGCCGACGGCATGGAAGCCGACTACATGCCGCCCGAACGACGCGGTGAGCCCAACGCGCAGGACCCGCATCGCGTCGTGCAGTGCGCGGCCAACCCGGACGTGCTGTGGACGCAGCATCACTGCGCGATCTTCCGCTCGACCGACGGCGCCGAACACTGGCGGCGCATCGAGGCGCAGCCTTCGAGCTTCGGCTTCGCGGTAGTCGTCCACCCGCATGAACCGGACACCGCGTGGTTCGTGCCGGCCGTGAAGGACGCGTGCCGGATTCCGGTGAACGGCCGGTTCGTCGTCACGCGCACGCGCGACGGCGGGCGCAGTTTCGAGCAATTCGCGAACGGGCTGCCGAGTGCGCCGGCGTACGACCTCGTGTATCGGCACGGGCTTGCGATCGATGACACCGGCACGCGCCTCGCGATGGGATCGACGACTGGCGGGTTATGGACGTCCGGCGACGGCGGCGAAAACTGGCAACTGGTGTCTGCGCATTTGCCGCCGGTTTATTGCGTCAGGTTCGGGTGACGGTGGGTGGGCGGGTCGGTTCGCATCCGGCCCGCTCGGCCCGCTTTACCGCTCAACGCCCGCCATCCGCCCCACCGCCTCCCGTGTCTGCGCAATCTCCGCTTCGAGCCAGTCGAGAAACGACCTGACCTGCGGCTCCCGCTCCCGCCCGGGCCGGCACAGCGCGACAAAACGCGCGCCGTCGATCCGCACCGAAGGCTCGATCGGCGTCAATGCCCCATGCGCGACATGCTCGGCAGCCAGCACGGAGCTGAGCAACGCGATGCCCTGCCCGTGCAGCACCGCCTGCAACGCGTAATGCTCGTCGTCGTAGTGACGAAACACCGCGCGCTCGAGCCACGCGTCGCGGCCGGCCGCGCGACACCACGACACCCAGTCGACCGACACCGGCAGCGGCGTATCCCACACGGTCTCGATCAGGTCGAGCGGCTCGTCCGTGCAATGCGCGTCGAACCCGGCAGCCGCATACGCGCCGAAATACTCGTCGATCAGCGCAATCTCGTGCAGCGCCGGAAACGTGCGCGACGTCGCGCGAATCGCAAGATCGATCCGCGCATCGCGCTCGAGATCTGCGAGCATGTTGCCGGTTTCGACCTTGATGTGCAGTTGCGGATCGATGCGACGAAACCGGCCGAGGCGCGGAATCAGCCACATTGCGGCGAACGCGGGCGTGGTGGTCAGCACGAGCGTGCGCTCGCCGGCCGCCTCGGGCCGCACCGCGTCGAGCCCGCGGCTCAATGCGAGCAGTGCATCGTGACTCGCGCGAAACAGGCGTTCGCCCTCGTCCGTGAGCCGCACGCCGCTCGCGCCGCGCTCGAACAGCAGCACGCCGAGCCGGCTTTCAAGCGACTTGATCTGATGCGACACGGCGGCCGGCGTCACGGACAGTTCGTCCGCGGCAGCCTTGAACGCGCCGAGCCGTGCCGACGACTCGAATACACGCAATGCGGTCAGGGGGATTTTCGAGAACACGGGGCCTCGCGGGCCGGCTCGGGCCGGGTTGAATTCAATTGAATCCGGGTGAGATTAGGTGAATTGAAGCGGGCGTGCAACGCGGATAGCCTTGCGGGACGTCGCGGTACGGTGCCGCGGCGAGTGACGTCCCACCGGAGCAACAACGTGCAAGGCCTACCGCGCAGGATCACGCAAGCGGTGCTCTACGAAGCGATCGCGATTTCCTGCATCTCGCCCGTGATCGCGGCGATCTTCAAGCAGGACCTCGTCTATTCGGGCGCGCTGTCGGCGACGATGTCGGCGATCGCGATGCTGTGGAACATGATCTTCAACGCGCTGTTCGAGCGCTGGGAAGCGTCGCGTCGTCAGCCGACGCGTACGCTCGGGCGGCGGATTCTGCATGCGACCGGATTCGAAGGCGGGCTGATCTTCATCCTGGTGCCCGTCGTGGCGGGGTGGCTCGATATCTCGTGGCTCGACGCGTTCGTCGTCGACATTGGGCTGTTCGCGTTCTTCTTCTGTTACGCGTTCGTGTTCCAGTGGGCATTCGATCGGGTGTTCGACGTGCCGGCGGCGACGAAGGGGCAATGAGCCGAACGCTCACGCCCCGGCGGCAATTTTTGGTAATTGCCAGCCGAATCGTACCGCCACCATCCGCAGCGCAAAGCAGGCGGCGCCGCCGAGCACGGCCGCGACGACCGGCGGACAACCGAGCCGCCGGCACGACACGACAACGACCGCGCCAAGCAGCGCCGCGCTCGCATAAATGTCCGTGACCAGGACGACCGGGATCCGCGCGAGCAGCACGTCGCGCACGACACCGCCGCCGCAACCGGTCACGGCACCCATCAGCGTCGCAATGAATGGATGAACCCGGAATTCGAGCGCCTTCACCGCGCCCGCGACCGCGAACAACGCAAGGCCGGCCGCATCGAGCGACGTGAGCATCGACGGCGAGAACTCGGCCACCCGCGCATGAAAGACGAACGCGAACAGCCCTGACGCGAACGCAAGCGCCGGATAGCGCCAGTCGCTCACGGCGCTCGGCGGCCGAGCGCCGATCAGCAGATCCCGGATCACGCCGCCGCCGAGCGCGACGACGAGCGACAACACCATGACCCCGAACAGGTCGAGTCCGGCACCGATCGCCGCATTGGCGCCCTCGATTGCGAACACCGCCGTGCCCGCGAGATCGGCGGCCAGCACCACTTGCTCGATGCGCTTCATGCGCGTGAATGGCCGCAGTGCGGCATCGTCCGGCTGCAGCCTGCGTCGCGACAAGCCGACCCGCCGTTCGGCCTCGGCCGCCTGCCGGTCACCTGTCGCCATCCGGATACCTCAAGCGCACTGCGTATCATGACCGCCTCCTCGATCGGAATCGGGCAGTCTAGCGCATCGACCGCTCACGGTCGGGCCGCGCATGAAGCCGAATGCAAAAAGCCGGCGGCAGCAGGATGTATACCCTGCTTCCGCCGGCTCGACCGCACGCCGGGCCTCCGGTCAGGACCGCTAAGCCCCGCGCACCTCGCTCAATGCACGCCGAGATAAGCCTTCACCGCCGGCAGGCCCGGCTTGCCGTCGAGCGTCGTCACGCCGGCGAGCCACTTGTCGAGCGCCTGCGGGTTCGCCTTCAGCCACTCGGCCGCCGCCTTGTTCGGATCTTCCTTGTTCATGATCGGCATCATCACGTGGTTCTCGATCGACGTCGTGAACTGCAGGTTCGACACGAACTTCGCGACGTTCGGGCAGCGCTGCGCGTAGTCGGGCGGCGTCGCCGTCAGCACCTTCGCTTCGCCGTAGTTCGGGCCGAACACGTCGTCGCCGCCGGTCAGGTAGTCGATCTTCATCTGCACGTTCATCGGATGCGGCTCCCAGCCGAGGAACACGATCCACTGCTTGTCGCGGATCGCGCGATTCACCTCGACCAGCATCCCGGCCTCGCTCGACTCGACCATCTTGAACTTGCCGAGGCCGAACTGGTTGCCGTCGATCATCTTCTTGATCAGCAGGTTGCCGTCGTTGCCCGGTTCGATCCCGTAGATCTTGCCGTTCAGCTTGTCCGCGTACTTTTGAATATCCGCGAACGACTTCAGGCCGCCCTGGTACACGTAGTCGGGCACCGCGAGCGTGTATTTCGCACCGGTCAGGTTCGGCGTCGACAGCACCTTGATCTGGCCGGCCTTCGTGAACGGCTGGATGATCGGGTCCATCGTCGGCGACCAGTAGCCGAGGAACACGTCGATCTGCTTGCTCTTGATGCCGGCGAACGTGATCGGCACCGAGGCGATCGTCTTCGTCGGGCTGTAGCCGAGCCCCTGCAGCATCGTCGATGCGAGGCCCGTGGTCGCCGCGATGTCGGACCAGCCGACGTCCGCGAAGCGCACGTTCTTGCACACGGGCGGATCGGCCGCATACACGGCCGACATCGGCGCGGTTATCCCGATCCCGCACACCGCTGCGATCAATAGGCGCTTCATCTTGCTTCTCCTCAAAGTGATGTCGTTTGCTTGAATGCGGGATCGTTTATTGAAGCCGCGCGCCGCGATCCCGGCAGCGTCGCGGACCATTGGGTCGGTCAGCGCCCCGGCAACCGGCGCTCGTAGCTCGGCGCGTGGCCGAACTGCGCACGATAGGCCTTGCTGAAATGGCAGGGCGAATGAAAGCCGCAGACCGTCGTCACGCGTGCGATCGACGCGTCGGTCGTGCGCAGCAGGTCGCGCGCGCGCTTCAGGCGCAGCGTCAGGTAATAGTGGGTCGGCGACACGTTCAGGTACACCTTGAACATGCGCTGCAGGTGCCGCTGCGACAGCCGCACGAGCCGTGCGAGCTCCTCGAGCGACAGCGGCTCCTCGATGTTCGCCTCCATCAGCCGCACGACCTCGATCAGCTCCGCGCGCGAGAAGCCGACGCGCGCATCGACCGGAATCGGCTGCGTGTCGGTCGAGCTGCGGATGCGCTCCAGGATGAACTGTTCGGATACCTGCGCGGCCAGCTGCTGGCCGAAGCGCATCCCGACGAGATTCAGCATCAGGTCGAGCGGCGCGGTGCCGCCGGTGCAGGTCAGCCGGTCGCGATCGACGACGAACAGTTCGTCCGCAAAACCCACTTGCGGAAACTCGGCATGCAGCGCGGACAGGTTCTCCCAGTGCACCGTGCAGCGATAGCCGTCGAGCAGCCCGCTCGACATCAGCGCATACGCGCCCGTGCAGATGCCGCCGAGCGGCAGACCACGTTCGGCGAGCGCCGCGAGCGTATCGCGCGCGCCTTCGTCGACCACGTCGCGGATGCGGATGCCGCCGCACACGATCATCACGTCGGGCAGGTTCGTGTAGTCGAGCGCCTGCGTGGGCCGTACCGCAATGCCGTTGCTCGCGTGCACCGGACTGCCGTCGAGCGAATAGATCGACCACTGGTAGTGATCGGCACGGCCGACGTAGTTCGCCATCCGAAGCACTTCGACGGCGCTCGAGAACGCGATCATCGAAAAGTTCGGCAGCGTCAGGAAGCCGAAATGGGCGAGCGATGAAACCGGTGAAACGCAGGCTGCGGGCGCGACAGCGACGGCGGACGTCACATCGGTCTCCTGGCGAGGAGGTTGCAGGGGGCCAGCCCCGCGGCCGAAACCGCGGAAGCCGTTATTCATTCAGGGTGAGCGGCCGGGGGTGCCGGCCGCCGGAGGTCAGGCCTGCGCGGGCGCGGCCTTCACGCGAAACAGCTGCTTGAGGCCCGAGAACAGCGGCGCCTTCACGGTGCCCGGCGCACGGCCGAAGCTTTCGGTGATGCGGTCGAGAATGATCGCGAGCAGCACGACCGACAGACCGCTTTCGAAACCGAGGCCGATGTCGAGGCGCTGGATACTGGCGAGCACGTCGTTGCCGAGGCCGCCTGCACCCACCATCGACGCGATGATCACCATCGACAGCGCCATCATGATCGTCTGGTTCACGCCCTGCATGATCGACGGCAGCGCATTCGGGAACTGCACCTTGTACAGCAGCTGCCACGGCGTGCAGCCGAAGGCCTGGCCGGCTTCGACGATCTCGCGGTTCACGTGGCGGATGCCGAGGCTCGTCAGGCGCACCGCCGGCGGCATCGCGAAGATCACCGTCGACAGGATCCCCGGCACGCGGCCGAGACCGAACAGCATCGCGGCCGGAATCAGGTAGACGAACGCGGGCATCGTCTGCATCAGGTCGAGGATCGGGCGCACGATCGCGGCAACCCACTTGCTCTTCGCGGCCCAGATGCCGAGCGGGATGCCGAGCACGAGGCTGATGATCGTCGACGACAGCGTGAGGCCGAGCGTGATGACCGTCTGGTCCCAGAAGCCCGTCGCGAAGATCAGCAGCAGCGACAGCGTCGTGAACAGCGCGAAGCGCCAGCCCACCCGCCACAGCCCGACGCCGATGAAGATGGCCATCATCAGCCACATCGGGATCGCCTGCAGGCCGTGCTCGACGAATGCCGCGAGCCCCTCGATCGCCTGGCCGATCGCGTCGAACGTCTTGGCGTCGTGGTCGAGCAGGTAGTGAACGGACTGGTCGACCCAGGTACCGAGCGGAATCATTTCAGACATGGGAACCTCGCGAACGCGTGATGGCCTTCAGGATGAGCGCACGATCGACCGAGCCGCAGTAGCAGCCGTCGTCGTCGACGACCGGCAGCGCATTCGGGCTCGCGACCACACGCGCGACGACATGTTCGAGCGACGCGTCGCGCCGGATGGATTCGATCGGGCTCACGGACGGCGTCGCCTGACCGATCGCTTCGCGCGTGACGAAGCCGCGGATCTTGCGTTGCGCATCGAGCACGAACGCATAGTCGGCACTGCCGTTCAGCGTCGCCGCGACGTTCGCGGCATCGCACTTCGACACGATCGGCACGGCGCCCGTCTGCATCAGGTCGCCGGCGGTCAGGTAGCGGCTGGTGTCGATGCCGTCGAAGAACGCGCGCACGTAATCGTCGGCCGGGTTCGCGATGATGTCCTGCGGCGTGCCGACCTGCACGAGCCGGCCACCTTCCATGATCGCGATGCGGTTGCCGATGCGCAGCGCTTCTTCCAGATCGTGCGACACGAACATGATCGTGCGGCGTTGTTCCTTCTGCAGTTGCAGCAGCACATCCTGCATTTCCCGGCGCTTGAGCGGATCGAGCGCGGAGAACGCCTCGTCCATGATCATCAGCGACGGGTTCACGGCCAGCGCGCGTGCAAGGCCGACGCGCTGCTGCATGCCGCCCGACAGCTCGGACGGCAGCTTGTGCGAGAACGGGGCGAGGCCGACCTGCTCGAGCACTTCCATCGCGCGGCGCTCGCGCTCCTTCTTGCCGACGCCCGCGACTTCCAGGCCGAACGCGGCATTCGACACGACGGTGCGATGCGGCATCAGCGCGAACGACTGGAACACCATGCTCATGTCCTTGCGGCGCAGCGCGGTCAGCGCCGAGCGGCGCGCCGACGCGACGTCGAGCCCGTCGATCATCACCTTGCCGGCGCTGGGATCGACCAGCCGGTTCACGAGGCGGATCAGCGTGGACTTGCCGGAACCGGACAGGCCCATCAGCACGAAAATTTCGCCTTCCTGCACATCGAAGGAGACGTTGTGCACGCCGACGACCTGGCCGGTGCGCTTGAGCACATCGTCCTTCGTCGCGCCGGCGGCGAGCATGTCGAGCGCCTGCTGCGGGTTGCTTCCAAATACCTTGCACAGACCTTCGACCACGACCTTGGGGGCATCCATCGAAACCTTCTCCTCGTGTAGCGGGGACTCGCGCTTGTCTTAGCGTGCCTACATAGTTGCCAGAAAAAACCCCGACCTGCCGACGAATTACGACAAACGCTTGCGCAAATACGACACGGCTGCCAGCCCCGCCGGGCGGGCCGCGGCACGCGGCGGCCCCCGATTGCGGCGGCGCAATACGCGCACGGCCAGCAACGGCGGGCATCGCGCGTCGGACTTGTGCGCAGCAGCGCGGCGCATATCGCGTCGCGCGTTGCGCCAATTCGCATCGGGCACGCGTCGCTTTACGACAATTTCACGTCCGATCACGCGCCGATCTGCTCAGACGAAAGCGCCTCGCCTCCACCAATAAAAAGCATGACCGTGCAAAAAGCCGCGCGGCGACACCGGACGGTGCACGCCGCGATACCGCGCCAACCCGGAAAATCCCCGACAGCCGCTGTGATACATTCCCCGCCAACAGGCTGATCGCGACGCAGGCCGCCACGCGGCCACCGTGGTCAGCAGCGCATGCCGGTTCGCCTGCCGGCCATGCCGATACCGCCTCGATCGGCGAACATCCGATCGCAGGCCGATAACGATACGAGAGAGGGAGCAAGGCGAGATGAACTGGGCTTTTACCGCAATCGGCTTCATCGTGGGCGGGATTGCCGCATTGATCGGGGATGTCTCCGCCATCACCGGCGCAGTGCTCGGCGCCGCGATCGGGTTCTGCCTCGACAACACGCTGCAACAGCGCAAGCGCAAGAACAAAGGCACGGCCCCCGATGCGTTCGCGATGCAGGCACCGCCCGCCCAGCCGCCGGTTCCCCTGGCCGAGCGCGTCGCGCGCCTCGAGGCGACCGTCGAGACGCTGACGCGCGAAGTCGCGTCGTTGCGCGGCCAGCTGGCCGGCGCGAAGGCCGGCTCGGCCGCGACCGCGTACACGCCCGCCGGAGCCGCCTCTGCCTCTGCCTCGGCAGCCCCATCCGCATCTTTCCCGCCTTCGGCCGTCCTGCCACCGCGCGTGCCTGCCCAGCCGGTCGGCGCACGCGCGGACGCACCGGCGTCCGCCTCGGCACCGGCTCCCAGCCCCGTGCGCGCCGCCACGCCGGCACCGACACCGGCCGCCGCGATCCGCGCGAGCGCAACACCTGCCGCCCCGGCGCCCGCACCGTCGGCGCCTCCCGCACCGCCCAAGCCGCGCGAGCCCGACCTCGTCGAGCGCGCCTTCCGCGCCGCACGCGACTGGCTGCTCGGCGGCAACACGGTCGTGCGCGTCGGGATCATCGTGCTGTTCTTCGGCGTCGCGTTCCTGCTCAAGTACGCGGCCGACAACAACATGCTGCCGATCGAATTCCGCCTCGCCGGCACCGCGCTCGCCGCGGCCGCGCTGCTCGCGATCGGCTGGCGCGTGCGTGCGCGGCGCGCGGCGTACGGGCTCGTGCTGCAGGGCGGCGGCGTCGGCATCCTGTACCTGACGATCTTCGCCGCGACCAAGCTTTACGCGCTGCTGCCCGTCGGCGCCGCGTTCCCGCTGATGGTGGCCGTGTGCGCGCTGAGCGCGTTCCTCGCGGTGCGGCAGAACGCGCTGCCGCTCGCGTTCATGGGCACCGCGGGCGGCTTTCTCGCGCCGGTGCTGCTGTCGACCGGCCAGGGCAACCATGTCGCGCTGTTCAGCTACTACGCGTTGCTGAACGCGGGCATCTTCGCGATCGCGTGGTTCAAGGCCTGGCGTCCGCTGAACCTGCTCGGCTTCGTCTTCACGTTCACGATCGGCTCGGCATGGGGCGTGACGGCCTACCGCCCCGCGCTGTTCGCGAGCACCGAGCCGTTCCTCATCCTGTTCTTCCTGATGTATGTCGGCATCGCGCTGCTGTACGCGGTGAAGCGCGAGCTGGCGCTGCGGCACTACGTGGACGGCACGCTCGTGTTCGGCACGCCGATCGTCGCGACCGCGCTGCAGGCGTCGCTCGTGAAGGACATGCCGTTCGGGCTCGCGTGGAGCGCCGTCGCGCTGTCGGCGTTCTACGTCGTGGTCACCGCGTGGCTCGCGCGGCGCCGCGACCGCCTCGCGCTGCTGTTCGAATCCACGCTCGCGCTCGCGGTGATCTTCGCGACGCTGGCCGTGCCGCTCGCGTTCTCCGGTCCGACGACCAGCGCCGCGTGGGCGATCGAAGGCGCGGCCGTCGTCTGGCTCGGCGTGCGCGAGAAGCGCATGCTGCGGTTCGGTTTCGGGCTGCTGATGCAGGTTGCCGCGGCCGGCGCGTTCTTCACGAGCCTGCTCGGGCCGGCCGACGCCACCGCGCTGCCGGTGCTCAATAGCCCCTACATCGCGATGCTGCTGATCGCGCTCGCCGGCCTGTTCACCGGCTGGTGGCTGCACGGGCGCGGCGAAGCGCGCGCGTGGCATGCGTGGATGCCCGAGATCGGCGCCGCGGCCGCCGCGTGGGGATTGCTGTGGTGGGTGAGCGGCGGCCTGCACGAGATCCTCGTCTACGCGAGCCGTCACGTCGACCTGCATGCCGACCGCTTCGTCGTCGATTCGACCGCACTGTTCGCGGCCGGCACCGCGTGGCTCGCGCATATCGCGCGCCGCCGGCTGGCGTGGCCGCTCGCCGAATGGCCGGCGCTCGCGCTGACGCCGGTGCTGGCGTTGCTCGCGCTGCGTGCGTTCGATGCGCACGAAGCGCCGCTGTCGGGGATGGGCGCATTCGCGTGGCCCATCGCCGTCGGCGCAGGCCTGGCGCTGCTGTGGCGTCAGTCGCGCGGCACAGCAGGCGTCGATGCCGCACCGGGCTCGGCGCGCGGCGTCGCGCCATCCCTCTCCGCGGGCATCGTCGCGCCGCTGCATACGCTGATGTTCTGGACCGTCTGCGGGCTGCTGTCGCTCGAAGGCTTCTGGCGCCTGCGTGCGTACGTGCCCGAAGGCGCGTGGAGCTGGAGCGCGTGGGCCTACGGCTTCGGTGCGCTGCTCCTGCTGGTGTCGGGCCCCGGCTCGAGGCTGCGCTGGCCCGTCGCGGCGTTTCCGCGCGCGTACCAGGTGTGGGGCGCGGCGCCGCTCGCGGCGTTGCTGTGGCTGTGGAGCCTTGCCAGCGTGATCAGCGACGGCAACGCGGCGCCGCTCTTCTGGCTGCCGCTGCTCAACCCGCTCGACATCGCGCAGGGCCTGGTGTTCATTGCATTCGCCGTGTGGCTGCGCCGGCTGAAGACGCTCGGGTTCGCGTGGCATCCGCGCGTCGTCGACTACGCGGCCATCGCGACCGTGTTCCTGTGGTTCAACGCACTGATGCTGCGCACGCTGCATCAGCGCTTCCACCTGGCCTACGACATCGACACCGTGCTGTCGTCGTTCGGCATCCAGCAGGTGTTCATGGTCGGCTGGAGCCTGTTCGCGTTCGCCGGGATGTGGCTGACGCGCCGCGACGGCATCGCTCGCATGTGCGCGCTCGCGTCGCTGCCGCTGATCGTCGTGATGTGGGTGTGGACCTTCTACGCGAACTTCACGCAGGACGGCGGAAGCTGGGCACGCGTACCGCTCTTCAACCCGCTCGACCTCGTGCTCGCGGTGGTCTATGCGCTCGCCGCATCGTGGTTCGTGCGCGCACGCAAGCTCGGCTGGTCGTTCGGCAAGTATCGCGTCGAGCTGCTGAGCGCGGCCGGCGCGACCGCGTTCCTGTGGCTCAACGCGATCCTGCTGCGCACGCTGCATCACTGGGCCGCCGTGCCGTACGAACTCGGCGCGATGGCGGAATCGACGCTCGTACAGGCATCGGTGTCCGTGTACTGGACGCTTTGCGCGCTCGCGATCACGATCTGGGCCACGCGCCGCGGGCTGCGTCCGCTGTGGTTCGTCGGCGCCGCGCTGCTCGCGCTCACGGTCGTCAAGCTGTTCCTGTTCGACCTGTCGCACGTGACCGGCATCGAACGCATCGTGTCGTTCATCGGCATCGGCGTGCTGCTGCTGTTGATCGGGTATTTCTCGCCGCTGCCGCCGAAGGCCGCCGCGCCGCAGGACGACACGCCATGAAACGACTCGCCGCCCTGCTCGGACTGAGCCTGCTCGCGTCGTTCGCGGCGGCCGACGGGCACGTCGCGCAACGCTTCTCGCTCGACCTCGACGGCACCGCCGCGTATTACCAGCTCACCGTGCCGCAGCCCGTCTACGCGGCGAGCCGGCGCGACGACCTCGGTGACGTGCGCATCTTCAACGGCGCGGGCGAGCCGGTGCCGTATTCGCTCGACGCCCCGGCGGCGGCCGCACCCGCCGTCCCGCCGAAGCGCACGCCCGTGCACTGGTTTGCGCTGCCGCCCGCCCGCGCCGACAAGGGCAACGCGCCGCTCGGCGTGACGGTCGGCCCGGACGGCGCGCTGCGCGCGGGCGTCGCCGCACCGGTGCGCGCGAAGCACGGCGCGGATCTCGTCGACCTGTCGCATGCGGACGGCGAGATCGACGCGCTGCTCGTGCACGTGAGCGACGACAGCTACCAGGGGCGTGTCGCCATCGAAGCCAGCGACGACCTGCGCAGCTGGCGGTCGCTCGGCAGCACGCAACTGCTGAAGGTGGGCCACGGCGACGCGATGCTGGTGCAGGAACGCATCGCACTCGAAGGCGCGGCGCCGCGCTACCTGCGGCTCGACTGGCTCGACGGCGCACCCGCGATCGCGTCGATCGACGTCGAAACGCACCCGCGCGACACGCGCGAGACCGACACCGCGTCCGTGCCGCGCCAATGGCGCGACGTGGTGCGCGTGCGGGCCGGCGGTGCCCCCGGCGAATACCTGTTCGACACCGACGGCGCGTATCCGGTCGACCGCGTGCGCATCGACCTGCCGCAGCCGAACACCGTCGCGCGCGCGACGCTGCAGAGCCGCGCCGACCCGCAGGCGCCGTGGCGCGACGTCGCGGGCGCCGTGCTGTTCCGGCTGCAGGGCAAGGCCGGCGAGCAGCGCAATCCGCCGCTCGAATTCGCGGCGAATACGGATCGCGCGTGGCGGATCGTCGTCGACATGCGCAATGGCGGATTCGGCGGCGGCCAGCCGGCCGTCGCGATCGGCTGGCATCCGGCGGCGCTGACGTTCGTCGCGCGCGGCACGCCGCCGTTTACGCTCGGCGTCGGCGACGCGTCGCTCGTGTCGTCGGCCGTGAGCCGCGACGCACTGCTGGTGGGCATGGCGCCCGAAGTGCGGCCCGCGCGGGTCGGCGCGGCGCTGCCTGTGTCGGCGGTGGCGCCGGCGCCGGCCGCCGATACGGATGCCCCGCGCCGCTACGTGCTGTGGGGCGCGCTGGTCGTCGCGGTCGGCGTGCTCGGCACGATTGCGTGGCGCCTCGCGAAAGGCGGCGGCGATACGCGCGGCCACGACGGTTGACGCCGCGCAGCCATGCACACCACCCGTTCACCCGTCTTTACGCGCCGTTTATCTCGCGCGCCGGTTTCTTTCGACGGTCGCAATGCATAACTGCGTACAGTCGTCGCATCGGAACCACGATGCGACGACATGCAGGAAACCTATCCATCGTATGACCGGCCGGTGCCGCGCACACGCGTGCGCCCGGCCCTGCGGCTGAAGCGGCTTTTGCTGCTCTTCCCGATCGTGCTGCCGCTGTCGATCGCATGGCCCGCGCATGCCGACGACACGCCCGCAGCGCCGATCACCGCCGCCAGCACGCCCGAACCCTCGCTTCCCCCGACCCTCGACACGATCGTCACCGCGCTGCGCAACCGCTTTCACCTCGCATACGCCGACGCGCGCACGATCGCGCGCGCGGTGCAGACCGAATCGGATCGCTACGGGCTTGCACCGGCGCTGCTGCTCGCGATCATCGCGGTCGAGTCGGGTTTCGATCGCCACGCAGTCAGTGTCGCCGGCGCGCGCGGGTTGATGCAGGTGATGCCCACCGCCCATCGCGATCTCGTCGCGCATGTGAAGGATCTCTCCGATCCGGCCACCAACGTGCGGATCGGCGCCGCGATCCTCCGCGGCTATCTCGACGATGCGGACGGCGACGTCGAAACCGCGCTCGTGCGCTACAACGGCGGCACGAAGCGCTATGCGCAGCGAGTCGCGCTGCGCGTGCAGCAATTCGATGCGCAGTTGCGTCGTTCGAACGGCGCGGCGAGCGACGCGCTGCGGACGGCCGCGAACCCCTGAGCGCGGCGCTACCGCGCGCCGTCGAGCCGGTAGCCGGCGCCCGTCTCCGTGACGATGTACGCGGGCCGCCGCGGGTCGCATTCCAGCTTGCGCCGCAGATGGCCGACATACACACGCAGGTCGTGCGCATCCTTGCCGTGCGCCGCGCCCCACACCTCGCTCAGCAGGCGGTCGTGCGTCAGCAGCCGGCCCGCGTGATGCGCGAGCGCGGCCAGCAGCCGGAATTCGATCGGGCTCAGATGCACGCGCGCCCCGCCGCGCAGCACCTGGCGATCGCCGAGATCGACGGTCACGTCGCCGAAGCGCACGCATACCGCATCGATGCGCCCGCCGCCCGCTTGCCGCCGCAGGTGCGCACGCATCCGCGCGATCAGCTCGGCGGCACCGAACGGCTTGGTCACGTAATCGTCCGCCCCCGCATCGAGCGCGGCCACCTTGTCGCGTTCCGCGCTCAGCGCCGACAGCACGATCAGCGGCGCGGCCGAGCACGCGCGCAGTGCACGGATCAGGTCGGTGCCGCCAAGGTCGCGCAGGTTCGTGTCCGCGACGATCAGGTCGGGACGTCGTGCGCCGACGGCCGCCACGCCCGCCGCGCCGGTCGCGGCCTCGAAAACATGCATGTGCTCGGCCTTCAGCGCGACACGGACGAATCGCCGGATGAACCTGTCTTCGTCGACGATCACGATGACGATGCCCGATTCGCTCATCCGGCAGCGCCTTCGTCCGGTGCGTGATGCGCGCCTGCGCAAGCGGCACGGTACGCGCCCATGCTCAGGCCCATCCGCATGCCACCAGCACCATGTCGATCAGCTTGATGAACGGGAACGGCAGCAGCACGCCGCCGAGGCCGTACAGCAGCAGGTTCCGGCGCAGCAGCGGCGCCGCGCCGAGCGGGCGATAGCGTACGCCCTTCAGCGCCAGCGGAATCAGCGCGACGATGATCAGTGCGTTGAAGATCACCGCCGACAGGATCGCCGACGCCGGCGACGCGAGATGCATCACGTCGAGCACGCGCAGTTGCGGGTACGTCGTCGCGAACGCGGCCGGGATGATCGCGAAATACTTCGCGACGTCGTTCGCGATCGAGAACGTCGTCAGCGACCCGCGCGTCATCAGCATCTGCTTGCCGATCTCGACGATCTCGATCAGTTTCGTCGGGTTCGAGTCGAGGTCGACCATGTTTCCGGCTTCCTTCGCCGCCTGCGTGCCGGTGTTCATCGCCACGGCGACGTCGGCCTGCGCGAGCGCCGGCGCGTCGTTGGTGCCGTCGCCGGTCATCGCGACGAGGCGCCCTGCGGCCTGATGCTCTCGGATCGTCGCGAGCTTGGTTTCCGGCGTCGCTTCCGCGAGGAAGTCGTCGACGCCCGCTTCCGCCGCGATCGCCGCGGCCGTCAGCCGGTTGTCGCCCGTCACCATCACGGTCTTGATGCCCATCTTGCGCAGTTCCGCGAAGCGCTCCTTGATGCCGCCCTTCACGATGTCCTTCAGCTCGATCACGCCGAGCACGCGGGTGACACCGCCGACGCGCTCCGCCACCGCGAGCGGCGTGCTGCCGCGACGCGCGATGTCGGTCACGACGGCTTCGACTTCGCGCGTGACATGACCGCCGTGAGACTCGACGTAGTGCTTGATCGCGTCCGCCGCGCCTTTGCGGATCTCGCGGCCCGGCGCCCCGGCGGAAGTCCCCGTGGGGAACAGGTCGACGCCGCTCATCCGCGTCTGCGCGCTGAACGACAGGAACACCGGATGCAGCGCCTGCATGTCGCGCTCGCGCAGGTTGAACCGCTGCTTCGCGAGCACGACGATGCTGCGGCCTTCCGGTGTTTCATCGGCGAGCGACGACAGCTGCGCGGCATCGGCCAGCGCTTCCTCGGTCACGAACGGCGCGGGTACGAACGCCGACGCCTGGCGGTTGCCGAGCGTGATCGTGCCGGTCTTGTCGAGCAGCAGCACGTCCACGTCGCCGGCGGCTTCCACCGCGCGGCCCGACGTCGCGATCACGTTCGCCTGCATCATCCGGCTCATCCCGGCCACGCCGATCGCGGACAACAGGCCGCCGATCGTCGTCGGAATCAGGCACACGAGCAGCGCCACCAGGGCGGTGATCGTCACGACATGGCCAGCCTTCATCGCCTCGACCGCGAACGTCGAGAACGGCAGCAACGTGGCGGTGGCGAGCAGCATCACGATCGTCAACGCGACGAGCAGGATCGTCAGCGCGATCTCGTTCGGCGTCTTCTTGCGCTTCGCGCCCTCGACCATCGCGATCATCCGGTCGAGGAACGCCTCGCCCGGATTGACGGCCACGCGCACGACGATCCAGTCGGACAGCACGCGCGTGCCGCCCGTCACCGACGAGAAGTCGCCGCCCGCCTCGCGGATCACCGGCGCGGATTCGCCAGTAATCGCCGATTCGTCGACCGACGCGACGCCTTCGATCACGTCGCCGTCGGCCGGGATCGTGTCGCCGGTTTCGACGAGCACGACGTCGCCCTTGCGCAGGTCGGTCGACGCCATCACTTCGACGACCGCCTTCGCGCGCGGCGCCGCGAGCTTTTTCGCGACCACGTTGTGCTTCGCACTACGCAGCGACGCGGCCTGTGCCTTCGAACGCCCTTCCGCGAGCGCCTCGGCAAAGTTCGCGAACAGTACGGTGAACCACAGCCACAGCGCGATCGCGACGATGAAGCCCGCGGGGGCTTCGGCCTGGCCGAACAGCGCGGCGATCCACAGGATCGTCGTCAGGATGCTGCCGACGTACACGCAGAACATCACCGGGTTGCGGAACTGCGTGCGCGGCGTGAGTTTCCGGAACGAATCCGCGATAGCCGGACGCACGAGTGCGGGATCGAACATCGAGCGCGCGGCCGTGCGCGCATGGCCCGGCTGCGTGGGGCGCGGGCCTGTCACGGGTGCGAGAGACATGGCGGTTTCCTTTTGCCGGCACGCCTCGCGCAGCAGCACCCGGCATCGGTCACGCGAGCCGGCTGCCTGCGCGCGATCTCGCGTGCGGCTTCCGTTTCCATGCAACCATCTTATGAAGGTTCGCGTGAAGATCGCGGCAAAGGATCGCGTCAGGGTATAAAAAGCGCGTAAACGTCCGTTTCGCCGCGGCGCGGCGGGGGTGTCTCAAGGGCCGTACACGAGCGGGAGCGCCACACTCCGCTCATCCGACGCTTACGCGGCAAAGCAGGAAAACGAACCGGCGCGCGACGGTCAGCCGAACGTATAGCGCCCATGCTGACGCGGACGCCACGGCGTCGAGCGGCAACTCGCGGCACCGGCCGCGCGTCGTGCCGCCCAGCCTGCGCCACGGCGCACGTGCTGGCCACGCCGGGCCACGGCGACCACGCGCGACGGCAACGCATACGCAAGACGCCGCACGGCCGCCACGCGCGCGGCCATGCGCGACGCCGGCGACACGCGGCGCGCCACCTGCGCGACGGGCCGCTTGCAGAGGATCGCGCTGTCGTAGCGCTTGCCGTCGAAGCGCATCACGTCGACGACGTCGAAACCCTGCGCGCCGTAGAACGCAAGCAGGTGCGAAGCGGGATGCGGCGTATCGAGCGCGAGCAGCGCATAGCCGCGCAGCGCGGCCCACTGTTCGGCGAACGCGAGCAGCAACGCGCCGATCCCGCGGCTCTGGCAATCGGGGTCCACCGCCACCTGCCGCACGCTCGCGACGCCTTCGCGCCGGTACAGCGAGCACGCCGACGACGGATCGGTCGCATACAGCGTGGCCGTGCCGATCACGCGCCCGCCGCACACGGCGACGTAGCACTCGCCCGCTTCCGCGCGGCGGCGCGTGACGTCCTCGCTCTGGTCGACGCACGTGCAGTTGAGTCCCATCGCGCCGAGCCGCGCGAACGCGCGATGCAGCATCGGCGTGAGTTGGGCATAACTGTCGAAGGCCGGATCGAAACGCCGCACGATCACCCGATCGGCGCACACGGAAGGCGGCGCGGTGGGGGTGTGTTCGGCGATCGCGTTCCAGGGTATCGACATTGCCTTGCTCCGTGGTTGGGATGCCCGAAGTCTATGAGCGCGCCAGCTGCCCTCGCAAGAAAAAATGTCGTAAAAGTTTGGGGAAATGCATGCGGGAGCGAGGGTTGCGACGGTGCGCGCCGTGGCTCTGCGTGCGTCGGTGCGAACGCATGACGGAACGCCGATCGTTGTTTGCGCAAGCAATGCATCCCGTGACCAGATCACGCGTTGGCGCGTGCCGTTGACACATGCGACGGCACCTTCCAGACTCGCGGGTTCCTTCCCTCCCCGAGCGCGCCCATGATCACCTGCTACCTTCGCTACGTCATCGATCCGTACAAGCTCGATCAGTTCGAAACCTACGGCAAGATGTGGATTCCGCTCGTCGAAAAATTCGGCGGCACGCATCACGGCTACTTCCTGCCGTCCGAAGGGGCGAACAACATCGCGCGCGATGTTCTCGTTCTCGAGCCTCGCCGAATACGAGCGTTACCGCGAACGCTCGATGGACGATCCGGCCTGCCAGGCCGCGTTCCGCTACGCGGAGGAAACACGCTGCATCGTCAGCTACGAGCGCAGCTTCTTCCGGCCGGTGTTCGAGTAATAGGTAATAGGCGACGGGCAACGGCCCGACGCATCGCGCCCCTTTTTCCTGACCGGGACGAAAAAAAGCCCCGCCTGCATCCGCGCGGCGGGGCCAACCCATGTCAGTAGAGACATCATGGAGGAGACGAGCCCATCTTATCGACCACGGCGCGCCGTCCCAACCAAGCATTTCTGCTATCGATCTGGGCGGCCTCGCACACGATTGCCCCTGTCGCGCGGCATATCGATAGAACGAAAAGTCGTTTTCAGAGTGGCGGCGGGGTCGTTACCATCTGGTTTTAAGCCTGTGCTTAGCCGGGCAAGCCATCCCCAAGGAGCGCCCCTTGACTGCATTCGATCAACACCGCCGCCCGTTCGTCGTCGGCATTGGCGGTACCACCCGCGCAGCGTCGTCGACCGAACGCGCGCTGTCGTTCGCGTTGCGCGGCGCGCAAGCGGCCGGCGCACGCACGCGGCTGTTCGACGGCCCGTTCCTGCATACGCTGCCGCACTACGCGCCCGAACACAAAACGCTGACCGACGCGCAGCGCGAACTGATCGACGCCGTGCGCCAGGCCGACGCGATCATCATCGCGACGCCCGGCTATCACGGCGGCGTCTCCGGCCTCGTGAAGAACGCACTCGACACGCTCGAGGAACTGCGCGCGGACGATCGCCCGTATCTCGACGGTCGTGCAGTCGGCCTGATCGTCACGGCCTACGGCTGGCAGGCGGCCGGCACCGTGCTGACGTCGCTGCGGTCGATCGTGCACGCGCTGCGCGGCTGGCCGACACCGTTCGGCGCCACAGTGAACACGCTCGAAACGCGCTTCGACAGCGCCGACAGTTGCTCGGATCCGAAGGTCGTCGCGCAGCTCGAGACGGTCGGCACGCAAGCGGCCGAGTTCGCGCTCGCGTTCGCCTCGCATCGCGCGGCCTCGCACGCGGCATCGGTCGATGCGCTCGCACCCGTGCTGAAGATCGCCAACCAGTAATTCTCCCGCCTTCCACCGCCCGCGCCCGGCCGATTCCATTCGCCGGCGCGGGCGGCGCGCATTCGGACGAGCGGCCACGCGCCGTGCATGTCGACGCCTCTCCCTGCCGCCCTTTCCCCGCACCGATAAGAATTCGGCCCGCCGCGTGATTTGCATTGGCCGAAAGATTGGTTCACGCCGCGAGCGGGTTTTCGTACGCTGAACCTCCGAACTTTCTCCGCGCACGCCATGAACCGTACGATCCGCTACAAGGGCTACGAAGTCGCCCCCGCTGCCGCCCGGTTGCCGAACGGGCTGTTCGCCGCCAACCTGACGATCGAGAAAGCGAGCGGCGGCCCGTCGCCGCGCGCCGTGTCGTTCGACGCAATCGATTTCTTCTTCGAGGAAGAACACGCGCTGGCCTACGCGTCCCGCTGGGGCCGCCTCTGGGTCGACACGAACGCGTGACGCACGCCTTGCCGGCGCGCTATCGTTTGTCGGTAAAGTTGAGCGACATACGCCAATAAAATCAATGGCTTACAAAAGACATTGCCATGATTGCTCGCATCATTTTGCCATTCAAGAAGAGCCAAAGCCGCTGAATTGACAGGAAATTCGAGCACGCGCTAATAGGTTTGATTCCCCCCTCGATGTGGCGAACTAGCGACCGATTTCCGTCAAGATGAGCGGAGCGCTAACGGGCCGTTGAAATACCTCGGCCCGTCCTGCACGATGTAGGTTCCCGAGAGCCAGATGCAGGTAGCAGAACACGATGTGATGCGAGCGGATGTGGGCGCGTTCGCTGTCCTGCGGCGCCTTGGCCTTGACGATCAGGTCCGCGTGACTGAATACGTCCGCGCCATTCGCGGCGATCCGCGCACCGGCGGCGAGAAAAGCATCGTCGTTCGCGCCGATCCCCTGGCCGGCCCCGGTTTCAATCACGACCTGATGTCCACGGGCGGTCGCTTCGCGCACCGCGACGGGCGTCATTCAGATCCGGTACTCGTGACTCTTGATCTCTTTCGGTACGCCGATACGCATGTCATCCCCCATGGGCGGATTGCGCTGCGCATCCCTTTTACATCGCGGGCGGGAATCATCGAGAAGGACGCGCGCCGGCCTCGCACGGCACGCACCTATCGCGATGGGAAAACGTGCTCCGCCAGGAAATCGACGAAGGCACGGACCTTGGGCGCGGGCTGCTGACCGCTGGGCCAGAGAACCCGATATTCGACCGACGACGCGGCATCCCAATCGAGAATCGCGCGCAACGCACCGCTCGCCAGTCTTTCCTTGACCTCGTAATCGAGCAGGCAGGCGATGCCGAGGCCCTCGCTCGCCATCGCGAGCAGCGTCGTGCTGGAGTTCGACACCATGGTGACCGGGAATCTCGACGCATCCGTCGGCACGTCGTCCGCGAGCGGCCATTGCTGAATCTTTCCGTTGCTCGGATACCGGTACAGCAGCAGCTTGTGATCCTTGAGGTCATGGGGATGCTCGGGCGTGCCGTGCTGGTCGAGGTAAGCCGGCGCGGCGACGATCACGCGACGACACGTCCCAAGCTTGCGCGAGATCAGGCGCGAGTCGTCGGGATAGCCGGTGCGCAGCACCGCATCGAAACCTTCCTCGATGACGTCGACCAGACGATCCGAGTAATCGATCTCGAGTTCGACTTCGGGATAACGCCGCAAAAACGCCGCGATCAACTGCGGCGAGAGCATGCTGATCAACGGCAGGCTGACCCGCAAGCGGCCTCGGGGCGCCTCAACCGACTGCTGCAACTCGATTTCGGCGGCCGTCAGTTCGTCGAGAATGCGCCGGCATCGCTGAAGAAAGAGCGTGCCTTCCGCCGTGAGGCTGATACTACGGGTGCTGCGATGAAACAGCCGTACGTTCAGGTGTTCCTCGAGACGCGCGACGCTCTTGCTCACGGCGGAGGCGGACACGCCCTGAAGCCGCGCGGTCGCGACGAAGCTTCGCGTCTCGGCAACCTGTACGAAGGACTGCACCCAATTCAGATTGTTCATTGGCAAGAGTCAATCAAACGAGCGATGAGCATGATGCCATCCCGCGAGCGGATCCCATCGGCCATGCGCGTGGCCGCGCGGCCCACCTCGACCGACGGGCCGAACGCGCGCACCACGTGATGAACGGACAGCAGCGGATGAGTGGCTCAATCACGGATACGACGCGTGAAGACCGGCCGACTCCCTGAGCGTAGCGACGACACTTGGAAATGGAGAATACGACAAAGACCCGTTTCGCAACGCTAACGTAAGCGCGCTTTTCATCATGATAGGTTCAGCGCAGAATCTTATCGTGAAATACCACGAAGCGTTCCCCCGTTCTGCTGCCATGAATGGGCATTGCATCCGGGCAAGAAGGAATTCAGCGCCATACGTCGAGCGTATATCGGATATACGACATCGCGACATCATTCGGATGCTTGAATGAATCGACGCATCGGCGCAATCGATTCCGAATCGAAATCGATGCATGTCCCCGCGCCTTCACATCGAGGCGTCCGGACGTCGAATCATGGGATTTGAGAGGAACCACGTCCGATCCCGCGTGCGAGGCGGAAACCGCTGATTCGAGCGCACGGCGCCGAGTCGCCGCGATACGCGACTACAGTCGAACCGGCATGTCGAGGCGCTCGCCTCGACGCCGCATGCACCGAGAAAAAATGTTGCGGGTGGCTCGTCAACGAACCAGCCCGCAACCAAGCAAAGCACCTGCGATACCTCTTGTCATGCCGTCATGATCGCGCTGCCATTGCCCATTTCAACGGCATATACGAGCGCCAGCCGGCCGAGTTTCAATGCATGATTTCCGGTCGGATCGGAATTCGACAGCGTATCGTTCACGGTATGGATATACGGGCTATCCTCCAAGGCCGGGTTGAACGGAAATGACGCCGGGTATCCTTGGCCATGCCACGAGGCATGATCCGAGGAAGCGAATCCGCTCTCCGCGACCAGAATTTCCTGATCCGGGAAGTAGGTTCGAATCAAGCGTTCGATAAACAGATTCTGCTTTTCGTCCGTGAAGTCGTAGACCAGGCAGAAGTTGTGCTCGTCGCCGACGTAATTCGTCACATCCAGCTGCAGCACGCCCGCCACCTTCACCTCGCGCACCTTGAAATCCTTCGCGATGATGGCGGAGCCCAACAGGCCGAGTTCATTCGCCGAATACGCCATGAACTTGATGGTCAGCACCGGCCTGTAGTCGTTGTCCAGCATCACCCGCAGCGCTTCCGTCAAGCTCGCGATGCCGGAAGCGTCGTCGTCTGCGCCGGGCGCCACCGTATCGCTTTCCATCTCCTTCAGATTGCCGACCGTGGAATCGAGATGAGCGCCGAGAATCACGGTGCCGCGCTCCGGCTCCGAACCGGGAATCGTGAGGATCACGGACGACTGCGGCCACGGATGCGTGTATTGCTCGACCACCACGTCCGGACGATGCCGCGCCATGTTGCGCCAGTGATCCGCCAGCCAGTTGGACGAGGCCACGCCATGCGACGTGTTGAAGAACCGGTTGGGGAACGACTCCAGCGCAGAGATCGTCTGCACGACGTTCTCTGCCGACATCTCCTCCATCCACTTCCGAATCTTCGGCGAGTTGGACACTTCGTAATGACGCACGATCGGTGGCCGTTTCATGGCGAACATACTTTCAGACATAGCAAAACTCCTGTGAGGTAAGGTGTTTTTCGTCCAACAAGCAAGGAAAGACTGCCGGACTCACGCATCGAATCCCCGGCATTTCATCCAACCGAACAAACAACGGAATGACCTGCTTCCGATCCGCGCAACGCGAGCCCGAGCACGCAACGCCAGCCATCGGGTACGCCGTCAACTGCCGACGCCATCCAATCCGATCCTGCTGATGTATTTCCTGAATTGCTCGGCATAGGCGTTATGCCATCGCGACAACGCCGGGCGATTCTTGATCATGTCGTCGATCGACCATTGCAGGCGGCGCTGGTCGAGTTCCCACGTCACCTCGTTGTCGGGGCAAAAGATGTAGAAATCCCCGCTCTCCATGCCCTCGATCATCCGGTCGGCCACCTGATCCGCCTCCCAGGCGCCTTGCGGCTTCGGCGTGTCGGGCGTCATGCCTGGGAAATTCATCGGCGTGAACGTGAAGCCGGGAATCAGCAAATGCGCCGAAATCTTCTCTCCGACGCATTCGCGCAATTCGTGCGCCAACTGCTCCGTCAGAACACGCACGGCGGCCTTCGAAACGGCATAAGCCGCATTCCCGGGCGGCGTCGTGATGCCCTCCTTCGATCCCACGTTGACGATCGCCGACTTCTCCGCCTGTTCGAGCATCACGGAGACGAAAAGACGCTGCATCTCCAGGACCGACCAGAAGTTGACGTCCATGACGTTGTGCCAGGCCTGGTCGTTCCCCCACGGCCCCGCCCGATGCAGGATGGCGGCATTGTTGACCAGCAGCGATATCGGCCCCGACGCGCGCACGAGCTTGAGCAACTCGAATCTCGACTCGTATGCCGTGACATCGCCCTGTAGAACTTGAATGACCGATTCGCTCGATTCGCTTTTCAGCTTCTCGGTCGCCGCCGCCAGCGCGGCCTTGTTCTTGTCGAATAAAACCAGATTCATGCCCCTGCGGGACAGTTTTGCGGCGATCGCCAAACCGATTCCCGATGCGCCGCCCGTGATCACGGCGAGCTTCGCCTTTTGAATGACAGAGTGCGGAGTATTCATGACGTTCGAATAGAAAGTTATTGCATCAGTCACATGACCTCATCCCTGGACGGCACGTCATCCGACGATTCCCCGGGTCATCGGTTTCCCGATGGAATACCACCGGACGATCGATCGTGCCGCGCGTATTCGGCTACGACGTCTCGCGGAACCGGCGGAGCGCCTCCCGCCGGACGCGTTGCCCCGTCAGTTCTTGGCCGCGGTCAACATGTCGGGTTGCGGAACCCCCTGCAGCTTGCCGCCGAAGATCAGGCGGCTGATGACCGCGAGGACCGCGGCGCCCACGCCGCCATACAGCATCACGATGCTGAACCCGTGCACCAGCGCGGCGTGCGTGATGGCCCCGGACGCGTCGGCCGACATCAGCGCCGGAAACGCGCGCCGCAATTCGTCGCCGCTGCCTGCCGCCACCTTCCCCGCCATGGCGAGCAGCTGCGCATCGTCGAACGACGCCGGCAACGCATGCCTGAGATAGGCCCAGATCCCCTCGAGCAAAATGAATCCCATCAGCGAAATGTTGACCGCGAAGGTAATGAGCCGCGCGCTCATGTCGATTCCCGACGCCATGCCCGCCCGTGCCGCCGGCACCGATCCCGTCACCGCGTTCGTGACCGGGGTGTTGGTGAGACCGAGCCCGATGCCGGCGATGATGCAGCCGGGCACCATCGCCGCCCAACCGGCCTGCAGCGTCGTATTGCCGATCAGCATCAGGAAGAAGCCCACACCGATCGTCATCAGCCCCGCCGGAATGATCACCCTCGCCTGGTAACGCAGCGAAAGGCGCTCCGCCAGGGGCGGAATCAACAGCGTGGGCAGCGTGTAGGCGAGCTGCAGCATCCCCGCATTCACCGCGTCGTACCCCAGCACGGTCCGGAAGTAGATGGGCAGATAGATGTTGAACGGCCAGAAGCTGAAGTTCATCGCGATGGAGCCCATCAGCGCGCCCGATACGTTCCGGATGCGGAACACCGAGAACATGAACATCGGATGCGCCGAACGGTTCTCGATCACGATGAACGCGATGAACAGGATCACCACGGCCGCGATGCCGCTCATGCCGGCCGCCCCCAGGCCGGGCCGCTGCGTGATCAGGTAGGTCAGGCCGAACACGGCGGCGGACAACGTGGCCATCCCGCCTAGATCCAGCTTGCCTGCCTGGGGATTGCGGGATTCGTCGATGCCGACGTAGGTCAGGACCAGGGTCAACGCGACGAGCGGCACATGGACCAGGAAGATCCAGCGCCAGTTCAGCAAGGTGACGATGACGCCCCCGATCAGCGGTCCCAGGCCGAGTCCCACGCCGAATACGAAGCCCCACATCGCGAAGGCCTGACTCCGCTCCTTGCCCTCCTGGAACTGATGGGACAGATTCGCGATCTGGCAGATCATCATCGCGCCCCCGCCGATTCCCTGCAGGAAGCGGCTCGCGATCAGCGTGTAGGTGTTTTCGGCGAGCCCGCAGATCAACGACGCCACGCCGAAGATAATGAGGCTCAGGACGAAGATGCGCCGTCGGCCGTACCGGTCGGCCAGCGTCCCGACGGCCATCAGGACGGTGGTGCACGCGATGGTGTACGCGTTCATGATCCATTGCAGATCGGCGAAATCCGCACCGAGCTTGACCTCGAGCGTCGGCAGGATGATCGGGACACTGGAGATTTCCAGGTGGAACATGACGCCGGCCAGGCAAATGGCCGCCAGGGCGAGCATGTTCCGGTAGGCATGAGTGGTAGAAGTCATTCGCATATTCCCGGTGGACGTCGCGTGCGCCACCGACAGCAGGCGGCACACCAGCATGGAATCAACGGCGACGTGGGCAGAACTCGAGCTGGATCGATTAAGGGCGCGACGCGCCGCCGACAGGACTGCACGGCGGAGCATGCCGCTGGAAGTAGCGTATCGCCGGCGGCCCCGACGAAAAACAGGCTCGCGCTCCACACACCCTGAACCGATCAGTCAGCAATTCCGGGCGATCCGCCGCGCTGGTCGGCCATTCGGACCCGCCCGCGCCCCACGGACCGCGGCGCGCCTGCCGTCGGATCGCTCATAGCGCCACATCCCGAGACGCGTGCTCGCGGTCCAGGTCGGACAACTCGCCCGCGCCGGACGCGTCGCCCACCGCCGACAGAGCGTCGAACGCCCTCGCGGGCTCGGCCCCGATCCGGCCGAAGGCGAGCGGATCCGCATAGCGTCGGCCGGGCCCCCGCGTCAGCAGCGCGGGGGCCCGCACCACCCATCGGCCGTCGACCAGCACACCTTGCGGTGCATGACGCACGAGCATGTCGAGCACATCCGCGCACGCGAGACGCATCGACGCCTGCCCTGGGAGCAGACGCAGGTCGTACAGCAGCAGATCCGCTCGCAGGCCCACGGCCACGCGCCCGGTCTCCGGAAACTGCACCGCCTGCGCGCCTTTCCAGGTCAGCACGTCGATGACGTCGCCCGCGCGGTCGTCGTCACGCGCGGGCGCCAGATCGCCCGGCCCCGGCAGCGGCCCCGCGCCCCAGTGCAGCGACGCGCGCGGCCGACCGGTGATATCCGTCCGCGCGATCTCGCCGCGTCGTCCCGGCCGCCCGTCGAGTTCCTGGATGTCGTGAACGACGTTGGTGTGGCACTTGCGCAGATGGCTCCGCTCGAGCGGCGACATCTGCGCCGTCGGCACGATCAGCGTGTGCGCGTCCACCACGTCCAGGCTCCGCAACAACGCCAGCCCCGAACAGCCATAGGCGTCCCGGAACGATTCGGCCCACGGCGCGCCGCCGTCCACGCGAATCACGAATCGCCCGTTGCGCTTCTTCGCGGCCTCGTGCAAACCCGTGAGCAACTGCGTCGATGCAGCGAGCTGAGACCCGACGGCCGGCTGGATCGCCAGCAGCGCGCCGTCGAACCGTCGCATCAGCTTGTCGTAATCGCGCAGACACGCCGCCACGTCGTGTTCGACCGCGCGCGGCTCCGGTCCCAGCCAGATGTCCATGTATTCGCGATAGAGGCTCGCGCGCACGCCGGCCTTCGTGATCAGCGCGATGTCCGCCTCCGCCCGGCGACTGAACACGCCCACCGTCGTCACGCCGCGCATGACCGCCTGACGCAACGCGTCGCCCAACCGCGCCGCGCGTTCGACGCCGCTTGCCGCCTCGGACGTGCCGTCGCCATCGACGAGGCAGCCGTTGACGAGGCCGGGCGTGCATACGAGCCCGTGCCCATTCATTCGCGTCGGCACCGACGACGTGGTCGGCGGCGTGATTGCGACGATTTCGTTGTCGCAGATCTCGATGTCCGCGCGCTGCAGCGCGCGGTGTTCCGTATCGAAATAGAGCACGTTCGAGATCGCCCAGACGTCATCGATCACCGCGCCCCATTCCGGATTGTCGGCTGCTGAGAACAATCTGATTCCCCTCTTTCCAAGGTCAAGCGTGAGAAACCGCGACCGCGGCCGCCTCGTCCAACCGTATCGCGCCGGCGGACAGGCCGTCTTCCCGGCGTCGCGCGGCAGCATCCTCGGCGCGGTGCGCGAGTTCCGACAATTCGTCGGGGTCAGCGCGTCTGAGCAGATCGATGACCCGCAGGAATGCATCCCGATCGACCGGTTGCCCGCATCGCGGATGACAGACGTACCAGGCGTCTCCATGACGGAAAAGGTAGCCCGCGTGTTTCGGCAAGCGTTCGAAATCCGCCTGTTCCAACGCCCAGCCGTCCAGCGCTCGTCGATCAAGGTTCATGTCCATTCCCGATATCGAAGGTCCTGGCGAATCAGCCAGATCACCATTTACAAAGGATGACTAACCGATCGTCACGGTGCTCGCACCGATTCGAGCGATCGTGACGAAGCGCGCGTTTCGTCGCGCGCCCCGTCAAACGGCGCGGCCCACGTTCGTGAACGCCGCCGGACCGGCCGCCCTATCCGGCATCAGCCCAGCTCACGCGCGAGGACCCGGGCGAACATCGACACGACCTGCTGGACTTCGTCTTCCGAAATCACGAATGGCGGAGCGAACAGGACGTGCTCGCCAAGCTTGCCGTCGATCGTTCCGCCCAGCGGGTAGCACAGCAGCCCCGACTCCAGCGCGGCGGCGCGCAATTTGAGGCTGCGGTTCGGATCGAACGGGAGCGGCGCCTTGGTCGCGCGATCCTGCACCAGCTCCACGCCGACGAACAGCCCGCGTCCGCGAATGTCGCCGATGTTGGGATGATCGGAGAAGGTGTCGTGCAGCGCCTGCCGCAGTTGGGCGCCGCGCGTCCTGACCGCCTCCAGCAGGTTCTCTTCCTCGATGACGCGCTGCACCTCCAGCGCGGTGGCGCAGGCGGTCGCATGAAACGCGAACGTCTGTCCGTTTCTCAGCGCGCCCGAACCCGCTTCGATCGCGTCGTAGATGGGCTGACGGACCAGCATCGCGGAAATCGGCTGATAGCCGGCGGCCAGGCCTTTCCCGACCGTCAGGATGTCGGGCCTCACGTCATCCTGGCTACAGGCGAACAGGGACCCCGTTCGACCCATGCCGCACATCACTTCGTCGAGTATCAGCAAGACGTCATACTTGTCGCACACCTTGCGGATACGCTGAAAGTAGCCTTTCACCGGCGGCACGGCCCCCGAAGTCGACCCCACCACGGTTTCCGCGATGAACGCGGCGACGTTGTCCGGGCCCAGTTCGAGGATCTTCGCTTCCAGTTCGTCCGCCAGGCGCTGCGCGTAGTCCGCCTCCGTCTCGCCCGCGCGTTGATTCCGATACGCGTAGCACGACGAGACGAAGTTGCCGCTCGCGAGAATCGAATCGAAGATGTCGCGCCGCTGAATGTTGCCCGAGATGCTCAGCACGCCGAGCGTGCTGCCGTGGTAATTCTGCCGTCGCGATATCACCAGCCGCTTGCTGGGCTGATTACGCTCCACGAAGTACTGGAGCGCCGTCTTGAGCGCGATCTCGACGATCTCGGAACCGCTGCAGAGGAAGTACGCCTTGTCCAGACCCGGCGAGCGTTCGATCAGAAAGGTCGCCAGTTCCTCGGCCGCTTCGTTTCGGAACACGCCGCCATATACGTAGGCGAGTTTGGCCGCCTGCTGCTGCAAGGCCGTGATCACGCGCGGATGGTTGTAACCGAGATTGGTCACCGCCACGCCGCTGCAGGAATCGAGATAGCGCCGGCCCGCGTCGTCGGTGACGTAAATGCCCTCTCCGGACGCGGCCATCGGCATCTTGGTTCGCGGAGAACGATAGAAAACGTGCGTCATCAGTGTGCCCTCGACATGCATGCTGATCCGTTGACGAAAACGATGCGCCCGATCAGCGGCGGCGCATCCCTCAGCCGTGCGTCTCAGTCGCCCACCGGCACCGGCACCGGCGAGAAGAATTTCCGGTAGTCCACCTCGAGAACGGGCTTCAATGTGTCCACCTGCGGCCGCTTGATGTACGAGATGCCGAAGAGCGGACAGTTGGTATGATCGAGCGGCTCGTAATACAGCAGACCCGGCGCGAGAAAATCCTTGAACGCCTCGTGGTCCGGAACGTGATCCTTCGTCACCATGCCCTCGCCGTTGTAGCCGACCACGCAGGCATAGCTCTCGGTCTTGCCCTGCCAGACCGCTTCCGGGGCGAGATTTTCCCCCTCGAAAAAGGCCCGATACGGGTTGATTCCCGCGACGTAGTACATCAGATCGGCCAGACCGTATCCGCCGAACCGATACGGGTTAACCTCGATCGGCACCAACGCGCCGCGATGGACCTTGAACTCCGCATGCATCGGAAACGATCGAAGGTCCAGCCCGAGGCCCTGCAGCGCCGTGAAGAACTCAATGACCTTGCCCGCATAGCGCCGGAAGATCTCCGCATTCGAGTAATACAGGGTGTGGAAATAGGCGGCGCGCGTCGGGTGGGGATGATGGTACAAACCCACGATGCGCGGCACGCCTTCCCGGTCGTAGAAGAGATCCGCCGCCAGTTCGCACGACTCCAGTGACAGCGAATTCCTGATGTCCTCGCCGATGAATTCCTCGACGATGACGGCGTTCCCCGACAGCATGCTGTCCGGGTAGTAGCGTCCGCGCTCGGCCAGCTCGGCCTGAATGTCGCGTTGCACCGCGTTCAGATCGCTGCGATGATCGATCTCCCGCACCCCCGTCGCGTAATACCCCCGGCGCGGTTTGATCACGAACTTCCTGCCGTCATCGAAATTCAGATCGAGCTTCCCGATGTCGCCCGTCGCGCATTCCGCGTAAAAGAAATCGGGAAACAGCGTCGCCACCTTCGTCCTGAACGCGCACTTGTCCTTGAACAGGCCGATGGCGCGTCTGATCGGCGCGCTTTCGCTGCGCGCCGCGACCAGATTCAATCCATCCTCCGATGGGACATACAGGATGTCGTCGACGCCGAACGAAATGTCCCGCCGGACGATCTCGTCAACCGACAGGATCTCGACGTCCTCCCCAGCTTGCCGGAGCCGCGCACTGGCGTATCCATCACTCAAAATGGCGAATTTCTTCATGTTTCGATGTCCTTGAATGGCTGTCGAATGCGATTGACGAGGTGCGCTCCGGCTTGCCCCTTACCTCAGCGGATAGATGGAGTTGCTCGCTTTCTTTTTCTTCGAGAACAGCTTCCTGATCAAGGCGATCAGCAGGTTCTGTTTCCGTTGCGCGCCACCGTTCATGGCGCGCGTGTCAGCATGGCTTCTCGGGTTCATGGTCGGGCCTCTTTGTGGACAATCTCAGGAAATGATGTGGTGTTGGATCAGGCGGGCGATTTCCGCATAGCCCTGATCCGTGCAGTGAACCCGGTCGACGAACAGATCCTCGTGCGCCAGCGGCGAATCCTTGAGCAGATCGTTCATGTCGAAATAATCGACGCCGGCCTCGCGGCAGCCGTCCGCGATCAGCGTCGAGAACGGGCGATGGACTTCCTTGCCCAGGATCTTCCCGAACAGCCGCCAGAAATTGTTCGGACAACTGTCGATGGCATTGAAGATCTCGTTCTCGAACGGCGTCATGTGATCCTTGCTCCAGTACGTCAGGGGCTGCAGCACGAAAACGGGCTTCACCCCGAACGGCGCCAGCAGTTCCTTCCACAACGCCGCCGATCTGACGATTTCACCGGACGCGCGCCGCAGCCGCTCCTCGGCGGGGCTGTCGCGGTCGTCGATCACGGTCGCGGTCGGATCGCCGTCGTCCACGTACTCCTCGATCAAGTTGGTCAGCCTGCCCAGCACGCCCTTCTTCGCGCCCGCCTGGGTCCCGCCGCCGCTGCGTCGCCGGAGATCCTGCGAGTACTTGTTCATGTACTGGGTGTACTCGTAGGAGTAGTAGAAGCGCCCGTGATCGGACGATAGGCTGTCCGGCAGTCCCTCCAGCGTGAGCGTGTTCATCCCGCTCAGGATGACCACCCGCTTGAGGCGATCGTCGAAACGATGCCGATGCATGAGGAACAGCAACGCCTCCTGAATCGAGTTGTAGCCGCGGCTGCCGAAATTGAGCCAAGCCTCGCGCGTGATCTCGGACAGGCACGCCGACGTCGTGTAGGCGTCGTGCGTGGCGCCCGTGCCAACGACGTTCGAGCCGCCCACGAGCAGATTGACGGGTCCCGTCTCGGGCAGCGCGCCGACACTGAGGCTGCGGCCGTTCCAGGGACTGTCGCGAAAGCCGAGCGAATCGGTGTTGACGACTTCCGAACGATAATTCGCGGGATGGAAGAACATGGTGTACGGAAGCCAGCGCACCTCGGAGATGAAGTCGTCGTAGATCTTCATCTGCGGCGTCAGCCGATACACCTCCTCCAGCGCTTGCTCCGGCGTCATTTTTTTCAAGGTTGCCTCGTCAGAATATCGATTGGATAAATGGAGGGATCAGCCTGTCCCGCCCATGCATGTCGACACTGCACTACCGCCTGAAATTGAAATACGTCTCGCTCGACACCGGCAGACGTATCCTGTGACGATCGTTGAATGTCCGGAACAGCGTTCCGAGCGGCACGACCACGACCACGAACAACACGGAGAACGCGAGCCATCTGATCAAGCTGTTGATTGTCACCATGGGAACTCCCTATTCGAATCGTCGCGTCGACGAGAGGCGACGCGCCTCGACATCAATCCAGCGCGAATTCCTCGCGCCAGTCCTTTTCCTCGATCAGTTCCGCCTGATCCGTTTTGCGCAGGATGTACCGCCCGATCACCAGATAATCCATCTGCGTTCTCATGAAGCAGAGGTAGGCGTTTTCGGGGCTTTCGACAATCGGCTCGCCGCGCACGTTGAAAGACGTGTTCACGAGCACGGGGCAGCCGGTCTGTTGGTAGAAGGTCTCCAGCAGGCGCCGGAACGGCACGTTGCCGCTCTTTCCCACGGTCTGCACGCGTGCGGAATAGTCGACGTGCGTCACGGCGGGAATGCTCGACCGGATGCACTTGAGCAACTCGATGCCGTCCAGCGCCTTCTCCTGCTGAGTCAACGCCCGGCGACGCGACTCCTCGACGCCGACCACGAAGAGCATGTAGGGGCTCGGCCCATCCGTCTGGAACCACTGCGATGCATGTTCCTCGAGAACAGCCGGCGCGAAGGGGCGAAACGATTCGCGATTCTTGATCTTCAGGTTGAGCACGCTTTGCATCGTGAGGTTGCGCGCATCGCCGAGAATCGCCCGCGCGCCCAGGGAACGCGGGCCGAACTCCATCGCTCCCTGGAACCATCCGACCACGTTGCCCTGCGCCAGCAGATCCGCCACCTCGTCGTACATCGCCTGTTCGTCCACGCGCCGGAACACCGCGCCGCAGGCCGTCAACGCCGTCTCGATCTCGGCGTCGTCATAGCTCGAGCCGAGCAGCGCGGACTTCATCGAGTCGCGGCCGGCGGCGAGCTTGCGCGGCTGCTTCTTCTCGCCGTGCCAGCCGGCCAGCGCGGCGCCCAATGCGCCGCCGCTGTCGCCCGCGGCCGGCTGGACCCAGATGTCGTCGAAGATGCGTGTCTTCAGCAGCCTGCCGTTCGCGACGCAATTCAGCGCGACGCCGCCCGCCAGGCACAGCGCCTTCTGCCCGCTCTGCATCCGCACCGATTTCGCGAGCAGGATCAAGGTCTCCTCGAGCACGAGCTGGATGGACGCCGCCAGGTCGAATTCGCGCTTGGTGATCAACGCCTCCGGTTTGCGCCGGGGTCCGCCGAACAACTGCTCGAATTTCGGGCTGATCATGCAGTTCCCGACCGCATAGTCGAAATACGCCATGTTCAGCCAGAAGCTGCCGTCCGGCTTGACGTCGATGAGATGGTCGCGGATCGTCTTCGCGTAACGGGGCTCGCCGTAGGGCGCGAGGCCCATCAGCTTGTACTCGCCGGAATCCACCTTGAAGCCGCAGAAATAAGTGATCGCCGAATAGAGGAGTCCCAAGGAATGCGGAAATTCGATATCCCATACCGGGTTGATCGCGTTTCCATCACCGATCCACGCCGAAGTCGTGGCCCACTCCCCGACTCCGTCGATGCACAGCACGGCCGCGCGCGGGAACGGGCTCGGGAAGAATGCCGCGGCGGCATGCGAGACGTGATGGTCGATGTATTCGATCGGCGGCAAGGGTGCATTCGCGCCGAATTGCCTCATCAGCTCCCTGGACAGGGTCTTCTTGACGTTGACCTTTTCGAAGAGCCAGGACGGCAGTTCGGAAACGAACGAGCGATAGCCCGGAAGACCGAAATGGAGATAGGTCGACATGATGCGCCGCAGCTTCTTCTTCGGATTCTCGTAGTAGAAAATCTTCTCCACGTCGCCGATCGAGATGTTCGCGCGCCTCAGGCAAAAATCGAGTGCATGGGCAGGATAGTTCTTGTCCTGCTTGATTCGGGTGAAGCGTTCCTCCTGCGCCGCGCCCAGGATCTCTCCATCGGCCAGCAACGCAACCGCACTATCATGGTAGTAGGCGGACAAACCCACGATGTATGAAGTCATTGGCGGGACTCTCGATGTATTGGGAAGATAAAGTCAGTAGGCGTATACAGCGGGCTTGAATATCTCCGTCCACTTCCTCGCGCGCGGCGTCAATGCCCGGTACCCGGTCCAGACCCTGCGCCATCTTTCGGCGACCAGCCGCGCGTCGCCGGTTCGCACCGCTTCGTCCATGTGCAGCTCGATCGCTTCCAGCGCCAGCGCCGAGTGCCCGGTCGATACGTTGTCGATCGTGTTGTGCAGATCGACGAACAGGGTGCTGAATCCGTAATGCCGAAGCTCGTCGTGCGCGGTCTTGTACGAGCCGCCGACGCCGGATAGTTCCATCGCGAGATTCAGGCCCAGCGTTTCCGCGAGATACGTGCGCGGAAACAGCGCGATGCTCAGCCAGAAGACGGGCACGTCGAACGCCGAATCGCGAAAGCCCGGCCACTGCGCGAATTCCGGCGTTCTGAAATCCGGAAGATCGACGCCCATCTGGCCAATCAGATTCCGGTATATGTTGGGGTGGTTCCAGTCGACGTTCCCGTTTCCGATCTCATCGGCATATATCTTGAACAGATGCGATCCGATCTGCGTTTCCACCAGGCCGACATTTCCCCACTTCTGCAGCCAGGCCCCATCGATGAAAATCATCGGGCACAGCTGCAGGGCTTCGTCCACGACCTCCTCGCGCGTCTTCTGAACGGTTCGATCCGATTCCGCATAGCTTCTCAGCTGCGCCACGGTCTTCTCGTCGAACCAGCTCCGCAGCCTGTCGCGGGAGTAAGTCTCGAACGGGATCGCGCTGTCGTCGCGCGCCATGCCCGCCGCGCTTCTCGCCAGCCAGCACCGCGCGAAATGTCTCGCGTCTCGATGCGTGCCCGGATCCTGCTCGTTGTTGAGGAGCTTCGTGTACATCGCGCGCGCGCACAACCGGGCCGCCGCAGCCTCGCCCGTGGCGTCGGGATGCATGCCGACGCCACGCGGAGCATCGCGGCCCGGGAACCGCGCCCCGCCCCCGACGCTTCGCCCGATCGAGAGCGACGTACTGGTGCGCGTCGCTGTATCGTCGGGAATGGCCGTGATCCATTTTCGAATCGTCTCGATCTCGGAATCCGAGAACACCCGGAACATCGGTCCGCCGAACTCGATCAGCTTCGTGATCAACAGGCTCTTTTCCGGATGTCCCGGCGCGATCCATCGTGAGCGTTCGAGGGCGCGGACGAAGGCCGACGGATCGTCGATGATCAGACGATCGAATGCGGCCTCGCCTACCTTCAATCGCTCATGGTAGCCAACCGCATGGATGCCCTTGCGCTCGATCAGCCGGATCATGGCGCTGCGCGGCGCGAGGTACTCGCCGTCGAGCAAGGTCCGCAAGGCGTGCTGCCACGCGGTCGAGCACAGCGCGGAGGTCCGGAATCCCGTCAGGATCCGCCGGCGGTACGCGACAGCGGCGGCTGGCGCGCCATCCCCTGTCTGCCGCGCCAGCGCATGCGCGATCACCTGCCGGACGACCCGGTTCAACTCATCACGCACCGCACGCTTGTGCTGGATGTAAGGGCTGTTCGACACGCCGGCCAGCCGCGTCAATGGCTTCGCGATCGTTTCCGATACGTCGAATAACGCCGCGCCGAAAAGCTCGGCGTCGAACCGCTTCGGAAACAAGGACAAGCTCAACTGATACGCAGGCAGATCCCATGACGATGCAACGATGTCGGGATGCGCGAAGAACTTTTCCGACAACACATCGGGCGCATCGAGACCGTACTGCGACAACAGCAGGCGGTAGAGATTCGCGGAATTCTCCCGTATCTGGCCATCGCCGACTTGCATCGCGTGTAGACGATGCACGAGGCTCGCGATGACCTCGTGGGAATTCGACGCATTGCAAAAGTTCTGCAGCAGCGCGCCACGCAGGAGTTCGCGCGGCGCGCATTGCATCAACACGAACCGGACGACATCATCCGTGTTCGCGCCGGCGTCCCATGGCAGCTCCGCAGACGCCGCCGCCATGGCGTCGAGACTCGCCTCAAATGCCTCGGCCGTCAGGCTCGCGCATTCGTCGACCCAATGGGATTGCCCCGCCATGGCTTCGTCCTGTTTCTGCCGGACGTAATGCTCCGCATGCGCCGACATCCGGCACGGATCGACCGTCACGCTCAAGATGGCGCGACACGTCTGAACCGCCGCGACATGCGAACCATCGGCCCGTGCGTGGATTTCTTCCCAATCCGATTCAGGCTGAATCGCAGCGTGCCTCAACTCTCGATTCGACGAAACTTGGTTCAGATTCAATGGATCGCTCCTTAATCTTCATTTCGACCGAAAAGCACGATTCATCTCCGATATCCATCAATTAGGATACCGTAGAATAAAACGAATTCGGATGACTATTCTCTACGCCTCGACGAATCAGGAAACAGCAAGCGCCGCACATGAGGAGCATGTGCGTCGTCAAGTACTCGTCAGCGGGAATCTCTCAATGGTTGCTCGGCGGATGACGCCACTCGGTCACGATCCGGTCTCGCCTCGCGTCGATCGTCTCGAGTCATCGGGACGATGCCATCGATCTACTCACCTCTCGACACAATGCGCGAACGAATCCTGCGCCTTGGTGAACCGATACTAATGGATCGTCCACCAGTTCGGTAGGCGAAGTTTGCGCATAAATGTTATTCACGAAACATCGCCTTGCATAAATTCAGGTAGCGTCGCCATCTGCTCGTTGAATCGAGCAACACTGCGTGATTCAGGACGCGATGCTGAAGTGCACGCGCGAACGCTGCACGCTTCATTGAAGATGTGGGGATTATTTCCGGAAAGCGACGAGTGTCGCCGCTTGAAGGAGACTGCAGCGACGGAATCGCGAAATGCAGCGATCGCGTCCGCAGCTGGATGGGTGGTGGCCGGTCATCCTGGATCGATTCCGCGCATTGCTCTGTTCTACTATGCAGCCTTGAACGCGCGCGGAACGAGGAATCATCGCGCCAAGGGATATCTGATCACGCTTGCCTGGCCCGATCGGCTCGATGGGAGTGTCTCCATATACCCGACCATCGGCATTGATGTCGATGAATGGCATGCGCCCAAACCGAATATCGGTGTAGCGTACGAACAGAAATTCAATCCAATGGCGTGCGCGAACCGCGTCGACGCGCCCGGCCACCCCGCATCGCACGAACTAGACGCATGCGTATCGCCCGCGCCGACGCGCTCATTCACACAAATACACCGACAGATCCATATCGGGCGGATCCGCGTCGAACTCGTAGAACATCTGCCCCACCCAACCGCGATGGTAGGTCTTGTGATTGCAAATATGCAGCAGCACCGCGCCGCGCTGCATGCGGGTGGTTCGTCCCGAAATGAAACGGATCGGGATGACTTCGGCGAGATCCCGTTCCCGCTGGACCTCGACCCACGCGCCGAGCCATTCGTTCACCCCGGACTGCGCCGCGCGCAGTTCGCCCAGATCGGGATACAGCATGTCGCGCCGGGAAGTGAATCCATGCGCCTTGCCTTGCAGGTGGGCTTTCCAGATGAGATCCACCTGATAGTTGTGATTCAGCGTCCCGATGACCGAGCCGAACAGCGTGACTCTCGATCGATGAACTTCTTCCACGGGAACGGCCGCCAACGCATCGAACAGTATCCGGTCCGCCCATGCGTTGTAGCGGACGAGCATGCGGGCGGCTTCAACATCTAACATGTGGGCTCCTGAGCGGGTCCGCTATCGATACGATGCATTGGAACGCCTCTGCAACCTCTTCGCTTCGTGGTTGCGTGGCTAGATCGACGCCCGAACGCCGTCAGCCCCGATACGAGCGGGGCGCTGACACCCCGGGCTTGTCCATGCAAGGAACAGGGTCACGCGAGACCGCCTTCGCAGCGCGCGCGTCCTAGACGTGACCGGACCGCCACGCATCACGATGCCATCAAGCTGGTCATACTGTAGGCGCTCGCCCGAGGCATGGCTAGGCGTTCCAGACAGTCATGCCTCGAGAGTCTCGAATCTCCTCGGGTGAGCACGCGCATGCGTCTCGAGCGAGCAACGAACCCGCGCGATGTCAATGGTTTTTTTCGTCGATTCGCACGCGATCGGCGCATTCCGCCCGACGCCGATCGTTCCGTCACGCCATGCTCACCGCCCCTCGATCGGTTGTTCGAGCTCTCGCGTGCGCATCCGCTCGGCCAGCACTTGTGCCCGGCCGAGATGCCTCGCCACCACGTCCTCGGCAATGCCGACGAACTGCCTGAGCTTGGCCGGATAGAATTTTGCCTTGGGATACACGGCGTAGAGCGGCAACGACGTGCCCCACCAGTCGGGCAGCAGCCTCACCAGCTTCCCGTCGTCGAAATCGGCGAGCACCATCCACTCCGAGATGAGCACCGCACCGATGCCGAGGCGCGCCGCGACCTTGGCGCCGAGCACGTGATCCAGCGCGAATCGCGGAGAGATCTCGACGCGCTTGATCCGGTCGGAGCGATCGCGCAGATCGATGCCGTTGATGTAGTACGACGTCATGGCGATCCAGGGCAGCTTGCTCAGGTCTTCCGGGGTGAGAATCTCCCCATAGCCGCGAACGACGGACGGGGCGGCTGCCAGCACCCGGCGCAACTCGCCCAGGGGGCGCGCCACGTAGGAATTCTTTTCCGGTTCGCCTGCCCGGATAACGCAATCGATCGCATCCTCCTCGAAGTTCACGGAGCCGTCGCTCAGTCGCCATTCGAGCCGCATCTCCGGGCACGCCTTGAGATACTGATCCGCGAGTTCGATCAGCCACTCCTGCCCGATCGCGGTCGGCACGACGACTCTCAACGTGCCGCTCGACACGAACGCCTGTCCCCGCATCTCCTCCTCGAACTCCGCCATCTGTCCAATCAGACCTCGCGCATATTCGTAATAGCGCTTCCCCGCCTCCGTGAGGTTCATGCCATGCGTGGAGCGGATCAGCAGTTGCGTCTCCAGGTGATTCTCGAGCGCCCTGAGATGACGGCTTACGGTTGGTTGGCTCGTGTTCAACTGCTTGGCTGCCACGGACAGGCTACCCGCCTCGACTATTCTGACGAATGTGCTCATCTGAATAAGGTGACTTCCGATCTCGGACATAGATCTCTCACATATTGGAATTCGCAATGGAGGTGATATTCGAATTAACAACCAATCCCGGCATATTAAAGATCCGGGCAATTCAAAACTCCCAATTCCCGAATGAATCGACGACATGGCGATCAGTCGTCCAGCACCGATTCGGGATGGAGGCTGCCGCTCGCCATTTACGGTATGCGCACTTGTTTAATGGATGCAAAAGCCTTGATTTCGACATCTGGCTCGGCATATGGAGCCATAACGAACGAATCGACGGCGTACGCGCCGTGGCGCCGGCGCATCACGATATGGCGAAGAGAAACGCCCCTCAAGCCGGAACGGTGCGTTTGCGCACATGGTGGGAGGTGTCCATGCGTCCAGGCAACGCTGGGCCATTCGGCGGGAAACCGCATGGCAGGCTCGATATTACGATTAGCCAACGCATGGCGACTTGAAGTCTCCATGGGATCGCCACGCGTCGCACTCGACATCCGCACGGTGAAAACGGTGGCCGACATCGCGCCGGCCCTCGACCATGAATGAGAAATGCGCGGCACGCGGGAGCTTCCTCGCTTCATGATCGACCCTGCAAAAGACTCCGGACGAGAAACACGCCGATGCCTTTACGGGTTCACGAACGGCACGAACCCGCGACAAGGACTTCGGATGGTCGGGTGGGGAAGTCAGGCAATGTCAACAAGCTTTCGAAGAGATTCTACCTGATTCCAATGAAATACAACGTACTTCCAACCGCAAACTCGAGGACGCAGGAAGTCGACGCGCTGTGCGTGCCAGGTCCTGTTCACATTCTCACCAGCGGCCCAAATGCGCAGGCAAGCACGGCGAAGGCGAGATAGTTGCCGGCGAGTTTGTCGTAACGAGTGGAGACGCGGCGAAATGGTTGATGCGATTGATGACGCGTTCGACAATGTTCCGAGTTCGATACAGCATGCGGCTATACCGCCGCCTGGTCTTTCGATTCGACCTAGCGCGCAGCGAGCCCGTGCGCCTCGCGATCGGTTGAGATTTGGTCGTTTTATAAGCCCCTCTGGTTTGTCCAGCCGAAACTGCAACGCAATGTTCTTCGGATGAGGAGGGTTCACGGTGGCGGGCCCGTATTGGGCAGATGGGCGATCGGCCGGCCTACTTGCCGAGGCGCCTTTGCATATCAGCCAGATCACGTCGATTGATCTGAAAAACACCGTTCAGCGTGACCCTTATTGCATCTCGCCGTCGTCAAAAGTCGAGTCAAGTTGAGTTGGCTCGGCGTCTCCGCGTGGCTCGCCAGTACATCGGAAAGATGGAGAGTTGTGGTAATTGAGTCTCAAAGATATGGCGATTATGCCGGCTGACATGCACAAAGGCGCACGATGAATAACGCTTATACAAGAATTTCATCTACCGAGTTTAAGGTCGGTCCATTACTATTGAGTCGCCGCAGGGTTGTGCAACATTTTTCTGTAAAAAACGGATCAATCGCGAGTTCAAGCTTCAAACCCGCGTCGCATCGATCTTCCCGAATGCCCCATGCTGCTTTCGTCTCGTCTCTGCCTTGCTGGCCGAGTGCGACGAAGAGTGGATGAGCGCAAAAATCTATCTCAACATGAACGCGTGATCTGCGCATCTCCGTGGAATTGCCTGAACGGTCTTACAGAAGAAATGTTGCACAACCCTGCAATAGGCCGACAGCGAAACTTGTTGGCTCTGTGCATGCTGCATAAACGCAATGCAAATCGAGTCATTACATTCCAAAGATTGTGTGATGTAGCGAACTGGCCAGACCATGAGGTTGCAGCCCGGCCGCCCGACATCGTCTGGCCGTATCCGGTGGTTGGTGCTAGCGACGTGCCGATTTTGACGCGCATGCGCCAAGACGTCGGTGAGCCCTCTCTGGTTGCGGTTACGGGAACGGAGCGGCAGACCGACCAGCCAATTCGCGCCTGATGGCGTTTACGACGAAGGATGTGTCAGATGATGACGTCAGTGTGCGGCGGTGCAACCTGTGGCTCCACAGTGCGTGACGGCAGCGCGCAGTTGTGATTCGGGCCTCAAAGGCAGCGAGATTGGCATCAGGAGCGATCTTGGACGACGGGCGGGTTTGGCAGGCTGTCACGGTGGCCAAGTTGCGTGAGTCGCGACGGCGATGAGGGGTTGCACGGTGTTGCTGGTGCGCGACCCGAGGACGTGTCATCCCTCGTGGCCCGGCAGACCAATGCGGACATCGGCATTGCGATGCTCGACAGGATGTCAGGTGCCGTACAACTGGAGTCTGTTCGCTGTCAGGTACGTATCACAAAAAATTGGGAAGGGAGATATTGCTGTCATCTCCAGCACCAATGCCATTGATCATTCCAATTCACACCGTGATTGGGAATGTATAGCGCAACCAGCCACTGGAGGACGATATGCGAATTGGTGTACCGAAGGAAATCAAGAGCCACGAATATCGTGTCGGGATGACGCCGGTCGCCGTGCGCGAGGCGACGGCCCGCGGACATCAGGTCATTGTCGAAACGCGAGCGGGTCATGGGATCGGCGCCGCCGACGATGATTATCTTGCCGCAGGGGCGCGGATCGGTTCCAGCGGGGAAGAAGTTTTCGGCAGCGCCGACTTGATAGTCAAGGTAAAGGAGCCGCAGGAGAGCGAACTGGCCAGGTTCGCGCCTCATCACATCGTGTTTTGTTACTTGCATCTGGCCGCAGATCGGGAGCTGTCGATGAGTTTGGCTGCCAGCGGCGCGACGTGCCTTGCGTATGAGACGGTGACCTCGGACGAAGGAGGGTTGCCGTTGCTTGCCGGCGGCTCGGAAGTGGCCGGACGCATGTCCATCCAGGTTGGCGCACGCGCGCTCGAGCGGGCGAACGGCGGCCGGGGTTTGCTCCTGGGCGGTGTGCCTGGTGTTGAACCTGCCACGGTAGTGGTGCTGGGAGGAGGGGTAGTTGGTGCGAATGCGGCCGCGATGGCAATCGGTATGGGCGCGAGAGTGGTCGTTATCGATCGATCACTTGACGTGTTGCGACGGCTCACGGTGCAGTTCGGTAGCCGAATCGAGACGGCCTATTCGACTCAGGACGCGATCATCCGCCACTTGCGCGATGCGGACTTGGTGATCGGCGGCGTGCTTACGCCGGGAGCAGCGTCACCGAAGCTGGTGACGCGGGCGATGCTGAGTCAGATGAAACGGGGCGCGGTGCTGGTCGACGTGTCGATCGATCAGGGCGGCTGCTTCGAGACGTCCAGACCGACCACGCATGCAGAACCAACTTATGTCGAGGATGGCATCGTGCATTACTGCGTGCCGAACATGCCCGGCGCGGTTCCGCTGACCTCGACGTATGCATTGAGCAATGCCACCTTGCCTTTTGTTCTTCAGTTGGCTGATCTCGGCTTGAACGAGGCGCTACTGTCAAATCCCCATTTGATGAATGGCCTGAATATCACTCGCGGTAAGATCACCAACCGCGAAGTCGCGAAGTCGATCGACCAGCCATTTGTCGCGCCGGAGACCGCGCTGATTTGAGTGCTAAGCTCGACCGTAGGTTGACGGGCGTATATTTATGCGTGCTCGACTGTCCAAGACAGTCGTCAACCCATCCAGCCGAGTGATGCGAGGCGCGTTCTATTCCGTGCGCTGCAAATCGACATTACTCAGTTTCGCAAAGCAACGCTTCAGGATGTCACTTCTCACCGAGAACACGCGATGCGCATTCCTTATGTCAGCAAGAACCTAGTAGCGTTGGCGGCAATCTGCTTGGCTGCACTGATGTTCGGTCTGGAGATATCGAGTGTGCCCGTCATCCTGCCCGCTCTCGAAACCGTATTGCACGGGGATTTCAAGGACATGCAGTGGATAATGAACGCTTATACCATTGCCTGTACAACGGTTCTGATGGCGGTTGGGACGCTCGCCGATCGCTACGGGCGACGACGCGTCTTTGTCGTCAGCCTGCTGATATTTGGAATTACCTCGCTGGCGTGTGGATTGGCAACGAGCCCGTCCATCCTGATCGCAAGTCGGTTCTTGCAAGGCATGGGCGGGGGCGCGATGTTCATCTGCCTCGTGGCGATCCTATCGCATCAGTTTCAGGAGGGGCGAGAGCGCAGCCGGGCGTTCGCCGCGTGGGGGATCGTTTTCGGCATCGGCTTGGGTTTTGGGCCGATCATCGGCGCAGCGATCATCGCACTGTCCAATTGGCAGTGGGTGTTCCTGATCCATGTTCCGCTGACGATTGTGACGCTGTGTCTGGTGTTCGGCGGCATGACGGAATCGCGGGATCCCGAAGCTAAACGCCTCGACATACTGGGAATCATTGCACTTTCGTTGTCGGTGTTTGGATTGACCTATTACATCACGCAAGGATCCGACCTCGGCTTCTGGAGTCCGCCCGCGATCGCGATTCTTGCCGCAACGGCCGCAGGGTTCGCAATTTTCGTGCTGGTCGAGAAACTGTCTTCGCGGCCAATGTTTGACTTCTCGGTGTTCAAGATTCCCAATTTCTCGGGGGCGATCATGGGCTCCATGGGTATGAATTTCAGCTTCTGGCCATTCATGATCTATCTGCCCATCTATTTTCAGGGCGCGCTGGGCTACCAAGCAGTACCCGCAGGCCTTTCGCTGCTTGCCTATACGCTGCCTACCGTTCTGGTCCCCCCGCTGGCGGAGCATCTGTCTCGCAGCTATCAGCCACGCATCGTCATACCGTTTGGATTGTTCACGATCGGCCTCGGCTTCATGCTGATGTGGCTGGGTTGCGATGCGGATCACGCGAGTTGGCTGACGATGCTGCCCGGTTTGGCGCTGTCCGGTATCGGTTTGGGATTGACTATCACGCCGGTCACCAACACGACCACAGCGGCCGTACCCAGCAACCGTTCCGGCATGGCGTCAGGGATCGACATGAGCGCCCGCCTGATTTCGCTGGCCATCAATATTGCGCTAATGGGATTTATCTTGTTGAGTGGAACGCTGTCGTACCTGACGAACGCATTTTCCAAAACCTTGGGGCCGGCTCAATTGCGGCTACTCGCGGAAAAAGTGGCAGCCGGAGATTTTTCGTCGTTCCAGACGCGCTTTCCCGAACTGGCTCACCTGGATACGGGCGGTATCGTTCGCTCGGCCCTCGTACACGGTTTCAGTCTTGTCTTGCTGTATGGGGGGATCGGTGTCTGGATCTTGGCGACGCTCAGCTTCGTGATCTTCAACACCGGAAAACGAACGGTCCAGGTTGCCTCGTGAACGATCGATCGAGCCGGCGGATATGACCGGCGTCGCCAGTTCCGAGTACCACCTTCTTGAATGTCCGGTGCCCGACACATCACTTTTGACCACCCCTGAATCGGCAGTTACGCGATTCGGGCAACGGGCAACATTCGTCGCCGGCGAAGGACTTGCAAATGTTCAGTCACGTCACCGTTGGTGTTAGCGACATCAACCGCGCGTCGTTATTCTACGATGCCCTTTTAACTCCGCTTGGCCTGAAGCGTCGACCAGTGACGCCCGACGGCGGGCCGGTCGCCGTTTGCTGGGTTGAGCAAGGCCGCCCATTGCCACGCTTTTACGCATACTTGCCGTTTGACGGGCGGCCCGCCGGGGTCGGCAATGGAAGCATGGTTGCGTTCCTCGCCCCATCGAACGACGCGGTTGCGGCATCATTCGCTGCAGGTCTTGAATCGGGCGGAACGAGTGAAGGGGAACCTGGGCCTCGCCCTCAATATGGCGAGGGGTACTTTGGTGCGTATCTCCGTGATCCGGATGGCAACAAGATTCACATCGTTCATCGTAGCGATGTGACGTAGTCCTATTTGACAAGGTCCGTCGAATGGAGGGCTTGGGCGAGCGATTGCCGCAACTTTCCCGAGACCGACAACGGGCCGACGTCGACCAATCATTCCCCAAGCTTTTCTCGTCGGATCTGGAGACGAGCTCCACACCGGTGTTTCTCCACCGCATACTGTCAAGACCCAGCAATGGTAAAGGCTAAACCTATTGCGGTTGGTGAAATAGTCGCGACCGCCTGGTCGGGGCTAACCACCCACATCAGGAGCCTCGTTACTTGATCTGCACATTGGACGGGAAATATCACTGCCTCAAGATGAGGGAGCGCCAGTACAATTTCTCGCGCCTGATTCGGTGCTTCATTCAGTGCGGTGACTATGCCATCCCAACTCTTGGTTTGGAATATAGATTCGAGCATCGGCAACAGGAACCGCGGATATCGGCCCTGCCGCAGATCGAGAACTGATGTATCCACGTGTTTCCATCGATCAATTGAGTTTTTGGTGTTGGTCGCAGGATTCGAAAAATACGCAGTGATCTCGAAATAAGCAAACTGATGTGTCGGGACCCGGGTGGGGCCAGGTCGGTACCCGAGGTCCGCGTCCGCCTTGACGAAGTCAAGTGCGGCACTACCGTAGTACGCACAAAAACCGGGCAACGTCTTTCCAAACACTGGGGATAAATCGAGTCCCTCCCAGGAAGTAGGTTGATGCGGTATCACATGCAGTGGCCATCGGTACGTACCATACAGGCGGACTTTCGTCTTTTTTGATCCTTTCATTCGATTGTTGACCCTGTTTTCACGGATCGCCGTAAAGAAGCCGGGGTTGATCGGCGTAAAGAGATCAGCAGAAACGGGGTAAAACTCGGATTCGAACGGCTTCAAGATTGCGGTTTTTTGCCGTTTTTCGCAACCCCATTTTGGCTAAAAGCGCCCAATACCCATAAATGGAAAATCCCGGACAAAAACCGCGCCAGGCTGGGCTCTGGACACGTGCGCACATGCCGCTATGCGGTCGGCCGTCGTGTGAAGATCCTCTCGATCCGATGCGCGCGCTGTACCTCGTCATCGTCGAGATAGATTGAGGTCGTCGAAATCGATGCGTGGCGCAGGTTATCACGCACGGTTGTGAGCGTTGCACCGTTGACCAATGCGTTCGTCGCATGCGCGTGGCACATCCAGTGCGGCGTGGCCCGTCCCAGCTTGTCTGCGAGCGGTGGATGTTCAGCCTCGATGGAATCGGCCGCACCATCGAAGAACCGGCGCAGCCTCTGCCGCAAACGTGGCGTGGTGATGCCCCGGGGCTCATCGAGGTGGCCAAGTAGCGGCGTATCAGGCGCCCATCGGGAGGGCGTGATTGGCTGGATCGGCAGCCTTGCATTCGCACGACTCGTGCGAAATCCGATGCGAACTGACTGCTGAGCTCTCAGCATCAAGCCAGACCGCGACGCAAGCGGTTTGGATGTCGCGTCGATCAGGCCGCTACATCGCATTTGGATAATGCGTCATGTCGGTATCAAAACAACACGCCGAGTGTCGTGCAGGATTCGCCCCACTTGGCGATCTATCGACGATTATTCGCTTTTGTATTGTGCGTGGAGCCACACCGATTGCCTGCGCCAAGGTGCCCTTGGACGGGCGTGCATACTCTCCTGGCCTCCACCAGTAACCAGCGAGGTGAATCAAAATATTGATATCGAGCGGAGTAAGCCCCAACGCCTGCTGACGCTCGACAATGACGTTCGGGAAAGAAGTCCAGCCCGACTTCGCCAACGGCACCGACCACTTGGCCGCAACACTCTTGTCTACTGCATGGTTGCCTGCGGTTTTGTCGCGACACTCATTTCGTGCTCCCCCGACGTTCATTGCGTTGAGTTAAGTATCGCGACGACGCATCGGTCTTGCAAGATCAGAAGAACGCATACGGGACGCCCTATGCATCTCCCCCTGCGCGTAGTTTGCTGTGTATTAGGCCCCTGCATCGAACTGGGTTCATCTCGTGATCCAGGTATGTATTTTGGGAGGTCTCCAGTTCCCCCTGGGGCCGACCTAAAGGCCGCCCGGTACAGCTCTCCGAAACGCCCCTGCAAGAACACGAAGCCTCCCCCTATTCGATCATATGGGTTCGCCTTGTTGACTCCGTGCCCATTTCGCAACATCACCGGAGACCCAGGGGGTCATGTGCGTATGCCCAGCCGGCTTACCGAACGTCGGGGGCACGACATTCAGTACCGCGCAGGGGCCCCCTCGCTCGTCTTAGATGTCAATCCGCTCGGTTTTACGACCAACGACACCGGCGTGCCCATGGCCGCTCGAAAATACGCGTTTACGGAAGCTATGCAAGAATCTTTCGACCCGTAAACGCATAGCTACGCCATGAGTGACACGCTGCAGGAAGAGCATGCAGCCGCAGATCACGCAATGCGCAACTGGACCTTCGAGAGGCAAGGTCCGGTCCGGATCGGTTCCGATGCGCACATGCAGATGTTCTGCCGCATGCTGCTCGACACACACAATCCGTACAAGCCGGCCGTGATCGACTGGCCGGCGCTCACACCCGCCGAGCTCAAACGGCTCACGTCGCTGCCGATCTGGGACATCGCGGTGCAGACCGAAGGCCGCGCATCGATCCGCGTGGCCACCTATGCGGCGACGATCGGCGATCCGCTGCTGCGCCGCGCACTCGAGATGGACGGCGGCGAGGAAGCGCGCCACAAGGTCGTGCTGTCGAAGCTCGTCGAGGCATACGGCATCCGGCTCGCCCCCGAGCCCGCCTACCCCGCGCCGAAAGATCCCGAGTGGTGGTGGATCGTCACGGGCTTCAGCGAATGCATCGACAGCTTCTTCGCGTTCGGCCTGTTCCGTTCCGCGCAGCGCTCCGGCTATTTCCCGCCCGAACTCGTCGACACCTTCGAGCCCGTGATTCAGGAAGAAGGCCGCCATATCCTGTTCTTCGTGAACTGGTACGCGTGGTACTGGCGCTCGCTCCCGTGGTGGCGCCGGCCGTGGTTCTTCGCGCGGGTCGCGGCCGTGTGGGTGCATTTGATCCGGGAGCGCATCGGCATCGCGCGCGGCATCGATTCCGACGGCGTCGCACGTGACGCGAACTTCCCGGCAACCGGCACCGCCGACATCGGCGACGCACTCAATCCGCGCGAGCTGATCGAACTGTGTCTCGCCGAGAACGACCGGCGGATGGCCGGCTACGACAAGCGCCTGCTGCGCCCGACGTTCGTGCCGCGCATGGCGCGGTTTGCGCTGCGGTTTCTCAAGAAGTAAGGCTACCGCGCCGGGCAGACGTCCGGTTGGCCCCGTTGTCCGGCCGGGCAACCGGACAACGCCTTCGTCGACGCTCGAAACCTCGGGCCGCTGAATTCCACCGGGATCCGGGCGCCGGCAACGGCATCGCCAGTATCCGGCGCGCACAGCAAGCGGGACACGACGATCGACGCACCCGTGCTGTTCGGCGGCCCGCGCCCGGGTCGCGTTCGAACTTCGCTACGCGTTCGTCGCACTTCCATGGCGAGCCGCCTCACTGGGGTTACTGCCCGCCACCCACTCGAGGCCGCCCCATCGCATGCGGTGTGGAACCTTGCAGACCTGCATCGACCCGCCGGATGTGGCGCGGCTGACACACTCACTCCCGCCCTTTTTTCTTCAGCGCTTCGGCGCGCGCGGACAAATTGTCACACCCCGGATTTGACAATTCGGGGACGTCGCCACCGAGGCCGGACAGCCCCTTTAACAACCTGTCGCCGCCGGGCGCACCATCGACGCAGGTCACGCCTGCCAGACGGATTTGCCCCGTCGCCGAACCCCATCCGATTGTCGCAATCTCCGAAATAGTCAATAGGACAAATTCGAAAGATGAATGGTGACGGTCTGGTTCACCGCCCTGTAGCACTTTTTTACAAATTCAACGGGCCAACCGGCCCGAAACGCCCGTCTCGCGGGCCATTGCGGCGGCCCGGACGCGCAAATCAGCACAGCCCGATGTTCGATATTTCAAATTAAATCTATTTTAAGATAATCCGCAAAATCAATTAAAAACCAAAACATGAACCATAAATTAACAAATTAATGAGATGGAGAACACTTTAACCACTTGCTCACCCCAAATACATTACATTGACGAAAGGATTGCTTAACTCGCAAACGTTTGCTATTTCATTTGTCTTACAGTTCGATGCTTTTGTTGTGTAATCCATCACACAAAACAACCGTAACATCATGATTTTTATAAGAAAAATCTAGAAACTCGCGGAAGTTTAAAGCCCTTCGCTAAACATTCTTACATCTTACAAATACATTCCGAGTCAATGCATCAAAAACGATCTATTAACCATCCTTTAACTTTCAAAACACTCCATTTATCACTTTTTATCAATCTGAAAAATCCTCCTCCAATAAACTCCGCCCATCAATTTTGAGATTCGCGCGAGCGCACGGAGCAATCCTCTAACAAAAGAGACCGGTGTGTGGCGTGCATATTTGGAGGTAGCAGGACATGAACCGCACATACCGCTCGATCTGGAACGAAGCCCTCGGCGCGTGGGTCGCCGCATCGGAACACGACTCGGCACGGGGCAAGCCGAACAAGTCGGCTGTTGCCGCCGCCGTGCTCGTCGCGCTGGCCGCACTGCCTTCGTTCGCGAACGCCAATACGTTCGTCCCAGGAACGACCAACGGCACCCAGTTCACGGTGTCGTCATGTACGTCGGGCAGTGGCAACGCTACAGTCGGCCGCACGACGACCGGCAACACCAATGCGTATCCGGTCGACGGATCCGGCACTTATTCCACGGTCGGTGGCTGTAACTCCACCGGCAACAACAACTTGGCAGCGACGGTTTACGGTGCGTTCGCACAGGTCACCGGTACCGGCGGCACGGCAACGGGCTTTCTGTCGTCTGCCGGTCTGTGGGGCACGTCCGCCGGCCTCGAGTCGACGGCCAGCGGCGCGGGTGCCACCGCGCTCGGCTTCGGCGCAACGGCCAACGCGCTGAATTCGGTCGCCATCGGCGGCGCAGCAGGCAATGGCACGACCCCGCTTGCTTACGCAAACTCGACCATCGCTTCGGGTGCAGGCGCGGTTGCGATCGGCAGCAATGCAACGAAGGGAGCGCAGTCGGCCGCTTCGGACGGAATTGCAATCGGCGGGCAGTCGTCGGTGGCGTCGAGCGCCACGTCGGGGATCGCAGTCGGCCGCGGCGCGGCCGTCAATGGCGCATACGGCATCGCGCAAGGCGACGGTGTCACCTCCGGCGCGACGGGCCAGAACGTGGCGATCGGCTCGTCGGGCACCACCGCGAACGGCGCCACGGCAGGCGGCGGTGCGGTCGCGATCGGTCGAGGCCAGGTCGCGAGCGGCGACGGCGCCGTTGCGATCGGCGATCCCAACAGCGCAACCGGCACGGGTGCCCTGGCGATCGGCGCGAACAACACGTCGAACGGTTCCGGTGCGCTTGCGCTCGGCAACGGCAATTCGGCGAGTGGCACCGGCTCCGTCGCGCTGGGCAACAGCAGCACCGCAAGCAACAGCGCGGTGGCAATCGGCAGCTCCGCGAACGCGACGGGCACGAACGGCGCCGTCGCAATCGGCAATTCGGCAACCGCGACGGGCGTCGGCGCAATTGCACTCGGCACCGTCGGCAGCTTCGCCGCCAACACGCGTGCGACGGGCGCAGACGCCATTGCGCTCGGCAACGGCTCGACGGCCAGCGGCGCGTCCGGCTCGGTCGCCGTCGGCTCCGCCGCCGTGGCCTCGAACAACTATGCGACGGCCTTCGGCTCGAACTCGACTGCGTCGGGTTCGGGTTCGGTCGCGTTCGCCCAAAATGCGAATGCAACGGTCTCGAACGCCATCGCCATCGGCGTGGGTTCGACCGCGAACGTCGCGAATTCGGTCGCCCTCGGCAGCAGCTCGGTGACGAGTAGCGCCGCGTCGGCGACGACCGGCGGCAATACCGCCGTCAACAGCACCACGATCGGCGGCCAGACGTTCGGCAACTACCAGGCCGGGACGCCGACGGGCGGCATTGTCAGCGTCGGCCAGCCGAACGCGGAGCGCCGCATCCAGAACGTCGCGGCAGGCCTCGTCAGCGGGACCAGCACCGACGCCATCAACGGCAGCCAGCTCTACGCAGTTGCAAGCACGACGACGTCGAGCATCACGAGCCTGTCGACGTCGGCATCGACCGGTTTGTCGTCGGCTAACAGCTCGATCACTTCGCTCTCGACCTCGACGTCGACGGGTCTCTCGTCGGCCAACAGCTCGATCGGCTCGCTGTCCACCGGTCTCTCGTCGACCAATAGCTCAGTCACTTCGCTGTCGACTTCCACGTCGACCGGCCTCTCGTCGGCTAACAGCTCGATCAAGTCGCTGTCCACGTCGACCTCGACCGGCCTGTCGTCGGCTACCAGCTCGATCGGCTCGCTCTCGACCGGTCTCTCGTCGACCAACAGCTCGGTCACTTCGCTGTCGACTTCCACGTCGACCGGCCTCTCGTCGGCTACCAGCTCGATCGGCTCGCTCTCGACCGGCCTCTCGTCGACCAACAGCTCGGTCACTTCGCTGTCGACTTCCACGTCGACCGGCCTGTCGTCGGCCACCAGCTCGATCGGCTCGCTCTCGACTGGTCTCTCGTCGACCAACAGCTCGGTCACTTCGCTGTCGACTTCCACGTCGACCGGCCTGTCGTCGGCTACCAGCTCGATCGGCTCGCTCTCGACCGGCCTCTCGTCGACCAACAGCTCGGTCACTTCGCTGTCGACTTCCACGTCGACCGGCCTGTCGTCGGCTACCAGCTCGATCGGCTCGCTCTCGACCGGTCTCTCGTCGACCAACAGCTCGGTCACTTCGCTGTCGACTTCGACCTCGACGGGTCTGTCGTCGGCCAATAGCTCGATTACTTCGCTGTCCACGTCCACGTCGACGGGCATCAACTCGCTGTCCACGTCCACGTCGACCGGTCTGTCGTCGGCCACCAGCTCGATTACCTCGCTGTCCACCTCGACCTCGACTGCGATCGAAGCCGCGAAGACGCACTACTACAGCGTCAACGACGGCGGTGTGCAGCAAGCCAACTACGACAACAAGGGCGCAACGGGCATCAACTCGCTCGCCGCCGGTGTAGCCGCCACTGCCGCGGGCGCCAGCAGTGTCGCCGTCGGCAATGCTGCCAACGCAGCCGGCGCAAGCGGCGTCGCCGTCGGCAATGCTGCGAACGCGAGCGCAAGCAACGCGGTCGCGATCGGTCCGAATGCCGTCGCGAGCAACGTCGGCAGCGTCGCGCTGGGCAGCGGCTCCACTACGGCCGCAGCCAACCCGACGCCTACCGGTACCGTCGGCGGCGTAACCAGCACGTTCGCGGGCGGTAATCCGACGAGCGTGGTCAGTGTTGGCAGCTCGACCAACCAGCGCCAGGTCACGAACGTTGCGGCCGGCGAGATCTCCCAGACCAGTACCGACGCAATCAACGGCTCGCAGCTCTTTGCAACCAATGTGGCCGTGAATTCGCTGTCGACGACAGTGTCGTCGTCCAGCAGCGCGATCTCGTCACTGTCGACTGGCCTGAGTTCGACCAACAGTTCGGTCTCGTCGCTGTCGACTTCCACGTCGACGGGGCTGTCGTCGGCTAACAGCTCGATCGGTTCGCTGTCGACTTCGACCTCGACGGGTCTTTCGTCGGCCAACAGCTCGATCGGTTCACTGTCCACCGGCCTCAGCTCGACGAATAGTTCGGTGACGTCGCTGTCGACGTCGACGTCGACCGGCTTGTCGTCGGCGAACAGCTCGATCACCTCGTTGTCCACCTCGACTTCGACCGGTCTGTCCTCGGCTAACAGCTCGATCACGTCGCTGTCGACTTCGACCTCGACCGGCCTGTCGTCGGCCAATAGCTCGATCACGTCGCTGTCCACCTCGACCTCGACCGGACTCTCCTCGGCCAACAGCTCGATCACCTCGCTGTCGACCTCGACCTCGACGGGTCTGTCGTCGGCCAATAGCTCGATCGGTTCGCTGTCCACCGGACTCAGCTCGACGAATAGTTCGGTAACGTCGCTGTCGACCTCCACGTCGACGGGTCTGTCGTCGGCTAACAGCTCGATCACGTCGTTGTCGACTTCGACCTCGACCGGCCTCTCGTCGGCAAACAGCTCGATCACCTCGCTGTCGACTTCGACCTCGACCGGCCTGTCGTCGGCAAACAGCTCGATCACTTCGCTTTCGACCTCGGCCTCGACCGGCCTCTCGTCGGCCAACAGCTCGGTCACTTCGCTGTCGACTTCCACGTCGACCGGTCTGTCGTCGGCTAACAGCTCGATCGGCTCGCTCTCGACCGGCCTCTCGTCGACCAATAGCTCGGTCACCTCGCTTTCGACTTCGACGTCGACGGGTCTGTCCTCGGCTAACAGCTCGATCACCTCGCTGTCCACGTCGACCTCGACGGGTCTGTCGTCGGCCAATAGCTCGATCACTTCGCTTTCGACCTCGACCTCGACCGGCCTCTCGTCGGCCAACAGTTCGATCACCTCGCTTTCGACCTCCACGTCGACCGGTCTGTCGTCGGCTAACAGCTCGATCACGTCGCTGTCGACTTCCACGTCGACCGGCCTCTCCTCGGCCAACAGCTCGATCACCTCGCTGTCGACCTCGACCTCGACGGGTCTGTCGTCGGCCAACAGCTCGATCGGTTCGCTGTCCACCGGACTCAGCTCGACGAATAGTTCGGTAACGTCGCTGTCGACCTCCACGTCGACCGGTCTGTCGTCGGCTAACAGTTCGATCACGTCGCTGTCGTCTTCCACGTCGACCGGCCTCTCATCGGCCAACAGCTCGATCACTTCGCTCTCGACCTCGACCTCGACCGGCCTGTCGTCGGCTAACAGCTCGATCGGCTCGCTCTCGACCGGCCTCTCGTCGACCAATAGCTCGGTCACCTCGCTGTCGACCTCCACGTCGACCGGTCTGTCGTCGGCTAACAGTTCGATCACGTCGCTGTCGTCTTCCACGTCGACCGGCCTCTCATCGGCCAACAGCTCGATCACTTCGCTGTCAACTTCCACGTCGACTGGTCTGTCGTCGGCCAACAGCTCGATCGGTTCGCTGTCCACCGGCCTCAGCTCGACGGATAGTTCGGTGACGTCGCTGTCGACTTCCACCTCGACCGGCCTCTCGTCGGCTAACAGCTCGATCGGTTCGCTGTCCACCGGCCTCAGCTCGACGAATAGTTCGGTGACGTCGCTGTCGACTTCGACCTCGACCGGCCTGTCGTCGGCCAACAGCTCGATCACGTCGCTGTCGACTTCCACGTCGACCGGCCTCTCGACGGCCAACAGCTCGATCACGTCGCTGTCGACTTCCACGTCGACCGGCCTCTCGACGGCCAACAGCTCGATCACGTCGCTGTCGACTTCGACCTCGACCGGCCTGTCGTCGGCTAACAGCTCGATCACGTCGCTGTCGACTTCCACGTCGACCGGCCTCTCGTCGGCTAACAGCTCGATCACGTCGCTGTCGACTTCGACCTCGACCGGCCTCTCGTCGGCTAACAGCTCGATCACGTCGCTGTCGACTTCCACGTCGACCGGCCTCTCGTCGGCTAACAGCTCGATCACGTCGCTGTCGACTTCCACGTCGACCGGCCTCTCATCGGCCACCAGCTCGATCGGTTCGCTGTCCACGGGCCTGAGCTCGACGAATAGTTCGGTAACCTCGCTGTCGACTTCGACCTCGACCGGCCTCTCGTCGGCCAACAGCTCGATCGGCTCGCTGTCCACCGGCCTCAGCTCGACGGATAGTTCGGTGACGTCGCTGTCGACCTCGACCTCGACCGGCCTGTCTTCGGCCAACAGCTCGATCGGTTCGCTGTCCACGGGCCTGAGCTCGACGAATAGTTCGGTGACCTCCCTCTCGACCTCGACCTCGACCGGCCTGTCGTCGGCCAACAGCTCGATCGGTTCGCTGTCTACGGGCCTCAGCTCGACAAATAGTTCGGTGACCTCCCTCTCGACCTCGACCTCGACCGGCCTGTCGTCGGCCAACAGCTCGATCGGTTCACTGTCCACGGGCCTCAGCTCGACGAATAGTTCGGTGACCTCGCTGTCGACCTCGACCTCGACCGGCCTGTCCTCGGCTAACAGCTCCATCACGTCCCTGTCGACTTCCACGTCGACCGGTCTCTCGTCGGCCAATAGCTCGATCAGTTCGCTGTCCACGGGCCTCAGTTCGACGGATAGTTCGGTGACGTCGCTGTCGACCTCGACCTCGACCGGCCTGTCTTCGGCTAACAGCTCGATCACGTCCCTGTCGACTTCCACGTCGACCGGCCTCTCGTCGGCGAACAGCTCGATCGGTTCGCTGTCCACGGGCCTCAGCACGACGAATAGTTCGGTGACTTCGCTGTCGACTTCGACCTCGACCGGCCTGTCGTCGGCGAACAGCTCGATCACGTCCCTGTCCACGTCGACCTCGACCGGCCTGTCCTCGGCTAACAGCTCCATCACGTCGCTGTCGACGTCGACGTCGACCGGCCTCTCGTCGGCCACCAGCTCGATCGGTTCGCTGTCCACGGGTCTCAGCTCGACGAATAGTTCGGTGACCTCCCTGTCGACTTCGACCTCGACGGGCCTGTCCTCGGCTAACAGCTCGATCACGTCGCTGTCGACCTCGACCTCGACCGGCCTCTCGTCGGCCAACAGCTCGATCACCTCGCTGTCCACGTCGACCTCGACCGGCATCAACTCGCTGTCCACCGGCCTGAGCAGCACGAACAGCACGATCCTGTCGCTGTCCACGTCGACCTCGACCGGCATCGGCTCGCTGTCCACCGGCCTGAGCAGCACGAACAGCTCGGTGACGTCGCTGTCCACGTCGACCTCGACCGCGATCAACGCCGCGAAGACGCACTACTACAGCGTCAACGACAACGGCGTGCAGCAAGCCAACTACGACAACACGGGCGCAACGGGCACCAACGCCCTGGCGGCCGGCGTGAACGCCAGCGCGGCAGGCGCCAGCAGCGTCGCGGTCGGCGACGGCTCGAACGCGCAGTCGGCAGGCGCGGTCGCCATCGGCCAGAACGCATCGGCAACGGGCGGCAAGGCCGTGTCGATCGGCTCCGGCAACACGGCAACCGGCGACGGCGCGGTCGCGATCGGCGACCCGAGCATCGCAACGGGTACCGGCGCGGTGGCGATGGGCGCGAACGACACGGCGACCGGCAACGGCGCAGTGGCGCTCGGCAACGCGAACACGGCCAACGGCGCGAGCGCACTCGCCCTCGGCAGCTCGAACCAGGCCACCGCGGACAACACGATCGCGCTCGGCAACCAGGCCACGGCAAGCGCCACCGGCGCGCAAGCGTACGGCTCGGCAGCGCAGGCAACCGCCGCCGACGCACTCGCCTTCGGCACGAACGCACAGGCCAACGTGGCCAACTCGATCGCACTCGGCGCGAACTCGGTCACGAGCGCCGCGAACCCGACGTCGAGCGCCACGATCGGCGGCGTCACGTACCCCTTCGCAGGCGGCTCGCCGGTCGGCGTGGTGAGCGTCGGCGCACCGGGCCAGGAACGCCAGATCACGAACGTCGCCGCGGGCCGGATCTCGGCCAGCAGCACGGACGCGATCAACGGCAGCCAGCTCAACGCGACGAACAACGCGATCAACACGCTGTCGACGTCGACCGCGTCGAACGTCGCGTCGCTGTCGACGGGCATCAACTCGCTGTCCACCGGCCTGAGCGCGACGAACAGCAACGTGGCGTCGCTGTCCACGTCGACCTCGACCGCGATCAACTCGCTGTCGACGGGCCTGAGCGCGACGAACAGCAATGTCAACTCGCTGTCGACGTCGACCTCGACCGGCATCGGCTCGCTGTCCACCGGCCTGAGCACGACGAACAGCAACGTGGCCTCGCTGTCGACCGGCGTGACCAACATCAACAACACGTTGAACTCGCTGTCGACGACGATCAACAACAACACGATTCGTTCCAACAACAACAACGGTGTCGCCGCCGACCTGAACGGCAAGGGCAACGACCTTCCGGTCGTCACCGCCGGTTCGAACTCGGTGGCGATCGGCGCGGGCTCCAACGACGGCGGCCGCTCGAACGTGGTGTCGGTCGGCAACGACACGCAGCAGCGCCAGATCACGAACGTCGCGCCGGGTACGCAAGGCACCGACGCGGTGAACGTGAACCAGCTGACGCAGGTGCAGACGACGCTGTCGACGGCACTGTCGGGCCAGCAGGCGCAGATCAACTCGCTGGGTTCGCAACTGCAGCAGACCGACCAGATGGCGAAGCAGGGTATCGCGGCCGTCGGCGCGATGGCATCGATCCCGCAGCTCGATCGCGATGCCAACTTCGGGATGGGCGTGGGTACGTCGACCTTCCTCGGCCAGAAGGCGATGGCGGTCAACATGCAGGCTCGCATCACGGAGAACCTGAAGGCGTCGATCAACGGCGGCTTCAGCGGCGGTCAGAAGGTGATCGGCGCCGGCATGCTGTACCAGTGGAAGTAACGCGTCGCGTCGAGCCGCCAGGCCGCCCGGCTCGCCAGCCGTCCGGCCCGCGGCGGCCCCGACGGCCGGACGAGCCCGCCGCGCCACCCGTGGCGGGCTTCAGTCAACCCAAGCATTGAGGATGTAACCGTGAACAAACTCGCTCTTGCGCTCGCACTTTCCGCAACGGCCCTCGCCGCGTGCTCGACCGCATCCGGCCCGACCTTCAGCGCTTCCGAACTGCAGCCGCGCGACGGCGTGCGGACCTTCCAGGTGGACTGCCACGGCCTGCTGTCGGGCCCGCAAACCTGCATGAAGGCCGCCCGCAAGATTTGCGGCGAAGAGCCGGTGCGCGCCGTCGACTCGGCCCGCGCGCTGCGCGACAAATCCGATCCCGCGACGCTCGTGTTCCAGTGCGGCGCGGCGCCGGTCGAGGCGGCTTCGGCCCCGGCCGCCGCGCCGGCGGCAGCCGTCGTCGAACAGGTGAACCTGTCGGGCGACGCGCTGTTCGCGACCGACCACGCAACGCTCGCCCCGACCGCGCGCGAATCGCTCGACCGGTTGCTGAGCGAGCGCGCCGACCACACGTACTCGCAGGTGAGCGTCACCGGCTTTACGGATTCGGTGGGCAGCGACGACTACAACCTCGCGCTGTCGAAGCGCCGCGCCGAATCCGTCGCGGCGTACCTGAAGGCGCACGGCCTGAAGACCGACTCGCTGACGGTCACGGGTCGCGGCAAGGCAGATCCGGTCGCGTCCAACGCGACGCCGGAAGGCCGCGCCAGCAACCGCCGCGTCGAAATCCGCCTGCAGCACTGAGCGGGCCGCCGCCGCGCGCGGCATCCCGCTCCGGCCGCCAGCGCGGCGCCGGGCGCGCACCCGACCGCCGCCGGACCGACCGGGCGCCGCTTCGCCGGCGCCCGTTTCCGTTGGTCGTCGGCTATGTCAAAGTTCGTCACGTCCCGCCAAAACCGGTGGTTTCCGTGCCACAATCGCCGCAGACAGTCGCCGGGGCAGCCTGCCCGAATCGCACGCCGTGCCAGGCGTGCCCGACGACACGCCGGAAACCGGCTGCCGCCCTCGCGAACCCGGTCGCCCGATTCGCCCGCCGCGGCGCACCGGCGCACATGCAACCATGACAATCCACGGCGCGCCGCTTCCAGGCCAGACGCTCGACGCGATGCCCGGACGCACGACGCCGCAGAGGAAACCAACCGGTGACGGACATCAATGAAGCCGCCTCGGGCGGCACCCGCAAGCAACGGCCGGCGGTCGGCATCTCGCTGTTTGCGCGCGACGGCCAGGCGATCTGGGAAAACGGCATACACCAGAACATCGCGTTCCTCGCGATGATGCTCAAGCGCTCGGATCGCGTCGGCCCCGTCTACTTCCTGAACGGCGGCGACGCCAACGCGCTGCCGGCCGGCCTCGAACTCGACGGCCTCGACATCCCGCTCGTGAAGCCCGCCGACGTCACGCACGAACTCGACGTCGTGATCGAAATGGGCGCGCAGCTGCCGGTGGAATGGCTCAGGCACATGAAGGCGCTCGGCAAGAAAATCGCCGCGTTCTTCTGCGGGCACGTGTATGCCGGCCTGTGCGAAACCCCGATCTTCGGCAAACCGTCGGGGCACATCTTCAACGGCGCGCCGTTCGACGAAGTGTGGCTGCTGCCGCAATACGACAAGACCGCCGCGCCGATGCTGCAGACCATCCTGCGCGCGCCGGTCCACCTGATGCCGCACATCTGGTCGCCGTACTTCCTCGATCGCCGCGTCGCCGCGCTCGCCGCGGAAGGCGCGACGTTCGGCTATCGGCCGGGCCGGCGCCCGTGGCACCTGGCGATGCTCGAACCGAACATCTCGGTCGCCAAGTCCTGCCATTACCCGATGCTCGCGTGCGACGAGTTCTACCGTGCGCGCCCGGACGCGGTTCAACACATGTTCGTCGTGAACTCGTTGCACATGAAGGAGCATCCGACCTTCGTGCACTTCGCGAACAGCCTCGACCTCGTGCGCCAGCACAAGGCGACCTTCGAGCCGCGCCTCGACCTGCCGGGCTTCATGGCGCGCCATGCGGACGCGGTCGTGTCGCACCACTGGGAAAACGGGCAGAACTACCTGTATTACGACGTGCTGTACGGCGGCTACCCGCTGATCCACAACTCGACGCTGATCGGCGACGCCGGCTACTACTACCCGGACTTCGATTCCGCCGCAGGCGGCCGAGCACTGCTCGAGGCCTGGCTGCATCACGACGAACGCCTCGACGACTACCGCGCGAAGGCCGGCCGGCTGCTGCAGTCGGTCTCGATCGACAACCCCGCGAACCTCGACGCGTTCGTCTCGCGTCTGGTCGCCTGAACCGGAGCATACGCATGTCGGACTCCAATGCCCGTCAAGCGCCCGGCGAGGGCAAGCGTCTCGTCGTCGGCGTGTCGCTGTTCGTGCGCGGCGCCGGCCAGTCGCTGTGGGAAAACGGCATCTTCCAGAACTGCCTGCTGCTGATCCTGCTGCTGCGCCAGTCGCCGCTCGTCGCGGAAGCCGTGATGGTGAACGGCGGCGAACAGGTCGCCGATCCGCAGATGATGCTCGGCGAATGGGACGTGCCGCTGCTGTCGATGGACGAAGCGCTGGAACGCTGCGACGTCCTGATCGAAATGAGCGCGCAGTTCGGCGCGGACTACCTGCGCGCGTTCCGCGAGCGCGGCGGCAAGGTCGTCACGATGCGGGTCGGCAACGACTACGTGATCGACATCGAACGCGCGATGTTCAACAAGCCGTCGGGCTTCCTGTTCTCGGGCGCGCCGTACGACGCCGTATGGACGATCCCCGAGTTCGAGCGCTCGTGCCTGCACTATTACCAGACGGGCCTGCGCGCGCCCGTCACGATCGTCCCGCACATCTGGCACCCGATGCTGTTCGACAAGGCGCGCGCGACGCTCGGCGCCGGGCTGTCGTTCGGCTATGCGCCCGGCAAGCCGCGCTGGCGCATGACGATGTTCGAGCCGAACATCTGCATGGTGAAGACGAGCGTCATTCCGATGCTGGTGGCCGAGGAAGCGTATCGCGCGAAACCGGATTTCCTCGAGTTCGTGCGCGTGTGCAACACGCTGCACCTGAAGGAACACGCGACGTTCGTCCACTTCGCGAAGAGCCTCGACATCGTGAATCACGGGATCACGACGTTCGAAAGCCGCTATGCGGTGTACGAGTTCATGGCCGCCTACGGCGATGCGGTGGTGTCGCACACGTGGGAAAACGCGCAGAACTACCTGTACTACGAGCTGCTGTACGGCGACTACCCGCTGATCCACAACTCGCCGTTCCTCGGCAAGGCCGGGTATTTCTATCCGGACTTCGACTGCCAGGCCGGCGGCCGCGCACTGCTGAAGGCGTTCACCGAACACGACGCGAACCTCGAGGCGTACCGCGAGCAGTCGAGGCACGTGCTCAGTTCCGTCAGCATCTACAACCCCGAGAACGTCGCCGCCTACACGGACGCGATCGCCACCCTCTATCGCGACGCGTGACGCGCCGCCCTTTCCGGACGCCGACATGAACGCACGCCCGTCCCTCACCCGCGCCAAATGGCTGATCGGCTGCGCCGTCGGTTCGATCGCGCTCGGCGCGCATGCGCAATCCGCCGGCGAATCGGCCGACGCGCTGCTCCGCGACTCGGATGCGGTGTTCAAGCAGCTCGATGCCGGCCGGTACGGCGCGGTATGGACCGACGCGGCTCCGTTCGTGAAGGCGCGCATCAAGCAGGACCAGTTCGCGGCCGACATGCAGCATGCACGCCAGTCGGTCGGCACGGTCAGCCGTCGCGGCTGGGCGCAGGTCACGCGCATCCGCTACACGAATGCGGCGACGACGCCCGACGGGCTTTACGCGAACGTCGACTACACGACCACGCTGACGAGCGGCGCGACGGTCTACGAGAAGCTGAGCTTCCGCCTCGAAGATGACGGCCGCTGGCACCTGACCGGCTACGTGCCGCGCCAGTCGCAGCATTTCGCGCAATAACCCGCGCGCCGCGCCCCCACGGAGCCGATCCGATGAAACTCAATGTCGCGATAACGATGAACGTGCAGCGCGACGCGACGCAGTCGATCTGGTACAACGGCGCGAACCAGCACTGCGTGTTCCTGTACATGCTGCTGAAGCAGTCGCCGCTGATCGGCGAGGTCTGGCTCGCGCACGACGACGGCATCACCGACTATCCGCAAGCGCTGATGATGGACGCGTTCGGCGACGCGCTGCGGCCGCTGTCGGCCGTCGTCCACCAGACCGACCTGCTGATCGAGATGAATGCGTTCATCGACCAGACCCACACGGATGCCGTACGCCGGCGCGGCGGCAAGTGCGTGTCGTACCGCTTCGGCAACGACTACGTGATCGCGGTCGAGACGATCAACTTCGAGAAGAATCCGTGGCGGCCGAACCCGAACCGCGTGCAGTTCGACGAGATCTGGACCAACCCGCAGCACATGCACACGTGCGCGGCGTATTTCCGGGCCGTCTATCGCGCGCCGGTGATCGAGCTGCCGCACATCTGGTCGCCGTATTTCATCGAACGCAGCCTCGACGCGGATCCCGAACTGAAGGCGCGCTTCGGCTATCGCAACCACGGCACCGCGAAGCGCATCGCGTTCTTCGAACCGAACCTGAACGTCGTGAAGAGCTCGATCGTGCCGATGCTCGCCGCGAACGCGTGCTACGTCGAGCATCCGGAGCTCGTCGAGCACGTGTTCATGACCAACACGTTCGACAAGAAGGAAAACGTCGCCTTCAAGCATCTCGCGCTCGGGCTCGAGATGGTGCGCGACGGCAAGGCGACCGCCGACGTGCGCGCGCCGTTCGTCGCGTGGGCCGCGCATCACACCGACATCGTCGTGTCCCATCACTGGGAAAACGGCCTCAACTACCTGCTGTACGACGCGCTGTACGGCAACTATCCGCTCGTGCACAACTCGCCCTTCCTGCGCGACGTCGGCTACTACTACCCGGACTTCGAGATCTTCGATGCGGCGCGTGCGATCGCGACCGCCGCGCAGACGCACGATGCGCGGCTCGACGACTATGCGGCCGCGGCCCGCCGCTGCCTGCACCAGGTCGACACGCTCGCCGAGCACAACGTCCACGCGTATTCCGCGCAGATCCGGCAGCTGTTCGACGGCCGCGCGCTCGGCTGACCTCCTTCGCACACGGCCCGCCCCTGAATCAGACCGTCCGCAATTTCGTCGGGATCGATTCGATGCAGGGCCCGTTCGTCATCAACCGGCACTGCGCGCTTCAGGCCGAAGCGCTGATCAAGACGGCCGGCCGCCTATCCGGGGCGAGCTCGACACGATCCTGCACGTGATCGCCCCGTTGCCGGACGATGCGACCGCGGTGGACGGCGGCGCAAGTGCGGGGCTCGTGTGCGTGCCGATCGCGCATCGGCTGCGTGCGTGCGGCGGCCGCGTGTAGGCGTTCGAGCCGCAGCGCACGCTGTTCCATGCGCTCGGCGGATCGATCGACAGGATGTTGATCGGGGCCGCGACGCGCGGATGATGTCGACGCGGGCCGCGCGTCTCGCGCTGTGGCCCGTGACTGACGTGAACAGGCGCTAGACCAGCACCCGATCGCCGCTTTGCGCGGCGAACGTACGGCCATGCCGCCGCCCCATCCGCGCGAGCACCGCGAAGCAATGCGCCACCGGCCGGCTGGCGCCGCCGGATGACTTGACGAGGCTGTCGGACACGCCACGCGCGATGGCCGAATCGTCGCCGCACGCGCCCGCGATGACGGCCGCGTAATAGTGCCGCGCCGCCAGCTCGCGGCCGCCGGCGTCGAGCAGCGTCATCCGCTGAATGCGGCGCGCAACGGCTTTCAGGCCGTCGAGATACGGCGTGACGTCGATCGGCACCTCGGTCGATTCGGCGCCCAGTTGCCAAAGCATGTCGGTCAGCTCGGTGATCGCGACGAGGTCGCGCGCACCTGCCGCCTGCGTGCCCGTTCCGCCTCCGGCCTTCGTCCCTGCCATGCTCAGCCCCTTTGCGATTCGCCCCGGCCACGCGCCGATCACGCCCGACATCGGCGTGCATCCTGCACGCCACCTCGCCGGTTCCCGCGCCGTCACGCGGCGGCCGGCGGCCGCCACGAAAAACGGATGCCCTGCGCCCACGCGACGCCGGCATCCAGGATGATCTGCCGGTCGACCTCGCTCTCCACGCCTTCGACGACGACGTGTCGCGCCCCTTCATGCGCGAACGCGATCAGCCGGCGGAGCTGGTAACGCCCGATCGCGTTGCGCTTGATCATCGACAGGATCGACCGGTCGAGCTTCACGATGTCGGGATTGCCGACCACCAGGTTGTTCAATGCGCTGAAACCGACCCCGAAATCGTCGATCGCGATGCGGCATCCGGCCTGCCGGAAGCGGTTCACGAACGATCGCCCCGCGACGGGATTCAGCGGCCCCGTCTCCGTGATCTCGACCACCAGCCGCGCCGCGACCGACGGCTCGCGCTCGAGCCGCCTGAAGATGGCCAGCCACGCGTCGTCGACCACCGCGCTCGCCGCCGCCACATTGCAGCCGTAGACGGCAGCCGGATCGGCACGCAGCGCGTCGATCGTGCGGCCGACCACGAGCCGGTCGAACCACCGCATCAGCCCGAGCGCCTCGAGGCGCGGCAGGAATGCGACGGGCGGCAGCGCATCGCGCTCGCCCCACCGCAATCGCGCCAGGCATTCCTGGTACAGCACACCACCCGACAGGTCGGCCCGGCACACGGGCTCTTGTGCGAACCCGAGCCGGCTTTCCACGAAACTGCGTACCGACGCAAGGTCGGGATGATCGTCGGGGGCGCCGAACACGAGATCGATTTCGTCACGATTCGCTTCCCGATTCGCCTCCAGGCGAGCTTCGACCGCATTCATCCGGCGCTCCGGCAAATGGCGAGCCGCCGATCGCGGCTCGACCTCAAGAAACATGCGGAGCAAGCCGACCATGACGCGCTCCGCCGCCTACCCGGCCCATCCTGTTATGTCGATCTTTTCCGGGAGCGTACTGTTCGCTTCGGCGCGCCGTCAAAATTCGATATTTTTCAACGATATTCAGTTACTGGAAATACACCATGCGCGCACGATATCGAATGTGCGACAGGCCACACTAACGCAAATTACGGAACCCCGATTCGGATGCTGTTTATTGTTCTCACCTAAACAACCCGATCCGATTCAGATCCCGCAATTTACGGATCTCGAAATCAGGAAATCCTGAATTGATCAGATAAATACCGGCCCGTGAAGCATCGTGTCATCGCCCGCTGCCGGGCCCATCGCGGAGGCCGGCAGCGACATCGAAAATCGGTTGCCGCACGTCATTCGATCATCGCAGCATCCAATTTTATTGTTTCAAACGAATTATTAAATTTTCAAACAGAATCAAACAGCCCTTAATCGATAATATCAATTTAATTCATACGACGAATATCGATTGAACCATTTTTAACAATTTTAAATACTTGTCAACCTCTAAAATGATTTCCGACGGACTTCCCTCGGAGCCGTCAAATTCGTGCCTTCAAAACCGTCGAACCGATCGGGTTCGGCGGTTTCTTTTTTAACGGCACGATTTCGTCAGACATTAGGGCGGGACTATCCCGATGGCGGAATTCGGCGCGACGGTGTGCGTCGCGCGAAAAATCGGGCCTTATGCGGCCGATGTGCGGACCAGGTTCGCGAGCAACGCGTCGTATTCGGCGACGAGTGCCGGATTGGCCGACGTATAGCGGCCGAGGATCTCGCGCTGGCGCCGCGTGTACGCTTCCCAATCGTCATCGTGCGTATGCAGCGCGCGCAGCAGCGCGTCGGCGCCCTGCTGCACGTCGTTGTCGGGATAGTAGTAGCCGAGATCGGGCGCGAGGCTCGCGTTGTGCACGAGCGGATAGCCCTGCCAGCACACGTCGAAATAGAAATAGTTGAGCGGATTCGACCATTGGTGCGACACGACGATATCGGTCAGGTCGGCCAGGAACAGCGGCGTATCGAAGCGCCCGACGAAGCTCGCCTTGCCCGCGCGCACGATGTCGAGGTAGTTCATCAGCATCACGAACTCGGGGCTGTCGTGTGCGAGATGGAGGGCATTCGTCACGTGCGTGAAGCAGATCGCGTCGGGATCGCGCCGATACGCTTCGTCGATGATCAGCATCGGATACACGCAGAACTTCACCACGTCGTGGTTCGGTTCCATCACCGTCAGCCGCTTGCCAGGCTCGCTGCGCGGCCGGTATTCACCGTGCTCGGGCAGCGGCGCGGCGCGCGCACTCAGGAACATCGGATCCCACACGAACGGCACGACGCGCCCGGGGCAGCGGCGCAGCGACTGCAGGAACGGCAGCGACGAGGGCGCGATCTGCGGAATCGCCCACACCTCGTCGTAGCCGCGGTTGATGAACAGCGAATCCCACAGCCGGCGGCCGAACAGCATCGACTCCATCACGTTGATGTACTCGACGCCGCAGCAGTAGCTGACGAGCTTCGCGCCGCGCGCCTTCAGGTAGGCCGTCTGCTCCCCGTTGACCTGGCCGCCGAGCTCGATCACCACGTCGAGCGAATCCTTCATGTCGTCGAACGTGCGCGTGTCGAATACGTGGCGATCCCACGGCAGCGCATCGGTGAGCGGCACATCGGTGGTGTTGACCAGCGTCACGCGATAGCCGTGCGGCGACGCCATCAGCAGCTTCGCGAGAAACAGCGCGTTCTGCTTGATGCCGTTGATCCACAGGCTTTCGTCGGGGGCACGCAGTCCGATCGTGATACCGATGCGCAGGCCGTTCAGGACAGGAGACGTCATCGTCGGCAGGATGGAAGGTTGGATGGGGATGGAATGGACGCAGTGTAGCGCGCGATGCGCCGCCCGCGTCAAGCGGCGCTCGCCGGCGGCAAGCCGGCATTCTAGCGGAGCGCCGGTCGCATACTGTCAGGGATGGTCAGCGCGCGGCCGGCGCATGCCAATCGGCGAGACGGCTGTGCGATACTCCGGCGACCCGCCGCGCTACCGGGATGTCGGGGGATGACCGGACGGTATCGGCATCCGGCGCGGGCAGACAACGACCTCGCAGCCGCGCTGCGGAAAAAAATGGCTGACAGAATGGAACGCGACGCCGCGCAAGTCTTCCGGGCAATCCATCACGAACAGGGGCGGCACGCGCCGGAACGCGTGCCCGGCCGCGATGCCGTGCCGACACACCCCGCGCCCGGCGCCCGCCGTGATCCGCTTCGCGGCCTCCGGAGCGCGCGATGATCGTCCTCAGCCATTTCAGTCACGACGCGCCCGCCAGCCTCGATAATCACCGGCAATACGCGCAGGCGCACGGCTATCGCCACGCAATCGTCGACGCCTCCGCGATGCCGCAGGCGCTGCCGCTGCGGCCGCTCCATCGCTACGAATCGCTGCTCCATGTGCTGCGCGGCGCGCAGCCCGACGAACTCGTGCTGCTGCTCAGCGAAGATGCGGCGATCATCGAGCCCGCCGCGCTCGATCGCCTGATGCGCGGCCGCGACATGCTGCTCGTCGACGCGTTCGCGCCCCCGTTGCCGCAGGTCGACGTGCAGATCTGGCGCAATACGGCGGCCGTGCGGGCGATCGTGATGCAGCTGGTGCAACGCTGCAAGCTCGGCAGCGAACCGCGGCTGACCTCGGAGGCCGCGCTGTTCGCGGCGCTCGACACGCATCACTACATGACCCCGATCGACGGGCTGTATCCGGTCATGCCGAGCAGCCCCGACCTCGATCCGATGTGGAGCCGCGAACCGACGTTCGCGATCAGCATCGACGACACGCCGCACGATCCGGAACGGAAAGGCGCGACGCCCCGTTTCCGCGACACGCTCGTCGCGCACGTCAATCGATGCCGTGCCGCCGGCCGGCCGATGTTCTCGTTCGATCACGATGCGGCCCATACGCCGGACGAAGCCGCCGAGCGCAGCACCTACAACCCGGGCCGCCCGATTGCGTTGATGACGCTCTACACGCCGAACATCGGCAGCTATGCGCGCGTCGCCGAACGGAATTTCCGGCGTTACTGCGACACGCACGGCTACACGCTCTACGTGCATCGCGACATTCCGGCCGAGATCGGCCTGAACGCGACCGGCAACTGGTTCAAGCCGTGGCTGCTGCATGCGTACCTGCAGCATCACGAATGGGTCGTGTGGCTCGATGCCGACGTGCTGATCGCGGACCAGCAGAAAGCGCTGGCGCCGCTGCTCGAAGGGCGCGACTGGCTGCTCGCGCACGATCTCGGCCAGTGGGCGTTCAACTCGGGCGTGATGGCATTCCGGCGCACCGCGCGCAACGACGCGATGCTGCGCGACATGATGACGACGATCGCCGCGCTGCACGACCGGTCGAGCGTCTATGCGAGCGACGGCGACCAGCTGCATTTCATTCGCGCGATGGAGCGCGACGGGCAATTGCACGGCGAAGGCGTGGCCGATCTCGTCAGCTTCAACACGCCCTGGCTGTTTCGCCGCGCGGACAGCTACATCGTCCACTACTACGGGATGTGGTCCGCGATGCGCGCGCTGATGATGGCGCACGACGACGGGGTGCTGGGCTGACACCGATGTCCGAAGCGGCAAAAGCCGTTCGACGACTACAATCCATTTCTCGAACCAGCCGTGATGGGAGAGCAGATTGGAACAGATCGGGTATTCGTGGCCAACCTTTGACCAGCTCACTCAGTATCTCGTCAAGTCCATCAACCCGAAGCATATTCTGGATATCGGGGCCGGAGGCGGCAAGTACGGGCGCCTGCTCAAGCCGGTCGTGCCGGACTGCCGGTTGACGGCGCTCGAATGCGACGAGGAGACGCATCCGTTCCTGATCGAGAACGGGTACGACGACATCATTTCCGGCGTCAGCGACACGCTCTATGAACGATCGGGTGACGCGTATGACACGGTCATTCTGGGAGACGTCATTGAACACATGCGTCACTCCCACGGTCGCGATCTACTGGAATTTCTCAACTATCGATCGCGGTACATCCTCATCTCGACCCCCGAGTGCATGCCGATGAGCACCGCCTCGTACTTCGAGAGTCACAATTCCGTCTGGCGCCCCGATTCGTTCATGTGGCACGACTTCTGGGCGCATCAGCAATGCGGGATCATGCACTTTTACCTGCTCAGAGGGCACCTCGACTGGAACGCGATGCGTCTCGATGCGCTTGTGGACGCCGCGAATTCTTCAAACCTGTTCAATACGCGCGCCAGCAACGAGCAAGAGTCCGCGAATGAAAACTTGCTCCAGCCGGTCAACCTGACGCTCCATGACTCCCGGTACGTGGAAAAACTCGATGGCGACCAATTTGCCGTATTTCGGCCGATCTGATTTCACGCACGTGATGCGATCCGACATCGACGCATCCAGCCTGCACGACGAATGAAAAAGGAAAAAGGCGCCTCACGGCGCCTTTTTCACGATTGACGGCACGTGCGAGCGGCGCTCAGATCGCCGTCACCGTCGGCGCGACGGCGGCCGGATCGGTAAGGCTGGGCTTGCCGGTTTCGACGTGCCCCGCGATACGTCGCGTCCACCCGGCATTCCCCGCCACCGCGAACTGCAGGTCGTACCAGTGGCTGCTGCACGACAGATCCCAGCGCGCCTCGATGCGCTGCCCGGCCGGCACCGTCAGCGTGCGCGCGGCGCTACCGTACGCGACATCGGTGGCCGTGACCGTGAGCGCGCCGGTGCCGGCGTTGGCGATCGTCACGTACACGTCGCCGTTGGCCGTGTCGTAGCATGGCGTGATTTCAGGCTTCGCGCCGGCATCGGCCGCGGCCGAACCCGCGAAGCGCCGGAAATAACCGTTCGGCCCCCACACGCTCACCAGGTAGTTGCCGTTCGCGTCGAGCGCCCACGTATCGGTCAGCTGCTTGCCCGCTTCGACCGTATAGCGGCGCGGCATCGCGGTCGCGTCACCCGTATAGACCCAGAAGTGCGCGCCTTGCGTGCCGGTATTCGCAAACGTCAGCGCGTAGCCCTGCGTCTGGAGCTGGCCGGTCACATGCAGTTCGTACGGCAGCGCGCGCGCCGGCCGCGTGCCGGGCTCCTGTGCCGTCACGACCTGTTGCGCGGTGCTGGCCGGCGCGGTCTGCGACGACGCGCGCGAGCACTGCAGGTCCGCCTGCGCGACGTACGCCTGCGTGCTCGGCAGGGTCGGCAGCGTGGCATCCGATTTCGAGAAGTCGAGCGCCGACGTCAGGTCGCCGCAGATCGCGCGGCGCCACGGCGAGATGTTCGTTTCCATCACGCCGAAGCGCTTCTCGATGAATTGCAGCACCGACGTGTGATCGAACACCTGCGAGCAGACGAAGCCGCCCTTCGACCACGGCGAGACCACGAACATCGGCACGCGCGGCCCGAGGCCGTACGGCAGGTTGTCGGCCGTGTACGTGCCGGTCTGGGTCGAGGTCACGACGTTGTGCCGCTCGAGCGACACGTCCACGGTGCTCATGCCGGAGCCCGGCAGCGTCGGCGCCGACGGCGGCACGACATGGTCGAAGAAGCCGTCGTTCTCGTCGTACATGATCAGCAGAACAGTCTTGCTCCACACGTCCGGATTCGACGTCAGCGCATCGAGAATCGTCGACAGGTAGTACGCGCCGTACAGCGGCGTGAACTTCGGATGCTCCGAATACGCGGCCGGCGGCAGCAGCCACGATACCTGCGGCAGCGCGTTCGCCTGCACGTCGGCCTTCAGCTGCGTGATCGGGCGCGTGCTCATCCCGCGCGTCTGCAGCGACGAGCCGGCCGGCGCGTTCACGAAGTTGTTGAAGCACGCGAGCATGTTCGTGCCGTAGTTGCCGGTGAAGTTGTCGAACCCGGTGCCCTGCTGATAGATCTGCCACGAGATGCCGGCCTTTTCGAGCCGTTCCGGGTAGGTCGTCCAGTTGAAAGGCGGCAGCTTGATCTTGTCGAACGGGTTGTCGATGTAATCGGTGTTGTCGAGCAGCGGGCCGCCGCCCGTGCCGAGCGGGTCGACCATGCCCGTCATCAGGTACATGCGGTTCGGGTGCGTGTTGCCGGGGATCGAGCAGAAGTAGTTGTCGCACACGGTGAATGCATCCGCGAGCGCGTAATGGAACGGGATGTCGTCGCGGACGTGGTAGCCCATCGTCATGTTCGACTTCTGCACCGCCCATTGATCCGCGCGGCCGTTGTCGATCGCGCCGTGCGTCGTCGCCCACGTATGCGGCAGGCCGCCGATACATTGCGCGTTGACGCCCGGGTTGGTCGTGTCGTAGCGGAACGGCGCGATCACGCTCGACGTGTCTTCCTGACGCGGCTGGAACCACACCGGCTTGCCGTTCGGCAGCGTGACCGGGAAGCGGTCGTTGTAGCCGCGCACGCCGCTCAGGTGTCCGAGGTAGTGGTCGAACGAGCGGTTCTCCTGCATGAACACGACGATGTGCTGGACATCCTGGATCGTGCCCGTGACGGTATTCGGCTCGATCGCCAGTGCCTTGCGGATCGATTCCGGCAGCAGTGCGGTGGCGGCGGTCGCGCCGGCGAGGCCGGCGGAGAACTTCAGAAAGTCGCGTCGCGAATGGGTGGCCATGCTGATTGCTCTTGATTGGATTTCTGGTGGAAACGGCCGGGATCAGGAAGCGGGCGAGGAGGCAGGCGCGGTGAAACCGGGCGGGCAGTGCATCTGCGCGGTGGCGACCACGCCGCCGCCGCAGGCGGCCTTCTGCTGCGCGACGGGTGCGGCGGGTGCGGTCACGTCGTCGTTGCAGGCGCCGAGGAGTGCGGTCAGCGCGATCAGGCCAGCGACCGCGAAGGGCCGTAGGGCCGAGTTTCGCATAACGTCTCTCCGTGGATGTGATGACATGACCCAGGCGCGGATGCGCTGCGGTCATATCGACGGCGAGATGCTAATTTCGACGTGTTACACGATGGTGTCGTGCGGCGGCAGAATCGGTCTGCGGCGGGTGAAAACACCCGAGGTGCGGAATGTGCGGCACGGCATGTCATCAGCGCCGGTGAATGCGTAATTCAATCGAAAGCTTCGGACTGCTGCCGCTTGTCGATGCGATCAAGGCGGCGCTGTCGCAACCACCGGCGCGCGATGAATCGCGACGCGATTTGCGCGGGCCGGCAGCCGCCGGCCCGTGTCCGACGAAAGCGCTGCTCAGTCTTCCGCCATCATCAGCAACTGCGCGCCGTCCGACACCTGGTCGCCGACGCCGTACAGCACTTCCGCGACCACGCCCGCGCTCGGCGCGCCGATCGTGTGCTCCATCTTCATCGCTTCCATCACGATCAGCGGCGTGCCGGCTTCGACCTTCTGGCCGGGCTCGACCAGCACCGCGATCACCTTGCCCGGCATCGGCGCGGTCAGGCGGCCACCGCCCTGCTCCGCGTCACCCGCATGCGCGAGCAGGTTGCGCCATTCGAACGTCTCCGCCGTGCCCTGCGTGAACACGTGGAAGTGGTCGCCGTCCGCATACACGCGGCCGCTGCTGCGCACGCCGCCGAGCGTCACGTCGAAATCGAGCGGCGTGACGCCACGCGTCCACGCGAACGGTTGTGCGGCGGCGGCGCCGATCGCGACGCGCGTACCCGCGCCGTCGTCCTCGTACGTCACCGTCACGTCCGCTTCGCGCTCGGCCGCGTGCCATTCGAGCGTGCGGCGATAGCCGCCGTTCAACCGCCAGTCCGGCAGCGCGCCCCACGGCGATGAACCCCGTGCGCCCGCGCCGCGTTCGCGTGCCAACAGCGCTGCGCACGCAAGCGCCAGCGTCGCGCGCGGCGGTGCCTGCGGCGCGAACAGCGCGTCGTGGTTGCGCTCGATCAGGCCCGTGTCGAGATCGGCCGTCGCGAACGGTGCGCACGCAACGATTCGCTGCAGGAACGCGGCGTTCGTGTGCAGGCCGACCACTTCACAGGCACGCAGTGCGCGCAGCATCAGGCTCAGCGCTTCGGCACGGTCCGCGCCATGAACGATCAGCTTCGCGATCATCGGATCGTAGAACGGCGTGATCGCATCGCCTTCGCGCACGCCGCTGTCGACGCGCACCGACGCACCGATCGCGAACTCGACGCCGGCCGGCAGCCGCAGGTGCTTCAGCGTGCCCGTCGACGGCAGGAAGCCGCGCGCCGGGTTCTCCGCATAGAGGCGCGCCTCGAGCGCGTGGCCCTGCACGCGCAGTTCGTCCTGCTTCAGCGGCAGCGGCTCGCCGGAGGCGACGCGCAATTGCCACTCGACGAGATCGAGCCCCGTGACCATCTCGGTGACCGGATGCTCGACCTGCAGGCGCGTGTTCATTTCCATGAAGTAGAACGCTTCGCCCGTCATGATGAATTCGACGGTGCCCGCACCGACGTAATTCACCGCACGCGCGGCCGCGACGGCCGCCTGCCCCATCGCCTGGCGCACGTCGTCGTGCAAACCGGGCGCCGGCGCTTCCTCGAGCACCTTCTGGTGACGGCGCTGCACCGAGCAGTCGCGGTCGAACAGGTACACGGTGTTGCCGTGCGTGTCGCCGAACACCTGCACCTCGACGTGGCGCGGGCGCGTCAGGTACTTCTCGATCAGCACGCGATCGTTGCCGAAGCTGCTCGCGGCTTCGCGCTGGCACGATGCGAGCGCCGCCGGGAAATCGTCGGAGCGCTCGACCACGCGCATCCCCTTGCCGCCGCCGCCCGCGCTGGCCTTCAGCAGCACCGGATAGCCGATCGCGTCGGCTTCGCGATGCAGGTTGGACGCGTCCTGGTCGTCGCCGTGATAGCCGGGCACGAGCGGCACGGCCGCCGCGTGCATCAGCGCCTTCGCGGCCGCCTTCGACCCCATCGCCGCGATCGCGTCGACCGGCGGCCCGATGAAGACGATGCCGGCCGCTTCGCACGCATGCGCGAAATCTTCGTTCTCCGACAGAAAGCCGTAGCCGGGGTGGATCGCCTGCGCGCCGGTGGCGCGCGCGGCTTCGATGATGCGCTCGATGCGCAGGTAGCTGTCTGCCGCGGCCGAGCCGCCGATGTGCACGGCTTCGTCGCATGCGGCCACGTGTTTCGCGTTCGCGTCCGCGTCGGAATAGACGGCGACGCTCGCGATCCCGAGACGTTTGCACGTCGCGGCGACGCGGCACGCGATTTCGCCGCGGTTGGCGATCAGAATCTTGTCGAACATGGCTTCGGTGTCGTCCGGAAAGAGGGGGTCACGCGCGCTGCGCGATCATTCACGCCACGACGGCGTGCGCTTTTCGAGGAAGGACGCAATCCCTTCGCGCGCTTCCGCGCCGGCGCGGGTGCGCGCGATCCAGTCGGCGGTCTGCTCGATCAGCGTCGCGTCGAGCGGCCGGCCGGCGACATCCGCGACGAGCCGCTTGCACGCCTTCACCGCGTCGGGGCCGTTCGCGACGAGCGTCGCGGCCAGCTTCGCGACGGTGTCGTCGAGCGCGTCGGCCGGCACCGCGTCGTGAATGAAACCGAGCGACGCCGCGCGCGTGCTGTCGAACACCTCGGCCGTCGTGAAGTACCGGCGCGCCGCGCGCTCGCCCATCGCGCGCACCACGTACGGCGCGATCGTCGCGGGGATCAACCCGAGCCGCGCTTCCGACAGGCAGAACTTCACGCCGTCGGCGGCGATCGCGATGTCGGCTGCCGCCACCAGGCCCACGCCGCCCGCATACGCGTCGCCATGCACGCGTGCGATCACCGGCTTGCCGCAGCGATGGATCGCCTCGAGCATCCGCGCGAGCTTGCGCGCATCGGCACGGTTCTCGTCGTCCGAGTAACCGGCCATCTTCTTCATCCAGTTCAGGTCGGCGCCCGCGCAGAACGCCGCGCCTTCCGCGGCGAGCACGATTGCGCGCACGCCTTCGTGCGCGTCGAGCCATTCGAACGCGGTAGTGAGCTCGGCGATCGTCGTCTCGTTGAACGCGTTGCGCACGTCGGGACGCGCGAGCGTGACGGTCGCCACGCGGCCGGCTTCGCTTACCTTGATCGTTTCGTATCGCATCGTTCAGCCCTCCCGGCCGTTACATGCGGAACACGCCGAAGCGCGTGTCTTCGATCGGCGCGTTCATCGACGCGGCGAGGCCGAGGCCCAGCACGTCGCGCGTCTGCGCGGGGTCGATCACGCCGTCGTCCCACAGCCGCGCGCTCGCGTAATACGGATGGCCCTGGCGCTCGTACTGATCGCGGATCGGCTGCTTGAACGCATCCTCTTCCTCGGCCGACCACGAACCGCCCTTCGCCTCGATGCCGTCGCGGCGCACCGTCGCGAGCACCGACGCGGCCTGCTCGCCGCCCATCACCGAGATGCGCGCGTTCGGCCACATCCACAGGAAGCGCGGGCCGAATGCGCGGCCGCACATCCCGTAGTTGCCGGCGCCGAACGAGCCGCCGATGATCACCGTGAACTTCGGCACCTTCGCGTTCGACACGGCCGTCACCATCTTCGCGCCGTGCCGCGCGATGCCTTCGTTCTCGTACTTGCGCCCGACCATGAAGCCCGTGATGTTCTGCAGGAACACGAGCGGAATCTTGCGCTGGCAGCACAGCTCGATGAAATGCGCGCCCTTCACCGCCGATTCCGAGAACAGGATGCCGTTGTTCGCGACGATCCCGACCGGGTGGCCCCAGATGTGCGCGAAGCCCGTGACGAGCGTCGTGCCGTAGCGCGCCTTGAATTCGTCGAATTCCGAATCGTCGACGATGCGCGCGATCACCTCGCGCACGTCGAACGGCTTGCGCGTATCGACCGGAATCACGCCGTACAGGCTCTTCGCGTCGTAGCGCGGCGGCTTCGGCTCGCGCAACGCGACCGGCGACGCAATCTTCGGCGCGAGGTGACCGACGATGTTGCGCGCGATCGACAGCGCATGCGCGTCGTTCTGCGCGAGATGGTCGGCCACGCCCGACAGGCGCGTATGCACGTCGCCGCCGCCGAGATCCTCGGCGCTCACTTCCTCGCCGGTCGCGGCCTTCACGAGCGGCGGCCCGCCGAGGAAAATCGTGCCCTGCTCCTTCACGATGATCGACTCGTCGCTCATCGCGGGCACGTACGCGCCGCCCGCCGTGCACGAACCCATCACGACGGCGATCTGCGCGATCCCCGCAGCCGACATCGTCGCCTGGTTGAAGAAGATGCGGCCGAAGTGGTCGCGATCGGGAAACACGTCGTCCTGGTTCGGCAGGTTCGCGCCGCCCGAATCGACCAGATACACGCACGGCAGCCGGTTTTCCGCGGCGATTTCCTGCGCGCGCACGTGCTTCTTCACGGTGACCGGGTAATACGTGCCGCCCTTGACCGTCGCGTCGTTGCACACGATCACGCATTCGCGGCCCGCGATGCGGCCGATCCCGGTGATGACGCCCGCGCCGGGCGCGTCGTCGTTGTACATGCCGTTCGCCGCGAGCTGCGAGAACTCGAGGAACGGCGCGCCCGGATCGAGCAGTTGCGCGATGCGGTCGCGCGGCAGCAGCTTGCCGCGCGACAGGTGCTTGTCGCGCGCGGCCTGGCCGCCGCCCTGCGCGAGCTGTTCGATCTTCGCGCGCAGGTCGGCGACGACCGCCTCGAGCGCGGCGGCATTCGCACGGAAGTCTTCCGAGCGCGGATTCAGTTTCGATTCGATGATCGGCATCGACGGGGCTCCGTTCGCGTGACGTGGGGCGTTACATCGTTTCCGCGAACAGCTCGCGGCCGATCAGCATCCGGCGGATCTCGCTCGTGCCGGCGCCGATCTCGTACAGCTTCGCGTCGCGCCACAGGCGCCCCACCGGGTATTCGTTGATGTAGCCGTTGCCGCCGAGGATCTGGATCGCCTCGCCGGCCATCCACGTCGCCTTCTCGGCCGTGTAGAGGATCACGCCCGCGCAATCCTTGCGCACCTGGCGGATGTGGTCGCTGCCGGCCGAGTCGAGGTGGCGGCCGACCGCGTACAGGTACGCGCGGCAGGCCTGGAACGTGGTGTACATGTCGGCGACCTTGCCCTGGATCAGCTGGAATTCGCCGATCGCCTGGCCGAACTGCTTGCGGTCGTGGATATACGGCACCACCGCGTCGAGGCACGCGGCCATGATGCCGGTCGGGCCGCCCGACAGCACCGCGCGTTCGTAGTCGAGCCCGCTCATCAGCACCTTCACGCCGCCGTTGAGCTGGCCGAGGATGTTTTCCTCCGGCACTTCGACGTCCTGGAACACCAGCTCGCCCGTGTGCGAGCCGCGCATGCCGAGCTTGTCGAGCTTCTGCGCGACCGAGAAACCCTTCATCCCCTTCTCGACGATGAACGCGGTGATGCCGCGCGAGTTGGCTTCGACGTCGGTCTTCGCGTAGACCACCAGCGTGTCGCAATCGGGGCCGTTGGTGATCCACATCTTCGTGCCGTTCAGCACGTAGCGATCGCCGCGCTTGTCGGCGCGTAGCTTCATGCTGACGACGTCGGAGCCTGCGTTCGGCTCGCTCATCGCGAGCGCGCCGATGTGTTCGCCCGACACGAGCTTCGGCAGGTATTTCTGCTTTTGCGCTTCCGTGCCGTTGCGGTGAATCTGGTTCACGCACAGGTTCGAGTGCGCGCCGTACGACAGGCCGATCGACGCCGATGCGCGCGAGATCTCTTCCATCGCGACCATGTGCGCGGTGTAGCCCATGTTCGCGCCGCCGTATTCCTCGGCTACCGTCATGCCGAGCACGCCGAGATCGCCGAACTTCTTCCACAGATCCATCGGAAACTGGTCGGTGCGGTCGACCTCCGCCGCACGCGGCGTGATTTCCTTCGCCGCGAACGTCGCGACGGCGTCGCGCAGCATCTCGATGTCTTCACCGAGCATGAATTGCACACCGGGCAGGTTGATCATGTCTCCTCCGTCTCCAGAAAGTGTGTGGCACTCACCGATTTCTGAGTTTCGCTCAAATCGAATGAATACCTAGATTCATTGACCTATACAGCGTAAATTTTGCACAGTTTCGCGCCTCGCCGGGTTCGGCGTCAATAGTTTTTTGAGTTACACTCAGATATCATGCCGAGATGACAGCCGCTACCGCCGACACCATGACCGCCACCGTCAAAGCCGACCGCGCCGATCCCTCGCGCGCGCCCGCCGGGCGCAAATCCCAGCAACGCGTGCAGGACATTCTGCGCGCCGGCCGGGAAGTGTTCGCCGAAAAAGGTTACGAGCATGCGACGGCCGCCGAGATCGCGCAGCGCGTGGGCGTGTCGGAGGCGACGGTGTTCAGCTATTTCCGCGGCAAGCGCGAGCTGTGCGCGCGCGTCATCGCGGATTGGTACGACGAAAACATCGCCGCATTCGAGGCAGGGATGCCGCAGGACGCATCGGTGCGGCAGCAGTTCGCGTTCATCGTGCGCACCCACCTGCGGCTGATGCTGGTGAACGGCACGGGCCTGTGCGCGCTGGTGCTGTCGGAAGGCCGCGCGAAGCAGCATGCGCTGAGCGACGAGCTCACCGCGCTGCAGCGCCGCTACACCGCGCCGCTGATGGACGTGCTCGCGCGCGGCCAGGCGGCCGGGCAGGTGCGCACCGACCTGCCGCTGAGCCTGCTGCGCTCGATGGTGTTCGGGCCGATCGAGCACGTGCTGTGGGATGCGATCCTCGGGCACCGCAAGCTCGATACGGAAACGACGGCCACCCAGCTCGTCGACATGCTGTGGGCGGCCGTGCAGCCGCCGGCGCCGGAACAGGCGGCGCTCGTGCGCTTCAGGAACGAAGTGGCGGAAGCCGTGCGGCGGCTGGAAGGCGACAGCACGCGCGGGTGACGCGCGGCGGGCAACGCGCCCGCCGCCTCATCGCCGCTTGCCTGTCGTCACGGGGTTCGGGGCCGCTACGACTCGTCGCCGACGCGCAGCGGCGCGCGGCTCTGCTCGTTGTTCAAATGGACGAACTTGCGCAACAGGCGCACCAGTTCCTGCGAATCGTCCTCCCCCATCCCGTCGAACAGGCCGGCACGCAATTCCTTCACCGACGGAATCAGATGCGTAAGCAGTTCGACGCCCGCCGGTGTCAGCACCAAGCGGCGCTGACGCCGCGGCAGCACTTCGCGCACGATCAATCCCTTCGCTTCGAGCCGGACCGCGATATCCGCGGTCGTCGACGTGTCGAGCGCGACCCGCTGCGCGAGCGTCACCTGATCGAGCCCCGGGCACTCGTAGAGCATCCGCAGGACCGCGTACTGCACCGGCGTCACGTCCCGGCCCAGCTTCTCGTAGAACATCGCAACCGCGATCTGGTGTGCGCGCCGGATCAGGTGCCCGGGTTCGTCGTACAGATCGAGCGGGAAAGCCGGTGCGTCGGCGGGATTCGTTTTTTTCATGAATGAGTCGATGACGTAAGCGGCGCGTGCCGGTGGCGCGCGCCGACGGCATGGCGCTGCCTCGCGCCATTTCCCGGGAAAACCAGTATACCGCTCGCCTTGCCCCCGCCAATCTCGATGAGTACACTGAATCTCATTCAGTACACGGAATATTGAGATGCCGCGTACCAGCGGCATCGACCTGACGGAGACGACGAACGTGTTTCTCAAGAATGCTTGGTACGTGGCGTGCACGCCCGATGAAATCGACGGCAAGCCGCTGGGCCGCAAGATCTGCAACGAGTCGATGGTGTTTTACCGCGCGGCGGATGGCCAGGTCGCGGCGCTCGAGGACTTCTGCCCGCACCGCGGTGCACCGCTGTCGCTGGGATTCGTGCGCGACGGCGTACTCGTGTGCGGCTATCACGGGCTGGAAATGGGCTGCAACGGCAAGGCGGCCGGCATGCCGGGCCAGCGTGTCGGCGGCTTCCCGCCGATTCGCAGCTTCCCGGCGGTCGAGCGGTACGGATTCATCTGGGTCTGGCCGGGCGATGCGTCGGCAGCCGATCCCGCGAAACTGCCCGCGCTGGCGTGGGCGGAAGACCCGGCCTGGGCTCACGGCGGCGGCCTGTATCACATCCGCTGCGACTACCGGCTGATGATCGACAACCTGATGGACCTCACGCACGAAACCTACGTGCATGCGTCGAGCATCGGCCAGAAGGAAATCGACGAAGCACCGCCGAAGACCACCAGCCACGGTGACGAAGTCGTCACGAGCCGCTTCATGGAGAACGTGATGCCGCCGCCGTTCTGGCAGATGGCGTTGCGCGGCAACGGGTTGGCCGACGACGTACCGGTGGACCGCTGGCAGATCTGCCGCTTCGCGCCGCCGAGCCACGTGATGATCGAAGTGGGCGTCGCGCATGCGGGCCACGGCGGCTACGACGCGCCGGCCGACCTGAAGGCGTCGTCGATCGTCGTCGATTTCATCACGCCCGAGACGGACACCTCGATCTGGTACTTCTGGGGGATGGCGCGCAACTTCCGGCCCGACGATCACGCCCTGACCGCCGAAATCCGCGAAGGCCAGGGCAAGATCTTCGCCGAGGATCTCGAGATGCTCGAGCGCCAGCAGCTCAATCTGGAGAAGTGGCCCGATCGCAAGCTGCTCAAGCTCAACATCGATGCCGGCGGCGTGCTGTCGCGCAAGGTGATCGAGCGGCTGCTCGCCGACGAGCTCGCGTCGAGCCCGTCGCGGCCCGTGATTCCGGTCGCGCAGGTCAGGGAGGCGTCATGAGCACCGCGACGCTGACGGTCCGCGTGGCCCGCAAGTGGCAGGAAGCACGCGACATCTGCGGCTTCGAATTCGTCAGCGATGACGGCTCGCCGCTGCCGCGCTTCGACGCCGGCGCCCATATCGACGTGCATCTGCCGGGCGGCCTCGTGCGCCAGTATTCGCTGTGCAACCACCCGGAGCACGGCGATCGCTATCAGATCGCCGTGCTGCGCGATGCCGACGGTCGCGGCGGGTCGCGCGCCATTCATGATGCAGTCCGGCAAGGCGATACCGTGCGGATCGGCGTGCCGCGCAATCAGTTTCCGCTCGCCCCCGACGCGCCGCACCACCTGCTGCTCGCAGGCGGGATCGGCGTCACGCCGATCCTCAGCATGGCGGAACGGTTGTTCTCGTCCGGCGGCGCATTCGACATGCATTACTGCGCGCGCTCGACCGACCGCATGGCCTTCGTCGAGCGGATCAACGCGGCCGGGTTCCGTGATCGTGCCCGCTTCCACGTCGACGACGGCGCGCCCGAGCAACGCTTCGACCTGGCCGCCGTGCTCGCCGCGGCGCCCGAAGGTACGCACCTGTACGTATGCGGGCCGCGCGGCTTCATGGATGCGGTGTTGAACGGAGCGCGCGAGCGCGGCTGGGCGGAAGCGCGACTGCACTACGAGTTCTTCGGTGGCGCGGTGGCGGCGTCCGGCGCGGATCGCGCGTTCCAGGTGCGGATCGCGAGCAGCGGCCAGGTGATCGACGTGCCGGCCGAATGCACGGTCATCGCCGCACTGGCGGCAAACGGCGTCGACGTGCTGACGTCGTGCGAGCAAGGCGTCTGCGGCACGTGCGTGACACGCGTGCTGCAAGGCGAGCCCGATCACCGCGATGCGTATCTGACCGACGAGGAAAAAGCCGCCGGCGACCAGTTCATGCCCTGCTGCTCGCGCGCACGAACCGACCTGCTGGTACTCGATCTGTAGACGGACACGCCCGACTCGAGGCGGCCCACCACCATACTGGAGACGATCAATGGCGCAACCTGCCCGGCCATCAATCAATACTGCTAAATTCCCGGTCGACCGATGGTGGGTCGCCGCGCTGTCATCCGAACTGACGGACAAGCCCATCGCCCGCACGCTGCTCGGCCATCCGGTCGTCCTGTTCCGGTTGCCGTCCGGGGAAGTCGGTGCGCTGGAGGATCGCTGCTGTCACAAGTCGCTGCCGCTGTCGTGCGGCTCGCTCGAAGCACGCGGCCTGCGCTGCGGCTATCACGGCCTGCTGTTCGACCGCGGCGGCGCATGCGTGGAGATTCCCGGGCAAGACCGGATTCCGGCCCAGGCGTGCGTGTCGTCGTATCCGGTGCAGGAGCAGGACGCGATCGTGTGGATCTGGATCGGCGCCGACGCGCACGCTCGACCGACCTGCGCGCCGCCGCGCTACGCGTTCCATACGGATCCGCAATACCGGTTCGGCGGCGGCCAGTACCATTACGACGCGCCGTATCAACTGATTCACGACAACCTGATGGACCTGAGCCACCTCGGCTATGTCCATCTGAAAACGATCGGCGGCAACGCGCCGCTGCATATGGGCGCGGAAACCCGCGTCAGCAGCGACGGCGACACGGTGACACTGGTGCGCCGGATGCCGGATTCCGTCCCGCCGCCGACCTACACCGCCGCATGGCCGTTCGCGGCCCGCGTCGATCGCTGGCAGGAAATCGAGTTCCACGTGTCGCACATCCGGATCTGGACGGGCGCGATCGACGCCGGCACCGGCGACCTGCACGATCCGGCACGCGGCGGCCTTCACATGCGCGGCTTCCACGGCATCACGCCCGAGACGGAAACGACGACGCACTACTTCTGGACCGTCGCGACCAATCCGCAGCACGACGTCGAGCGCACCGCGCGAACGGTCATCGAGCAATCCGCGGCGACGTTCGACGAGGACAAGGCCGTGATCGAAGCGCAATACCGGAATCAGCTGCGCTTTCCGGATGGTCGCCAACTCGACATTCACGTCGATGCGGGCCCCAACCGCGCGCGGCGCGTGATCGAGCGGTTGCTGCTGCAACCCCAACCCGCGTAAGCATCTTGCCGGCGCGCTAGCGGCGCCTGCCGGCCGCAGCGGGTGTTCCCCGGGGGTGCCCGTCAACCCACGCATTCGCTACCGCCGGCTTCGATGCCATTCAATTTGATTAGTCATACTATTTTATGAAGGATCTTTGACGTGAGCGCCAATATCCGCAATACGATCGACGAATCCCCGATGAGCGCGTTCCAGACGATGGCGGTCACGGCCTGCGTCGTGCTGAACATGCTCGATGGCTTCGATGTGCTGGCCGTCGCGTTTGCCGCGCCGCACCTGGCGGCCGAATGGAAACTGAGCGGCAAGGAAATCGGCCTGCTGCTGAGTGCCGGGCTGGCCGGCATGGGCATCGGCTCGGTGCTGATCGCGCCGCTGGCCGACCGCGTCGGCCGCCGCCGCATCATCCTGCTCTGCCTCGCCGTGATCTCGACCGGGATGCTCGCCTGCGCGGCCACGCACAGCACGCTGCAACTCGCCGTCGCGCGTGCGTACACGGGGCTCGGCATCGGCGGCATGCTGGCGAGCCTGACCGTGATCAGCGGCGAGTACGCATCGAACAAATGGCGCAGCGCCGCGATCGGCATGCAGTCGACCGGCTACGCGATCGGCGCCACCGCTGGCGGCGTCATTGCAGGCACCTTGCTGTCGACGTGGGGATGGCGCAGCGTGTTCGCGTTCGGCGGCATCCTGACCCTGCTGTCGATCCCGATGGTGCTCGCGCTGCTGCCGGAATCGCTCGATTTCCTGCTGGCAAGGCGTCCGGACCACGCGCTGCAGAAAATCAACCGCATCCTCGCGAGAATGAAGCGCGCACCGATCGACGCGCTGCCGCCCGTGGCCTCGTCGATCGACACCGCAAGCCCCGCGTCGAGCTGGACGGCCGTGCTCCGCGCACCGCTCGCGCGCCGCACGATCCCGTTGTGGATCGCGTTCTTCCTCGTGATGGGCAGCTTCTATTTCGTCGTGAGCTGGACGCCGAAGCTGCTGGTCCAGGCCGGGCTGTCGGCATCGCAGGGCGTCACCGGCGGCGTCCTGCTCAACCTCGGCGGCATTGCGGGCGCCTCATTCTTCAGCCTGCTGTCGACGCGCTTCGGCCTGCGCAACCTGCTGGGCGCGACCCTGCTGCTCGGCGGCGTGCTGATGGTCGTGTTCGGCGCGAACACGGGCTCGCTCGGCATCGGGATGACCGTCGCGGTGTTCCTCGGCGCGGTGATCAATGCGTGCGTGGCCGGTATGTACGCGCTGTCGCCGACGCCGTACCCCGCCGAAATCCGCACGACCGGCATCGGCCTCGCGGTCGGCATCGGGCGCCTCGGCGCGATCCTGTCGCCGATGACGGTCGGTGCGTTGCTGGACGACGGCTGGTCCGTGTCCCATCTCTATCTCGCGTTCCTCGTGCCGATGGCCGGCGCGGCAATCGCCGTCGTCATGGTGGGCGCGCGTGCCGCGACACCGCGCCCGCAACGCGACCCGGCGATGTCGTAACACGCGACGCCAGCCGTCTTGCCGATACCTGTCGGCACCCCGGATTCGTCCGGGTCACCATAAAAATCGATAAGTATTTCTACATACTGTTTGGAGACAGTCATGAAAAAGAAACTGGGCGTCGCGCTCGCGACGGCAATGGCGCTGGCCGGGCCGGCCTGCGCGCAAAGCAGCGTCACGCTGTACGGGATCATCGATACCGGCGTGTCCTACTACAACAATGCCGCGCACGGCGGATCGTTCATGGGCATGCCGACGCTGACCGGCGAGGTGCCGTCGCGGTGGGGGCTGAGAGGCACGGAGGATCTCGGCGGCGGCTACCAGGCCTTCTTCGTGCTCGAAAACGGTTTCCAGCCCGGCAGCGGCGCACTGAACTACGGCGGGCGCCTGTTCGGGCGACAGGCGAACGTCGGCGTGAACGGGCCGTTCGGCGCGCTGACCCTCGGCCGCCAGATGAACATGTCGATGATCGTGCTGACCAATGCGGACGTAATCGGCCCGTCGATTCACTCGATGGCGGATTTCGATTCCTATCTGCCGAACGCGCGCAGCGACAACGCGATCGGCTACAAGGGCACGTTCCACGGCGTGACGCTCGGCGCCACCTACAGCTTCGGCCGCGACGCGGCCGGCCCGGCCGGGCCGTCGGCGACGGGCTGCGCCGGGCAGGTACCCGGCGACATCGTCGCCTGCCGCCAGTACACGGCGATGCTCGCGTATGACGCGAGCAACTTCGGGGTCGCCGCGTCGCACGACGTGATGCGCGGCGGCGGCGGCGCGCTCGCCCCTCTGAACAATCCGGCGTACACCGACACGCGCGACATCGTCGCCGGCTACGTGAAGATCGGCCCGGCGAAACTCGGCGCCGGGTGGATTCGCCGCAATCTCGCGGCGGCCGACCACCTGCAGGCCGATATCGTGTTCGCGGGCGGCACGTACTACGCGACGCCCTACCTCGCGCTCGACCTGCAGGGCGTACGCTACCTGCAACGCCGCGAAAACAGCGAAGGCGGCACGAATGCCACGCTGCTCGTCGGCCGCGCGAACTATTTCCTGTCGAAGCGGACGACCGTCTACACGTCGGTGGGCTACATGTTCAACAGCACGCTGGCGGCGAACGCGGTCGCCGCCGGCGGGACGGTCGGGACCGGGATGAACCAGCTCGGCGTGATGGCCGGCATCCAGCAGAAGTTCTGAACGCCGGCCCGCGCCAGCGCGGGGTCAGTTGGCGAGCCGGCAGTGCGAGAGCTTCAACCCCGGCAGCACCGGCGCATCGATATAGCCTTCGTTCACGCAGCTGAAGCGGAACGCCGCCGACGTGACGAACGGCTTGATCTCGCCGCCGGGGAATTTCGGCTTCAGCGCAACCTGGTCGGCCACGTCGAAATGCGTGTCGAACTGTTCGCCGTCGGCCGTCAGCGCGCCGAAATAGGTGCCGCCCGGGTCGCCGCCCATCCGGATCACGGCGCCGACGAACAGGAGGCGCTTGCCGTCGTACTTCGTCTTCGCAGCAGCCATGTCCTGCGTATAGGCCTCGATCACGGCGCCGTAACGCGCGTCGATCGCGGGCTCGGCGTCCGACGCGGCGCAGGCGCTCTGGTAAACGCCCGCCAGCATCGTGCATGCCGCAAGCGCGGCCGCCGCGAACGGCGTGGAAATTTTTCGCATGGGTGGTCTCCCGTCAAGCGTGGTGGTTGAAGTGATGGAATACGGCGCTTCGGCGGCTGCCCGGCGCAACGCCCGATGAATTCGCTCCCGTTGCTTTAATCGTTCGAATGGCGGAACACGGCTGCAATCACTTCTCCACCCGCAGGGTCGTGTGCGGTGCGCAGCGTCGCACTGAACGCGACGTGACAGGAAGGTGACATGGTGCGGCCCCCGGCTCTCTCATTGAATTTCACTGCATCTGATTTTGGTCGCTACGGTAGCAGACGGCCGACGGCCCGGCAACCGAGGTCCCCGTGGCGCAGATCATCTCATTACAATTGCAAATGATTCTCATTACATATATTATTCGCGTCCTGGTCATGGCGAAACGCCGCGGCCCGCGCCCCGATCCTTAGCACTCCGTCCTGCATCGATTCATGCCATCCCGCCGAACACCCCGCCGTGCCCGGACCCTGCGTCCGTGGCGCACGAGCCTGCCTGCCCTGATCACCCTGTGCGTCGCGAGCGGCACGCATGCGTCCGCCGCCGAACGCGCTGACGCCGAACCCGTCGCGGCCGCCGCCACACCCGCGCCGCTGGCCGCGCGCGAACTCCCGGCGATCAGCGTCAGCGCATCGGCAACCGCCGATCCGACGGTCGGCTATCAGCCGCGCACCACGAGCATCGCGGGCGGCGACAACCGTTCGATCAAGGAGATTCCGCAGTCGGTCGCGGTGGTCAGCAGCAGCGTGATGCAGGACCAGCAGGCGCGCACGCTCGACGACGTGCTCGGCAACATCAGCGGCGTGACGCAAACGAACACACTCGGCGGCACGCGCGACGCGTTCATCAAGCGCGGCTTCGGGTCGAACAACGACGGCTCCGTGCTCGTCGACGGCGTGCGCACGCCGGTGCTGCACAGCTATCTGGCGACGATCGACCGCGTCGAAGTGCTGAAGGGCCCGGCTTCGCTGCTCTACGGGATGCAGGATCCCGGCGGCGTGATCAACCTCGTCACGCGCAAGCCGGAAGACGCCTTCGGCGGGTCGATCTCGGCCTCGCGCACGAGCCACGGCGGCAGCAGCGCGACGTTCGATCTCACAGGCCCAGTCGGCCACCCGGGTCAGGTCGCGGGCGGCACGCTCGCGTTCCGGCTGACCGGCCAGTACGACACGAGCCGCTACTGGCGCAGCTTCGGCCGCCAGCGCGACGCGCTGATCGCGCCCGCGCTGTCGTGGCACGACGCGAACACGTCGATCGACGTCAGCTACCAATACGTCGACTACACGACGCCGTTCGATCGCGGCACGGTGCTCGTGAACGGCCAGCTCGACGATGCGTTGCGCTATCGCCGCTACGAGGAAGCGTGGTCGCAGAGCACCGGCATTCAGGAAACGCTGCGTGCGCGCGTCGAGCACCGCTTCTCCGATGCGTGGCGCGTGCGTGCAACCTACGGCTGGGGCCGCGATCGCTACGATCAGTACATTACCCGCACCACCGCGTTCAACAGCACCACCGGCGCACTGACGCGCTCGTCCGATGCGAATCTCGGGCGCAACGATTCCGACCAGATCGCGACGCTCGGCCTGCTCGGCAACGTGACGCTCGCCGGCATGAATCACGCGATCTACATCGGCGGCGAATACGAGCGGCAGCGCAGCTTCCGCGGCGACACGATCCGCGGCAAGGCGACGAAGGGCTTCAATCTCTACGATCCCGTGTACGACCTGCTCGCACCGGGCGGCACGCCCAACCCGAAGCAGAGCGATTCGCGCTCGCTGGTGCATGCGTATTCGATGGTCGTGCAGGACTCGGTGAAGCTCACCGACCGGCTCACCGCGGTAGGCGGGCTGCGTTGGGAAAACTGGCAGCAGGAATCGGGGATGGGGCGGCCGTTCGTGTTCGCCGACCGCTCGCGCGGCAGCGTGTGGCTGCCGCAGTTCGGGCTCGCCTATGCGCTCACGCCGGCGTTGACCGCCTACGCGAACGTGAGCCGCTCGTTCAAGCCGAACGTCGCCACGAACGTCGCGGCGCCGCTCGCACCGGAATACGGCCGCGTGCTCGAAGCCGGGCTGAAGTTCAGCCTGAAGCCGGCGATCACCGGTACGCTCGCGGTCTACCAGATCGACAAGCGCAACGTCGCGGTCACGGTCGGCGATCTGACGTCGACGATCGGCACCGCGCGCTCGCGCGGGATCGAGCTCGACGTCGCGGGGCAGATCACGCGCCACCTGAGCGTGATCGGCAGCTATGCATACACGAATGCGACCGATCGCGACAGCAACACGCCGCTAACCAACGTTGCGCGCCATACGGGCAGCCTCTTCGCGGTATACGACACGGCGATCGCGAACCTGCCCGGCCGCTGGCGCTTCGGCGGCGGCGCACGTCTGGTCGGCACACGCTCCGGCGACACCGCGAACAGCTTCACGCTGCCCGGCTACGTGACCGTCGACGCGTTCGCGGCGTACGAAACGACGATCGACAAGTTCCCGACGCGCTTCCAGCTCAACGTGAAGAACCTGCTCGACAAGACCTACTACCCGTCGAGCAACAACAACCTGATCATCGCGGTCGGCGAGCCGCGGCTCGTCACGCTGACGACCACGGTGTCGTTTTGATGGGCTGATGGGCGCGTGGGTCGCAAACCGCGACCCACGCGCAAACCCCGCATCGATGCTCCGCGCTCGCTACGCGGCGGCTCTGCTCCCTTCTCTGCGCAACATCCGCGGCATCAATCCCGGCGCCCCGCAAAAATGCATCCTAGCGATGCAATTCCATCCGATCCCGAACCGCATCGTACGCCGTATGATCGCCCCGGCCTTTTCTCGAGGCTGCCCGTACGCGTCGTCATCTCCATTCGTTCACGCGTTCCGCCACACCAACCCAGCGAATATGTCTCACTTCTCACTCATACTCGTCGTCTCCATGTTGAGCGCCTTCGGCCTGATCGCGTCCGACGTCTATTTGCCCGCGATGCCGTCGATGGCTCATGAATTTTCAATCGGTGCATGGCAGATGCCGCAGACGGTATCGGCCTACCTGATCGCGCTCGCCTGCGCCCAACTGGTCTATGGCCCCCTCTCCGATCGATGGGGACGCAAACCCGTGCTGACTGTCGGAATCCTTCTCTACATTCTCGGCTCGATCGGCTGCGCAAATGCCGGCGGCTTTGAAAGCTTTCTCGGATGGCGCGTGCTCGAAGCCCTCGGCGCGGCGTCCGGTCTCGTCATCGGCCGCGCTATCATCGCCGACACCTGCGACAAGAAGGAATCCGCCAAGGTCTATAGCATCGTGTATCCGCTCGTCTCGCTGTCTCCAGCGATCGCCCCGGCAATCGGCGGCTATCTGGCAGCCTGGTTCGGGTGGCGAAGCGACTTCATCTTCGTCGCCGGATTTGGCCTAGTCTCGCTCATGCTGGCACAGCTTCTTCTGAAAGAAACGCGGCCGCCCGTCACACCGGGACAACAGAGCACAGTGCCGCTGGCCGGCTTTTCCAGCGTGCTCAGGGATCGAACGTTCATCCGATATACGCTCGTCGTCTGTGCGATCTATTGCGCGTGGTTCGTCTACCTGACGCAGTCGCCGTTCATCTTCTCCGGCCTGGGCCTGTCGGAACAGCAAAGCGGCTGGCTCTATCTGCCGCTTACCGCCGGCATCATTTCCGCCAACATGATCTCGCGGCGGATGCTCGATCGGATGTCCTACGACTCGATCGTCGTGGCCGGTGTGTGCTGCTTCGTTGCCGGAGGAATTGCGTTCGCCCTGTGCGAGTCATGGCATTTCAAAAGCGTCGTCGCGATCGTGATACCGATGTTTCTCGTCAGTCTGTCAAACGGATCGTCGCTGTCGCTGGCCGTGTCGGGCGCCATCGCTAGCGAACATGGGCGCGCCGCCACGGCGTCCGGACTGGTCGGTTTCTTCCAGATCGGAAGTGCCTCGCTCGCGGCCACAGTTTCCAGCGGCCTGCTCGGTACCGGCAGCCACGTGCTTGCGACGGCCATTCCGTTCTTCGCGATCGTCGCCGCAGTCGCGATCGTGCCCCGCTGGTACGCCGCTCGGCGCGCGCTTGCAACGCGCAAGACCCTGCCGCATTAACCAGCGCCCCCGGTACCGGCGAGATCCCGGCTGCTACCGAAAGCGGTCGAACGAAGCAGCGATCTCGTCGGTGACTGCTCGAACGCGGGCGGTCCGGTTCAGGTCCGTATGCGACACAAGCCAGACCTGATACGGCGTGGTTCGAGTCCGGTGGGACCAGATGCGTACGAGCGAATCGTCCTCGTGCGCCATATACACCGGAAGTTCGCCTATTCCGATGCCCGACCGGATCGATGTCGCCAGCATCAAGCTCGAACTCACTTGCGCGACGACGCGCCCTCGATCCATCGGCTCGCCGCACAGCGAGTGTCCCTGGTTGGACGTGATGGAGGGCTGGTAGATGACCAGATCATGACCTTCGAAAGCGGATCCGATCTCGGGGGCGCCACGTCCATCCAGATACTCGCGGCTCGCGAACAGCCCAACCTCCCACTCGGCCAGCCTCCGCCGAACAAGATCGGGATTTTCCGGCATCACGGTTCGAATCGCGAGGTCGGCATCGCGTCGCGTCAAATTGAGCACCTGCACGGAAGTCGTCAGGACGACGTGTATTCCGGGACATTTCCGCCGTAACGCGCGTATCGCGGGAACGACAAAATCCATCGCCAGGGAATCGGTTGTCGTCACCCGAACCTCCCCTTCGAGCCGGTCGTCCGAGCCATGTGCTCGACGCTCGAATTCGCACGCCGCTCGCTCCATCTCTTGCGCTGCCTGCAGCGAATGCTCGCCGATCTGCGTCACGACATAGCCGGACGATGTCTTGAGAAAGAGCTTCGCACCCAGCGCCCTCTCCAGTGCCATCAGCCGCCGCCCCACGGTTGCCTGATCGACATCCAGAACGACGGCAGCCTCGCGCAGCGTCCCGGCGCGATGAACCGCCAAAAAGACGCGGGCATCGTCCCAATTCATGAATAACCTTCTCTCTCGTCAAAGCAGTTTTGCATTCTTCGGATGCAATTATACAAGTTGAGCCAATACTCTCCAACAGAGATAATCAGGCCCCCGTACCAAACGGTATATCGCAGTGTTCCGGCAATCGCGATTTCCCTCCCCATACCGAGGGTTAGAAAAAAAAAGCCGGCGTATTCGACTCGCTAGATCGTTGTAAATCAAAAAAGCATAAAAAGATGGAAAAGGCAACTCACATTCCGGCCCGATACGACGTTTCGGGAAGCGTTATGAACCTCCTCCGGTCGCTGCACATCGACCACATTTTTCTGGTCCCCGGAAAGATGGTTTATCCGTTGCTTGACGCGATAGACAAGACGCCGGAAATGCGTGGCATCGTTGCCGCGCACGAGACCGGCAGTGCTTTCATGGCCGATGGCTACGCGAGAGCAAGTCGCAAATTCGGCGTGTGTCTCGCCATTTCCGGACCCGGCACGATGAATCTCGTTCCCGGCATGGCGGCTGCCCTCGCCGACCGGATCCCGGTTCTCTATCTCGCCGGCGGCATATCGTCGAATGCCGAGGGAAAAGGTGCTTTCCAGGACGGTACGCTGGGAGGAATTGCCGAAAGCAGCGTCGTACAAAATCTCGTGGACGACGTTGTTGAGCTGAAAAACAAGCACAATCTGCTGGCCGAAATGCGTCGCGCTACTGACGGTCTGAACTGGATGCGCCGCGCCCGTTCATTCATCAGCATCCCGCTGGACGTTCAGCAGCAACCTGCGCCGGCCCCTAACGAGCGCATGCAGCGTCCGTACGCACAAAGTATCGTGGATACGAACCATGTCCCGGCCAACCCGATCGCAGTGCAAGCGCTTTGCAAGCAATATCTCTTTCAGGAAAAGAAGGTCGCATTTCTCGTCGGTGGCCGCGGAAACGATCCAGAGACGGCCCGGGTTCTGCTCAAGGTTGCCGAGTGCTTCAATATTCCGGTTGCGACAACCTTATCCGGAAAAGGCGCCTTTCCGGAACGGCACCCTCTCGCGTTGGGTGTCTATGGATTCTCGGGACACACACGAGCAATACAACTGATCAATTCCGCCGATCTCGATGCGCTCGTCGTTCTCGGCTGCGATCTCAATCAACGCGATAGTCTGAACTGGAGCGACAAGCTGAGCGCCGGCAAGGAACTCATCATTTTCGACGATAGCTTCAATGCGCCGGCAACCGGTCACGTTCCGAGCCGAAGCATTTTCTCCGGCATTACCGCGACCCTCCGTATGCTTGCGCATATGCCGACAGGCGCAACCCGGGAATTCGACAAAGCATTCGCTCATCGGGATGAGTGGCTCGAGCGCGTGAAGCCGGTTCCGCTTTACGATCATCGATTCGAGCCGACCTCGATCGGAAGCGCATCCGATTCGCTTTCCCTCTATCCGGGTGACGTCGTCCGAAGTCTCAGCAACCTCGTGCCCGAGGACACCAACGTTGTCGTCGATTCAGGTGCGCATCGAATCTTCATGGCGCACTACTGGCTCTCGTCCGGCCTCGGAAACTACTTCTCGTCGAGCGCGCTGGCTCCGATGGGCTGGGCAGTCGCAGCCGGAATAGGCGTCAGACTCGGCGCGCCGCATCGTCCCTGTCTCGTGGTGACCGGGGACGGCTGCATGCTGATGCACGGCATGGAGATGCAAACCGCTGCCCGGTACGGCATCAAGGTGATCTTTATCGTCCTGAACAACGCCGCTCACGGCGCGATTCATATCGACGCCATCACCAAGCGGACCGTCGCGGAGCAATTCAGCAAGTTGCCTCGCCACGACTGGACACGGTTCGCCCAATCGGTGGGCGTCCCGGCACGTCAGGTCGATAGCCTAGTCGATCTCGAACAGGCCGTCGGCGACGCATTGGCATGCGACGGTCCATTCGTCATCGAAGTGGCCGTCGGCGTCTTCCCGTCGCCAAACCGCTACTACGCCGAATCCTCGACGGCAATATCAGTGAAACACGCTCCTGCCGACGCGTTCGACGCTCCGTATACAACGGCAATGGACACACCCGAGTGCATCGACTGATGTTGAAAGAACTGGACCGATACGCGACGTTGAAAAGAATGACCCATCCGAAGTGGCCTGCCTGTCTCGGGGCAGTTGCGATCACCGCCTTGTCGATCGCTTCAGGCGCGCGAGCGTCCGAAGGAGGCGTAGAGGTCACGTCGCTTGCGCATACGTCGCAATCCTGGGATGGCGCCGACTACACACGCTATCCGGAGGGTACGCCGCTGCTCGACGTGCAATATGTGCGGATCCCGGCTCACACGATGCTTCCCTGGCACAGCCACGGTGTCGTCAATGCCGTCTATCTGCTGAGCGGCCGCCTCACCGTGGAGAAAAAGAACGGTGAATCCCGGACGACGTTTACCTCGGGACAGGTGATCGCCGACACCGTCGGAACGATTCACCACGGCTACACGACAGACGAACCAGCCGAGATGGTTGTGTTCTTCGCCGGCGCCAAGGGCCAGCCGTTGCGCACGCTGGAAGCAAACTGAATCACCAAACATAAAACATGTCTGAAATCGTTGTCACCGCCATCAACGTAGCGAAACCAGGAAAGGAAGCCGCACTTGAAGCACTGCTGCGCGGCCTCCTCGCCCCGACCGAAGGCGATCCGGGCATGATCCGCTACGAGCTAAGTCGCGATCTGCGCGACCCGCGCACCTTCGTCTTCCACGAGATTTGGGAGAGCCAAGAGGCACTCGACGCTCACCTGAATACGCGTCACATTGCCGCCTATCGCGCGCTTTCCCCCGAGCTCGTCGAGCGCAAGGAATTGCTTATCACGAGAAAGGTTCAGTAACGCATCGAGATACGCGACGGGAAGCCGACGCCGGAGACGACTCGGCTTCCTTACCTCAGCTGTCGCGCCCATCATATCGCCTCTCCCTCCCCGATCTTCATCGCGTCTATCCGCCAGCCCGGATCGCGACCGATTCGAGTCCAAGCACCATGCAACCCCCAGTCAAAGCGCCGGCTACCGGCGGCGCGCCCTCGCTTCTTGCCGACGAACCGCGCTCCCCCGCCCCCACGCCATGCCCATCATCACGCCCGTTCGGTCAATCGCTGGCGGCGATGACAGGCATCGGGATCGTCAATATGCTGGTCGCGCTCGATCAAACGACCGTCAGTACGGCATTGCCGCAGATCGTCGCGACCTTGGGCGGCTTCGAGTGGTACACCTGGATCGCGACCGCGTATCTGTTGACGTCTCTGATTACCGTACCGGTTTTCGGTCGGCTCGGCGACTACTACGGACGCAAACCGTTCGTAGTCGGCGCAGTCGCGACTTTTACCGTGGCCTCGGTTTTATGCGCATCCGCCCCGAATATGGCTACGCTCGTCGCCGCGCGCGCGCTTCAAGGTATCGGCGCGGGAATGATGACGGGGACCGCGTTCGCGTCCATACCGGACCTGTTTCCCGCGCCGCTGGAGCGCGCTCGATGGCAGGTAGTACTCGCCGCGGCCTATGGCATCGGCACGGCCGCGGGGCCATCCCTCGGAGGTTGGCTAACCGATCGATACGGTTGGCGCTCGACGTTCCTGATCAATCTGCCGGTAGGCGTCGCCGCGCTCTACTTCACACAGCGCTATCTTCCGCGCGTCGCTCCGGCATCGGGAACACGGATCCGCATCGACATCGCCGGCGCGCTGACGCTTTCCTTGTTACTTGCATGCCTGTTGTTCGTATTCGGTAACGAGCTTGACGACATGTCGATGCAACTCCGTTGCGCTGCTATCGCGAGCTTGCCGGTTCTGGTCACATTGTTCGTCCGTTGTGAACGGCGCGCAACCGTACCTCTGGTACCCCTCGAACTGCTGGGCGACCGACGCATCGTGACGTTGCTCGGACTATCCTTTCTGACGGGCGCAGTCATGTTCTCGGCGATCTTCTACGCGCCGCTGCTGCTCCAGAGCGGCTTCGGGCTTTCGGCCACGGCAGCAGGCCAGCTATCGACGCCGCTCGCCGGATCGATCGCGATCGGCAGCCTGCTCAATACGGCCATCGTCACGCGCGTCGAGCGTCCTGCGATCATCGTGCTCGCTGGCTTCTCGATGCTCGTGCTGGCCTGCTATGGCTTGTCATGCGTCGCGCTGACGAACATGCATGCGCTTCTGATCATTTCGTTGTCCGGGGCGGGCGTCGGATTGGGGCTCATCCTCAATAACGTCAATATTTTCACGCAGGAGATCGCGGGGAAGACGCGCGTCGGTATCGCGACATCACTCATCCAGTCCACCCGGATGATCGGCGGAATGGTGGGGCTGTCCGCGCTCGGCGCCTGGGTATCGGCACACTACAAGGCCGGTACGGCCCAGATATTGAACGCGTTGGGTGTGAGGACGCTCGGCGGACACCTGAACAGCCTGCTGGAAGATCCCCAACTGCTCATCGACCCGAAGAAACAGTCCGCCGTCATCGAATCGCTGGCGGGCACGCCGTTCTACGGCCAGCACATCATCGACGTCTTGCGCGGCGCCTTCAGCGGCGTCCTGCACACAGGGTTCCAACTGGCCGCTGGGGCCGCCTTCATTGCCCTTCTGGCCGCATTGACCATCCTCGAGATCCGTTTCAGCGTGGGGCAGAAGGACGACAGCGCGCGTCACAACGCCACCTGAAATCTTCGCGGCCGGCTCGCCCTGCGCGCGTGCCGGTCGCTCAAACTCTCTCAAGCCATGACAATCCGCCCACTCCTGTCAAACACACTTCATGATTTCCTGCTGTTGATCGCTCGCGTGCTGATCATCTCGCTCTATTTGAAAATCGGAATTCCGAAGCTACTCGACTTCGGAGGTGCAGTCGCCTACATGACTCGCATCGACGCCCCGTTGCCGATGCTGTCTGCTGTGATCCTGATCGCAATGGACGTCGTGGTAGCGATTGCGATTCTGATCGGCTTCCATACACGCCCGCTCGCGCTGCTGCTCGCCCTCTATACGCTCGGCGCCGCGATTATCGGGCATCCGTTCTGGGTAATCGACGGCCCTCGACAGATGACCGACATGATTCATTTCTACAAGAATCTGTCGATCATGGGCGGCCTTCTCGCGCTCTACTCGGCGGGCCCGGGACGATTTTCGATTGACCGTGGCTGAGCCGAGCGGCACGGCCCACGCACTCACGGATGCCAGCGATACACGATCATGCTGGTGCCGTTGTAGTTGTCCTTCGTGATCACGTATTCGCCGGTCGAGCGCAGGTACGCACGGATCCCGTACATCGAGTCGACGTCGTTGCCGACGTCCATCGCCGACGTGTTCGAGTTGGTCAGCGTCGTCACGAGCGCGCCGGTGTTGAGATCGAACACGTCGACGTTCGGCACCGTGTGCACGTAGCCGACGAACAGGTAGTGGCCGGCCGCCGCGATCGATTTCGGGTTCGCGCTGGTCAGGTTGATCACCGGGTTCGGCGCGGTCGTGTTGCCGTTCTTCCAGCCGTGATAGACCTCGATGTGCCCGTTCATCGCGGTCCAGTCCCAGTTGTTCGCGAGGCCCTGCGCGAGGATCATCGTGTCGCTGTCCGCCTGGTAGACGATGCGCGTCGTCGGCGCCACGGTGCTCGGCACGGGCGTCGTCACCGGCTTGCCCCACGACGGCTTGCCGGTCGCATCGAAGCCCGTCATCGGGTAGCGGGTAATCGCGTTGGTGCCGTTCAGCCCGGCCCACACGTCGCCGTTGCCGTCGATGTCGAAACCGGTCGTGACCTGCAACGTCGTGTTGAAAGGCTTGCCCGGCAGCGAGCCGGCCGGATTCGCGATATAGCCGGTCGCCGGCGTGAAGTAATAGAAATTGAAGTTGCCGGGGTTCTGGCCCGACGCGACGAGAATCCGGTTGCCGCCCACCATCACGAGCTGGCCGAAATGCTGGCCGCGCTGGTAGTCGTTCATGTCGAGGCGCGGGTCCTTCGGATAGGTGAACGGGTCGACCGTGTTCGCGACGAACGTGCCGCCCGCCGAGCCCGTATACACGTTGTTGCCGCTGTAGAAGAACGCGCCGTCGGTCGACGGGTCGGGCGCGGCGATCGCCTCGAAGTTCAGCGCCTGCAGCTTCCATTGCAGCGCGCCCGTCGGGCTGTACGAATGAAGATCGGTGCTGCCGTTGCGCCCGAGATCCCAGCCGCCGCCCCACGCGTTGTTGAGCACGTACAGGTTGCCGCCCGAATCCTTGCCGATGCCGACCACGCGCGTGAAGCGCTTGTCGCCGACCTGCCCCTTGATGCCCGAGGTCGTGTCGAGATAGCCGCCCTGCACGCCGAACGTGCCGACCTGCTGCGGCAACCCGGCGAGGCTGTAGAGCTTGATGTTCATGTCCGGGCCCTGGTCGCCCACCAGCAACTGCCCCGTCGACGCATCGAAATACAGCGCCGACGGCCGCGCGCCGGCCGCCATCTGGATCGTGTTCATCAGCGTGCCGGCGGCGCTGTACTGCACGACCACGCCCGCGCTCATGCGCGCGACCCACAGGTTGCCCGCCGCATCGAGCGCCAGCGCGCCGGGCCCGGTCACGCCGATGTCGCGCTGCCAGACGCCGTCGGTCGTATAGACGCGCACGCGGTTGCCGTAGAAATCGCTCGCGTACAGCAGGTTGCCGGCCGTCGCGAGGCCGGTGATCACGTCCGGGTTCGGGAGGCCCGTCCACGTGCTGACCGGGATACGCAGGTCGCGTTTGTTCGTACTGCGATCGTAGCGGCCGACGGAGCCGCTGCCGAAGTTGCGGTTATAGCCGAGCGCGACGAAGATCGACGTCGCGTTGCCGGTAATCGCGCCGCCCTGGAATTCGTCGTGGATACCGATCGTGCCCAACGTCTGGCCATTCTGGTAGAGCGCGACGCCGCCCGCGTTCTCGTCCCAGCGCGACGACGTATAGATCACGCCCTCGGGCGCGACCCACATCGAGCGCGCGGCATTGCCGACGTGCTGGGCCAGCGTGCCGTACGTGTTCGCGAGCCAGTCGGTCGAGTATTGCACCTGCGCGTGACTCGCCGGCGCCAGCATTGCCATGCACATTCCCAGCAACGCCGCCCGAATTTGTTTCATTGACATGAATAATGCTCCCGAACGTTCAATTGTCGACACTGTAAATCGCGGCGCGTGAAATATTGGTGATTCCGGCTAAAGCGCATTCGCCGCCCTCCCGAATTATTCACTCCGTTCTTTTTGCCGTCCGGCGCTTTTCCGTCAACGATGGTCAAACCCGCTCACCGCGCCGCAGCAGCTTGCCGGGCGCACGGTTTCGGCGCTTTTTCCCCGGCATTTTCTTCCGGCTCACTCAATGAGAATGCGTCATTTTTTCTGAAATGCCCGCATTGTCTTTTTCATTCCCCGGAAATGGGCCAAATGATTACAAATCGAAATTGAAATGAAAGAGAAAAAATAATATCCGGCGCAATCGCGTCATCGCGATTCGGCACGGCGGCATGCGGCGGGAGGAAGGGAGAGGAAAGCGGGATACGGTGGAGCAAACCCAAAACCCGCGCGCCGGCCATGCCGGCACGCGGCCGCGATCGTTCAGTTCGCGTCGTCGAGCGTCGGGCCAGCCCAACCGTCGAGGAGTTTCGGCCGCGCGTCGACGATGTCGATCACGCGGTACCGGTAGAAGAGGAAAGGAGAAGCGACAGGTCAGGAGCCTGCATGCAACGTTGCCGGCATCGGCGGCGGGAAACGTTGCGGCCGCAACGATCGATGCGCGTCAGAACTTCTGGCGCAGGCCGAGGCTGACGATGGCCTGCGAGCGGGAATCGGACGAGTGGCCGTTCGCCTTGTCCGATACCGACGCAGTCGCGGCCACCGGCCGGCCGAGCGCGTCGAGCGTCATGCCCGATGCATGCTGGTACGCGCCGAGCAGGTACACGCTGGTGCGCTTCGACAGGTCATACACGGCGCCGAGCGTGACGTTGTGATACTGCGCGCGGTCGTCCACGCCGTCGACATCGCTGCCGCGCGTGTAGCTGTAGCCCGCGAACAGTTGCGTCTGCGGGCGCACGTTCCAGCGCGTGAACACGCCCGCGACGTTGAACGTCGCGTGGCCCGTGAACAGCGACTGGCCGCCGCTGCGGTACTGCACGTTGCTGTAGTTCACGCCGACGACGGCCGGCCCGAAGTCGTAGGTCGCGCCGGTCGCGATGATCTGCTGCGATTGCGCGCTCGCATAGCCTTCGTTGATCGACGAGTTGAACAACCCGTCGTCGGTGCTCTGCCACTTGCCGGCCGTCGGGTCGGTCGCACCCGTCTTGCTGTTGTCCGACCGCTCGTAACCGACGCCGACGCGCAGCGGGCCCGCCGCGTATGCCGCGCCGACGCTCCACGTGTTGCGCTGCTTCATGCTGCCCGGCTGGCTGCCGAAGCCGTACAGCGCGCCGAACGTGAAGCCCGAGTAGTTGGCGCTCGTGTACTTGATCGAGCTGTCGACCCGCGCGGTCTGGTCGAGGTCGTCGATGTCGCCCGGGTGCGCGCCGAAGCCGCCGATGTACGACGACGGGCCGACCGGGCTCACGAAGTCGTCGAGCGACGTGTACTGGCGGCCGAGCGTGACCGTGCCGTAGCGGTCGCTGCCGAGGCCGACGAATGCCTGGCGGCCGAACTGGCGGCCACCCTGCCCCGACGTGCCGTTCGTGATGTCGAAGCCGTTCTCGAGGACGAACAGCGCGCGCATCCCGCCGCCGAGATCCTCGGAACCCTTGATCCCCCAGCGGCTGCCGGACAGGTTGCCGGTCGTGAGCCCGACGCTCGAGTGGCCGGTGTACGCGCCCGCGGAGCCGACCCGCTCGTTGCTGCGATAGGTGACGCCCGCATCGACGATGCCGTACAGCGTGACGGAGCTTTGTGCGGCGGCGATGCCCGCGAGCGAGAGCAGCAGCGGGGCTGCGATCAGTTGCTTGTTCATGATTATCGTGTCTCCGGGCGTTGAACCCGTTGTTCTGGCTGTCAGTTGCGAGCAGCGCGCGGGCGGCGAGATGTGCCGGCGGTGCGAGGCCGGCCGCGTCCGCGCGCGACGACGCGGCGGGCATGCCCACTGCGGCCGCCATGGTAGATGGAACCGGTTCCCGTCGAAAGCACAATAATGAAAACAGTTTCTTGCCAAAATCGAGATAGTCGCGCAGCCGGCCGTGTGCGCAACGCGTCTCACCTGTACAGCCCGGGCGGGCGCAACCGATAATCGAACGCGCCGCCATCCATCGGGAGTGCCTTCATGCATGAAACGACCCTGCTGATCTTCGCCGCCGTCGCGTTCGTCGGTATCGCGACACCCGGCCCGACCGTGCTGCTCGCGCTGACCAACGGCTCGCGCTACGGCGTGCGCCGCGCGGCCTACGGCTTCGCGGGCGCGATGCTGTCCGACTTCGTGCTGATCGTCGCGGTGGCGCTCGGCCTCGGCGCGCTGCTGATGGCGTCGGCGTTCTGGTTCTCGGTGGTGAAGTGGCTCGGCGCCGCGTATCTCGCGTACGTCGGCATCCGGCTGCTGATGTCGAAGGGCTCGCTCGACGTCGCCGCCGCGCACGGTGGCGACCCATCCGGGCGCAACGCGTCGATCTTCGCGAAGAGTTTCCTCACGGCGGTGACGAACCCGAAGGGCTATCTGTTCTTCTCCGCCTTCCTGCCGCAGTTCCTCGATCCGTCCGCGCCGCTCGCGCCGCAATACGTCGCGCTCGCGATCACGTTCGCGCTGCTCGACGGGGTCGTGATGTTCGGCTACGCGCTGCTCGGCGCACGCGCGGTGCGGCTGCTGAAGCGCGCGGGGGCGCTGTGGCTCGAACGCACCTGCGGCGCGATGCTGCTCGCGCTCGCCGGGTCGCTGGCGCTGTACCGACGTCATGCGGCATAGGCGCGGATGCCGATGAAAATCGCTGCGCCGCCCCGCTCCGGCTTTCCCGGCCTGTCGCTCCGCCAGATCGAACGCGCCGACCTCGACGCGTGGTACGCGTACCTGACGAACCCCGACGTCTACCGCCACACGAGCTGGAACCTGCGCTCGCCAGACGATCTGCTGCCGCTGTTCGACGCCATCGAATCGACGGACCCCGATTCGATCCGGCGTCTCGCCGTGATCGACGACGCATCGGGCGCGCTCGCCGGGACGATCGGCCTGCATACCGTCTCGACCGTGAACCGCTCGGCGGAAATCGCTTACGATCTCGCGCCGTCGCACTGGGGGCGCGGGATCGCGAGCGCGCTGTGCACGGCCGTCACCGAGTGGGCATTCGCCGAGGGCTTCATGCGCATGCAGGCCGTCGTGCTGACCAGCAACGCAGGCTCCGCGCGCGTGCTGCAGAAATGCGGCTACCGCTACGAAGGGCTGTTGCGCGCGTACAAGATGGTGCGCGGCACGCCGGGCGATTTCGCGATGTACGCACGCCTCGCGACCGACTGACACACCCATCGCGGCTTCACGTCAAACCGCTCACCGCGTCGCCTGCGCCCGCCATTGGACGGCCTGCGCCGAATTGGCGACAATCGCCGTTCCCTTCCTCGCCGACCCGCCATGAAAATCGCCGCGCTGTCCGACATCCACGGCAACCTCGCCGCACTCGACGCGGTGCTCGACGACGTCCGCCGCCGCGGCGCCGACGTGATCGTCAATCTCGGCGACATCCTGTCCGGCGCGCTCCATCCGCCCGAGACGGCCGACCGCCTGATCGCGCTCGACCTGCCGACCATCAAGGGCAATCACGAACGGCAACTGCTCACCGGCGATCGCGCGTCGATGCGGCTGTCGGATCGCTGGGCGCACGACACGCTGCGCGCCGATCATCTGGAATGGATCGCCGCGCTGCCCGAACGCATGACGCTCGGCGACGATGTGCTCATGGTGCACGGCACGCCCGACAGCGACCTCGTCTATTTCCTCGAAACGGTCACGCCCGACGGCTGCCGCGCGGCCACGCCCGATGAAATCGCGCAGCGCGCGGGCAACGAACCGGCGTCGCTGATCCTGTGCGGCCACACGCATATCCCGCGGACGGCGAAGCTCGACGACGGCCGGCTGATCGTCAACCCGGGCAGCGTCGGGCTGCAGGCCTACACGGACGACCTGCCGCATCCGCACCGCATCGAGACAGGCTCGCCGCATGCGCGCTACGCGATGGTGTCGCGCACGGCCGCCGGCTGGAACGTCGAACTCCATGCGGTCGAATACGACTGGCACACGGCAGCCGCCACCGCGGCCTCGCGCGGGCGCGACGACTGGACCGTCGCGCTGCGCACCGGCCGGTGCTGATGCGCCCGGCTCACGTCGCGCGCCCTTCCGCTTCACTTCACTCACCGGGAAACCGCACCGCCATGCCCGTTCCGTCGCAACTGCTCTTCCTGCCCGGCGCATCGGGCAGCACCGCTTTCTGGCAACCGCTCGCCGGCCTTCTCACGCATCCGGCCGAGCACCGCATCGTCGGCTACCCGGGCTTCGGCGACACGCCGCACGATCCGGCCGTCGACGATTTCGACAGCCTCGTGCGTCATGTGCTGGAAACGATCGACCGGCCGACCGCCGTGATCGCGCAGTCGATGGGCGGCGTGATCGCGATGCGCGCGGCGCTCGACAAGCCCGCACTGATCACGCACCTCGTGCTGACGGTCACGTCCGGCGGCCTCGACATGGCCGGGCTCGGCGCGCAGGACTGGCGCACCGGTTTCGCGGAAGCGAACCCGCAGCTTCCCGACTGGTTCCTGACGCTCCGTGCCGACCTGTCGCAGGAGATCGGGCGCATCGCACAGCCGACGCTGCTGCTGTGGGGCGACGACGATCCGATCAGCCCCGTCGCGGCCGGCCGGCGCCTGCTCGAACGGTTGCCCGACGCGCAGCTGCATGTCGTGCCGGGCGGCCGGCACGATCTCGCAGCCGTGCATGCAACGACGCTCGCGCCGCTCGTCGATGCGCATCTGCAGCGCGTGTGACACCGGACACGGCAGCTTCAACGGCAGCGCCGGTTTCGATTTCGGCGCACACCGGAAGCCGCGGCGCTCACACGCCGCACGCTGTCACCCCGCATTCCTCAACGTCAGCCGCGCCTCGAGCCCGCCACCGTCCGCCCGGTTGCTCAGCGTGAGCGTGCCGCCCATCGCCAGCGCGAGCTGCCGCGCGATCGCGAGGCCGAGCCCCGTGCCGCCCGTCTCGCGGTTGCGCGACGTCTCCACGCGCCGGAACGGCTCGAACACCGCGTCGAGCTGATCGTCCGGAATACCGGGCCCGCGGTCGAGCACGGCGATCACCGCGCCGCCGTCCGGCGCGGCGTGCACGTCGATCTCGGCCGCGCCCGCGAACTTCAGCGCGTTGTCGACGAGGTTGCCGACGATGCGGCGCAGCGCCTTCGGCCGCGTGACGAGCGCGAGCGGCGCGCGGCTGTGCAGCGCGACGTCCTGCCCCGCATCCGTGTAGTCGCACACGATGCTGTCGAGCAGCGCATCGAGATCGATACGGCGCGCGGCTTCCTCGTTGCCGTGCAGCGTCCGCGCGTACGCGACGCCCTCCTTCACCAGATGCTCCATCTCGAGCAGGTCCTGGCGCAGCTTCGCGCCCTGCGCGTCGTCCTCCATCATGTCGGCGCGCAAGCGCATCCGCGTGATCGGCGTCTGCAGGTCGTGCGAGATCGACGCGAGGATCTGCATGCGCTCGGCCATGTACTGCGCGATGCGATCCTGCATCGCGTTGAACGCGCGGGCAGCGCGCGCGACTTCCGACGGCCCGCCCTCGTTCAGCCGCTCGCCTTTCAGGTCGGGGCCGAGCGCATCGGCGGCCTGCGCGAGCTGCTTGAGCGGCCGCGTCGCGAGCCGCACCGCGAGCCAGCAGCACGCGGCCAGCACCGCCAGCTGCAGCACGAGCACGACCGGCAGCCAGCCCGACAGCGGCACCGTCGACATCGGATGGATGTCGATCGTCAGCGGCGACCCGTCGGTCAGGCGCAGATGCACCTGCAGATGTTCGCGGTCGCCGGGAATCGCGTTCGCGGTCAGCGGGTAGTCGCCGCCGATGCCGTCGGAAATCGAGCGCTCGACGCGCGCCGACAGCCGCGCTTCCGGCGGCGTGCCGGTCTCGCCGGGCCCGAGGATGAACGCGTAGCTGCGCCGCGCGAGGCGCGGCACCCACGCGGCCCGCTCGGCCGGCGGCAGGTGGTCGAGCAGCGCGACCGAGCTCGCGACCTCGCGCTCGATGTAGCCCATCATCAGGTTGGTGGTCGCCTGGTCGCGCTCGGTCACGGTGAGCCAGAACGACAGCGTCTGCGCGAGCGCGAGGCCCACGCACAGGATCAGCGCGAGACGCGCGAACAGCGAGCGCGGCCAGTGCCACGGGATGCGCGCGCTCATGGCGCACCGTCGACGGCAGTCACGGCCGACGAGAACACATAGCCCTCGTTGCGCAGCGTCTTGATGTAGCGCGGTTCGCGCGCGCCGTCGCGCAGGCGCTGGCGCAGCCGGCTCACGAGCAGGTCGATCGACCGGTCGAACGGATCGGACTGCCGACCCTGCGTGAGATTGAGCAACTGGTCGCGCGTCAGCACGCGTTGCGGGTTGTCGAGAAATACGCGCAGCAGCCGGTATTCGGCGCCGCTCAGCGCGACCAGCGTGCCTTCCGCGTCGAGCAGGTGGCGCCCGGTCGTGTCGAGCCGCCATTCGCCGAACGCAAGCATCTCCGCGGTTTCCGTCACCTGCATGCCGGGTGGCAGCATGCGCGCGCGGCGCAGCACCGAGCGGATCCGCGCGAGCAGTTCGCGCACCGCGAACGGCTTGGCCAGGTAGTCGTCGGCGCCCATCTCGAGGCCGATGATGCGGTCGGTTTCCTCGCCGCGGGCGGTGAGCATCAGCACGGGCACCGTGCGGAACTTGCCGGCGCGCAGGTCGCGGCACAGCGTGAGGCCGTCCTCGCCCGGCATCATCAGGTCGAGCACGATCAGGTCGGGCGCGCCGTCGTCCAGCACGTTGCGCATCTCGCGGCCGTTCGCGGCCAGCGACACGCGCATGCCGTTCTTCTCCAGGTAATCCGCGATCAGTTCGCGGATCGCGCGGTCGTCGTCGACGATCAGCACGTGGTCGATCTTGTCCATGAGTCGTGGTCGGTGTCGAGGTAGTCGGGCAGGTGATGTCCGCTTTTATACCGCACGGCGGGCATCCGTTTGTATCCCAATGTATCGCGCCGCCGTGACGACACACAACATTGCACACGCGCGGCGCGCCGGACACATCGCAGATACGTCGGCGCCGCTTAATGGGGCCTGTCGAAACCCGTCCGGCCGCCGCCACCGCGCGGCGGCCTCCCGCTCAGGAGAACGCCATGCTGCCCCGACTCAAGATCGCCGCCCTCGTCTTCGCCCTTGCCGCCACGGCCGGGCTCGCCGCCTTCGCGGGCACCCGCGACGACGCGGGCATGCCGACTTCGCAGGCCGGCATGGCCGCACCCGATTTCACCGGCATCGACCGCTGGCACAACAGCGCGCCGCTGACGCTCGGCCAGTTGCACGGCAAGGTCGTGCTCGTCGACTTCTGGACGTACTCGTGCATCAACTGCATTCATACGATTCCGTACGTGAAGGAGTGGAACCGGAAGTATCGCGACCAGGGGCTCGTCGTGGTCGGCGTGCATACGCCCGAGTATCCGTTCGAGCGCGACGCGGGCAACGTCGCCGACGCGATCAAGCGCTTCGGCATCCAGTATCCGGTCGCGCAGGACAACCGCTACGACACGTGGCGCGCGTACGGCAACCAGTACTGGCCCGCGCTGTACCTGATCGATGCGAACGGGAAGGTCGTCTATACGCGCTATGGCGAAGGCGGGTACGACAAGACCGAGGCCGCGATTCGCGGCGCGCTCGCGCAGGCCGGCGAAGGCGCGAAGGGCGCGACGCGCACGCAGTGACGGGCCGGCGTGCGGGCGTGGCGCTTGCCCGCGCATGCCTGCCCGTCGCGGGCGCTCACCCGCGCTTCGCGTCGGCCGCCGCGATCATCGCTTCCCCGATCGCGAGGCTGCCGTTCGCGACCAGCGCGTCGCCGGCGCCGCGGATATCGGCCTCGTCCTTGTTCTGCCCGAGCTTGCGCTTCCCGACGAGCCGCGTGATCTCGATCTGCAGCCCGACGATCGCCTGCAGCATCGCGTCGAGATAATCCGCCGGCGCGTCGCCCATCTTCCACGGCACCGGCTGCGACGCCTCGTGCGTGCGCGTCAGCCGGGCGACCACGCCGCGCACGAACTGCGCGTCGTCGCGCACCGTGATGCGGCCGTGCGCATGCACGACCACGTAGTTCCACGTCGGCACCTGCCGGTGTGCGACATGCTTGCTCGGAAACCAGGTCGGCGAGATATACGCGTCGCCCGCGCGGAAGATCACGAGCACCTCGTCGCCGTTCGCGACGTCCTGCCAGACCGGATTCGCGCGCGAGACGTGCGCATGCAGTTCGCCGAGACCGCCGTCGCCGGGCAGCAGCTCGAACGGGATGTGATTCGCGTCGAGCCCGCTCTTGCCGTGCGTGATCAGGCTGCCGAACGGATGCTGCACGATCAGCTCGCGCAGCGCGTCGGGGTTGGGTTCGTTGAAATCGGCGGGGACATACATGGCGGCTCCACGGTCAGGCGGGGGTGGGAATGGATCGGGCGCTGGCCCGTCATGCGCCGATTGTGGCGCCAAACTGGTTTATTCTGTAGAGCCGGTTTGAAACAATTTCAGCAGACCAGAATCATGGCAAGAACGGCCCGGAACGTCGACATCCCGTCGCTCGGCGCGCTCGATCGCGCGGCCGGCGACCTGAGCCGCCAGCTCGCGCAGGCGCTGCGCGACGCGGTGCGGCGCGGCGACGTCCACCCGGGCGACGCGCTGCCGTCCACACGGCTGCTCGCCGCGTCGCTGCAGGTGGCGCGCGGCACCGTCGTCGACGCGTATGCGCAGCTCGTCGCCGAAGGCTTTCTCGAATCGCGCGGCGGCGCGGGCACGCGGGTCGCGAGCGCGCTCGCGCTCGCCGAGCCGCCGCCCGTCAACGCGCCCGAACCGCCTGCCCGGCACCGCCCGCCGGCACGTATCGGCCTGCCCGAGCCGGCCGCCACCTTCGCGCGGATCGCCGGCGAATTCCGCCCGCTGCCGGCCATGCCGTTCGCGATCTCGGTGCCGATCGGCCTCACCGCGCCCGACGACATCTGGCGCCGGCTCGGCAACCGCCTGCGCGCGCGCGGCGCCGGCGCGCCGTCCGGCTATGCCGATCCGCAAGGCGCGCTGCCGCTGCGCGAGGCGATCGCCGACTACGTGCGCCGCTCACGCTCGGTGCGCTGCCATGCCGACCAGGTCGTGATCACCAGCGGCACACAGCAGGGGCTGCATCTCGCGAGCCAGGTGCTGCTCGGCGCGGGCGATCAGGCATGGGTCGAGAATCCGGCCTATCGCGGCATCACCGCGCTGCTCGACAGCACCGGGCGGCGCGACGCGATGGTGCGGGTGCCGGTCGACGCCGACGGTATCGACGTCGACGCCGGCATCCGTCTCGCGCCGCATGCGCGGGTCGCGTTCGTCACGCCGTCGCACCAGTATCCGCTCGGCATGCCGCTCAGCATGGCGCGGCGCAATGCGCTGCTCGCCTGGGCCCGTGGGCAACGCGCGTGGGTAGTCGAGGACGATTACGACAGCGAGCTGCGCTACGAAGGCCACCCATTCCCATCGCTGCAAGGGCTCGACCCCGACCGCGTGATCTACCTCGGCACCTTCAGCAAGATCCTGTTTCCGTCGCTGCGGCTCGGCTACGTGATCGCGCCCGACGATCTCGTGCCCGCGTTCTGCGGCGCCCGCGTACTGATGGATCGTCATGTGCCGACCGCCGATCAGCACGTGCTGGCCGCGTTCATCGCGGAAGGCCACCTCGACCGCCACATCCGCCGCGTGCGCGGTGTGTATGCGGAACAGCGCGCGCTGCTGATCGACACCCTCGGTGCGCGGCTGCCGCGCGAACGCGCGTGGGTGCAGCCGGGCGATCAGGGCATGCACGTCGTGCTGTGGCTCGCGGAAGGGATCGACGACCTCGACGTGGTCGAGCGCGCCGCTAAAGCCGGCGTCGCGGTGCGCGCGGTGTCGCCGATGTTCGCGCCCGGTACCGCCCGCCCGGGCCTCGTGCTGGGCTTCGGCGGGTTCGGTCGCGCGCAGATGGAGGCGGCCGCGCAGCGGTTGGCGGAGGTGGTCGCAATGGCCGCCGACGGCGCCGTGCCACGCTGACCGGACGGCTTCGAGCGCGGGCGGCGCCGGCCGCGATTCGTCGGGAGAATCACGCCAGGCCGCGCCGTAAAAGGTTGTCGATGGGCAACAAACGTAATCGTCTGTAAATCCTGCAAGCAAACGGCCGTTTTGGCGGGCGTCGCACGTGTGCCGTTTGCTAGGATCGCGCCTCTTCCATCCGCGCTCCTGCCGCCTTGAATCGCTTCGTGCCGCTTCTCCGAGACGCGTGGCTCCGTTGCCGCGCCCGCGTCGTACCGTTCGCCGCCGTCTGCGGCGCGCGCCTCCGCGCGCTGGGCGCCGGCGCGCTGCATCGCCTGCGCCATCCGACGCGTCGCGGCGTCGCGCTGACGCTCGCCGCGATCCCGGTGCTGGGCCTGCTGGTGCTGCTCGCGTTCGTCCCGTTCACGCCGAGCATCGGCGACATCCGCAAGGCGCGCATCGACCGTCCCGCGCGCGTGCTGTCCGCCGACGGCCAGCTGATCGCCGAGTTCCGGCCCGTCAACCGCGAATGGGTGCCGCTCAAGCAGATCTCGCCGCACATGGTCGACGCGCTGATCGCGACCGAGGACCACCGTTTCTACGCGCATCACGGCATCGACGTGCGCCGCACGCTCGCGGCCGGGCTGCACACGTTCTCGGGCGACCGCCAGGGCGGCTCGACGATCACGCAGCAGCTCGCACGCAACCTGTATCCGGATGAAGTCGGCCGCGCGCCGACGCTCACGCGCAAGGTGAAGGAGCTGATCACGGCGTTCAAGATCGAGTCGGTGTACAGCAAGGACGAGATTCTCGAGACCTACCTGAACACCGTGCCGTTCCTGTACAACGCGTACGGCGTCGAAATGGCCGCGCGCACCTACTTCGGCAAGTCGGCCGACCAGCTCGACATCGTCGAAAGCGCGACGCTCGTCGGGATGCTGAAGGGCAACAGCTACTACAACCCGGTGCTGAACCCGGAGCGCGCGGCACAGCGACGCAACATCGTGCTCGACCGGATGGCGCGGATGCACATGCTGACGCCGCAGCAGCTCGCGAAACTGCAGCGCCAGCCGCTGCGCGTCGACTTCGAGCCGCAGTCGGGGCAGCCCGGCCTCGCCCCGCACTTCGCGGTGCAGTTGCGCAAATGGCTGATCGCGTGGGCCGATCGCAACAACTACGATCTGTACTCCGATGGACTCGTCGTGCGCACGACGCTCGATGCGCGGCTGCAGGACATGGCGACGCAGGCGCTGACGCGGCAGACCGAACGGCTGCAGGCGATCGCCGACAGCGCGTGGCGCGGCCCGTCCGGCTGCGGGCTGCGCAACGACCTGTTCCGCGGCTTCATCCGCCAGACGCCCGACTATCGGCAGGCGCGCGACACGGGGCTGACCGACGTCGTCGCGCTGAAGCGGCTCGGCGCCAATCGCGATTTCATGCGCGCGCTGTGCGAGCGCAAGACGCAGGTGCAGGCCGGCTTCGTCGCGATCGATCCGTGCAACGGCGCGATCCGTGCGTGGGTCGGCAGCCCGGATTTCGGCAGCGAGCCGTTCGATCACGTGTCGCAGGCGCGGCGCCAGCCCGGCTCGACGTTCAAGCCGTTCGTCTATGGCGCCGCGTTCGCGGACGGCATGCGGCCGGGCGATACGTTCGTCGACCGCCCCGTCGCGATCCCGATCGACGGGCGCGCGGTCTGGCGCCCGACCGATGCCGAGCCGCCGACCGATGAGCCGATGACGCTGCGCGATGCGCTCGCGCTGTCGCGCAACCGCATCACCGCGCAGGTGATGCAGCACGAAGGCGCCGCGAAGGTCGCGCAGCTCGCCCGTGCGATGGGCGTGCGCGAGAGCCCGCTCGACGCGGTGCCCTCGCTCGCGCTCGGCACGAGCCCCGTCACGCTGAAGGAGATGGTGTCCGCGTACGGCACGATCGCGAACCGTGGCGTCTACGTCGCGCCGCAGATGATCACGCGCATCGAGGACCGCGACGGCAAGGTGCTCGCCGTCTTCGGCAGCGCACCGCCCGAACGTGCGTTGCCCGAGCCCGCCGCGCAGACGCTGGTCGACGTGATGCGCGATGTCGTCGATCGCGGCACCGGCGCCGACATTCGTTCACGGTATGGCATTCGCGTCGACGTCGCCGGCAAGACGGGCACGACGCAGGACAACGCGGACGGCTGGTTCATCCTGATGCATCCGCAGCTCGTGGCCGGCGCGTGGGTCGGCTTCGACGACGGCAGCGTGACGCTGCGCAGCGACTACTGGGGCGCGGGCGCGCACAGCGCGCTGCCGATCGTCGGCAGTTTCTACGAGGCGGCGCTGCGCGCGAAGGCGATCGATCCGCACGCGCAGTTCTCGCCTGATTTCCGGCCGCGCAGCGCGCCGGCGCCGCGGCGGCGCACGCCGCATCCGGGCCTGTTCGACTGGCTGAAGTTCTTCCGCTGATCGGGGTGCCGGCGCACCACGCCGGCCTCCACGACAACGGCTTGGCCTATCGAAGCGTCGTCGTCGCTTGCCCGTCCGCGTACAGCCATACGGGCACGCCGTCGTCGCGCAAGGCGGCGACCGGTTCGCCCAGGCTCCAGCTCCGCGCGACCGCGACACGGCGGACGAACCACGGCATCAGCATCGCGTGTCCTGCGGCGGCGGCGCGATCGTCGTCGAACAGCGCATCGTCACCGATGCGCGTGTAACGCGCCGGATGCAGCACGGTGCCGTCCGCGCGAAGCACCGTCGCACGCACGTCGTTGCCGCCCTCTTCCTCCACACACGCCAGCCAGCCGTGATCGGCGCCCCAGAACAGGCCGGCCACGTCGTCGTAGCGCCCCTGCACGAGCGTCGCGCCCGTCTCGAGATCGCAGATCGCGAGCTGCACCGGCTCGCCCGGCAGGACACCGATCGCGTAACGCGTGAACAGCTCGCCCGGCACGGCTTCGTCATCGGGCAACCACGGCAGCGCGCCCATGTTGACGAAGTCGAACGGCGTCAGCACGCGGCCCTGCCCGTCGACGATCGCGCAACGCCCGTCGTCGCGCCGCACGATATGGCGGATCGCGCCGAGCTCGGTCAGCATGTCCGTCCGTTCGTCGTCGGTCAGCCTGGCGACTTCCGCATAATGCGGCTCGACGACGACGCGGCCTTTCGCGTCGACGAGGCCGACGTGACCGTTGCGCCGCGCGACGAAGGCGCCGCATTCGGACGACCATTCGAGCGCGTCCCACTCGGGCTGCGCGCGCCATTGCCCGTCGCGCCCGATCAACCCCCACCGTTCGCCTTCGGATACCGCCGCGACGGTGCCGTTCTCGAATTCATGCGTATCGTCGAAACGCGGCGGAATCGCCCACGCACCGCGCGTGTCGACGAAGCCCCAGCGGCCGTCCAGGCTCGCGGACGCGACTCCGCCCGTGAAATCGCCGAAATCGTCGAGCGACGGTTCGAGCACCCACGTGCCGTCCGTACGCACGAGCCCGAATCGCTCGCCGACACGCACGCAGGCGACATCGCCGCTGAAATCCCACACGGCGTCGAACGACGGTTCGCGCACGATCCGCATCTCGTCGCCGTCGCGGTCGACATCGCCATCGGCGAACAGCAGGCCGACCTTCCCGTCGCGTTCGGCCCACAGGAGCCGGTCGTCGCGCGCGCCGCTCGTCCACAGGTTCGTCCACTCGGGCGGCACGATCACGTGCCACGCATCGTGGGTTTCACGTCGCACACCCCACAGCCCGTTGCGTGCGCGAAAGCTGAACGTGCCGTAGCCGAGCCGGCCGCCGTGCACTTCGCCGCCATCGAACAGCTCGGCAAACGTCACGCCGCGCGGCGGCTCCTGACGAACGAAATAGTGATGCAACAGGCCGCCGAACCCGAAGCCCCACGCCCAGTCGCGCCAGTCGGGCGGCGACTCGATCTCGAGCGCATCGCGCACGCCGCGCACGTCGCGGAAATCCATGCAGTTCGCGACCTGCCACCACAGCCGCGTGCAGGTATCGCGCTCCTGGTCGATGTAGTCGTTCGGATCGCCGCCGTCGAGCCACGACAACTCGTCGAGATTCGCGGAAAACCGGGGTGCGCCGTGCGCGTTGCCGAGCGCATCGATCGATTCGCCGAGATGCCGGACGACCGCATCGAACTGGCGTGCGAGCGCCGGATCGTCGCCGGGCAGCGGATACGCGACGACGAACGACGCGAGCCGGCTGAGTCGCGCAAGCGCGGCGCGCGCGTCGCTGGTGAGATTCGGCGTGCCGGCATCGCCGAACACGCGCTGATCGGTGATCGCGTCGCCCGCGCCGCCGTCGGCGAGCAGCACGCGCCACAGCAGCGGAAAGTGATTGTTGGATTCCGCGAGCGCGATCGTTCGCGCGTCGTCGCCGTCACCGGCCTGGAGATACAGCCATGATCGATTGCCCATTGGAAGGGTCGCCCTCGTCTTTATTGTTGCTGTTGTCGTGTCGGCGCTCATTATAGGAGCGCGCGATGACGAAGACGGTTGCCCTGTAGAACGCCAGACGCCGGATTAGTCCACCCGGACGAAGCGGACTTGCCGCGCGCCGCGCACCATCGTCGTCATCGCTCAACGAGGGGGAGCCCGCATGACCCACGGTGCAGTCGCGATCGCGATCCTGCTGTACCGCTACGCGGAATTGCTCGACGCCGGCGGCCTGCCGGGCGTCGCGAAGCTGTTCCGGCACAACGAGTCGCCGGCCGGTTGAAGCACCGGCCGGCGTATGACGCCGCCGCGCTCAGCCAGCCGCGAGCGTGGCAGCCAGCACGTCGAACTCCGACGCCCACGCCGCACGCCACGCGGCCTTCGTCGCGTCGTCCACCCACGCGCCGTCGATCCCGTTCAGCATGAACTGCTTCAGCTCGGCCACGGTGAAGCCGAAATGGCTGAACATCAGCTCCCACGCCTCCGACGGATTGACCTTGTGCAGCGTCGGATCGTCGGTGTTCGGATGGATCTTCAGCCCGAGGCCCGGCATCTTGCGCATCGGGTGAAGTTCCGCCCACTGATCCGGCGGCAGCGTGCGCAGGTAGTACGAATTCGTCGGCACGACGGTGAAGACGATACCGCGCTCCGCATAGCGCGCGCACAGCTCCGGGTTGTCGACGATCGTATAGCCGTGATCGACGCGATCGACCTGCAACAGATCGACGGCCGTCTCGACGTTGCGCCACGGCATCCCGAACTCGCCCGCATGCGCGGTCGTGCGAAAACCCGCCGCGCGTGCATTGCGGTAAGCCTTCCAGAACAGCTCCGGCGGCCGGTCGTTCTCGCGATAGTCGATCCCGAGCCCCGCCACTTCATCCGCGCGGTTCGCCCTCATCCATTCGACGAGCGCCACCGCTTCGTCGGGATCCTGCTCGCGGTCGATGCTCGGAATCAGGCGCGCGCCGATCCCGAAGTCGCGTGCGGCGTCGCGAATCCCCGTCACGATCGCGGCCTGCGCATCCGCGTACGCGATACCCGACACGCGCACCGTACCCGTCGGATTCCAGAAGAATTCCGCATGCCGGACGTGGTGCGCGGCCGCATCCTCCAGATACTCGTACGCGATCCGCCGCAGGTCGTCGGGCTGCGTGAGCAGATACCGGTCGAGCGCGCGCAGCACGTGCAGCACGCCGACCGGCTTCTCGCCGCGCGCATAGAACGCGTCGATCTCCGCGCGCTCGATCGGCGCGCCGCTGCGTGCCGCGAGCGCGACGAACGTGTCGTGCCGCACCGCGCCGAGCAGGTGGCAATGCAGCTCGACCTTCGGCAGCGCGTGGAAGAAGGCCCGATGGGCCGGCGTGATCTCGATGCCCGTGCGCGCGGCCGGGACGTTACCTGGTGTTGCCTTCATTGCAGTCTCGTTTTGGGTAGTGCCGATGCGTCGCGAAAGCCGTCTCTCAGTGCGGCTTCACGACGGTCCAGAAGTAGTAGCCGAGCGGAAGCGCGAGCACGACGAGCCCCCACGACACGTCGCGCAAGCGGCCGGCCAGCAGCTTGACGAGCACGTAGCACAGCAGCCCGCCCGCGATGCCGGTGCCGAAGCTGTTCGACATCAGCGTGAGCAGCACCATCGACATCACGGGCAACGCATCGGTGAAGTCGTCGAAATGCGTATGGCGGATCGTCGCGAACATCGACAGCCCGATCAGGATCAGCGCCGGCGCGGTCGCCTCTTTCGGGATCGCGAGCGCGACCGGCACGAACAGCAGCATCGCGGCGAACAGCACGGCCGCCGCCAGCGACGACAGCCCGCTGCGGCCGCCGGCCTCGACGCCCGCCGCCGATTCGATCAGCGCGGTCAGCGCGGGAATGCCGAACACGGGCCCGAGCGTCGCCGCGAGCGAATCGACGAGGAACGGCCGGTTGATGTTCGGCAGGTTGCCCTGTTCGTCGAGCAGGTTCGCCTTCGCGCCGACCGCGAGCGCGGTGCCGAGCGTCGAGAAGAATTCCGCCGCGAAGAACGCGAACAGGTACGGCGCGGCCGCGAGGCTCAACGCGCTGCCGATGTCGAGCTTGAACGCGATCGGCGCGATGCTGTGCGGCAGCGACACGAACGACGCGGGCAGATGCGTGACGCCGAGCGGCACGCCGGCCGCGGCTGCCACGAGGATCGCGATCAGGATCGCGCCGGGCACCTTGCGCGCCTGCAGCACGATCGCGACCGCCAGGCCGATCAGCGCGACGAGCGCGCCCGGCCGCGAGAAATCGCCGAGCGCGAACGCGTTGGTCTTCGCGTTCGCGACGACCATCCCCGCGTTGCGCAGCCCGAGCATCGTGACGAACAGCCCGATCGACGCGCCGAGCCCGAGCTTGATCTGCACCGGAATCAGCCGCACCACGACGCCGCGCGCGCCGAGGATCGTCAGCAGGAAGAACAGCACGCCCGACACGCAGGCGATGCCGAGGCCCGTTTGCCAACCGACGTGCTCGGTCGTCGCGAGCGTCACGCCGATGATCACCGAGCCGCCGATGCCGGGGCCGACGAGGAACGGCAGGTTCGCGTAGAGCCCCATCAGCGTGGTGAACAGCACGAACACGATGATCGTCGCGGTCGTCGCCGCACCGCGCTCCATGCCGCCCGTCGCGAGCAGCGACGGGATCACGACGAGCAGGTACGCGGCCGCGAGAAACGACGTGACGCCCGCGATCGTCTCGGTGCGCACGCTCGTGCCGCGCGCGGCAAGCGCGAAGCGGCGTTCGAGCCAGTTGACCGGCGCGCGCGCCGGCATCGTGTCAGTCGCTGACATGGTGGTTCTCCTGTGATTCCGAATATTGTCCTGTGTCGATTCACGCAGCGCGGTCTTATACTGCCGCGTACCGCATCCCGACCGTTATTGCCCGATGTCGTCCGACCGCTCGTCGCTGCTGCCCGCGCTCACGCTGCGGCAGGTCCAGCACTTCGTCGTGCTCGCCCACGCACGCAGCTTCACGCAGGCCGCGCAGGCGCTGTCCCTTACGCAGCCCGCGCTCACCGCGTCGATCCGCCAGATCGAGTTCCTGCTCGGCGGGCGCCTGTTCGCGCGCTCCGCGCACCGGCTTACGTTGACGTCCGCGGGCGAAGCCGTGCTGCCGCTCGCCGAACGCCTGCTCAACCAGGCGCGCGGCACCTTCGACGACATGACGCGGCTCATCGGCGAACGCATCCAGACCGTGCGCATCGCGTTTATCCCGTCGGTCGCGGGCCGCCTGCTGCCCGCGCTCAATGCACTGCGCGACGCGCATCCGACGCTGCGCTTCACCCTCACCGACCTGCCGAACAGCGCGCTCGTCGAAGCCGTGCGCGACAGCGTCGCGGATCTCGGCATCGGCGTGCGCGAACCGGACAGCGACGACGGCACGCTGCGCTACCAGCAGCTCTTCGAGGACGAGATCGTGATCGTCGTGCGGCGTGACGATCCGCTTGCCCGCGCGAAGAGCGTCACGTGGGCCAGGCTCGTCGACCGCGAGCTCGCGGTGTTCGTGCGCGGCAGCGTCAGCGAATCGCTGCATCGCACCGGCGGCGCCGAGAAGCTGCGCCTGAACGTCACGTACCGGATGGAATACACCGAGCCGCTCTACGCGCTTGCGCGCAACGGCCTCGCGACCGCCGTGCTGCCGAGCCTTTACACGATGCATCTGCACGATCCCGAACTCGTCGCGCTGCGCGTCGACAAGCCGCGCGTCACGCGCGCGATCTCGCTGATCTCGCTCACCGGCGACGATCGCGGCCCGCACGTGCGGGCGTGCCGCGAGTGGATTGCGAAGCACATCTGAACGCCTTCAGGGCAGCTTCGCGATGCGCTCGACGAGCGTCGCGTAGAAGCGGTCCGCATCGACCTCGTTGATCCACGTCGCGTTCGCCGCACGGCCGCTGCGCCCGTTCCAGTCGACGACCGTCTCGCCGAGCGTCCACTGCCCGGTCGTCTCGACCATCACGTTCACCTTGCGTCCGCCGAACAACGTCGGATCGACGAGATAGCCGACCGCGGTCGGGTCGTACATCGGCGCGTCTTCGACGCCGCGCCGCTTCTTGTTGTACGCGAGCTCGGCCTCCATGATGTCCGCGACGATCGCGCCGCAGCGATTGCCAAGCGCGCGGAACGGCGCGACGCGTGCCGGCGTGATCGGCGCTTTCACCGCGACGTCGCGCGGCAGCACGACGATCGGCACGCCGCTGCCGAATACGACTTCGGCCGCCTGCGGATCGACGTAGAGGTTGAATTCGGCAGCCGGCGTGATGTTGCCGCGCTCGAAGAACGCGCCGCCCATCAGCACGATCTCGCGCAGCGCGCTGCGAATCTGCGGCGCTTCGACCAACGCGGTCGCGAGGTTCGTCAGCGGGCCGAGCGCGCACAGCGTCACGCTGCCCGGCGCCGCGCGGCTCAGCGTATCGACGAGATAAGCCACCGCGTGACCGGCGGCAAGCGGTGCGCGCGGCTCGTGCAACTCGACGCCTTCGAGCCCGGTCTTGCCATGCACGTTCGCCGCCGTCACGAGGTCGCGCACGAGCGGACGCGGGCAGCCTGCATAGACGGGCAGCGTCTTCGTGCGGCCGGCCCAGTCGCGAATGATCCGCGCATTGCGTTCGGTCAGGTCGAGCGGCACGTTGCCGGCGACGGCGGTCAGCGCGCGCACGTCGAGCCTATCGTGCGCGCCCAGCGCGAACAGGATCGCGATGGCGTCGTCCTGCCCCGGGTCGGTATCGATGACCACCGTGCGGCGCGCGGCGTCGCCGCCGGCCGCGAACGCGCCCGTTTCAGGCAGCAGCGCGGTGCCGGCCAGCGCGGCGGACAGTTTCAGGAAGGTGCGGCGGGAGGCGATCGGATGGGTCATGGTCGGGCGCTCAGAAAACATGCCGGACGCCGAGCGTCGCCATCATCTGGCGTGTGCCGGTCGACCGTGCGTACGCGAAGATCTGCGCATGGTCCGCGTCGCCGGCCGCCTGCTGCGCGATCACCGTCAGCGCGACGTCGGTGCGTTTCGACAGGAAGTAATCGGCCTGCAGGTTCACCTGGTGCCATCTCGGCCGCTTGTCGATCACGTCGTACTTGCCGTTCGTGAACGCATACGCGGCGCCGAGGAAGAGTTGCGGCGTCATCGTGTAGACGACGTTCACGCCGAGGTTCTGCAGGTGCAGGTGCGAATTGTCGAGGTAATCGTAGCGCACGTCGGTCAACATCGCCGCGAACTGCGCGCGGCCGATCGTGTAGAAGCCGCCCGTGCCCGCGATCCGCTGCCGGCTCGCGTAAGCCGCCGGCGACATCGCGCTCTTGCTGAAAATCAGCAGCGGCGACGCATAGTCGTTCGCGATCGCGCCGTCCTGGTTCGTCGCACTGTACGGATGGTTGTACTGCGCGTAGACCACGCTCCAGCGCAGCGGGCCCTGCTCGTAGCCGAGCCCGAAGCTGTACGCGCTGTTGTTCGCGAAGCCGGTCGCGTTGCTGAACCCGTACAGCGCGGTGAATTTCAGGCCGTAGTAGACGGGGCTCACGTACTTCACCGAGTTCTGCACGCGGATGTCGTTGTAGCCGTTGTCGTTGTCGCCGATGTTCACGCCGTTGCTCGCGATGATCACCGGCCCGATGTAGTCGTGGATCGCGTCGTACTGGCGGCCGAACGTCAGCGCGCCGTAGGTGCGGTCGGCCAGGCCGACGTAGGCCATCCGCCCGAACTCGCGGCCGTTCTGCGCGGCCGTGCCGGTCATCACGTTGAAGCCGTTCTCCAGCTGGAAGACCGCGGACAGCCCCTGCCCGAGATCCTCCTTGCCCTTCAGCCCCCAGCGCGGGTTCTGGTTCGTGCCGGACAGCGCCTGCCAGGCGTTCTTGCCGCCCTGGTTGGTCGCGAACCCGACACCGGCCGAGATGAGACCGTACAGCGTGATGCTGCTTTGCGCACCGGCATGCGTCGCGAAGGCGCCGAGCATCGCGAGCGGAGCGAGCTTGTAGAGAGTTTTCATCGGGTCGTGTGATCGGTGGTGGTCCAGGCGCGGCAGGGTTCCGCGAAACTGGCCTCGACTATACGAACCCGGATCGGATAATAAAAGTTTGCTTTTATTATGGTTCAATAAAACGGATTTATTCTCATCCGCATCGCTCCCGTGCCCGCCTCGCCGGCCATCAGTCCGCCGTGTCGCCGCCCTTCGGCAGCTTCGACCATGCCTTGCGCCCCGGCAACGGCGACCACGCCGGCCGCGTCTTGCGTGCGCTGTCGATCACGACCAGGTAGCGGCCCGCGATCGGCGTGATGTCGCGATCGCGGCGCAGCACCCACAGCGACTTGCCGGCCTCGACGCGTGCCTGGTAGTCGTCGTCGAGCAGGCCGTGCCGGTCGAAGAACGTATTCAGCGACGCGGGAATGCGCACGCATCCTTTCGAGTGCCGGATGCCGAGCAGCGCTTCGAGGCGATCGGGATCGGTCGCATGCATCTGGAAGCGCATCGGCGACACGCCGCCCTTGCCCCACCCGCGCTCGCCGTCCACCCAGCCGAAGTCGTAGATGCGCATGTCGCGGTGCCCATAGCCGCGAATGCCGTTCTCGTTCGTCGTGCCTTCCGCGCGGAAATCCATGTTGTCCGGCGAGTGATGGAACACGCCGAGCGGCGTCAGGAAATGGTCGTACGTGCCCGGCAGCCCGGTGCCGACCGGCGATGCGCCGATCATCATCCACGCGTTGGCCGGCGTCGCGCGGAAGTAGATGAACAGCGCCTGGACGTTCGGCGCGCGGTCGACCATCGCGATGTATTCGCCGGCCAGGTCGCCGAGGTCCGCATCGACGAGCGCCTTCTGGAGACGCTCGCCGTACGCGCGTTGCTCGTTTGCCGGTACGTTCAGGCGCCGCGTGACCTCCTGCGTGAAGCGCTTGCGCATGTCGATCGCGCGCGCCGTCGCATTTTTTGCCTCTTCGGCCGACAGGGGCGGATGCTGGCGCGGCGGTGTCGGTGCGGGTGCCTCGGCCTCGCTGGCGGGCGCAGCGGAAGCGGCCGATGCAGGTGCGGCGGTGGAAGCTGCGGATGCGCCCGATGCACTCGATGCCGGGCTGGCAGGCTCCACGGGATGCGCGTGTGATGCGGCAGGCGCGGGCTTGGCCGCCGACGCACCCGACGATGCATGCGCCGCCGAAGCGGGATGCACTCGGGAAGCTGCCGACGCGGGTGACTCGACTGATGAGGATGACGTAGCGACGGGCGCCGATACGTCGGACGCCGCAAAGGCAGGCCGCTCGACGAACACGGAGATCGACAGTGCCGCGGCGATTCCAATACACGCCGTGGCGACACGGGCAAGACAACGCGGCTTCGCAAATCGCCGCGTGAAGCTGAAAGGCATCATACGTTCGAAGCCATCGGCCGATCCGGCCGCCGCATGCTGCTGTTGCGGGCGGCGCATCTTCCGCGCGAGCCATCGACACGTCCGGCGCATCGTGTGCGCCCGGCGCCGACGCCTCTTCGCGGCGGAGCCGTTCGCTATTGCAACGCGGTCGGTCCGATGGCGGCTAATGAGTCGTCAGGCCCTTCATTTTACGCGTCCCGGCAAGAATCGGCATGGGCGAACGTCGTGGTTTTGCGCTTCGTCACGCTTTGTTTCAACTCGTTGCCGCTTGCTTGTTCGTTACGTGGCAGTCTGATTTATTGGGCGTTCGCGATCTAGACAGAAAGCGGTGTGATTCGCCACGGCACGACTGGGTCTTCAAATCAATTCGGATGCCAGATCACTCCCGATACGCGGTACATGCCGTATGCGCGATGCAATCGCCATCGCACGCACCATGCTGCATGCGTGCGCAACCCCCGTTTACTTCGAAATGGTTTCGAGCGCGATGCCCTTCGTGCGCGGCCCCATGAACCCGATCGCGGCCATCACCATCACCATCGCGCCCGCGATGAACGCGAACACGCCGAACGTGCCGAATCCCTTCAGCACCGCCGCGATCACGAACGACGAGAAGATCGCCGAGAAGCGGCTCCACGAATAGACGAAGCCAACGGCCCGTGCGCGGATCGACGTCGGGAACAGCTCGGCCTGATACGCGTGGAAGCTGTACGACATGATGTTGCTGGCGAGCGTGAGGCCGATGCCGAGCACGATCAGGAATGCGCCCACCGTCGTCTGGCTGAACAGCAGGCCGCAGACGACGATCGCCGCAGCCATCGCAACGATCACCGACTTGCGCTCGAAGCGGTCGGCGATCACGAGGCCGATCAGCGGGCCGATCGGCGCGGCGAGCGCGATCACGCTCGAATACATCAGGCTCGACGTGATCGTGATGCCCTGCTTGATCAGCAGCGTCGGCACCCAGTTCGCGAAGCCGTAGAAGCCGACCGTCTGGAACACGTTGAAGATCGTCATCATGATCGTGCGGCTGCGATACGGCTGCACCCACATGTCGCGGAAGCTGCCGCGCGGCGGCACGGGCTCGGCAGGCGCGGGCGGCGGCAGCGGCCGGCCGTATTCGGCTTCGACCTTCGCCTCGAGCGCACGCATGATGCGATCGGCTTCTTCGACCCGGCCCTGCTGCGCGAGCCAGCGCGGGCTTTCCGGCAGTTCGCGGCGAATCCACCATACGAACAGCGCGCCGTGTGCACCGATCAGCACGACCCAGCGCCAGCCGTCGAGGCCGAACGGGGCGTGCGGCACGAGCAGGTACGCGAGGAACGCGACCACCGGCACCGCGACGAACCCGACCGCCTGCTCGCAAGCGAATGCACGGCCGCGGATCTGTTTCGGCACGAGTTCGGAGATGTACGTGCCGATCGTCACCATCTCGACGCCGAGGCCGAGACCGACGACGAAGCGCCAGAAGTTCAGCCCGGCGGCCGTGTCCTGGAACGCCATCACGACGTTGGCGGCCGTGTACCACAGCAGCGACCAGGTGAAGATCGCGCGGCGGCCGAAACGGTCGGCGAGGAAGCCGCACGCGATCGTGCCGATGAAGAGCCCGGAGAACAGCGCGGCGATGAAGCTCGCGACGCCCGTGGTGCCGAACAGGCCGTGCGTCGTCGCGGACAGGATTCCGCTTTTCACGAGGCCGGGGGCCACGTAGCCGCTATAGAGCAGGTCGTAGAGCTCGAAGAAGAAGCCGAGGCTCAGCAGGACGACGAGCTTCCAGACGGTGCGGGTGGGCGGCAGGCGGTCGAGACGGGCCGAGATGGAGCCGGGGTCGATCGCCGCGACGCGGGTGGCGCCCGCTGCGGCGAGCGGGTCGGGCTGGGTGGATGCCATGGTGGCAAGTCTCCGGATTCTTGATTGTCTTGGCGCTACCAGAGGGGCGTTGGCGAGCGGCTTCGCGCATTTTAGCGAGGCGAGCGGCGGAACACATCAGTCATCTGACGCGCGGTCGCGCGCCGCAACGCATAGGAGCAGCCTTGATCAAGCCGAGCCTATCCGAACCTTTGTGTGTGAGGCATAAACTGATGGCCAAGGAGCCACTTTATGCCACGCAAACGCAAGGAAGAAGTGACGATTGAACCGGGCAAGGGCTTGAACCTGGACCCGGAACTAATCAAGCAACTGGTGCCCGGAACGCTGGACCGGTGCGACGTCCACCATCGGGACGTTCAGTTCAGAAACGACAGCACCAAATCTTTCGCTCATCAGGTAATGAAAACCCAAGTCTGCGCGGACATCAAAATCGTACCGGTCGTCTTTAGTGATTGAAGACGACACCATCCGAAAATTTTTCGTGCGCCTTCCCGCGCGACGGGTTTGCATACGAGGGGAAGTATCCGACGCCTACACTCGTGGTGTCCTGATAGTACTTGTCGTACAGTGCGCCATTCAGCATGCCGATCGGACATCCCGGATCTGCTCTTTGAGACAGAACGTAATACTTCACGGCAGACAGTTCCTCGCCCGGCAAATCCAACTATCGCTAATCCCAAGCATCAGCAGATACACATACCGCGTCGCGCCGCCCTCGCTGCTTTCATAAACAAGTTGGCCGCCTTCCCAGCCGAACATCGTCCGCACACCATCAACGTCCTTGCCGATCCTGTGCCCGAAGGCACAGTAAAAATGCCGGGGCCCATGCGGCCGCGCAGTCTCGTCGACACGCGCGATTCAACTCAACATCCCTGCCAATGGCCGTACTTAATGAATTAGCAACAACGGTTCACGTAAATTGAAAGGTAATAATACCCTGCGCACTTGGCCTGCTTTTCGTTTGAAATTCGTTGCTTATGAACGTGTACACCACACCATCTGAAAAAATCCCAGGCTCCTCATCAAACACGACATCAAAATCATCTCCATTTATTGCAAAAATACATTCATGTCCCTCAACATCCTCTTTATCTTGTAGCCACGCAGGAATTCCGTATATCTTTGATTCGAAATTCTTATTTGAATCAACCTCATTGACGACACTCAAATCAACCCTCTTTGCTTGAGAGGTCAGATCAGAATATTCATTCCTCTCCACGCCACCATTATCATGAAAAATCACAACAGAATGATTGTCGCCATCCGCAGTCAATTCCTCCCAATGTCGAAACGGATCATCCGTGAAAAATGGCGTGAACATTGATATCCACCCATTCATCGATTCATTTATCCACTCAGCAGGAATCGTCAAAAGATGGAGGAGATTATTGCCACTTCCGTCCTTTGGCCAAGGATAACCAATGGGCAACAGACACCCTCCGCCAGCATGAGCTTTATCAAGGCCGACAACATCACTAGAGAAAATGATTTTCTTAATCATGAAATTTCCCTTAATTTAATCACAACAACACATTCCCTGAAGGAATTTATTAGACTTCTTTCGCAATCGCCTTGCTTGAGCCGCACTCATCCCAGCCTTTCTCAGCGCCCCTTGCCAAACGTCCATTTGTTGTTTGGTAGGCTTCCCATCAGGACCAAAATCAAACTCATTCTTCCCATTGGTATTCAAGTGCAATTTCGACAAAATTGCTTCTTGGCGATGAACATTTACGTGCTGCCCTCTCGTTAAGGCAATTGATGGGTTATTCTCCATCCGCCCCCCGCGCTTGCAGCCCATTTGCTCAAGTGCCTTGTTCCTCACAAGTTCATGGGCATCCAGCTTGTCGCCTGCGTGTACTTCCGCGGTGAGGTCGCCATATGTTCCCAATTGGCCAGCAGCTGCCAGACCAAGAGGATCAACCCACGCCACCGGATTAGGCGCGTACTGGTAAACATTGATCCCCCCCGCCAACCCGATCGGATCCTTGCTGACGAACCGCCCACTGTTCGGATCGAAGTACCGATTCCGGTTATACCTCAGCCCCGTCTCCGCATCCTCCTGCTGCCCTTGAAACCGAATCGGGTTCCGCGGCGCGATGCCCGCCCGCTGCGACACCCTCGCGATAACCTCCCTCGCTTCGCCCCAGGCCCGATACGCCGCCTCCCACACTACCTCGCCGGCCTCGTCCGTCATCAGCAACGGCGTACCGATCTGATCACAGTGGTAGTAAAACAAATGCGCGTCCGACTGCCGTTCCGGCACACGTTGCAGCGGATCATTCTCCGGCACATACGGCTCGCCTTCCCGCCACACTGGCGTCTGAATCCCCGCCACCGGCTGAGCCGTCACATATTGGGCAAGCGGGACAAACGATTCCGGCTCGTACACATACTGCGTCGCGCCGCTCTCGCTGCTTTCATAAGCAAGCTGATCGCCATCCCAGCCGAACACCGTCCGCACACCGTCCACGTCCTTGCCGATTCGGCGTCCAAACGGATCGTAGAAATACCGCGCTTCATGCTGCCGCTCAGACTCCTCGACACGCGCGATTCTCAACCGGTTGAATCCGTCCCACTCGTACTGCTGCCTCCCCGACGGCGAACGCTTCCCGATCAAATTCCCGCGAGCGTCGTATTCGAAGTGCGTGCCAGCGTATTCCTTCAACAGATTGCCGAGCACCTTCGGCACTTCGGGCGGCAACGTGCTGTCCACGCTGTCCGGCACCACCGGGCTCGCTTTCGCCAGCCCCGGCGTGCGCGCGTGCTTGGGGCTGCCTGGATCAACGATGTTGCTTGCAGGGTCGAACGCAAAATGCTCCGCGCCGAGCGGCCCGATCGCCGCAATGAGGCGGCCGATCGGGTCATAGCGATAACTGATCAACCCCTTCCGGCTGTCCTCGATATGCTCGAGCTGTCCAACGGCATCGTACCGATACCGGCGCTCGGCCAGCGCAGCCGGCGCGTTCGATCGCCGAACCGCCTGCCGGGCAATCCGGCCGGCCGGATCGTATTGCGTCTGCTGCGCCAGTTTGCTCGACAGCGTCCGCCCCGTTTCGCGGTGCAGATCGTCACGCTCGAACTGGATTCGCTCCTCGCCATCGAGCACGAGCCCGTGTACGTGACCAGAGCCATAGGTCAGCCAGTCCAGCACATGCCCATCGGGTCGAACCGTCTTGATCCGCGTGCCGATTTCATCGTATTCGTGATGCCAAACGTAGCTGCGCGATTCGCCGAACAACCGGTAAGCGTGATGCTCGCGAACCGGATTACCGACCGGATCGAAGAACACCTGCATCCGGCTATGACTGTTGCGCGCCTCGATGAGCCGTCCGCTCGCGTCGTACGCGAACCGCTCCTCGCTGGCCCCCGAGATCCGGCGCGTAATCCGGCCGGCCTGATCGAACTCGAGTTCCGTCACCTGCCCGGCCTCATCGATCTTCACCGGCTGCAGCGTGCCTTCGGCGTATCCGTACGTCGTCCGCTTGCCGTCGAAACCGATCTCTTCCAGCAAGCGCCCCGCAGGATCGTAGTGGAACTGATAGGTCGCGCGATTCGCATCGGTCAATGCAGTCAAGCGACCGAGACGATCATAGCGATATGAAAGCGTATAGCCGAGCGCATCGACGCGGCTTGCCACACGCCCCGCCACGTCGTACGAAAAACGCGTGACGCGCTCCATCGGATCGGTTTGGGACAGCAACCGGCCTTCCGCATCATTCGTGAATCGAACAGTACCTGCCGCCGACGATATCTCGCTCAACCCGCCATTCTTGCCATACTGGTAGACCGTGGCATTGCCCGCGGCGTCGATAGACTGCGCGAGTCTCCCGTCGCCGTCGTACGTCCACTTCGTCACCTTTCCCGAGCAGTCGGTGTACTGCAGCAATTGCCCGGCGTCGTCATAGACGAGCGAAGTCGCACCGCCCTTGGCATCGATCGTCTTGATCGGCATCCCTGCCGCGTTGTACGCGTACTTCGTCTCACGCCCGAGCGGGTCCTTCTGCCCCACGAGATTGCCCGCGTCGTCATACGAACGCTCCCACACGTACCCTTCGGGATCCTTGAGCCGAACGAGCTGATCCTTGTCGTCGTACTCCATCGCGACAACCGCCCCATCGACGCGATAATGCTTCGTCAAGTTCCCGCGCGCGTCGTAGTCCATCTCCTCGATGCCGCCGTCGCGATGAACGTGCATCACCAGGTTGTTGTCCTGGTCGCGCCGCATCCACTCCTCGGTCCCATCCGGATACGCGATCCGGTACATGTACCCGCGGATGTTGTAGTAGTACCGCGTGACGTTGCCCAGCGCATCGGTCACATACGTCAAACGGATATTCGGATGCCACATCAGGCGAATGTCGTGACTGCCGTCATCGGCATATTCACGCACGCACCGTGCGTTCGTATTGTCGTCGCGCTCGGCCCCCTCCCACTCGAGGTTCATGCCGCGGCCCGTGCGATCCGTGTAGCGGGTAATCAGGTGGCGATGGTACGCATACTGGCGTGCATTACCGTAGCGATCAGTTGCCCGAACCAGGTCGCCGTTCTCGTCGTATTGGTACTGCGCGAGTGTCCTGCGGGTGTTCGCATCGACGATCTGCTCGATCGTTGCGATACGCCCGCGGCTGTCGTGACGAAGCGCGAGCGTATGCCCCGCGGAGCTGACGAGCCGCGCCAGGCGATTCGCGTCGTCGTAATCGAGCGCGATCGTATTTCCCGCGCGGTCCTTCTGCAAGGCGAGGCGGAACGAATCGCCACGCTTCTCGTAGACGTGAAGCAAATCGTGACCGTACGCGACAGTCACCCACGTGTCGTCGAGCCGGCTCAGCGTGACGCCTTCCACACGGTCGTCATGAACGGCACCTGCCGCGAGCGCCGGATATTCGATATTGCGGCCCGTTGAATCGCTGTAGATCCACTTGCCGCCCCGAACGTCGATCCGCGTCATGTACGGCGACAGCCAGCGCGCCCCCAGTTCGCCGTCGTCGAATCCGGCCAGCCGGGACCGATAGACCCGCGTCCACACGACGGGCATCGCACCCGGCAATTCAAAATCGGCATGGGAAAACGTTTCGTCACCGAACGCATAGCTGATCGAACCGCTCGATGCGCCCACCCCGCACTCTTCGCAATGGTCGACGCCGGAGCCCTTCGCCTTGGCCTCCTTCTTCGCCGCTGCAAGCGGCACCTGCGGCCGCCGGGCCTCCGCTTCCGTCGTGCCCTGCGACTTGATCGATGCCGTCCGCATCGCTTCACGCTTGTGCCGCAGTGCATTGATCAGCTTCAGCAGCAGCCACATCAGCTTGCCTTCATCGCTGCCCTTCAGTTCGTTGATCTTGCCGACCACCACCGGTGCCAATGTGCGCAACGACGCCGCAATCGAGCGAATCGGCGCGACGTACTTCTCGGGAACGAGCCCTGCCGCCGTGCTGCCGGCCGAGTTGGCATTGCGCTTGCCGAGTGCCACACCGGACTCGGACAGATAACCCCACGCCCCCTTTACCAGGTCCTTGCTGAGCCATCCGCTCCTCTTCATCAACTGCCGGTATTCGGCGGCTTCCCGTTCGTTCTTCGTCGGATCGAACAGCTTGCCCGCCACCACCGCGTCGATGCCGTCGGCCAGACCCGTGAAGATCTCCTGCGCTTTCGCCGCGCAGTGATCGATCAGGTCGTTGACCACGGCCTGCAGCTTCGTCAGGAAATCCTCGACCTCGGTCGAAAACGACGCCTGCACGTGCGTGACGACGATCGACACGACCGCGGCCCCGATGTCGCGCTTGTGAATCAGAAGCTGGTTACGGATCAGCGCCAGCAGCGGCCGTGCCGTGAGGCGCATCGGCGCCAGTACCGGCGGAAACGGAATCACGCCGATCAGGTTGATCGCCAGCCCGAGATAGTCGAGCAGTTCACCGCCACGCTTGCGGATGATCGAGACGATGTCGGTCAGCGCGTCGGCCAGCGCCATGAGGTTGTTGAGGACCGGAATCATGCTGGCCACGGTCGCCAGCCGGTCGACGTTCACGTAGCCGTCCGTCACGCGGATCAGCCACGCGTTGAAGCCTTCGCCGGACGCCACGACGTCGTCCGGATGCACATCGGTCAGCCACGGGGTGGCCTGCTCATATTCCGCGCCCGGCGGGAGTTTTTGATCTGCCATGCTCTCAGGATTCTTCTCGTTGTTCGTTTTTTCGGCCCGCGGCAGCCGTCCCTGGTTCATCTCGTGGACGTCGTGCCAGCGACCCGCGGCATTGTACCGACGAATGGACGACTGGAAAATGAAAGGTCACGGCTCTCGAACCCGCACCCGAAACGGGCCATCGCACCCTATTTGTTGGCGCTTGCCCCCGAATGTTATGTAAATTCGGTAACCATCTATCTGGCCAATCGATGTCATCGAGCGCCACGAACCGCGGCCTTTCCTGCGTCGCACGATCAACGCAAGCCCGGTAAACCGGGGCACAAGCCGCCGGGTCGTGGCCCGTCACCCCGCACCGCGCCCCGATTCCGCCCCCGCAGATTCGGACATCGCTCGTCCCCACACCCCGGTAACATGCTACCGGGCCAACCACCGGCTTCCGGGCGCCTTTCGGCGACCTGAATTGTCGGCAAATCGTAAGCATTCCATGTTCATACAACGACTATCCACCTACGCTCGCCGGATCGCCCTGATCGCGCTGCTGCAGTTCGTGGCGATCGCGACCGCGTCGGCGTTTCCGGCGGCCGCCTCGGCACCGAACGCGAGCGGCGTCGTCGCGCCCGTTCCGGCCATCTCGCTGAACGACGCCGTCGCACAGCTCAAGCAGATGCAGGCCGAACTGGACCGCATCAAACAGCAGACCTCGAACGCGTCCAACAGCAAGGAGCTGGACGGGCTCAGCGACTCGACGCAGGAGTTGAGCACCGATGTCGAGAAGCTGCAGAGCGATCTCGTGCCGCAACGTGCGCAGATCCAGGGGCAGCTCGACGTGCTCGGCCCCCCGCCCGCCGACGGCGCCGCGCCTGAAACGCCGGCCGTCGCGAAGCAACGGGCCACGCTGAACGCGCGCAAGACGCAGCTCGACGCGGCGCTGAAGCAGGCCGCCGACCAGAAAGCCAGCCTCACGAACCTGAACGAGCAGTTCGCGAAGCTGCATCGCGGCCTGCTGAAGAACCAGCTCGCGTTCCGTTCGGGCGGCATTTTCAGTGCGCAGTTCTGGCTGCCGCTGTTCCATCTTTCACCGGACGACGCCCAGCGGCTCGGGGATTTCGACGAAGAAATGCTCGACATGCTGCGCTCGTCGTGGGTGCCCGGACAAAAGGCGATCACGGTGCTGCTGCTGGTTGCCGCGTTCGCGGCATGGATCGGCGGCCGCCGGCTCATCGAGCGCGGGCTCGCGTGGTTCTGCGTGAACCGCCTGCCGGCCACCCGTTTGCGCCGCAGCGCGCTGGCGTTGTCGACCGCGCTGTCGACGCTGCTGGCAACCGCCATCGCCGTCCAGATCTTTTACCTCGCCGTCGCGCGCCAATACGACCTCACGCCGGCGCTGAACGATCTGTGGGACCAGTTCGCGAAGCTCGCCGCGACCTGCGCCCTGATCGCCGGGCTCGGCCGTGCGCTGCTCTGCACGAAGCATCCGTCATGGCGCCTGCCCGCGCTCGCCGATCCGGTCGCGCTCGCGATGAAGCCGTTCCCCGGCATCCTGGCCGCGCTGCTGCTGGTGTCCGGCACGCTCGAATCGATCAACCGGATCGTCGACACCAGCCTGTCGGTCACGCTGTTCGGCCGCGGGATCGTGTCGCTCGTCGTCGCGGTGACGGTCGGTGCATCGCTGCTGCGCTCGAACCGTGCGCGCAGCGCGCTCGCGGCCGCCGGCGAAGCGCCCGAGCAGCGCTCGACGCTCGCCGGGCTGATCCATGCCGCCGTCACGCTGGCCATCATCGCGACCCTGATCGCACTCCTGATCGGCTACATCACGGTCGCGCGCTTCATTACCTACGAGCTCGTGTGGTTCGAGATCGTGCTGGGCGCCACCTACATCCTGATCCAGTTGACGCGCGACGCGAGCGAAAGCCTGTTCTCGTCGAGCCTGACGACGGGCCAGCAGATCAAGCACCTGTTCGCGCTCGAGGATCGCCACCTCGACCAGGCCCGCACGGTCCTGTCCGGCTTCGGCACGAGCCTGCTGATGCTGATCGCGGCCATCGCGCTGCTGACGGGCGGCTTCGGCACGACGCCGGGCGACCTGATGGACAGCGCGGTCGCGATGATCGGCAGCCAGCGGCTGCAGAGCCTGAACATCATGCCCGACCGGATCATGAACGCCGTGATCGGGTTCGCGATCGGCTTCTACCTGCTGCGCTCGCTGCGCCGCTGGCTCGACAGCGAGTTCATGCCCGCGCTCGGCATGGATACCGGGATGCGCGTGTCGCTGATCACGCTGTTCACCAACGTCGGCTACGTGCTGCTCGTGCTGATGACGCTCGGGCTGCTCGGCGTCCGGTGGAACAACCTCGCGTGGATCGTCAGTGCGTTGTCGGTGGGTATCGGGTTCGGCTTGCAGGAGATCGTGAAAAACTTCGTGTCGGGGCTGATCCTGCTGACCGAGCGCCCGGTGAAGGTGGGCGACATGATCAGCATCGCGGGCGTCGAAGGCGACATCCGCCGCATCAACGTGCGCGCGACCGAGATCCAGCTCAGCGACCGCTCGACCGTGATCGTGCCGAACTCGCAACTGATCTCGCAGAACCTGCGCAACGTGACGATGGGCAACAGCACGCAGGGCGTCGCGACGCTGGTGCTGACGTTCCCGCTGAACACCGATCCCGAGCAGGTGCGCGACCTGCTGCTCGAAGCCTATCGCTCGCATGCGGCGATTCTCGAGAAGCCGGCGCCGTCGGTCACGTTCAGCCAGCTCACGCCGGACGGCATCACGCTGAGCGTGACGGGTTACGTGTCGAGCCCGCGGATCGCCGGCTCGACGAAGAGCGACCTGCTGTTCGAGATCCTGAAGCAGTTGCGCGCGGCGGGCATCACGCTGTCGAGCCCGCAGATGCTGGTCGTGCAGAACATGCCGGCGGCGGGAGACGCATGACGCGGCTCGCACGCTTGCCGTCGCGCAGATGAACGAAGGGCCGGCACCGCCACGCGGCAGCCGGCCCTTTCTCCTTCTACGCAGCGCCCTCCCGGGCGCCCCGCATCACACGTCGAACTTCACGCCCTGCGCCAGCGGCAGCTGACGGCTGTAGTTGATCGTGTTCGTCGCGCGGCGCATGTAAGCCTTCCACGCATCCGAACCCGACTCGCGGCCGCCGCCCGTTTCCTTCTCGCCGCCGAACGCGCCGCCGATTTCCGCGCCGCTCGTGCCGATGTTCACGTTGACGATCCCGCAGTCGCTGCCCGCTGCCGACATGAACTGCTCGGCCTCGCGCATGTCGTTCGTGAAGATCGCCGACGACAGGCCTTGCGGCACCGCGTTGTGCAGTTCGATCGCATCGTCGAAGTTGTCGTAGACCATCACGTACAGGATCGGTGCGAACGTTTCGCGCTCGACCACCGCCGATTGCTTCGGCATCCGCACGATGGCCGGACGCACGTAGTATGCATCCGCGTGACCGACGTCGACGCGCTCGCCGCCCTTCACTTCACCGCCCTGCTCGCGTGCATCGCCCAGCGCCTTCTGCATCGCATCGAACGACGCGCGATCGACCAGCGGGCCGACCAGCGTGCCTTCTTCGAGCGGGTTGCCGACCTTCACCGACGCGTAGGCCTTCTCGATGCGCGGCAGCAGCTGCTCGACCAGGCTGCGATGCACGATCAGGCGGCGCAGCGTCGTGCAGCGCTGGCCGGCCGTGCCGACCGCCGCGAACGTGACCGCGCGCACCACGAGATCCAGATCGGCGCTCGGCGCGACGATCATCCCGTTGTTGCCGCCGAGTTCGAGGATGCCGCGCGCAAGACGCTGGCTCAGCACCTTCGCGACTTCCTGGCCCATCCGCACGCTGCCCGTCGCGCTGACCACCGGCACCTTCTTCGATGCCGTCAGCACCTCGCCGACATCGCGCATGCCGAGCACCAGCTGGCTCAGCTCCGCCGGCGCGACGCCCGGGTGGGTCTTCTCGAACTCGCGGATCGCCTTCTGCAGCAGCACGTGGCATGCGATCGCGGTGAGCGGCGTCTTCTCGGACGGCTTCCACACGACCGAATCGCCGCACACGAATGCGAGCGCGGCATTCCAGGCCCACACGGCGACCGGGAAGTTGAACGCCGAGATCACGCCGCACACGCCGATCGGGTGCCACGTTTCCATCATCCGGTGGCCCGGGCGCTCCGACGCGATCGTGAGGCCGTAAAGCTGGCGCGACAGACCGACCGCGAAATCGCAGATGTCGATCATTTCCTGCACTTCGCCGAGGCCTTCCGACGTGATCTTGCCGGCTTCGAGCGTGACGAGGCGGCCGAGCTCGGCCTTGTGCTCGCGCAGCACGTTGCCGAACACGCGCACGAGTTCGCCGCGCACCGGCGCCGGCACCGTGCGCCACTTGAGGAATGCGTCGTGCGCGGCGTCGATCTTGCGCTCGGCGTCGGCGGGCGTGTCGACGGCCAGCGTCGCGAGCGTCGCGCCGTCGAGCGGCGAACGCGCGGTCAGCGCATTGCCTTTCCACTGGGCGAGATCGATATCGAGCGCGGCAAGAATGTCGTTGAATTGCATCACTTCCTCTTCAGGGACAGATTGATCGGTGCGGCGGCAACGCCGCCCGCGTGATTCGATTGGAGCGCGTTCGCGCGCCCTGTGCAAGCGGATGCGCCGCGCGGCAGGCCCGGTGCGCCATTGGGCGCATCGCGCCGCGCCGCCGCCGGAAGCCCGCCGGACGGCGCGCTCCCGCCTCGCAGGGCACGATCCATGAAACACATTGTCGGTGGCCACAAGTCGGGCCGCTATTGATATTAACTCACGACTTCATTCCGAAAACGCAACACCCGGGCGAGATGACGCCGTGCGTTTCTTCGCTCATATCAGACTTGTCCAAGGCCTGTGACCGGACATTGGCGATGCCGTGACGGTGCACAAGTTGATGACAAAGCCGCATCACCCTGTTCTGAAATATCGTTTGCCGCCCGCGCACCGGGCACACACAATCGTGGCGACGTCGAGGTGCAACGCACCCGGCGCGCCGCCGGCCGCCACCACGGCTGCCGGACGACAGACGAAGGCGACACGCATCGCGGCCCGCTCACCCGGCCCGTTTCAGCACCGCATCACCGCGGCCGGCAACGCGTCGCGCTTCGTCACCGAAAAAACAATCCCGGAGACAGCGCCCAGCGCCCGCCATGCATTCAGATGCCCGCCCCGATTCGCCCCGCCCCTCCGGCTCGCCGCCCGCGAAGCCGTCCCTCCACCGTGCGCTGCAGGCACGCCATCTGCGGATGATCGCGATCGGCGGCTCGATCGGCACGGGCCTGTTCGTCGCGTCCGGCGCGTCGATCTCGCAGGCCGGCCCCGGCGGCGCCATGCTCGCGTACATGGTGATCGGCCTGATGGTCTATTTCCTGATGACGAGCCTCGGCGAGATGGCCGCGTTCATGCCGGTATCGGGCTCGTTCGCGACCTACGGCGCGAAGTTCGTCGACGAAGGCTTCGGCTTCGCGCTCGGCTGGAACTACTGGTACAGCTGGGCCGTGACATTGGCGGTGGAGCTCGTCGCCGGGCAGCTCGTGATGAACTACTGGTTCCCGCATGTGCCGGGCGTCTGGTGGAGCGCGCTGTTCCTCACGCTGATCTTCGCGCTCAACGCGCTGTCGGTGCGCGGCTTCGGCGAAGCCGAATACTGGTTCGCGCTGATCAAGGTGCTGACGGTGCTCGCGTTCGTCGGCGTCGGCCTGCTGATGATCTTCGGGATCATGCAGGGCGGCCCGAGCGCGGGCTGGGGCAACTTCACGATCGGCGACGCGCCGTTCGCCGGCGGCTGGGCGACGATGCTCGGCGTCGCGATGATCGCGGGCTTCTCGTTCCAGGGCACGGAGATGATCGGCGTCGCGGCTGGCGAATCGGAAAACCCGCGCACGACGATCCCGCGTGCGGTGAGCCAGATCTTCTGGCGCATCCTGCTGTTCTACGTGCTGGCGATCTTCGTGATCGGCGTGCTGATTCCCTATACCGACCCGAGCCTGCTGAAGAGCGACGTGACCGACATCGGCGTGAGCCCGTTCACGCTCGTGTTCCGCCACGCGGGCCTCGCGTTCGCGGCCGGCGTGATGAACGCGGTGATCCTGACGGCCGTGCTGTCGGCCGGCAACTCGGGCATGTATGCATCGACGCGGATGCTCTACAACCTCGCGGTCGAAGGCCGTGCGCCGAAGATCTTCGCGAAGCTGTCGGCGGGCGGCGTGCCGCGCAATGCGCTGTATGCGACGACGGCCGTCGGCGCCTTGTGTTTCCTCACGTCGCTGTACGGCGACAAGACCGTGTACCTGTGGCTGCTGAACACGTCGGGCATGGCCGGTTTCATCACGTGGCTCGGCATCGCGGTCAGCCACTACCGCTTCCGCAAGGGCTTCCTGAAGCAGGGCTACCGGCTCGACCAGTTGCCGTACCGGTCGAAGTGGTTCCCGTTCGGCCCGCTGTTCGCGTTCGCGCTGTGCGCGGTGATCGCGCTCGGCCAGGATTACCAGGCGTTCCTCTCCGACAAGATCGACTGGGTCGGCGTCGCCGCGACCTACATCGGCCTGCCGTTCTTCCTCGCGATCTGGCTCGGCTACGCGATCGTGCGCAAATGCCGTCTCGTACGCTACGAAGACATGGAGATCGCTCCCTGGATCGAACGCAACGCGACGCCCGAGCCTGCGCCCCAAGCTGAAACCGGCTACGCGGGCTACGTCGCCCGTCCGGCCAACCCGACGCCGGGCACCTGATCGCGCGGCTCGGCCTGGATCAATCCGGATCGCACCGGCCGCCATGCGAGTGCGGCAGCCGGTGCCCACACAACCCCCATTCGACGCGGCGCGCACGTTCAGGCAAGATCGACGCGCGCCGCTGTTTTTCCGCCGTCAAGAGTCAACGAAATCGCATGCAGAACTTCTACGAAGCCACCGTTACCCGCCAGCCCTACCCGCAACTGACCGGCACGATCGACACGCAGGTCTGTATCGTCGGCGGCGGCCTCGCCGGCCTGTGCACGGCGCTCGGCCTCGTCGAGCGCGGCGTGCATGACGTCGTCGTGCTCGACAGCGAACGCGTCGGCTTCGGCGCATCGGGCCGCAACGGCGGCTTCGTCTTCGGCGGCTACAGCCTCGACAACGCCGACCTGCTGCGCACGCTCGGCCGCGACGAAGGGCGCCGGCTGTACCGGCTCACCGTCGACGCGGTCGACCTGATCCGCGCGCGAATCGCGCGCTACGACATCGACTGCGACATCGTCGACCAGGGCGTGATGCTCGCGAACTGGTTCGACGATCCGTCCCGGCTCGACAGCGTGCGCTCGCTGATGAAGGACGAGCTCGGCGTCGACTGGGAGCCCGTTTCGACGGACGCGCTGCGCACGCGGCTGAAGACGCAGCGCTACTACGGCGGGCTGTTCGAGCCGAATGCCTTCCACTTCCATCCGCTCAAGTACGTGCTCGGCGTCGCAGCGGCCGCGTCGCGCGGCGGTGCGCGGGTGTACGAACGCTCGGCCGCGCTCGGCATCGCGCGCGAGGGCGCCGGGTACGTCGTGCGCACGGCGCAGGGCACGGTGCGCGCGAAGGACGTCGTGTTCGCCGGCGGCGGCTACGCGCGCGGCGTGTCGCCGCGCATCGAGCGCGCGGTGCTGCCGATCGCGACCTACGTGATCGCGACCGAACCGCTCGGCGCGCGCCTGCCGGACGCGATCGACGCGCCGTACGCGATCTACGACACGCGTTTCGCGTTCGACTATTACCGTCCGCTGAAGGACACGCGCATCCTGTGGGGCGGCCGGATCTCCGTGCTCGACCGCGGCCCCGACGCAATCGCGCGCCTGCTGCGGCGCGACCTGCTGCGCGTGTATCCGCAACTGGAAGGCGTGAAGGTCGACTACGCGTGGGGCGGGCTGATGAGCTACGCGCGGCACAAGATGCCGCAGATCGGCCGCGACGCGGACGGCGTGTGGCACGCGATCGCGTTCGGCGGCCACGGGATGGCGCCGACCACGGTGGCCGGCGAAGTGCTCGCGGCCACGCTGGCCGAAGGCCGGCCGGTGCCGGAAGGCTTCAACGCGTTCGGGCTCACGCGCACGTTCGGGCTGGCGGGCCTCGCTGCCGCGCAGCTCACGTACACGGCGTACCAGGCCCGCGACGCGCTCGCGTCCTGCCGCCGCTGAGCGGCGGCCACGGCGGCCGAAACCGCCCTGCCGATTAGAGCGGAAGGTCGGCCGGGCGGGAATTTCCCACATGCTAGAATGGCTTTTCCAAGCCGCCGAAGCCACAATAAGTCCACATGAAAGCAGGAAGCAAGGCCGCCACGTCCGACACCCGCGCGCTTCCGTCCGATGCGCGGCGCAAATACGATCCCGAGCAAACCAAGCGCAACATCCTCGACGTCGCCACGCAGGAGTTCTCCGCGATGGGCCTCGCCGGCGCGCGCGTCGACGCCATCGCCGAGCGCACGAACACGACGAAGCGGATGCTCTATTACTACTTCGAAAGCAAGGAAGGCTTGTACGAGGCCGTGCTGGAGAAGGTGTACGGCGACATCCGCGCGCTCGAGCAGGAGTTGCACGTCGGCGACATGGAGCCGCGCGAGGGCATGCGCCGCCTCGTCGAATTCACGTTCGACTATCACGACAAGCATCGCGACTTCGTCCGCCTCGTGTCGATCGAGAACATCCACGGCGCGAAGTATCTCGAACAGCTCAAGTCGTTCAAGAACCGTAACGTCAGCATCATCAAGACGCTCGAGGAACTGGTCGAGCGCGGCGCGGCGAGCGGCGCGTTCCGCAAGGACATCGACGCATTCGACCTGCACCTGCTGATCAGCTCGTTCTGCTTCCACCGCGTGTCGAACCGCTACACGTTCGGCGCCGCATTCGGCCGCGACCCGTCGGCGCCGCGCCTGCGCGCGCGGCACCGCGACACGATCGCCGACGCCGTGCTGCGCTACGTCGCCGCATAAGCGGCGGCGGCGGCCGGTTTCGCTTCCAGACTCGAGCCGGGCGCGCGACATCCGCGCCCGGCGCTCCCTCGTGAGTCAGTCCGTCGGCGCGGTCGACGCCAGTGCGATCCGCGCCTTCTCTTCCGGGCTTCCCGCCACGTAATACTTCTTCGCCCAGCTCGAATCGGGTGCAAGCGCGAGCCGTGCATGCGTGCCCGTGCCCCCGTCCGTGCCGTGCTGCTTCGCATCGATCGCCAGTGCCCGCGCGCGGTAGTGCTCGTACAGCCGCAGGAATTCCGCGAGATAGATCGCCGCGATCCGCTGGTCGCGGATCTCGAGCAGGTTCTCGTCGTTGTACTGCTCGGAATTTCGGCTCATGTTCGCCGAGCCCGTATAGACGACCGGATTCGCACCTTCCGCATCGATCACGATGAACTTGTGATGGATCACGACGGGCGGAAAGGCCGGCGCCGGCTCGCCCGGAAACAACCGCAATTCCGGCTCGAAACCCTGCGGCACGGTGGCCGGCGAGAAATACGCGGCATCGATCACGTCGTGGTTGTCGCGGCTGCGGTGGTACAGCTCGAGGTTCGCGAGCGTCGCGGCATCGAGCGTCTGGCCGCCCTGCTGCCCGGCATCGGCCTTCGTCGCGCTGCCGACGTTGATCTTGTTCACCAGCCCGAACATCATCAGCCCGCGGTCGCCGGCCGCGAAACACGCGTCGCGCAGCGCCGCGTCGGTCGGCATGAACAGGCAGAAGCACACCGAATGCTTCGCGGCCGCGATCGCGGCGACGATCGTGTCGATCTCGGTGCGCTGCCCCGCCGGCTCCGGCGAAAACGCGAGCCGCACCTGCGCGCTGCCGATCGTCATCGGTGCCGACCAGCCCGCCGACAGCTTCGCCGTCTCCGCGATCGACGGATTCCCGGCCAGCGCATGCGCGCGATCGTTGTACAGCGCGGCGAGCGCGGGCGAGTCGAATGCGTGCAGCACGTTCGCCTGCTCCGTGAGCCCTTCGGTCGTGAAGTTCGCGGAACCGGTCAGCACGCGCGAGGGCGCCGCATTCGACGACGCATCGGTCACGATGAACTTGTCGTGCATGATGTGCGTCTTGTCGCGCGGCGCGAGCGTCGCGAGACCCTGCAGCGCGTCGACGGCCGGCTGGTTCGGCGACGGCAGCGGCGGCTTGCCCTTGCGCGCCGTCGTATGCGCGTCGTAGACGATCGCGAGCGACGCTTCACCGTGCGTGCGCCCGAACGCTTCGAACGCGGGCAGCGCCCACAGCGTGTCGGTCAGGTGATAGACGGCCGACGCCGCGCGCGACGCGGGGTCGAGCATCTCCGCGAACACCTGCTCCATGTCGTTCGCGAGCCACGTGCGCAGCTTCAGCGCCTGCGCGGCGCTCGGCGCCGCATTCGGCGCGAGGCCCAGCGCCGCCACCTGCCTCGCGAAGGCCTGCGAGCTGACCACCGCGCGGTTGAACCACGTGCCGATGCCGTCCTCGATATGCGCGGGCAGCACGACGTCGCACACGCCGGCTTGCGCGTCGAGCACCTGCAGGTTCGCCGGCGTGCCGACGACCGGATACACGTCGTAGCGGAACGCCGCGCCGCGATCCTGCGGATCGATGCGTGCATCCCACCACATGAATTTCTGGATCGGCGCCTGGTCGGTCGGCGCATCGCCCTGCGTGTGTGCGGCCGGGCCATCGAACGTCAGGCGGTTCGGCAGCCAGCTGTTCGGCGCGCGCGTCTTGCCGTCGGCCGACCAGAAGCCCGGCGTGCGCCGGATCGCGAAGCCGAGGAAATCGGATCGCGACGCCGCATCGGGCCAGTCGAAGGCCAGCAGGACCAGGGTGGGGGAAAGATAGCTGCGCACGCTGACGGTCATTCGTTGCTCCCTGGCCTGCGGCCGGTCGAGGTGAATGGGTCAGTCTTGACGGCGGTTCTTCCCTGCGGATGACGGTTCGATGAACCTTGTATGTCGGACGCGCGTCAGTCGCACACGAGCAGCTCGATCCCGCGCGCGGTCAGCGCACGGCGCACGACCTTGTCAGGTGCGCGCTCGGTCACGAGATAGCGGGCGGCGCCGGTGCCGTTGATCCGCACCGGCGTCACGCGGCCGAATTTCGAATGGTCGGCGACGATCATCGCGGTGCCGGCCGCCGCGATCATCCGGCTGCGCACCTCGGCCGCGAGCCGCGAGTAGTCGGTGCATTCGCCGTCGGACGTGATGCCGCCGGCGCCGACGAACGCGAAATCGACGTGGTACTGCGCAAGCTGCTGGATCGTGTCGAGCCCGAAGGTGGCGTCCTCGTCGTCGGACAGCTCGCCGCCGAGCAGCGTCACGCGGTTGCCGTTGCGCCGCGCGAGCACGAACGCGGTACGCCAGTCGTTCGTGTAGATCGACAGCCGGTGCCGGTCGGCGAGCGCGAGCGCGACCGCATGCGGCGTGCTGCCCGAGTCAATCAGCACCGACGCATCATCGGGCACGAACTCGGCCGCGCGCCGCCCGATCGTGCGCTTCGCCTCCGCGTTCGCGGCTTCGCGCTCGGACAGGCTCGGCTCGCGGCGATCCGCGGCCAGCGCGCCGCCGTGCGTCATCACGAGCAGGCCGCGTGCGGCCAGTGCGTTCAGGTCGCGCCGCACGGTCTCGCGCGACACGTCGAGCGAGCGGACGAGTTCCGCGACCGACAATGCGCCCGACCGTCCGAGTTCCGACAGGATGAATTGATGACGTTGTTCCGCCAGCATCGCGTGTGCGCCCGAGGCGACTGGTTATGGGTAAGCCGACCATTGTATTACGGCCGTTTGACCGGCATTTGACTGCGGCGGGAAACCCGCCGGGCCGCGTTTCCCGAAAGCGAAATTCTGTATTGCCTGACGCGCGCGAATCGGCGCGGCGCCGGTTGCTACACTTTGCGCTTCGCCGAACGACCGACCAAGCAAAGGGGCTCGCGCCATGTATCGCAAAGGCAGTGTGATCGAAATCCAGTTTCCGCCCGAACGTCTCAACGACGCGGCCGGCGATCCTTACTGGATCGACCTGACGCTCGACGAGGCCCGCCGGCTCTACGAACAGCTCGCCGCGCGCTTCGCGACCGACGCACGCGCCAACCAGCCGCTCGACACGTTCTCGATCGACTGATCGCGGCGGCTTCACGCTCGCCCGCTCCGCATCCCGGGGCGGCGCCCCGCCTTCTCCCGGCACAGCCGGCCGCCTACGCGGCACGCGGCATGAGTGCAGGATTCGACAAGACGCCCGCGTCGCTTCCCCCGATACTGGCCGACTTCACGATTCTGTCCGGCCGCGTCGCGGCCCGCCACGCATGCTGACCTCGCTCGTCGCCGCCGCCTTCGTCGCCCTCTGGTCCACCGGCTTCATCGTTGCGCGGGCAATCAAGCCCTATGCCGATCCCAACCTGTTCCTGCTCGCGCGCTTCGCGGGCACCGCCGCGCTGTTCGGCGCGGTGGCGCTCGTCTCGCGCGCGCCGTGGCCGGCCCGGCGCGAATGGCCGCGCCACCTGATCGCGGGCGCGCTGCTGCAGGGCGTCTATCTCGGCGCGAGCTACTGGGCCGTCGCGCAAGGGCTGAACGCCGGCGTCATGGCGCTGCTCGGCGCATTGCAGCCGCTCGCCACCGCCGTGCTCGCCGTCCCGCTGTTCAACGAGCGCCTGCCGGCGCGCGGCTGGCTCGGGATGGCGCTCGGCCTCGCCGGCGTCGCGCTCGTGCTGGCGCCGAAGGTCACGGGCGGCGTCGCGCCGCCGCCGGGCGCCGCGCCTGCGTGGCTGGTCGTTGCCGTCTCGGTGCTCGCGGTCGGGTCGATCACCGCCGGCTCGCTGTACCAGAAAGGCAAGCTCGCTCAGAGCGACCTGCGCACGGCGGTGGCCATCCAGAACTTCGGTGCGGCCATCGTCGCGGCCGTCTTCGTCGCACTGCTGCACGAGACGCGCTGGATCGGCGCGCCGGCGCTGTGGGTGTCGCTCGTGTGGGGCGTCGTGTTCCTGTCCGGCGGCGCGGTCACGATGCTGATGTGGATGCTGCGGCGCGGCAACGCCGCACGCGCGACGTCGCTGCTGTTCCTCGCACCGCCGCTGGCCGCGCTGCAGGGCTACTGGCTGTTCGGCGAGACGCTCGCGGCAATCCAGCTCGCCGGCTTCGCGCTCGCGCTGGTGGGCGTCGTGCTCGCGCGGCGCTGACGCGGCCGACCGTGTGGGAGCACATGCAACCGCGCCCACACCAGCCGCCACGCATATCGAATACCGGCCGCTCGAACGCCCGTTACGCGGCATCGTCGCACCCGCCCGGCGCACCGTGCACCACGACGACGCGGCCCGTCTCGCCGATGCAACGCGAAATCGCCGGATCGCACGCCCAGCGCGGCACCGCGCCGCGATTGCGCTTATGATGGGCGCCTTGATTTCGTTCCGGAACTCCTTTCATGACATCCGCCGATTACGCCAGCCGCCAACGCGCGATCATTGCCGAACTGAACGTCGCCCCGCACTTCGACGCCGAGGCCGAAATCGCCCGCCGCGTCGAGTTCCTCGCGCAATACCTGCGTTCGACCGGCCTGCGGACCTACGTGCTCGGCATCAGCGGCGGCGTCGATTCGTCGACGGCCGGCCGGCTCGCCCAGCTGTCGGTCGAAAAGCTGCGCGCCGGCGGCTACGATGCCCGCTTCATCGCGATGCGCTTGCCGAACGGCGTGCAGAACGACGAAGCCGATGCACAGCGCGCGCTCTCGTTCGTCCGCGCGGACGAAGAATTGACCGTCAACGTGAAGCCGGCCGCCGACGCGATGCTCGCCGCGCTGGTCGCGTCCGGCCATGCGTTCGAGACGCCGGCCCAGCAGGACTTCGTGCACGGCAACGTCAAGGCGCGCGAGCGCATGATCGCGCAGTACGCGGTGGCCGGCGCGCGGCGCGGCATCGTGATCGGCACCGATCACGCGGCCGAGTCGCTGATGGGTTTCTTCACGAAGTTCGGTGACGGCGGCGCGGACATCCTGCCGCTCGCGGGGCTGAACAAGCGTCGCGTGCGCGCGGTGGCCCGTGCGCTCGGCGGCGACGAACTGATCGTGATGAAGGTACCGACGGCAGACCTCGAGGAACTGCGCCCGCTGCGCCCCGACGAGCACGCGTACGGCGTCACCTACGACGAGATCGACGATTTCCTCGAAGGCAAGCCTGTCGCCGACCACGTGTACGAAACCGTGCTGCGCTTCTACGACGCGTCGCGCCACAAGCGCGCGCTGCCGTACACGATGTTCGACTGGCCGGCCGCGTAAGCCGGCCAGGTTAAAAAAACGCCGCGCGCACCGTCATGGCTGCGCGCGGCGTCTTACTGACGGGCACCGCTACGCGTGTCCGCCCGTCTTCGTCGCCTGCAGCGCACGAATCCGCATCCGCGCACCCGTATCGCTGACCGTCGCGTCGTACATCGCCGAGAGATCGCGCTTGAGCGCGGTGCGCGAGCCGCCGTCGAGATACACCATGTGCCCCGACGGATAGAAACGCGCGGACAGGTTCTGCCGCACCTTCTGATCCTCCAGCGGCATCTGCTGCAGGTCGATCACGGTCTGGTAGAACGGCGTGACGAAATCGTAGAGGCCGTTCGCCGACAGTACCTTCAGGTCGACGTTCAACGCCATCACCGCCGCGAGATCGCCGGCCGTGTAGAGGATCACGTTCCCCTGCGCATCGATGCCCTGCTGCGCGCCGGTCGGGTCGGTGTGATGGAAATCCCAGTTCTGGAACGCCTGGTCGTTCAGGTCGGTGAACGCGGAACTCGACGTGAACTTCAACTGCTCGTTCAGGTAGCTGTTCCACATCGCCGTATAGACGCCCGTCACGGCCGTCATCGTCGGATCGTTGCCGCCGGAGTTCGGGTCGATCTTGCCGGCGATGCCCGACGAGATCCCGGTCACACGGCCGTCGTACGAACCGAGCGCCAGCCCCTGTGCCTGCAGCAACGTCGTCAGGAACAGCGAATTGCCGCGCGCGTTGTAACCCGCAATGTCGAGCCCCCACGTCTGCAGCGTCGCCGTGTCGATGCCCGTGTATTGCGACAGCTTCTTCACGGCGGCCGGGTCGGCATGCGGCACGTTGCGCAATGCGGTCAGGTAGTCGGTGCGTGCGAACTGCGCGACTTCCTCGACGAACGCGCCGAGATCGGCGGGCGCCGGCGTGACGCCGAGTTTCTTGTGATACCACGCATCGGCCGCGGCGGTCGGCAGCGCGCCGACCGGGTTGCCGGCCTGCCGGTAGTCGAGGATCGACGACTGCAGCGTGATGCCGTTCAGGTCGACGCCGTCCTCGTGCAGCTTGTACGCGAGCACGCAGCTGCGCGCGGTGCCGTACGATTCGCCGAACAGGTATTTCGGCGAATTCCAGCGGTTGTTCTTCGTCAGGTAGCGCTTGATGAACTGCTTCAGCGAATCCGCATCCTGGTCGACGCCCCAGAAGTTGCGATTCTTGTTCGGCGCAACCGCTGCCGAATAGCCGGTGCCGACCGGGTTGATGAACACCAGGTCGCTGTGGTCGATCATGCTGTCCGGGTTGTCTTCCATCTGGTACGGCGCGGGCGGCGTGAAGCCCGGCATCGACGTCTTGATGCGCTTCGGCGCGAACGACCCCAGCAGCACGAACACCGACGACGAGCCCGGCCCGCCGTTATAGAAGAACGTCACGGGCCGCGTTTCTTCCTTCGCGCCGTCGGCCGTGAACGCGACGTAGAAGAGCTTCGCGGCCGGCTGCGAACTGCTCGGGTCGACCGTCACGAGGTGGCCGGCCGTCGCCGTGTACGCGATGCGCTTCCCGTCGATCAGGATCGTGTGATGCGTGATCGCAGCCGCCTCGGTCGTGTCGGTCACCGAGTCGTCGGGGCCATTGCCGTACGCGACCGGATCGAAGAACGGCTGGTCGCGCCCGTGGCTCAGCGCGACCGGGTTGATGGTCGGCGGCACGCCATGCGAGTTGTGGTCGCCGTGATGCAGCGGATACACGCCGCCGGAAGATGCGGAATCGATGCCCATCGTGCTGCTCCTGGAGGTGAGAAAAAGGCGCGGACAGGAAGCCCGCGCCATACGGAAAGACGTGTAACGCGGCCGTCAGCTCGACGGCTTGCGCGTCAGGATCGCGGCGAGCTGCGCGCCGTTCGGGCTGCCGAGGCCCGTACACGCATCCCAGCCCTGCGCGGCCGCGTACGTACCGTTCGATCCTTGCGTGATGTCGCGCAGCGCGCCCGGATTCTTGTAAAGCACCGGATTGATCCAGCCGGCAGTCGCACCGCCCGCCGCCGCACTCGCCGCCGCATTGATCCGTGCAATCAACGCGGCCCACAGCGGCGCGACCGCGCTCGTGCCGCCCATCACCGTGGCCGTGCCGGCGATCGACACTTCGTAGCCGGTCTGCGGCGACGCGTCGCCGGCCACGTCCGGCACGCCGCGTTTCGCGAGCGGCGTGCTGCTGCCGTCGGCGCGCGTGAGCTTCAGCCCCTGCTGCCACGCCGGCAGGTCGAACAGCGTGCTGACGCCGCCCCCGCCCGCGCCGCCGCCGGCCGCCTCGTCATTCCACGTGACCTCGCTGCGGATGCCCTGCCCGGGCAGCGCGTCGAGCTGCGTGCCGCCGCAGCCGAGCACGTACGGGCTCGAGGCGGGGAAGTCGACATGATCGGCGCCGTCCTGCAACCCGTCGCCCGAACCGCTGTCGCCCGATGCCGCGCACACCGTGATGCCCTGCGCGGCGGCCGCCTGCAGCACGCGGTTGAACGCCTGCGCGGACTGCGCCTGCCAGATCGCCTCCGGGCCGCCCCAGCTGATCGAGATCACCGACGGCTTGTGGGTCGTGTCGCTGACGGCCGCGTTGACGGCCTGGATGAAGCCCGCGTCGCTGTTCGGCGCGAAGTAGACGGCAATCTTGGCGGCCGGCGCGATCGCGCCGGCGATCTCGATGTCGAGCGCGACTTCGCCGTCCGGGCCGCTCGGGTCGCCGGTCGGCGTGTTGCGGCCGGTGCCGACGTTCACGTCGACGAGCGTCGGCGGCGTCGTGATGCCGAGCCCGCGGAAATACTGCTGGATGTCGGCCGCGCGGTAGCCGCCGCCGAGCTCGATGATCGCGATGCATTGCCCGGCGCCATCGCCGGCCGGGAAGCCGTACAGCGAGGCCAGTTGGATCGGGGTGAACGTGACGCTCGATGCGCCGCCGCGCGCGGGCTTGAACGGCGGCCGCAGCCGGAAGTGCGGCCGCGCCTGCGGACGGCTGTCGAGGCCAAGCACGGCCGTGACGGCATCGCCGAGCTCGTCGGGCAGCGCGATCGGGCCGGAGCGGCCGCGATACTGGCCGATCGACCGATGCTCGAAGCGCTCGAGCTTGACGCTGAACGCGGCTTCGAACTGCTGGATCGTGCCGGACAGCACGACCACGCTTTCAACGGGATCGACGCGATCGACCGTCAGCTGATGACGATGCGCGAAGTCCTCGGCCTTGCGAATATCGTCGGGATTGGCGGAAAAGCGTTGCGCGAAGGTGGCGCGCGACACCGGTTTCGCTTGCGCGTCGCCGGTGGCGAGCTGGTGAAGCAGCGTATCGAGTTGCCCTTCTTCCTGCCGCCGCAACATGATCGTGACGTGGATGCGTTCTGCCGGATCGCACGGGCCGAGGCACTTGGACTCGGCGACGATTCGGGGTTCACGGTCGGCGTGAAGATGCCTTGCCATGTTCAGACCCTCCTTGGTACCGCGTTGCACGGAACAGCCAGGAAATCGGACAGGGCCGGCGGGAGACGGTTCCGTTCGGTCGGTCGGTTCGCGCAGCGCGAAGTAACAGGGAGTTTAGAACAGTCAGACGATTTGCGCGCATGCCCTTCTGCGACGGGGCGCGCGCACGGGCCGGCGTTGCGCCCGGCCTGCATCGAGTGCGGCAACGCACCGCGCGACCTGCGGCGGCGCGCCGCCGCCTCGGCACTCAGTCCATCGACAGGCGCAGTGCGAAGCCGATCAGCGCCGCGGAAAACGTCCAGCGCTGCACCGTCTGCGCGAGCGGATGCGCGCGCATCCACGCGGCGATCCGCGACGCGCCGAACACGCACGCGAGGTCGAAGCACACGCCGGCCGCCACCAGCAGCGCGCCCAGCTCGAACATCTGCAACATGACCGGCCCGGCCTCGGGACGCACGAACTGCGGCAGCAGCACCGAGCAGAACAGCAGCGCCTTCGGGTTCAGCAGGTTGGTGAGCAGGCCCTTCACGAACGACTGGCGCAGTTCGCCCGCCGAGGCCGCCGCATCGCCGTCGCCGAGCGCGAACACGGGCGAGCGGAACACCTGGATCGCGACATAGGCGAGATAGAGCGCGCCGCCGTAGCGGATCACTTCGTACAGCCACGGCGCGCTGCGAATCAGCGCCGCTACGCCGCAGGCGGACAGCGTCACGTGCGCGGTGCGCGCGAGCGACAGGCCGGCCGCCGCCGCCATCCCCGGCCGCACGCCGCGGCCGATGCTGGTCTGCAGCACGAGGGCCATGTCCGGCCCCGGCACCGCGTAAATGGCCGCCAGCGCGGCGAGATAAATCAACAGCAAATGCGTGGAAATCATGGTCTGCCTCTGTCCTCTTACGACGATATGTTGCCGCCTGAGTGCGAGGGATTATTGGCCATCTTTGGTTCAGGATTGGCGATCCGTAGGGGAATCCGCCACAATCACGCAATCCATAAAAGGATTCCGCCAACATGACCGAACTCGACAAAACCGACCGCGCCATCCTTGCCGCGGTGCAGCGCGACGGCCGCCTGCCGATCGCGCGCCTGGCCGATTCCGTGGGCCTTTCCGAGACGCCCTGCGCGCGGCGCCTGAAGCGACTCGAAAACGACGGCTACATCGAGCGCTACCGCGCGCAGCTGTCACGCCAGGCGCTCGGTTTCGGCGTCGTCGCATTCGTGCTCGTGCGGTTCGCGACGCACGATCGCAAGACCGCCGATCGCTTCGAGCGGGAAGTCCTTGGCATCGAGCGGATTCTGGCGTGCCACAACGTGGCGGGCACGGCCGACTATCTGCTGCAGGTCGTGGCGCGCGATCTCGACGACTACGGCACGTTCCTGCGCGAATCGCTGCGGATGCTGCCGGGCGTGACGTCGATCGAATCGGCGCTGTCGCTGCGCGAGGTCAAGCACGACGCGGGGCTACCGATGCCGTGATGCCGGCGGGCGGACGGCACACGCAAGCCGCACCCGGCGCTCCTCGGTTCGTCACGTCGACGCCGATCGATGTGGGCCGCGTCGGGCTGCCCCGCCGCAACACTCGTTCACATTGTTGAGGCCGGCAGCCTATGCGATGTCGGGCGGCTGGTGCGCGCGTTCGAGATCCTCGAGAAACGCTTCCACGAGCGGATTGCCGCGCCCGTTGCGCGCGACGACCATGTGGAACGTCACGTCGTAGCGCAACTGCTCCGGATTGAGCGGCGTGAGCAGCCCTTGCGCGACGTAAGGCGCCGCGAAGTGCTGCGGCAGGTAGCCGAGGTGGTGGCCGGACAGGATCAGCAGCGCGACGGCCTCCATGTTGTCGGCGGTCGCGGTCACGCGGTCGGGCGTCGTCGACATCTGCGCTTCGGGCAGCGGATACGAGCGCCACGCCCATTCGAAGCCCGCGACGTCGGCCGGCGTCAACTCGCCGGCGCCGTCGAACAGCGGATGGCCGCGCCCGCAGTACGCGACCTGGCGCTCGATGAACAGCGGCGTGTAGTGCAGCGACGGCACCCGGTGCCAGAAGTAGCCGACCGCGATCTGGATCTCGTCGCTCAGCAGCTTCTCCTCGAGATCCCCCGGCGCGCGCACGGAAATCGAGAAACGCACGGCCTCGTCGCGGGTGCGGAACGCGGCGATCGCCTCGGCGATCCGCGCGTTCTGGCTCACCGGCGTATGGCCGATCAGGCCGATGTGCAGCGTGCCGACCAGTTGGCGGTCCATGTGCCGCGCGGCCATCCCGAATTCGTCGAGCGCGGCGAGCAGCTTGCGGCTCATCGCGTGAAACCGCTCGCCCTTCGGCGTGAGCCGGAAACCGCTGCGGCCGCGCTCGCAGAGCCGGTAGCCGAGCCGCGTCTCGAGCGACGAAAGCTGCGCGCTGATCGTCGACTGCCCGACGTTCAGCACCGCCTGCGCGGCCGAGACGCCGCCCGCGTCCGTGACCGCGAGAAACACGCGGATCAACCGCAGATCGAGGGTCGACAGATTCCCCAGCACGTTCATCCCCTTCCATACATCGATGAAAATCGATGTTTACGTCGATATCTTCGCATTCTTCTTTGCGGGCCGAGCGCGTAAAACTGTGCGTCAGGCCGCGTCGCATGATACGGCAACCCCACATCGGAAGAGACAGCCCCATGAACGACCACACCCATTTCCAGCCGCTCGGCGGCAATGAAATGCCGCGCTGCGGCGGCATCGCGACGATGATGCGCCTGCCGCACGTGGCGAGCGCCGAAGGCCTCGACGCCTGTTTCGTCGGCGTGCCGTTCGATCTCGGCACGTCCAACCGCACCGGCGCGCGCTTCGGCCCGCGCCAGATCCGTACCGAATCCGTGCTGCTGCGCCCGTACAACATGGCCACGCGCGCCGCACCGTTCGATTCGCTGCAGATCGCCGACATCGGCGACGTCGCGATCAATCCGTACAACCTGCACGATTCCATCGCGCGCATCGAAGCGGCGTACGACGCGATCCTCGAGCACGACTGCAAGCCGATCACGCTCGGCGGCGACCATACGATCGCACTGCCGATCCTGCGCGCGATCCACCGCAAGCACGGCAAGGTTGCATTGATCCACGTCGATGCACACGCCGACGTGAACGACACGATGATGGGCGAAAAGATCGCGCACGGCACGCCGTTCCGCCGCGCGGTCGAGGAAGGCCTGCTGCACGGCGACAAGGTCACGCAGATCGGCCTGCGCGGCACCGGTTACGCCGCCGAGGATTTCGACTGGTGCCGCGAGCAGGGCTTCCGCGTCGTCCAGGCCGAGGAATGCTGGAACAAGTCGCTCGCGCCGCTGATGGAAGAAGTGCGCGCACGCGTCGGCGACACGCCCGTCTACATCAGCTTCGACATCGACGGCATCGACCCGGCCTACGCGCCGGGCACCGGCACGCCGGAAATCGCGGGCCTCACGGTGCCGCAGGCGCTCGAGATCATCCGCGGCGCGAAGGGGCTGAACATCGTCGGCTGCGATCTCGTCGAAGTCGCGCCGCCGTACGACCCGTTCGGCACCACGGCGCTGCTCGGCGCGAACCTCGCGTACGAGCTGCTGTGCGTGCTGCCGGGCGTCGCGTACCGCGACTGATCCCCGCGCCGCCACCTATTCCAAATCAGAGGATTCAGAGGAGCACACATAAAGATGGGGACTTCCGTCAAGCAACCCAAGCGGGCGGCGCTCGCGTCGTTCGTCGGCACCACGATCGAGTGGTACGACTTCTATAGCTACGCGACCGCCGCCGCCATCGTGTTCGGGCCGCTGTTCTTCCCCGGCGAAAACCGCTTCATCAGCCTGCTCGCGTCGTTCGGCTCGTTCGCGGTCGGCTTCTTCGCGCGGCCGCTCGGCGGCGTGATGTTCGGCTACCTCGGCGACCGCTTCGGCCGCAAGCGCTCGCTGCTCGCGACGCTGATGCTGATGGCCGTGTCGACCGTCGCGATCGGCCTGCTGCCGACTCACGCGCAAGCCGGCGTGATCGCACCGATCCTGCTCGTGCTGATGCGCGTGCTGCAAGGCATCGCGGTCGGCGGCGAATGGGGCGGCGCGGTGCTGCTCGCCGGCGAGCATGCGCCGGAAGGCAAGCGCACGTTCTTCGCGTCGTTCGCGCAGCTCGGCAGCGCGAGCGGCCTGATCCTGTCGATGCTCGCGTTCGGCGCGATCAGCACGCTGTCGAAGGAAGACATGATGAGCTGGGGCTGGCGCGTGCCGTTCCTGGCAAGCTCCGTGCTGCTGATCGTCGGCTTCGTGATCCGCGCGAGCGTGTCCGAGTCTCCCGAGTTCGAGGAAGTCAAGAAGAGCGGCAACATCGCGCAAAAACCGCTGCGCGAAGCGCTCAAGTACTGGCCGCTGCTGCTGCTCGCGATCGGCGCGAACGTGTATGGCATCGCCGGCGTGTATTTCAGCAACATCTTCATGATCAGCTACGCGACGCAGTTCCTGTCGCTCGACCGGTCGATGGTGCTGCATTGCATGACGATCGTCGCCGTGCTGCAGTTCGTCGTGCAGCTCGCGGCCGCGTTCCTCGCGCAGCGCTTCGGCACCACGCGCGTGCTGCTGATCACCGGCGCATGGGCCGCGATCGTCCCGTTCGTCATGCTGCCGCTCGTGCACATGGGCACGCCGCTGTCGATCACGGTCGGCGTCGGCCTCGCGACGCTCGCGGAATCGGGCTACTACTCGGTGGTCGCGGGCTTCGTCAGCGGCATCTTCGTCGCACGCATCCGCTACACGGCGATCTCGATCGCGTACCAGGTGTGCGGCGCGCTCGCCGGCGGCCTCACGCCGCTCGTCGCGACCCTCATCGCGCAGAACAGCGCGCCGCAATGGTGGCCGCTCGCGCTCCAGTACACGAGCGCCGCTATCCTGTCGTCGCTGTGCGTGTGGCTGATCTCGCGTCGCGTGAGCATCGACGATGCGGGCGCGACAAATCAGAAGGAAACGCCGCTGCCGCGCGGCGCACGCACCGCGTAACCGCTCGCAACGGGCAGGCGCCTCGCCTGCCCGTTTTTCGTTGCACGCGTCGGCGGTGCGTCGCACCGCCTCCCGGTTCCACGCTATTCATCGCTTGCCACGCAGACGTCGCGGCAGGCTGGCGCACGCGGTCGCCCTGCCGAACCGCGCCCGACCCAGGAGACAAGTCGTCATGACCCGCCCCGACACGCTCGATCTCGGTCGCACCGAATCGGCCGGCCTTGCGATCGAGCACCACTCGATCGACTACATTCCCGAACACGAGCGCCACGCGAAACTCGCCAGCCAGGGGCCGTTCTGGTTCCTCGGCAACTTCCATTTCTTCACGATCTCGATCGGCTTCGTCGGACCCGGCATGGGCCTGTCCGCCGGCTGGACGACGCTCGCGGGTGCGCTCGGGATCATGTTCGGCACGATCTTCATGGCGTTTCACGGCTCGCAGGGGCCCGAGATGGGGCTGCCGCAGATGATCCAGTCGCGCGCGCAGTTCGGCTATCGCGGCGTGATCGTCGCGCTGCTCGCGACGTTGTTCGTGTTCGTCGGCTTCAACGTCGTCAACGTGTCGTTGATGGTCGACGGCGTGCACAACGTATTCGGCATCGATGGCGGCTTCGTCGCCATCGCCGCCGTGACGACAGGTGCGCTGCTCGCCATCTACGGCCATGACCTGATGCACCGGACTTTCACGTGGGCGCTGATCGCGACACTGCCGCTCTATGCGCTCGTGACACTCGCGCTCGCGTTCGGCCATGCGACGCCGGCACCCACTACCGTTGCACCGGTTGCCGCTCCGGGCTTCAACTGGATCGCGTTCGCCACGCAATTCGCGATCGCCGCGAGCTACAACATTTCGTATGCCCCATATGTGTCGGACTATTCGCGTTATCTGCCGAAAAACACGCGCCGCGCGAAGCTGATCGCCGTGATCTTCGCCGGCGCGTCGCTGTCGGGCACCTGGATGATCGGCCTCGGCGCGTGGCTCGCGCAGAAGCTGCATGCGGCCGATGCGCTGGTCGCGATGAACGACGTCGGCTCGTCACTCGTGCCGGGCCTCGGCAAGCTGATCGCGATCGTCTCGCTGGTCGGCTTCCTGCCGATCATCGCGCTCAACGCGTACAGCGCGATGCTGACCGTACTGACCGCCGCCGATTCGATCGTGCCGATCCGGCCGACGCGCCGCGCGCGCGTGGCATCGATCATCGCGATCAGCACGTTCGTGCTGGCCTGCGTATTCGCGATCCGCGGCAACGGCATCGCGCTGCTGCAGACGTTCCTGACGCTGATGCTCTACTTCCTCGTACCGTGGACCGCCGTGAATCTCGTCGACTATTTCTTCGTGCGCCGCGGTCACTATGCGATCGCGCACTTCTTCATGCCGAACGGGCTCTACGGCGCGTGGCAACCGCGCGGCATCGTCGCCTACTTTGTCGGCTTCGCGGCGATGGTGCCGTTCTTCTATATCTTCGACGCCGAAGCAAACCGCGAGATTTTCGTCGGGCCGTTCGCTCGCATGCTCGGCGGCGTGGATATCGCGTGGCTCGTCGGCCTGGTGGTCGCGGGCGCTGCGTACTGGCTGCTGTCGCGGTCGCTCGACCTCGCACGCGAACGCCGCATCATTGCCGAGACGCCCTCTCCTGAAACGCCCGCCGAGCCCCTCGAACACGAGCGCGCATGATCACGCACTGCCCGTGACACCGGGCCCTCCCGTCACGGCATAAGTCACGCCGCCGGCCGCGCCGCCCGATCATCGAGCGCGGCGGCCGGCACGCAACCTGCGCGCGTTATTGCACCGCGTTGCGCAGCGTCTTCGCGGCGGCGACCATGTTCGTCAGCGCCGGAATCACTTCCGCCCACTGGCGCGTCTTCAGGCCGCAGTCCGGGTTCACCCACAGGCGTTCCGCCGGAATCCGCTCGGCCGCCTTCTTCATCAGGCCGACGATGTGCGCCTGCGTCGGGATGTTCGGCGAATGAATGTCGTACACGCCCGGCCCGATTTCGTTCGGATACTTGAAGGTGTCGAACGCGTCGAGCAGCTCCATGTCCGAGCGCGATGTCTCGATCGTGATCACGTCCGCATCCATGTCGGCGATCGACGCGATGATGTCGTTGAACGCCGAATAGCACATGTGCGTGTGGATCTGCGTATCGTCCTGCACGCCGTTCGCGGCGATACGGAACGATTCGACCGCCCACTTCAGGTACTCGCCCCACTGCGCGCGGCGCAGCGGCAGCCCTTCGCGCAGCGCGGCCTCGTCGATCTGGATCACGCGCACGCCGGCCTTCTCGAGATCGAGCACTTCTTCACGGATAGCCAGCGCGAGCTGGTAGCACGACACCGAGCGCGGCTGGTCGTCGCGCACGAACGACCAGTTCAGGATCGTCACCGGGCCGGTCAGCATGCCCTTCATCGGCTTGTTCGTCAGCGACTGCGCGTACGTGATCCATTCGACCGTCATCGCCTTCGGGCGGCTGATGTCGCCGAACAGGATCGGCGGCTTCACGCAGCGCGAACCGTACGACTGCACCCAGCCGAACTGGCTGAACGCGTAGCCGTCGAGCTGCTCGCCGAAGTATTCGACCATGTCGTTGCGCTCGGCTTCGCCGTGCACGAGCACGTCGAGTTCGAGCGACTCCTGTTCGCGTACGCTGCGTTCGATCTCGGCCTGCATCGCCGCGCGGTAACCGGCTTCGTCCAGCGCGCCGGCCTTGAACTGGCTGCGGGCCTGACGGATTTCGCCGGTCTGCGGGAACGAGCCGATCGTCGTCGTCGGGAACGCCGGCAGGTTCAGGCGCGCCGACTGCTTCGGCGCGCGCTGCGTATAGGGGCTCGCGCGGTTGCCGAGCTGCGCGTCGATCCGGGCGATCGCGGCCTTCACCGCCGGGTTGTTCACGCGCGGCGACTGGCGGCGCGAATGAATCGCGGCGGCGTTCGCGGCCAGCGCGTCGGCCACCTTGTCGCGGCCCTCATTCAGTGCGGTCGCGAGGACCTTCAGCTCGTCGAGCTTCTGCAGCGCGAACGCGAGCCATGAACGGATTTCCGCATCGAGCTTCTCTTCGCTCGCGAGATCGACCGGCACGTGCAGCAGCGAGCACGACGGTGCGATCCACAGGCGATCGCCCAGTTGCTTCGCGAGCGGCTCGAGCCAGTCGAGCGTCGCGTTCAGGTCGGTCTTCCAGATGTTGCGGCCGTTGATCGCGCCCACCGACAGCACGCGCCCGGCCGGCAGGTCACGCGCCAGCGCGTCGACTTCGTCGCGTGCGTTGATCGCATCGACATGCAGGCCGTCGACCGACAGCGAACGCGCGAGCGCCAGATTGCCCTGCAGTTGGCCGAAATACGTCGCGAGCAGCACCTTGATGCGGCGCGTTTCGAGCGTGGCGTACGCGGTCCTGAACGCTTGTTGCCATTCGTCGTCGAGTTCGGTGACGAGGATCGGCTCGTCGATCTGCACCCATTCGACGCCCTGCGCGGTCAGCGTGTCGAGCAGTGCGCCGTACACCGGCAGCAGCTTCGGCAGCAGTGCGAGGCGGTCGGAATCGTCCTTCGCCTTGCCGAGCCACAGATACGTGACGGGGCCGAGGATCACCGGCTTCGCAGCCACGCCCCGTGCCTGCGCTTCCGCCAGTTGCTGGAGCAGGCGCGACGGGTCGAGCGAGAAGTTCGTGTCCGCGTGGAATTCCGGCACGATGTAGTGATAGTTCGTATCGAACCACTTCGTCATTTCACCGGCCGCGACGCCGCCGCAGCACGCGGCATGCGCGTCCGCCGACTGCGCCGAACGGCCGCGTGCGACACGGAAATAGTTGTCGAGCACGTCGCCGTGGAAACCCTGCACGCGCTTCGGCAGGTTGCCGAGCGTGAAGCTCATGTCGAGCACCTGATCGTAGAACGCGAAGTCGCCGATCGGCACGAGGTCCAGACCGCGCTGGTCGTTCCAGTGACGCTGGCGCAACTCGGCGCCCAGCGCCTTCAGCTCGTCGCGCGACGATTCGCCTTTCCAGTAGCGTTCGAGACCGAACTTGAGTTCGCGCTTCGCGCCGATGCGCGGAAAACCGAGGTTGTGTGTCGTGACCATGAGCTGCCGTCCAGAAGAGAAATTGCATGTCCGGGAGCCATGATAGGGATTTCAAATCATGAAATAAAATGGAATTATTTCATTTATCCATTAAAGTTATTCATGCACCTGTTGCGCGAGCGATATCCATGCTGGAACGATTCCATCTCGTCGTCATTCGTGAGGTCGAGCGCCAGGGCTCGCTGACCGCGGCCGCCCATGTGCTGCACCTCACGCAATCGGCGCTCAGCCATACCGGCATCGATCGACTATCTGGCCGCGTTCGTCGCGCTGGCGCGCGAATCGACGTGGAGCGCGCCACGCATGCTGCGCTAGGCACGCCCCGTTGCAATGTGCGTCAGGCGGCGCGCATGCCGATGCGTTCGCCGCGCTCGACCCACGCGCCGAACAGCAGGCCGATCGTCGTCCACATGATCACCTGCATGCCGATGGCCGCCACGCGGAACTTCCACAGCAAGGCCGCCGGGAACTCGGCCGGCAACTCGCTGACCGACGGCAGCCCGATCTGCACGGCCGCGATGATCGCGACGAACACGAGGCCGGCGACGATCGACGCGTTCCACTGCCCGAGCTTCGCCAGCAGATGGCGGCGCACGCTGACCGAGAACACCATCGTCGCGACCGAGATCGCGATCATCAGGAAGAACAACCCCGTGCGATAGCCGATCGTGTCGGGGTCGCCGACCGACGGCGGATTCGCCGGGTACTTGAGGTTCGGCACGATCACGAGCGAGACGAACGACGCCAGCGCGAGCCACGCAGCCAGCGGCCGTGCCGGGAGGCGGCTGCCTCGGCCATACGCATACGCAAAGACGAGCGAGAACAACCCGCCGAATGCCGCGCCGTAGGTCACGACGCCCGTCAGCAGACCGAGGCCGGCTTGCGTGTGGCGGCTGACCAGTTCGGGTTCCGGTGCTTCGCCTCGGGCGGCTTCGGTTTTTTCCTCGAAGGAGATTGCCTGATCGACTTGCGGTTCGCCGACGATTTTCGCGAAACCGAACGTGAGGAGGCCTGCGGCGATGCCTGCGAGCATCCCGCGCATGAGCAGCTTTCCGACCATCGTGAACTCCGCGTCAGTGGCAGGGGAAGCCGAGCAGATGGCGGCCGTCGTGGACGAACTCGTGGACATACATGCCCGGCACCAGCGACGTCGCGCCTTGTTCCGCACCGACGAAATACAGCGCGAGCAACAGGATCAGGCCGACGAACACGGCCCACGGCAACAGTTCGCGGACGGGGATGGGTGCCGGCACGACCGCCGGCTTCAGCACTGCTTCGCTCATGGATGCACCTCAGGGGAATCGCGCCCCGACAAATGTTGGATGGGTACGAAGGCAGGTCTGGCTTCCGGGATCATGGATCACCGGTTACAGTGGCGCGACCGCGCCGGAATTGCACCGGCTTCCGCGTTTCGTATCGGGCGAATTGTACGCGCGAACGTTCGCGTATTGAAGCGGCGACGGGTGATCGAATTCGCTCGTCCCGGATCATCCGCACAACGACATGAACATGCCTGCCTCGCTGCGCCTGATCGCGCACGCCTCGACCCGGGCAATGCGCACCGGTACGTTTCCCGACGACGACCCGCTCGACGCGCACGGGCTCGCCGACGCCGCGGCGCTGCACGACCGGTGGGCACGCGTGACCGGCGCGCGCGTGCTGTGCAGCCCGGCCCGCTGTGCGGTGCAGACCGCCGATGCGCTCGGCCTGCGTGCCGCCATCGATGACGCGCTGCGCGACATCGACTACGGAAACTGGCGCGGCAAGCGGCTGCACGACCTCGCGCGCGACCTGCCTGACGAATTGGGCGCGTGGATCGGCGATCCCTCCGCGTCCCCGCACGGCGGCGAATCGTTCGATGCAGCGATGCGCCGCGTCGGCACATGGTTGAACGCGCTGCAACACGGCCGCGACATCGTCGCCATCACGCATGCGCCGATCGTTCGCGCGGCCGTCGCGCATGCGCTGCGAATGGATCCCGGCGCGGCAATCCGCATCGACGTCGCACCACTGTCGTGCACGAGATTCGCTGCGTCGCCGCACGGATGGACGTTGATCGCCGCCGACGACCGGCGCGACACTGCGACGTAGCCGCTCGCCGTGTTGCATTCGCAATATCGGGCACGACACGAGCCGACGTGTCGCGTCGTATCGCGATTGCCTGGCGACGTTCACCTTACGCCGCTGCAAGACACGCCGTTCGTTGTCCCTGCTGTCATCAAACTGACTGCTAGCCGAAGCTAGGATCAGTCGCGGTTCCCTTACGAGATACCGTCATGAATCAGCCTGCTTCGTCTGCCCCGAACAATTCGGGTTCCGTCGAGCGCACCAAGCAGCTCGGCTACGCCGTCTTCCTGCTGGTGCTCGCGATCGGTGCGGTGTATATCGCCACGCACCTGATCGACGATCTGTCGCCGATGCGCGAAGGATCGCTGTTCCCGTACCTGATGCTCGGCGCCGCGCTGCTGATCGCGCTCGGCTTCGAATTCGTCAACGGTTTCCACGACACCGCGAACGCGGTGGCCACCGTGATCTATACGCACTCGCTGACACCGAACGTCGCGGTGATCTGGTCCGGCCTGTGGAACTTCCTCGGCGTGATGATCTCGAGCGGCGCCGTCGCGTTCGGCATCCTGCAACTGCTGCCGGTCGAGCTGATCCTGCAGGTCGGCAGCGGTGCGGGCTTCGCGATGGTGTTCGCGCTGCTGATCGCCGCGATCGTATGGAACCTCGCGACCTGGTATTTCGGGTTGCCGTCGTCGAGCTCGCATACGCTGATCGGGTCGATCATCGGCGTCGGGCTGATGAACCAGCTGATGCACGGGCCGTCCGGCACGAGCGGCGTCGATTGGGGCCAGGCGCTTGGCGTCGGCAAGTCGCTGCTGCTCTCGCCGCTCGTCGGCTTCCTGTGCGCGGCGCTGCTGCTGCTCGTGCTGAAAACCCTCGTGCGGATTCCGGAGCTGTACAAGGAGCCGCCGAAGGACCAGCCGCCGCCGTTCTGGATTCGTTGCCTGCTGATCCTGACCTGCACGGGCGTGTCGTTCGCGCACGGCTCGAACGACGGCCAGAAAGGGATGGGGCTCATCATGCTGATCCTGATCGGCACGGTGCCGACCGCCTATGCGCTGAACAAGGCCGTCACGCCGGCCGAGACGCAGACCTTCGTGGCGGTCGCGAACCAGGCCGCCGCGACGTTCGGGAAGTACACGAACGGCGTTGCACCGTCCGCGAACCCGCGTGCCGACGTCGAGCTTTACGTCCAGCATCGCGAACTGACGCCGGCCGTGATCCCCGCCGTACAGCAGTTGTCCGCGTCGCTCGCGACCGCGGTCGGTGCATCGGGCTCGATGGCGGCCGTGCCGCAACGCGACGTCGACAACGTACGCAACACGATGTATCTGGTCTCCGAAGCCATCCGCCTGATCGAGAAGTCCGGCCGGCCCGCGTTCGCCGCCGACGACAAGCTCGCGATCGACAACTATCGCAAGCAGCTCGACCACGCGACCAAGTTCATTCCGACGTGGGTGAAGGTGGCGGTCGCGATCGCACTGGGCCTCGGCACGATGGTGGGCTGGAAGCGGATCGTCGTGACCGTCGGCGAGAAAATCGGCAAGCAGCATCTGACGTACGGACAGGGCGCATCGGCCGAACTCGTGGCGATGCTCACGATCGGCGCGGCCGACGTGTACGGATTGCCGGTGTCGACGACGCACGTGTTGTCGTCGGGCGTCGCAGGCACGATGGCGGCGAACGGATCGGGCTTGCAGTGGGGCACGGTGCGCAGCCTCGTGCTGGCGTGGGTGCTGACGCTGCCGGCGTCGATCGTGCTTGCCGGCGGGCTCTATTGGCTGTTCCGGTCGGTGGCGTAAGCGGTGATGCAGCGGGTGGCCGGGCGGAGCCGGCTACCTGCTGGAGAAGATTCGCCCCTTGTCCCTCGCTGTCCCGTCTCTCCGTCTCGCCAACTCGACTCGTCGAGGCATTCGGTGCGTCCATGCCGTCGCGAACGCTCACCCTCTTCCTTTCCCGAATTGAAGCGCAAGATCTGGAGCGCGCCGGCGCATCGACATCCGTAGACTGGGCTCATCAACATTTACCGTGGACTCGACCGTGCGGACGACGTGCCCGAAGCATTCCGCACGACTGCATGGCGCTACATTGCTGACGAACCGAGCTATGCCCGTGAACATTGCCGACCTGCAACCTGCCGTCGAATCACTGGAAATTGCGCAACGCGTCGATGCGATCGACTGGACGACTGTCGATGCCGATCTCGATCGCTACGGATGCGCGCGCGTGCCGGGCCTGCTCTCGGCCAGCGAATGCGCGACGCTCGCGTCGCTCTATCCTCACGATGCGCTCTATCGCTCGCGCGTCGTGATGGCGCGGCACGGGTTCGGTCGCGGCGAATACAAGTATTTCGCGTATCCGCTCCCCGCGGTCATCGCCGAGCTGCGTGCGACGCTCTACCCGCATCTCGCGCCAATCGCGAATCGCTGGAACACGGCACTCGGGATCGACGTCCGCTATCCGGCAGACCACGCGGTCTTCCTCGCTCGCTGCCATGCAGCAGGACAGACGCGACCGACGCCGCTGATCCTGCAATACGGCGCCGACGACTACAACTGCCTCCATCAGGACCTGTATGGCGAGCATGTCTTTCCGCTCCAGGTCGCGATCCTGCTGTCGGCGCCCGGCCGTGATTTCACGGGTGGGGAGTTCGTGCTGACGGAACAGCGACCACGCATGCAATCGCGCGCGGAAGTGGTGCCGCTGACACAAGGCGACGCCGTCATCTTCGCCGTGCACGGCAGGCCCGTGCAGGGAACGCGCGGCGTCTATCGCGTCAACCTGCGCCACGGCGTCAGCCGGATTCGGAACGGCCATCGCCACACGGTCGGCATCATCTTCCATGACGCGCAGTGACGGCGAGCGGAATACGCACGATGCTCGCAGGCCATCCGTCACGCAGACGGATTTGTGCGGGAAATGCCGCGCATCCGGCATGCCAATCGCTCGTTACCCATCCGGATTCTTTGCAAACGGACATCGGCGCGCGACCAGTTCATCCATCCAATCCGGCAAATGATCGCTTTCGATTCGCTGCAGACCGTCGCGACTCGTCGGATCGACGTCTCAAGTGAGCGACAGGAAGCAGAAGCACTCACCTGTCGCAGCACAACGTCGATGGGACCCGACCTACCCGCGCGCCACATTCGCCCGCAATCGATCACCCGCATCGGAGGCGAGCCGTGCGTAGCCCGGCAACGTCAGCAATGCGAGCACGCCCGCTGCGACGAATGCCCAGCGAAAGTCGTCGAGTACGTAGTGCATGCCGGCCACATCGCCCCGCACCAACGCTGCGAGTCGAAGCGACAACGCACCGAACGCGATGCCCATTCCGATCGTCATCTGCTGAGCAGCGCTCCACAACGTGCTGGCCGCGCTTGTCTGCTGGGCCGGGATATCCGCATAGGCCAGCGTCGCGAGCGTCGTGAACTGCATCGACCGCGTCAGTCCGTAGACAAATACGACGAACAGCGTGATCGCCAGTGGCGTCGATGCAGTCAGCCAGCCGCACGCGATCGTGAAGAGGCCGACTATCGTCACGTCGACGAGTGCGACGCGCCGAAAGCCGTAGCGGTCGAGAATCCACGACGTTCCCGCCTTCATCCCGAGATTGCCGAGCGCACTCGCGAGCAGCAGCAGGCCGGACTGGAACGGCGACAGCCCGAAACCGATCTGGAACAGCAGCGGCAGCAGGTACGGCACGGCATTGATGGCCATCCTCGTGATCGACCCGGTGATCACGGTCACCGAGAACGTCGGCACTTTCAATGTCGTGAAGTCGAGCAGCGGATGTGCACAACGTTGCGCATGCCACCAGGCGGCGATGCCGAACACCACGCTCGCGCCCACCAGGACGGCTGCGCGCGTAAAGTGGACGTCCTGCTGGCCGGCCGCTTCGGTGCCGATCAACAGACAGGTCAGCGCACCTCCGGCGAGTACGAAGCCGCCCCAGTCGAGCGGTCGTTGCTCGTCGGCCCGCGTGTTCCGGACGATCAGCCAGGTGCAGACCAGTGCGGCAATGCCGAACGGGACGTTCAGCAGGAAGATCCACCGCCATGATGCATAGGTCGTGATGAAGCCGCCGATCGGCGGCCCGACGACAGGAGCGACGATGCCTGGCCACGTGATCGTCGCGATCGCGCGCATCAGCTTCGCCTTCTCGGTGCTGCGAACGACGATCATGCGCCCGACCGGCACCATCATCGCCCCGCCGACGCCTTGCAGCAGGCGCGCAGCGGTGAATGTCACGACACCTTCGGACAACCCGCACAGCACCGACGCACCGGTAAAGACGACGATTGCACTGGCGAACACCGTGCGCGAGCCATACCGGTCCGCGATCCAGCCGCTGATCGGGATGAACACTGCCAGTGCCAGCATGTAGGCCGTCATCCCGAGGCTCAGCGCATTCGGCCCGACACCGAACGAGCGCGCCATTTGCGGTAGCGCGGTCGCGATCACGGTCGTGTCGAGGTACTCCATGAAGAACGTTGCGGCGACGAGATACGGCAAGAAGTCGGTCGTCCGACCACTTTGTGCAGGGCTATCAGTCATGAACGGTGCGGGAGACGGGATACGGCGGACCCCGACCGCCGGCGGTTGCCTGGAAGCACCGGGGATCGGGACGAACGGTGATATTACCCCGAAGGGCTTGCACCCCGCTCTGCAGGGCATGTCGCGCGAATGGACTTTATGCGCATAGATTTTTGTGATGATTTAGCGCTGAGTTTGTTGTGTGTGCCGGCGATCACGTCGATACACCGCGTCGAAGGACCGGTAGATGGTGCAAGATGCCTTTTGCCCGAACACATCAATTGCCAGCCATTTTCGACAAAACATCGCCCATCGTCAGCCATCATCGCGCCATTCGTGGATAAATCGACGTCTGATGGGGACTAATGGGAGGCCGATGGATGTGTGGTCCAGAGAGAGTGTCGGGAGAACATTGGAGGCCTGGGTCGACGCATTCGCCCCCCGGTTTCCGCCAGATCGAGGTGTGGCGCTGGGAAACGTGCCTGGAGGTAGGAGTGACGCGGAGCTGTATCCAGCCTGCTGTCCATCCCGCTCGCAAAGCATTTCCGCCGCTGAAATGCAAAAACCCCCGCCTTTCGGGCGGGGGTTTCTGGCTTAGGGAGCCTGACGATTACCTACTTTCACACGGGAATCCGCACTATCATCGGCGTAGAGTCGTTTCACGGTCCTGTTCGGGA